>NC_009792.1:2400000-3600000 GCF_000018045.1 Citrobacter koseri ATCC BAA-895 | reverse complement strand
AAACGCCGAGAAGCAGCTCATAACACAGCCCTGGTTGCTACACATAACCGTTTTATGCAAAAAGCAATACCTGCACGGCGGCGCGTCTGTCACTGGTTTCTGTAAGTGGGTAAATTGAACCGGGAGGAATAGCCCATAAAGTCACTGGTTTCACCCGGTGGTATTATTTTCTATCATTGAACGGTTATCTATTAACGCTAATCGTATTATTAAAATCGCTCAGTAAAATTATCATGAAACTTAAGTGAGGGCCTGTTATAAGGGTTTAATGTGATGCTTATGAGAATTTTATGATATTCATGTTCAGTATGCTTTAAGGGTATTTATTGTTCTGCTTTTTATTTGCGACATTATTATTCTTAAATTGTGGTGGCAATACGTTATTTCTTGACGATGCACAAAATATCATTGTCCCCAGAGAATTACTCTCATAAAAGTGGTGTAATAAATCAGGGGCACAAATGGGTGATATTATTTATGTAACCATTGAGGGTGAGCATCAAGGGGATATTTCCTCTGGTTGTGGAACCACAACTTCAGTGGGGAATCGTTGGCAGCAGGGACATGAAGATGAAATTTTCGTTTTTAGCCTTACGCAGGGGATATCAAACACTGGAATGGGGGTGAAGCATCAGGGGCTGTCCTTTAGTAAAGTAATTGACAGGGCGTCACCGTTACTGACAAATGCGATCAATAATAATGAAAATCTTAAAATGCGCTTTGATATTTATCGGATCAATAGATTTGGCCGGTGGGAGAAGTATTATGTCATTAAACTGAGAGGGGCAAGATTAAATCGGCTGGTATCTGAATCACGGCAAAATAGTTTGGATTATGAATATATTTCGCTGGATTATGATTATATTCATTGTCAGCATCTTCTCGCTGGTACTGAGTTCGATTACCTTGTCACGCCTGAACGATATAATCAGCTTTTTCCAGTGGCGCAGGTTATATCTCCTCCCCCGGAGCCGGAGAAACGAAAGGTCACGCTGGTGCTGGGGATCTTCTTCGACGGCACGGGCAATAACGCGGTCAATACGCGAAATATGCTGGCGGCTTGTACCGCGCAGCATTTTGACATTGATAGCCCTGATGCGGAAATAATTCTCCAAAAGAGTGCTTCCGAAAAAATGGGGCTGAGTGGTACAGAGGCAACCAGCTACTACGGGTACTATACAAATATACACTGGCTAAATGAGCTATACCTGAAAAGGTATCCTCCCGATGGGCATTATATTCAGTATGCCGTATATATTGAGGGTATAGGTACGCAAGCTGGTGAAGCGGACAGCATGATCGGCTTAGGGCTTGGCACGTCTGATTACGGTGTAATCGCTAAAACTGACGATGCGGTAGCGCAACTGGCTGAAGCAATAAAGGCCACAATACGTATGTTGAAGGGCAAATTTATTATTGAGAACTTGCTGTTTGATATTTTCGGCTTCAGCCGCGGTGCGGCAGCGGCTCGTCATTTTGCTAATCGCGTACAGTCAGAAGACGGCGCAATTATAAATGCCATTAATGCTGGCATGGTAAAACAGGTCTACACGGGGAAACCTGCAGGAAAGACCCGCTTTATGGGTATTTTTGATACCGTCACGGCCGTTGGAACTCCCTTTAATGGTCTGAATCCACACAGCGCTGATACGGGCGACGTCAATATTCGTTTGCGGCCCGGCGTGGCGCAAAAAGTTTTCCATATCACCGCTCAGCATGAATGTCGCTATAACTTTGCGCTTAACAGCGTGGCGCCTGCCTGGCCGGAGATAACCTTACCCGGAGTGCATTCCGACATCGGCGGCGGTTACCTGCCTAAAACGCGTGAGGATCTGTTTCTTACCCGCCCGCAGGTTGACACTTTACCATCAAATCAACCTGATGAACGTTCCGGTGCTTACCGGAAGACCATGGCACAACTACCGGTTCTGGAAGCCTCTCCTGCTATCGCACCGATTATGCGTACTAATGAAATCACCCCTGAAGTTTGGTCAGACGACTACGCCGCTACCGACCGTTATGGTCAGATGCAAAAGCGCAGCTTTGCCGCACTGACGATGCGCCAGCGCATTGTCCGAAATGACTGGTCGAAGGTAATTCTGCGGGTGATGGTCGATGCGGCGAAGGAGGCGGGGGTGATGTTTAATGAGAACCTGGAAGTGGATGAACTTAAAATTCCTGCTGATCTTTCTCTCTTCCTGGAACGTGCAATTTCAATGGGAAAATCTGCACGCTTGAGACGGCCAACTATCGGGTTCACTAAGCAGGACATTGAAATTATTGCCAAAACCTATATCCACTGTTCAGCAAACTGGAATGCCGTCGCCGTAAGTAAAACGGGTAAACCACAAGGCGGGGCTTCTGCTTCTGAAACGATCGGTTTCGTTAACCGGCCTGATGCGGGATGGCTCAGAACAATTTACAACATGGACGGGAAACAATGATGAATGCACGACGGTTACATATCCTGGCAGTCCTGCTGGCGCTGGCGGGGTGCAGTCACCCGCAGACGTATCCCTTACAGTCGAAGCAGGCTGCCAGCGGCGACTGGACATTGCCCTACGGGAAAGGGAGTTTTTCTTTTATCACCCCTTGGGCATTACCCGCGCGGGTAAGACATGCACGGGTAATTGATACCGACGGGTATCTTTATACCTTTTACACGCTGGACTCAACATCCCGTGACCCAGTTTCCATTGATAAATGGGGCGATATTTTGTATGGCGGAAGCGTTAACTTCAATAAAATCAACAAGCCTCCGCAGTTTATTGTGTTCTGCTGGGATTCATTCATCGATCGCCGGACTTATGAAACCCGCGTGATATTTTCACCCGCAATGTGGCAGCGTATGAAGACACCTGCCGATCATCTGTTTGGTGGGGAGCCTCTGTGGTACAACAATATCCTGTTCGGCCTTGCGCCTGGCGGCAAGGTCAGGATCTGGTTCCCTGATGCAGGAGATTATCCTGCCATTCCTGTAACACCCCGGAAAATCCATACCCTGTCGGGTAATGAACTGACGATCTGTAAGGAGGGGGCAAACAGCGACTTTCTGCGCGAATACCGTTATTCCAGCGACACAGAAGCGTTTATCAAAGGAAAAACCTACCCCTACGGGGAGTGGTAATAACAGGGACAGGAAACAATGATGAACACACGACGGTTATATATTCTGGCAGTCCTGCTGGTGCTGGCGGGGTGCAGTCACCCGCAGATGTATCCCTTACAGTCGAAACAGGCCGCCAGCGGCGACTGGTCTTTACCCTACGGTAAATGGAGTTTTTCTTTTATCACCCCCTGGCAGTTACCTGCAGATGTAACACAAGCGCGGATAATTGATACTGACGGGTATCTCTATACTTTTAACACGGTTGACCATACGGACAGAGATCCGGATTCAGTTAACAAATGGAAGACAAATCTCCATAGGGGAGGGGTGACTTTTAACAAAGTTAATAAACCGCCACAGTATATGATCTTCTGTTGGGATTCGCTCATTGACCATCAGACCTACGAAACCCGCGTGATGTTTTCTCCTGCCATATGGCAGAGGATGAAGACCCCAGCAGACCATACTGATCGTTCAGGAGATCCTTTCTGGTACAACAATATTCTGTTCGGCCTTGCGCCTGGTGGCAAGGTCAGGATCTGGTTCCCTGATGTGGGCGATTATCCTGCCATCCCCGTAACGCCCCGGAAAATCCACACCCTGTCGGGTAATGAACTGACGATCTGTAAGGAGGGGGCAAACAGCGGCTTTCTGCGCGAATACCGTTATTCCAGCGATACAGAAGCGTTTATCAAAGGAAAAACCTACCCCTACGGGGAGTGGTAATAACATGGATGGGAAACAATGATGAACGCACGAACAGTTATGATTCAGGCATTATTTCTCATGGCATCTTTTTAACCTCAATGTGCCATCTGCGTGCGGGTGTTTCTCTATGCTATAGTAGGCCATATCTCATTCCATTCTCCTCTGTAGGCTCCCATTTTTAGGGGGCCTGTCAGGGGTACCGAGAATGCAAAAATACGTTAAAAAGTTTAAAAATGCATCAAAATAAAGAGTCACAAAACACGTTGCAAACCAACGTGATGCCAGAGAAATTAGCCCTGTACCCTGCTCATCGTTTTTCTATCGCGCCGATGCTCGACTGGACGGACAGACATTGCCGCTACTTCCTGCGTCTGCTGTCTCGCCAGACGTTGCTCTATACCGAGATGGTAACAACCGGGGCGATCATTCATGGCAAAGGCGACTATCTGGCATACAGCGAGGAAGAGCATCCGGTGGCGTTGCAGCTTGGCGGCAGCGATCCGGCTGCGCTGGCGCAATGTGCGAAACTGGCGCAGGCGCGAGGATATGACGAAATTAACCTTAACGTAGGCTGCCCGTCTGACCGTGTACAAAACGGCATGTTTGGCGCCTGTCTGATGGGAAATGCGCAACTGGTGGCGGATTGCGTGAAGGCGATGCGGGATGTAGTGTCGATCCCGGTAACGGTCAAAACCCGTATCGGTATTGACGATCAGGATAGCTACGAATTTCTCTGTGACTTCATCAATACGGTCGCCGGTAAAGGCGAATGCGAGATGTTTATTATCCACGCGCGCAAGGCCTGGCTCTCCGGGCTTAGCCCGAAGGAAAACCGCGAGATCCCGCCGCTGGATTACCCGCGCGTTTACCAGTTAAAGCGTGACTTCCCGCATCTGACCATGTCCATCAACGGCGGTATTACGTCGCTGGAAGAGGCGAAAGCGCATCTGGAGCATATGGATGGCGTGATGATCGGGCGCGAAGCCTATCAAAACCCGGGTATTCTGGCCTCCGTTGACCGTGAGATCTTTGGCGCGACCACGGCGGATGCCGATCCTGTGGCTGTCGTTCGCGCCATGTATCCGTACATTGAGCGTGAACTGAGCCAGGGGACATACCTCGGGCATATTACCCGTCATATGCTGGGGCTGTTTCAGGGGATTCCTGGCGCGCGCCAGTGGCGCCGTTATCTGAGCGAAAATGCCCATAAAGCAGGCGCCGACATTGACGTGCTGGAACATGCGCTGAAACGGGTGGCGGATAAGCGTTAAGTTCTCACTAAAAGTTAGTCAATTTCACCACGCCCTGCGCACAGTCGCGGGGCGTTTTGTTTGCAAATCAATAGATTAATTTTGGCATGTTTATTGTAATGGTCTGAATATGTCGGCCCGCAAAGCGCTACGCCACCGGGCATTCCATATTCAGGGGGAATCATGCTGGAACTACTTTTTGTGATGGGCTTTTTTATCATGCTGATGGCCACCGGCGTGTCATTGTTGGGAATTCTGGCCGCGCTGATGGTGGCGACCGCCGTGATGTTCCTGGGCGGGATGTTTGCGTTGGTGATCAAACTGCTGCCGTGGTTGCTGTTGGCTGTTGCCGTGGTGTGGGTCATCAAAGCGGTAAAAACGCCAAAAATCCCACAGTATCAGCGCAATAACCGTCGGTTTTACTAAGGTATTGTGCAGAGGATCACAACCTGTAACTTTCTTCTTAGAAGCAAATAGGAATTGATTATCAAATCTGTCACTATTGCGCGGCTAATGAATTCATCGAGCTGTACCCTACATACAGCCGAACTAAAAAAGAAAGGGCTTCCCATGTGGAAGCCCTAATTCTTTTCCCCGTCATACTACGGAATGAGCAGGCTCGATCCCTGCGTTGCCCGGCTTTCCAGCACCTCATGCGCGCGCTGCGCATCTTTCAACGCGTATTTCTGATTCTCCGCGACCTCGACTTTTATCACGCCGCTGGCAATCAGTGAAAACAGCTCGTTGCTGGCTTCGGTCAATTCATCGCGACTGGTGATATAACCCTGAAGAGAAGGGCGAGTGACGTACAGCGAGCCTTTTTGGTTCAGGATGCCTAAGTTAACGCCGGTCACCGGGCCGGAAGCGTTACCAAAACTCACCATCAGCCCCCGGCGTTGCAGGCAATCCAGCGACGCTTCCCAGGTATCTTTCCCGACTGAATCGTAAACCACCCGTACTTTTTTACCGCCGGTAATCTCTTTCACCCGTTCAGCGATATTTTCTTCACGATAGTTAATCACTTTCCATGCGCCAGCCTGTAAGGCAATTTGCGCTTTCTGCGCGCTGCCTACCGTGCCGATAAGTTTCGCGCCCAGCGCTTTGGCCCACTGGCAGGCTATAAGGCCCACGCCCCCGGCGGCGGCATGGAACAAAAACGGTTCGTCGGGTTTAACCTCATAGGTTTTGCGCAGCAGATAAAAGACCGTTAATCCTTTCAGAAAAGAGGCGGCAGCCTGCTCGAAAGAGATCGCTTTAGGGAGAATGGCGGCCTTATCGGCGGGAACATTGTGTACCGAACTGTAAGCCCCGAGCGCAGACTGGGCATAAACGACGCGGTCGCCCGCTTTAATATGTTTAACGTTGCTGCCGACTTTACTCACCACGCCAGCCGCTTCAGTGCCCAACCCGCTGGGCAGGGATGGCGGTGGATAGAGCCCGCTGCGAATATAGGTATCAATGTAGTTGATGCCAATCGCTTTATTTTCGACCTGGATTTCGTTTTCCGCCGGGTCTACAGGGGTAAAGTCCACTGCTTTCAGGACGTCAGGGCCACCGTGCTTGTGAAATTCAATTCGTGTTGCCATGCTTCCTCCAGAACGTATCGTAAGGGTCCACTTATATGGTAAAGTTTCGACCCATTCTTTATCTCGGTAACTCCATTCACTATGGCAGGAAATAAACCCTTCAACAAACAACAGACTGATGCGCGTGACCGTGATTTGCAGGTTGACGGGCTGAAAGTGCCGCCGCACTCGATTGAAGCGGAACAGTCGGTGTTGGGCGGTTTAATGCTGGATAACGAACGCTGGGACGATGTCGCCGAACGCGTAGTGGCGGATGACTTTTATACCCGGCCGCACCGGCATATTTTTACCGAAATGCACCGTTTGCAGGAGATGGGGAAGCCCATTGACCTGATCACGCTGGCGGAGTCGCTGGAAATTCAGGGGCAACTGGACAGCGTTGGCGGTTTTGCTTACCTGGCGGAGTTATCCAAAAATACGCCAAGTGCGGCGAACATCAGCGCTTATGCGGATATTGTCCGCGAACGTGCCGTTGTTCGCGATATGATTTCCGTCGCCCATGAAATTGCCGATGCGGGTTACGATCCGCAGGGGCGCAACAGCGACGAGCTGCTGGATCTCGCGGAATCTCGCGTTTTCCAGATTGCGGAAAACCGCGCCAATAAAGACGAAGGCCCGAAAAGCATCGATCAAATCCTCGATGCGACCGTGGCGCGCATTGAAACCCTTTTCCAGCAGCCGCATGACGGTGTGACAGGGGTCGATACCGGTTATCAGGACTTAAACAAAAAAACCGCCGGTTTGCAGCGCTCGGATCTGATCATCGTAGCGGCGCGTCCGTCGATGGGTAAAACGACATTTGCGATGAACCTCTGCGAAAACGCCGCGATGTTGCAGGAGAAACCGGTACTGATCTTCAGTCTGGAGATGCCCGGCGAACAGATTATGATGCGTATGCTGGCGTCGCTGTCGCGCGTGGACCAGACGCGCATTCGTACGGGTCAACTGGATGACGAAGACTGGGCGCGTATTTCCGGTACGATGGGCATCCTGCTGGAGAAGCGCAATATGTATATTGACGATTCATCCGGCCTGACGCCGACGGAAGTTCGCTCGCGCGCCCGTCGTATCTACCGTGAACATGGCGGATTAAGTCTGATCATGATCGACTACCTGCAACTGATGCGCGTACCGTCGCTCTCCGATAACCGTACACTGGAAATCGCGGAAATCTCCCGCTCGCTGAAAGCGCTGGCAAAAGAGCTACAGGTGCCGGTGGTGGCGCTGTCGCAGCTTAACCGCTCTCTGGAACAACGCGCCGATAAACGCCCGGTCAACTCGGATCTGCGTGAATCCGGCTCCATCGAGCAGGATGCCGACTTGATCATGTTTATCTATCGTGACGAGGTTTATCACGAAAACAGCGACTTAAAAGGCATCGCAGAAATTATTATTGGTAAACAACGTAACGGCCCAATCGGTACGGTACGTCTGACGTTTAACGGGCAATGGTCGCGTTTCGATAACTATGCGGGACCGCAATACGACGACGAGTAAATCTCCTTCATCATTCACGCCGCAGATGCGTTGACTGCGCCCGCTTATCCCTTCGGGAACAGCGCCGGCGCTGTTCAAAAACGCCAGAGCGTTTTTGTCCTGCAACGCGAATGATTTTGGCGATTCTTTTTATAAGGAATTCAAATGCAAGCGGCAACTGTAGTCATTAACCGCCGCGCTCTGCGACACAATCTGCAACGTCTGCGTGAACTGGCGCCTGCCAGCAAGCTGGTTGCGGTCGTGAAAGCGAACGCTTACGGACACGGTCTTCTGGAGACCGCGCGAACGCTCCCTGATGCCGACGCTTTCGGCGTCGCCCGCCTTGAAGAAGCCCTGCGCCTGCGGGCGGGCGGGATCACGCAGCCCATTCTGTTGCTGGAAGGTTTTTTTGAAGCCACCGATCTGCCAGTCATCTCTGCGCAGCATCTGCATACCGCCGTGCATAACGAAGAACAGCTTGCCGCGCTGGAAGCCGCCGGGCTGGATGAGCCGGTAACGGTGTGGATGAAACTGGATACGGGAATGCATCGTCTGGGCGTGCGTCCTGAAAAAGCCGAAGCGTTTTATCAACGGCTTACGCAGTGTAAAAACGTGCGCCAGCCGGTAAATATCGTCAGCCATTTTGCCCGCGCCGATGAGCCGGAATGCGGCGCGACCGAGCAGCAACTCGATATTTTTAATACCTTCTGCGAAGGTAAACCGGGGCAACGCTCCATCGCCGCTTCCGGCGGCATCCTGCTGTGGCCGCAGTCTCATTTTGACTGGGCGCGACCGGGCATCATCCTCTATGGCGTCTCGCCGCTGGAAAATCAGTCCACTGGCGAAGATTTTGGCTGCCAGCCGGTCATGTCGCTAATCTCCAGCCTCATTGCCGTTCGCGAGCATAAAGCGGGCGAACCGGTGGGTTACGGCGGCACATGGATCAGCGAGCGCGATACGTGTCTGGGCGTGGTTGCTATGGGCTATGGCGACGGTTATCCGCGCGCGGCGCCGTCCGGTACGCCGGTGCTGGTTAATGGTCGGGAAGTGACGATTGTTGGTCGCGTGGCGATGGACATGATCTGCGTCGATTTAGGCCCTCAGGCGCAGGACAAAGCAGGCGATCCGGTCATTTTGTGGGGTGAAGGTCTGCCCGTTGAGCGCATTGCGGAAATGACAAAAGTGAGTGCTTACGAACTTATCACACGCCTGACATCAAGGGTTGCGATGAAGTACATCGATTAAATGCGTGCCGGGTGGCGCATTGATCCCAGGCCGGATAAGGCGGATACCCCGCCATCCGGCGATATTCACATCAACATCCTCTCGATCTTCTCTCGCTTCCGGTTTATTGTGTTTTAACCCCCTGCCTGTAAACCTGGAGAACCACAGCGTGTTTCAAAAAGTTGACGCCTACGCTGGCGACCCGATTCTTTCGCTTATGGAGCGTTTCAAAGAGGATTCGCGTAGCGACAAAGTGAATCTCAGCATCGGTCTGTATTACAACGAAGAGGGCATCATTCCTCAGCTTAAAGCCGTTGCCGAAGCGGAAGCCCGGATTAATGCACAGCCGCACGGAGCGTCGCTGTACCTGCCAATGGAAGGTCTCAATACCTATCGCCATACCATTGCGCCGTTGCTGTTTGGCGCCGATCATCCGGTTCTTCAGCAGCAACGCGTGGCGACAATTCAGACGCTGGGCGGTTCCGGCGCGCTGAAGGTAGGGGCGGATTTCCTGAAGCGTTATTTTCCTGAATCCGCCGTGTGGGTCAGTGACCCGACCTGGGAAAACCACATCGCAATTTTTGAAGGCGCTGGTTTCGAAGTAAGTACTTACCCCTGGTATGACAACGCCACTAACGGCGTGCGTTTCAACGACTTGCTGGCGACCCTCAACACCTTGCCTGCTCGCAGCATTGTGCTGCTGCATCCGTGCTGCCATAACCCGACCGGTGCTGATTTAACCCATTCGCAGTGGGACGCGGTTATTGAGATCCTGAAAGCGCGCGAGTTGATTCCGTTCCTCGACATTGCCTATCAGGGATTTGGCGCCGGTATGGAAGATGATGCCTACGCGATTCGCGCCATTGCCAGCGCCGGATTACCCGCGCTGGTCAGTAACTCTTTCTCGAAGATCTTCTCGCTGTATGGCGAACGTGTGGGCGGGCTTTCGGTGGTCTGTGAAGACGCTGAGGCCGCAGGCCGCGTGTTGGGTCAGCTCAAAGCCACCGTGCGCCGTAACTACTCCAGCCCGCCGAATTTTGGCGCGCAGGTGGTTGCCGCCGTACTGAACGATGAGGCGCTAAAAGCCAGCTGGCTGGCGGAAGTGGAAGCAATGCGTACGCGTATCCTGGCGATGCGTCAGGAACTGGTGAATGTCCTGAACGCCGAGATACCGGGCCGTAACTTTGATTATCTGCTGCAACAGCGCGGCATGTTCAGCTATACCGGCCTGAGCGTTGCACAGGTGGACCGTCTGCGTGATGAGTTCGGCGTCTACCTGATCGCCAGCGGACGCATGTGCGTGGCGGGTCTGAATTCCGGCAATGTCCAGCGCGTGGCGAAGGCGTTTGCTGCGGTGATGTAACACTTCTTATCCTGGATCCGGGTGTGCTTATTGCCAGACATCCGGCTTAAACCTGTCCCTGTTTCCGCTCACCTTTTTTCTTCTGATCTTAGTTAATTAAATTAATATCAATAACTTATGTTGTTGGTATGGATGCTGCATAACATCGACAGGTTATGACCATCAGGAGAATAACATGGAGAACACAACCTCGCCCGATGCATTGCTAAACGCTGACAATGCCAGCTGGCTTGAAGAACACTACCGGACCTGGCTGCGTTCGCCAGAGATGGTTCCTGAAGACTGGCGGCGCTTTTTTCTTACAGAAGAGTTCCTCTCTGACGACAGTGCCGCCACGAGCAACGTGACAGGCACAACGATCAAAAAACAGGCAGCGGTAACGCAGTTGATCCAGGCCTGGCGAAATCTCGGACATTTGCGTGCGAAACTCGATCCGCTGGACATGATGCAACCCCCTGATGTGCCTCAACTGACGCCTGCGTTCTGGGGGTTAACGGCGGAGGATTTAAATCAGGAATTTAGTGCTGCTTTTGGCGGACGCCATACCCAAATGCCGCTCAAACAAATCATCGCCATGCTGGAACAAGCGTGGGCTGGCAGTTGCGCATATGAACTGGCGCATCTGGATAATAGTGACGAGATTGCCTGGTTACTGGAGCGTATTGAGCGCGGCAACGTCCCCGCGCCGGATGCGCAAACTTGCATGCTCCGCTTTGAAAAACTGGTGGCGGCGGAAACTCTGGAACGTTATCTGCACACTCGTTACGTCGGTCAAAAACGTTTCTCGCTTGAAGGCGGCGAAAGTGCGATCTCCGCGCTGAATACGCTGGCGCTGCACGTGCGTGAACAGGGCGTGGACGAACTGGTCATTGGTATGGCGCATCGTGGGCGGCTAAATGTGCTGGTCAATTTACTGGGTAAAGATCCGGCCCAGCTCTTTGCCGAATTTGAAGGTAAACAGGCCATTGGCGAAGGTTCCGGTGACGTAAAGTATCACATGGGCTATTCCTGCAATATGCAAACGCCTGTGGGAGCGCTGCATATCGCGCTGGCCTATAACCCATCTCACCTGGAAATCGTCAACCCGGTGGTGCTTGGGCAGGTTAGGGCGCGACAGAACCGGCGTGGCGAAAAGGGGCAGACAAAGGTGATGGGCGTGCTGATCCACGGTGATTCGGCGCTGGGCGGTCTTGGCGTTAATCAGGCCACCTTTAATCTGTCGCAGACGCGCGGCTATGGCACTGGCGGGACAATTCATCTGGTCATTAATAATCAGGTCGGATTTACCACTTCTCATTTACAGGATATGCGTTCATCCCGTTATTGCACCGACATCGCCAAAATGGCGGCGGCACCGGTAATTCATGTGAACGGTGACGATGTGGACGCCGTCTGCGAGGCGATAACGCTGGCCTGCGACTGGCGCAATATTTTCCACCGCGACATCATTGTTGATCTGGTTTGCTTCCGTAAGCTAGGTCATAACGAAAGCGATGAACCCCGTCTGACCCAACCGCAAATGTATCAGGCAGTGGACTCCCACCCGGGTATGCGTACCCGCTACGGCGACGCGTTGATCCAGCGTGGCGTACTGACCCCCGCGCAGCAGGAGCAAAAAATCAACGAATACCGTGACTGGCTGGATGCCTGCCAGAAACGCGATCCGCTGCCGACACCGGATTCCACACATCCGTTTAGCGCTAATTGGGATGGTTTAACCAATCCGCAGTGGAGCGTACAGCCAGAAACCGGGCTGTCATGTGAAGAATTGTCTTATTACGGCAACATCATTACCACGCTGCCGGACGAGGTGACCGCCCATCCTACGCTCAAACGTCAGCTTGCCTTGCGCAAAGAGATGACCGCAGGCGTACAGCCAGTCGATTGGGGGATGGCGGAGATGCTGGCCTATGCCTCGCTGGTGGATAATGGATTTGGCGTGCGTTTGTCCGGTGAAGATTCGGGGCGCGGCACGTTCAGTCATCGTCATGCCGTTGTGCATAATCAGGCGCAAGCCGGTTGTTGGCTGCCATTGCAACATATCCGCGAGGGGCAAGCGCCTTTCGAGGTCTTTGATTCGGTACTGAATGAAGAGGCGATGCTGGCCTGGGAGTATGGCTATTCCACCTCTGCACCACAGCAACTGGTTATCTGGGAAGCGCAGTTTGGTGATTTTGCCAACGGCGCGCAGGTGGCTATCGACCAGTTTATCTCTTCAGGCGAAACCAAGTGGGGACGCTATAGCGGCTTAACCATTCTGCTGCCTCACGGCTACGATGGACAGGGGCCGGAGCATTCCTCCGCCCGCCCTGAACGTTGGCTACAGCTTTGCGCGGAACACAACATGCACGTTGTTGTACCAGGTGAATCCGCACAAATGTTCCACCTGTTACGCGGGCAGGTTTTACGTTCTGCGCGCAAGCCATTGGTGGTGTTTGTGAGTAAGCGCTTGCTGCGTTTTAAAGGCGCGATGAGCGAACTCTCGCAATTTAGCGCAGGGATGTTCAGGCCTGTGATTACCGATGCTTATCCACACGATCCGGCACTGGTCAAACAGGTCATTCTGTGTAGCGGCCAGGTCTATTACGACGCATTAGACGCCCGCAAGCAGCGTGGCCTCGAAGACAGTGTGGCAATTGTGCGTGTGGAACAACTTTATCCATTCCCGACTGACGAGCTGAACGCAGCGCTGGCGCAGTGGCGGCACTGCCCGCACTGGGTCTGGCTGCAGGAGGAACCTGAAAATCAGGGCGCATGGCGGCAAATTCGTCACGAACTGGCGTCGCTGACGCTGGAGAACCCGGACTGGCGTTACGCGGGGCGTCCGGCGGCTGCCGCGCCAGCGACAGGCTATGGGCGCGTGCATAAACAACAAATTGACGATTTTCTTGCGGATGCGTTCGCTCCCGTCCAGCCATAAAAAAATAACAAGGAAAAGATCTGATGATTGAAATTACTGTCCCTCAACTACCGGAATCAGTGACGGAAGGCACGCTGACGGCATGGTGTAAAAACGAAGGTGATTTCGTGCGTCGCGACGAGGTGGTGGCGGAACTGGAAACCGATAAAGTGATCCTCGAAATCCCCGCGCCGCAGGACGGCTTGCTGGCAAAGATTATGGTCAGCGAAGGCAGTTCCGTAGTTTCCGCGCAGCGACTGGCGCAACTGACGCCGCAGGCGGCGGGTACGGAATCAGCCGCTACATCTGTCGAACCGCCCGCCGCCATGCCTGCCGCTCGGCTTGAAGCGCAACGCAGCGATGTGGATCTTGCTGCTGTGACCGGAAGCGGACGTCAGGGACGTATTCTGAAAGAGGATGTATTGCAACATGCGCAATCTGTTGCCCCGGCAACCGCGCCAGTGGTTCCAGCCCCGGTGATGCCACGTCGGCCCACGTCAATGGGGGCTCGCGAGGAGCGCCGTGAGCCGATGTCTCGTTTACGCTTGCGTATCGCTGAGCGTTTGCTGGCTTCACAGCGGGATAATGCCATTCTGACGACCTTCAACGAAGTCAACATGCAGAATGTGATGGATCTGCGTGCTCGCTGGAAGGATCGTTTTGCGGAAAAACATGGCGTGAAGCTGGGCTTTATGTCGTTCTTTGTCAAAGCTGTCACCCGCGCGCTTGAGCGTTTCCCGATAGTCAATGCCAGCGTAGACGGCAACGATATTCTCTGGCACGACTACTGCGATATTGGCATTGCGGTGAGCAGCAATCGCGGCCTGGTTGTGCCGGTACTGCGCGATGCGCAAACTTTATCACTGGTTGAAATCGAACGGCAAATCGCTGATTACGCCGCGCTGGCGCGTGCCGGAAAACTGCCGCTGGAAGCGTTACAGGGCGGTACGTTTTCTGTCACCAACGGCGGTACGTTTGGCTCAATGATGTCCACGCCCATCATCAACCCACCGCAGTCCGCCATTCTCGGTATGCACGCCATTACACCGCGTCCGGTAGTGGAAAAGGGTCAGGTGGTGATCCGCCCAATGATGTATCTCGCGCTGAGTTACGACCATCGCATTATTGATGGCCAAGAAGCGGTACAGACGCTGGTTGCAATCCGCGAACTGCTGGAAGCACCGGAACAGCTGTTGCTGGACCTGTAAGGAGAATGCCAATGAAAACTCTTTTTGACGTCGCGGTAATGGGCGGCGGTCCTGGCGGATATGTGGCGGCGCTACGGGCGGCTCAGCGTGGGCTGACGGTGGTCTGTATTGATGATGGCGTTAATGCCCTGGGCGAGCCATCGCCGGGCGGCACCTGCCTGAACGTCGGCTGTATTCCATCAAAGTCGCTGCTGCAATCATCAGAACTGTTTGTGCAAATTCAGCATGAGGCAGGGATTCACGGCGTGAAAGTCGCGGATGTTTCGTTTGATGCTGCGGCGATGATCCAGCGTAAGGACGCTATCGTACGCCGTTTGACACAGGGGATTCGTCTGCTGTTTGACAAAAATAAGGTAATGCATGTTTCCGGTCTGGCGACGTTACAGGGACAGCAGGACGATTGCTGGCAGTTAACGGTCAACGAGCAGACGATTAGCGCGAAAAACGTGGTGATCGCCACCGGTTCACAGCCGCGCCAGCTTGCGGGCGTGACGGTAGACAACACGCACATTCTGGATAATGGCGGGGCGCTGGCGTTAACCGATTGTCCGGTGCGTCTGGGGGTGATTGGCGCAGGTGTGATTGGTCTTGAACTCGGTTCCGTCTGGAACCGGGTCGGCGCACAAGTTACGCTGCTGGAGATGGCGGAAACCTTCCTGCCAGCGCTGGAGCCGAGGTTGGCTGGCGATGTGCGTAAAGCACTGGCGGCCAGCGGTCTGGAGATGCGATTCGGCGTCAGTATTGATGCTATCGAACGGCAGAATGATGAGGTTGTGATTCGCTGGCGGCAGGGCGATAACGCCCAGGAGACGCGCGTCGATAAACTGATTGTCGCAATTGGCCGTGAACCGCGCCTGTCAGGCGTCGATCTGGCTGCACTCGGGCTTGTGCCGGATACGCGTGGCGGCATTGACGTTGATGCGCTATGCCGCACCGGAAAACCAGGTTTGTGGGCGATTGGCGATGTTGTGCGTGGACCTATGCTGGCGCACAAAGCGATGGAAGAAGGGCTGGTTGTCGCTGACCAAATTGCGGGTCTGCCCGTCGAACCGGTCAACTTCTTGCTGATTCCATCCGTGATTTATACCCAGCCGGAAGTGGCGTGGATCGGCGAGAACGAAGTGACGCTGAAAGCCATCGGTATACCGTTCACTAAAGGTCATTCACTGTTTGCGGGCAATGGGCGCGCGCTGGCGCTAGGGCAGGACGGAGGACGTTGCACACTGTACGCGGACAAACGTACTGACCGTGTGCTGGGCGGAGCGATTGTCGGCCCGCAGGCTTCTGAATTAATTAATGAAATTGCGCTGGCGATGGCGTTTAGCGCTTCAGGAGAGGATATCGCCTGTACGGTACATGCGCATCCGACGCTCAGCGAAGTCATACATGAAGCGGCAATGGCGCTGAATAAGCAGGCGCTCCACGGATAACGTTCTATCCCCGTCATACTTCGAGTGATGTACATGTTGACTGTGACTCGAATTATTCAGGGAACATATCACTGAGGGACATTATGAATTTACATGAGTATCAGGCTAAATCATTACTGGCCGGTATGGGTATGCCATGCCCGAAAGAGATAGCGATTCAACATATTACTGAGTTGCCGGAAGCCTGGCGCACTATTTCCAGTGAAAACAAAGGCGCGGTGCTGAAAGCCCAGGTACATGCTGGTGGACGTGGGAAAGCTGGCGGCGTGAAGGTGCTCACGCAGTTTTCGCAGGCGGAAACGTTCGCCGTACAGATGCTGGGTTCGCAACTGGTGACCTACCAGACCGGGTCGGAAGGTCAGTATGTCAGCCGCATTCTGGTGTGCGAAAACATCTATCCGGTACGTCAGGAACTCTATTTTGGCGTAGTGGTTGATCGCGAAAGCCAGCGCGTCACGTTTATTGTCAGTTCTGAAGGCGGTGTGGAGATTGAAAAGGTCGCACATGACACGCCGGAAAAGATCGATAAAGTGAGCGTCGATCCGCTTACTGGCATTCAGCCTTGCCATGTGCGTGAGTTGTTTGCGGTGCTGGGACTGGAGAAAACGTTGTATTCCGGGTTCAGCCAATTGGTGAATCAGGCATGGAAGGCGTTTAACGAACTCGATTTTGCGCTGCTGGAGATTAATCCGCTGGTGATCTGTGAAAATGGCGAGTTTATGTGCGCCGACGCAAAAGTTACCCTGGATGATAACGCATTGTATCGTCACCCTGAATTACAGGCGTTACGCGATGAAACGCAGGAAGATGAGCGGGAAAACCAGGCGGCGAAACTCGACCTTAACTATGTTGCGTTGGATGGCGCTATCGGCTGTATGGTTAATGGTGCCGGGCTGGCGATGGCGACAATGGACATTATAAAACTCTATGGCGCGCAACCCGCCAACTTTCTTGACGTTGGTGGTGGTGCGACGCAGGAACGGGTCAGTGAAGCATTTCGCCTGATTGTCTCCGATAAAAAAGTACAGGGAATTCTGGTCAATATTTTCGGCGGCATCGTGCGTTGCGACATGATTGCTCGCGCCATTATCCACGCGCTGCATGAAGAACAAATTACCCTGCCGGTAGTGGTGCGTCTGTCCGGCAACCATGCGACTGAAGGGCAGCGTTTGTTGGCGGAAAGTGGTCTCGCGGTAGAAGCCGTTGATTCTCTCGATGATGCCGCGAAGCGCATCATCGCATTGCTGAAATGACAGGAGGTTAACGTGAGCGTTTTAATCGACAAATATACCCGCGTGTTGGTACAAGGTATCACCGGCAAGAATGGCACCTTTCATACTGAGCAGGCGATTGCCTACGGCACGCAAATTGTCGGCGGTATTACGCCAGGCAAGGGAGGGCAGCGGCATTTGGACCGACCGGTATTTAATTCAATGAAAGAGGCCATGCGCCAGACGCAGGCCGATGCCAGCGTGATTTATGTCCCGGCGCCGTTCGTCCTGGACTCCGTTGTGGAAGCCGTTGAAGCGGGCGTTAAATTGATTGTGGTGATCACCGAAGGCGTACCGACACTGGACATGGTTAAGGTGCGCCGCCTGCTGGATTGCCATCCGGAGGTGCGTTTAATTGGGCCTAATTGTCCGGGAATTATCACTCCCGGAGCCTGCAAAATCGGCATTATGCCGGGTGATATTCATCGTCCGGGACGCATTGGCATTATTTCCCGTTCCGGCACATTAACGTATGAAGCGGTTGCGCAAACTACCGCGCTGGGTCTCGGTCAATCGACCTGTATCGGTATCGGCGGAGATCCTATTCCCGGAACGAATTTTATTGATGCGCTGCGTTTATTTGCTGACGATCCGCAAACCGATGCGGTCATTATGATCGGTGAAATTGGCGGCAATGCGGAGGAACATGCTGCAGAGTTTATTCGCCATGAAATGAATAAACCGGTAATTGGCTATATTGCTGGCGTTACCGCACCGAAGGGAAAACGTATGGGGCATGCCGGAGCCATTATTTCCGGCAGCAGCGGTAGCGCAGAAGATAAATTCCGCGCTTTCGATAAAGCGGGGATGACCTGGACACGAAACCCGGCACAAATTGGTGAAACGTTGTGGAATGCGATTAAGTAAGTAACGGGGGCAATAAGCCCCCGTTTTTTATGTGTGGTTTTATATTCATATTTTTACCCCTGTGTGGAATTTCGCTCACCTGTTATTGAGCTAAAAACTAAAAATTCATTATATATCATAGTATTAATTTGTTTTTGGTACTGGCATGACACCTGCATTAGAGAGACAGGTCTTTTATCTTTCACAGTGAGGTGATTATGTCATCAGTTCCTAATGGTGCTATGCAAAAGCGTAGCATTATTCCTAATTCTGGTTTATGTCTGGCCGTTCTTGCCGGTCTTATTATTATGTTTCTGCCGCTGGGCGACACTCTGCCGGTCGCCGGACAAAATATGATTGCCGTATTAGTATTTGCGATTATCGTCTGGATCAGTGAAGCGATGGATTACACCGCCAGCGCAATCGTGATATCCGCGTTAATCATCTTTATGGTCGGTTTCGCGCCGGATATGAATAATCCAGATACGATTCTCGGCACGACAAAAGCGCTGAAGTTAACGTTATCGGGATTTTCCAACTCTGCACTGGCGCTGGTGGCGGCGGCGATGTTTATTGCGGCGGCAATGACTATCACCGGACTGGATAAGCGCATTGCGCTATTTACGATGTCGAAAATCGGGGCCAGCAGTCGCAGTATTTTGATTGGCGCGATTGTGGTCACCATTGTTCTGAGCTTGGTTGTTCCCAGTGCTACCGCACGTACTGCCTGCGTCGTGCCGATTATGATGGGGGTTATTGCGGCGTTTAAAGTCGATAAACATTCCCGCCTGGCAGCCTCAATGATGATTGTTATCGCCCAGGCGACCAGTATCTGGAATGTCGGTATCCAGACGTCTGCTGCGCAAAACCTGCTTTCTCTGGGCTTCATTAATAAAACGTTTGGCGCAGGCCACAACGTCAGTTGGCTAGACTGGCTGCTGGCTGGCGCGCCGTGGAGTCTGGCGATGTCGGTTATTCTCTATTTTCTCGTGCGCAAACTCTTGCCGCCAGAGACGGAAACCGTGGAAGGCGGTAGCAGCGCTATCAAAAAAGCGCTGGTAGAGCTGGGGCCGACGACGGGCAAAGAAAAACGCCTGATTGTTATCTCTCTGTTGCTGCTGGTGTTCTGGTCAACGGGGGGGAAACTGCACAGCATTGACACCACCTCTGTAACCTTAGCAGGACTGGCGATAATGCTGATGCCGGGCATTGGCGTGATGCACTGGAAAGAGGTAGAGAAACGCGTTCAGTGGGGCACATTGCTGATGTTTGGTATCGGGATCAGCCTCGGTTCGACGCTGCTTGATACCCAGGCCGCTTCCTGGATGGCGAACTATGTCGTGCAAGGTTTTGGTCTTGATGCGCTGCCGCCTCTGGCGATCTTCGCCATTCTCTCTGCGTTTTTAATTGTCATCCATCTCGGATTCGCCAGCGCCACTGCGTTAACCGCCGCATTGTTGCCTATTTTGATCAGCCTGTTAAGCAGCCTGCCGCCGGAACTGGGCGTTAATCCAATCGGTATGACTATCCTGTTGGCCTTTAGCGTCAGTTTCGGTTTTATTTTGCCTATTAACGCGCCGCAAAACATGGTTTGTCTGGGAACCGATACCTTCACGCCGCGCCAGTTCACTCGCGTAGGGATTTGGCTTTCTCTGGTTGGTTATGTGCTGTTGCTGGTGTTTGCCGCCACCTGGTGGAAAGTTCTGGGTCTGATGTAAGGAGATAGGCTATGTCATTGCAAATCGCACTGGAAAAGGCGCGTTGGTTAACTGCTGGATTGCTGGAGCTGAATGGTTGTGATGCAGATATCGCTCAGGATGTTGCTGAACACATGATTGAGGCCGAGCGTTATGGCTTTCCAAGTCATGGTGTCACGCTGTTGCCCAAATATCTGGAAAACATCGCCAGAGGTGATGTAACGGTTAATGCCCGACCGGAAGTGTTGGTCAGCGAAGATCATTTGTTGTGTTTTCACGCTCACAACGGTTTTGGACAGCATGCGGCGAAAGTCGCAATAAATGCGGCAATTGAGCGTGCGAAGGCGAAAGGATTTTGCCTGTTGACGCTGCGTCATGCACATCATTTAGGGCGTATGGGGCACTTTGGCCAAATGGCGAGCGATAAAGGCCTGGTGATGCTGGCGATGAGTAACGTCACTGGTCGCCCGGCGCTGGTTGCGCCATGGGGAGGAGCAGAGGCGCGTATGACTACCAACCCGTTCTGTTTTGCCTGGCCTTTCAAAGGTGGACGCCCGGCAATGCTGGTTGATTTTGCCACCAGTAGCATGGCGCTGAACAAAGCGCGCGTAATGTCGGTTGAAGGTAAACAAGCTGCACCGGGTCAACTGATTGATGCCGATGGCTACCCCAGTGTAGACCCGGGCGTACTGTTTACATCGCCTGCGGGGGCGTTACTGCCATTTGGCGAACACAAAGGCTTTGGTTTGTCGCTGATGATTGAGATGATGGCGGGGATTTTATCCGGCGGCGACACAATAGCGGAAGATCACCAGGCTGGCGGTTCTGCACACAATCATCTGTTTGCATTACTGATTGATCCCGATAAGTTTTCTGATCGCGCAGACGAGAAAGGACGCTTCTTCGCCGATTATCTGTTGGCGACGCGCCCGCAGTCAGGTGGACGGCCCGTGATCTATCCTGGAATACCGGAAGCGGCAACGGGGGCGCGTAATGAGAAAACCATCACCATCCCTGCATCGTTCTGGTCGTGGGTAGTGGAGCGCTACGCTGGAAAAGGAATTGATTTGGGGCTGAATAACCAGCTTTCAGCATTAGCCAGTTGATCTACTCCGTAAACCGGTAGGTCTGCGGCAGAATCTGGTGTTTATTCAGCTTGTCATATAACGTCTTGCGCGGTAATTGTAACAGCCGCGCAGTCAAACTGACCTGACCGCCGGTTTGCCGCAGCATATCTTCAATCAGTTTTTTTTCAAAGGCGTCGATACAGGCCGTCAGGCCACGTTCCTCTTGTTGCGTCATAGGAACGGGCTGGTGCTGAATCATTAATCCCAGAACAAAACGCTCGGCGGTGTGTTTTAGTTCCCGCACGTTGCCGGGCCAGCTTTGTGATTGCAGCCAGGCGAGGAGCATAGGGGAGATATCCGGCAACGCCCGGTTATATTTTTGCGCCGCCTGACTGGCAAACCAGTAAAAAAGTTCGGGAATGTCTTCGCGTCGCTGGCGCAGTGGCGGAATGGCCAGATTAACAACGTTGAGACGGTAATAAAGATCGGAACGGAAGTGATTTTCCTCGCTATGGCGTAACAAATCCTCTTTTGTGGCGGCAATCACGCGGCAATTGACGGGAATCAACTGATTTGAACCCAGTCTTTCAATTATGCGCTCTTGTAAAACGCGAAGCAGTTTTACCTGCATTCCCAGAGGCATACCTTCAATTTCATCAAGAAATAGCGTACCGCCGCTGGCATGTTCGATTTTTCCAATCCGTCGTTTCATTGCGCCGGTGAACGCGCCGGGTTCATGGCCGAATATCTCGCTTTCAAACAGGGTTTCGGGCAAGCCTGCACAGTTAAGCGCCACGAACTGACCATTGCTACGAGTGCTACCGTGGTGCAGCATTCTGGCAACCACTTCCTTCCCGCTGCCGGTTTCACCACAAATTAAAACATCGGCATCAGTATCCGCCACGTTGATAACCATCTGGCGCAATTTCTGCATTTGCGGGCTACGACCAATCAACAGCGGCCCCTTTTCCTGTTGCAAACGGCTCAGAAGCTGTTTGTTTTCTACCACCAGACGACGTTTTTCTGCCGCGCGGGCGATAATCGAGAGTAGTTTTTCCGAGCTACAGGGTTTTTCGATAAAATCCCATGCGCCGTTACGCATAGCTTCCACTGCCATTTCAACATCGCCATGACCGGTAATTAAAATTACCGGAATTTCGGCATCGATCTTAATAATTTGATTGAGTAAATCCAGTCCAGATAATCCCGGCAGACGCAAATCAGTGAGAACAATAATATTGGTCTGATGCTGAATTGTTGGTAAACTTTGCTCCGCATCGGGGAACGAAATAACATGATATCCCGCCAGTATTAGCGTCTGTTCGCAGGCGAAACGTACGTCGTCGCTGTCCTCAATATAAATAATGGTGATGTTATTGCTCATTTTCGTTATGATCTCCTCGCCACTCTTTCCATGTTAATGTAATCATTGCGCCACCTTCCGGGTGGTTATCTGCACGGATTGTTCCATTGGAATTCCTGACAATTTCACTTACGATTGCCAGACCTAACCCCATTCCTCTGCGTTTAGTCGTGAAAAAGGGTTCAAATATACGGTCTATTGCTTGTGGAGAAAAACCGGGCCCCGTATCTTTAAGTGTGATAATAATCTGCTGATCCACGCGACACAGAGCAATGTCCAGTCGTTTATTCGCCCCGTTCTCCATTGCATCAAGCGCGTTAGAAATAAGATTGCTAAATATTTGTTCGAGACCCAGTTCATCACAACCAACAAAAAGCGGCGTCGAGGAGGCTTTGATTCGCCGCTCAACATGATTTTTTTCCATACTATGATTAAGCAGCTCAATCGCTCGGTACATAACTTTGATAACATCGGCTGATCCTTTTGGTACCCGATGACGGGAAGCAAATGCTTTAAGTTCGGAAATTAGCTGCGTCATTCTTTCAATTACAGAGATTGTATATTTAAGGTTCTGATCAACCTGGGAATACATTCCCTTGGTCAGCATAATACGCGCATTGTCAGTTAAGGCATGGAGTGCAGCCAGCGGTTGGTTCTGCTCATGAGCGATCTCAGTCGCCATTTGCCCCAGAGCGGCAAGTTTACTGGATTCTGCAAGTTCGCTACGGGTCAGCTGCAGAACTTGTTCCGCCTGACTGCGCTCTTTCATTTCCTGGACCAGTTTTTTGTTGATTGACTCTAATTCCAGGGTACGTTCTTTGACCTGTTTTTCCAGCGTTTCATTTGTTTGCGCCAGCAATTTCTGGGTTTTTAAACGCATACGCCAGTAATTTATAAATGTTAACACCAGCAAATAGATCACAATGGCGATTGTGAAGGTTACACTCAGCGTCCAGTAAATATTCTCTAGTGGCATAATAATTATCATTTCCCAGTTAAATTCAGGGATGGTGACGCTTTGAGAATAAAATCCAGGGATAAGACAAGACTGATGTGTGTCATTTATTAGAAAAATAAAACGGCCTAATTTAAAACAAGGATAGTAATCGGCGGGTTTAAGGTTATTGATACTGTATTGTCGTGTAGATTGTAATTTTTTCATTATGTCGATGGGAAGTGGTTGCAGTGACTTCATCTTCCATTGGGTTCTGGAACTTAAAAATATAATACTGTGTTCATCGGTTACAATAATATTTTCCGGTCCTTCCGACCAGGCTTTTTCAATCTCATTCAGACTGATTTTTACAACCACAACGCCGATAATTTTATTGTTTTCCTTTATCCCGGTAGAGAGAAAAAATCCAGGTGTGTTAGTCGTGCTACCGATGCCATAGAATTTTCCATTCTGTCCTGCCATAGCTTGTTTAAAATAAGGACGATAACTGTAATTTTGCCCGACGTAACTGCCGACCTCTTTCCAGTTGCTTGATGCAATCGCTTTACCCTGGGCATCAAGAATGAATATGGCCGCAGTTTTTAGATTGCGGTTAAGATGTTCTATTTTTTCATTAATAGAATATTTTTGCGCGCCATTTTCATCAATTAAGGAGCGTCTTATTATGTTATCTGTCGATAGCATATAAGGTAAAATATTATATTGTTCGATGGTTGAATTAAGTGTTGACTTATACATATCAAGACGCATTTTATCAGTGCCTGATAATCCGATAAATCGTTCATGCAAAAAGAAGCCAGAAACAGTTAATAAGAAAACTAACAGAAAAATATTCGCAATTCTGTAACGCCACCTACCCTCAATGCAATATATGTTTGAAATTACCATTCTACACCCAATTGGCTGCAAAAATTAACAGTAGTATATTATCAACACTGAAAGTACGGAAAGCGGTAGACTACAATATTGTGAATGCGTGTACAGAACAGACTCCGGTGTGTGTGGTTTATCACACATTCACCAGACAGGTGTAATATGACAAAATGTAAAATAATAGTTATTAGGGACTGAATAATCCGAACTCTAAATGTGATCATGGTTCTTTTATTTGATAAATTTTCAAGAAAAGATTTGTTCAACGTTCTGTGCGGAGTACAGTCTGTGTTGCATTTGATTTTCTGCCTAATTGATTACAAAAACTGACTATTTAGGGAAAAATATGCGCAAGATAACCCTGGCCTTGAGCGCCTTTTGTTTACTTTTCACGTTAAATAATTCAGCAATCGCCCTGGCGTCCTCGCCGTCGCCGCTAAATCCTGGCACCAATGTTGCGAAACTCGCCGAGCAGTCTCCCATCCACTGGGTTTCTGTCGCGCAGATCGAAAATAGCCTGGCGGGTCGTCCTCCCATTGCTGTCGGGTTTGATATTGATGACACCGTGCTGTTTTCCAGCCCTGGCTTCTGGCGCGGCAAAAAAGTCTATTCGCCAGAAAGCGAGGATTATCTGAAAAATCCGGCATTCTGGGAGAAGATGAACAACGGCTGGGATGAGTTCAGCATTCCGAAAGAGGTGGCGCGCCTGCTCATCGATATGCACGTCCGGCGTGGCGACAGCATCTTTTTTGTCACGGGGCGGAGCCAGACGAAAACCGAAACCGTCTCGAAAACGCTGGCTGATGATTTCCACATTCCCGCAGCCAATATGAATCCTGTGATTTTTGCAGGCGACAAGCCGGGCCAGAACACCAAAACGCAGTGGCTACAGGAGAAAAATATCCGCATCTTCTACGGCGACTCCGACAATGACATTACGGCAGCCCGTGACGCGGGCATTCGTGGCATCCGCATCCTGCGCGCCTCCAACTCTACCTATAAACCGTTGCCGCAGGCCGGCGCGTTTGGGGAAGAGGTGATTGTGAACTCGGAATATTAAAACCGGCAGAACCTTTTGCCCCAGGACTGATAAAACGCATTAGCGTCGCCATCCGGCCTACAGTGGCATCATCCGGCAAGATTCTCAATCGCTGTTTTTTTGAACAAAATTGAGCTGCTGGCTTTTACCTTTGGCGGACTTGCTGCAAACTGAGTAAGAGATGTTCTCAGTGGGGCAATATGCTTAAAAGGGGAATAAGAAGATGACCAATTCGGAGTTACTGCAATATTGCATGGCAAAAACAGGCGCGGAACAGAGCGTTCACAGTGACTGGAAAGCCACACAAATCAAGGTTGAAGATGTGCTTTTTGCCATGGTGAAAGAAGTGGAAAATCGCCCGGCGGTATCTTTGAAAACCAGCCCTGAACTGGCGGAGTTGCTGCGCCAGCAACACAGCGATGTGCGACCAAGCCGACATCTTAATAAAGCGCACTGGAGCACCGTCTACCTGGACGGTTCGCTACCGGATTCGCAAATCTATTATCTGGTGGATGCCTCTTATCAACTGGCGGTAAGTACTCTGCCGGAGGACAAGCGTAAGCTGTTGGTGCAGCCGTGAGCCGTTTTGCCGGATGTGGCGCAAGCGCCTTATCGAGCCTACAAACTATTACGCATATTCTGTAGGCCCGATAAGCGCAGCGCCATCGGGCATTATTACAGCATTGGCTTGAGGAAACGGGCAGTATGTGACGCTTCACACTCTGCGACCGTCTCCGGCGTCCCGGAAACAAGAATTTCGCCGCCGCCGCTGCCGCCTTCCGGGCCGAGATCGACAATCCAGTCCGCCGTCTTAATGACGTCCAGGTTGTGCTCAATCACCACAATGGTGTTGCCTTGGTCGCGCAACTGGTGCAGCACGTCCAGCAGTTGCTGAATATCGGCAAAATGCAGACCAGTGGTCGGTTCATCCAGAATGTACAGCGTCTGCCCGGTGCCGCGTTTCGACAATTCACGCGCCAGCTTCACGCGCTGTGCTTCACCGCCGGAGAGCGTGGTGGCGGACTGACCGAGACGGATGTAGGTCAGACCCACGTCCATCAACGTTTGCAGCTTACGCGCCAGCGCCGGAACGGCGTCAAAAAATTCGCGCGCTTCTTCGATGGTCATATCCAGCACTTCGTGGATAGTCTTGCCCTTGTACTTAATCTCCAGCGTTTCGCGGTTATAGCGCTTGCCTTTGCACTGGTCGCACGGTACGTAAATATCCGGCAGGAAGTGCATTTCAACCTTGATGACGCCGTCGCCCTGACAGGCTTCGCAACGCCCGCCGCGCACGTTAAAGCTGAAACGTCCCGGCGTATAGCCGCGTGAGCGTGATTCCGGCACGCCAGCGAACAGCTCACGTACGGGCGTAAACACGCCGGTATACGTTGCCGGGTTAGAGCGCGGCGTACGGCCAATCGGACTCTGGTCGATGTCGATGACTTTGTCGAAATGCTCCAGCCCCTGAATATCACGATACGGCGCAGGTTCCGCAATGGTCGCCCCGTTTAACTGGCGCTGGGCAATCGGGAACAGTGTGTCGTTGATAAGCGTAGACTTACCCGACCCGGATACGCCGGTGATACAGGTAAACAGGCCAACCGGCAGCGTCAGGGTGACGTCTTTCAGGTTGTTGCCGCGCGCGCCGGTCAGCTTCAGCACTTTCTCCGGGTTCGCGGGAACGCGCTGTTTCGGCACTTCAATCTTGCGTTTGCCGCTCATGTACTGGCCGGTGAGGGATTCCGGCACCGCCATAATCGCCTCCAGCGGCCCTTCGGCCACGACCTGACCGCCGTGTACGCCAGCGCCGGGGCCGATATCGATCACATGGTCGGCGGCGCGGATGGCGTCTTCGTCATGCTCCACCACAATCACGGTATTGCCGAGATTACGCAGGTGAATCAGCGTTCCCAGCAAACGTTCGTTATCGCGCTGATGGAGACCGATAGACGGCTCATCCAGCACATACATCACGCCTACCAGCCCCGCGCCAATCTGGCTGGCCAGACGGATACGCTGGGCTTCGCCGCCGGACAAGGTCTCTGCCGAACGGGACAGCGTCAGGTAGTTGAGGCCGACGTTTACCAGGAACTTGAGGCGGTCGCCAATCTCCTTGAGGATCTTCTCCGCAATCTTTGCACGCTGGCCTGCGAGCTTGAGATTGTTGAAGAAGTCCATCGCATGGCCGATGCTCATGTCGGAGATCGCAGGCAGCGGAGTATTCTCGACGAAGACATGACGTGCTTCACGGCGCAGACGCGTGCCTTCACAACTGGCGCACGGACGGTTGCTGATGAATTTAGCTAACTCTTCACGTACCGCGCTGGACTCCGTCTCTTTGTAACGGCGCTCCATGTTGTGCAGCACGCCTTCGAACGGATGGCGACGCACGGAGGTGTCGCCACGATCGTTGATGTATTTGAACTCGATGCTCTCTTTGCCGGAACCGTACAGAACGACTTTATGCACATTCTGACTCAGACTTCCCCACGGAGCTTCCACGTCGAACTTATAGTGTTCCGCCAGCGATTTCAGCATCTGGAAGTAATAGAAGTTACGGCGATCCCAGCCGCGAATCGCGCCGCCAGCCAGAGAAAGCTCCGGGTTCTGGATCACGCGATCGGGATCGAAATATTGCTGTACGCCGAGGCCGTCGCAGGTCGGGCAGGCTCCCGCCGGGTTGTTGAACGAGAACAGACGCGGTTCCAGCTCGCGCATACTGTAGCCGCAAATTGGGCAGGCGAAGTTGGCGGAGAAGAGCAGCTCTTCCGCTTTCGTATCGTCCATATCCGCGACGATCGCGGTGCCGCCGGAGAGTTCCAGCGCGGTTTCAAAAGATTCCGCCAGGCGCTGGGACAGATCGCTACGGACTTTGAAACGATCGATCACGACCTCAATGGTGTGTTTCTTTTGCAGCTCCAGCTTCGGCGGATCGGAGAGATCGCAGACCTCGCCATCAATACGGGCGCGGATGTAGCCTTGGCTGGCCAGGTTTTCCAGCGTTTTGGCGTGCTCGCCTTTGCGCTCTTTAATAATGGGCGCCAGCAGCATCAGGCGTTTGCCTTCCGGCTGAGACAGCACGTTATCCACCATCTGGCTGACGGTTTGCGCCGCCAGCGGGACGTCATGATCCGGGCAGCGCGGTTCACCCACGCGGGCGAACAGCAGACGCAGATAGTCATGTATTTCGGTAATTGTACCTACCGTAGAGCGCGGGTTATGGGATGTCGATTTCTGCTCAATTGAGATAGCGGGCGACAGCCCCTCAATATGGTCGACATCTGGTTTTTCCATCAAAGACAGAAACTGACGCGCATATGCGGAAAGGGATTCAACGTAACGACGCTGCCCTTCGGCATACAAGGTGTCAAAAGCGAGCGAGGATTTGCCAGAACCCGAAAGCCCGGTGACGACAATCAGTTTGTCGCGCGGGATGACGAGGTTGATGTTTTTGAGATTATGGGTGCGGGCGCCCCGAACTTCGATCTTATCCATTCACCTTTCCCGGATTAAAACGCTTTTTCCCGGCCGCATGGCGCTACCGGCGATCACAAACGGTTAATTATGACACAACTCAACCTGAATGGATATACAGTATTGGAATGCAAAACACAGGCTACTGTGTAACAATGTCCGCCCAAGGTTGTTTACTGGAATCAGCCTCGCATCGTAGTAAAAACGCTATTGGTAATGCTACAATCGCGCGTTTACACTTATTCAGAAACGTTTTTCAGGAGACTCGATCATGGCCAGCAGAGGCGTAAACAAGGTGATTCTCGTCGGTAATCTGGGCCAGGACCCGGAAGTACGCTACATGCCAAATGGTGGCGCAGTTGCCAACATTACGCTGGCTACTTCCGAATCCTGGCGTGATAAGCAGACCGGTGAGATGAAAGAGCAGACGGAATGGCACCGCGTTGTGCTGTTCGGCAAACTGGCGGAAGTGGCCAGCGAATATCTGCGTAAAGGTTCTCAGGTTTACATTGAAGGTCAGCTGCGTACCCGTAAATGGACCGATCAGTCCGGTCAGGACAAATACACCACTGAAGTGGTGGTTAACGTTGGCGGCACCATGCAGATGCTGGGTGGCCGTCAGGGCGGCGGCGTTCCGGCTGGCGGCAATATGGGCGGCGGTCAGCAGCAGGGCGGTTGGGGTCAGCCTCAGCAACCGCAGGGCGGCAACCAGTTCAGCGGCGGCGCGCAGTCCCGTCCGCAGCAACAATCCGCTCCGGCACCGTCTAACGAACCGCCAATGGATTTCGACGACGACATCCCGTTCTGATGAATTTAAAAAGCTCCCTTCACGGGAGCTTTTTTTTGGCTGAAATAGCGTGCAATTAAATAGCAGGCTTGTCAGTTTTGTCACCGGACGTAAATATATCTACAGACTTTATGGGTTATTTCCTTTCTTGCTTATGATCAAAAAAGACAGGGTATTATTGATTATTATTCCCCCGTTATTTTGGTCGAATGAATGCTGAATCTTGCCAGGTCTTTTCAGGGATATGTGATTGGCCTGTCAGCTAACTTAAGGAAATCATCATGAATAAAGTCATTTTAATGCCCGTTGATATTCTGGCGATGGATCTTTCTGACAAAGCCATTGCCTACGCTGATCATATGGTGGACAAAGAAAACGGCGTGATCCATCTGCTGCATGTGTTCCCTAAACTGGGTACCTCCCCAATGCGTGGTTTTGCCTCGGATATCAGAAAATACGAGGAATACATGACGAATGATGCGCAAGAGAAAATGCTTAACCTTGCGAGAAAATTCAAAACGCCGTTGGAGAATATTCGTTTTGAAGTCCGTCATGGCAATATTCGTGATGAAGTAAATAACGCGGTAGAAGCGCATAACGCCGAGATGATTATCATCGGTTCGCGCAAGCCGGGTATTGCAACGCATTTGCTCGGTTCGGCTGCGGCGAATATTTTGCGATACGCGAAAATTCCGGTGATGGTCATTCGTTAATCTGCCATGCCCGGTGGCGCTTTGCTTACCGGGCCGACAAAACCTCTCTCCCGTAGGCCGGATAAGGCGTTTGTGCCGCCATCCGGCGTCATGCCCGGTGGCGCTTTGCTTACCGGGCCTACAAAACCTCTCTCCCGTAGGCCGGATAAGGCGCTTGCGCCGCCATCCGGCGTTATGCCGGTGGCGCTTCGCTTACCGGGCCTACAAAATTCACTCCCGTAGGCTGGATAAGGCACTTGCGCCGCCATCCGGCGTCATGCCCGGTGGCGCTTCGCTTACCGGGCCTACAAAATTCACTCCCGTAGGCCGGATAAGGCGCTTGCGCCGCCATCCGGCGTCATGCCTGGTGGCGCTTCGCTTACCGGGCCGACAAAACCTCTCTCCCGTAGGCCGGATAAGGCGCTTGCGCCGCCATCCGGCGCCATGCCGGTGGCGCTTCGCTTACCGGGCCTACAAGATTCACTCCCGTAGGCCGGATAAGGCGCTTGCGCCGCCATCCGGCGCCATGCCCGGTGGTGCTTCGCTTACCGGGCCGACAAAACCTCTCTCCCGTAGGCCGGATAAGGCACTTACGCCGCCATCCGTCGCCATGCCCGGTGGCGCTTCGCTTACCGGGCCGACAAAATTCACTCCCGTAGGCCGGATAAGGTGTTTGTGCCGCCATCCGGCGCTATGCCCGGTGGCGCTTCACTTACCGGGCCGACAAAATTCACTCCCGTAGGCCGGATAAGGCGCTTGCGCCGCCATCCGGCGCTATGCCCGGTGGCGCTTTGCTTACCGGGCCGACAAAATGCCTCCCCCATCGGCAAAAAAAAGCCTCCGCTACGGGAGGCTTTTTGCTTCGCGGTGAACCGCTGGCTATTTCCGGCGGAATTTACGGGTGAGCGGTTTCTCTATCTCCACAATGCAGAACAGCACTGCGCCGATAGCGAAGGTTATGCCCCAGTAACGCAGCGGCAGCGCTTCCGTGCCAAACAGCATCTGCATGAAAGGCATATAGATAATCGCCATTTGTAACAGCAACAGAATGCCGCTGACCATCCAGATGCCTTTATTCATCAGCAGCCCGCGTTCCAGCGAGAAACCATCCGAAACCCGGCAGTTGAGCATATATACCCACTGTGCGGTGACCAGCGTCTGCAACAGCACGGTACGGATAAACTCCGGGCTGTGGCCGCGAGGCTGCAACCAGGCTTCCAGCGCAAAGGCGCAGGCCGCAATTAATGTTCCGACAAAACCGACGCGCCAGATAGCAAAGGCATCCATGACGTTCTCATTACTCTGGCGTGGCGGGCGTCGCATGATGTTGCGCTCACCGGCTTCAAATGCCAGCCCGAACGACAGCGTGGCGGAGGTCGCCATGTTCATCCACAGAATCAGTACCGGCGTGAGCGGGATCAGGTTCCCAGCCAACAGGGCAATGATGATCAGCAGACCCTGTGCCAGGTTGGTGGGCATGATGAACAGAATCGTTTTCTTCAGGTTGTCGTAAACGCGACGCCCCTCCTGTACGGCGCTGGCGATGGTGGCGAAGTTGTCGTCCGTCAGTACCATGTCAGCGGCTTCTTTTGTCACTTCCGTGCCTTTGATGCCCATCGCGATACCGACGTCCGCCTGCTTCAGCGCGGGGGCGTCGTTGACTCCGTCGCCGGTCATACCGACAATCTCGCCTTTGTTTTGCAGCGCCTTCACCAGACGCAGTTTATGTTCGGGGCTGGTGCGGGCAAAGATGTCGTAGGTGACAGCGGCTTCAGCTAATGCCGCATCGTCCATCTGCTCCAGTTCGTAGCCCGTTACCGCGTGGGTGCTGTTATGAATCCCCAGCATGCCGCCGATACTCATGGCCGTTTGCGGGTGATCGCCGGTGATCATCTTCACGCGAATCCCCGCCTGCTGGCAGGCTTGGATTGCGTCAATGGCCTCTGGACGCGGCGGGTCCATCATGCCTGCGATGCCCAGGAAGATCAGGCCGTCATTCAGGCACTCATGGGTGAGAGAGGCGGCTTCTGCACGCCCTGGCTTCCAGGCTGCCGCAACCATGCGCAGACCTTCTTTCGCATAGCGCGCGATCTCCGCTTCCCAGTGATTTTGCGTAAAGGCTTCAGTACCGGTAGCGGTTTGCTGTAGCTGGCACAGTTTAAACAACACATCTGGCGCGCCGGTCACCAGTACGCGCTCTTCATTTCCAATGCGATGGTGCGTCGCCATGTATTTGTACTGCGAATCGAACGGGATTTTGCTGCGCAGTTCAGTTTCAATGGCGGGAAGGCGCGCTTTTGCCGCCAGCACTTTTAAGGCCCCTTCCGTTGGCCCGCCGGTGATGCCCCAGTGACCGTTTTCGTCCTGAATCAATTGGCTGTCATTACACAGGTCGATAGTGCGAAGGTAGTTCTCCAGCAGGCTGCCGGGCAGGATCTCTACCGCAGCGTCGCTCTCCTCAGTATGGATCTCGCCCATTGGCTCATAGCTGTTGCCCTGAACGCGATAATTTTTGTCCGCCGTAATAATGGCTTTTACCGTCATCTCATTCATGGTCAGGGTGCCCGTTTTATCGGAACAGATCACGGACATCGCACCCAGCGTTTCGACCGTCGGCAGCTTGCGGATAATGGCGCGTTTGCGGGCCATCGTCTGTACGCCGAGCGACAGAATAATCGAGATGATCGCGGGTAGCCCTTCCGGTACGGCCGCGACGGCAAGGCTAATCAGAGAAAGCAGCAGTTCGCCCATCGGCATATCGCGCAGCAGCAGGCTGAACACAAATAGTCCTGCCATCATGGCGACGATAATGGCGAAAATGGCTTTGCCGAGTTTATCCATCTGAACCAGCAGCGGGGTACGGTGCTTCTCAATGCCCGTCATCATCTGGTTGATGTGGCCGAGTTCAGTCTCTTCACCGGTGGCGATAACCACGCCCAGCCCGGCGCCTGCGCTGATGGTGGTGCCGGAGAACAGCTGATTTTTACGATCGCCTAACGGCAGTTCGCCGGTAAGGGTGTCGGCTGTTTTATCGACAACGGTGGACTCGCCCGTCAGGATGGCCTCTTCAACCCGCAGGTTATGGGCTTCCATAACGCGAAGATCTGCCGGGATGCGATCGCCTGCGCGCAGCACGACGATATCGCCCACCACCAGTTCGGTTGTGGGGACGGTTTCATGTTGACCGTTGCGGATAGCGACCGCTGAGTTCGACAGCATATTGCGGATGCTTTTCAGCGACTTTTCCGCGTTATTTTCCTGAATGTGGCCAATCAGCGCGTTGATAATGGCAACACCCAAAATGACGGCCGTATCCACCCAATGACCCATGACCGCAGTCAGCACCGCCGCAGCGATCAGGACATAAATCAGAACATCGTGGAAATGCGCCAGGAAACGTAGCCATGCCGGTTTGCCTGTTTTTTCTGGCAGCGCGTTAGGCCCATGCTGCGCGAGGCGCGCGCTGGCTTCATTTTGCGTCAGCCCGGAAGGCTGACTCTGCTTTTTTTCAAGTACCTCGTTAACAGATTGCTGGTACGGTTTTTTTTCAACGCATGGCGCAGAATGGAGACGATTTTTATTCGGCATTCTGGTCAATTTAAAATTCCTCGAAGTATAAAATGCATAATGTTTTGAATCGCGCTTATACTATTAAAATAAAGAGTCTGAATTATTGACATTAATCAATGGCGTTTCGTTAAAGATTATTTTATCTTGATGGTTAGATAACGCTTGTAGCGTATATTTTCAGTGTTTTGATGGAAGTGTAAATTTAGTAAAGGAGGTAATTATGTTAGGAATATATAGCGGTAGGCGATTGATGTTACTGGTTATTTTTGCAATCATCATCGCGGTAATTAGCGGGATTTCAACCTACGCCTTCGTTAAATACCTGGGTTGAAAAACACTAAATATAGTGTTCCTTACATAACTTTTAAATATTTAAAGTTAATGACAGAGAATAAAAATAAAGGGCATAAGAATATATTTTTGATGAGCAGTCTGACAGGATGAACAGACTGCTCTGGACAGGTAAAAATATGGCTAGCAGACTAACGAATAATACACATTGGTTTTCCTGTCAGCGGTTCAGGGTGAATTTCCGCATCAACCTGAAATACCTTGCGTAATAATTCTGGTTGCATCACATCAACAGGTTGCCCTTGCGCAATCACATTCCCCTGCGCCAGCACGACAAGATGATCGCAATAGCGACTTGCCTGATTCAGGTCGTGCAGTACCGTCACGACCGTTTTTCCCGCCTGTTTTAGCATCTGCATGAGCGCCATCAACTCCACCTGATGATTAATGTCGAGCCAGGTGGTGGGTTCATCCAGTAATACAATGGGCGTATCCTGCGCTAACACCATCGCCAGAAACACGCGCTGCCGCTGACCGCCGGACAGCTCCGTCAGCCGCCTTTCTGCCAGCGCGTCAGTGTGCGTCTGCGCCATTGCCCGGTTGACATGCTGATGGTCGTCGCGAGAAAGCCGCCCCCACAGCGGCAGCCACGGGCTGCGGCCATAGCTGACCAGTTCCCGCACGGTGATCCCTTCCGGCGTCATGTGCTGTTGCGGCAGTAGCGCCAGGTGACGCGAAAGCGCGCGGGGTGAGAATGCCGACAGCGGCTTACCCGCAATGTGCAAGGTGCCGGATTGCGGTATGAGCAGGCGGGCAAGGCATTTCAGCAGCGTCGATTTGCCGCAGCCATTAGGCCCCAGTAATGCGGTGATCTGCCCGGCGGGTAGCGTAACCGACAGGCCGTCAAGAATGCGTTTATCACCGTATCCGGCAGTCAGGTTTTCACATCTGATATCCATTTAGCGCATCCTCACAAGCAACCAGATAAACCACGGCGCGCCGATAATGGCGGTGAGCATGCCTGCCGGAAGCTCCGTGGGAGGGTTAATGATCCTTGCCAGCAAATCGGCCAGCGTTAAGACAAATGCGCCGATTAGCGCAGCGCCGGGCAGTAGCCAGTGATGGCGCCCTCCCAGCAGGCGTCGGGTCAGGTGGGGCACGACCAGGCTGACGAAAGCTATCGGCCCGCAAACTGCCACGCTGGTGGCTGCCAGCGCGACGGCGAGGAGCAATCCCAGGCGCTGTGCCCGCCTGACCGGGACGCCGAGCGTGCTGGCGCGATCATCGCCCAGCGCCAGCAGATCCAGATCGCGGCAAAACCAGGCGCTGAGTGGAATAAGCGCCAGCATTACCGGCAGCGCCACATACACAAACGACCAGCCGCGTCCCCATAAACTGCCGGTCAGCCACAGCAGCGCGTTGTTAACGTCCTGCGGGCGGGAGAGCATCAGGTAATCCGTCAGGCTGGCCCAGGTTGCCGACAACGCCACGCCGATTAACGCCAGGCGCAGGGGGGAGGAGCGACCCGCAATCGCACGCAGTAAGATCAGCGCACAAAGCCCGCCCACAAATGCCAGCAGCGGCAGCCAGACGACCGACAGCGATGGCAGCAGCATGAGTGCGCTTACCGTCGCCAGACTGGCGGCATGGTTCACCCCTAAAATATCCGGCGAGGCCAGCGGATTACGCACGATGCCCTGCACCAGTACGCCGGAAATCGCCAGGGCGGCGCCGACGAATATCGCCAGCAGCAGTCGCGGCAGGCGATACTGGGTCAGAACATAGTGGTGCTCGTGACCGGTATGCCAGCCATCGATCAGCGCGGACCAGGGCAGGGGAACCACGCCCAGACGCAATGACAGCAGCGCGGTGATACTCAGCAGGAGCAACGTGATGAGCAGAATAAAGGCTTTCATCCACGCCTCCTTGCCAGCCAGACAAAACACGGCGCGCCAATCAGCGCCAGCACTGCGCCTGCCGGAAGCTCGCCCGGCCAGGCCAGCACTCGCGCCAGAATATCCGCCAGCAGCATAAACGTTGCGCCCATCAGCAGGCTCATCGGCAGCAACTTACGCTGGTCGTGACCTGACCACGCCCTGGCCAGATGCGGCATTAACAGGCCGATAAACGCCACCGGCCCCGCCACGCTGACGCAGGCGCCGACCAGCACCAGCACGCCGATATTGACGGTAAGCCGCAGCCGAAACAGGTTTACGCCGAGCGTGTGTGCGGCGACATCGCTGACGTTGAGCAGATTAAGGGCGTTCGCCAGCAGCAGCATGACGGGAATAATCACCAGAACAAAAGGAAAGAGCTGCCAGAACTCGGCCCAGCGCACATGGGCAATACCGCCCGCCAGCCATGAAAAAATGCCGTAAGCGTGGTCTTCCGCCAATAGCAGCGTGATGCGGGTCAGCGCCATACACAGCGCGGAGAGCGCGATTCCGGCGAGAATCAGTTTGTTGCGGTCTGGCTCCTGTCGCCAGCCGCCGCCAGCCAGCATCACCAGAAGCCAGGCGAGGCCTCCGCCTGCGGCGGCGATAAACGCGATGGAATACCCGCTGAGCAGCATGGGGCTGAATGCGCTGGTTAACGCTATCGCCAGTGCCGCACCGCTGTTAATGCCGGTCAGAGAAGGGGAGGCCAGCGGGTTATGGGTCAGGGTTTGCAGCAATGTTCCCGCCAGGGCAAGGCTGGCGCCAATCAGCAATGCCACCAGGCTGCGCGGCAGACGTAAATTACGCACCAACGCCTCCGAAAGCGGAGGCGTTGAAGAAGGAAACAGGGCATGCAGAGCACTGACGGGTGAAATCGGGATCGCCGAGTAGCAGAACAGGCTCAGCCAGAACGCCGCCAGGAGCGCCAGTACGGGCGCTCCCCAAATGATCAATGTCCTCATTGCGTGGTATCAGGCATCTGGTGATGAAAGATTTTCACCGTATCGCCGGCAATGCGTTCCGCAGCGAAAATCCCGCGCATCCGCGCCCAGCTATTGCTATCGACGGCGGCAACCTGGTGGTGTTGCGACGCCTGGAGCATGGACCACAACGTATCCTGCTGCCAGCGTTTAACGATGCTCTCCTGGCGGTAGTGCGCGACAATCAGCCACTGCGGATCGAGCGCCAGTAGCCGCTCCAGATTAATCGTGGTCATTGGCGCAGAGTTGATTGCCTCCGGCACGCGCAGACCCAGCGCGGCGAGCACGCCGCCCGTATACGATTCGCGGCTGTGCAGATTAAACTGCTGTTCGCGTGAGGTGCCGAATACCACGCTGGCCCCTTTCGGCAAGTGGGCGGCAAACGCGCGCATACGTTCCCGATGCAACGTCAGCCGTTTTTGCATTTCAGCATCTTTACCTGATACTTTCCCGATGATCGCGGTGGATTGCAGATTTTCAGCGTACGTTTCATTACGGGATTTGAGCAACAACACGGGGGCGATCTCTTGCAGCGCGGCGTAAATCCCTGCGTGGCGGCTGCTGTCAGCGATAATCAGGTCAGGTTTTAGCGCGCCGATCGCCTCAAGACTCGGCTGAGCGCGGGTGCCGACGGACTGCCATTGCCCAATAATCTGGCGCACTTCCGGCAGCAGACGCGTGGGATCGTTGTCATCGGCGATCCCCACCGGACTGACGTTCACCGCCGCCAGCGCATCGGCAAACGACAGTTCCAGTACGACAATCCGTTGCGGCGTTTTATTCAGGGTAAAGGCGCCGTGTTCATCCTGCACCGTCACAGCAAAAACCGGCGCTGCCAGGACGATCAGGCTGAAAAAATAAACGCGAATAAAAGCAAACATAGTCAACTCCGGCTGCCGGATGGCGCTGCGCTTACCTGGCCTACGTCACTCTGTAGGCCGGGTAAGGCATTTACGCCGCCACCCGGCAACAAATGAACAATCAGAACTTCAGTGACCCTTGCAGGTACAGCGTTCGTGGCTGTCCGGCATAGATGCCTTTGTTGTTGTCGTCATACGAGCGGGTGTAATACTCGTGGTCGAAGATATTCTTCACGCCAAACGCGAGGTTCAGGTTGGCCATCTCGGGGCCGAAGTCATACGCCACGCGCGCGCCCCACAACATGTAACCCGGAATACGCCCGGTGCTGCCGTCCGCGCTCTCTTTCCCGGTATTGGCGTTGTCGGCAAACTGGCTGGACTGGAAATCGCTGTTCAGGTTGAACGTCCAGTTGCCGGGTTTGTAATCCACGCCCAGCGTCCCTTTATGCTTCGGTGAGAACGGCACCTGATTGCCGTAAGTGTCGCCTTTTTCGCGAATTTCGGCGTTAACGTACGCGTAGTTAGCGTAAACGGCGACATTTTCCAGCGTGGGCGTCATATCGCCGAGATCGTAACGTACCTGCGTTTCCAGCCCGGTATGACGGGTTTTGCCACGGGCGGTGACCGTATCGTTAGTCTGGTTGGAGTCGTACTGATTATTAAAGTTAATCAGGAACAGCCCCATTTCCGCCGTCAGCGCGCCGTTGTCGAATCGGGTTCCGACTTCCCAGGTTCGCGCTTTTTCCGGTTCCACATTGCCGCTTTGCACAGCCTTGCCAATTTGACTGTACTGTACGGTGCCGAACGAGCCTTCAGTGTTGGCATAAAGATTCCAGCTGTCAGTGAGGTGGTAGAGGACGTTAAGCGCCGGAAGCGGAGCGTTGTAGCTCACCTCTTCGTGCGTACCTTTAACGTTGTTGTCCTGGTAGGATTCAATGTGCTCAAAACGCATACCTGGCGTAATGGTCCAGTTGCCGATATCAATTTTGTCATCGAGATACCAGGCGTGAGCTTCGGTCCCTGAACGCGTATCACGGTCATAAGGGCTGGATGTTGACGGCAACTGACCGCTGGTGGTTGCGGTGTAGTAACGCATTTCATGCGTGGATTCATTGACATAGCGATAGCCTACGCCGACTTCATGCGCAGACGGGCCAATCATAAAGCTCTGGCTGTAGCGCGGTTCAATGCCGCGAACCCAGTAGTAGCGCGGTGAGAGCGTAATGCGTTTTCCTTGCTCTAAATAACCGCTGCGCAGGGTGCGGGTGTAGAAACCCTGAACATTGAATTTGTGCTGGCTGTCGGGTTGGTATTGATATCCCAGACTGGCAAGCTGGCGGCGGCCCCAGAAGCTGTCATACGGGCGCGTGGACTGCCAGCGATCGGCGTCGTAGTCGGCGCGGGACAGGCCGCCGGGCATATCGGCGTGACCGTCATAGTATTGCAGCAGGCTATTGAAGGTGTGTACCTCGTCAGGCGCATATTTGCTTTTCAGCATCACGTCGTCGATACGGGTGTTGCTGTGTTCGCGCCAGTCGCTGCCGCGCGTGCCGGAGTAGAGCAGGGCCGTGCCGAAACCGTTATCCGCCGTTCCGCCTACCATCAGGTTGTGCGTCTCTTTTGGATTGTTTTGCGACGAGGTGGGGCTGAGTTGCCCTTCAACGCCGGCTTCAATACCGAAATCCTGCGGAATCGCGCGGGTCACGAAGTTCACCACGCCGCCCACGCTTTGCGGCCCATAGCGCACCGCGCCGCCGCCGCGCACCACGTCAACGGCATCCATATTGCCCAGAGAGACCGGCGCGAGCGACAGCTGCGGCTGACCGTATGGCGCAAAAGGTACGGGGATGCCGTCCATCAATACCGTCGAGCGGCTGGCCAGGCGTGGATTAAGACCGCGAATACCGAAGTTCATTGCCAGGTCATGGCTGCCGGTGCCGTTGTTTTCCGGGGCGTTGACGCCGGGGATACGGTTCAGCGCTTCGCGCATGGTCGTCGCGCCGGTTTTGGTGAAATCATCCCGACGGATAACGTCACGCGCGCCGGCATGTTCGAACACGTCGTTTTCCCGGGCTTCACCCAGCCAGTCGCCGACTACGGTCAACGAGTCCTCGCTGGCAACCGGGGCGGCTTCCAGCGTCCAGGTGTTATCGCCTAACGATTTTTCCTGTAGGCCGCTCCCCTTTAGCAGCGTGCGCAGGCCATCTTCAAGCGCGTAGTCGCCGTGCAGTCCGTCGCTGTGTTTGCCCCGCGTGAGCGAAGCATCCACTGACATAATAATGCCGCTGCGGGCAGCGTATTGATTAAGTGCTTTGTCTAAGTCTCCGGCGGCAATATCGAACTGCGTGGCAAATGCAGGCAGTGAAGCCAGTCCGGCAAGCGGAAGCAGGCTTAAACGAATCGCCATCACCAGAGGTGCTGTGTTATGAAAGGCCATCACGTCTCCATCATCATTTCTTTATTTGTATTCAGTTATGAAGTCGAACGAGCGGGGCAAAAGGGACAATAAAAATGATAATTTTTTTCGTTATCGTTTAAATGGCGGGAGACAGCGTGACCCAGTAGCGCGTAACAAACTGAATTTTCACAGGAAGCGTTTTCGCGATCGCATTCAGTACGGCATCGGTGTTGCCGAGTGGGAACGTCCCTGTCAGGCGTAATCCGGCAACGGCCGGGTCGCAACGCAGTATGCCGTGTCGGTAGCGCGAGAGCGTGGCGATGACGTCGCCCAGAGGTTTGTCGCTGAAACTTAACACGCCTTGCGTCCAGCTTGCAGACTCGTCATTTAATGATGCGACGTCGCCAAACTGCGAGGCGCTGAAGCGCACCGTTTCACCTTGCTGAATAACCCGTTTTTGTTGCGGATCTCCGGCGAGAATCGCTTCGACGGCATGTTGTCGGACGCTAAGGACGGTTTCATCGCCGTCCTGGCGCACGGTAAATTCCGTACCCAATGCGGTGAGCTGGCCCTGGCGCGTCTGTACACGAAACGGGCGTTGCAGCGCGTCTTTTCCGGTGGTAATGGCGATCTCGCCGTACCAGAGCTGGATCTGGCGCTGGCTACCGTCAAATCGCACGTTAACCGCGCTGTCGGTATTCAGCGAAAGCAACGTGCCATCCTCCAGCGTCTGCTGGCGAGTCTGCCCCCGGGCGGTACGATAATCAGCACGCAGACCTTCGCCCAACTCCGATCGCCAGAGCTGCCAGCTGCCGCCCGCGCAGACCAGCAACAGCAACCCTTTCAGTACGTGGCGGCGCGTCAGGCGGCTGTCTTTCAGCGTGTGGCTGGCGAGTTTGCCGGGGACGCTGCTCATCTGGCAGCGCAGGTTTTCGACCTGCTGCCAGGCCCATTGATTATCCTGATCTTGTTCATACCACTGCTGCCAGCGCGCTTCCTGCTGGGGGCTTACGCGCTCCCCGCTTAAAACGGCATACCAGTGTGAGGCTGAACGTAGCGCCTGGCGGCGGGCATCGGTGAGGGAGGTTTTCACAGATCATGCTCCAGGCGGAACAGCAGGCAGTGTTCCGTGGCTTTCGCGACGTACTTTTTCACCGAACTGACGGAAACATTCAGACGTTGCGCGATGTCGCTGTAGGTCAGCCCGTCAAGCTGAGAAAGCAGGAAGGCCGTTCTCGCTTTGGCGCTCAACCCGTCCAGCATCCTGTCGACAAGTTGCAGCGTTTCGAGATGCGACTGCTTTTCTTCAGCGGAAGGTGCCAGCGTTTCGGGTAACTGCGCAAGCATCTCCAGATACGCTTTTTCCAGCGCATTGCGGCGGAAAAGGTCGATCATCACCCGTTTGGCGACGGTGCAGAGAAACGACTTTGGGTCGCGAATCGCCGTCAGAGATTCACCGTTAATAATACGCAGGAAGGTGTCCTGGGCGACGTCGTCGGCGTCGAACGCCGACTGTAACTTTCGCGCCAGCCAGTGCGTCAGCCAGCCGTGATGCGCGCGATACAGCGATTCAAACGTTAAAGGAGCGCACTGAACTGGAGTCGGCATAGAGGAAAAGTATCAAAAGTTAATCATCACGGCGGGGATGTTAATATGAGAATAGTTCTCATTACAATAAATGATACGGCGATTTTGGCGGGAGAAAGGTTAACTGGCTGTTTTTGAGAGAATAAAAAAGCCTCCGGGCGGAGGCTTATATCAGCATCAGGTCAACACCATCGGCCACTCTGGCGGGGTATGGCTCATGGCTTCCACCATCACGGCTTCTATATTGTTCCAGATTGCGGAGACATCCATCAGAGTGATGCCGAGTAACCCGGTTGCAAACCAGCAGGCCGATACGACGCCAAGGCCGCTACTGATCACCGCGAGTCCGATATAGTCGGATTTACGAAAGCGAATATTGAGCGTGCTGGCTAAAAACATGAGCACAGCGCTCAGCAGTTGCCAGCGGAGAAGAACCACGCCAGTGGTTATGGTAGCCATGAAACATTTCCTCTGAGAATAGCAGGTGCCCTGGACAGCGCGGCGTTGCTCACGGAAGGCGTGGTACACTCTGGCTATCGACGGGCATGACATCGACACTGAATGAAACAACGTTTCTGTTTCATCATTTTTGTGAACTATATCACAATAAATTGTTTGTTAGCCAGTGCAGGGCACCCTTTTTTGTGCGCTTTATAACCACAAATTAAATATGGGTATCTGAAGGGGGCTATACCGGAAGATTATGGGACTGGTTATTGAAGATGTATTTTTATTACCATTTTATTAGCGCCGGAAAATTAACCAGCCTGGAAATTTAACTTAATTTTTCTGCATTAATCGGAAAAAACCCTGGAAAATTCTTACTCCTTTTGGATTAGAATATTCCCTAATAAAAATAAGCATAACTTTAAGTTTGCCTTACGGGAAAATATTATCGTCATCCGTCAATATCAGACTTTTACCAGGAAAAGTCTGTTGCTAATGTCGCTTAATTCATGCAACGTAATCACCTGTTTGTTATAGCATCCGCCTTGATGATGACAGGCACAGACAATTCAGGGATACAGGGCCGAAATGAATCATAGCGCGCAACGAAAGTTGCTGAGATTCCTTGGAACAATCATGGTGGTATTACTCCCCGTGATGCTGGCGCTATGGTTTGCCCACATGCGGGCGGTGTCTGAAACCCGTAATCAACTGCACTCTTTTGCCGAGCTGGCATTAGAAAAAACGGAACTGGTTGTCCAGCAGGTGGAGCTGGCCCGCGACGCGATACAGCAGTATCAGGGAAAAGCCTGTACTCCTGCGCATCAAAAACGAATGCAGGATATTATTCGTGGTCGTCTGTATATCAGCGAGTTAATTTATGCGCAAGACGATCATTTTTTATGCTCTACGGTAATGGCGCCTGCCAGTCCTTATATTATCCCTGCCGCAGATTATAAACGAGAACCAGACGTTTCTATTTATTACTATCGTGATACGCCATTCTTTGCTGGCTACAAAATGACGTATATGCAAAGAGGGCACTATGTCGCGGTAATAAACCCGTTGTCTTACAGCGAGGTGATGTCAGACGATCCGACTCTGGCCTGGGGCGTATATGACACGGTGACGAACTCCTTTTTCTCCGTGAGCGAACAGGCAAACGTCGAGCAATTATTACCGTTACTGCACCGTGATGAATCTACCTTTCAGCAAAATAATCGCTTCTATACCATTGCCCATTCAGAAAAACGTCCGATCGCGATAATTGTTTCCACTGATAACGCGCGTTTCTATCAGAACCTGTACCATCAGGCGACGTTAACGCTGCCGTTAGGCATTATCTGTAGCATCATTGTGTTATTGATGTGGTCGCGTACGCGCGAGGAATATCATTCACCGCGCCGTTTGTTGCAGCGAGCGATCGATAAACGTCAACTGCGTCTTTATTATCAGCCCATTATTGATATTCAAAATGAAAAATGCGTGGGGGCGGAGGCGCTATTGCGCTGGCCTGGTTTTGAAGGGCAGGTGATGAGCCCGGCAGAGTTTATCCCGCTGGCTGAAAAAGAGGGGATGATTGCGCAGATTACCGATTACGTGGTGGAAGAAGTATTCAACGATCTGGGACATTTTCTCGCCTCGCAACCTCATCTTTATATCTCTATTAATCTCTCTGCTTCTGATTTCCACTCCTCCCGGCTTATCGCATTAATTGCGGAGAAAGCCCGTCAGCATTCCGTTCTTGCGCAACAAATTAAGGTGGAAGTGACGGAGCGCGGCTTTATTGACGTGCCGAAAACCACGCCGGTTATTCAGGCATTTCGTCAGGCGGGTTTTGAAGTGGCGATTGATGATTTTGGAACAGGGTACTCAAACCTGCACAACCTGTATTCATTGAATGTCGATATTCTGAAGATTGATAAATCCTTTATCGACACGCTGACCACCAATAGCACCAGCCATCTGATCGCGGAACATATCATCGAAATGGCGCAAAGTTTACACCTGAAGGCCATTGCCGAAGGCGTGGAAACGGCAGATCAGGTGAACTGGCTGTTCAAACGCGGCGTTCAGTATTGTCAGGGATGGTATTTTGCGAAGGCGATGCCGCCGCAGGCGTTTATTCAGTGGCTGCAACAGTCGCCCGCACTCCTGATGCAGCGCGGGCAGTAAAGTTACAGACGATGACGGTAGTCGCTGGGCGTGCGGTCAAACTCGCGGCGGAAGACGCGCGAAAATGTCTGTTGCGACACATATCCCAGATCCATCGCGATATCAAAAATGGGGCGCTCGGTCGTTCGTAGCTCTACGGCGGCCAGCAGGAGTCGGCGCTGACGAATATAGTCGCCCAGCGTCTGATGCATCACCGTGCGGAACATCCGCTGTAAATACCACTTCGAGTAACCTGATTTTTTTGCGACCACATCAATGTTCAGCGGTTGGTCGATATGTTCATCAATCCATTCAATAAGGGTCTGAATTATCTGCTGATGGGACATATTGCTGCCTCTTTCTCAGTGTTCGATTCGTCGTTTTGTTTGCGGGCGAGTATAATTCCTCAAGTTAACTTGAGGTAAAGCGATTTATGGAAAAGAAATTACCGCGTATAAAGTCCCTGCTTACGCCGGGTGAGGTGGCGAAACGTAGCGGTGTGGCGGTATCGGCGCTGCACTTTTATGAGAGCAAAGGGCTTATCAGCAGTGTCCGTAACAGCGGCAATCAGCGGCGATATAAGCGCGATGTGCTGCGCTATGTGGCGATCATCAAGATTGCTCAACGTATTGGCATTCCGCTGGCGACCATTGGCGAAGCGTTTGGCGTATTGCCTGAGGGGCATACGTTGAGCGCAAAGGAGTGGAAGCAGCTTTCTTCGCAATGGCGCGAGGAGCTGGACAGACGTATTCATACTCTGGTGGCGTTGCGTGATGAGCTGGACGGCTGTATCGGCTGCGGCTGTTTGTCGCGTAGCGATTGCCCGCTGCGCAACCCAGGCGATCAGCTCGGCACGCAGGGAACAGGGGCGCGATTGCTGGAAGATGATTAAATGTCGTTTCGCCGGGACGCGCGTAGGCCGGATAAGCGAGCACCATATCGCCGCGCATAAAACTAAAGCGCCGCAAGGGCGCTTTAGTTTGTTTCCGGTCTTTGTCTTTCGCTCTATCCCGTTGGTTCACGGGAGGGTTTCCCCCGACATCAACACCCCTCAGTCGAGCACGTGGTGGAGGTTCCGGTTTGTGTTGATACTGTAATTGTATGCCATGCCCGCCCGTTTGCCAGTGTATTGTCTGTTTTTTAGCCGAAATTTTTACGCCATCTCTCGCTCTTTTCTATAGTTAATTTGAATGAAAAACAGGAGACAGCCATGCTGACGGTGCATCATTTGAATCAATCTCGTTCCCAGCGCGTGCTCTGGGCGCTGGAGGAGCTGTCGCTGCCCTACCAGATTGTTCGCTACCAGCGTGAAAAAACCATGCTTGCGCCACCGGCGCTGAAAAAAATCCACCCGCTTGGAAAATCGCCCGTTATTGAGGATAACGGTGAGATCCTCGCCGAATCCGGCGCCATCCTGGAGTATTTGCAGGAAACCTATGACCACGCAGGGCAGTTTAAACCTGCCGATGCCCGGCAAAAACGGCAGTATCGGTTCTGGCTGCATTATGCGGAAGGCTCGTTAATGCCAATGCTGTTAATGAAACTGGTGTTTGTCAGCCTGGGTAAACCGCCGGTGCCATTTGGGTTACGCACGCTGGGCGGCATTCTGGGGCAGGGCGTGCAAAAAGCGTATCTCAACCCGCAACTGGAGACGCATGCGCGCTACATTGATGCGCATCTTGCCGCGCAGCCCTGGTTTGCCGGGGAACATATCAGCATGGCGGATATCCAGATGAGTTTTCCTCTGTTTGCGTTACTGAGCCGAGGCGGAATTAACGACCTGACGCACATTAGCGCCTGGAAGAAGCGCGTAGAGATGCGCCCGGCGTGGCAAAGGGCTATCCAGCAAGGCGGTCCTTTTGAGATCCCTGGCGGGTAGACGGATGTGTCAGTCGTCCGCCCGAGAAAAAATGTTATCAGATTGCGCATTGACGATAACGTTTGCGCATCGACTGGCGATTTATTGAGCGTGATGAAAAGAAATAAGCAAAAAGCCGCAAAGTTTAGTTGAAAAGCCCCGTATTATCGCTGGATAATCGTTTGCTTTTTTTACTACCCGTTTTGTATGCGCGGAGTTAAACGTTTGCTTTTTTGCGACACCCCTTATTGTTGCAAACGTAGCACAAGGAGATGACGTTTCGCTGGCAGTGGATTGTCCACCACGCATACTCGACGAAAAATAAACTCTCAGGGGATGTTTTCTATGTCTACGCCTTCAGCGCGTACCGGCGGTTCACTCGACGCCTGGTTTAAAATTTCACACCGTGGAAGCACCGTCCGTCAGGAAGTGGTTGCCGGATTAACGACTTTCCTGGCGATGGTCTACTCCGTTATCGTGGTTCCGGGGATGCTGGGTAAAGCCGGATTCCCGCCTGCCGCCGTATTTGTGGCGACCTGCCTGGTGGCTGGCGTCGGTTCTATTGTTATGGGTCTGTGGGCGAACCTGCCGTTGGCTATCGGTTGCGCCATCTCGCTGACCGCCTTCACCGCGTTTAGCCTGGTGCTGGGTCAGCACATTAGCGTTCCGGTTGCGCTGGGTGCGGTATTCCTGATGGGCGTGCTGTTTACCATCATCTCGGCGACCGGTATCCGTAGCTGGATCCTGCGCAATCTGCCGCATGGCGTGGCGCACGGCACCGGCATCGGTATCGGCCTGTTCCTGTTGCTGATCGCCGCGAATGGTGTGGGTCTGGTGATTAAGAACCCGCTGGACGGTCTGCCGGTCGCGCTGGGTAACTTTGATTCTTTCCCGGTTATCATGTCGCTGATTGGTCTGGCGGTCATTATCGGCCTGGAAAAACTGAAGGTGCCGGGCGGCATTCTGCTGACCATTATTGGTATTTCGGTTGTGGGTTTGATCTTCGATCCATCCGTCCATTTCTCCGGCTTTTTTGCTATGCCGTCTTTAAGTGATGAACACGGCAACTCGCTGATTGGCAGCCTGGATATTATGGGCGCGCTGAACCCGATCGTCCTGCCGAGCGTGCTGGCGCTGGTGATGACCGCTGTTTTCGACGCCACCGGCACGATTCGCGCGGTCGCTGGCCAGGCGAACCTGCTGGATAAAGACGGGCAGATTATCGATGGCGGCAAAGCGCTGACCACCGACTCCCTGAGCAGCGTGTTCTCTGGTCTGGTTGGCGCAGCGCCTGCGGCGGTATACATTGAATCGGCGGCGGGTACGGCGGCAGGCGGTAAAACGGGTCTGACGGCGATCACCGTCGGTGTCCTGTTCCTGCTGATCCTGTTCCTCTCTCCGCTCTCTTATCTGGTTCCGGTCTACGCGACCGCGCCCGCGCTGATGTACGTCGGCCTGCTGATGCTGAGCAACGTGGCGAAAATCGACTTCGCTGACTTTGTGGATGCGATGGCGGGTCTGATCACGGCGGTGTTTATCGTCCTGACCTGCAACATCGTAACCGGCATTATGATTGGTTTTGCTACGCTGGTGATCGGCCGCATTGTGTCGGGCGAATGGCGTAAGCTGAACGTCGGCACCGTGGTGATTGCCGTAGCGCTGGTCGCCTTCTATGCGGGCGGCTGGGCTATCTGATTCCTGGCGTCCTCTAAAAACGGGTGGCTTTTGCCGCCCGTTTTTATTTTCAGGACACATCCCGTTGTCTTTTGCGTTACTCTGAGGAAGATAGAATTGAGGCACGACGCCTCACGTTTTAAAACATAAGAAATATCGCAAACAGGGAACGCATGGAAATCTTCTTCACAATACTCATCATGACCCTTGTGGTCTCGCTGTCGGGGGTATTTACTCGTGTATTGCCCTTCCAGCTTCCTTTACCCCTCATGCAAATCGCCATTGGCGCGCTGCTGGCATGGCCGACGTTTGGTTTGCATGTGGAATTTGACCCTGAACTGTTCCTGGTGCTGTTTATTCCGCCGCTGTTGTTCGCAGACGGCTGGAAAACGCCGACCCGGGAGTTTCTCGAACATGGGCGAGAGATTTTCGGCCTGGCGCTGGCGCTGGTGCTGGTCACGGTGGTCGGAATTGGCTTTATGATTTACTGGCTGGTGCCGGGCATTCCGCTGATACCGGCCTTCGCGCTGGCTGCCGTACTGTCGCCGACCGATGCGGTTGCGCTTTCCGGCATTGTCGGCGAGGGGCGCATTCCGAAGAAAATTATGGGCATCCTGCAAGGCGAGGCGTTGATGAACGACGCGTCCGGCCTGGTGTCGTTGAAATTTGCCGTCGCAGTGGCGATGGGGACGATGGTGTTTACCGTCGGCGGGGCGACGGTGGAGTTCTTTAAAGTCGCAGTGGGCGGTATTCTGGCGGGCTTTGTCGTCAGTTGGTTATACGGTCGCTCCCTGCGTTTCCTGAGCCGTTGGGGCGGGGATGAGCCAGCGACGCAAATCGTCCTGCTGTTCCTGCTGCCGTTCGCCTCCTACCTGATTGCGGAACATATCGGCGTATCCGGCATTCTTGCCGCTGTGGCGGCCGGGATGACCATCACCCGCTCCGGCGTTATGCGTCGCGCGCCGCTGGCGATGCGTCTGCGCGCCAACAGCACCTGGGCGATGCTGGAGTTTGTCTTTAACGGCATGGTCTTTCTGCTGTTGGGTCTGCAACTGCCAGGGATTCTGGAGTCGTCGCTGGTGGCGGCGGAAGCCGATCCCAACGTTGAAACCTGGATGCTGTTCACCGATATCGTGCTGATTTATGCCGCGCTGATGCTGGTGCGCTTTGGCTGGCTGTGGACGATGAAGAACTTCAGTAATCGCTTCCTGAAGAAAAAGCCGATGGAGTTTGGCGCCTGGACGATGCGTGAAGTCCTCATCGCCTCCTTTGCGGGGGTACGCGGGGCGATTACGCTGGCCGGTGTGCTCTCTATCCCGCTATTGTTGCCGGATGGTAACGGCTTCCCGGCGCGCTATGAGCTGGTATTCCTTGCGGCGGGCGTGATTTTGTTCTCGCTGTTTGTGGGGGTCGTGATGCTGCCGATTCTGCTGCAACATCTGGAAGTGGGCGATCACTCACAGCAGCAGAAAGAGGAGCGAATCGCCCGCGCCGCCACGGCGGAAGTGGCGATTGTCGCGATTCAGAAGATGGAAGAACGTCTGGCGGCGGATACCGAAGAGAACATCGATAACCAGTTGCTCACCGAGGTCAGCTCCCGTGTGATTGGTAACCTGCGTCGCCGCGCCGATGGGCGTAACGATGTGGAAAGCTCGATGCAGGAAGAGAACCTCGAACGGCGCTTCCGCCTGGCGGCGCTACGCTCGGAACGTGCAGAATTGTACCACCTGCGCGCGACGCGTGAGATCAGTAACGAAACCCTGCAAAAACTGCTGCATGACCTGGATTTGCTGGAAGCATTGTTGATCGAAAATCAGTAAGCACCCGTATCGCCCGGTGGCGCTTCGCTTACCGGGCCTACAGGGGGCGATATTGCCTGGCGGCGCAACAATTTTGCGAGCCGTTTTCCTGAATTTACCTCTGCTCATTGTTGGCTTTCTCCTTTTCCCTCTACGCTCGGAGAAAAGGAGCCAACATGTCCAACTATCGTTGTTATTACATTAATGGTGGAACGTGGTTTTTCACCGTTAATCTTCAGGATCGTAAAAGCGGTCTTCTTACGTCCCATATCCATGCGCTTCGTCATGCCATCGCCAGCGTTAAACAGCGTAAACCTTTTCATATCAACGCCTGGGTTGTATTACCCGAACATATGCATTGTGTATGGACCCTCCCTGAAAACGAGCACGATTTCTCCTCTCGCTGGCGCGAAATTAAAAAACATTTCTCTAAATCGCTGGGTTTGCGTCAGGTCTGGCAACCTCGATTCTGGGAACACACGATTCGGGATGAATACGATTATCGCCAGCATGTTGATTATAGTTATATCAATCCGGTTAAACATGCCTGGGTTAAACAGGTAAAGGATTGGCCCTTTTCAACATTTCATCGCGATGTTCGCCACGGGATATACCCTGCGGATTGGGCGGGAGAGATTACCGGGCTTAATGTTGGTGAACGCGGTGATTAAATTGCCCGGTGGCGCTTTGCTTACCGGGCCTACAAAATGCACTCCCGTAGGCCGGATAAGGCGCTTGCGCCGCCATCCGGCGAGCGAGGCGTTATTCCTGCGTTAACCAGAACCCTTCGCAACACGTCAACCACGCTCTGGCGCTGTGGGACAAATAAACGCCTTCGCGCCAGATCATGCCCAACTGCCAGCGTAAATCACTCTCCAGCGGGAGCCAGCGCAGGGTTTGTTTATCCAGCCGTTGGCAAATCGGCTCCGGCAAAATCGCAATTCCGACGCCGGCCTGCACCATAGCGGCCAGGAAATCCCACTGACCGCTGCGTACCGCAATACGCGGCTTCACATCATGCTGCTTAAAAAGCCGCATCAACTGGCGATTCAACGCAAAATCTTCGTTGTAGATAAGCAGAGGATGCTCCGCCAGCGCTTCGGGGGAAATCGACTCGCACGCCATCCACTTACCGGAACGCGGCACCAGCACGCATAGCGGGTGGCTGAACAGCGGCAAGGTCGTCAGTCCGCTCTCTTCCTCCACCGGCAGCGCGGTCATCGCCACATCCAGCTCGCCGTTCATTACCGCCTGCTGTACCGTCAAACCGCCAAATTCTGCAATCTTCAGTTCCACACCCGGATAACGTTGGCGAAACAGGCTAATCGGCCCGGCCATCAGCATGCCGACCATCGGCGGGATGCCGAGCCGCAGCAGCCCTTTATTGAGATGGTTAATATCGCCCAGCTCTGCTTCCAGCTGGCGAAATTCAGCGAGGATCGCCAGGCCGCGCTCGAACACCACGCGCCCGGTATCCGTCAGCAGCAGACGTCGCCCATCGCGGATCAGTAGCGTGCAATTAAGCTCATCTTCCAGATTCTTCAGCATCTTGCTGATGGTGGGCTGAGTGACAAATAACTTCTCCGCTGCGCGGGTGAAACTCTGCTGGCGCACCACCTCGACAAAATAACGCAGCGTTCTGATATCCATGATTATTCCTTAAGACTATGCCTGCAATGAGTTTAATTCATTTCAGTAGCGGACGGGCGCTCTCTATACTGGCGTTCCGTTTTATTTTTCAGGACATTCCCTCATGGCTGTGGCGATAAGCCGCGTTACGCCTGCTGTTATGCAACGACTCCAGATACCGGTTCAGGTACTGCTGTATGCAGGTTTATTTGTTTTTGCTCAATATCTTGTTTCATGGCTGCATCTGCCGCTTCCCGCCAATCTGGTTGGGATGGCGCTGATGCTGGCGCTGATTGTCTGTCGGGTGATCCCGCTTAACTGGGTTCGTGCGGGCGCACGCTGGCTGTTGGCGGAGATGCTGCTGTTCTTTGTCCCCGCCGTAGTAGCGGTCGTTAATTATGCGCAACTGCTGTTGATGGACGGCTGGCGCATCTTCGCCGTGATTGCGATCAGCACGCTGATGGTGCTTGGCGCAACCGCATGGGTGGTGGATAACGTATACCGCTATGAGATGAGCAGGGTAAACCGTGAGTAATTTTCAGCTAAGCGTACTGTGCCTGGTCATCACGCTGGGGATCTATTTCGTCAATAAGCGGCTGTATCGTCGCTTTCGTAAGCTGCCGTTGATGCCGCTGGTGCTCACGCCCGCGCTGTTGGTATTGATACTGGTGTTTGGCCATATCTCCTGGCAGAACTACATTGGTGAATCGCACTGGTTGCTGTGGTTGTTAGGCCCGGCGACCATCGCGTTTGCCGTTCCGGTTTACGATAATCTCGCCATCATTAAACGCCACTGGATGTCGCTGACGGCGGGCGTGGTAACGGCAACCGTGGTGGCGGTCACCAGTTCCGTCTGGCTGGCGCGCCTGTTTACGCTGCCGGATGAGATTCAGCGCAGCCTGGCCGTGCGTTCCGTCACCACGCCATTTGCGCTGGCGGCGGCAGAGCCGCTGGGTGGTCAGCCGGATTTAGTGGCGCTCTTTGTGGTGGTGACCGGCGTGTTCGGGATGGCGGTTGGCGATGCGCTGTTTTTGCGCCTGTCTATTCGTGAAGGGATGGCGAAAGGCGCCGGGTTTGGCGCGGCATCACATGGGGCAGGTACGGCGCGTTCGTATGAACTGGGTCAGCAGGAGGGCGTCGTCGCCAGTCTGGTGATGATGCTGTCCGGTGTGATGATGGTGCTGGCGGCGCCGCTGGTCGCAAAAGTGATGTTCTGATGTTGTCCTCCGACCCGTAGGCCGGAGGAGTGCGCTGAATTAATGCGCGCGGCCTTGCTCAACGCCGTACCCGGTCTGGGAACGGATGAACTGGGCGCGGAACTGCTCACGCTCGCGATTACCTTCCGCAGAATTATCGGTAGCGGAGAAGAACCAGATCCCAATAAAGGCAACGCTGATGGAGAACAGCGCCGGATACTCATACGGGAAGATGGCTTTTTCGTGGCCGAGGATTTGCACCCAAATCGTTGGGCCGAGAACCATCAGCACGACAGCCGTCACCAGGCCTAACCAGCCGCCCATCATCGCGCCGCGCGTGGTCAGCTTCGACCAGTACATGGAGAGCAGGATGATTGGGAAGTTGCAGCTCGCCGCGATAGCAAACGCCAGGCCGACCATGAAGGCGATATTCTGGTTTTCAAACAGCACGCCCAGAATGATGGCAATCACGCCCAGCACCAGTACGGTAATTTTCGACACCCGCAATTCTTCACGTTCGGTCGCGCCTTTACGAAACACGTTCGCGTACAGGTCGTGAGATACCGCCGATGCGCCTGCCAGCGTCAGACCGGCCACGACCGCCAGGATCGTTGCGAAGGCTACCGCAGAGATAAAGCCGAGGAACAGGTTGCCGCCTACCGCGTTCGCCAGATGAACCGCCGCCATGTTGTTGCCGCCGATTAACGCGCCTGCGGCATCTTTATACTCCGGGTTAGCGCCGACCAGCATGATTGCGCCGAAGCCGATAATAAAGGTCAGGATGTAGAAATAGCCCATAAAGCCAGTGGCGTAGAACACGCTCTTACGCGCTTCGCGGGCATCGCTGACGGTAAAGAAACGCATCAGAATGTGCGGTAAGCCTGCCGTACCGAACATCAGGCCCAGGCCTAATGACAGCGCGGAGATCGGGTCGTTGACCAGACCGCCCGGGCTCATAATGGCTGAACCTTTCGGGTGTACCGCCATCGCTTCGGTGAACAGGTTGTTGAAGCTGAAGCCGACGTGCTTCATGACCATAAAGGCCATAAAGCTGGCGCCGAACAGCAGCAGTACGGCTTTGATAATCTGTACCCATGTCGTTGCCAGCATGCCGCCGAACAGGACGTACATCATCATCAGAACGCCCACCAGCACCACCGCAATGTGGTAGTTCAGACCGAACAACAGCTCGATCAGTTTACCTGCCCCCACCATCTGGGCGATGAGGTAAAGCGCCACCACCACCAGCGAACCACAGGCAGACAGAATGCGGATCGGCCCCTGTTTCAGTCGGTAAGAGGCGACGTCGGCAAAGGTATAGCGACCCAGGTTACGCAAGCGCTCGGCGATCAGGAACAGAATGATAGGCCAGCCCACCAGGAAGCCGAGTGAATAGATCAGCCCGTCGTAGCCGGAGGTGAACACCAGAGCGGAAATCCCGAGGAACGACGCGGCGGACATATAGTCGCCGGCGATCGCCAGCCCATTCTGGAAGCCGGTAATATTCCCGCCTGCCGTGTAATAGTCGCTGCGTGAACGGACGCGTTTAGAGGCCCAGTAGGTGATGCCGAGCGTAAACACCACGAAAATCAGGAACATGACGATTGCCTGCCAGTTGGTTGGCTGGCGTTCTACTGCACCGCTAATGGCATCCGCTGCGTTTGCAGCGAAGGGTAGTGTGGCGGCAAGCGCCGTCAGGACTCTCTTCATGATGCTTTAACCTCGTGCAGTACGGCGTTGTTAAGACGGTCGAATTCACCATTCGCCCGCCAGATGTAAATACCGGTCAGGATGAAGGAGATCAGAATGACGCCCACCCCAATTGGAATACCCCGGGTGACATTGGTGCCGGCGTGTAGCGGAGTGCCCAGCCAGCCCGGCGCGAAGGCAATCAGTAGAATAAAGCTGATATAAACCGCCAGCATGATGACCGACAGGATGGTGGCAAACCGTTGCCGTTTTTCGACTAACTCCCTGAAACGCGCACTGTCTTCTATCCGTTGATAAATATTGTCATTCATCACAGAGTCTCCAGAGATAAGGTAGGGGGATTTTTTTATTTTGCCGGATGGCGGCTGAAGCCTTATCCGGCCTACAAGCGATGTTGAACCTGTAGGCCCGATAAGCAGCGCGCCATCGGGCATTTCACGGTTAGGGTTATGAAGGCATTGCGATGGCCTGCTTCTCTTCGAGCAGTTTCTCGACCACGCCAGGATCGGCGAGGGTTGAGGTATCGCCCAGATTGCTGGTATCGCCCGCTGCGATTTTGCGCAAAATACGGCGCATGATTTTGCCGGAACGCGTTTTCGGCAGTGAGTCTGTCCAGTGCAGCACGTCCGGTGTTGCCAGCGGGCCAATTTCTTTACGTACCCAGTTGCGTACTTCGGTATACAGCTCCGGCGACGGATCTTCGCCGTGATTCAGCGTGACATAGGCGTAGATGGCCTGGCCTTTGATGTTGTGCGGAATACCGACCACTGCGGCTTCGGCAATCTTCGGATGCGACACCAGCGCGGATTCAATCTCCGCCGTGCCCAGACGATGGCCGGAAACGTTCAGTACGTCATCGACGCGCCCGGTGATCCAGTAGTAACCATCTTCGTCACGACGCGCGCCGTCGCCGCTGAAATACATGTTTTTGAAGGTAGAGAAGTAGGTCTGCTCAAAACGCTCGTGATCGCCGAACAGGGTACGCGCCTGACCCGGCCAGGAGTCGGTAATCACCAGATTGCCTTCGGTCGCCCCTTCCTGCGGGTGGCCTTCGTTATCCACCAGCGCGGGCTGCACGCCAAAGAACGGACGCGTGGCGGAACCGGCTTTCAGTTCAGTCGCGCCGGGCAGCGGCGTGATCATGAATCCGCCGGTTTCGGTCTGCCACCAGGTGTCCACTACCGGGCATTTTTCGTTACCGATCTTCTTCCAGTACCATTCCCACGCTTCCGGGTTGATTGGTTCGCCGACGGAACCGAGGATGCGCAGCGAAGAGCGATCGGTGCCTTCAATCGCCTTATCGCCTTCCGCCATCAGAGCGCGAATAGCGGTTGGGGCGGTGTAGAGAATAGTAACCTGGTGCTTATCCACCACCTGCGCCATCCGCGCAGGCGTCGGCCAGTTTGGCACGCCTTCAAACATCAGGGTGGTTGCGCCGCAGGCCAGCGGCCCATACAGCAGGTAGCTGTGCCCGGTCACCCAACCTACGTCTGCGGTGCACCAGTAGATATCGTCCGGGTGATAGTCAAAGACATACTTAAAGGTGGTGGCGGCATAGACCAGATAGCCGCCGGTGGTATGCAGCACGCCTTTTGGCTTGCCGGTTGAACCGGAGGTGTAGAGGATAAACAGTGGGTCTTCCGCATTCATCTCTTCCGGCTGATGGTCAGCGCTGGATTTCTCAATCACGTCGCTCCACCACAGATCGCGGCCTTCATGCCAGTCGACTTTCCCGCCAGTACGTTTTAAAACCACCACATGTTCAACGCTGTTCACATTCGGGTTTTTCAGCGCATCATCGACGTTCTTTTTCAGCGGGATGCCGCGTCCGGCACGCACGCCTTCATCGGCGGTGATCACCAGACGTGAGCTGGAGTCGATGATTCGCCCGGCAACCGCTTCCGGCGAGAAGCCGCCGAAGATCACCGAATGCACCGCGCCAATGCGCGCGCAGGCCAGCATCGCCACCGCCGCCTCCGGCACCATCGGCATATAAATAGCCACGACGTCGCCTTTCTTAATGCCCAGCTCCAGCAGCGTATTGGCGAAACGACAAACATCGCGATGCAATTCGCGATATGAAATGTGTTTGCTCTGGGTGGCGTCATCGCCTTCCCAGATGATGGCGGTACGGTCGCCGTTTTCTTGCAGATGGCGGTCAAGGCAGTTTGCCGCCAGGTTCAGCGTGCCATCCTCATACCATTTAATCGACACGTTGCCGGGCGCAAAGGAGGTGTTCTTCACTTTTTTATACGGTGTAATCCAGTCGAGAATCTTTCCCTGTTCACCCCAAAAGGTATCTGGCTCGTTAATAGATTGTTGATATTTCGCCTCATACTGCTCCGGGTTTATCAGGCAACGATCCGCAATGTTTGCGGGAATAGCGTGTTTATGTATTTGGCTCATGGCTTTTGTTCTCCTTGTAAGATGTTAATAATATGTCTCGCAAAAGTTAAATGTAGGGGCTTTGGCAGTTTTGTTTAGTATTTGCGCGGCAGATCACGCAATAACGGAACTGTGCAAATAAACGGCAAAGTGATTTTTGAAGGAATCTCGCAAAAATGGATTAATACCCGCGATAACATGCAGTTACAGGCGAGTTGTTGAAAAAGTGATCCGCGTCGAATGCTAACGAAAGGAGTAGGTTTAAGGAGGGTGGTATAACTCTAAAGTGGTATTTTACATGCACTTACAATTGATTAAAGACAACATTTTTAATGTGGTTTTTTGTTACACATAGAGGGGAGCAATGTCATGACAGTATTCGTGCGGTTGCTGTTGTGGAAAAACAAAATAAAGAACCGCCATTGAAGGCAATGGCGCAATCTGGATGAGACCTCTATGGCAAGGACAATATTACGCGCACGCCGTTTCTTCAGCCTGATATTACCGTTTTTTTTCATTTCCTCTGTATACGCTGAACAAACGTCCGTTCCCGCAAAGACCGTCACCGTTGAAGCGAAGAATGAAACCTTCGCCCCTCAGCATCCCGATCAATATCTCTCATGGAAAGCGACGTCAGAACAGTCAACGCGTGAAGATGCGCTGGCAGAAGACCCACGTCTGGTGATCCTGTGGGCGGGATACCCCTTCTCGCGTGACTACAATAAGCCGCGCGGGCACGCTTATGCGGTTACCGATGTGCGTGAAACTCTGCGTACCGGCGCACCGAAAAATGCCGAAGATGGCCCATTGCCGATGGCCTGCTGGAGCTGTAAAAGCCCGGATGTGGCGCGTCTGATCCAGAAAGATGGCGAAGACGGCTACTTCCACGGTAAATGGGCGCGCGGCGGCCCGGAAATCGTCAATGCCCTGGGCTGCGCCGACTGCCATAACACCGCCTCAGACGATTTCGCCAAAGGCAAACCGGCGTTAACGCTCTCCCGTCCTTATGCCGAGCGCGCGATGGAAACCATCGGCAAACCGTTTGATAAAGCCAGCCGTTTTGACCAGCAATCTATGGTGTGCGGGCAGTGCCATGTGGAGTACTACTTTGACGGTAAAAACAAAGCCGTCAAATTCCCGTGGGATGAGGGAACAAAAGTCGAGGATATGGAGAAATATTATGACGCCATCGCCTTCTCTGACTGGACAAACCCGCTGTCGAAAACGCCAATGCTGAAAGCGCAGCACCCGGAATATGAAACCTGGAGCGTGGGCATTCACGGCAAGAACAACGTGACCTGTATTGATTGTCACATGCCGAAAGTGCAGAACGCCGAAGGCAAACTTTACACCGACCATAAGATTGGCAACCCGTTTGATAACTTCGCCCAGACCTGCGCCAACTGCCACACCCAGGATAAAGCCTCCCTGCAAAAAGTGGTTGCTGAGCGTAAACAGGCGATTCATGACCTGAAAATCAAGGTTGAAGATCAGTTAGTACACGCGCATTTCGAAGCGAAAGCGGCGTGGGATGCGGGCGCGACAGAAGCGGAAATGAAACCGATTCTGGACGATATCCGTCATGCGCAGTGGCGCTGGGATCTGGCGATTGCCTCGCACGGCATCCATATGCATGCCCCGGATGAAGGTCTGCGTATGCTGGGCGGCGCGATGGATAAAGCGGCGGATGCCCGTACCAAACTGGTGCGTCTGCTGGGCAGTAAAGGCATCACTCATGAAATCCCGCTGCCGGATATCTCCACCAAAGAGAAAGCCCAGAAAGCGATTGGTTTGAACATGCAGCAAATCAACGCCGAGAAGCAGGACTTCATCAAGACGGTGATTCCGCAATGGGAAGATCAGGCGCGTAAAAACGGTCTGTTAAGCCAATAACCCCACATTCCGCCTCGTAAGAGGCGGATAACTCAACGGAGTGAATATGAGCGTATTACGTTCGTTATTAACTGCTGGGGTGCTGGCGTCAGGTCTGTTCTGGAGCCTGTGTGGGATAACCGCTACCCCAACGCCGCAGGACTCAGAGCAACGCTGGACGGTCACCCAGCAGCGTAATCCAGATGCTGCTTGTCTGGATTGCCACAAGCCGGATACCGAGGGTATGCACGGTAAGCACGCTTCTGTCGTTAACCCGAACAACAAGCTGCCGGTTACGTGCACCAACTGTCACGGTCAGCCATCGCCTAAACACCGCGAAGGGGTGAAAGATGTGATGCGCTTTAACGACCCGATGTATACGGTAGAGCAGCAGAACAGCGTCTGTATGTCCTGCCACCTGCCTGAGCAGCTGCAAAAAGCGTTCTGGCCGCATGATGTCCATGTGACCAAAGTGGCGTGCGCCAGCTGTCACTCGCTGCATCCACAGCAAGATACGATGCAGACGCTCAATGAGAAAGGACGGATTAAGATTTGCGTCGATTGCCACAGCGATCAGCGTACCAATCCGCACTTTAACCCGGCGTCCGTTCCCTTGCTTAAGGAGCATCCATGAGTTGCTCTCGTCGCCAGTTTATCACCCGCGTCGGCGCGCTGGTGGCGGTCAGCGGAACAGCAGGACGCGTGGTGGCGAAAACGTTGAATATCAACGGCGTGCGTTACGGCATGGTGCATGATGAGTCATTATGCATCGGCTGTACCGCCTGTATGGATGCCTGTCGGGAAGTGAACCAGGTGCCGGAGGGCGTGTCGCGTCTGACGATTATCCGCAGCGAGCCGCAGGGGACGTTTCCTGACGTGAAGTATCAATTCTTCCGTCATTCGTGCCAGCACTGCGATCATGCGCCCTGCGTCGATGTTTGCCCGACCGGGGCCTCATTCCGCGATGCCGCCAGCGGTATCGTCGATGTGAACCCGGATCTGTGCGTCGGCTGCCAGTATTGCATTGCGGCGTGTCCTTATCGCGTACGCTTTATCCATCCGGTCAGCAAGACGGCGGATAAGTGCGATTTCTGCCGGAAAACCAACCTGAAAGCGGGTAAGTTGCCCGCCTGCGTCGAGTCCTGCCCGACAAAGGCGCTGACGTTTGGCAACCTGGACGATCCCAACAGCGATATCTCTCGTCTGCTGCGGCAGAAAACCACCTACCGCTACAAGCTGGCGCTGGGTACGAAACCGAAGGTCTACCGCGTTCCCTTTAAATTTGGGGAGGTGAGCCAATGACGCACGCTTCTGCTTTCCATTTTGAATCGCTGGTGTGGGACTGGCCCATCGCCATCTATCTGTTTCTGATTGGTATTTCTGCCGGGTTAGTGACGCTGGCTATTTTGCTGCGCCGCATTCACCCGGAAGCGGGCGGGGCGGACAGCACGCTGCTGCGTACGACGCTGGTGGTGGGGCCGGGGGCAATTATTCTTGGCCTGCTGATCCTGATCTTTCACCTGACGCGCCCGTGGACCTTCTGGAAACTGATGTTCCACTACAGCTTCACGTCGGTGATGTCGATGGGCGTCATGCTGTTCCAGCTCTATATGGTGGTGCTGGTTCTGTGGCTGGCGAAAATCTTTGAAAAAGAGGTGCTTGCCCTGCAACAGCGCTGGTTGCCGCGTCTGGGGATGGTGCAAAAAGCATTGACGCTGCTGACGCCGTTCCATCGCCTGCTTGAGACGGTAATGCTGGTGCTGGCGGTACTGCTGGGGGCGTATACCGGCTTCCTGCTGTCGGCGCTGAAGTCCTATCCGTTCCTTAATAACCCGATCCTGCCGGTGCTGTTCCTGTTCTCGGGGATCTCTTCCGGGGCGGCGGTGGCGCTGATTGCGATGGCCTTGCGTCATCGCAGCAATCCGCACAGCACTGAAGCGCATTTTGTGCATCGCATGGAAACGCCGGTCGTCTGGCTGGAAATCTTCCTGCTGGCGGCGTTCTTTGTTGGGCTGGCGTTGGGCGATGACGGCAAAATGCGCGCGCTGACTGCGGCGCTGGGTGGTGGATTCTGGACATGGTGGTTCTGGCTTGGCGTCGCGGGGCTGGGGCTGATTGTGCCAATGCTGCTGAAGCCCTGGGCGAATCGCGGTTCGACGTTTCACGGCGTGCTGGCGGTATGTGGCGCCAGCCTGACCGGTGTCCTGCTGCTGCGCTTTTTCATTCTTTATGCGGGACAGCTAACGGTCGCGTGAGCTTAGGCAGGGTGATCTCTGGACGTATTCCTTCCTGAAGCCGGTTTTCTGGCATTACTGCTGAGTCTTGGGGTCAACGTGTTGACCCCACTTGCCACGCTGGTGGGGTTGCGCCAGCGCTGGCAGGGCATCAGACGTCTGGCGATAATCGGCGTCCTGGCGCAATTCGCGCTGTTATCACTGGCGTTCGCTATTCTGGTTTTCTGCTTTCTTACCAGCGATTTTTCGGTTGTCTACGTTGCACAGCATAGCTACAGCCAGCTGCCGTGGGGATTAAAACTGGCGGCGGTGTGGGGCGGTCATGAAGGATCGCTGCTGCTGTGGGTGCTGTTCCTTTCCGGCTGGAGCGCGCTGTTCGCCTGGCGGTGCAAAGGCGAGCGCGATGCGCTCTTTCCGCTAACGCTCTGTATTCTGTCGATGATGACCGCCCTGCTGCTGCTGTTTGTCGTGGTCTGGTCGGACCCGTTTGTGCGTATCTTTCCGCCCGCGATTGAGGGGCGCGATCTCAATCCGATGCTGCAACACCTGGGGCTGATTCTCCATCCACCGCTGCTTTATCTGGGCTATGGCGGCCTGATGGTCGCAGCGGGCGTTGCGCTGGCGTCATTGCTGCGTGGCGGCTTTAGCGCGGCCACCGCCTGGGTCTGCTGGCGCTGGGCGCTCCCCGGCTGGTGCGCGCTGACGCTGGGCATCATTCTCGGGTCGTGGTGGGCGTACTGCGAACTGGGCTGGGGCGGCTGGTGGTTCTGGGACCCGGTGGAAAACGCTTCTTTATTACCCTGGCTTTCCGCCAGCGCGCTACTGCACAGCCTGTTCGTTTCCCGCCAGCGCGGCATCTTCCGCCACTGGTCTTTGCTGCTGGCGATTCTGACGCTGATTTTATCCCTGCTGGGCACGCTGATTGTGCGCTCCGGCATTCTGGTCTCTGTCCATGCCTTTGCGCTGGACAACGTGCGTGCGGTGCCGCTGTTCGCGCTGTTTACCGTGTTGAGCCTGGCGTCGCTCGGGTTGTACGCGTGGCGAGGCCAGCAAGTCCGCCAGAATGCGCGTTTTGGCAGTTGGTCGCGTGAGATGATGATTCTGGCCGCGCTGCTGCTTTTTAGCGCCGTGCTGCTGATTGTGCTTATCGGGACGCTCTATCCGATGATTTACGGCCTGTTCGGCTGGGGGCGACTCTCCGTCGGCGCACCCTATTTTAATCGCGCCACGCTGCCGTTTGGGCTGCTGATGCTGTTAGTTATCGTACTGGCGACAATCAGAAGCCGGAAAGTGTCTGTACGTTGTCAGCTTCCGGCGCTGCTGGCGCACACCGGCGTATTGGTTGTCGCCGCCGGGATTATTTTCTCCAGCGGCAGTCGGCACGAAATCAGCCTTAATCTGCGCCCCGGAGAGCAGGTGGAACTGGCAGGCTACACGTTTCGTTTTGAACGTCTCGATCTGGAGGCGAAAGGCAATTACACCACCGAGAAAGCGCAGATCGCCATTGAGCAGGATAAACGGCACATCGGGCGCGTCACGCCAGAGCGGCGTTTTTACGCGGCGCGCCGTCAGCAGATGATGGAGCCGGGGATTCGCTGGAATCTGCTGCATGACTGGTATGCGGTAATGGGCGAAAAAACCGGGCAGGATCGCTATGCCATGCGCCTGTATGTCCAGACCGGCGTGCGCTGGATCTGGGGCGGAGGGCTGTTGATGATTGCAGGCGCGGCGCTCAGCGGCTGGCGTGGGAGGAAGCGTGATGAGTAAATTAATCAACGCGTTGCCGGATGGCGGCGTACGGGGTGCGCAACACATTGTAGGCCAGATAAGCGCAGCGCCATCCGGCAGAATAGGTTTACTCTTGGCTATCATTTTGTTTTTCATCACCTTTGCAGCGCATGCCCAGGTTGTGGACACCTGGCGCTTTGAAAACGCGCAACAGCAGGAAAAATCACTATTTATTGCCAGCCAGCTGCGCTGCCCGCAGTGCCAGAATCAAAACTTGCTGGAATCCAACGCGCCGGTAGCGGTCAGTATGCGCCATCAGGTCTATACCATGGTGGCGGAAGGTAAAAGCGAAGAGGAAATCACCGCCTGGATGACCGAACGCTACGGTGAGTTCGTCCTCTACAACCCGGCGCTAACCGGGCAAACGTTGCTGCTATGGGCGCTGCCTTTCCTGCTGTTGCTGCTGGTGGGCGTGGCGCTGTGGCGAGTGATAGCGCGTCAGCGTAAAGAGGAGGGGGAGTGAATGAGTCTGCATCAGGTGAGCGTACTGCTGCTGCGTCACAGCCAGCGCCAGGCGCAGCTACAACAGGAATTGCATCATGATTTGACGGAGCCTGTGGCTTCGGACGCGCCGTCGCGCCCGCTGCCGGTGAAAGCGCTGCTGGCCGTTGCGATCGTCATGGTGATGGCTTGCGTCGGCGGCTATCTGGCGTCGTCAAAATGGCAGGCCGTTCGCCAGGAACAGCAGCGTCTGGCCGATCCGCTGCGGGCGTTTACCGATGAACCGACGGCGGAAAAGCAGTTGCTGACGTTGCAGGCGGCGATTCGCGCAAACCCGCAGGACAGCGCGCAGTGGGCGACGCTGGGCGAGTACTACCTCTGGCGTAATGCCTATGACAATGCTCTGCTGGCGTATCAGCAGGCGCTGCGCCTGCGGGGAGAGAACGCGGAGATCTATTCGGCGCTGGCGACGGTGCGCTATTACCAGTCCGGGCAGCATATGACGCCGGAAACGCGTGAAATGATCGATAAAGCGCTGGCGCTTGATGCTTCGGAAGTCACCGCGTTAATGCTGCTGGCCGCTGATGCGTTTATGCAGGCTGATTATGTGCAGGCCATCGCATTCTGGCAAAAATTACTGGATTTGAACTCGCCAAGGGTTAATCGCGTGCAACTCATTGACGCTATTAATATGGCGAAGTTGTTGCAGAATCGTCAGAAATAATTTTGTTTTTTTGTGATTTGTGTCGTTTTTGCTGTTTAAAAAGTAAGCGAATGAACGGTGGCGTTAAAATAATTCCAGAAAGGTATTATTCGTTTTTGAGGAAATAAAAATCTTTCCATAACAAATAGTTATTCATGATGATCGCGATAAACTCGCGTTATTATGCATAAAATCAGTTAGATGCCCTGTTCTGAAAGGGTTGCGCAGTATGCCATGCAAATGGTACTGATTATGCGCGTTAAAAAACTCCACAAACGAACGCAACACAATTCATACCCTTTCAGTATGTACTGTTCTCATCCTTTTTTGAATGCAGAACGGCGCTTCATTGAGGAAGTCTGTTGTTATGAAAAACTTGAAAATCAGCCTGGCCTGGCAGATTTTGCTGGCCATGGTGCTGGGTATTCTTCTGGGCAGTTATCTGCATTATCACAGCGACAGCCGCGAATGGCTGGTTGCCAACCTGCTGTCACCGGCGGGCGATATCTTTATCCATCTGATCAAAATGATCGTCGTTCCGATTGTTATTTCCACCCTGATTGTCGGTATTGCCGGTGTCGGCGATGCGAAACAGTTAGGGCGTATCGGTGCCAAAACCATTATCTATTTCGAAGTGATCACGACCGTCGCCATTATCCTCGGTATTACACTGGCGAACGTGTTTCAACCCGGTTCCGGGATTGATATGTCGCAACTGGCGACCGTGGATATTTCGAAATACCAAAGCACGACGGCGGAAGTACAAAGCCATGCGCACGGTTTGATGGGCACGATTTTGTCACTGGTTCCGACCAACATTGTCGCGTCGATGGCGAAGGGCGACATGCTGCCGATTATCTTCTTCTCGGTGCTGTTTGGCCTGGGTCTGTCTTCCCTGCCTGCGACTCACCGTGAACCGCTGGTCACCGTGTTCCGCTCCATCTCAGAAACCATGTTTAAAGTGACCCACATGGTGATGCGTTACGCGCCGGTCGGGGTGTTTGCGCTGATCGCTGTTACCGTGGCGAACTTTGGTTTTGCGTCGCTGTGGCCGCTGGCGAAACTGGTGCTGCTGGTACACTTCGCGATTCTGTTCTTCGCGCTGGTGGTGTTGGGCATCGTGGCGCGTCTGTGCGGTCTGAGCGTCTGGATTCTGATTCGTATCCTGAAAGATGAACTGATTCTGGCTTACTCCACGGCCAGCTCTGAGAGCGTGCTGCCGCGTATTATTGAGAAGATGGAGGCCTATGGCGCTCCGGCGTCGATCACCAGCTTTGTGGTGCCGACCGGGTACTCCTTCAACCTTGATGGCTCAACGCTGTACCAGAGTATTGCGGCGATCTTTATCGCGCAGTTGTACGGTATCGACCTGTCGCTGTGGCAGGAAATCATACTGGTGCTGACGCTGATGGTCACCTCGAAAGGGATTGCGGGCGTGCCGGGCGTTTCCTTCGTGGTGCTGCTGGCGACGCTGGGTAGCGTAGGCATTCCGCTGGAAGGGCTGGCGTTTATCGCCGGTGTTGACCGTATCCTCGATATGGCGCGTACCGCGCTGAACGTGGTGGGTAATGCGCTGGCGGTGCTGGTTATCGCCAAGTGGGAACACAAGTTTGACCGTAAGAAAGCGCTGGCGTATGAGCGCGAGGTATTGGGCAAATTTGATAAGACCGCGAATCAGTAATTCATGACAGATTGCCGGATGGCGCTACGCTTATCCGGCCTACGGGAAGCTGTGGTCTGTAGGCCGGATAAGGCGCTTGCGCCGCCATCCGGCAATATTACATTCACCCGTTGGTTAACTTATCAAACTCTTCGCAGCCGGTATCAAACCCTTCCGTACAGCTCAGATTCAACCAGTGCAGCGCCTTCTGTTTATTCTTCTCAATAAAGCCCTGTTCGCCGTTTAAGAACAACATTCCGGCCCAGTATTCGGAGTAGCCGGTACGGGAAATGGCGGAACTGCGTTTGAAATACCAGGTCGCCTTATCGTCATCGGCAGGAATGCCCACGCCGTTGGCATAAATCAGCCCGAGCAGCATCTGCGCATCGGCGGCAGAATCGCTCTCCAGGTTTTCTGAGGCGTTTTGCAGCAGTGAAATGGCTTTTGGATAATCAGGCGTCCCCGCCTGGGTGTTGACCAGAATGCGCGCCAGAGTGATTTCTCCGGCTTTGCTGCCCGCTTGTGCTGCCTTTTCGGCCAGCGTTTTAGCCTGCGGATAATCCAGACTGACGGGGTTGGTGATTTTGATTTGCGCCAGCAATGCGCAGGCATCCGCATCACCGTTGTCTGCGGCTTTTTGCGCCCAGTATTCCGCTTTGCTGAGATCGCCGGAACTGAACCAGGTATCGGCAAGGAAATACTGTGCGCGTCGGTCTCCGCCCTCCGCCGCCTTCAGATACTGGCTGCCAGGCTCAGTATCGGTGGCATGGGCAAAGAATGTCATTAAGAACATCAATGCAAGAAGTGGTTTCATTTTGAGTTTTATTTAGGGTACGGAGTAGACAGTATAAAGAGATCGTATGGATAAAAAAACAGCCTCCGGCGGAGGCTGTTGCAAGGAAAATGTCTGATGGCGATGCTCACGCATCTTATCAGGCCGACGGTGGAAACAGGTCGTAGGCCGGATAAGGCATTCTCATGCCGCCATCCGGCAGATTACCCCATTGCGCTTTCGCGCAGACGGGTTTTCAGCTTGCTGTACTCATCAATCACATACTGCTCGGCGGCGCGCTGATCGGCGATCGGCTCGACGCGCACGGCGCAGTACTTGTACTCCGGCGTTTTGGTAATCGGGCTTAAGTTCTCCGTCACCAGCTCGTTACAGGCGCCAATCCACCACTGGTAGGTCATGTAAATCGCCCCTTTGTTCGGACGATCGCTGACCTGCGCACGGGTGATAATTTTGCCTTTACGTGAATGAACCCAGACCAGCGCTTCATCTTCAATGCCCAGACGCGCGGCGTCGGCCGTGTTGATTTGCGCATAGCCTGGCTCATCCGCCAGCGCCGCCAGCGCGGCACAGTTCCCGGTCATCGAGCGACACGAGTAGTGGCCGACTTCACGCACCGTAGACAGCACCATTGGGTACTCTTCGGTGAGTTTGTCGATCGGCGCGACCCAGTCGCAGGTGAAGAACTGCGCCAGGCCGTTCGGGGTGTCGAACTTCTCTTTGAAGAGATAAGACGTCCCCTGATCGGCATCCGACGTGTCGCGGCAAGGCCACTGAATGAAGCCCAGTTCGCCCATCTTCTCGTAAGTCGCCCCATAGAAATCCGGGCACAGATGACGCAACTCATCCCAGATCTCCTGGGTGTTGTTGTAGTGCATCGGGTAGCCCATACGGGTGGCGATTTCACTGATGATTTGCCAGTCCGTTTTCAGATCCCACTTCGGTTCAACGGCTTTAAAGAAGCGCTGGAAACCACGGTCAGCAGCGGTAAACACCCCTTCATGCTCGCCCCACGACGTAGACGGTAAAATAACATCCGCCGCCGACGCGGTTTTGGTCATAAAGATGTCCTGCACGATGACCAGTTCCAGGTCTTCAAACCCTTTGCGCACCGCAGAGAGTTCCGCATCGGTTTGCAGCGGATCTTCACCCATAATGTACGCCGCGCGAACTTCGCCATGCGCAGCACGGTGTGGCAGTTCGCTGATGCGATAGCCGGTATGCGCTGGCAGGCTTTCCACGCCCCAGGCTTTGGCGAATTTTTCGCGGTTAGCCGGGTCTTTCACGTACTGATAGCCCGGATAGGTATCCGGCAGCGCGCCCATGTCACATGCGCCCTGAACGTTGTTCTGGCCGCGAACCGGGTTCACGCCCACGCTTGGCTTACCGAGGTTGCCGGTCAGCATGGCGAGACTGGTCAGCGAACGCACGGTTTCCACGCCCTGATAGAATTGGGTCACGCCCATGCCCCACAGGATTGCGGCGCTTTTCGCTTCGGCGTACATACGCGCCGCTTTGCGAATATCGTGCGCGCTCACGCCGGTGATATCCTCAACGGATTCCGGCGTGTAGCCTTCGACAATCTTACGGTACTCTTCAAAGCCTTCAGTACGGGAGGCGACGAACGCCTGGTCGTACAGATTTTCTTCAATAATGACATGACCCATAGCGTTGAGCAGCGCGATATTCGAGCCGTTTCTCAACGCGATGTGGATGTCGGCAATGCGCGCGGTTTCAATTTTTCGCGGATCGCAGACGATAATTTTCGCGCCGTTGCGTTTAGCGTTAATCACATGATTCGCCACGATAGGGTGGGAATCCGCCGGGTTGTAGCCGAAGATAAACACTAAATCGGTGTTATCAATTTCGTTAATCGCATTACTCATTGCGCCGTTACCGACCGACTGGTGCAGACCTGCAACCGATGGGCCGTGTCAGACGCGAGCGCAGCAGTCAACGTTATTGGTACCAATAACGGCGCGCGCGAATTTTTGCATTACATAGTTGGTTTCGTTACCTGTGCCGCGAGACGAACCGGTCGTCTGGATGGCGTCCGGGCCATACTTCGCTTTGATGGCGCTCAGGCGATCGGCGACGTAGTTCAGCGCTTCATCCCAGGAAACGGATTCCAGTTTGCCGCCACGCTGGCGACGGATCATAGGGGTTTTCAGGCGCGGGGTCAGGATCTGGGTATCGTTAATAAAATCCCAGCCATAGTAGCCCTTCAGACACAGAGTACCCTGATTGGTTTTCCCCTGCGCCGCCTCTGCCCGGACGATTTTGCCGTTATCGACCACCAGGTTGATTTTGCAACCTGATGCGCAATACGGGCAAACCGTGACGACTTTTTTCATCGGTCTCGCTCCAGTTAATCAAATCGCGCATACGCGCTGTCGGCCTCATTATGCATCTTTTATGCCATGTTTTTATTGGGGTCTTTCCCTGATATTACGGGTAAAATTTGGTCAAAACCCTGACGAAAAACAGGCTGTCGTCAGTTTTGACGTGACGAACAGGAAAAGCGGTGACGGCCCGGCAGTGTGACCAGGGTTATGTTTCCTGCATCTCCTGCTGCGCAATATCTGTCACTCCGGGCAGAATCAATCACACTCATCTGTAGGGGATGTGAAATGGGGAAGGGTGATGAAACCAGCCATACTGGTCGTGGATGATGACGCGGCGGTCTGCGCATTGTTGCAGGATGTCCTGAACGAGCACGTTTTTGCGGTGACGGTCTGCCATACCGGGCAGGCTGCGCTGGCGTGCGTCGAAACCCAGCCGGAGATTGCGCTGGTGTTGCTGGATATGATGCTGCCCGACACGAACGGTTTGATGGTGTTGCAGCAGGTACAGAAGATCAGGCCTACGCTGCCGGTGGTGATGCTCACGGGGCTGGGGAGCGAGTCGGATGTGGTGGTCGGGCTGGAGATGGGCGCTGATGACTACATCAGCAAACCGTTTAACCCGCGCGTGGTGGTGGCGCGGATGAAAGCCGTACTCCGTCGGGTTGGCGTGCTGATCGCCGAAGGCGGAAGCGTGCAGACGTCTGGCCTCTCTTTCAATGGCTGGCATCTGGATACCGCGCGCTGTCAGTTGCACAATCCGCAGCAGCAGGCGGTGGATCTCACCCAGGGGGAATACAGTTTGCTGCTGGCGCTGGCGCAAAACGCCCGTCGGGTGCTCAGCCGTGAGCAGTTGCTGGAATTAACGCACAGCGACAGCGTTGAGGTGTTTGATCGCACCATTGACGTGTTGATTATGCGTCTGCGCCGCAAAATTGAAATCAATCCGCATCAGCCGACGTTGATCAAAACCCTGCGCGGCCTTGGGTATGTTTTTGCCGCCGATGTGCAGCACCACGATAAAGCCGCGTAATCAGGCGCGCAGTTGCCGGATGGCGGCGTAAACGCCTTATCCGGCCTACTGTAGGCCTGATAAGCGTAGCGCCATCAGGCTAACTGGCTACAAAAGCGTTCGCAACTCCTCAAGCGTTTTCGCGCCATCAATCGCATTGGCGCACAGCAGGCTGACCCGCGCGCAGGCGTGCGCCAGCTTAATGCTCTCGGCCAGCGGCCATACTTCGTGGCAGCCATACAAAAAACCGGCGCAGAACGCATCTCCCGCGCCAACGCTACCGACAATCTCCCTCTGCTCCAGCTTTTGCGACGGTATCCAGACGCCAGGCTGATCCGGCGTTTCGCCCCAGGCGCCTTCCGGGCAATGAATCACCACCCTCTGGCGGACGCCTGCATCCAGCAATTCGCGGGCGGCTGCGGCGATGTGCGGAATATGCGGTTCGCCGTTGGGCTGGCGGATCTCCAGGCCGCTGAACTCCCCGGCCTCCAGCTCGTTGATCACCAGATAATCCAGATGGCGTAGCGCGGGCAAAACCAGCGGCTGATAGCGCGGATCGCCTTTGCGGGACACCAGATCCAGCGAAGTCTCAAAGCCCTCCTCATGCATCTGCGCCATCAGCCGTGCGCTGCGGGTGCCGTAGTCATCATCCGGCATATCCAGACTGTCGAGCAGCAGCAGATAGCCTAGGTGGAAAATCTTCATCGAGGCATCAAGCTCATCGAACGCAGGCAGATCCAACAGACGGTTAGCGCCGGGGGAGTGGAAAAAGGTGCGCTGCCCGCTGGGATCGGTCATCACCTGCGACATCGACGTGGGGGCAAACGTGGTGCGCTGGACATGCTGGCGATTGACGTGATACTGCTCCAGCATCGCCATAATGTAGTCTCCGTCGGCGTCCTGGCCGATTAATCCCACAGCCTGTAACGGCAGCCCGGTGTGCATCTTTGCCAGCGTCAGCAGGACATTAAGCGGCGCGCCGCCCGTCGAACGTTCGCTATGGGTGATTTCCGCCAGCCAGCCGCGCTCCGGCCACTGTACGATTTGGTGCACATGGTCGACCAGCATATTGCCCGCCGCGATAATGCCTTTACGTTCCATCAGATCTGCCCCGCGCTGCCAAAAATGCGCATCTGTTCCGATACCGTATCGGTGATCGCTTCTTCAATGCCCAGCAGCAGTTCGGCGAACTCATCATACAGCGGCTGGCGGTTAGTCATCCGTGATTCCACCGCCGCCAGCGCAGCCTGCGACATACCGGTGTAGAAATTGATTTTGTGAATGCCCAGCGTAATGGCGCGACGAAAATCCTCATCGCTGATGCCGGAACCGCCGTGCAGTACCAGCGGCAGCGCCGTTTGCTGGCGAATGGCGTCCAGACGCGGGAAATCGAGTTTGGGCTCGCCTTTATATTTGCCGTGAGCGTTGCCGATGGCGACGGCCAGGGCATCAATACCGGTGCGGTCAACAAAATCGCGCGCCAGTTGCGGATCGGTAAACAGCGATTCGTCGGCATGACCATACAGCGCGCCGCCCTCATCGCCGCCAACCGCGCCAAGTTCCGCCTCTACCGACACGCCAACGGCGTGGCACATCTTCACCACTTCCCGGGTCTGGCGGATGTTTTCCTCATACTCCAGCGTGGAACCATCAAACATTACCGAGCTGAAGCCCAGACGTAACGCCCGCACCACGGATTCAAAATGCAGCCCGTGGTCGAGGTTAAGCACCACCGGAATATCGTGTCGGGCGGCTTCGAATTTTACCGCTTCGACCAGCGAGTCCAGCGAAACATACTTAAAATGGACTTCGGCAATGTTAATGATAAACGGCGAGCGTTCCTGCCTGGCGGCGGCGAACAGCGCGCGTAAAAAGTGGGAATCCAGAACGTTAAACGCCCCCAGCGCATAGCGATGCTTGCGGGCATGGTCGAGTCCATCGGCAAGAGAAATCAACGGCATAATGTGCTCCTTGTTCAGCAGAACAGGCGGTACTCGTTACACAACACCAGTTGCGCCGGTTCATCTTCTTCAATGTCGTTATAGCGGGCGATCGGCTGGAGAAAATGGTTGTCATGGTCATCGTCATTGACGGAAGAAACTTCGCCGACCAGCACGTCGCCAAACCCTTTTTCCGCCCAGAAGCTGTGATACAGGCCCGGCGTCAGGCAAATGCTTTCTCCTGGCGAAAGGCGCAGCTGGCTGCCTGCCGCATGGGTCTGTCGACAGCCGTCTATCACAATGGTGACGTCGGTATTGTCGGTCTGGTCCCGGGAGTCGGCGTTCCACAGCTCAACGATTAAATTACCGCCGCCGCGATTGATAATGTCTTCACGTTTGCGCCAGTGGAAATGCATCGGCGTAACCTGCGCGTCGCGCACATGCATGATTTTTTCCGCATAGCATTTCTCATAAGGCATGCCTTTGGGCGAGCCGTTGCGCAGGGTAAACAGCGTCAGTCCCTGAGCGGCAAAATCCGTCCCGCCGAACGCGGTAACATCCCAGCCGAGCCTGAGATCGAATACTTCGCTCCAGGCGGCATCAAGCTGACGCCATTGCGATGGGGCAAAGCTGGCGAAAGGCGGCAGGTGGACGTCATGCATGGAAAAGAATTGCCGCGTGTGGCCGAGAATCTCGTTTATTTCGGAGCGTTTCATTGAAAGAATTCTCCTTATTGTGATGTAGCCTTGTAGGCCGGATAAGGCATTTTTGCCGCCATCCGGCATGAGTTTACTGCCTGATGGCGCTGCGCTTATCGGGCCTACGCAGAGGCCGCTTTCCGTTATTTCACCGTCCAGCCCTTGTAGCTGCCGATGTTGTTTTTATCGATCATCGTCACCGGAATCAGTACAGGTTCACCAGGCGCCGGTTTGCCCTGTAGAATGTCATAGCCGATCTCCACCGCTTTTGCCGCCATCACCTGCGGATCTTGTGCGGGGGTCGCCACAAACAGGGAATTTTCACGCTTCAGCGCCTCTTCGCCATCGGGCGAACCATCCACACCGACGATAAAGAACTCATTGCGCTGTGCCTGCTTCGCCGCCAGATCGGCGCCGATCGCCGTCGGATCGTTGATCGCAAATACGCCGTCGATCTTCGGATTCGCAGCCAGCAGGGCGGTCATCACTTCCAGCCCGCCTTCGCGACTGCCTTTGGCGTTCTGGTTCCAGGAGAGCACCTTGATATCCGGGTGGCGTTTGAACTCGGTCTGGCAGCCCTCGACACGGTTCTGCACGGCGGAAACCGGCGGCCCGTTGATGATCACCACATTGCCTTTGCCTTTCAGACGATCGGTAATGTATTTACAGGCCATTTCGCCCGCCTGGGTGTTATCAGAGGTGATGGTGGCGTCTGCGCCTTCGGCAGCCACGTCAACCGCGACCACCACGATCCCGGCATCTTTCGCCCGTTTCACCGCCGGGCCGATCCCTTTTGAATCTGCGGCGTTAAGGATGATCATATCCACCTTCGCGGCAATAAAGTTGTCGATCTGCGAAACCTGCTGACCCAGATCGTAGCCGCTGGAGACCAGCGTCACTTTTACGCCATCACCGGCCAGTTTGCGCGCTTCCAGCTCCGCTCCTTTTGTTATCTGCACGAAGAACGGGTTGGCAAGATCGCCCACCGTCACGCCGATGGATTTCAGTTCTTTGGCCTGTACAAACGGCGATGCGGCCAGTAACGCGCCAGCACAGAGCGCGGTCACTAATGGTTTCAAACGCATACTCTTTTCCTCACGTAGGGTATTGTTGTTATAAGCCTGATGGCGCTGCGCTTATCCGGCCTGCGAACGGGTAGGCCTGCGCCGCCATCCGGCAAGTTTGTCTATGCACTTTGATTGTGTCGGGTACGGTATTTGTCGATCAGCACCGCTATGATGATCACCGCCCCTTTGATCACCAGTTGCCAGAAGTAAGAGACGCCCATCAGCGTCATGCCGTTATTCAGGGTGGCGATGATCAGCGCGCCTACCAGCGTGCCGGTGATCGTGCCGATCCCGCCGACAAAACTGGTGCCGCCGAGGATCACCGCCGCGATGGCGTCCAGCTCATACCCCATGCCTAAGTTGCCGTTGGCGCTGTAGAGACGCGAGGCGCTCATTACTCCGCCCAGCCCCGACAGCAGGCCGCTCATGCCGTACACAAACAGCAGCACCAGCCACACTTTGATGCCGGTTAAACGCGCCGCCTGCATGTTGCCGCCCACGGCATAAATATGTACGCCCAGCGTGGTGCGGCGCAGAATGAACCAGCACAGTACGATCACCGCGAGGGCGATAACCACCAGCCACGGAATCGGGCCAAGATAGTTATTGCCAATCCACTCGAAGCTGATATTGGAGTTGATCACCGTGGTACCGTCCGCCAGCAGGTAGGCCGCGCCGCGCAGCGCCGTATAGGTGCCGAGCGTGACAATAAAGGGCGGCAGCCCGGCGAAGGCCACCAGCGCGCCGTTAATCAGCCCCAGCCCCAGGCCGAGCATCAGCGCCGCCGGAATCGACAGCATGGCGAACTCCGGTATCAGAGAGACCACCATCGCCGCCACGGCGGTGGTGCCGAGAATCGACCCCACGGAGAGGTCGATGCCGCCGGTCAGAATGATGAACGTCATCCCCGCCGCCAGCACGATGTTGATCGACGCCTGGCGGGTGATGTTCAGCAGGTTGCTTTCAGTGAAAAAGTTAGGTGCGATAAAGCCAAATACCGCCACGATCAGCACTAAAATCGGTAAAATACCGACCGTTTGCATCAGATCGCTCATCAACATCTTTTTTGCGGAGGCGGACTTCGCCACCTGCTGGGGAGTGGTTGGGTTATTCATGATTTCACCGCCTCAAGGTGGGAGTCGTTTACGCCGGTCGCCAGCCGCATGATGTTTTCCTGTGTGATGTCCTGGCTGTGCAATTCCCCGGCAATGCTGCCTTCATGCATGACGTAGACGCGATCGCTCATGCCGACGATTTCCGGCAATTCACTGGAGATCATCAGGATCGCCACGCCCTTACGCGCCATTTCGTTCATGATGCGATAGATCTCGCTTTTCGCGCCGACATCCACGCCGCGCGTCGGTTCGTCCAGAATCAGAATGCGCGGGCCGATGGCGACCCAGCGTGAGATCAGGAGCTTTTGCTGGTTGCCGCCGGACAAACCTCCGGCGCGAACCTGGGCATGCGGCACGCGAATGTTGAGTAACTGAATGGCGTCATCGGAGATGCTTTGGGCTTTTTTACGGTTCAGCATCCCCCAGTTGGCGTCGCGCTCCAGCGTCGCCATCGTAATGTTCTCCGCCGCCGCCAGTTCTAAAAACAACCCTTGTTCTTTGCGGTTTTCGGTGAGGTAGCCAATACCGTGCTCAATGGCCTCACGCGGGGAGTGGATCACCACCGGCTCGCCATCCACCTCGATCATCCCGCCGGTGGCTTTACGCACGCCGAAAATCAGGTGCGCCAGTTCGGAACGCCCGGCGCCGACCAGCCCGGCCAGGCCGACGATTTCGCCGGAACGTACCAGCAGGCTGCACGGCTGCACTTTACCGCCGTCGGTAAGGTGATGAACGTTCAGGCGCGGTTTACCGAGCGGGATGTCGCGTTCTTTGTTGAACAGGTCGCTTAACGGACGCCCGACCATCATGCGCACCAGTTCGGACGCGTTGAGTTTGTCGCGGGTGAGGCTGCCGACGTACTGTCCGTCGCGCAGGACGCTGACGCGATCGGACAGCTCATACACCTCCGCCATACGGTGGCTGATATAGATAACCGCCATCCCTTCATCGCGAAGGCGCATGATCAGCTCAAACAGACGGTGGGTTTCACGAGATGAGAGGGCGGCGGTAGGTTCATCCATCACCAGAATACGGCTGTTGCGATGCAGGGCGCGGGCGATCTCCACCTGCTGCTGTTCGGCGATGGTCAGCCGCATTACCCGATCGCTGGCTTTAAACTGCGCGCCGAGCCGGTCGATGACCTTTTGCGCCTGCAACACCATCTCTTTACGCTGCACGATGCCGCCGCGCGACAGTTCGCTGCCGAGGAAAATATTTTCGGCGACGGTAAGGTTAGGCGCAAGCTGCATCTCCTGATAAATCAGAGTAATGCCTGCGCTCAGGGCATCTTTCGGCCCACGAATATGAAAGGGCTGACCGTCGATCAGAATCTCGCCGCTGGTGGCGGTATATGCACCGGCGAGAATCTTCATCAGGGTGCTTTTACCGGCGCCGTTTTCGCCCATCAGCGCGTGGATTTCACCGGGGTATACCGTCAGATCGACCCCTTTCAGCGCGTAAAATTTGCCAAACGCTTTGGCAATATTGCGCATCTCCAGAACCGGTGTCCTGCTCATGGCGGATCTCCTGCGGGGTTAGCGATATCAGCACTCCATCACAGGAAAGTAAATGCAAAATGTCAGAAGCCGTTCATATTTGTCATATTGCGATTTTTCTTCATGGAGCGTGATATGCCGCAGCACAGACGTCACTTTTTCGCCAGTGCGCGCGGGCGACTGCTGTTTTTTAATCTGCTGGTAGTGGCGGTGACGCTGATGGTGAGCGGCGTGGCGGTGCTGGGTTTTCAGCATGCGAGTCAAATACAGGAGCAGGTGCAGCAGCAAACCGTCGATGACATGACCGGCAGTATGAACCTGGCGCGCGATACGGCGAACGTGGCGACGGCGGCGGTGCGGCTGTCGCAGGTGGTCGGCGCGCTGGAGTACAAGGGCGAAGCGGAGCGGTTGCAGGAGACTCAGCGGGCGCTCAGGCATTCACTCGAACAGCTGGCGACCGCCCCGCTGGCGCAGCAGGAACCGGGGCTGGTGGCCCGCATTATTCAACGCAGCAACGAGTTGCAGACCAGCGTGGCGGGCATGTTGCAGCGCGGGCAGCGGCGGCATCTGGAACGTAATACGCTGCTGAGTTCGCTGTATCAGAATCAGAGTTACCTGCGGCATCTGCAACAGCTTGATGCGGCGCAGGATGCGGCGTTGTTCAGTCAAATGGATCGCCTGATTCGCGCCGCCATCGAAACGCCGACGCCGCGCGCCGTCATTAAACAGCTGGATGGCGTGATGCGCGCTCTGCCTGAGCAACATGCCGATCCGCTGGTGAACGTGATTCTGTCTGACTTTAACCAGGAGTTACGCAAACTTGAACCGCTCTCGGCGGCGCTGGAGCAAAGCGATCTGGCCATCAGCTGGTACATGTTCCACATCAAAGCGCTGGTGGCGATTTTAAACAGCGACATCAATCAGTATGCGGCGCAGGTGGCGATCATCTCAGAACAGCGGGTGGCGCAAAGCCATCAGGAATTGCGCTCCGGCGCGTTGTTTATCATGACCTTCGCCCTGCTGGCGGTGGTGATTACCGGTTTTGCCGGGTGGTATATCTACCGCAACCTCGGTTCTAACCTGACGGCGATTTCGCGCGCCATGACCCGGCTGGCGCACGGCGAATCGGATGTCAGCGTCCCTGCCTTGCAGCGGCGGGACGAGCTGGGGGAACTGGCGCGCGCGTTTAACGTTTTTGCCCGCAATACGGCGTCGCTGGAGCGCACCTCCCGCCTGCTGAAAGAAAAGACCTCCCAGATGGAGATCGACCGAACGGAGCGTCAGGGGCTGGAAGAGGCGCTGCTGCACAGCCAGAAACTGAAAGCGGTAGGGCAACTGACGGGCGGGCTGGCGCATGATTTTAACAATCTGCTGGCGGTGATTATCGGCAGTCTGGAGCTGGTCAGCCCCGACTCGCCGGATGCGCCGCGCATTACCCGCGCGCTGAAGGCCGCCGAGCGCGGGGCGCTGCTGACGCAACGCCTGCTGGCATTCTCCCGTAAACAGTCGCTGCACCCGCACTCGGTGGAACTGAAAACGCTGCTGGAAAACCTGAGCGAACTGATGCGTCACTCGCTACCGGCCACGCTGACGCTGGAGATAGAAGCCCAGTCGCCCGCCTGGGCCGCGTGGATAGACGTCAGTCAACTGGAGAACGCGATCATCAACCTGGTGATGAACGCCCGCGATGCGATGGAAGGACAAACAGGGACGATCAAAATCCGCACCTGGAATCAGCGGGTTACGCGCAGTGACGGACGTCGTCAGGATATGGTGGCGCTGGAGGTGATCGATCACGGTTGCGGTATGTCGCAGGAGGTGAAAGCGCAGGTGTTCGAGCCGTTCTTCACCACCAAACAGACTGGCAGCGGCAGCGGGCTTGGGTTATCGATGGTTTACGGCTTTGTGCGCCAGTCAGGCGGCCGTGTCGAAATTGAGAGCGCGCCGGGGCAGGGGACGACGGTCAGATTGCAGCTTCCCCGCGCCATCGCGCCTGCGGTGGCAAACCTGGAGCCGGTTGCGGTGCAAAGTACCGCCAGCGACGAGAAACTGGTGCTGGTACTGGAAGATGAGGCGGATGTTCGTCAGACGTTGTGCGAGCAACTGCATCTGCTGGGGTATCTGACGCTGGAGGCCGCCAACGGCGAGCAGGCGATGCAGATGCTGGCGTCATCCGGCGAGATTGATGTGCTTATCAGCGACTTAATGCTGCCAGGCAGTCTGAGCGGCGTGGAGGTGATCAACCATGCCCGCAAGCATTATCCCCGCCTGACGCTGCTGCTTATCAGCGGGCAGGATTTACGCCCGGCGCATAACCCCGCGCTGCCGGATGTGGCGCTGCTGCGTAAACCATTTACCCGGGTGCAGCTCGCGCAGGCGCTGCGGGCGGCGCATGTGCAGGCCTGATAAGCGTCGCGATATCACCGCGACGACAGAAAACGGCAGCGTGCCAGCGTTGCTGCGCCCTGCGCGCCGTTAAACGCGGAGGACGAGGCGGCAATAAAACGTACGGCCTGATACGGCAACGGTCGGCGCAGGTATTTTTGGATCAGGGTAATTAATTGTTCGCGCGGGAAAGCCTGCATATCCATCACGCCGCCGCCCAAAATCACCGCATCGGGATCGAACAGATTTATGCTGGTGGCAATCGCGCGGGCGGCGCTTTCCAGCAGCGCCTGGACGAATGGCGCTTCTCCGGCGTGGATAAACAGTGCGTCCAGCGCGAAATCCCGTGGCTGTTGTTCGTACCAGCGTTTCAGCGCCAGCCCGGAACAGACCGTTTCGAGGCAACCTGGATTGCCGCAGGCACAGGTCTGCGTCATGTCGCCCTGGGGAATGTGCCCCAGTTCGCCCGCCACGCCATGCGCTCCGGTCCAGGGCGCGCCATTCATCCACACTGCAAAGCCCATTCCCGTGCCGAGGTAGGCGGCCAGCACCTGCTGCTGTGTGAGATGGTTTTCCACGACGTCATACGACAGCTGTAAGTTCACGTCGCGGGAAAACGCGACCGGGCAGCCCAGCGCATCCTCCAGTTTTCCCGCGAGGTCATGCACTTCTTCAGGTTGCAACGGCAAATTGGGTGTCGAAATGATGGTGCGGTTGTCTTTGCCGACCAGCGCCGGAAATCCCATCACCAGACCACGGCAGCGCGCCTCGTAGCGTGCGATCTGTTCGCTAATCATCTGCGCAATACCGGCCACCACGCCGGGCGCGATCACCTCCGCCGTACGCTGTTTCTCACAGTGCAGAGTCTCACCGGTTGCCGTTTGCAGGCAAAAACGGATATGGGTTGCCCCCATATCCACACCCGCCACAACGCTATGCTGTTTTTGCATGAGGCAGTACCTCGTTTTTCGCCGTCAGGATCTGCGCCGTCATCACTTGCCATGCGTCGTCGATATTCTCCGCGTGGTTAAACAGCCCGGAGGTGCCGACGATAAAGACATCCGCGCCTGCCGCCATTAATTTTTTGTAGGTGGCCTGATTGCAGGAACCATCCACTTCAATTTCGTAATGCAGCCCTTCACGCTCGCGCCAGGCTTTCAGCTCGGCGATTTTATCCAGCATTTCCGGGATGAACGGCTGCCCGGCAAAGCCGGGATCGACGGTCATCACCGTCACTTTATCAGCCTTATGGATATAGTATTTCATCGCCTCAACCGGTGTTTCCGGGTTGAGAATCAGGCCCACTTTCATACCGTGGCGGCGGATTTCGTCAATCAGACGGAATGCCTGACCGTTGATGGTTTCCGGGTGCAGCGTGATGAAATCCGCACCGGCGCGCGCCAGTTGGCCAATATAATCCTGCGGACGCGTCACCATCAGATGACAATCAAGAGGTTTGCTCGCCAGTTTCTTGACCTGGCTGACGAAGAAGGGGGACAGCGTCAGATTCGGCACAAAGTGGCCGTCCATAATATCAATATGAAAATAGTCTGCATGGCTGTCGATAAATTCGATCTGTTCTTTAAACTTCAGCAGATCCATACACATTAAAGAGGGAGAGATTTTCATGATCCATTCCTTACTTACTGATAAGACGGTCAAGGGCGACAGCCGCGATAATTAATCCGCCCATCACCACCAGCTGGTAATAGGTTTGTACCTGCAAAATATTCAGACCGTTGTTGATGGTGCCGATGATTAAGCCGCCAATCACCACCGAGAAGATGCGCCCCTTGCCGCCGAAGAAGCTGGTGCCGCCAATGATGGCGCTGGCGATGGCGTAGGTTTCAAAACCCATTCCGGCTAAGGGTTCTGCGGCGCCGAGTCGCGCAGTAGAAACCACGCCCGCCAGTCCCGCGCAAATGCCGGAGATGATAAACACCACCAGGATGTGAAACTTCACGTCAATCCCGGAATAGAACGCCGAGTTTTTGTTGCCGCCGAGCGCGTAGATGTTGCGCCCAAGCCGCATGCGGGTAGTGAGGAACCAGAGGATCACCGCGACAATCAGCGAGAAGATGACCGGCACGGGGACACCTAACACGCTGGCGGCGAAGAAGTTCACGAAGTCGAATGAGAAGCCGTATACCGAGTTGGCGTCAGAAATCACCAGCGTGATACCACGGAAAATCGCGTTAGTGCCAAGGGTGATAATGAACGGATGCAGGCCGGTCCAGTTCACCAGGCAGCCGTTAATCGCCCCCAGCGCACCGCCGACCAGCACGCCGCCAATCAGCGCCGCAAAGAACGGATCGACGCCTGCCAGCATCAGTTTGGCCGTCACCATCCCGGACAGCGCCAGAATCGCCCCGACGGAGAGGTCGATACCGGCGACCAGGATGGCGAAGAATTCACCCATGCCGATCAGCACCGTTACCGAACTCTGGACAAAAATCTGGGTGATGTTGTTGGTGGTCAGAAAATATTCTGACGACAGCGAACCGAAGATGGCGACGATAATCGCCAGGATGAAGAAGGTGCCGTATTTATCCCAGAACAGCGCAAAGTTGAACGGTTTCTTCCCGTTCACGTCACCTTTTACTCTTGTGGTAATGCCCATGCCATAATCTCCTCTTCGCTCATGTCATCGCGATTGGTCAGGATTTGCGTCAGTCGTCCTTCGCAGAACACGGCGATGCGGTCGCAGACGGCGATAATTTCAGGAAGTTCCGATGACACCATCAGGATGACTTTTCCGTCGTCCGCCAACTGGCGCATCACTTTATAAATTTCGGCTTTCGCACCGACGTCGATACCACGGGTCGGCTCGTCGAAAATGATCACCTCCGGGCTACAGCACAACCATTTGGAAATCAGCACCTTCTGCTGGTTTCCGCCGGAGAGTTCGGTGATGTTCTGGTTAACGGAATGACACTTCAGCGCCAGCAGTTCGCGCTGCGCTTCGGCGGTACGCTGCTCGTCGCCTTCGTGGAACAGGCCCATCGCCCCCTTAAAGCCGCCGCTTTTCAGGCTGCGGCCGATCGCCATGTTCTGGGCGATAGAGAAATTGGGGAAGAAGCCGTTATCCCGGCGGCTTTCGGTGATGTAAGCCATCCCTTTTTTCACCGCGTCTAATGGTGAGCGCGGGGAGATGGTTTTCCCGTTCAGACGGATCTCGCCACTTGCGCGTTTATCGACGCCGAACAGGCAATCCATCAGCTCGGTGCGCCCGGAGCCGACCAGTCCGGCGAAGCCTAAAATTTCGCCCCGGCTGACGCTAAAGGAGATATCGCGAACCTTTTTCTTGTCGCGGCTGGTGACGTTTTTCACCTCGAATACCGTATCGCGCTCGATGTTGCCGGTGCTCTCTTTCATGGCGTTAAAGCGGTTTTGCAGTTCGCGGCCAACCATCAGGCGGACGATATCGTCGTTGCTGACGTCGCTCACCATCCCGCTGCAAACGCTGCTGCCGTCTTTCATCACCGTATAGCGATCGCAGATGCGGCGAATTTCCGCCAGCTTATGCGAGATGTAGACGATGGCGGTGCCCTCTTTGCGTAGCTGGTTCATGATCAGAAACAGGTAGTCCACCTCTTTATTGGTGAGCGAGGAGGTGGGTTCGTCCATGATGATCACTTTGGCGTTGAGCATCAGCGTTTTGGCGATTTCCAGCATTTGCTTATGGCTGATGGATAAGTTCGCCACCTTTTCGTCTAAATCGACTTTTAAACCGACGCGCAGCAACATCATGGCGGCCCGTACGCGCATCTCTTTCCAGTCAATCATATTGACGCCACAGACTTTTTTCGTCAGATGGCGACCAATATATAAATTCTCCAGCACGGTTAATTCATCAATCACGCTGAGTTCCTGATAAATAATGCCGATGCCGAGTTGTGCCGCTAATTTATGATCCAGCTTGTCGTAATTAACGTTATTAATCGTAATGGTGCCTTTGGTCGGTTCATGTATTCCCGACAGAACCTTCATCAACGTTGATTTACCGGCGCCATTTTCTCCTAATAATGCGTGTATTTCATAAGGATAAACCGTTAAATCAACCGATTTTAATGCGTGAACCGGACCAAAGGATTTGCCGATCCCCGCCATCGAGATATATGGCGTGACCATAATTAACCTCTTTTACACTTCATCCTTCAAGCTGCCTCTTTGTTGGCTGCCTTCGCTCACCCCAGTCACTTACTTATGTAAGCTCCTGGGGATTTACTCAGTTGCCGCCTCGATGCATCTCGAATGATTTTGTGTAAGAAAAATATTGACTAAATCAGTGCCATTGCCTGATGGCGCTACGCTTATCAGGCCTACGTTCGGGTCGGCCGGATAAGAGGCTTTCGCGTCGCCATCCGGCAGATTTACGGACTTACTTTGCGACCAGGATGGAATCGACCAGCTTAAATTCCGGCGCTTTATCCAGCGGGATCACGTTGCCTGATTTCGCGGCATCAACCATCAGCCTGAGCCCTGTCGCGCCGATATCCGCAGGGTTCTGAGCGATGGTCGCCGTCATCTGTCCGGCCTCCACCATTTTGCGGGCTTCCGGGATACCGTCTGTACCCACTACCAGCACTTTTCCGCTTTTCCCGGCGTTAGCCACGGCCTGGGCGACGCCCATCGCCATGGTGTCGTTAGCGCAATAAATCGCTTTGATATTCGGGTTGCGTTGCAGCACGTTGGTGGCAACGTCTAACGCTTTGATTCGGTCCCAGTCTGCGGGTTGGCTGGCGACCAGCTTGATTTGGCTTGCCTTTTTGAAAGCCTCGGTTGCGCCATTGCGGCGCGCCTCGCCGGAGGCGTTACCGGCTTTACCTTCAATAATGGCGACTTCACCGCCCTCGGCGCCCAGTTTTTCAATAATGAACTCCGCGCCTTTGGCGCCCACGGCGACGTTATCGGTGGTGACAAACCCTTCGACGTTACCGCCCGCTTTTTTCAGGTTATCCATATCGATTTTTTCATCGAGATTGACCAGATAAATCCCTTTCTTCCACGCGCGGGCGACGGGCATCACCAGGTTTACTGAGGATAATGGCGCAAAGGCGATACCTTTGTAATTTTTATTGCTGAGATCTTCGAATAGCTGCAACTGAGACTGAAAGTCGCCTTCCGAAGGCGAGGCAAAAATATCGACGCTGACACCCAGCGTTTTTGCTTCATCTTCAATACCTTTTTTCATATCCACCCAGAATGGATTGGATAATGTTTTTAATACTACGGCATATTCGGCGGCGGCAAATGCGCTGGTGGACAACATTAAGCCCATAGCCGCACCGCTGAAATATTTCAGATATTTATTCATAGCAGTATTCTCAGTGTAGGGTGTTGCTCCCGAAAATGAGAGCAACGAGCATTTTATTTCAGCGCGCCTGGTGAAAAGAAATCAACAATTGCGCCAGTTTTTTGCATATTAATGGTTGCCTGTTCGATATTCAGTTGGGCGACGGAAACAAAAAATGCATCCAGTAGAGTGAGTTGTAATATGCGTGCGGAAGCATTACGCCCTAATAACGGTGTTTCTGGTGCTGGCGAACAAATAATATAGTCAGCCAATTTGGCGATAGGTGAATGGTAGCTGTGGGTGATACAGATAATTTTGGCACCATTCTTTTTCGCCAGTTCAACTGCGGCTTTTACATCACTGGTGCGCCCGGAATGGGTCACCACCAACACGACATCGCCTTCTTTTAATAGCGATGCGGACATCATCATGATGTGCGCGTCCGGGTAAGTCTGGCAGCGCACGCCGATGCGTAAGAACTTATGCTGTACGTCCGCGCAGATGGCATTCGACCCGCCAGCGCCATACAAATCACGCTGCTTCGCCTGATAAAAGAAGCGTGCGGCGCGATGAATCTCATCCACGTTGACGATTGACTGACCTTCCATAATGGTGCGCAAGGTAATGTTGAATACCTTATTCACCACATCCTGCGGCGCTTCATCAAAGGCCAGTTCGGCAGGCAATACCTGCTCAGACTGAGAAAAATAGTCTTCCAGCGCGCTGCGTAAGTTGCGAAACCCGCTGAATCCCAGCAGTTTCGATACCTTAACAATCATGGCTTCAGATACCGCCAGCGCCTCTGCGACATCTTTAATGGCTGGCGCGCTACTGAGATTACCCGGCTTGAGTAACCACTCGACGATACGGCTCTCGTTCTCCGTCATGCCTTCCTGCTTCATGCGCAGGTAAGGCGCAAGCCCGATGCCGTTTGGAAGCCCTGAATCAAATTCTGACTGACTCATTACGTTCTCTTGTCCTTGAAATGAAGACGCCACTATATCACCACAGCAGGAACAGAAAAGATGCTGACAACTTCACAAAATAGTTAAATTTATAAAGTTTGTCATTTTGTGAATTTAATAACGTTGATAAAAATACGGAATGAAAATAAGTCAATATAAAACAATGAATTATAGTTTTAGCTTGTCCAGGCGCAGCCTGTGTAAGCATCAAGATCGGGTATTTGTCGCTCTTGCTTTGCCGAACGGAGGTGTGTAGAACAGGCCCATACAGCGTCTTTCTGTCGATTTATTGTTCTTTTAAATTCATTTAAATCACAAATATTTTTTATTCGTAAAGTTTGACCGGGGCGAGAATGAGTATGAAAAAGATAGCATTTGGCTGTGATCACGTTGGTTTTATCCTGAAACAGGATATTTTGACGCACTTAACCCAGCGCGGTATTACGGTGATTGATAAGGGAACCTGGTCGCCGGAGCGCACGGATTACCCGCATTATGCCAGCGAGGTGGCACAAGCCGTTGTCTCTGGCGAGGTTGATGGCGGTATTCTGGTGTGTGGCACTGGTGTGGGGATTTCGATAACGGCAAACAAGTTTGCCGGAGTCCGCGCCGTCGTTTGCAGCGAACCCTATTCGGCACAGCTTTCGCGCCAGCATAATGATACCAACGTGCTGGCTTTTGGCTCGCGGGTTGTTGGGCTGGAGCTGGCAAAAATGATCGTGGATGCCTGGCTGGATGCGGGGTTTGAAGGGGGGCGCCATCAAAAGCGCGTGGAGGCGATTATGGCGATAGAACAGCAGGGCAAATGAGATTTTTCATGTTCTTTCATTTGATTTGCGAGCGAGTATCAGAAAATCAACACCCCTGAAGAGTTTAGGAATTCATCAAGAGCGAAGGCAAAACCGGTGATGCTAATCTGCGCAAATACTGCCTGATTAGGATATAAAGGGAATTATGCCGGTACTGACAAGAGGTGACTCACAGATGATTGTGATGCCGACAACTTACAGCCCAATGACCGTTGCCCGCGCTTTTAATGTCGTGGAAGAATTTGCGCTTTCAGGGCGCGTTTTGCATGTTATTTATGATAGACAGACTCCGCGAGCAGCGATTATTGAAGCGGATGTTGAGATGTTTGAAGGCGTGCCTCGCCATCGCGTTATTGCTGCGCTTGATTTGCAGTATAAATCCGCTTTAGGCAGAGATATCGTTGCCGTAGAACGATGCTGGGAAGATACACATGTTCTTCAGGCTGAAGGGGTATGTGTTGATCCGGCTGAGCGTGATAAGGGATTAGCCACGCGCTTGTACGAAGCGCTGATCCTGAAGTGTGGCATCACCTTGATCAGTGATTTTGAACAGTATGACGGTGGAAAAATGCTCTGGCAGAAGATCGCTCGCGAGTCCGATCAGATCGCGGTTTTCGTATTAGATACGGAACTGGGCGCATTCTGGCCATATGACGGTACAAAGGTAATTTATGATGGCGGTTGTATCCCTGAGGAGCGTATCTGGAGCATCTCGCCGGATCAAAAATGTCATGGCGTTGTTTTGGTTGCAGAGGACAAACAGCGCGCAAACCAGCTAATGGAAACAACCGCGCCTTACCGGGTTTGAGATTCCTCCGCTACACGTCGAACAGGCCATTCGCTACCGTGAGGGGAAGATCTCTGCGAGGCTGGTTTTATGAAACGCTATTCTACGCTCATTGCTCTGGGCCTGTTGTCGCTGACGACGCTTCCTGCGCATGCCGATATTGTTGATGACACCATCGGTAATATTCAGCAGGCGATCAATGACGCGTATAAATCTGACAACGGGCGGGATTATGAGGATGACCGCCGTGATGAAGAGTGGCAGCGCCAGATGAGCGACGATCGCCGCAGACAATATGATGACAGACGCCGTCAGTTTGAAGATCGGCGTCGCCAGTTGGACGATCGCCAACGCCAGCTCGATCAAGAACGTCGTCAACTGGAAGATGAAGAGCGCAGAATGGAAGACGAGTACGATCGTTAACCGCGCGACAATCGTAGGCCGGATAAGGCGCAATGCGCCGCCATCCGGCGTAAGGCTACTCCAGTACAATCTCCATCCCGTCATATCCGGCTTCAATACCGCCCGGCAGGGAGTTATCCATCAGCCATACGTCGAACGAGTGGCTGATGTGGGTGAGAATGACCCGTGGGCAGTGAATCACCTCATTGAGTGCGATAACCGTGTTTACATCGCAGTGATTACGCGGTGCTTCCGCGCGTGGCGCGTGACTACAGTCGATGACGATCGTCTGCGGCTGGTTATTCAGCAGAAATTTTACTGTCTTGTCCGGCAGCGCTGCGGTGTCCGACAGCCACGCGACGCGGCTGTGCGCAGATTCCAGCAGATAGCCAAACGTCAGTTTTGAATGGTTAAGCGGCAGCGGCGTTACCTGTAATCCCTGGAGATCGAAGACCACAAACGGTTCGACGGTATGGCTGAAATCAAGGATGCCGGGATGTTTAAACAGATCGTCGCAGCCCTGTTCATCCGGCGGACCATAAACCGGAATCGCGGCGCCCACGCCCCAGCGCAGGGGGAACAGCCCCTGAACATGATCCATATGATAATGCGTGAGCAGAAACTGCTGAAAAGATCCGGCGGGCCAGCGATCGGTAAGATCGTGCAGGCCCGCATCAAGCAGCGTTATCGCGTCATTGAATTTGACGACGCCGCTACAGGGGCGGCGGCGATACTGCTCCTGTAAGCGTGCCCGACGGCAGGCGAGACAATCGCAGCCGTATGCTGGCACGCCCTGTGCGCCGCCGGTACCTGTTAGCGTAATCGTCAGGCTCATTAGTCACCTCAAAGCGCTTTGGTAAAACGAAAATGGCTTTGCGCATACCCTTCACGCAGATAAAACCGGTGCGCATCATGGCGTTTCACGCTGGTGGACAGCTCCGTCATCTCCGCGCCGGCCTGGCGGGCTTCTTCTTCCGCCCATGCCAGCAACCGGCTGCCGACTTTCAGACCTCGCGCCTGCGGCATCACCACCAGTTCCTGGATCTCCCCGATCCAGTTAGCGTGATGCAGGTGGTACTGCATATGCAGGCCGATCATCCCGACAACCTGCCCGTCGCGCAGCGCCAGCTGGTAGCGTATCGTGCGATCCTGCAAATTTGAGGCAAACCCGGCGCGAAAGGCCTGGCGATCGAACTCCGCTTGTTTCAGTTCGCAGATCAGTTGATACACCGCGTCGGTATCGTCCGGCGTGGCCCGGCGTAGTTCACAGACAGGCATGGCTTTTCTCCTGGCGGCCCATTAACGTTAACAAGGTATCGACTGACTGTAGCAAACTTCCGTCATTATTGAGGATATGACAGTTAAAAGGGGCGTAACGGGCCGCACGCGCCAGGCGAGCGGCAATCTCGGTTTCGCTTTCACGCCCGCGCGCCTGTAGACGCTGGCGCAAAATATCGGGAGAGACCTGTAAACAGATGGGCAGCAGCGCTTTGCCGTAGCGGGCCTGCGCCTGCGGCAGATGGGCGCGTGAGCCGTTAACCACCACGTCAAAACCGGCGTGCAGCCACAGATCGATCTCTACGCCAACGCCATAGTACAGGCCATTAGCGTGCCAGCTCAGCGCCAGTAAATTTTGCCCTGCCCGAGTGAAAAACTCCTGCTCGCTCAGCGCAATATGGTTCTCGTTGCCCGCGTTAGCCGCACGCGTGATATAGCGGTGCGCAACCAGCAACTGCGTATGTTCCCGCTGGCGGAGCGCCGCCAGCAAACTGTCCTTACCGGAGCCGGACGGCCCCATCAGCCAGATCAGTTTTCCCATAGTCAGAACACCCTTTTACCCTGACGCCAGACGTGATCGATATGAATGTGATCGCCTTTACGGTGCGCCAGCACCAGGTCGGCGCGCCTGCCTTCGGCGATGATGCCGCGATCGTCGAGATTCAGCGCGCGCGCCGGGTTGCGTGTCACCAGGCGCATTGCCTGCGGCAGCGTAAATGTGTTGGCCTCGTCGTCCGCCACGCGGAATGCCGCGTCGAGCAGGCTGGCGGGGTAATAGTCGGAGGAGAGGATATCCAGCAACCCCAGTTCTGCCAGCTTATGCGCCGCCACGTTGCCGGAGTGCGAACCGCCGCGCACGATGTTGGGCGCGCCCATCAGTACGTTCATCCCATGCTTGCGTGACGCCTCTGCCGCCTCGAACGTGGTGGGAAATTCGGCGATCACGCTGCCAAGCTGATGCGATTCCAGCACATGATCGGGCGTTGCGTCATCGTGGCTCGCCAGCGCGAGATGACGTTCGCGGCACATCTGCGCGATGGCGGCGCGGTTCGGCTGCGACCAGCGCGCCGCAAGCTGAAGCTGTTCCTCTTCGTAGTGGGCCATCTGCTCATCATTGAGTGAATATTTGCCCTGATAGTATTCACGGTACTTCTCGCGGTTAGCGAACTGGCGCTGACCCGGCGAGTGATCCATCAGCGAGACCAGCGTTACCGGCTCGCGATCCACCAGCTTTTCGAACAGCGGCAGGGTGGTGTGATGGGGCAATTCACAGCGCAGATGCAGACGGTGTTCGGCGCGGTTAACGCCGCGTTTCTGCGTCTCTTCGACGGCATTGATCATCTTTTCCAGATTTTCCAGGCGATCGCCGCCGTCGCGGACATCGCCAATCGCAACGGCATCCAGCACGGTGGTGATACCGCTGGCGACCATCAGCGCGTCGTGGCTGCTCATGGCGGAATGGGCGGGCCAGTCCACCTTCGGGCGTGGGGTGAAGAATTTGTCGAGATTATCGGTATGCAGCTCAATTAAACCCGGCAGCAGCCAGCCGCCTTCGCCATCCAGCGCCTCGGGGTGACGGCTCTGACTTTCCGCAAAGGCGCGGATAATCCCATCCTGCATTTCCAGCGATCCCTGCACCACTTCGTCTTCCAGCACCAGCTTTACGTTGTTGATAATCATGATGTGGTTCCCATCAGATGCAAACGATCCGCTACGCGATCGCGTACGGTTTGATCGTGAAAAATGCCGACAATCGCCGCGCCGCGCGCTTTGGCTTCTTCAATCAGCGCGACCACGGCGGCGCTGTTTTTGGCGTCCAGTGAGGCGGTGGGTTCATCAAGCAGCAGGATCGGGTAATCGACGATAAACCCGCGCGCGATATTCACGCGCTGCTGCTCGCCGCCGGAAAAGGTGGAGGGAGCGAGATGCCATAGCCGTTCCGGGACGTTCAGGCGCGTCAGCAGGTTCGCGGCTTTCGCGGCGCACGTTTCGCGGGCGACGCCCAGATCCAGCAGCGGCTGCATCACCACATCCAGCACGGAGATCCGGGGGATCACGCGCAGAAACTGGCTCACCCAGCCGATCGTCGAACGACGCACTTCCAGCACCTTGCGCGCCGGGGCCTGCACCAGATCGATCCACTCATCGCTATGACGAATGTGGATGTGCCCTTCGTCCGGCAGATAGTTGGCATATAGCGAGCGCAACAGCGTCGATTTACCGCTCCCGGAGTGGCCGTGCAGCACCACGCATTCACCGTTTTGTACCTCCAGAGAGGCGTTTTGCAGCACCGGCAGGCGCACGCCATTTTGCTGGTGCAGCACAAAGGTTTTACTGACGTTTTCTACGCGAATCATTTTGGCCTCTTAATTCTGATTGCCGGATGGCGGCTTCGCCTTATCCGGCCTACAGGTGCGCTTTTTGTAGGCTGGGTAAGCGAAGCGCCACCCGGCAAAACAAAAAATCAGCAAAACAAAAAATCAGTTCTGCAATACCGACGACACCAGCAACTGGGTATAAGGGTGGTGTGGATCGTCGAGCACGCGGTCGGTTAATCCACTTTCCACCACCTGACCCTGCTTCATCACCAGCAGACGGTCTGCTAACAGGCGCGCCACGCCCAAATCGTGGGTGACAATCACCACTGCCAGATCCAGTTCCACCACCAGGCCGCGCAGCAGGTCCAGCAGCTTTGCCTGTACGGAAACGTCCAGCCCGCCGGTGGGTTCGTCCATAAACACCAGCTTCGGGTGAGTGACCAGGTTGCGGGCGATCTGCAAACGCTGCTGCATCCCGCCGGAAAAGGTGGTCGGCAGGTCGTCGATGCGCGAGGCCGGAATTTCCACCTCCTCCATCCAGCGCTTCGCCGTGGCGCGGATTTCACCATAGTGACGCGCGCCGGTGGCCATCAGGCGTTCGCCGATATTGCCGCCCGCCGAGACCTGGCGGCGCAGTCCGTCCATCGGATGCTGATGCACCACGCCCCATTCCGTGCGCAGCAGGCGGCGGCGGTCGGCTTCGCTCATGCCGTACAGTGAACGGTTCTGGTACAAAATGTCGCCGGACTGCGGCGTCAGGCGCGAGGAGATGGATTTCAGCAGGGTGGTTTTGCCGGAACCGGACTCCCCGACAATGCCCAGCACTTCACCAGGCCACAGGTCAAAAGAAACATCGCTGAAGCCTTTGCCCGGCGCGTAGAGATGGGTCAGGTTATTGACTGAAAGCAGCGGTTGCGTCATTTGCTGAGTGCCTCGCTCTGTTGGCGGCAATAATCGGTGTCGGAGCAGACAAACATCCGTTTGCCGGTGTCATCCAGCACCACTTCGTCGAGATAGCTGTGCGTTGAACCGCAGATGGCGCAGGGCTCATCCCAGGTTTGTACGGTGAACGGGTGATCGTCGAAATCGAGGCTTTCCACGCGGGTCCAGGGCGGCACGGCATAGATGCGTTTTTCGCGTCCCGCGCCGAACAGTTGCAGCGCGGGCATCATATTCATCTTCGGGTTGTCGAATTTCGGGATCGGCGACGGGTCCATGACGTAGCGGTCATTGACCTTCACCGGGTAGGCGTAGGTGGTGGCGATATGGCCGAAGCGGGCGATATCTTCGTACAGCTTCACCTGCATGACGCCGTACTCTTCCAGCGCGTGCATGGTGCGGGTTTCGGTTTCGCGCGGTTCGATAAAACGCAGCGGTTCAGGGATCGGCACCTGGAAGATAATGATCTGATCTTCGGTCAGCGGCGTTTCCGGGATCCGGTGACGGGTCTGGATCAGCGTCGCGTCTTCGGTGCGTTCGGTGGTGTTCACGCCGGTTACACGCTTAAAGAAGTTGCGGATCGACACGGCGTTGGTGGTGTCATCCGCCCCCTGGTCGATCACTTTCAGAATGTCCGGCTCGCCAATCACGCTGGCGGTAAGCTGAATGCCGCCCGTTCCCCAGCCGTAGGGCATCGGCATTTCACGCCCGCCGAACGGCACCTGATAACCGGGGATCGCCACCGCTTTTAAAATAGCGCGGCGGATCATGCGTTTGGTTTGCTCGTCGAGATAAGCAAAGTTGTAGCCGGAGAGGTTAGTCGTCACGGGCGGCCTCCTGTTGCAGGCGTTTGAGCAGTTCCAGTTCAGCCTGGAAATCGACGTAGTGGGGGAGTTTGAGGTGCGAAACAAAACCCGCCGCCTCGACGTTATCCGCATGCGCCAGCACGAACTCTTCGTCCTGCGCCGGGCCCGTGACCGTTTCATCGTATTCGGGTGCCTGTAGGGCTCTTTCCACCAGCGCCATCGCCATTGCTTTACGTTCGCTCATGCCGAACACCAGTCCGTAGCCGCGGGTAAAGTGCGGCGCGTCGTTTTCCGGTGCGACAAAGCCGTTGACCATTTCGCATTCCGTCATCAGCAGTTCGCCGACGTTCACGGCAAATCCCAGCTCCTCCGGCACCGTTTCCAGCCCGACGTAGCCGCTGCGGATCTCACCGGCAAACGGGTGGTTGCGTCCGTAGCCGCGTTGCGTGGAATACGCCAGCGCCAGCAGATACCCTTCGTCGCCGCGCATCAGCTGTTGCAGGCGTGAGGAGCGCGAACAAGGGTAAACCGGCGGCGTGCGGGTGATGTCATCCGGCACGGCGCCGCTGTCTTCTTCACGCTTCGCCAGCCCCTGGTTCGCCAGCAGAGAAAAAACGTGCGGCGCGGCGTCCTGCATGGCGTCAGCGGTACGCAGCGGCGGCGTTTCGCCGTTCGCCAGCAGGGTAAAATCGAGCAGGCGATGGGTGTAATCGTAGGTCGGCCCCAGCAACTGCCCGCCGGGAATATCCTTGTAGACGGCGGAGATACGGCGCTCTAAACGCATCTCTGCGGTGTTCAGCGGCTCACTGACCGCCAGCTTTGCCAGCGTGGTGCGGTACGCGCGCAGCAGGAAAATGGCTTCGATGTTATCGCCGCTGGCCTGTTTTAAGGCGAGCGCGGCCAGTTCGCGGTCGGCGATGCCTCCTTCGGTCATCACGCGATCCACGGCCAGGTTCAACTGTTGCTCGATTTGCGCCACGCTCAGCTCGGCGAGGGTGTCGTCGCCCCGGCGTCGGTTTTCCTGCAACGCGTGGGCGTTGGCTATCGCCTTTTCGCCCCCTTTGACGGCTACGTACATCAGCACACCTCCACATGGGTGGTTCGCGGAATCGCCAGCAGTCGCTCGCCGCAGGTGAGGATGAGATCGACCCCCAGCGGGAACGGGTGCGGGCGCTCAGTCAGTTCATGGATGAGGCACTCCGGCAGCTGCGGGGCAATCATGCGTTCTTCGGCGATACCCGCCCCGGTCAGGCGCAGCATGCGTCCGCCGCTCAGACTGGCGACCTGGACGATCAGGGTGGCGCTGGTTTCCGGCGCGACGGCGCTTCCGGCGGAAAGGGCGTTTAGCTGCTCGCTGCTGATGCGTTCATCGGCGACGGCAAAGGCGGCCTGCTGCGGCTGTTCAACCAGCGGCGCGCTGGTGTGAAAGCGCAGGTTCTGACTGGCAATGTCGTTGTTGATGGACGGCGCGAGCCATACCGGGGTGTCGCCGTCGACCAGAGTGAGCAATACGCTGGTGGTGGCCAGATTCAGCGGCTGCCAGCCGTGTTTCAGTTGATGCAGGGCGACAATCACCCCCGGCTCGCTCATCGCCTTCAGCAGGCGACGAAAACTCTGTTGCGCGTCCTGAACGGGCAGGGTAAAGGCGGTTTGTAGGGTCATGCGTTATCTCCGCGTACCAGCGTAAAGAAGTCGACCCGGCTGGCGTTTACTTCGGCGCGGCGAGCGGTAATGTGTGCGTCGCGTTCCGCCTCCAGCGGGGCAATTAAGGTTTCCATTAAGGTCTGGAAGTGAGTGTGCTCCTGCAACAGCGCGTCGATGACGGCGCACTGCTCGGCGTGGTGTTTGTTGCGCCCCAGCAGGTAGCTGTAGCCCAGCGTGCCGCTCTTAAGACGCACCACCGCACGGGTCAGCGTGGTATCTCCGGCGAAAAAGCGGTTGCCGGTGCCGCCCATGCGGGCCTGAATCTGCATCAGCCCGGTTTCCGGGGCGCGAATCAGTTCGTATTCCGGCGTGAGTTTCAGCGCCTGCATTTTCACGTTAAGCGCGTCGGCGTTGCTGTAAGCCAGCGCGCGCATCCAGCGCTGGCGAGTGGCGGTATCGAAGTGCATTCCGTCAGTGCTCCATAGTGAATTCGATCATGTCGGCGCGGGTCAGGCTGACGGAGTACTCCGTCGCGTTTTCTTCGCCATCACGGTGGTTCAGCGTGCGCACGCACAGCAGCGGCGCCATGTTGGGAATTTCCAGCACCTTGCTCTCTTTGGCCTGCGCACGGCGAGCGCTGATGCGCGTCTGGGTGCGCTGTAGCGCCAGACCGCACTGCTCGCGCAGGTAGTCATGCAGCGAACCGTGGTTAAAGCCCTGCAACAGCGGCCAGAGGGCGAGGTCGGAAAAGTAATGGTCGATCAGGCACAGGGCGATGCCATTTACCCGGCGCAGGGTGCGCAGGTGGATGACGTTATCGCCCTCTTTGACGCTCAGCGCATCGGCGATGTGGCTGGATGCCGGGCGCAGCACCGCCAGCAGTTTTTCGCTGGTGGGATGACTGCCTTGTTCCAGTAGATTCTGGCTAAAGCGCGCCTGGGCATTGAGCGGGTAATCGAACGGGCGCATCAGCACCAGCACGCCGACGCCCTGGCGACGCTGCACCCAACCGCGCTCCACGAGCTGGTCGATGGCGCGGCGCAGCGTGTGGCGGTTCACCTCATAGCGGGCGGCAAGCTGATGTTCCGCCGGAAGGTAATCGCCGCAGCGGTAATGCTGGCGAAGCTCCTGCTCAAGTCTCGCGGCAATCTCCTGATAGCGCGTTGGGTAACTGGTCGGATGTGTAGACAAGTGCATAGCCATCAATGCCTCGCTAATCAGATAAAGTGCTTACGCAAACGCTGGGAGAGGAAATCCAGCAGGCTGACGGTAATGATGATTAACACCATCAGGGCGCAGGTCTGCGGGAACTGAAAGCCGCGAATCGCTTCCCACAGCGTGACGCCGATGCCGCCTGCGCCCACCATGCCGACCACCGTGGCGGAGCGGACGTTGGACTCAAAACGGTACAGCGAGTAGGAGATGAGCAGCGGCATAACCTGCGGCAGCACGCCGTAGAGGATCTCTTCAATTTTGTTGGCGCCGGTGGCGCGAATGCCTTCAACCGGGCCGGGTTCAATGGCTTCCACCGCTTCGGAAAGCAGCTTGGAGAGCACGCCGGTGGTGTGGATAAACAGCGCCATTACCCCGGCAAACGGCCCGAGACCAACGGCGACCACGAACAGCATGGCGAAAACCATTTCGTTAATCGCGCGGCAGGCGTCCATCAGGCGACGCATCGGCTGGTAAATCCACCACGGCACGAGGTTATCGGCGCACATCAGGCCGCAGGGAATCGACAGAATGACCGCCAGCGCAGTGCCCCAGACGGCGATTTGCAGGGTGACGGCCATTTCACCCAGATAGTGCTGCCACTGGCTGAAGTCCGGCGGGAAGAAGTCGGCGGCGAAGGTCGCCATGTTGCCGGAATCCTGAATTAGCGTGAGCGGTGCCATTTCGGCGCCCTTCCACGAAACGACCAGGACGGCGAGAAGGATGGCCCAGCTCAGGAGCGAGAACCAGCTACGCTTTGGCGGGGCGACGGTGATGCTTTGCATGTTTAGCTCCGTGCGTCGTTTATTGCCGGATGGTGGCGCAAGCGCCTTATCTGGCCTACAGAACATCGTAGGCCCGGTAAGCGAAGCGCCACCGGGTATCAGGTTTACTGCACCGCTTTGGTGACGCTGGTCATCGCGCCCAGCGCGGCGGTCAGGCGGTCGAGATCGTCCAGCTGCGCTTTAATCGCGGAGGTTTTGCTGGTTTTTTCGCTCTCGTTCAGCCCTTTGTTGTCCTTCACACCCTGCATTTCTTTAAACAGCGCCAGCTGGCGAATCGGCACCAGTTGCAGGTCGCTGGAGGGGCGGAATGGCGCCCAGCCCAGGCGTTCCAGCACGGTTTTCTCTTCCGCTGTTTTGCCGTAATTCATAAAGAAGTCGTACACCTTGTCCTTGGTGGTTTCGGAGAGATTTTTACGCCAGACGATCGGATCGCCCGGGATCAGCGGCGACTTCCAGACAACCTTCAGTGCTTTCAGCTTGTCTGGCGCGGAGGTTTTCAGTTTGTCGAGGTTTTCGGTGTTATTGGTTGCGACATCCACCTGCTTGTTGGCGACGGCCAGCGCGTTGGTTTCGTGGCTGGCGTTAACGGTGCGTTTGAAGTCGCTGGCGGAGATGCCGTTTTTGGCGAAGACGTAATAACCGGGGACGAGGAAGCCAGAGGTGGAGTTCGGATCGCCATTGCCGAAGGTGAGATCTTTACGTTTGGCGATCAGATCGTCCAGGTTATTGATCGGACTGTCTTTGTTGACGATCAACACGCTCCAGTAGCCCGGCGATCCATCTGCGGCGACGGTCTGGGCAAATACCTGACCGTTAGCGCGATCCACGGCTTCCATCGCCGAGAGGTTGCCGTACCAGGCGATATCCACTTTGTTGAAGCGCATTCCCTGAATGATGCCCGCATAGTCAGGCGCGAAGAAGGCGTTCACTTTGACGCCCAGTTTCTTTTCCATGTCCTTCAGGAACGGGTCCCACTGCGGCTTCAGGTTTTGCTGTGATTCGGTCGAAATAATGCCAAAGTTCAGTGCTTTTTCCTGTTCTTCCGCATGTGCCGGGCTTAACAAGGTGCTGATGCTGAACATGCTGGTGAACGCCAGCGCGGCAACGGCTTTGTAGCTCATTTCCATTCCTCATTGTGGGGATGTTAAGCAGCCTGTGCGTTCTGTTCGACGCGGTTCATGCTGCGGTAGAGATGGTCAAAACGATCGTTATCAAAGTGCTGGCTGCTGCCGTCATAGAACACATGCCCCTGACGCAACGCCACAATGCGTTCGCAGTAGCGCAGGGCGTAATCCACCTGATGCAGCGTGACGACCACGGTGATGCCGTCGGTCTGGTTAATGTCGCGCAGGGTGTCCATCACAATGCGCGCCGACTCCGGGTCCAGCGAGGCGATCGGCTCATCGGCGAGGATCACTTTCGCCTGCTGCATCAATGCCCTGGCGATAGCAACGCGCTGCTGCTGTCCGCCGGAAAGCGTCGATACGCGCTGATGCGCGAAGTGCGCCATCCCGACGCGGGTCAGCGCCTGTAACGCGCGCTGCTTCTGCGCCTGGGTGAACCAGCTAAAACAGGTACGCCAGAACGGCGTGCTGCCGAGCGCGCCAATCAGCACGTTCTCCAGTACGGTCAGACGGTTCACGAGGTTGAACTGCTGGAAGATGTAGCCGGTGTGAGCGCGGCTTTTGCGGATGTCCCGCGCCAGTTTGCCTTCACGCTGTACCGTGCGGCCCAGCAGCTCGACATGGCAGCCCGGCGCTTTATCGCCGGTAATCAAACCGCTTAAGTGACGTAAAAGGGTGGATTTGCCGGAACCGGAAGGCCCAAGCAGAGCCACCATCTCACCGGAAGAGATGTTCAGATCAACCGCATGCAGCGCCTGATGCTGATTGAACGTTTTGGAGAGTTTCTCGACGCGAATAACCGTTTGCATGATGCGGCCTCCCTAAAAAAGTGGCCCCATCGTGGCGGATTAATGTGACGTTTTAGTTAAGGGATGGTTACTTGACGATGAAGAATTGAAGGGGCTTCGATGACAGCACGGGAGGGCGCGCCTCCCGTCGGTTTACTCTGTCGGCTGCGGCTGTTTTACCACATTGATCATCCACGGTACGCCGTATTGATCGGTCACTTTCCCGAAACCGTGCGCCCAGAAGGTTTCCTGCCAGTCCATTTCGATTTGTCCCTGTGCGGCCAGGTTATCAAACCAGCGTTTCCCTTCGGCGACATCCTGCGTGTCGAGCACCAGCGTAAAGCCGGAGTAACTCGCGTTACCCAACGCGACGGCGTCGCTCATCATGATATCGCTGCCTGCAATGCGCACGTTGGCGTGGGCGATGGAGGTATCAGGGAATTGCATGCCTGACGGGCAACCGTCTTCGCTGCCCTGCTCTGGCGGGGGCATTTCACCAAAGGTGATTTTATAGAGGAGTTCCGCGCCTAACGTTTTGTGATAGTACGCGATAGCGTCGGCACAGTGACCGGCAAAAGAGATGTAGGGACTTAACGGCATAATCGTGACCTCAGGTAAGAGAAGCCAGTTAAGTGTAGTTATCGTAGGCCCGGTAAGCGAAGCGCCACCGGGCAATAAATACCGGATGGCGGCGTAAACGCCTTACCGGGCCTGGAAAAATCAGTTCTTTTTCACGAACTCAGATTTCAGCTTCATCGGGCCAAAGCCATCGATCTTGCAATCAATGTTGTGGTCGCCTTCAACCAGACGGATGTTCTTCACTTTGGTGCCAATTTTCAGCATGGAAGAACTGCCTTTTACTTTCAGATCTTTAACAACGGTCACGCTGTCGCCGTCTGCCAGCAGGTTGCCGTTGGCATCTTTTACGATCAGCTCGTCGCTGTCCTGCGCCGGTTCTGCGTCGTTCCATTCATGGGCGCATTCCGGGCAGATGAACATGCCGTTATCTTCGTAGGTATATTCGGAGTTGCATTGTGGGCAATGGGGTAATGACATGTCGATTTCCTCAAAAAAAGTCAGCAGGGGCAAAAGCGCCCAAAAAATGGCAGATTGCCGAAAAAGGCCGCAATTATACACAAAATCCTTAACGTTGTCGGGACTACTCGCAATTTAAGGATACGACAACCTGTGGCTGAAGGTTGCCGCCAGGGTAAGAAAAATGTCATGACTATTTTTTTAAGGGAAATTGCTACGTTTTACTATTTAAGATAAGGTGAGAGGAACGACCAGACGCGTTATAAATCTTTATCCCTCTTACTTTTACACAGTAAGAGAGACAGGTGTGGTTGATAAAAATATCTCTAATATTAACAATAAGTTATTTTAATAAAATTATTTCCACACGTAATTATAAAAGCCGAAAAGCAAACAAATAAAATCATCCGGCTAAATAAAAGTAATAAAGTTTGCGTTAAGGAAAGATTTTCCATGTACACACAGACAATATATGAATTAAGCCAGGAAGCGGAAAGATTGTTGCTGCTTTCTCTGGAACATCTCCGGTTATTGCAACAACTGCCTGTGGCTTCGCTGGATGACGCCGCTCAGGAAGGTGGGGAAGGGAATGAAAATACCCGGCCTCAGCATGTTAGCGGGCGTGACGTGGAGGCTCAGCACGGCACGCTCAATAATGAGCTACGTAAAATAACGCGCCTGGAGATGGTGCTGGCGATTGTCGGGACGATGAAGGCTGGGAAGTCGACGACAATTAACGCCATTGTCGGAACCGAAGTCCTGCCCAACCGTAATCGGCCGATGACGGCGTTACCGACGCTGATTCGCCATACGCCAGGGCAGAAAGAGCCGGTGCTGCATTTTTCTCACGTCGCGCCGATTGATACGCTCATGCAAACGCTGCAACAGCGTATGCAGGCGTGCGATCGCCAGCATCTGACCCAGGTGCTGGAAATCGATAAAGACATGAATGCGCTGCTCCAGCGAATTGAAAAGGGCGTGGCTTTTGAGCGTCATTACCTGGGCGCGCAGCCCATCTTCCACTGTCTGAAAAGCCTGAACGATCTGGTGCGCTTGTCAAAAGCGCTGGGGGTCGATTTTCCTTTTGCGGCGTATGCCGCGATTGAACATATTCCGGTGATTGAGGTGGAGTTTGTGCATCTGGCGGGGCTGGAGAACTATCCGGGGCAACTGACGCTACTGGATACGCCCGGCCCTAATGAAGCCGGGCAGCCGCACCTGCAAAAGATGCTTAATGAGCAGCTGGCGCGCGCTTCTGCCGTACTGGCGGTGATGGATTACACCCAACTGAAATCCATTTCGGATGAAGAGGTTCGCCAGGCCATTGCGGCGGTGGGGAAATCCGTGCCGCTGTACGCACTGGTGAATAAGTTCGATCAGAAAGACCGCAACAGCGACGATGAAGAACAGGTTCGCGCGCTGATTTCCGGCACGCTGATGAATGGCAGCATTACGCCCGGGCAAATTTTTCCGGTCTCTTCCATGTGGGGGTATCTGGCGAACCGCGCGCGTCACGAACTGCGGGTGCACGGGCGGTTGCCGGATCATCAGGAGCAGCGCTGGGTGCAGGATTTTGCCGAGGCCGCGCTCGGCAGGCGCTGGCGGAGCGCCGATCTTGATGATATCGAACATATTCGTCATGCCGCCGATCTGCTGTGGGAAGATTCGCTATTTGAACAGCCCGTACAGCGACTGATTCACGCCGCTTACGCCAACGCCTCACTGTATGCGCTCCGGTCGGCGTCGCATAAGTTATTGAATTACGCACAGCGCGCGCGTGAATATCTGGATTTTCGCTATCACGGGCTGACGGTGGCGCATGACGCGTTGCAGGTCAATATTTCCCGCGTCGAAGAAGATATGCGACAGCTTCAGGTGAGCCAGGATCGCGTGAGCGATGAGGTCGGCCATGAAGTTGAACGGATGATGGAGGCGGCGAACACGTTCCTGAGCCAGCAGCAGGCCGATATTTTGCACCGCATCGCGCCGCTTTTTCGCGAAGAGAGCGTGGTGGCGTGGCTGCCGCGCGATCCGCTTTCCCCTGAGCAGGAGGCGGTGGTCGAGGGCGAAACGCTGGTGCTGCATAACGAAAGGCAGGCGCAGGTCGTTTTAAGCAAAATGCGTGCGTCGTGCGAAGCGGTATTACTGGCGGCGCAGGAGAACATTAGCCGCGATCTGGCGCTGCGCTTCGAACAGCTCGAATCGACGCTAAGCCGGGTGTTAAATGACGCGATGCGGCCAATTGAGGCGCGGGTAAAAGACGATCTAAGCCAGGCGGGGTTCCGGGCGCGAATCAGCTTCCCGACGTTTCATGCCAGTATGTTTAACTTCAATACTCAACCGTTGTTTAGCGAGGCGGTCGCTCAGGAGAACCCGCCGGAAGGCGCCGCGCCTCGCGCGGGCGGCGTGCGCGACACCTTTGCGCGCTGGCTGAATCAACCGAACTGGGGATGGAATGATTATGTGGAGGCCAGGACACGCTATGTCATTGATATAACGGCATTGCATAATACTCTGATCCAGCATGTCAGCCATTTCTTCCAACAAATTCATAAAGCTTTAGATGCCCAGGTCGATGTTTCTGTTACGGCAGGTATGGCGACCTTTTTTGCCGATTTTTCGTTGTGTCTGTCGGGATTGCAGGAGAGCTTGCGCGAGAGTCTGGTGACGCGCCAGCAACATGAATCGGTTGTGAACAGACTGAGCCAACAGTTACAGCACAGTATCTCCGCCACCCGGTGGATTCATGAAGATTCCCGCCTGTTACGTGATGATATCCAGACCCTTTTTGCAGCCGAGCACTCATGACGAACGTGTTACTGGAAGGCCCGGGACGGATGCTGGAATGCATTCACCCGAAGTTTATGGTCGATCTGGTTCAGGGAGAAGAGCCGAAGCGACCTGGCGGCAACCTGCAACAGCAGCAGCGTTTTCGCGAACGCCTGACGCAAGAAATTCTGAGCCAGACGCAGCTTCGCGCCTGGGTCATGGCGGGCGTATTCAATGAGCATCTGATGATGCGTCTTAAGCTGGTGGAAAAACTGGCGGGGATGCTCGATCCCGGCCATCTGGCGCTGACGCGCATTTCCCGGCAATTGACCCTTCTGCAACAGACGGAAAGCCCCAGAGGGCAAGCTATTCCTGGCATCACGCAGCAGTTAGCGGCGCTGAGCGACGGGTTTGCCCGGCGCAGCGAACATAAAGAGAAGGCGCTGACCCGGCGTGGATTGACGGTGCAGGCGGGCGAACACAGCGAGCAGATTTTTACCCGCTGGCGCGCCGGAGCCTATGACGGCTGGTCATTGCCGGGGCGCTGTTTTGTCGCGCTGGAGGAGCTGCGCTGGGGGCCGTTTGGCGATGCCTGTCGGTTGGGCAATATGGAAGTGGTCGCGATGCTGAAAGATAATTTGCGCGCGATGGCTACCGATTATCTGGCGCACAGTATTCACGCCGCGCCCACCACGCGTCATTATTACCATCAGTGGCTTCATTCGCCCGCCGTGGCCGGCGCGGGGGAGCACAATGACATGTTGAGCTGGATTGGCGACTGGTGCGATCCCGATAAACATCCGGTGTGCTGGTCAGTGACCCAGCGCTGGCAGACGGTGGCGTTGGGGATGCCAAGGCTGTGTTCGGCACAGCGCCTGGTGGATGCGATGATTGAGGAGATTTTTGCGCCGTCCCCTCTCGTGGGCTGAGAGGGGACGTATGACGTTTAGTGATGGAGGGATTCCGTTGGGTTTGCCTCCGCGTTGCCCGGCGCCGGGACGTTGCCGAAACGTTTTGCATACAGGGCGGTGATAATCGGAACCAGAATCGCCGTCACAATCACGCTGGCGGCAACCAGCGCCGTGGCGGACGCGGCGACGGGTTCAAACGCCGGGTTAATCTGCGCGATGATCACCGGGTTCGCTACCGCAGCGCCTGCCGCAGAGGAGGCCGCGACGCCCGCAGTGCCGTTACCGCCGCCAATGACGCGGTCTGCGATAATCAACGGGATACCGGTAATAATGATAACCGCGACACCCAGCAGGATACCCAGCAGGCCGGTATCGACAATCACGCTCAGGTTAATGGTGTTACCCAGCGCAAAGCCGAAGAACGGGATCAGCACCGGCGTAGCTTTGCTGAAGAACGCGCGCAGGTCGTGGTCCAGGTTGCCTAATGTGAAGCCAATCAGGAACGGCAGCACGGCGCCGACAAAGTGATGCGGTTCGAAGGAGGCGAGGCCTGCGGAACCCAGAATCACCATCGTCATCAGCGGGCCAGATTCCAGAGACATCAGGACGAACGCGCCGGACTCTTCTTTGGTGCCGTACTGGTTCATCAGGCTGGCGTACAGGCCGCCGTTGGTCATGTCCATTGCGGAGACGATCGCCAGTACGGACAAACCGGCGAAGAAGCCGGTTTGAATACCGGTATCCGGGATAAACGAGGCGGCAATCATCGCGACCACCCACGCCACGGCTATTTTAGTAATAACCAGCGTACCCGATTTACGTAATACCGTCCCGGTAGCGCGCAAATCAATCGAGGCGCCAATACAGAAGAACCAGACGGCCAGAATCGGCACGGTGCCGCTGATCATGCCTTTTGTAAATGAACCAAAATAGGCGCCGGTATCCGGGGCCAGGGTATTTAAAATTGCGCCGAGCAGCAGAGGGATCAACATCATCCCGCCAGGGATGCGTTCAATCGTGGCTTTAATTTTCATAAAAGTCCTCACATCTTGTCGCGCGGAACTAACGGACAAGTCGATAAATATTATTTAATTTCAATTTGTTATTTCACAAAGAGAACGGCGGGAAACCCTCTTTCTCCCTGCGTGATACATAATCGAATGTGGCATACGTCTGTTTGTCACAATCCTCAGGGATGTTGCGTCGGGTGTTATCTTGCATTCAGTGGAATATTGATTCAATCAAAATAAAACACTGTTTTAGTTATCTTCATCACATATTTTGCGTAAAGGCCAGGGAACGCGATGATTATTAAAAATGCTGTAAATTGTTTGTGAAGAGTTATGGCGGATTTTTTGCTAGCAGCATAATAGTGACGGACGTGATATTTCGAAAAGAATAACGAAATCGCCTCCCATTTATTGTCAATAATGCGCTTTGCTGACAATGTAAAAATACAGATAAAAATGCCCTTATTTACGCTCGCTGACGAAACGGCAATATATGTGTGAAGTTGATCACAAATTTAAACACTGGTAGGGTAAAGAGGTCATTAACCGCCCAATCAGGCGTCAACAGGTTCGGTTGTACAGACCTTGACCAGTCAGTGTAAGTAAACCTGCTACGCTTGTTCTACGAGGAATTGTGCCCGCACGATTCCAACGCTCGACGGTGACGTTAGCGCTTTGTGCGCCAATGAATGCAGTATGTAGCGAGACAGGGCTTAGTCTACGAGGACAGCTATGCTGAAAAGGAAAAAAGTAAAACCGATTACGCTTCGCGATGTGACCATTATTGATGATGGTAAACTGCGTAAAGCGATTACCGCAGCCTCGCTGGGTAATGCGATGGAGTGGTTTGATTTTGGTGTTTATGGGTTTGTCGCCTACGCGTTAGGTAAAGTATTTTTCCCGGGGGCTGACCCCAGCGTGCAGATGATTGCCGCACTTGCCACCTTCTCCGTTCCCTTCCTGATTCGACCGCTTGGCGGCTTATTCTTCGGTATGCTCGGCGATAAATATGGTCGCCAGAAGATTCTTGCCATCACGATTGTGATTATGTCGATCAGTACGTTCTGTATCGGGTTGATTCCCTCTTATGCCTCTATCGGCATCTGGGCGCCGATACTGCTGCTGCTGTGTAAGATGGCGCAGGGCTTCTCGGTCGGCGGCGAATATACCGGCGCGTCGATCTTTGTCGCCGAATACTCGCCAGACCGTAAACGCGGCTTTATGGGAAGCTGGCTGGACTTCGGCTCCATTGCGGGCTTCGTGCTGGGCGCGGGCGTGGTGGTGCTGATCTCCACCGTTGTCGGCGAGGAGAACTTCCTCGACTGGGGCTGGCGTATTCCGTTCTTCATCGCACTGCCGCTAGGGATCATTGGTCTTTATCTGCGTCATGCGCTGGAAGAGACCCCGGCCTTCCAGCAGCATGTGGATAAGCTGGAGCAGGGCGATCGCGAAGGTTTGCAGGAAGGGCCAAAAGTCTCCTTTAAAGAGATTGCAACCAAACACTGGCGCAGTCTGCTGGCGTGTATCGGCCTGGTGATTGCCACCAACGTGACCTACTACATGCTGCTCACCTATATGCCGAGCTACCTGTCGCATAACCTGCACTACTCGGAAGACCACGGCGTGCTGATTATTATCGCCATCATGATCGGGATGCTGTTTGTGCAGCCGGTGATGGGGCTGCTCAGTGACCGTTTCGGTCGTCGTCCGTTTGTGATTATGGGCAGTATCGCGCTGTTTGCGCTGGCTATTCCGGCCTTTATTCTGATCAACAGTAATATTATCGGCCTGATTTTTGCCGGTCTGCTGATGCTGGCGGTGATCCTGAACTGCTTTACCGGGGTGATGGCCTCTTCTCTGCCAGCGATGTTCCCGACGCACATCCGTTACAGCGCGCTGGCGGCGGCGTTTAATATCTCGGTGCTGATTGCAGGTCTGACGCCGACCCTGGCCGCCTGGCTGGTGGAAAGCTCGCAGAACCTGATGATGCCAGCCTATTACCTGATGGTGATTGCGGTCGTCGGTTTTATTACCGGTATTACCATGAAAGAGACCGCCAACCGTCCGCTGAAAGGGGCGACGCCAGCGGCCTCGGATATCCAGGAAGCGAAAGAAATCCTTGGCGAGCACTACGATAATATCGAGCAGAAAATCGAAGATATCGATCAGGAGATTGAGGAGTTGCAGGCTAAACGTTCGCGGTTAGTGCAGCAGCATCCGCGTATTGACGAGTAAGCTTTAGCGCACCGCCTGATGGCGCTGCGCTTATCAGGCCTACAGACGGCGCAACACCTTTGCCTGATGGCGCTACGCTTATCAGGCCTACAGGCTGCGTTTATCAGGTCGACAAATCTTAATGTTCGCTTAATCTTCGTCAGGCATACTCTCCTCCAGACCATCGGAGGAGAGTGTGATGAAAACGCGAATGTATGAAAGTCTGACAGCCCTGTTCAGTATGCTGATTGTCAGCAGTTTCCTGTATGTCTGGGTCACGACTTACTGATCTCTTTTCAACAGCACCCACGCGCGGGTTCCCGTCGTTCCCACACGGTTTTGCAAAAAGAATTGCCCGTGGTGCAGCTGCGTGATGCGGGAGACGATGCTCAATCCCAGCCCGATACCGCCATAGCGGCTGTCCATGCGGACAAACGCTTCACTTAACTCCCCGCATTTACTTTCATCAATTCCCGGCCCTTCGTCTTCGACGGCCATCATCGCGTCGCTTTCCGCATTATTGAGGATAATGGTGATGGTTGACCCTTTCGGACTGTAGCGGTGCGCATTTTCCACAAGATTACGCAACAGCATACGCAGTAGCGTGGCATCGCCGCGCACGGTGGCGTCTGCTGTGCTTTCCGGCAGTTGCAGCGTCTGCTGGCGTGTTTCCAGCATGGTGTTCAGTTCATCGTAAGAGGGCAGGATCACGTCATCCAGCAGCTTCACCGACTGGTAATTACCGGATGAGAACGACTGCCCCACGCGTGCTAATTGCAGCAGCTGCGAGACGCTGTCCATCATTTGATCAAGACGCGCAATCAGCGGCGTGACGTTAACATTGTGCGCTTTCGCCAGCAGTTCCAGATGCAGACGCACGCCCGCCAGCGGTGTGCGTAGCTCGTGGGCAACGTCGGCGGTGAACAGGCGTTCATTCTCCAGCGTTGTCGTCAGGCGAGTGACCAGTTGGTTAAGCGCCGAGACAACGGCTTCAATTTCAATCGTCGAGCTGTGAATGTCGATGGGCGTCAGGTTATCGGCCGTGCGGGCTTCCAGCTCTTTTTGCAGGTCGGCAAGCGGGCGGGTGATGCGCCGGACGGCCTGATAGCAGATCAGCAGCGTCAGGCTGACCATAAACACGGCGGGAACGATCAGGCTGGCGACCGCTTCGCGAACCTCATGCCTGATGTGCCGATCGTTATTCCTGTCTTCCAGCAGCGCCTGCTCGAAAAGCTCAATCTGCTCGGTGCTCTCGTGCCATAGCCAGAAGGTGCTGATCAGTTGCAGCACCAGCAGGATAGAGCCAATGGTCAGCATCAGACGCTGACGAAGGGTCATCGGTCTGTGCAGAAAACGCGTAAGGTTCACTTAGTTTTCCTCAACGGCAACCAGCATATAACCAAACCCGCGCACCGTGCGGATACGTGATTTCCCCACTTTGTCGCGCAGGTTGTGAATATGCACTTCCAGGGTATTGGTTGACGGTTCGTTGTCCCAGTTATAGATGTCGTTATACAAGATTTCACGGTGTACCGGGCTGCCTGCTTTGAGCATCAGCCGCGACAGCAGCGCATACTCTTTGGGCGTTAAGATAAGCTCTTGCCCGGCCAGCCACACCTGACGACGCCCCAGATTCAGCATCAGATTGCCGACGGTCAATTCGCTTTCACCCTGATTGTGGTGACGGCGCAGCAGCGCGCGAATACGCGCATGTAACTCCTCCAGCGCAAACGGCTTCACCAGATAATCATCCGCCCCGACATCCAGCCCGGTGATGCGGTCGTTGAGCGTGTCGCGGGCGGTGAGGATCAATACCGGAAGGGTGTATTTTTTCTGTCTTATTCGCGTCAGAAAATGCAGACCGTCCTCATCAGGCAACCCAAGATCCAGCACGACCAGGCTGTAATGCCCTGTTTCCAGACAGTGTTCCGCCGCCCGGGCGGTAGAAACGCCGTCGCAGGCGTAACCCTCCGTTTGTGCAGCAAGTATCAGTCCCTGTAATAACAGCGTATCGTCTTCAACAATCAGAATTTTCATTCAGTTAGCCTCCTGCAAGGTTGCAGAATATCGTCTGCGGCCTGGTAGTTCCTGGTCCGTACGCCCGTTAATCCGAGCATGGTTGAGAAAAGGTTGTCCTGCGAGAAATCCTCCTGGGCTGCCCGCTTTTGCAAACATGTCAGGTCTGTCCGGTAACGTTTCTGATAATCCTCCGAGAGCCAGAGGAGCATCGGGATATGCTTTTGCGCATCCGGCGCAATGGCGTATGGCAGCCCATGCAAATAGACGCCATTTTCTCCTAAAGATTCACCGTGGTCGGAAAGATAGACCAGGCTGGTGGTGAATTTATCCTGATGCGCTTTTAATATATTGATTGCCTTATCAACAATATAGTCCACGTACAGTACGGTATTATCGTACGTATTCACTAACTGTTGCTGCGAACAGGTCTGAATTTCATTGGTGTCGCAGGTCGGGGTAAATTGCGCAAACTGCGGCGGATAACGGTGATAATAGGTCGGGCCGTGGCTGCCGATGGTGTGCAGCACAATGACGCCGTCGCCCTGGAGTTTATTGATGTATTCCTCCAGCCCGTGAAAGAGCACTTCGTCGTAACATTCGCCGTTAATGCACTGACCCGGCAATTTCAGCGCGGTCATATCCTGATGCGGCACGCGATCGCAGGCGCCTTTACAGCCGCCGTCGTTATCGTTCCACAGCACGCTAACTCCGGCTCGCTGAATGATGTCCAGCAACCCTTCCTGATGGTGCGCCAGCCCTTCGTTGTAGTGTTTACGCGGCATACCGGAAAACATGCAGGGAACCGAGATCGCCGTTGCGGTGCCGCAGGAGGTGGTGTGCGGGAAGTAGACCACATTATCCTGCGCCAGACGCGGGTTGGTTTGCCGTGAATAGCCAGACAGCGAGAAGTTATCCCCACGCGAGGTTTCGCCGACGATCAGGATGGTCAGATTATGCCGTTTTTCTTTCAGCATCGCGGGATTGCGATGCGCATCTTCGCCAATGCGTACCAAAGGCAGGTTGGCGAGTCGCTCATGTGAATACCACGACCAACTGGCGACCAGGCTGTTCGACGGGCTGAGAGACTTGATCAGCTCTTTGTTATTGCGAAAAAGCGAGGCGTAATCTTTGTAGAAGCAGGCGGCGACCAGCACGATCAGCAGAAGCGAAGCCAGCACGTTGAGGGCGCGATACGCGCCGCTGCGTAATGTCAGAGAGGTCGGTTTGATTTTGATGCTACAGGCGATTACCGCCGCCAGAAGGCCGCTTAATCCCAGCGTAAGCGCCATTTGCGGCGTGACCAGCGCGAACGTTTCTGCCGGTGTGGTATCCATCATGTTGGCGATCATGGAGCGGTCCATGACGATGCCGTAGGTCATGATGAAGTATTGCGCGGCGGCGCCCGTCAGAATAAAGAGGCAGGCCAGCGGGCGGTTAAGCCACAGGAACGACGCCAGCGTCAGTACGATATTGATGACGCTAAACGCGACAAGCGGCATGGATAAAAACACCAGCACGTTGTGCATTGAATCCAGCGGCAGGGCTTGCATCACCTGCTTGTAGAAAGCGATGTTCAGACAGACGGCGATGTAGAATGAAAGGAGTAACAGCCAGGTAATGTGTCCGAGGGTCGGTCTTTTTAAAACGCGCTTCAGCATTATGGTATGTCCATCAACTAAGTGCGCCGATCCTCGCAAAGCAACATTAAGCCAACCTTAAGTTTTTAAGGTTGTGGGGCGACCTGCGATCGTCGCCACAGGACTGATAAACGTAGCGCCATCGGGGGGTAAGCGGCGTATCCATCATGCTGTAAATAAAGGGAAAAACGGCCCGACAGGATCGCCGGGCCGGGCAGGTTATTTCGCGCAGTTCGCGCACTGTTTGCTGACAATCTGCTGGAAGAAATCGTTGCCTTTGTCATCCACCAGGATAAACGCCGGGAAGTCTTCCACTTCGATTTTCCAGATCGCTTCCATACCCAGTTCCGGGTACTCCACGCACTCCAGATGCTTGATACTCTGTTGCGCCAGCACCGCAGCCGGGCCGCCAATGCTGCCCAGATAGAAGCCGCCGTATTTGTGGCAGGCGTCGGTGACCTGCTGGCTACGGTTGCCTTTCGCCAGCATGATCATGCTGCCGCCGTGAGATTGCAGCAGGTCAACGTAGGAGTCCATGCGTCCTGCGGTGGTTGGCCCCAGGGAGCCGGACGGGTATCCTGCTGGCGTTTTCGCCGGGCCTGCGTAGTAGATAGGGTGATCTTTAATGTACTGCGGCAGACCTTCGCCGGATTCGATACGCTCTTTCAACTTCGCATGGGCGATATCGCGACCGACGATGATGGTGCCGCTCAGCGACAGGCGGGTTGATACCGGGTACTGTGAAAGCTGGGCGAGGATCTCTTTCATCGGCCGGTTGAGGTCAACTTTCACCACTTCGCCTTCACCGGCCTGACGCAGGGATTCCGGGATGTACTGCGCGGGATTGTGCTCCAGTTTTTCGATCCAGATCCCTTCACGGTTGATTTTGGCTTTGATGTTGCGGTCAGCCGAGCAGGAGACGCCCATGCCGACCGGGCAGGACGCGCCGTGACGCGGCAGGCGGATTACCCGGATATCGTGCGCGAAGTATTTACCGCCAAACTGTGCGCCAAGGCCGAGCTTCTGCGCCTCTTCCAGCAGTTCCTGTTCCAGTTGAATATCGCGGAAGGCCTGGCCGTGTTCGTTACCTTCAGTCGGCAGACCGTCGTAATAATGCGCACTGGCCAGCTTCACGGTTTTCAGCGTGCTTTCCGCCGATGTCCCGCCAATCACAAACGCGATGTGGTACGGCGGGCAGGCTGCGGTGCCCAGGGTGCGCATTTTCTCAACGAGGAAGTTTTTCAGCTTGCCGGGCGTCAGCAGCGCTTTGGTTTCCTGATACAGATAGGTTTTGTTCGCCGAGCCGCCGCCTTTTGCCACGCAGAGGAACTTGTATTCGTCGCCATCAACCGTGTAGAGGTCGATTTGCGCGGGCAGGTTGGTGCCGGTGTTGACCTCTTTGTACATATCCAGCGCGGCGTTCTGCGAATAGCGCAGGTTGTCTTCGATATAGGTGTTGAACACGCCTTTGGAGAGCGCGGCTTCATCGCCGCCGCCCGTCCAGACGCGCTGGCCCTTTTTACCGACGATAATCGCCGTGCCGGTATCCTGGCAGGTCGGCAGAACGCCTTTAGCGGCAATTTCGGAGTTGCGTAAAAATTGCAGCGCGACGTACTTATCGTTTTCGCTGGCTTCGGGGTCATGGAGAATGGAGGCGACTTGTTGCTGGTGCTCCGGGCGGAGCATAAAGGAGGCATCGTGGAAGGCTTGCTGGGCCAGGAGCGTCAGGGCCTGTGGCTCAACCTTCAGTATCGACTCTCCTTCAAATTCGCCAACGCTAACGTGATCGGAGGTCAGGAGATAATACTCCGTTTTGTCTTCCCCCATCGGGAAAGGCGCCTGATATATAAATTCTTTATTCGACATATGCTTCCAGCCTTTTTAATTATCCTGAATTATTTGAATTGTATAGATGGCGTGCCGCGCGATAACGGGCGGCACGCAAGGTGCTGTTACAGGAACCCGTACATGGCGGCGAAGATCCAGCCAAATACACAGGAGACGCTTACGCCAATCAAACCGGGCAGAATAAAGCTGTGGTTAATGACGAAGCGACCAATGTGGGTGGTGCCGGAACGGTCGAACTGAATCGCGGCCAGATCGCTCGGGTAGGTCGGCAGAATGTAGTAGCCATAGCACGCTGGTGCTGACGCCACGATGTAAGCCGGGTCTACGCCGATAGCCAGTGCTAACGGAACGATCGCCGCCAGCGCCGCCGCCTGGGAGTTTACAAACTTGGAGACCAGCAGCAGAACAATCGCATAGGCCCACGGATACTCTTTCACCATTTCGCCCAGCACGCTTTCGATTTCAGTCATGTGCGCGCCGAACATGGTTTCCGCCATCCAGGCAATACCGTACACCGCCACAATCGCGATCATACCTGAACGGAAGACTTCATTTTTTGAGATAGAAGCAGGATTGGTTTTTGTCAGGATAATAATCAGCGCGCCGGTCAGCAGCATGAACATCTGAATGACCAGCACCATCGACAGCGGTTTGCCGCCGAAGACCGGACGCAGTTCAGAGAAGGCGCCTAACAGAGCGACAACGGCGATGGCCGACAGGAAGATCCACATGGCCAGCCAGTTGCTTTTCGGCAGTTTTTTATCCAGCAGCGTGGCGGTGTCGCCATACACGTAGTGGTAGTTTTCCGGGACGGAGATGAACTTCTGGAACTCTTCGTCTTTATCCAGATCTTTACCACGGAACCAGCTGAAAATACCGATAGCCAGGATACCCAGCAGGGTCGATGGAATGGTGATGGAAAGCAGGTCAAGGAACTCCAGATGCTTACCGTTAAAGGTGAAGTTACCCAGCATCGCGACCAGCGAAACGACCGCCACAGAAACCGGGCTGGCGATGATCCCCATCTGCGCGCCGATAGAACTGGCTGCCATAGGACGTTCCGGGCGAATATTGTTCTTAATCGCGACGTCGTAGATGATGGGCAGAATGGTGTACACCACATGGCCCGTACCGCACAGGATGGTCAGCGTGCAGGTTACAAACGGGGCGACGATGGAGACGTATTTGGGGTTGCGACGCAGCAGCTTCTCGGCAATCTGCAACATCACATCCAGGCCGCCGGAGGCCTGTAGCGTGGCGGAGGCGGCGACCACGGCGATGATCACCAGCATCACGTCGACGGGCGGTTTACCCGGCTGGAGGTGGAAAACAAAGACCAGAATGACCAGACCGATACCGCCTAATAAACCCAGCGCGATACCGCCTTTTCTGGCGCCATAAAACAAACACACTAATATTATGATAAGTTGTATACTAAATAACATTTATCTACCCTCGCGATAAACCTGTTTAATTTTTGATAAATAGATCACAGTCATGTTCTGTTTTTTGTGAATTGTCCTCAGAGCCTGACGAATATTCGCTTTGTCTGTATTGATGATTAATCTCTAAACATGAAATAAGAATTTTTCAGTAAATCATGAGTCATTCTTGGCTTCTGTTTATGGCGTATTCAGAGAACGAAGCTCCCTGGCGATGGGCTGGTTAACAAAGAAGAGCAGGGCAGGTTGTGTGTTTTGTATTCTATGTCACTGAATTTCAGGAACATATCGTCTGCTCACAAAAATAGCGTTATTTTAATTTTTTTTATGTGTCCGGTGAATCCCAGACTACTCCTTTATAGTTAAAAATACACACTCTACGAGTCACATAATACTTAATTAACTTTTGTTACCGTTTTTGAAATTAAAAACAACGTGACGCTTCTGAATAATAAGCTGATGAATTAAAACATATTTGTGTTCATATTTGATCTGGCACAAATTCTCTATTTTTGAAGGTGTAACTTGTGCCTTTGTTATTTTTCATTATTGTAATAATTGTTACCTTTATATAACGCATAATGCGAAGCGGCTTCTTTTCTACTGGCAATATTGCTTAAGTAAAGAATAATGTTCGGCCTGAATACGATAACGGTAAACCGGTCTGCCGGTCACGCCATAATGGATGCTGGTAAACAGAATATGGCAATTGACCAGCCAGATAAGATATTTACGGCAGGAAACGCGGGAAATATTGACCTCATTCGCCAGCTCGTCAGTTGAAAATTCCTGGTCCTGGTGCGCATCGATCCACTGACACAGGGTGCGCAGCGTTTGCGGCGTCAGCCCTTTAGGCAGGCGTCGGGTATCCGGCTCATTGGATGCACTGCCGTGAATCAGCCGATCCAGCTCTGATTGTTCATAATACTGGTGTTTCTCCATCGCCGTTTTCTTTTGCAGCCAGCCGGTCAGCGCCTCTTCAAAGCGGGAAGCCTGAAACGGTTTGATCAAATAATCGACCACGCCGTAATGGAGCGAATCTTTGATGGTGGTGGCGTCGGCGGCGGAGGAGATAACGATGACGTCACATTTGCATCCGGCGCTGTGCAGGACGGGCAGCAGGTCCAGCCCGTTCTCCTTCTGCATGTAAATATCCAGTAAAATCAGATCAATATGGTTTTCGCCATCGAAGATAAACGCTTTTGCTTTCTCCAGCGTAGACGCGGTGCCGCAGCAGTGAAAGCCAGCGATCTGCGCAACATAGCGGCGGTTTAACTCTGCTACCATCGCATCGTCATCGACAATTAAAACATTGATCATATGCTGGTCCTCTCCCCGTCCCAGGGTATTTGAACAAAAAATTGTGTGAAGATCCCGGGTTCCGATTCGACGGTAATATTGCCGCCGATACTCTCAACTTGCTGTTTTACAATCGCCAGACCGACGCCACGCTCCGTTCCCTTTGACGAGACACCTTTGTCAAAAATTTGCTCTATGCGTTCGGGGTCAATTCCCGGCCCGTCATCGTTGACTTCACAATGCAGCCAGCCATGCCGATAATGCAAGGATACGCTGATTTCACCGCCGGGTTGTTGACCTAGCGCCTCCAGCGCGTTTTCAATTAAATTGCCCAGAATGGTAATCAATACGGTGATTTGATCTTCATTACGGCTGTCCGGTAATCGACTTTCATTGCTAATCACCAGGCTGTGCCCTAAATCGGAGGTGCGATTAATCTTACTGAGCAAAAAGCCTGCGATAACGGGCGACTTTATTTTCCCCAACAGTGAGCCGATCTCTTCCTGATAGTTATTAGCCGTCTTAATAATATAATCTTCAAGCTGCTTATAACTCTTCAGATGCAATAATCCCAGAATGACATGTAATTTGTTCATAAATTCGTGGGATCGTTCACGGAGTGCATCCGCGTAGTTGACCATTCCGTCCAGACGCTGCATGAGCTGGCGGACTTCTGTTTTGTCCCTGAACGTGGAGATCGCGCCGATGATTTTTCCATTGCTGCGTACCGGAACGGTGTTGATAAGCAGCAGACGATCTTTAACGGTAATCTCTTCATCCCGGCGCGGCGTACCGTCGCGGAGCACGTCGTTCAGATTCACTACCTGCGACCAGGCGTGGCTAAGCGAGGATAAGTGCGCGTCATCCTGTGATTTGCGGTAATCGAGGAGTTCCTGCGCCGCCTGGTTGATTAATGTCACCTCGCCGCCGTCGTCAACGGCGACTACCCCCTCTTTGATGGATTGCAGCATCGCCTGGCGCTGCTCAAACAGCGTGGAAATTTCATACGGCTCCAGGCCGAACAGGATGCGTTTGAGCACCTTCACCAGCACGTAAGTGCCCAGCAGCCCCACCAGCGCGCCGAACAGAATCGACCAGATGATGCTCCAGCGGCTGTTGTTGATCTGCTCCGTTACTCTGCTGAGCTCAAGGCCAATCGCCACGACGCCGATCTGCTGATGATTGTCGTCATAAATGGGCGTGAAAACCCGCAGCGCTTTGGCAAGAAAACCGCGATTGATGGCGACATTTTCATGCCCCTGTAGCGCCAGCAGGATGTCGTCGCCTTTAAACGGCTGGCCGATTCGCTGCGCTTCCGGGTGCGAATAGCGAATGCTCTTCATATCGGTAATCACGATAAATAACATATCGTTGCGTTTGCGAACCGCCTCGGCGATCGCCTGAATGCCGCTCTCTGTCGGCTTTTGCTTCATACGCTGGCGAATTTCCGGGGAGTCCGCCAGCGTACGGGCGACCGCCAGCGCTTTGTCTGCCAGCGCGTCGCGCGTCATGTGGCTGATCTGTGAGAAATAAATCAGATGGACGACGAGCAGCACGGAGAACAACACGGCGCTGACCATCAATATCACGGTCGTGCCGAGTTTCATCTGGCGTTTTCGTCCAGCGCGGCGTTGCAGAGAATGTTTCATCGCGATCCTGAGATTACACATTGTGTGGGTATTATCCCTGATGGGACGGGTAATTCAAAGGAGGTAGGGAAAGACAGGGGCATAAGCACGCTATCGCCCGGCAAACAGGTTAACACCCCGCCGCAATATAATCACCGTTCGCACTGATGGGGATCACCGTCAGAAACAGAATGAGGGCAAACAGCACCAGCGCCAGCCCGCCGATGATACGGATAACCGGCCCCAGCCAGCGCAGGGGGGCATGGTTCCCGGCAAACAGCGCCTGGGTCTGGTTGCGTGCGTAACGTACCGCCAGCGACAGCCCCATAATCGACAGCGCCGTGCCGAAGGACATGGTCATGACGGCGGCAATCCCCCAACTGACAATGCCGAGCGCGTTGGAGAACAGTAAAATCATGATTGCCCCGCTACAGGGGCGGGCGCCTGTCGCCAGAATCACGCCGAGGCGTGTTTTCCAGTTGCCGTCGGTGAGTTCTGCGCCCACGCCGTGATGCCCGCAGCCACAGTGTTCGTCGTGGCTGTGCGGCAGAGAGAAACGCGAGAAAATGGGCTTTGGACGCAGGGTTTTTAACGCCTGGTAGATGATAAATAGCCCGAACGCGCCAATCAGGACGGCGCTGATTTTCTCGACGTACCAGCGGCTGGTGCTGAGATCGCCGGCGGCCAGGTTGAAGCCGACCGCCAGAATAAACACGAACAGTATGGCGCTGACGCCCTGCATCAGGCTGCCAATAAAGGGCACGACCCGCGCGGCAAGCAGGCTCTCTTTCGTCGTGCTCAGCCAGGTGGTGACGATAAATTTCCCATGCCCCGGCCCAATCGCATGCAGTACGCCATAGAAGAACGCGCCGGTCAGCAGCCATAGCCCGCCGGTGTACTGGTGGTTATTGAGTTGCAGCAAATACATGACCAGATAGCGGTGCAGGGTGATCTGGGCGGCGAGACACCACTGGATAAACGCTTCCCAATGGCTGTGCACGGTGAAACCTGCCCACAGCAGCGTCAACATCAGGAGTCCTGCCAGCGGTAAACGCAGGGAGGGAAGCTGTTTTGGTGCGATCATGATTCCGCCTGGTAATGAGTTTTGCGGAAAGTATAGCCTGAGGAAAGCGATTCTCCGCAGAATTGTCTGCCGGATAAGGCGAAGCCGCTATCCGGCATTTTCCGGTTAAGGCACGAGGAAGATCTGCGGCCCGCCGCTTGTCGGGTGTGTTCCGACGTGGACTTCCGCGCCGTACCAGCGGGTTAGCGTACCGGCTTGCAGAACCTCGGCGGGTGCGCCTTCGGCAACGATGTTGCCGCCATGCAGCAGCACGATTCGATCCGCCCACAGGGCCGCCAGGTTGAGATCGTGCAGCACGATGCAAACATGCAGATGGCCCTTACGGGTCAGCGTTTTCAGCAACCGCAGTAAATGCTGCTGATGGAACAGATCCAGCGCGGAGGTGGGCTCATCAAGAAAAAGCCAGCCGCGTGGGGAGCCGTCGCACCATAGCTGCGCCAGCGCGCGCGCCAGCTGTACGCGCTGCTGTTCGCCGCCGGACAAGGAAGCGTAGTGTCTTCCCGCCAGCGGCAAACATTCCGTAAGCTGCATCACCTGATGAATCACCGCCGGTTCGGGCTGCTGCGTCCAGGGCATTCGCCCCATGCCGATTACGGCCTCAACGGGCCAGTCGAACCCCATTCGCGTTTGCTGAAGCATGACCGCGCGGTAGCGGGACAGCGTCTGCGCAGGCCATTGCTCAAGCGGTTTGCCAGCCAGCAGGCAACGCCCGTCTGCCGGAGTGAGATAACCGGTGAGCAGCCTTAACAGCGTCGATTTCCCGGCACCGTTGGGGCCAATTAATGCCAGCAGTTCTCCCTGGGTCAGGGAGAGCGAGATATCGCGAATAATTGTTCTGCCCGCAGCGGCGTAGCTGACGCTGTCAGCGAGAAAACGTTCAGCCATACTGACCTCCCCGGCGGAAAATAAGCCACAGGAACCACGGCGCGCCCAGAATACTGGTCAGCAGCCCGACCGGCATTTCAGCCGGGGCAACCAGCGTTCGGGCGATGGTATCGGCAATCAGCAGCAGAAAGGCGCCCGCCAGCACGGAGCCGGGGATCACCGCACGATGGTCCGCCCCTAGCCACATCCGTATCAGATGCGGCACGACCAGACCGATAAAACCGATCACGCCGCTGACGGCGACAGCCGCCGCCACCAGCAACGCGCTACAGATCAGCAGGATTCGCTGAACAACCCGAACATCGACGCCCAGGTAATGCGCCTCTTCCTCTCCCAGTTGCAGCAGGTTAAGCGCGCCAGCAAGACGCCAGATGAGAAATACCGTTGGGATCATCAAAGAGGCGACCGCCAGCAGCGTTGACCACTGCGCCTGGCCAAGGCTACCCATTCCCCATAGCGAGAGCTGGCGTAGCTGCGTGTCATTGCTGATCCACGACAACACGCCCACCGCCGCGCCGCATAGCGCATTAATGGCGATGCCGACCAGCAGCAGCCGGGAGAGCGAACTGTCCCGCTGTCGGCTGAGCAGGAAAATAACGACCGTTGCGATGAGCGCGCCAATGAATGCCGCCAGCATCGGCGCATACAGCATAATCAGGGGAGGCAGCGTGAGCGGAAGGACGACCCACAGCGCAACGGCTAACGCCGCGCCGCTGCTGATGCCGAGCAGTCCCGGATCGGCGAGGGGGTTGCGAAAGAGCCCCTGCATCACGCACCCGGACAGCGCCAGCGAGCCGCCAATCACCAGCGCGAGCAGAACCCGGGGCAGACGAATGTTGAACCAGATCTGGCGTAACGCGTCGTCGCCGTCATGCCAGAGCAGGCTGAGCGGCAGGCGTAATGCGCCAAAACCGCTTGCCACGACCGTCACCACTGCCAGCATCAGCGCCAGCGTATACAGAGAAAGCGTGATCCGCCGTGGCATCAGGGCAATGACTCCGCTTTCGCGCGTAGCTGCTGAATCGCCTGAGGCGTACGCACGCTAAAACCGAGCAGCGCCATATCATCGACCGCGAACACCTGCTTATTGCGCCCGGCAGGGGTCTGCGCCAGTCCAGGTAACTTCCAGAGATTCTCTTCGCCGCCCATCGCCGTTAATCCCTCCTGGGGAATCACCACCAGATCGGGCTGGCTGGCGATCACGCCTTCCTGTGAGAGCGGCTGATAGCGGGAGACGCCCTGCATCGCATTTTGTAGCCCTGCCGCGCGAATGGCGGCATCCGCTCCCGTTTGCTGTCCGGCGGCCATCGCGCTCATTCCGCCGTGGTTAAGAATAAACAGCACCCGCTTATTGAGCGGCGTGGTCGGCAGCGCGGAGATCTCTTTATTCAGCGTCTGGCGCAGCGCCTCGCCTTCAGCCACCCGGTCGGTGGCGTTGGCGATGACCTGCACTTTCTCGTCAATGACGCGCAGGTCGTTGCGGCTCGGTACGGTAATGACCCGAACATGACTTTGCTCGACCTGTTTGAGTACCAGCGAGGGCTGAGCCTGGCTGCTTGCCAGCACAAGATCGGGACGCGTGGCGAGGATACCTTCGGCATTTAGCTGGCGCAGATACCCCACATCCGGCAGGGCAGTGGCCTCCGGCGGCCACTGGCTGGTGCTGTCGCGGGCGACCAGCGAAGACTGTGCGCCGAGTGCGTACACGATCTCGGTGACATCTCCGCCGAGCGCGACGATCTTATCCTGTTTCGCGGCAAGAACCGTCAGCGGCAGGGCGGCAATCAGGGCAAGCAGTTTTTTCATGCCGCCAGCCCTTTTGGCATCAGCGCCTCAATCTGTTTGCGCCACTGTGTCTGTTCTGGTTCGCCTTCCGTACGCTGACCGTAAAGCTGAGCGATTTGCGTGCCGTCATGCGCAAAGAGTTCCAGACTGGTGACGTGGCCGTCTGCGGTAGGTTTGCGGGTTATCCAGGTCTCGGCAATCGTCTCTTCCAGCAGGTGCAGCGTAAACGTCGGGTTGAAAATATTCAGCCAGCCTTTCATCGGCACGACTTTTTCGACCACGCCGGTGAAAATTTGCACGCAGCCTCTGTTGCCGACGAACACCATGATTTCATTGCCGTCTTTAAGGGCGGCGTCGAGGAGCTGCGCCAGCGCGCCGTTCGGCACCTTGCAGGCCAGATCGTCAGCGACCCGTTCAAAAGCCTGCTGGCGGGTCAGGTTGTGGCGCTTGAGCAGCGTGAAGAACTGGTGAACGTCGGTCATCGCGCGCCACTCTCTGTCAACGGTCACGGCATCGGCAGCCGTTTCGTTAACAGGGGTTTCAGCCGCTTTCAGCGCCAGCGGCGCATTCTCGGTCACGATAAAATGTTGCAGAAGCTCGTCCCAGGCGGCGGTATCGGTGTTGTCTGTGGCATACACCTTCAGGAGCGCATCGCCCTGATGATCAAAGAATTGAATGCTCTGGCGCTCGCCGCGGGCGGTCGCTTCTTTAATGTGGAACACGCTGGCCCATTGATTTAAAAATAAGCGCAGATCGAGCGCGCGTGGGTTCAGTACCAGCCCGGCGTGACCGCTCAGGTGTTGATTGGTGAATGCGCCGACCTGCTCGTGTACCGCATACTCGTTGCGGCAGATGCATTTTGTTTCGCCAACGGATTCCAGCGCCGCGAAAATTTCACGCGTGTCGCCGCGCAGCCGCCATGCGTCATGACCGACGCGGGCAAACGTCAGCTCCGCCTCGCTGATCCCCAGTAAACCAGCGATGTCACGCGCGTACTTACCAGGATGTTGTTCTTTTAGCTCAAGCCAGCGTGTGTAGTGGTTCATTGTCTCTTCCTTCCAGTGTTTGCCCCGGCGAACCGGGGCGGGTGATTACCATTGATAGCTCACGAAAATCTTGCCGTTGCGCCCGTCCTGCGGGATGCCCTGCGGCGACCAGTACTCTTTATCGAAGGCGTTACCCAACACCAGCGTGGTGGTCATGCCTTTCAGCGCCTGCTGTCCCTGGTAGCTAACGTAAAAGTCGTTGACGGCATAACCCGGCTGTTTGCTGTATTCGCTGCTGATATGCGTTGAGCGATCGGCAAACGTTCCTACCCAGCCAACGGAGAAGCCGCTCTGCGCGACGGGAATATTCAGCTTGCTGGTGACGGTATCCGGGTTAATGCTGGAGATATATTCTCCGGTATCCTTGTCTTTCCCACGGGTGCGGTTGTAGGCCACGTCGAGGCTGAACAGATCAGCGGTATATTTCGTCATCACATCCCAGCCCCAGATTTTGGCGTTCGGGACGTTGTAAGACATGGTGGTCGCGGCGGCGAAATCGACGGTCGTGGAGATGTAATCTTTTGCTTTGGTATCAAAGTAGCTGGCTTTGAACTCCAGCGCATCGTTGGACAGCATCAGATTGTCGAAACGCAGACCAAAACCGTACTCCTGCGTTTCGTTGGTTTCCGGGCGCAGGTTAGGGTTTGGCACCCAGTAGTTAGTGTAGAAGCTGCCAATGGAGAAGTGTTTTGCATCGTTATACATTTCACCCATTGTCGGCGCGCGGAATGCCTGGGCGTAAGAGCCAAACAGCATCAGCCAGTCCGTCGGGCTGACGGTTAACCCGGCGCGGGATGACCATTTATCGGCATCAACATCGTCATAGCCGTCGCTGCTGCCGCGGTAGTTGTCGTAACGCGTGCCGCCCAGTAGGGTGACGGGCAGGTCGCGAAGGGTGATTTCATCCTGCAACCAGCCGGAGCTGAAGTCGATTTTTGCTTCCGGGAAGCCGGTTGTTACGCCGCCGGGTTTTTGCTCCTGACGGTAATACTCTCCGCCATACGTCAGCAGGTGAGAGGCGAAAGCGTCGCTGAAGAGACGCGTGCGGTTTTCAACTTTTCCGCCTTTGGTGGTTTGTTTGCGAAATTCGCCCGTGTTATCGACGTTCTGGGCGTTGATGCGCGCTTCAGACCAGTACACTTTAGCATCGGCATTCAGCCAGTCGTTGCCCTGCGGCGCGATCCTGTAAGAGAGCTGCATGTCGCGCTGGATGGTCGAGCGATCCACAAGAGGGTTGCTGGTGGAGGCATCAATTGTTTGCGGGTTCTTCGGCTCTTGCGCGTCGTTGTTGTAGTAACGTAATGACCCACTCAGCGCCTGCGCATCGTTAATATACCAGGTGCCTTTTGCCAGCATGTTATTGATCGATTCATCATTTGGCGCCGTGGAGCCGTCGCCCTGACGCAGGTCGCCACGATCGCGGCTGGACCATGCCACCAGTCCATCAAGGTTATCGGTTCGGCCAAAGGCGCTGGCGCCCATTCCCAGACTGTGATCGCCGGTGCCGCCAGTGCCAAAGACGCGGAAACCGCTGTTCTGGCCTTCCTGAAGCAGATCTTTCGCATCGGCGGTTTCATAAGAGATCACGCCGCCCAGCGCGCCGCTGCCGTACAGCAGTGCGGAAGGGCCGCGAACGATCTCAATACGTTTGATCAACGCCGGATCGAGGAAGGTGCTGTTGAGGTGCCCGGTATCGGTTCCCTGACGAACGCCGTCCACCAGAATCAGTACGCCGCGACGATCATAGCCACGCATACTGATATCCTGGCCGTTGGTTCGCCCGCTTCCGCTCAGGGTGATCCCTGGAACAGGACGCAGCAGATCGGCTGCCGAGCTGGCGGTCTGGTTTTCGGGATCGGACGTATCGATAACGCTCACCATCATGGGGGCTTCAAAGGTGCTGCGCGCATTACCGGTCGCAGTGACGGTGATATCGTCTGTGGTCGCGTAAGCCGCTCCTGGCAGGGTGCTAACGATTGCCAGCGCCAGCAGAGATGGGCGCAAAGAGGCAGATTGCAGGCGTAACATAACAACTCTCCATAAGGAAATTGAAAAGTGCTGGCTGCCTGGGGGGAGACCTGGGTGGCTGGCGAAATTGGTTATTTATTTAGTCAGGATCAGTTTCCCGGATTGCGTCTGGCGGAGCAGATAATGTTCACCCTTATGCTCAATCAGTACCCAGCCTTCTTCGCCGAGCAATACTTTGCTGTCTATCTGGCGTTTGGTGCCTGAAGGAGAAAGCGGAGCGTTGTTTTTTATTATTGCAGCCATAGTGTTATGCATAGCGGGCGCATCCGTTATGAAAATGATAATAAACATGATAACAAGAATGATTATCATCAAGATCAATTTTTGCATCAAGCGTTTTTTCGTAAAATAGCGTCTGGATCAACTTTGGTGAGAAAAGCGGTGATATTGAGGGGTACGGCAAGTAAAAACCCGCAAAATGGCGGGTTTTTTATCTCGTTACATCGTGATTCACAACGGACTTTATTTTTTCTCCAGCGCTTCCCAGAGACCTGACAGGTAAGTGACGCCGAGTGCGCGGTCGTATAGACCATAGCCTGGGCGTCCCGTTTCTCCCCAGATAAAGCGACCGTGATCCGGGCGGATGTAGCCATCAAAGCCGTTATCGTGGAGCGCCTGCATTACGCGGTACATGTCCAGCGAACCGTACTGCGAAGGGTGGGCCGACTCGTAGAAGTCTTTATCTTTGATCAGCTTAATGTTGCGTACGTGCGCAAAATGGAGGCGCTTGCGACGCGTGAATTCAGCCAGGATTTCATAGACGTTATTTTCTGGATCTTCCGCGATCGAACCGGTACAGAGGGTGATGCCATTCGCCGGAGAGTCAACGGCATCGCAAATCATCGCCAGGTCGGCGTGGTTTTTGACCACGCGCGGAAGGCCGAAAATAGAATACGGCGGATCGTCCGGGTGAATGGCCATTTTCACGCCCACTTCTTCGCACACGGGAATAATCTCCCGGAGGAAATAAAACAGGTTTTCCCGCAGCTTGTCGTCATCCACCCCACTGTAGCGCGCGAATAATTCCTGCACTTTAGCCAGGCGCTCAGGTTCCCATCCCGGTAATGCGAAACCGTTGGAGTTATCCAGAACCTCTTTTACGACCTCTTCCAGCGTCTTATCAATGCCATGTTTTTCAAAGGCCATCGTCAGAGAACCGTCCGGCAGGACGTAGTTCATGTCCGTTTTCATCCAGTCGAAGACCGGCATGAAGTTATAACAGATGACCTTTATGCCAAAGCCCGCCAGGTTGCGGATCGTCTGCTTGTAATTCTCAATATAGCGATCGCGTTCCGGGGTGCCGATTTTGATGTCATCGTGGATATTGACGCTTTCGATGACTTCCATCTTCAGGCCCGCAGCGTGCGCCTGCTCAACCAGCGCCTTAATTTTTTCAACCGGCCACACTTCTCCAGGGGCGACATCATAGAGCGCCCCGACGACGCCTTCTACACCCGGCACCTGGCGAATGTATTCCAACGGGATTTTGTCTTCCTGTGGCCCAAACCAGCGCATTGTCATCTGCATTCTTTGTCCGCCTTTCTTATCTTATTGCGTATTTCGTATATTTGATTTCATACCATACTAGTATTGACTAGCATATTCAGTAATGACAATTTGATCAACCTTACCGTAGAAAAAAGATTAAATGCCGCCAGGAATATACATTTCCGTTAAGGGGAAGCTTTTACTGGAAAGCTTATTTCCGGTAAGTGTTTTAATTTTGTAAAATATAATGATCAGTTTGTTCTTATTTGTCGTTTATCGTGAAAATAGCCGCTATCGCACAGGGATTAATACACGCCATTATGACTGAAAGTGATTTTTTTATTGAAAGTTGCATAACATGATTTAAGTCACAAATTTCTTAATTACACTTGTATGGTAGTAGACTTTAAATGGGCGGGAGGGGTAATGTCGGGGCTATTAAGTACCTGTCATACACCGATTTTAGCCTCAACCTGGGGACGTTTTAGCAAAAGCCATCCCCTTGTGCGGAGTAATTATGTCCATGATAAATAAAAGTTTTATGATAAGTAACGAACCGGGTCAGCGGTTGTATTCTGAGCTGGCTAAGACGTTACCTATTATTGACTATCACTGCCATCTTGAAGCGAAAGCGATTTGGGAAAACAAACCTTTTGCCGATATTACCCAGCTTTGGCTGGAAGGGGACCATTATAAATGGCGGGCGATGCGCGCCAATGGCATACCCGAGCGGAAAATTACCGGCGATGCCTCTTCAGAGGAAAAATTTGAAGCGTGGGCGCAAACCGTTGAGGCCAGTTTTGGTAATCCGCTGTATCACTGGACTCATCTTGAACTGAAATATTATTTCGCGATTGAGGAAACGCTAAACAGTAAGAACTGGCGCACGATTATGGCGCAGTGTAATGAACAATTACGTCGCGATGATTTTTTACCGCAGGCGTTAATTACCCGTTCAAATGTTGAAGCGCTTTGCACAACCGATGGGCCGCTTGACGATCTGGAATATCATCAGCGACTGGCGGAAAAGCGTGATTTTTCAACGCTCGTGCTGCCGACCTTCCGTCCCGATGAACTGTTTGAAACGCATCCCGATCGTTTCCTGACGTTTGTTTCCCGCCTGTCGCAGAAAACCGGAAAAACCATTACCACTCTGAATGAGTTTCTCGCGGCGCTTGAAGCGCGCGTCGATTTTTTCCACAGCACGGGTTGCCGGGTGTCGGATCATGGGCCGCTGGCCGTTCGTTTTCGCCCGCTTGATGCTGCCGGGCAGGCCGCGCTGTTCCAGCGCCGACTGGCAGGTGATGTGCTGAGTGAAGATGAACTTCAGGCCTGGGATAGCCTTATTTTTGTCGCCTTAGCCAAAATGTACAAACAGCGCGACTGGGCAATGCAGATTCACTTTGGCGCGATTCGCAACAACAACACGCCAATGTTCGAAAAAATCGGCATTAACTGTGGCTTTGATTCCATTGGCGATCAGACGCACCTTGCGGAAAGCCTGAATGGTCTGCTGAACGCAATGGCGGAAAACAACGGTCTGCCGAAAACGATCCTCTACAACCTCAACGCCAGCTATAACGATGTGGTTGCCTCCACCATCGCTAATTTCCAGAGCGGTGAAGATGGCGTGAAATCCCCGCTGCAATTTGGCTCCGGCTGGTGGTTTAACGATACGCGACGCGGCATGGTGAATCAGCTCAATGCGCTTGCCGATCAGGGATTACTCTCTAACTTTATTGGTATGCTGACGGATTCCCGTAGCTTTGTCTCCTATACCCGACACGATTATTTCCGCCGAATCCTCTGTGATTTGATTGGCGGGTGGGTCGAAAGAGGGGAAGTGCCGGAGGACGATGCGATCCTCAATAACATGATTCGTGGCATCTGCGTGGATAACGCCCGCCGCTATTTCCGTTTTCGATAAGACTGATGCAGGAATAAACGATGACCCGTAAGAACAGAAAAGTCACCATTCCCGTCAGTATCGGCTACGGCCTGACGGATATCATGGGGGGCGGCGCATTTACCGTTATCGGTGCCTGGCTGCTTTTCTTCTATACCACCTTTGTTGGTCTGTCGCCGATTGAAGCGGCGTCTATTGTGGCGATCGCGCGTATTGTCGATGCGATCGTGAGCCTGTTTATGGGCAGCTTCACGGACCATTTCTATAAGCATTATTTGGGCAAGAAATTTGGCCGCCGCCGTTTCTTCCTGCTCATTGGCGCGCCACTCATGCTGGTTTACATCCTGTTATGGATGAACGGCATGAACTTCTGGTTCTATCTCGCTGTGTACCTGGCCTTTGAGATTATCGCCGCTATGGTGCTGATCCCGTGGGAAACGCTGCCGTCTGAGATGACCAAAGACTTCAATGACCGTACCAAACTGTCAACGTGCCGCATGTTCCTGTCGGCATCCGGGACGTTCCTTGCCACCTTTATTCCGGGCCTGCTGATCGGCTGGCTGGGTGAAAACAACGCGGATGCATATCTGATCAACGGCGTTGTATTTGCCGTGCTGTTTACGGTCTGTGTGTTTATCTCCTGGAAAGTGACCTGGGAACGTGAACTGACGCCGGAAATGCTGGCGGAAATGGAAAAAGAGCGTCAGCCGATGACTGCTGGCGAAAAACTGTCGGCGTTTGGCAACCTGTTCAAAGAGTATGCCTCAACGTTAAAAGTGCGCGCGTTCCGTAAACATCTGGCGATCTATCTCTTCTCCTTTACCGCCAAGGATGTCTACAACACCGTATTCGTCTTTTTCTGCGTCTACTGCCTGAATGTTTCATCCTCGCTGGCGGGAACATTGCTGTCGATGAGTATCGTCGGCTTGCCGGTCACGCTGGCGGCGGGCGTGGCGATTATTAAATATGGCCCTTCTCGCCTCTATGTCTTCTCCTACAGCCTGATGATGCTGTGCCTGGGCGGGTTCTTCCTGGTTTACCAGTTCCCGACCGACAACAAAATCGTATTGTTGGTGATTCTCGCCGGGGTTTACCAGGTTGGGCGCTGCATTCTGGAGTTCACGCCGTGGAACGTGTTCCCGTTCATCCCGGACATTGACGAAATGATCACCCGCCAGCGCCGTGAAGGGCTGTTTGCCGCCGTCATGACGTTCTCCCGTAAGACAACGGTAGCTATTGCGACCTTTGCCGTGGGCCTGCTTCTGCAAAGCGGCGGCTTCGTGAAAGGCAGCCAGACGCAGCCGCAGGAAGCGATCACGACCATTGCCATGCTGCTGTTCGTTGGTACGGCCGGGCTTCTGATCATTGCACTGTGGCAAGCGCTGACCTTCCATCTGAATAAGCGCACGCACAAAATTTTCGTGGACGAAATTGAACGCCTCAAAGCGGACGGTCTTAAACAGGATGTGACGCCGGAAGCCCGCCATATTGTGGAAGACCTGACGGGTTACAGCTATGACTCGCTCTGGTGTCAAAGCGCGCCTGAACGGGTAAAGCCCGCTGAACCCACCTCCATACTGAGCTGATACAGCCTGGCGGCAGCAAGGGCGCAATAGGCCTGCTGCCGCCAATCCCTCTTTTTATACAGTGAGTAGAAAGATGCAAAATAAGCTATTACACGCGAAAGCCACCGTTCCGAACTGGGATCGCAACGCGCTGGTTCCGCGAATTGTTCACCTGGGATTCGGCGCGTTTCATCGTGCGCATCAGGCCGTTTATGCGGATATTCTGGCTGCGGAACACGGCAGCGACTGGGGCTACACCGAAGTTAACCTGATTGGCGGCGAGCAGCAGATCGCCGATCTGAAAAATCAGGATCGCCTCTATACGGTGGCGGAAATGTCGGCCGATGCCTGGACCGCCCGCGTGGTTGGCGTAGTGAAGAACGCGCTGCATGCGCAGGTGGATGGCCTGGAAACGGTGCTGGCTGCCATGTGCGAGCCGCAGGTTGCCATTGTATCGTTGACGATCACGGAAAAAGGCTACTGCCACTCTCCGGCTACCGGCCAGTTGATGCTCGATCACCCGGCTATCGTTGCCGATCTGCAAAACCCTCAGCAGCCAAAATCAGCGCCGGGCGTTATTGTCGCCGCGCTGGCGCGCCGCAGAGCGGCGGGTCTCCCGGCGTTTACCGTGATGTCCTGCGACAATATGCCGGAAAACGGTCATGTTATGCGCAACGTAATATGCGCCTATGCGCAAGCCGTTGATGCCGGGCTGGCTGCCTGGATTGCGCAGAACGTGACGTTCCCCTCCACGATGGTGGATCGTATCGTCCCGGCGATGACGGCGGAAACGCTGGATAAGATTGAACAGCTTACCGGCGTGCGCGACCCGGCAGGCGTGGCCTGCGAGCCATTCCGCCAGTGGGTTATCGAGGATAACTTTGTCGCAGGCCGCCCGGAATGGGAAAAGGCCGGAGCCGAACTGGTGGCTGACGTGCTGCCGTTTGAAGAGATGAAGCTGCGTATGCTTAATGGCAGCCACTCTTTCCTCGCTTATCTGGGTTATCTTTCCGGCTATCAGCACATTAATGAGTGTATGGAAGATGAGCACTTCCGACGCGCCGCGAGGGCGCTGATGCTGGAAGAGCAGGCGCCGACGCTGAACGTGACGGGGGTGGATCTTACCCGCTATGCCGATATGCTGATTGCGCGCTACAGCAACACGGGGCTGCGTCACCGTACCTGGCAGATTGCGATGGACGGCAGCCAGAAACTGCCGCAGCGCATGCTGGATTCCGTTCGCTGGCACCTGGTTCACCACCATCGTTTCGATCTGCTGGCGCTGGGCGTTGCGGGCTGGATGCGTTACGTCGGCGGGGTGGATGAACAGGGAAACCGTATTGACGTTAGCGATCCGCTGTTGCCGGTCTTGCAGAATGCGGTGATGCAGAGCGCGGAAGGCGAGGCGCGGGTAAAAGCGCTGCTGGGCGTGGAGGCCATTTTCGGGAACGAATTACCGCATGAGCCGCTGTTTGTGGCGCAGGTAACGCAGGCTTACCTGTCGCTGCTGGAAAACGGCGCGAAAGCGACGGTTGCCCGCTATATCTCTGAACGGTAAAGCGTCAAGGAGTGCCGCCAGATAACGACGGCACTCCTGCGTTGACTGACTCCCCCCATTCACCAACCCTTTTCCTCTTTTTTCTCTCCCGTCGCTTCCTTCTGCGCTAAACAGTGACTAAACAGCAATGATGTCGTTTTAACGATGTAACGCACCTGCGCGAATTAGCGATGTCCGCCACAAAATTCACATATCACTCCCACTGATGAAAGGAAGCGACTTGCTTTTGTACAGGGAGGCGGATAGTTTCTGTAACGTTACACTAAAACGTTACAGAAGAAACATACAGCAGTTTTTCTCATTTACTCTCCTGGCGATTTAGCGGTGCCAGACGGCGTTATCGCTACCCTAATGGTATGTGGAAGGACAATCATGATGGAAATAAAACAGCTTCGTTCGACCAGACGTTTTTTAGCTTTAGCTTGCTTAAGTACCGCGCTGATAGCGGGCAGTGTGGTGACTTCTTTTGCTCAGGCAGCGCTTAATTTTCGCGTTTACTCCTCTTTGCCCGGGGATGATTCCTCCGCGCACTATATCTGGTTTACCCGTTTTCAGGAGAACCTGAACAAAAACGAAAAATTGAAAGGGCAAATTAAGCTCAACTATTTCGCCAACGGGATGTTAGGAAAAGAGGCCGATGCCACGCAGCAGGTACGCATTGGCGCAATCAATATGATGATCTCCGGCACCTCGATTTGGGCCACGCTGGTGCCTGAAATCGGCGTTCTGGATCTGGGTTATCTGTTTAAAGATTACGACCAGGTTGGCAAAACGCTGGACGGAAAAGCGGGCGAGCAGCTTTCTGCGTTAATGCTGAATAAAGCCAACGTTATGGTGCTGGGTTATGGCTATAACTTAGGCGCGCGTAATGTGTATACCAAAAAGGCCATTGAAAAACCTGAAGATTTAAAGAATCTGAAAATCCGCGTTCTGCCGGTGCCTAACTTTATCGCCACGCTGAATCATATGGGCGCGGTGGCGATTCCGATGCCGGGCGGCGAGGTCTATTCCAGTCTGCAAATGGGCGTTATCGATGGCGTTGAACATGATGCGCCGACCATCTACTCCAGCAAATATTATGAAATTATCAAGAATGGCACCCTGACCCGCCATAGCTTTAACCCGCTGATGATCGCCATGAATAAGAAGAGCTTCGAGCAAATTCCAGAAGCGCTGCGGGCCGATGTCCTTGCGGCGGCGCAGGAAGCCACAGAGTACGAGCGCCAGCAGGCAAGCCAGAAAGAGCAGGAAGCGATTAAAAACCTGGAAGCCAAAGGGGTGACATTCCGCGAGACCGATCGCGCGTACTTTGCGCAGCAGGTGCAGCCGGTCTGGAAGGCATTCCTCGATCAATATCCTGATATGAAACCGATTGTTGATGAGATTACCGCCGCGGCGCCAGGCGATAAGTCGTAATACGTGAGCCGCCGATTCAGCCGGTTTTGGGGTGGGTCGGCGGTATCACCCGGTAAGCCCATGAAAGGAGTCCAACATGGCAGATATCTCTATGAAAGCAAAGGATGAAAATGCTTTGCTGATGCTGTTAGGCCGACTGAGCAGAGGCTTAACGACCTTAACATCCTGGGCCGGGGCACTGGTGCTGTTTATCAACGTACTGGTGGTATTCGCATCCGTTATCTGGCGCTACGCATTGCATTCACCGATTCACTGGGCGGAAGAGGTGGCGCGTGCGCTGATGATTGCCCTCGTCTTTTTTGGCGTGGCCACGTCCACAGGCAGAGGCGGGCATATTGGCGTCGATCTGTTCCTGCGTTTTTTGCCCGAGCAGGTGCGCCCTTATGTTATCCACGCCAGTCGTTGGGTGCTGTTTCTGGTGTCGGTGGGGCTGGTGATTTCCAGCTATGACCTGGTGCAGGCCGCGCGGGTACAAACGACCGAGACCGGCCTGCCGCAGACGATTTACGTTATCCCGGTGTTGATCGGTTCCGTGGTAATGATGGTGGCCGCGCTGGAACATGCGCTGCATGAACGCGCGCGGGTTGTTCTGCTCAGCGGCGGCGGAATCCTGGTGCTGGCGGCGCTGGGGTATCTGAAACTCTCGCTGATGGCCGATCCGGCCAGCGCGGCGGCGGGACTGATGCTGATCTGTTTTGCGCTGGGTATCCTGGCCGGTGTGCCTATCGCGTTTACGCTGGGCATGTCCGCAATGGTGTTCTTTATTTGCGATCCGTCGTTACCGTTTGTCTTTTTCTCTCAGCAGGTTGCCGCCGGGGTGGATCACTTCGTTCTGCTGGCGATTCCGTTCTTTTTACTTGCCGGGGCGGCAATGGAAATCAACGGGATGTCAACGCGTCTGGTTGAGCTGATTGTGCGCGGGATGGGGCGCTTTCGCGGCGGGTTAAACATGACGACCGTGCTGTCGATGGCCTTCTTCTCCGGGATTTCCGGTTCCAAACTGGCGGATGTCGCCGCGGTGGGCGGTGTCTTGATGCCTGCGGTGCGTCGCGCTAAGCAGGACAGCGAAGAGGCCGCAGGAGTGTTCGCCGCATCGGCGGTGATGGCGGAGACCATTCCTCCGTGCGTAAACCTGATCGTGATGGGGTTTGTGGCGAATATCTCCATCGGCGCGCTGTTTATCGCCGGCCTGGTTCCCGCCGTCTGCCTGCTGGTACTGCTGATGATCGCGGCCAACCGTTTTGGCGGAAAAATTAACGTCAGCGAGGCTTACCCGGTTTTACGCCCGCGTGCGCAGCTCTACCTTGGCGCCGCCGTGGGGCTGGTCATGATCTTTATGATTGGCCGTGGGGTGATGATGGGGATTGCCACCTCGACAGAAATCTCCGCCTTTGCGGTGATTTACGCCATCGTTGTCGGTCGCCTGGCGTTTCGCGAGCTGACGCTGAAAGCGACGGTAAAAATGTTTATTGATATCGCGGCCATGTCCGGCGTACTGCTGTTCATCGTCGCCTGCGCGACCAGCCTTTCTTATGCGCTGACGATACAGATGATTCCGCAGCAAATTGCTGAACTGCTGGTGGGGATTGGAATGGAGCAGGGCGCCTGGCTGTTCCTGCTGTTGACCATTGTGATTCTGATTATCTTTGGCGCGGTTCTGGAAGGTGCGCCAGCGTTGATCATTTTCGCCCCTATCCTGGTGCCAATCGCCATTCAGCTTGGATTTAACCCGCTGCATTTCGGTATTGTCATGATTCTGGCGATGGGCTTTGGCTTATTTTCACCGCCGATTGGATTAGGGCTGTATACCACCTGCGCCATCTGCGGCGTGGAGATGAAACATGTTATTCGGCCAATGGCGAAATATCTGGCGGTTGTTTTCGTCGGCATCATCATTGTGGCGATGGCGCCGCCATTAACCACCTGGTTGCCTGGACTGGCAGGCTACTGATTATTCATTACGGATATTCGCCACGCTCAGTGGCGGGGATGTCCGCGCGCTGAAAATGGCAGTAACGCGACAGGTTATCGCCTGGCGATGTTTAAATCTGAATAAGTGGAGTATGAAATGGGATCATTAGTGGGTAAAAAAGTTTTTATTACCGGTGCGGAACAGGGTATTGGTAAAGAAACGGCCAGAAAATTAATTGAGGCCGGATGTGATATCTATATTCATTATTTCAGCGGCGAAGAAGGCCCACGAGAATTAATGGCCATTGCGGAGCAAAAGGGAGGCCGGGCGGCTTGCGGTTATGCTGATTTAACGAATGAGGAAGATGCCGCGCGGTGCGTTGCGCAGGGCGCGGCGTTTCTTGGCGGCATTGATATTCTGGTGAATAACGTCGGTGGAATTATCGCCCGAAAATGGCTCGGCGAGATCGAACCACAGTTCTGGCGTACCGTTATTGACGTGAATATGACCACGATGCTCAATGTCACCCAGCAGGCGTTACCCTGGCTGAAAGCCTCGCCAGATGGGGCGAGCATTGTGAATCTGGCGTCATTAGCCGGTCGTTCCGGCGGCCATGCTGGCTCTCTGGTTTATTCCACCACGAAAGGCGCCGTCTTGACCTGGACGCGCTCACTTGCCGCCGAACTGGGCGAATCTGGCATTCGGGTGAACGCCGTGGCCCCAGGATTGATTCTGGGCACCCGTTTTCATAATCAGCATACGACGCAGGCCTCTGCCGACCAGACGATTCAGGCTATTCCTTTGGGGCGCGCCGGTACGCCTGAAGATGTCGCCCGGGTGATCTGTTTCCTCGCCTCTGAATATGATGGTTTCGTCTCCGGTGCGACGATTGATATTAATGGCGGTATTTATCGGGCGTAAAAGCGGGCGGGTTGTAAAACCCGCCTGAGTTAAAAGGGACTCTTTATGATAAAGTCAGATATTATTCATCCTGATTTATTACAGGCATTGGCGCAGTGCGGTCATAAAGCCAATATTCTGATCGCGGACGCGAATTACTCTTTCCTGACCAACTCGTCACCGCAGGCACGTATTATCTGGCTTAACTTTTCTCCCGGCTTAATTGGCAGCGTGATGATTCTGGAGAAAATTCTTGGCTATATTAACGTAGAGAAAGCGACGTTAATGACGAGCCCGGCTGAATTTGATAACACGATTGAGCGTGAATACCGTGGTCTGCTTTCAGAAATGACGGAACTTGCTCATGTTGAGCGAAATGCGTTTTACGCGCTGGCGAAATCATCGGATACGCTGCTGGTGATTGCGTCAGGCGAAACCCGCCGTTTTGCCAATATTCTCCTCACCGTCGGCCCGACATTACTCTGAGAAGACGAGAAGAACGCGACGTTCTTCTCGCGTTATTCTCATCGTATATTTTCCGCTTCCCGCACCGATTGTCGGCATACCAGGGAAGGGGGAAACAAAAACTCGTCGGGAGGGATTGCCGGAGTCTCTATTCGGGCGATCAGGCGCTCAACCATCACGTCCGCCATCTCCGTGAGCGGCGGCATAATGGAGGTCAGGCCGGGGTAAACCAGGCCAGAGAGTGAAATATTGTCGATACCGACGAGAGAGATCTCTTCCGGTACGCGGATGCGGGCTTCGTGCAAACCACTCATCAAACCAATGCCAAGCGCATCGTTAATGGCGACGATGCCGTCAGGACGAAGGGATTGCTGGCAGAGGGTTTGCGCCAGAGAACGGCCCAGTTCGGTCATTTCGGTATCTCCGTAGGCGGCCATCGCTTTTCCTTCGATGATCATCCCTTCACGATACATGTTGTGCTGGCGTACCGCGCTGAGAAAGCCTTCTATTTTATGCGCGCGGCTGGGGGTCATCCCTGCGACGGTCGCAAACGCGAGGCGGCGACACCCGCGCGCGATAAGATGCTCTGCCGCCATTCGGCCCGCCTCAACGTTATCCATCGACACGCTGTCCAGCGCGAAACCGCCAGAGTCAACGCTTGCAGGCATACGGCCATCGTAGTTCACCATTATCATGCCCTGCGCCGCCGCGCGGGCGAAATGCGGCTTTTCGATATCACAGGCGGCCACAATAATCCCGCGAACGCCATGAGCAAACATATCTTCCAGAAACGCTTCTTCTTCTTCGATTTGGCGATAGGTGTTGCCGATCAGCACACGGTAGAGGTGTTTTTTGGCGGCCAGATCCACTTCACGCGCCAGTGCCGCAAAGCTGGGGTTCACGATGGATGGCACCAGCAACCCGATCATTTTTGCCTGCCCCGTTTTGAGTTGCTGGGCGACCCGGTTGGGGAAATAGTTGAGCGTTTGCATGCTTTGCTGAATGCGCGCCAGCGTTTCCGGGCGCATTTGATCGGCGCGGCCGTTAAGCACATTGGACACCGTGCTGACGGAAACGCCCGCATGCTTTGCGACATCTCGAATGTTTGCCATACATCTCCTTTGCAGCAATCGGTGAATGGCGGCTCATTCAGTATCGCCATCTGGATAGCAGAGTATAAACTACAACGGTTTAGTGTAACGTTACAGCTAATCGTGTCAATGCCATAAATCCCGTAACCGTTGTTCACACAATGAAAAATCTAAATAACATTGATAATGAGTTTTACTCTCATTATCATGTCGGCTGTGCGGGTTTCGGTGATTATTCTTCGTATCAAGGATGGACACAGAACATATATATGGAAAACCCTTCCCATACATAAAACGAGCATTTTTGTTCGGGTTTCATTCAATAAAACCCCATTTTAAACGGGTTTTTTCGTGTCCTTGTATTCATGAGATTAATGATGAAAAGCAGCGCAAAAAATAATTATTCTCTGCAAAAATCCTTGCTGGCATTCGCGATTGGTGCCGCCGCTCACGGTGTTTACGCAGCAGAAGACACTACCGGGAAAGAAGATACGATGGTCGTTGAGGCCAAATCCGCAAACAGTGGTTTTAAAGCCGGTGGCGACGCGCAGGTGCCCGCGTTCCTGGAGGGGCAGGTTGCCCACGGAGGACGACTGGGGGTTCTGGGCGAACAAAAAGCGATGGATGTGCCGTTTAACGTTATCGGTTACACCTCAAAACTGGTGGAAGACCAGCAGGCGAAGACCATCGGCGAGGTGCTGAAAAACGACGCCGCAGTACAGCCCGTACAGGGATACGGGAACTTCTCAGAAAACTATCGTATTCGCGGCTTTGAGCTGGCGGGGGATGACGTGACCTGGGGCGGCCTGGCTGGCGTGCTGCCGCGTCAGGTTGTGGATGCTTCGCTGTTTGAGCGCGTGGAAGTGTTTAAAGGCGCCAGCTCTTTCGTGAACGGCGCGGCAAGTTCCGGCGTGGGCGGTATGGTCAACATGGAGCCGAAACATGCTGATGACCTGCCGCTGACCCGCCTGGGAGTGGATTACACCTCTTCAACTCAGGTAGGCACCACGCTGGATGCCGGTCGTCGTTTTGGCGATAACAATCAGTTTGGCGCGCGAGTAAACATTCTGCATCGTGAAGGCGAAACCGCCGTTGATAACGAGAAAAAGCGCACGACGCTGGCCGCCCTCGGGCTGGATTATCGCGGCGATAAACTGCGCTCCTCGCTGGATGTCGCCGCCCAGAAAAAGACATTCCACGGCGGGACGATGGGGATTAACTTAAGCGGCGTCGATTTCGTGCCGGATGTACCGAACAACACGGATAACTACAGCCAGAAGTGGGGCTACAGTGATATTACCAACCAGTTCGGTATGGCGCGCGCTGAATACGACATCCTGAATAACTGGACGGTCTACGGCGGCGCCGGGGCGCAACATGCGCATGAAACCGGGATTTATACCGCGCCAAAATTACTGAACAGATCGGGTGATGCTGTCGTCAATGTGCTGTATACCAACCGTATTATTGACGCGTTCAGCAGTATGGCGGGTATTCGCGGCGAATTTGATACCTGGTCGGTCAGCCATAAGGTGAACCTGGGCTATTCGGCGGTGATCAAACGCGATAAAACGGCATGGCGTATGAACTGGGCCAACCCTGGCTCCATGACCAATATCTATGACAACCATGATGTGCCAATGCCGCAGTGGGATCTCGCCGGCGGCAACTATCACGATCCGCTGACAACCTCCCGAAACCGTACTCAGGGTTATCTCCTCAGTGATACGCTGGGATTCTTTGATGACCAGGTGCTGCTGACCGTCGCCGCGCGTAATCAGAAAGTGGTGGTGCGTAACTACAGCAATGCGACCGGTGAAGAAGACACTGCTTCTCGCTATACGGAAAGTCGATGGATGCCGACCTACGGTATCGTATATAAGCCGTGGGACACGGTGTCACTGTATGCCAACCACACCGAGGCATTACAGCCGGGTGAAAACATTACCGATCAGGAGTCGCCGGATTACGGTAAAAGCATCGGTATTCTGCACTCTAAGCAAAATGAAGTGGGCGTGAAAATTGATTTCGGCACCGTCGGCGGTAGCCTGGCGCTGTTTGAGATTAAGAAACCGTCCGTGATTAAGAACGAGACGACGCAGGAATATTCGACCGATGGCGAGCAGCGTAACCGGGGTGTGGAAGTTAACCTGTTTGGTGAGCCGGTCTACGGTCTGCGTCTGAACAGCAGTGCGACCTGGTTACAGCCGAAACTGACCAAAACGCAGGATGGCGTCAACCAGGGGAATGATGCTTCCGGTACTCCACGTTTCACCGCCGTTCTCGGTGCTGAATATGATATCCGGCAGGTTGATGGGCTGACCGCTACAGCGCGACTGAATCACACCGGCTCGCAGTATGACGGCGCCGCCAATGAGAAGAAGCTGGACAGTTACACCACGCTTAACCTCGGCGTTCGTTACCGGATGCGCGTAAACCAGGAGCAGAATGAGATGGTATGGCGTTTAGGGGTGGATAACGTCACCAACGAGCAATACTGGTCTGGCGTATCCGACTACGATGGCGTATATGTGTTCCGTGGCGAACCGCGTACCCTGAAGCTGTCTGTTAATTACGACTTCTGAGTTAAAAACGGGCAGGGATGCCCGGTAGTAATGCCGGATGACGGCTTCGCCTTATCCGGCCTACGGTACTACGGTGTGGTGCGGGTAATGCCGGATGGCGGCTTCGCCTTATCCGGCCTACGGTACTGAGTTAAAAACGGGCAGGGATGCCCGGTAGTAATGCCGGATGACGGCTTCGCCTTATCCGGCCTACGGTATTACGGTGTGGTGCGGGTAATGCCGGATGGTGGCTTCGCCTTATCCGGCCTACGGTACTACGGTGTGGTGCGGGTAATGCCGGATGGCGGCTTCGCCTTATCCGGCCTACGGTACTACGGTGTGGTGAGATTGTAGGCCCGATAAGCTTGCGCCATCGGGCAACCAAACCAGCTATGATGATTTCTGAAACTCGCTGACGGTTTCCCACGCAATCTGCTGCAATGCTTTTGCGGTGGCTGGGGTCATATCCGTGTCTACGGGCAGCGCTCCGCCCACTGGCGACTGGTTATACAGCGTGGCAAAGAACACACAGGCGGCTAAATAGGTTCCTGCAATGGAAGGGTGTACGCCATCGTGGTAATAAAGATTAATTTCCGGGTGTGCTTTACGCGCTTTTTCAAAAGCCAGGCCGACCGGCGCGACATAGCCGCCAGTTTTCTGCGCAATGGAAACATAGGCGTCAGCAAGTTTCTGTATATCCTCTGGTTGATCCCGCTTTGCCCAGGTCATGAAGTACACGACTTTTGAACCTGCCTGATGCGCCATATCCGCCATTTTTGTCGCGGATTCGATGAAATTCTGCCGGGTGCTCTCTTTCTGTGAGATCGTCTCCGTGGAGTTGCCTTGCAAGATGACAACGTCCCATTTTTGCAATGTATTCTGATAGGCGAGATTATGAATTTGCCAGCCTAAATGACCGCTTGAGATGGTGATCCCTCGATACTTATACCCTTTCGCGTGGTTCGGTAGTAAAGAACGCGTCAGATCCCGCAACCGGGTATTAATATTGTTGTTATAGAACGTAAACGAGTTGCCATACAGCGCGACAATTTTATTATCCCCCTCTATTTTTGCATAGGGTGAGGGCGCTAATAGCGCATCAGCATGCACACATAAACTGCCAAATAAAAAAGTTGATGCAAGGGATAACTGCATTATTCTTTTCATAAATCACCTGTCAAAAGTCATAGCGGAGTCCAACGATGAGCGCGTCATCATTGACTTTTTGGTTTTTATTGGCGAAGGCTTTATCGTAAGTAAATGATAACCAGGTATCATCGGCTAATGTTATTTGTGTTTCGACACGCCAGTCCTCTTTTTCATAGACGGATTTATCTTTCTCATCCAGGAAACTGTAACCGGTAAGGAATTTAAATTTACCGTATTTCCAGGACAGTAATGAATCCATGCCTTTAAAGTCATTGTCGCTTTTATTATCGCGCGCAATGGATGTGCGTAATGCGGTGACGGCGGCTTCAACGTTCTTATAGCTGAGCTGCAAGCCTGCCATGATCTGGTCGTTTTGATTCCGGCCATCGGTGGTTTTTACGCCATCCTGGCGTTTATAACGGCTGGCGGCAATCGCCGGTGTGAGTCTGAAATCCCCCAGTCTGAGCGTGTTTCTGTAACTGGCCATTGCGCCATAATCCAGAGCTTCATTACTGCTGCCATTGCCCGCGACCCACGCCAGCTGTATCTCATTGCCTGCAAATTTAGCATTCCATTGTACGGTGCCGTCCTGGCGGTTGAACTGGTAGGAGTCATCAATGGTGGTGATGCCGTAGCTGTAAATATTCGGCGTAAAGTTTTTATATTTATCAGTCATTTTCATGACCTGATACAACGGGTTTTTGGTCCTGCCGACAATCAGTTCGCCCCAGGTTTTATTGGACAAACCAATATAGGAGTAGCGCGCTTTTAAATCGCTATCCCCGGTATTGCTGTCGTTTTTTTCGGTTCGCACCTGCCATTCCAGACGGCCTACGATCTTTGTCTCGGGGATAAAATCTAAATCCCGGGTGAGGTAAATCCCCAGACGGCCACCCAGATTCGTTCGCGTTTCGCTTCCGGCATAAGAGTTTTCTCCGCTGGCAATTTTACCTTCCACACGGCCATAAATATCCAGCGTATTTCCATCTTTATTATAGATACTCATCGCATATGAGGAGGTTGTCATCCCCGTCAGTAGAATAAGTGAAATCATTTTTATTTTCATAGCATCCCCAGAAAACAATAGTTAGCTTATTTATCTGTTCGAGTGAGCGGTTTATCGCAGGAGGGATTGTTCTGGAAAAAAGGATGGTCATGATATGGGAATTATTTTTTCTCATTACAAAATGTGATTTTTAGCGCATAACGATGTCCTGTTTTATCATGTTGCTAAATTTCATGGTGCTTATTTGCGAAAAGTTAAAGCAAAGCGAAATACGCGTTGCACTAACAAAGCAACTCATTGTGATAGCTATCTCATTTTTGTGTTTTTCAGGCGTTAAAAAGGGAAAGCAAAATTCTCATGACGTATTTTATGAATGGGAATTTTATTTTCCCCTGTTAATCAGTTGGCCGATCCCGCAAGATTCATTCACGACCTTTTATATTAATATGCTTTATATTGCCGGAGAGTCGCAGTATGTACGGTAAGCAAACAACAGTATTTGATTCTGACCTCTATTCATCGCTCTTTACCGAGAGTCGGATGCGGGAAATCTGGTCTGACGACAATCTGCTTCGCTGCTGGTTGACGTTTGAAGCAACGGTAGCGCGCGTGCAAAGCGAGCTGGGCATTATTCCTGAACAGGCGGCGATTGAAATCGAGCAGGCATGTCAGAACATCGAGATAAACTGGCCTGCCTTAGCCCAGGGAACGCAAACGGTGGGCATGGCGATTAAGCCCTTGATCGACCAGATTTCGGCTGCTGGCTCTCCGTTGGTTAGCCGCTATCTCCACTGGGGATGCACCACCCAGGATCTGCTGGACTCCGGCGTGGCGATGCGATTACAGCAGACGCTGCAACGGGTATATCAGCAACTGATTGAGGTAGGGGAAGAGATGAAGGGCATGGCCTTAAAGCATGCCCGCACCGTTATGGTTGCGCGCACCAATTCGGTTGATGCTTCCGCCACGACCTGGGGGCTGCATGTCTCCGGCTATCTGGCGGAGGTGAATCGGCATCTGAACCGGCTGCAACAGCTCTATCCCCGGGCGATTACGGGTCTGTTTGGCGGCGCGGTGGGGAATCTTGCCTCCGTCGGCTCTCAGGGAATGGCGACGCGTGAGCGGTTGATGCGGGCGCTGGGGCTAAACGTTCCCTGTGGTATAAACAATGCCAGCCAGGATGCAATTGTTGAAGTGGTTCAATGCTTTGCGCTGATTCACGGTACGCTCTGCCGCCTGGCGAATGACGTGGAAACCCTGGGACGCACCCCCATCGCGGAAGTGCTTGAAGGTGAGGGCGGCGGAGGCTCCAGCACCATGCCGCACAAGGCTAATCCGCGCGCCAGCAATATGATTCAGACGCTGGCGAGGATGGGCTGGATGTACGCCTCCGGCGCGCCTGCGATGTTGGATCAGCAGGATGTGCGCGCGGCGTCGATGAGAGTATTGAACTGGACGATTCTACCCGAGGCGTCGAACGCCTTATCGGTCAGCCTTAGCCGGGCCAAAAAGCTGCTTTCCCACCTTATTGTGAATGAAGACAGAATGCGCGCTAATTTTGACTGCTCGAAATCTTTCATTATGTCGGAATCGATTACGATGAGTCTGGCGAACAAAATAGGGCGAGAACCCGCTTATAATTTAGTTAAAGCGCTGCTCAGTCAGGCGAATGGTGAGCAAAGTCTTATCGACATTGTCCACGCCAGCCCGGAAATTCGGGCGTCGTTATCCGCAGAAGAAATTGCCGATGCCTGCGAGCCGTTGTCTTATATTGGTTGCAACGATGCGCTGATTGCCGAGACCCTTGCGCGGTTTGATGAAATGAAAGTCATCGATATTGCGTAGCGCTTTATGTCGGGAGCGTCCCTCCCGACTCTGCTGGTCAGGTATTATGTGAAGAAGCGGAAAATGTCTCAAAGAAGAGAAACAACTCTTCCAGTTGGGCAAAGTTGCCTTCATTGTCACTCTTCTCATAAGCCAGATGCAGAATCAGTTCGATAAAAAAGAAACCGAGAATTCGGCTTTGAAAAATGGACTCCACGTCGCTTGGCAGGACAAACTGAAGATCGCAGAATTTACCGTAAGGATTGGCATCAGAATTGGTGATCAGCACGACGGTCGCATTTTTCTTTCTGAACCATTTCGCGATATTGAGTGCGACCCGGTTAAAGCGATAGTAGGAGAATACGATCAGAACATCATCTGGTTCAATGTTTATCAGGCACTTGGGCAACTCGCTGATGTCGGTAGGCAGAAGAGTGATGTTGCTGCGAAAGTACTTTAACAACGTACAAAAATGCAGCGCCATCGCGTGGGAGGAGGAAGGGCCGACCACATAAATATGGCGTTGGCTGTTGAGTACCAGTTCGATGAATTTATTCAGGCTATCGATGCTGATGGTCTGTTTAAAACTATTAAATAATGAAGTGACTTTATTATTAAAGGTCTCAACAATCTGTTCTGTTTTGGTGGTGTTTTTAGGCCGCTGGCGACTGTTTTTCTCAAAAGGCGCGGCGATTTTGTTTTTTGACAGCGTGGTATCCAGCGCTCTTCTGAAAGCCGCATAGCCGGTAAAACCGACTTTATTCAGAAAGCGCCCGATGGTTGCTTTGCTCACGGCGGCATTCTGGGAAAGATCGACAATCCCATGATAAGGTAATTCGCTGAAGTGTTTATTAATATAGTCATTAAGCCGACATTCAGACTCGGTCAGGTCACCAATATTTTGGGTGAGTGAATTATACTCATCCAGACTTAATGTGTTTTTTCTGTACATGTGCAGTACCCGGTGACGTTTTATATTGAGATTGTTATATGAAAAGATACCTCTGCCGTCAATCATTCCGTGGCTGGCAATTTAGTAAAACGTCTTATTTTCTGCGGGATCGCGCCCCATGTAGATAAGATGCGATCTTACTCACAAAAAAATATGGGAAAAGCCCTTTCCCATATTTTATAGCACGGTGGTTTATTACGATTAAATCGACAGTGCAATTATTTAATACCGTGAACTGACGGACATATTCTCATGGCAATATGTATGAGCAGGTTTTTAGCTGTTGGTGAAAATGCTGCTTGCATAAGGCTGACATCTCTGATTTGTATGGTATAGGGATTGTTGTTATGACTGCATTTATTATAGCAATAGTGATAACAGTAATTGCCGCGTGGTTAATTGTGAAAAATTACCAGCCGCAAACTGTGTTATTATTCGCGGGGCTGGTGTTATTAACAGTTACCGTTCTGTTTTACCCAGAGAATAGTATTCTTTATGGTAAAGCAAAATCTACCGGGTCAACCTGGCTGGATATCTTCAGTTTTGCAAAAGAGTCTTTAACCACGCAAATCGCGGGTATCGGCTTAATTATTATGGCGGCGGGGGGATTCGCCAGTTATATGGATCACATCAAAGCCTCGAATGCGATGGTGAATATGTGTATTCGTCCCTTGCAGGTCATTAAAGCGCCTTATCTTATTCTTGCGCTGGGCTACATTTGCGCGCAGCTTCTGCATGTGGCGATCTCCAGCGCAGCCGGGCTGGCGATGTTATTACTGGTGACGTTCTTTCCCGTACTGGTGCGGCTGGGCGTCAGTAAAGCGTCCGCTGCCGCGATGATCGGCCTGTGCGCGTTTATGGATCTTGGCCCGGCGGTTGGAACGGCGAATCTTGCGGCCAAACATGCCGGAATGGAAAGCGCGATTTACTTTGCGCACTATCAGATGCCGGTGGCGGTTGTGGTTATGCTGGCCGTCGCGGTGGTGATTTTCTTTACCGCCAAATATTTCGATAAAAAAGATGGGTTTGTTCCGGGGACGGAAGAGGTTGCCGAAGCGGAAGAGGAAGGACGCAAAGTGCCCGCCATTTATGCGCTGCTGCCTGTATTGCCCGTCATTCTGGTTCTGGTTTTCAGCCCGCTGGCGATCGCATCCATCAAAATTGACGTTGTGACGGCGATGATCCTCGGGGCGGTGGTCGCTTTTTTCTTCGAGCTGTTCACCACGCGTGATTTCCGCGCCTGTTGTAAAGGGTTGCAGGTATTTTTCAAAGGAATGGGAAGCATGTTTACCAGTATCGTTTCTTTACTGGTCTGCGCGGATATCTATGCCCAGGGGCTACAGAAGATCGGCGCAGTGGACTATCTCCTTCAGTCCGTACAAAGTGCCGGTCTGGGCTTTACCAGTATGACGTTGGTGATGACGGCGCTGGTGGGCGTTACTGCGGTATTAACCGGTTCTGGCGTGGCGGCATTCTTCTCCTTTTCCGGGCTGGCGCCCTCTATCGCGGCGAAGTTTGGTGAAAGCGCGGTCAATATGATTCTGCCTATGCAACTGATGGCGGGAATGGGGCGCTCTATTTCTCCGGTTGCGGGCATCATTATCGCCGTGAGCAAAGCGGGCGAATGCTCACCGTTTATGATCGTCAGAAGAACGCTGCTCCCGGCGCTGGCGGGGATTGCCGCGATGTTGATTGCCAACTATGTGCTGATTTAACGCTTTTCTTATTACCGGGTTTAACTCATGGACAGCAACGTGACACACGATGTTTTATACGTCCCGTTTACGGGGAAACTGTTACTGGAATCGCCGTTATTGAATAAGGGGAGCAGTTTTACTCAGCAAGAGCGGAATGATTTTAATCTTAATGGATTGCTGCCCTGCGCTATCGAAAATATTGATGAGCAAGCGGAACGCGCTTACCAACAATATCTGGAGGCGGAGTCTGATAACGCGCGGCATATTTATTTGCGTAATATCCAGGATACGAATGAGACGCTATTTTATTACCTGCTGAAAAAACATCTCCCGGAAATGCTGCCGATTGTTTATACCCCAACTGTTGGCGCGGCCTGTGAAAAGTTTTCCGGGATTTACCGTCGCGCCAGAGGGGTCTTTATTTCGTGGCCCGATCGCGAACGTATTGACGATATTTTGCATGATATCCCGAGACACGATATCAAAGTGATTGTGGTGACGGACGGGGAACGCATTCTGGGACTGGGCGATCAGGGCGTTGGGGGAATGGGGATACCGATTGGCAAACTGTCGCTGTATACCGTTTGCGGCGGGGTAAATCCGGCGCATACGTTGCCCGTTATGCTGGATATCGGGACAAACAATCCGCGATTATTAGACGATCCCCGCTATATGGGCTGGCGGCATCCGCGCATCACCGGTGAGGACTACTTTGCGTTTATCGGTATGTTCATCGCTGCGGTGAAACGTCGCTGGCCGGATGTATTGCTGCAATTTGAGGACTTTGCCCAGCATACTGCGGTTCCTTTGCTGCATCGTTATCGTGATGAGCTGTGCTGTTTTAATGATGATATTCAGGGAACGGCGTCGGTCGCGCTGGCGACAATTTTAGCGGCCTGCCGCGCCAGCCAGCGTGATTTTAATCAGCAGACGATGGTCATCGTTGGCGCAGGGGCGGCGGGTTGCGGCATTGCCCGCCATATCATCGCCTGCCGGGTGGCCGAAGGTATGGACGCCGCAGAGGCCAGCAAAACGATTTTCATGGTGGATCGCGACGGCCTGGTGATGACCACCGCCTCGTCGCTGGCTGATTTTCAGGTTCCGCTGGCGCAGCCTCCTGAAATGCTATCTGGATGGGCATACGCTGGCGCGACGCCGTCCTTGCTGGAGGTCATTCATAACGCGAAACCTGGAGTGATGTTGGGCGTTTCAGGGCAGGCGGGACTGTTCACTGAAGAGGTGGTGCGTACGATGTATCGCCACTGCGATCGCCCGATTATTATGCCGTTGTCTAACCCGACCTCCAGAATGGAGGCCCGGCCGCAGGACCTTATCCGCTGGACTGATGGACAGGCGATTATCGCAACGGGAAGCCCTTGTGAGCCGGTAGATTTTGCCGGACGTACGATACCGGTATCGCAGTGTAATAACGTGTATATCTTTCCTGCCATTGGTCTTGGCGCGATTGCCAGCGGCGCCAGGAGGATCACGGAAACGATGCTGATGGCGGCGAGCCGCGCGCTTGCCGACGCCTCGCCTTTGGTGCGTCATCATGGCGGAGGACTGCTGCCGGAAATCAATATGATATGCGATGTAACCCGCCGTATTGCCTTTGCGGTGGGGAAGGCGGCGCAGCTGTCCGGCGTAGCGGATGCGCTGGATGATGCAGTGCTGACACAGCGCATTACGGCGCATTTTTGGCTACCGCACTATCGTCCTTATAAACGCCGTGCTATCTAGTTTTTGGCTATGAATGCCCCGCTTCGGCAGTCGCGCCGGAGCGGGGCCGGGCGTATTAATAAAAAATACAAGACGATAAAAAATAAAGGTAAGGAATAAAACTGACATCATAAGTTGAAAAATAAAACTTCATTAGCCTGCGATGCATTGCGCGGATTGTGCAACTTCATGATATGTATTTAATTATTTTTGAAAGCGGATGTGCGGCCTTATACAAGGTCAGATGGACGGCTGTTAATTAAAATGCTGTTTTTATTTTATGTGGGGAAAACCTTATTCAGAGCGATCGAAATAAGTAAAGAATTGCGGATAAATGTCGTTATAACACTTATCCAAACCGATCGAGACCCTACCCCATGATGTGGAAAACAACTCAAGCCCGAGTGACACTCCTGCTTATAAGTTTTTTTGTTATATTACTGTTGGTTACGTTTGTTGTTATCAAACAATTTGTCTCTCCGCAGATTATTGCAACGGAAACCAGAAATATAAGGGCCACGGTCGAGCTGCAAAGTGACGCGATAAAAGAGCAAATGAACCGCGTTAAAGCGCAGCAGCGCACGATCACCGAACTGGTTTCCGGGCTTCAGAGCGATCAAATTGACGCGCTCTTGCCGCTGTTTGTGAACCAGTATGGCGATCTGAACGTTTTTGGCGGCGGCATCTGGCCATTACCCGGGCTGCGCGAGCCGGGCCGCGACAAATTCAGCACTTTTTATGCGCGCGATGCCGGTGGCGTGCTCCAGCTTAATACGGTCTGGAACCAGCCGGAGTCAGAAAAATACTGGGAACAGCCGTGGTATAAAGACGGTATGGCTGTGCCAAAAGGTGAGTGTGCATGGGCCAAAGCCTACCAGGATTCGGCCAGCCCGCAGCCGAGAACCAACTGCGCGATGACAATCTGGAAAGAGGGAAAGGCCTGGGGTGTCGCCACTATCGATGTGACGTTGGGCTTTTTTAACCAACTGGCAAAAGAGATGGGGAAGGCGGTCGAGGGAACCGTATTAATTGTTGAGTCTGATGGCAAAATTGTTGGGAACGGCGCGCCGACTCAAGGTAATACCGCATTGATGAATGTGCGCGATTTGAATATTCCGTCAGCTTTACCGCTGCTCAATCTGCTGAGCCAGGGGCAAAAAGCGGAATATGAGGGCGGCTATGACGGCGAAGACGGCGCCCATTCGCTGTTTGTTTTGTCGATAGAAGGCAGCCCGTGGTATCTGGTGATTGATACGCCCAGCAGCAACCTGGTGCGCCAGTCTAATGCGATACTGACAACACTCACGCTTGTACAGACGGTGATCGGCCTTATCATTGTTCTTGTCCTGATGCTGATTGTGCGCAACATTTTCAGGAATGTGACGCTGCTGAACAGGAACATAGAGGCGCTATCCGGCGGCGGCGCCGATCTCACGCAACGGCTTGTGGAAAGTAAAAGCCCGGAATTTAATGCCATCATCAATAACTTTAATAAATTCATCGCGTTCCTTCAGGATTTGATGCAGCAGGTTGGGTACAGCTCCTCGGCAATTTCTTCCGCTTCGCGGCAGATCGCCGGAGGAAACCTGGATCTCTCCTCCCGTACGGAAGAACAGTCCGCTTCCATTGTTGAAACGGCGGCGTCGATGGAGCAGCTCACCAGCACCGTACGGCAAAATGCGGAGAATGCGTTGCAGGCGAACAGGCTGGCGACACAGGCTTCCGACGCGGCGAAAGCGGGGGCTTCAGTGGTCAATGACGTGGTTGCCACAATGAGCAATATCAATGATTCATCCTCAAAAGTGGTGGAAATCATCAGCGTAATTGATGGCATCGCGTTCCAGACCAATATTCTGGCGCTGAACGCGGCGGTTGAAGCGGCGCGGGCCGGTGAGAATGGCCGTGGTTTTGCCGTCGTTGCCGGTGAGGTGCGTTCTCTTGCGCAGCGAAGCGCCCAGTCTGCGCAGGAAATTAAGAAGCTCATTGAAGAATCGGTCAGCAGTATTGAGCAAGGTAGCGGTCTGGTTCGCCAGGCGGGTACGACAATGGACGGCTTAATGGAGAAGGTTGAAGACGTGAGCGTTTTAATCTCTGAGATCAGCTCCTCAAGCGATGAGCAAAGTCGTGGAATTGAGCAGATTAATATCGCCATTACTCAGCTTGATAGCGCGACCCAGCAGAATGCGGCGCTGGTAGAAGAGGTTGCCGCAGCGGCCCAGTCAATGGAATCGCAAACCGAGATGCTTGAAAAAGTGGTCGGCAGCTTCAAACTCTGAAAAGCGGTATAACGAAACGCGCAGCATGATGGGGTTAGCCCTTCGCCGGACCGTGGAACACGTCGGTCTCAGAAAAGTTATCCCCTGTCATGCGGCGCTCTATGAAACCAGTAAGGCGCAGCGTACGTTCAGCGAGGTGCGGGATGTTTCGGTAAAAATTGCTGGATTATCTCCGGCAGACGATCGTGAGTGATGGGCGGCGAGAAAAGATAGCCCTGAAAGCGGTCAACTCCCAGCGCTTTCAACTGATTGAATTTCTCCAGACTATCGACGCCTTCGGCAATACAGCGGCTCTGCGTCAACTGGCAGTAATAGAGCAGACTCTTTATCAGCGCCAGTGCATGTGGATCGCGTTGAAAATCATTCACGATACTCATATCCAGCTTGTAGCCGCTAAAGCGGATTGTCCTGACGGGAAACATTACGCTGCTGTGTGAAAAGCAGTCATCGAGGAAGATGCGAAAGCCTTGCCGTTGGATTTTGTCCATATTTTCTGCTGTTCTTCCTTGCTGATGCAGATTGACCGTTTCTGCAAATTCCAGCACTAATCTACCCGACCATTGCGGCTGCTGTAGCTGCTGGCGCGCCGTTTCCATCATTCGCAGCAGGTTTTCGTGGTTGGCGATGCAGGGTGGAATATTTATTGAGAACCAGAACTTACCCTGGTGTTGGTTAATGTTCTGGATTGCTATTTGTAGCACAAAGGCCGTGAGCAGAAGCCAGGCGTATTCGGCGTGGATCTGCGGCAGAAATTCGCCGGGAAGCAATACGTTGTCGCCTCTTCTCCAGCGGGAAAGGATTTCAACCCCCTGCAACCGCAGGTGGCCGTCGGTTATGGGTTGAAATACCGGGAATACCTGTTGGCTATGAATGGCATGGATAAATTCGCGCTCAAAGGGAGATAGCGCGGCGATGAGCTGATTGTTGTGAGTCTTGCTCTGGCTTCCAGGAAAGCGGGTAATCAGATGCGGGTGAGACGCCACCATCTTTTTTAGTCCTGACGTTCTTTGATTATAAAGTGTTTTCTGGCTCACACCGCGGATCTTCGCCTGTGTGTTGATGCTGTACCCGTACAGAAGAGAGAGGGTGGCGCTCAATTCCGTTTTACTTAACCCCGCTGCCGGTTTGCCCTGTATCTGCGCGTCTAAAAAGGACAATTGCTGTAGTTTCGGGTATTGCAGGAAGTCACCCTGTAGCAGCGCTGCCAGTTGTTTCCCAGGAAGGTCGGAAGCGACCGCCCGGACGGCGGTAAGTTGCCGTTTATCAGGAACATGGTAGAGCAGCGTTTGCCATAGCCAGGCGGATGGACTACGGCTAAGGATCAGCATGGGCAACGGTGTTTCTGCCTCAGCAAGCAGGAAGGCGGCTTCCCTAAGAATAAACAGCAGCCAGTAAGGATCGTCAGGGAGAAAAACGACAATCCTTCCGACCTCGGATGTTAGCTGTAGCGAAAGGCGCTCCTGCGTCTGGTGTTGCAGCAGCACCGGTCGCCGTTGACTGCAGGTCATCATTCTGGCGAGTCCTTCCGCCGCCATTGAACAGGGAGACAGGATATAGTCCCCCCTTGTTTTCTCCAGCGAGGAGGGAGGGTTACTGGTAAACAAATGTCACCCCGATGATCGACTGGACGTTGCCCGCTGTGACCTGGCCGCTGGTGCGCGCGTAGGTTGCGGTTAAGCCAAGATTTACCGGCGATGTGCCGACCGTGCCCAGTGCTACGGTGTTGTTAGCGGGAACAACACTACCGTATCGGGTCATCTGAACGCCGATACCCTGCGCCGCTGAGGAGGACGCGGTGTTGCTGAAGATCGAGTTGGCGGCATCGACGGTCGTACCTGAGAGGTAATAGCCGAGGTTCTGGTTTTGCGCACAGTGGACAGTGACCGGCACGGCCATTGAGCCGGGATAGTCTGGAAGCGTCACGGTGACATCACGCGCTGATACGTCGCATCCCCCAGTAGGGACAACAACATTATTGCTGGCGTAAATATTCCAGATGAAATTATTCGGGTTTCCGTCGCTGGCCACTTTATGCATATTCAATTGCGCGATGAGTTCGCCAGAGTTGATGACGACGCCTCCCGCTGCTCCGGTCGCGGTCAGATACATGCGCAGCGGCAATCCGAGATAATCCGTATGAGTGATGGTATAGACGGATGAATTACCGTTCATCGGCAAAGGATACGTATTCCCCGCCCAGTAAACGCTCCCCGTAAACGCCGCAAGCGCGCCACCGAAGGCGGAGCCGCTGGTTAAATTGATGTAGTCTATGATAGAGCCACCGGAGGAGTCGTTTTTACAGGAAACTGAAGAGGATAAATCTACGACCAGGTTTTGACCCACTCCAACAGATGGCGTCAGGTTTACATAGACATTCGCTGACCCTGAGGTCATGGTCTGCCCGGTATCATTGACTTTACAGGTGAATGCCGCAGCATCCAGCGACCAACCCATCAGCAGCAGTGTGGTGAATAGCGCGATGATTTTTTTCATGACAAAATCTCCTGACTCAGGCGTAGGTATAGGTGACGCTAATCACCGCCTGAATAGTTCCCTGGGTGGCACCGCCGTTGACCGTTAACGCTCTGACCTGTAACGGAAAACGGGTGGACTGCGTTGAGTCATCCACCTGAACGGATTTCGTGGCGCCATTGTTTAACGTGGTGCCTGCGTCATCCTGCAATTCGAGCTGAATATTGCCGGCGGTCCCCTGGTTTTTGTAATAACCGGTGCTGTCTGCGGTTCCGCTAAAGGTTGCGATGACCCGGGAGGTGCCGATCGGACAGTTAGTGAGTTCCAGCGCGGTACTGTGCCAGGCGGAAGCCGAACCTGCGGTTACCAGGCTGAAGGTATACAGGTCACCGAGGTCAACGGCGGCATTGGTGGTAGACACCGTGCACGGCTTCGCCACCACCTTCCCGTTGACGGTAATCGTGATATCAGCGGCCTGAAGCCCTGAAGAGGCCGCTGTCAGTACGCTTGCCAGAAGCCACCCTACATAGTTGCGTTTCATCTCAGCCTCCGGTTACTGAAATTCAAGCGTGAATGTTGCTGTGGCATTGACGTGCCCGGCGGTGACCGGAATCTGCGTAGCCATCAGGCGTGCATAAAAGTTGAGGATGTTGGTCTGCCCAGGCGTGAGCGTGGTCCACGCGATGGATGATGACGCGGCATTGAGCGGCAGCATCGTCTGTTGGTTATTGAGGATCTGCACGCCCATGCCTGCGGCTGCCGAGGCACCGCTATCGATCTTCAATAGACAGGTGTTGCTGCTATCCTCCGTGCCGGTAAAGCCGACTTTGACTGCCGTAACCGAGTTACCGCAGGGAGAGAGGACAATACGGAATGGGACGAGCGGGGTTGTCGCCCCCACCGCATTAAACTGTTTAGCGGCGTTATTCATCAGGTCAACGGTAAAATCTTTTGACTCTCCCGCGACAGCGCAGGCATTGTCGCGGACGTAGCCGCTAATCGTAATCGTGCTGTCGGCGGCGAAGACATTGACGCAGGCCAGCGTCAGCACAGCGCCGAGGAAATACAGTGGTTTTTTCATCATCATTCCTTCCTTAACGGCACTCTGCAAAGAGCTGGCTCAGCACATGTTTCTGGCTCTCTTCCGGCAGGCGATACCGGGCCATGCAGTTAGCCCCCGGCCCTTCGCCCCATTTCACCTGAACGCTTCCCGCCAGCGGCATGCCGCTCAGGTAGACCTGGCCGTTATCTGCCACGATGCTGCCGCTCTGGTTATCGCCGGAAGTGACCATAGCGCCGAATGGCACGGGTTTGCCGTTGTGCGTCAGCGTCATCAGGATTTTTACCCCGACGTGGGCTTTAAATTCGGCGCGGACGATGGCGCCGTGGGTCGGCACGACGCTGACCACCGCATCATCGAGATCGACGTTATCCGCCAGGGTGTTGGTATCCAGCGCGACGCGGTTTTCCCTGTACTCAGTGGCGTACGGCATGACGGCATAACCGCGCCAGTCGGTACGTACGCCGGTCTGGTTCTCGACTTTCACGTCTCCGGCGCCAGGCGCTTTAATCAGCACTACCGTGTCATTTAATGGCTGGCTTAAGGTGATGCCGTTGGCATGGGCAAGTACACCGCCGCTCATCCCGTAGTACAGCTGTTTAAATCCATCGCTGTGGCTGTAGCCCACGTTAGCGTTGCCGTAGCCGCCGCGATAGTTCATCGCCGCGTAGCCGGTTCCGCCATTGTTGCCTTCGCCACCGCTGGCATAACCGGTTTGCATGCTGTAGCTCAGGTTATTGTCTTCCAGCAGCGTGCCGTAAAGACCGGCCAGGTTAGTCATCCGTCCATCCAGGTCGTGCGACATGCTGTAGCTGGCGCTTGCGTGCCGCCAGACGGATTTGCTGTCGGAACGCAGCCAGTGGCTGAACGGAATATTGACGTTGAACGCTAACATCTGGTCGCGGCCCTGTTGCCAGGCGTTTTTGGTCAGGCTGTAGCTCAGCGTCCAGTTGATATCGTCAACGGCGGCATTTAACCCCAGCTGTAGCTGTTCGTCGGCCTTGTTGGTTGACCAGTAAGTTTGACGGCTGCCATTCACGTACAGTGTGGCAGTGCGCCCCAACTGCTGCGTTACGCTCATCTGAACCTTGCCCCGCTTGTTATAAGCAAGGTTGTAGTAGTCGGTGAATTTGGGTTTGACCTGAATCACGCCATCCTGGGTTTCAACGTCATAGCCACTCATCCTGCGGTAAGTGGTGTCGGCAAAGCTGTAATAGCCCTGGGTGGAATAACGGTATCCCACCAGTTGGACGTTGGTGCCGGTCTCATAGAGCGACTTGTTATAAAGGAAGCGTATCGATTGCCCCTGGTGAGAGCTGTCGTCAGGCAGGGTGGCGTTGGCCTGAGTTGCATCCAGCGAAACCGCGCCGAACTCGCCCATGTTCTTACCGACCCCTAAATTGAAGGAGCGATAGTTGTCGGCCAGTTGGGTGCCGCCATACAGCGTCCAGCCTGCCGGGAGCCCGTGCAGGAGGGTGCTCTGGAAGAACTTTGGTTTTTCCTGCTGGTCGTTGCCGCTGCGGTATTCACCAGCGGTCACTGCATAACGGGTGTGCCCTTCACGCTGTAACATTGGCACCGTAGACCACGGCACGCTGAAGACCTGGCTGGTGCCATCGGCCTCTTTGATGGTGACCTGGAGATCGCCGCCGTTGCCTGCGGCGTAGAGATCGTTAATTGTGAAGGGGCCCGGCGGCACTGTGCTCTGGTAGATTTCATAGCCGTTTTGTTTGATAGAGACCTGCGCCGTGCCGCGCGCAATGCCGTGGATGACCGGCGCAAAGCCTTTCTGGCTATCCGGCAGCATATTGTCGTCAGAGGCTAACTGGGCGCCACGGAAGTTAATCCCGTCGAAGATATCGCCGTTGGTGTAGCTGTCGCCAAGCGTCAGGCGGGCGCGCAGGGGGGTAATATCGCGCTCCAGCCAGCTGTTCACATGCTGCCATTTATTCTCATTACTGGACGCGCTACCGCCACTGCTGTAGCTCCAGATGGTGTTATCACGCAGACGCCAGGCGCCAAGGTTGAGGCCGCTTTGCAGGTTTAAATACGCGTAATTGCTGCTGTCGCTGGCATCGTTATGTACGTTGTTGCCGGTAAAGTTATAGTTCAGCAAACCGGCGTTAATCCCGTCATCCCAGAGTTCCGGTGGAATATAACCGCGCGCGCGATTGCCCATGAAAGCCTGCGGGACACTCAGGTACAGGCGCTGTTGGCTGACATCGAAGCGGGTGGTGGCATCTTTGACCATTTCCGTCAATGGTACGCAGGCGTCGGACGCCAGCGTATCCATACCGGTGATGGCCGACGTGCTGACCCCCATGCCAGCGAGTTGGCTACGGGTCAGGCACGGCTCCAGTCGATGACCGTTTGCGCCAGCGTTAAACGTGACGTCGCGGGTAGTTATAAAGCCATCGTTCAGATAGATATCCACGCGATAGGCGCCAGGCGGCACCTCTTGCCCGTTTTCAAATCCAGAGAGATCCGCAACGGCCGAGGGATCGTCGGCCAGGAAACGGGGGTTAAAATAGAGATCTGCCCGCGCGAAACCCGCGAGGCAAAGCGCCAATGGTATCTGCGCAAGGACAAAAATAGAGAATGCTTTGCGCCGGGCGCGTTGGGAACCCAAACGGTCCAGTCCGTATTTGAGATGTGACATAGTCCCTCCGGTCCGAAGTCGCCCGGCTGTCAGTTCTTAATTGTAATGTGCGGGGGAGTCCTGTTGGTGGACGGCCCCTGTGTTAACGCAGAACGCCCTTCATTTGCGGGGTCAGTGCGCCATAGTCATTAATCGTCCGGTAGGTAATGTTGCTACCGGCATCAGGTGGCAACTTGACCGAGGTTTTACCCATTGGCGGCACCAGCGCATTTTCCAGCACGCGCGTGCCGGCATTGAGTTCGGTCACCGTCAGGTAATACGGCGTCGGGTTGTTGAGCGTCAGCGATGAACCGTCACGGTTAAAGGTCAGTTTTTCCGCCGCCTGATCCGGTGGCAGAGCCAGTTTCGTTGGGCGGTAGTAGAGTTTGATGCGGCTGATAATCGCCAGTTGTAAGGTGTTATCGCTGAGCTTTGATTTATCCATCGAAGGAATGGCTTTTACGTTTACCCAGAACAGGCTTTCCCGGTCCTGCGGTAACTGGTTGTTGGTGGCATCAATAATGCGCAAGGTATTCTCTTTTTTACCTTGCATCGCAAACAGCGGAGGGGTGATGACAAAACGACCATCTTTGCCGCCATCGGCGTTTTCAACCCATGACTGAATCAGATAGGTACTGTTATTGTCGTTATTGGTCACCGCCAGCTGAACCTGTTTTTGTCCGGCCGGATAGATAACCCGGGTGGCGCCCAGCGCCACGCCTGCTTCAGCGCTGGTGGAAAAACCGCTTGCGGCGAGCATCAAAAAGCCCGCCAGTAAGCCGCGTGTCATCTCCAGTGTTTTTTTCACATTTTCCCCTTTCGTACTCACCGTTGTTTCCTGTTTCCGGCATACCTGCTGGCTAATTACTGATAGGTCAGAGAGAACCAGATTTGAGCATTGGCGGCTCCCCCGGTGACCTGCTTCCCGGTCGCCCGATACTTCGCCACGAAATGAAGCGTGGTGGGGCCGCTATACAACTGCGTCCAGGCGCCCGGCGGGCTGTTGAGTGGAATCAATTGATTGTCTTTATCAAATAAAGCGATGCCTACGCCGGTTGCTATTCCCGGCCCTTCGCCAACTGAAAGCACCTCCGGGTTTTTGCCGTCGGCAACTCCGCGAAATGACACGCCTACGCGCTGACTCACGGCAGTGCTGCAATCCTGTAGATGAATATCGAATGGCACGGGGTTGGCATCTTCCCCTGACGAATGAAACCGATTACTGCTGATCTGCCCCATATTGACCGTCATCTGTTGATCTCCTGCTTCAACGCGGCAGGATTCGGCAATAATGACCCCCTGGAAACGCATGTTTCCCCCGGGCAACGTCACGTTCCAGTGATTGCCAGCCAGTGCCAGCGACGGAAACAGAAATATCAGCAGACCTGATTTCACTCCTTGCATCGTTATCACCCCTGTCCTGTTATGGATAACGGGCCATCCTGGCCCGGAATGCTTCCCTGTCAGACGTTTGAATTACTGGTATTGCACTTTGAAGGTTGCGTCTGCGTTCGCAGTACCGGCAGTTGCTGCGCCAGTTGCGTAGTAACGAGCCTGGAAAGGAATGATGTTAGTACCGTCATTCAGCGTGGTAGCGCTGCTGAAGGTCGCGCCATCCAGCCCCAGAGCGGTGCCAGTTTTGTCGAGGATCTGTACGCCGACGTTAGTCGCGCCGCCTGATGCGGAACTCTGTAGCGCCAGAACGGTAGGGTTGGCGCCATTAACAGCAGTACCTGTGAACGCAACGGAAGCCTGGGTCGCAACGGTCGTGTCGCAATCATCCAGTTGAATGTTGAAACCTACAGCGGAGCTGGTGTTGCCTTCAGCAGCGAGTTTGGCGGAACGAACCTGGCCTAACTGAACTGTCTGATCGATAGAACCGGCATCAACTGCACAAGCGGCGTTAACGATTTCCCCTTTAAAATGCACGGTGCCGCCGTTTACCGTGGTGGTGTCGGCCAGGGCTGCTGTGGAGCTCAGGGACAGTGCTGACAGAACAACGATTGCCAGTGTTTTGATTTTCATGCGGTTTTCCTTTAAACAATGTCGATATTACGAACCGAAACTGGCAGTCGTTGTACCTTCCTGGCATTTCAGGTTTAAGCCGAATAGTTCGACTGCCGATCTTGCGCAGTTTTTACCCAACTGATGAGTCAATTGGGACCATTTTGACTCGTCGCAATAAATTTCTTAATTTCGTTTTTTTATGCGTTGTTCTGGAATTTAATTCTTATTTTTTGGTTTTCTATAGATGAATATATCTGAGGTGATCGTGAGTTATATCAACAAGACAAGTGGAAAGCAGAACTCGACGTGCGGAGAAAAGGTGCGGAAAAAAGGTGAGGATGTATGAAACGTAAAAAAATGTGAGTAAAAAAACAATTTTAAATCAGTTGGATATTTTTTTTTCGCAAAAAAAATGGACTTACAGGTTGCAGAAAATTACAAAATTCCTCTACGATATAGACAGTTTGGTCCCAATTGACTTGTTCAGCGTCTTATTTTTCCTTAGTTATCAATGAACTATATAGTTCATCATTTTTGATCTTCTGTTTTAGTAGCTTTTCCTCTAGCGGATTTACCCTTTCCCATAATCCTGCAAACCGGGCGGCATTACTGGCTGTATAACGTACGGTGTGGCGAATATTTCGGTGACCAAGGTAATCCTGGATTAGACGTGTATCTGTACCTCTTTCAGCAAGTTCATAACCACATGCATGTCGCAGCATATGCGGATGTGTGGTGGTGCTGGTTCCGGCCTTTTGACCAGCAGAACGTATTATACGGTATGCCTGCTGGCGGGAAAGTTGTGAGCCTTTGCGGGAAATAAACACCGCGTTTATTTTCTGCGCTCCTTTCCAGCTCGCACGAACCCGGCTCCAGCATTCAATGGCTTCACACTCATCCGGCATGAGGGGATGAATAGTAGAAAAACCATTTTTCAGTCGGCGGATATTGATCCGACCTTCATAAAGATCAAAATCCCGGTAATGCAGGTTCAGTAGTTCACTTATACGCATTCCATGACGAAAGGCCAGCAGGATAAGGCAATAATCTCGCTCTCCTGTCTGACCATGACGTACGGCTTTCATCATGGCCTGAACTTCTCTGGCAGTAAGAAAACGGCGTCGGTTCATAATATTTCTCCTGGTATCAGAATGATAAAGAGTCAGCTCCAGTGATACGAATAACTGATAGCTAAAGCTAGGGATGTATTATTAATTGCACATATTGACCACTATCCCATTTTATTCTATGAAGCTCACAAAGCCCCATGTCAGTGGGCGACTTCATTCTAAAGATTTCATCAGACATCACAAGAAGACTATTCCGTATATTCTCAGAGGGGAAAAACGTATTCAGCGGGGGAATAACTATTCAGACTATGTCAGAGGTGTCAATTATACTGGTCAGAAAAAATAACACAGGATATAGTGCAGAAACATAAAATAGATAACCATACAGCCAATGCGACTATTACAGTGCCATCCATGGCACATAGCTTTATTCAGACTTATTTACTGTCTATATTTTTCTTTCCTTACAGTCTGCTACAGACATCTCTGTTTTTTGTTTTATTCCAGATGCCATAAAAACGACCAGCGTTACTGGCAGTATACCAGACAGTATGACGAATATTGCGATGGCCAAGGTAATCCTGAATCAGGCGGGTATCTATTCCCATATTTGCCAGAGCAAATCCACAGGAATGGCGAAGCATATGCGGGTGGGCACAAATTGCAAGTTTTGCTTTCTTCCCGGCCCTGGCGATTATCTGATAAAATTGCTGTCTGGAAAGGGGATTGCCTTTACGTGATAAAAACAACCATTCAGTTTCTGAATGTTGGCTTGTAAGGCGAATTTTCAGCCAGGACTTTATCGAACGAATTTCCTCTTCCAGTAAGGGATGGGTAGTTGAGAATCCTTTTTTTAATCGGTAAATATGTATACATTTATCCTTAAGGTCAATATCTGAGATACGCAGACGACATATTTCGCTTGCCCTTAACCCATGAATAAAACACAGCAAAACCAGACAGCGATTACGCACTGCATAGGTTCCTGTACTAACAGCATTAAGAATTAAATTGATTTCATTTTGTGTCATAAACCTGCGTTTCTCTAGTCCATTATTATTTTTCATATCACCTGTTATCCTTTATTTTGCCGACATTCCGCTTATACCTGACTCTCTTCTAATGGATTAAAATCTGCCGAATAATAGCTTTTTCTTCAGGAAATAACCAGGTGTAGTTAAAAATAATGATATGTTCTTAAATTTATGTAGAGTCACAAATGAATAATTAGTCATATGCAGAACTAATTTGTTTTTTGATCTCGTAGATGAATTACATATCCGTAATGACGGGACTATCGCTGTAGTTATCATATGGTAATATGATTAATTTAACTTAAGGGTAATTGAATGGCGAAAAGATAAGGTGAATGAACCACATAAGATTCTACATAAATATATTATTCTCAATGGACTGATTTTTTTCGGCGTGTGCGGTGTATTGTTATTTCAAGAGGCTATTTCACTCTTTCACACAGTTCATTTTTACCGGGGTTGCAGGTTTTCTTCAGTTTGTATATGTCTTTCAATCTTTCTCGCTTTGATATCTACCATTAAGTCAGAACGGTTTGCTGCGGTGCGAAGCCTGTATACACTCTTCATAGGTATTAGCTCAGACTTGATCTGGCTTTGTCACAATACAGAGTTTAATCTAATCTGACAGGCAGCTCTGTGCCAGGAGGAGACGTTGTTATAAATGGCAATTGATAAAACATCAGCCGTTTATCTCGTCTTACAGCATTTCAACCACTTCAAACTCTTCTGCGATCAACTCCATATCTTCAGAAAAATGACCTTCGCGGGTGAAAAACCGCTGATGCTCTTTCTGCCAGTATTCAAGGCTTAAATCGCCTTCACCTTCTTTACGGGCGAACGCCTCAGTCACATCACAAAAACGCACCAGTCGCATTGAAACCAGTCTGATCACGCAGACCGGAACATTCTGGCCATCAAGGATAATGCTATAACTCCCAATCCTCGGGGCAGATTCCTCCTGCTGGTAAGAGGCAAAAGATCCGCAAGAGGCCGTTTTGATCCCTTTTTTGATCAGGTCCGCAAGCTCGCTAGCCAGTTCCGGGCTGTCACCCATTTGCCAGGCATCTACGCCTGGATACTTCATTTTTATTTCCTCAACCGAAACCATTAAAATCCCTTCTTAATCGTCGATGAAAAGAAAAGTTATACATTTTTATTATGAGCTGTCCCGACATTATCAGTGATGCCTTTCTTCAGATAATGTGGTCCGCTTTTCGCTCAGAGCGGATACTCAGGTTTAATAATGCAATACGTTCAGCTCAAGTAGTATTACTACTGATAAATCATTTTATGATGGCGTGGAGGGCGGGGGATTCTGGTAATGGTAAGAAGTGAAAGGGAAAGAAGTGTATGTTGCAGGTGGACGGACTTGTGAAGACCCCCATATGACTAGTGGAGGGCGCATGTTGTCAGATTCCCCCGTTTTCCTCGTGCTTTTGCATCATTATGAACAGTTAGAAATGAAAAGAACCGTAGCTGACCGTAGCTGGAAGTAAGAGATAGGCTTGTCAGAGGGTATATATGTCTTTAAATGCAACGAACATCTAAGAAAATGGCGAGAAATCCAGCAAGCAAATAACGTCCTGCAATGACCAGAAATCTACCGGAACGCCAGAAAGCAAAAAACCAGCCTACGGGCTGGTTTCTTTAAATAGTGGTGCCCGGACTCGGAATCGAACCAAGGACACGGGGATTTTCAATCCCCTGCTCTACCGACTGAGCTATCCGGGCAACGGGGCGCATTAAACCGTAAAGGGGCGCAGGCGTCAACGGCTTTCCATGAAAAAAATGACAAAAGACAGCTGACTGCCTGCTTTTCACGCAAAAAGCGCAAAATTGGCTCTAATTACGTCAACGCGCCGCCCTGACGGCAGCGGGCAAAGCGCAGTATATCCTCCGCCAGACGGTGGGCGGTATCCACATCAGCCTGGCTGCGATTGACCAGCATTCGGCTGAGGCAACCTTCCAGCACCAGTTCCATCTGTTTCGCCACCATCGCTGGGTCGTCAATTTCGAGCGTTGTCAGCAGTTCGTGGGTGAAGTCATGCGCCGCCCGTTTTTGCTGATCGGCCAGTTGGTGAATAGGGTGGGCAGGATCGGGATAAAACGTACAGGCAGCAATAAACAGACAACCAGGATAGCGGTTGTTGCTCACGCACTCCGAAAGCGCGTTATAGCGCGCCAGCAGTTTTTGTTCTGCGGTAAGGGTTTCATCAAGCAAAAGCTGGCGACGCCAGATGTCTACCTGTTGACTCAGATAACGCAGGGCGTCGTACAGAATAGCCTCTTTATCGGGCCAGAAGCGCTGTAACTCATCAAGCGGATAATCAATGCGTTCTGCCACCATTTCAAGCGTGGTGTTTGCTATCCCTTGAACCTCAAGTAATTTCAGGGCTTCTCCCAGGACATCTTCACGTTGCACGGTATTCTCCTCCGTCTTTCCCACAGAAAGTGTCGCTCACGGTTGGCGATCGCGCAAATGTGCGCTAAAGGTCGTCGCATCCATAAAGCCCGTCACTCGCGCATTCGGGTGCTCATGGCCTTGCGCATCAAAAAACAGGATTGTCGGTAAACCCAGCACATTCAGGTGCCTGAGCAAGGCGACATCCTGCGCATTGTTGGCGGTGACATTAGCCTGTAGCAGCACGGTGTCGCCCAGCGTCTGCTGAACCTGCGGATCGCTGAAGGTGTACTTCTCAAACTCTTTACAGGCGACGCACCAGTCGGCGTAGAGATCCAGCATTATCGGCTTTCCTTTTGCCTCTGCCAGCGCCTGATTTAACGCATCGACTGTCGTAATCGGCTTGAAGTTCAGGTGCGCCTGCGTCTGGGCGGTTGTTGCGCCAAACGCCCAGTCCTGTAACGGGCGTACGCTGACCAGCGCCGCCGCCAGCAGGATGATTTGCACAATGCGCATCCCGCTGCGTCTGGCGTGCAGGCTGGTAATAAACGCCCAGCCGAAGAAGGCGACGCCCAGCAGCGACCACAGACGCAGCCCCCACTCGTCGCCGATTACCCGCTCCAGCAAAAAGACCGGCAGCGCGAGGATCACAAAGCCAAAAGCGGTTTTGACGTGTTCCATCCACGGGCCGCTTTTCGGTAGCAGACGGTTGCCAAACACGGTGATCAGAATCAGCGGCAGCCCCATGCCCAGCGCGTAGAGATACAGCGTTCCACCGCCAAGCCACATGTTCCCGCTCTGGGCGATGTACAGCAAAATGGCGCTCAGCGGCGCGGTGGTGCATGGCGAGCAGATAAGCCCGGCAATCGCGCCCATGACAAATACGCCGCCAGGAGAACCGCCCTGCTGACGGTTACTCATCAACGTGAGGCGAGTTTGCAGTGAAGAAGGCAGCTGTAGCGTGAACAGTCCGAACATTGACAGCGCCAGCAGCGTGAAGACCAGCGCAAGGCCGATTAGCACATAAGGGTGCTGGAGCGCCGCCTGGAACTGTAGCCCGGCAGCGGCCACAACCAGCCCCAGCGCGGTGTAGGTGAGCGCCATACCCTGTACGTAGATAAAGGTCAGCAGCAGCGCGCGTCCGGTTGAGAGGCGTTGTTTACCGCCGAGTACAATGCCGGAAATCAGCGGATACATCGGCAGGACGCAGGGCGTAAAGGCGATCCCGATACCAATCAGCAATGCCCACAGCGCGGAGAAAGGCAGCCGGGCGGCAGGTTGCGGCGTCTCTTCCGTTTGCGCCGCGACCGGCGACGGCGTGGATTTAGCCACCGTGCTGGCGCTTACTTCGCTTAACGGCACGGTCTTGGTTTCCGGCGGATAGCAGAAGCCTGCGTCAGCACAGCCCTGATACGTCACGGTTAACGTCGCGCCGGATGCGGCCTGGTTAACGATGAGCGGAATGTTTAAGCGCTTGCGGTAGATTTCGCTTTTGCCATAAAACTCATCTTCATGCCAGACGCCCGCCGGGAGCCGGACTTCGGCAATTTCAGCCTGAGAGGGGGTGATGCTTATCTGTTTGCGGTAAAGATAGTAGCCGTCTTTCACCTGCCAGGAGAGGTTCAGGTCATGTTGATTCTGCTGAAAATCAAAGGAAAAAGCCTGGTCAGCAGGGACAAACTGCGAGCGGCCTGGTGCGTCAAATAATCCGGCGAAGGCGGATGTGCTACACAGCAGCAGGATCAGCGTAAGGATGCGTTGAGCCATGAGAGGTAATCAGTGTCTCCGTGAGTGACGGGTAAAACCAGAAGTTCAGGCGTTTGATACGGGTGATGAGACTTCAGGCATTCAAGAAGCGCTTGTTGGTGCGAAACGGTGGTTTTTAAAATCATCTGCACTTCGTATTCCTGCTCCAGTTTGCCCTCCCAGTAATACAAGGATGTCGCGCCCGGCAGTAACGTGGCGCAGGCGGCCAGTTTTTCCGCCAGCACCTTAGCGGCCAGATCCTGGGCTGTCGCTTCATCCGGCGCGGTACAGAGCACCACGACGGCCTCGGGGATGGAGATATCCTGACTATTATCATCAAGCATAAACACCTCGAAAGAACAGAAAGAGCAGCAAGAGTGTGGTCACTATACAACGGAAGGCGGCGGGATGTTAGTCAAAGCGGAGGTAAGAAAGCGGGGCGCGTATACGCCCCGCGAGGAGAACTTACAGCATGACGCTGCCCAGCAGGAAGCCGAAGCAAACGGCAAGGGCAACACCCAGCGTACCTGGGATAAAGAACGGGTGGTTAAAGACGAATTTACCGATACGGGTTGTACCGGTGTCATCCATCTGAACCGCAGCGACCAGCGTTGGGTAGGTCGGCAGAATGAACAGGCCGGAAACCGCAGCGAAAGACGCGACAGCGGTCAGCGGAGAGACGTTCAGCGCCAGCGCCATTGGCATCAACGCTTTCGCTGTGGCTGCCTGAGAGTACAGCAGAGCGGAAGCAAAGAAGAAGATGACGGCCAGCAGCCACGGATGGCCTTGAATCACGCTACCCGCAGTGTCTTTGATCCAGTCGATGTTGTGAGAAACGAAAGTATCGCCCAACCATGCTACGCCCAGAATACAGATACAGGCGCTCATGCCCGCTTTAAAGGTACTGGAGTTCAGGATGGAGTCCGTTTCGACACGGCAGACGATGGTCGTCAGCGTCGCGACGCTCAGCATGATGATCAGAATCGCGTTGGTGGTGTTCATCAGCGGTGTTGCGACCAGGCCGAGGCTTGGACTGTTGACGATGGCATAAACCACGACGCAGACAACGCCCAGCAGGAACAGCCAGACCGAGGTTTTTGCCATCGGTTTGATTTCAATTTGCTTTTCGCCGCGCAGCTCGATCAGCCCTTCCTCCAGACGTTTGCGGTAAACCGGGTCGTCAGAAAGTTTAGAGTTAAACAGCATTGTGACCAGGAAGGACATCACCAGTACCGCCAGCAGAGTGGACGGAATCACCACGGACAACAGGTGAATATAGCTGATGCCATGACCTTCCATGACGGAAGACATGTACACAACCGCCGCAGAGATAGGCGATGCGGTGATCGCAATCTGTGCGGAAACCACCGCCGTGGAGAGCGGACGGCAAGGTTTGATGCCTTGCTCCTTCGCCACTTCAGCGATAACCGGCAGGGTTGCCAGAGAGATGTTGCCAGTACCGGCAAAGATAGTCAGGAAATAAGTGACGATCGGTGCAAGGATCGTGATGTATTTCGGGTTTTTGCGCAGCAGTTTTTCCGTCTGGTTAACCAGATAGTCCAGACCGCCCGCAACCTGCATTGCGGAGATGGCAGCGATAACCGCCATGATGATGGAAATAACATCGAACGGGATATTCCCTGGTTTAACGCCGATGGCTGCAAGAACCAGAACGCCAAGCCCACCTGCAAATCCAATACCGATGCCCCCAAGTCTGGCACCCAAAAAGATTGCCAGCAAAACGATGATAAGTTCTAAAACTATCATATTAGCCTTCCTTGTTGTTTAACAAGTTGATATTAAATTGTTGTTATTTGGTAACTTATGACAAGAAAAAAGGCACGTCATCTGACGTGCCTCCTGTGTTACTACCCTGTACGATTACTGTTCGCTTTCATCAGTATAACGTTTTGCTTTGTAAGCCGGGTGCATCAGGTTCTGTGCGGAGAAAATATCGTCCAGCTCTGCTTCAGTCAACAGGCCGCGCTCCAGCACCACTTCACGGACGCTCTTACCGGTCTCGGCGCAAATCTTACCAACGATGTCGCCGTTGTGGTGGCCGATGAACGGGTTGAGGTAGGTGACGATGCCGATGGAGTTATAAACGTATCCTTCGCACACTTCTTTGTTTGCGGTAATGCCGTTAATGCATTTTTCCAGCAGGTTGTAGCAGGCATTGCTCAGAATGTGGATAGATTCGAACATCGCCTGGCCGATAACCGGCTCCATTACGTTCAGCTGCAACTGGCCTGCTTCGGCTGCCATCGTTACGGTGGTGTCGTTACCGATGACTTTGAAGCATACCTGGTTAACAACTTCCGGTACTACCGGGTTTACTTTCGCTGGCATGATAGAAGAGCCCGCCTGTAGTTCCGGCAGGTTGATCTCGTTCAGACCCGCGCGTGGGCCTGAGGAGAGCAAACGCAGGTCGTTACAGATTTTGGACATCTTCACAGCCAGGCGTTTCAGCGCGCTGTGTACCATGACATAAGCGCCGCAGTCGGACGTTGCTTCAATCAGGTCTTCTGCCGGTACGCAGGCAAAGCCAGTGACTTCAGCCAGTTTCTGCACCGCCAGCGGAGAGTATTCTTTCGGGGTGTTCAGGCCAGTACCGATTGCCGTCGCGCCGAGGTTAACTTCCAGCAGCAGCTCAGCAGTACGTTCAATGCTTTTCACTTCTTCTTTCAGCAGTACGCTGAAAGCGCGGAATTCCTGGCCGAGAGTCATCGGTACAGCATCCTGCAACTGGGTACGGCCCATTTTCAGGATGTCCTGGAACTCAACGGCTTTACGCTCGAAGCCTTCACGCAACTGATTGATTGCATCAATGAGTTTGACGATAGACGCGTAAACGGCAACACGGAAACCAGTCGGATAGGCGTCGTTGGTGGACTGACATTTATTCACATGGTCGTTCGGGTTCAGGTACTGATATTCACCTTTCTGATGACCCATCAGCTCCAGCCCGATATTGGCCAGCACTTCGTTGGTATTCATGTTGACGGAAGTACCTGCACCGCCCTGGTAAACGTCTACCGGGAACTGGTCCATGCATTTGCCGTTATTCAGGACTTCATCACATGCGGCAATGATGGCGTTGGCCACACTTTTAGGGATGGTTTGCAGCTCTTTGTTGGCCAGGGCCGCTGCCTTTTTCACCATTACCATACCGCGTACAAATTCAGGGATATCGCTGATTTTGTTATTGCTAATGTAGAAGTTTTCAATCGCTCTCAGAGTGTGAACACCATAGTAGGCATCCGCTGGAACTTCCCTGGTACCCAACAAATCTTCTTCGATACGAATGTTGTTTAACATGTGAACCTTCTTTTTCAAGCTGCCAATAATTACATAAACACACAGGATATATGTGGTTTCGAATGTTTCCTGACCGACGATTATCCCCTGCATCGGTCTGATACTCGAGATCATATTCTGCTTCAGGATTTCTACCGTAACCTGGATCACTTAAAGTGTGGGAAGTTACCCCTTATTTATTATTTTGTGAAATAGGTCACCGCTTTGGGATTACCACTAAAAATAAGTGTACAAACAGCTTGAAATTTTGCTAACCGTCTCAACATCTGACGCATGTGAATCGCGCACCCATATCAGACAGACGTGATGAAAACGGCTGTCATTTACAGGAGAGTCCTTTGCGCTGGATACCGTTTATTGCCATCTTTCTCTATGTTTACATTGAGATTTCTATTTTTATCCAGGTTGCCCATGTGCTGGGCGTCCTGATGACGCTGATCCTGGTGATTTTCACCTCGGTCATTGGTATGTCGCTGGTGCGAAACCAGGGTTTCAAGAACTTTTTGTTGATGCAGCAGAAAATGGCGGCTGGCGAAAGTCCGGCGGCGGAGATGATCAAGAGCGTGTCGCTGATCATCGCGGGCCTGCTGCTGGTGCTGCCCGGCTTCTTCACCGACTTCCTGGGGCTGCTTCTTTTATTGCCGCCCGTGCAGAAACACCTGACCATGAAGTTGCTGCCGCATTTGCGTTTTTCCCGTATGCCCGGCGGCGGTTTTAGCGCCGGAACGGGCGGCGGCGAGACGTTTGACGGTGAGTTTCAGCGTAAAGATGACGAGCGTGACCGTTTAGATCATAAAGACGACCGCAAGGATTAAATCAAACGTTGAACCGTAGGCCGGATAAACCGCTTCAGCGGCGCCATCCGGCATAAATGCCCGGTGGCGCTACGCTTACCGGGCCTACGAATGCTGACGCTTAGCCAACCTGCGGGGTAAAAACAGCCACAGCGCCGTCAGCATAATCAACGCGTACAGGCACTTCCATCCCACCATCGCCAGCAATAACAGACACAGCAGAGCGCCAGTCACCGCCAGCGCGCGATAGCGTCCTGCCAGCAACCGACACCCGGCCAGCATACACAGCAAGTAGATCATAATGAAAATGCCGTTGGCATAGACGATCAGCGCGTCGAGATTGATCTCAAGGATGTAAATGCACAATGTGCTGAGTACGCAACAGCCCAGTACGGCGTTCAGCGCATTGCGGGGAACGCGGCGGGCAGAAAGGCGCGCCAGGTAATGGTCTGGCTTGTCCTGCGCCTGTGACCAGACAAGGCGGGCGAAACTCTGGATATAGATATTCAGGCTGGCGAAGCAGGCCAGATAACCAATAATGCAGGCGACCCACAGCGCCTGTACGCCAAATAATCGCACGACGATGTCAGGGAGCGACGCCGCTGCTGCCATTTGCGCGCCGTAGGCGTCAAAATGCAGAACCGCCACCGTACACGCCCAATAAACGGAGCCAGCCAGCAGCAGGCCGATCATCAGCGCGCGCGGGAAATCGCGTTCAGGGTTTTTAAATTCCGATGCCAGATGGGCGAACGCTTCAAGGCCGACAAAGCACCAGAACATAACCGACAGCGCGGCGAACAGGGCGGGCAGCTCAATATCCGCAGGGGCAGGGAATGGAATTTGGTTCGGCTTGAGATCGCCCGCCCACCAGATAGCGACAATCAGCGCCACAATCAGCCCGGCAATGATCGTTTGCAGGTTGGCGCTGGAACTGGCGCCGCGAGAGCCAATGAACCACACCAGCGCCAGCGTGCCGAATTCCGCCAGTAAAAGCTGCCAGCCGTGCCAGCCAAACATCGCCTGACCGAATCCGGCGGCGATATGCAGCGCCGCTGGCAGGCCGACGGGGATGACCGACAGGAACAGCCATCCGGTGACGCGCGCCATTCGCGAACCAAACGCCATCCCGACAAAATACGCCACGCCGCCCGCACTGGGGAAATGACGCCCCAGGATGGCAAAAACAATCGCCACAGGAAAGACTAAAACGATGAGCGCAGGCCAGGCCCACAGGCTGTTATTGCCCGCCACCAGCGCGGCCAGCGCCGGGACGGCAAAGACGCCGGTTCCTAACAGTGATGTCGACAACAGGCCCACGCCCTGAGCCAGTCCCAGCTCTTGTTTTAGTCCACTCATGAGTCACTATCCGGTTACGCCCAATTTTTGGGCAACTGCGCAGATTTTCGATGGTAACACAATCGGATTTACTTATGACGGGCCGCCTTAAATCGTTATGAAATGTGAGGTGACCTACCGTTTTCGCGCGATTTTCTGCTGATAAGAATTTTTTTTCATCTGCCCCCTTGAAGGGGCAAAAACCCATCCCCATCTCTCTGGTCACTAGCCGGGAAACCGTTCACGGGCCGGCGTCACCCATAACTGATAAAGACTTTCTCAAAGGAGAGCTATCAATGAGTATTCGTCCGTTACATGATCGTGTGATCGTCAAACGTAAAGAAGTTGAATCCAAATCTGCTGGCGGCATTGTTCTGACCGGTTCCGCAGCGGGTAAATCAACGCGTGGCGAAATCATCGCTGTCGGTAAGGGTCGCATCCTGGATAACGGTACTGTGCAGCCGCTGGACGTTAAGGTTGGCGACATCGTTATTTTCAACGATGGCTATGGTGTGAAATCTGAGAAGATCGACAATGAAGAAGTGTTGATCATGTCTGAAAGCGACATTCTGGCAATTGTTGAAGCGTAATCCGCGAACGACACTGAACATACGAATTTAAGGGAAAGAGAAAATGGCAGCTAAAGACGTAAAATTCGGTAACGACGCTCGTGTGAAAATGCTGCGCGGCGTAAACGTACTGGCAGACGCAGTGAAAGTGACCCTCGGTCCGAAAGGCCGTAACGTGGTTCTGGATAAATCTTTCGGTGCGCCGACCATCACTAAAGATGGTGTTTCCGTAGCGCGTGAAATCGAGCTGGAAGACAAGTTCGAAAACATGGGCGCGCAGATGGTGAAAGAAGTTGCCTCTAAAGCGAACGACGCGGCAGGCGACGGCACCACCACCGCGACCGTACTGGCTCAGTCCATCATCACTGAAGGTCTGAAAGCCGTTGCTGCGGGCATGAACCCGATGGATCTGAAACGTGGTATCGACAAAGCGGTTGCTGCTGCGGTTGAAGAACTGAAAACCCTGTCCGTACCGTGCTCTGATTCTAAAGCCATTGCTCAGGTTGGTACTATCTCCGCTAACTCCGACGAAACCGTAGGTAAACTGATCGCTGAAGCGATGGACAAAGTCGGTAAAGAAGGCGTGATCACCGTTGAAGACGGTACCGGTTTGCAGGATGAGCTGGACGTGGTTGAAGGTATGCAGTTCGACCGTGGCTACCTGTCTCCTTACTTCATCAACAAGCCGGAAACTGGCGCAGTAGAACTGGAAAGCCCGTTCATCCTGCTGGCTGATAAGAAAATCTCTAACATCCGCGAAATGCTGCCGGTTCTGGAAGCCGTTGCGAAAGCAGGCAAACCGCTGCTGATCATCGCTGAAGATGTGGAAGGCGAAGCGCTGGCTACGCTGGTGGTTAACACCATGCGCGGCATCGTGAAAGTGGCGGCGGTTAAAGCGCCGGGCTTCGGTGATCGTCGTAAAGCGATGCTGCAAGATATCGCAACCCTGACCGGTGGTACTGTTATCTCTGAAGAGATCGGTATGGAGCTGGAAAAATCTACCCTGGAAGACCTGGGTCAGGCAAAACGCGTTGTGATCAACAAAGACACCACCACCATCATTGATGGCGTGGGTGAAGAGTCTGCGATCCAGGGCCGTGTCACTCAGATCCGTCAGCAGATCGAAGAAGCCACTTCCGATTACGACCGTGAAAAACTGCAAGAGCGCGTAGCGAAACTGGCAGGCGGTGTTGCGGTTATCAAAGTTGGCGCTGCGACCGAAGTTGAAATGAAAGAGAAAAAAGCACGCGTTGAAGATGCCCTGCACGCGACCCGTGCTGCGGTTGAAGAAGGCGTAGTTGCCGGTGGTGGCGTTGCGCTGATTCGCGTCGCGTCTAAAATTGCGGAACTCAAAGGCCAGAACGAAGACCAGAACGTGGGTATCAAAGTTGCGCTGCGCGCAATGGAATCCCCGCTGCGTCAGATCGTGCTGAACTGCGGCGAAGAACCGTCTGTTGTGGCTAACACCGTTAAAAGCGGCGACGGCAACTACGGTTACAACGCAGCAACCGAAGAATACGGCAACATGATCGATATGGGTATCCTGGACCCGACCAAAGTAACCCGTTCTGCTTTGCAGTACGCGGCATCCGTGGCTGGTCTGATGATCACTACCGAGTGCATGGTAACTGACCTGCCGAAAGGCGATGCTCCTGACTTAGGCGCAGCCGGTGGCATGGGCGGTATGGGTGGAATGGGCGGCATGATGTAATTGCCCACACCCTGCATCCTTCAGGCCGCAGGTGCGTTGGTTGCGTTTGCTAACCCCAGTCACTTACTTGAGTAAGCTTCTGGGGATTAACAAACTGGCCGCCTTCCTGCAACCAGAATGATTTGGGGGCTCATCTCCCAGAATTTAGAAACCCCCGGGCAGAAATGTTCGGGGGTTTTTCTTTTGGTCATCTTTTTAGTATAAGATTCAGACATGGACGACGTGAGTGGCGTCCAGCTCATTGATTATGGGGAATAACATGCACGTAAAATATTTAGCAGGGATCGTCGGTGCTGCGCTGCTGATGGCGGGTTGTAGCTCCAGCAACCAACTGACCGCTGCCGGGCAAAGTGTGCGTTTTGTGGAAGACAAGCCTGGCGCAGAGTGCCAGTTGATCGGCACTGCGACCGGTAAGCAAAGCAACTGGCTTTCTGGTCAGCACGGTGAAGAGGGCGGCTCCATGCGTGGTGCAGCGAACGACCTGCGTAACCAGGCCGCGGCAATGGGCGGAAATGTGATTTATGGCGTCAGCAGCCCAACGCAGGGAATGTTGTCCAGCTTTGTCCCGACCGCCAGTGAAATGAACGGTCAGGTTTATAAGTGCCCTAACTGATTACACTTCATTCTTCAACCTGCCTCTTTGTTGGCTGCGCTGTGAAACCCCAGTCACATAGTTATCTGTGCTGCTGGGGATTTCTTTGCTTGCCGCGGCGATGCAGGTTGAATGATTTTGTGTAATACAGTGGGTCTATACAGGCGCATGTGGTCGTAGGCCGGATAAGCGCAGCGCCATCAGGCGTTTTTCGCTTTCTCAACCGACTGCACGCGTAAATGATGCAACGCGCGCAGGCACTGCTCCTGAGTGAGTTTGTGCGTCTTATCAGCGGTTAGCGTTCTGACAAACACCTGGCACGGTTTCCCGGCCAGCTTCTTCAGCCGTGGGCTGAAATCAAGCAGTCGGCGTGAAATGGCCTCTGCCTCTTTGCTGCCAGAAGGGGTGCGGTTTTTCACCACGGCGCCGCTAAAATGTGTTTTACCTGTCTCATCGGTATAACGATAGAGCACCGCCAGATAATGGCTGAAGAGATTGTGCTTCCATTCAGGTTGCGCGTAGGCGTCATATTCCAGATTACCGTTATCCAGACAGTCGGCATCATATAATGGCAGAAAATCCAGTAGTGATGTAATACGCAGCACCAGCTCACGCATACCGGCATTATCTATAGCGCGAATAATTGCGCGCACCAGAACGTCAATCTGTAATTCATTAATCATCAGCTCACATGTTTTACCGTCATGCAGCGTAAAAGAAAGCATGATGTTTTCGCTCTGGTCGTCTACCAGCGTTAATGTATTCACCCGGCGATTAATATCTGCGTTTTTGAGTTCCTCTTCCTGAATGGCCGGAATGCTCTCAAGCATTTTTTTACTGACTCTATCCCGTGCTTTTTCATATTGTTGGCGAGCGTTGGGGGACAGATGATGCTTCTGGTGCAGCCGGCTTTCCAGAGCGAACAGCAGATCTCTTAATTCCAGCGCCGTCAGAAAAAACAACGACTCTTTATTCCTCGGTTCTTTTATTTTTAATGCCAGCGCAATAAACTCATTCGCTTTTCGAATAACGCCTGTATTAACGCCTTTGATACTCATCGCCATAAAGGTTCTCCCTAACCAATTATTAATCAGGTAACTTAATTTGAATCAATATATAATTTTGAAATATATTCGGTGTGTTATGTTATTAAAATAACATAATATGGAAAGCGTCGCGCTATATGAACGGATTCAAATAAGCGATTTTAAGGGCGAGTGTCCGAAACCGGACACTCGTTTGAACAATTATTGCTGGCGTAACTGCAAATCTAATGGTGTTTTGCTCGGCTCCCCGCCAATTTCACGCGCCAGTCTGGGCACCATATAACCGGATACCCGCGTCAGCAGTTCACGCATAATTCGCCGCGCTTCATCGTCGCTCACCATGAAATGCGCCGCGCCCTGAACTTTATCCAGCACATGCAGGTAGTAGGGCATGACGCCGGCGTCAAACAGCGCATTGCTGAGGTTTGCCAGCGTTTGCGCGTTATCGTTCACCCCGCGTAGCAGTACGCTCTGGTTGAGCAGGGTAACACCCGCGTTGCGTAGCGTCGTCATGGCCTGACGGAACGTGTCGTCAATTTCGTTGGCGTGGTTGATGTGATTCACCAGCAGAATTTGCAGAGAAGAGCGCGCAAAGCGGGCTGCCAGCCCATCCGTAATGCGCGCGGGGATCACGATCGGCAAACGACTGTGGATACGCAGCCGTTTGATGTGCGGGATCGCTTCCAGTTGCGTAAGCAACCAGTCCAGTTCGTGATCTTTCGCCATCAAAGGATCGCCGCCGGAGAAGATGATCTCATCCAGTTCAGGGTGTGCGGCGATGTAGTCCAGCGCGACCTGCCAGTTGCGTTTGTTGCCCTGATTATCCGCATACGGGAAGTGGCGACGGAAGCAGTAGCGGCAATTTACCGCGCATCCGCCTTTTACCAGCAGCAACGCACGGTTGCGGTATTTGTGCAGTAATCCGGGCACGACGCTGTGCTGCTCTTCCAGCGGGTCGGTGGAAAAACCGGGGGCGGTTACGAATTCGTCCTGCGAGGTAAGTACCTGACGCAGAAGCGGATCGTTGGGATTGCCTTTCTCCATACGCGCGATGAAAGATCGCGGTACGCGCAGGGCGAACAGGCGTTTGGCGTCGCGTCCGGCCAACAGTTTTTCATCTGCGTCTATATTCAAAAGATGCAGTAGTTCATCGGGATTGGTCACAACATCGGCAAGTTGCGCTAACCAATCTTCTCTGGATGGGGTATTTAGGGTTACAATATGCGCCATTTTGTGGCTTAGCTACCAGTTAACAATTTTCAGAGGGCCTTATGGCAACGTACTATAGCAACGATTTTCGTGCTGGTCTTAAAATCATGTTGGACGGCGAACCTTATGCGGTTGAAGCCAGTGAATTCGTTAAACCGGGTAAAGGCCAGGCATTCGCACGCGTTAAACTGCGCCGCCTGCTGACCGGCACTCGTGTAGAGAAAACCTTCAAATCCACCGACTCTGCTGAAGGTGCTGATGTTGTCGATATGAACCTGACTTACCTGTACAACGACGGTGAGTTCTGGCACTTCATGAACAACGAAACGTTCGAACAACTGTCTGCTGACGCCAAAGCGATCGGCGACAGCGCGAAATGGCTGCTGGATCAGGCTGAGTGCATCGTGACCCTGTGGAACGGCCAGCCGATCACCGTGACCCCGCCGAACTTTGTTGAACTGGAAATCGTAGATACCGATCCCGGCCTGAAAGGCGATACCGCAGGTACTGGCGGCAAACCGGCTACGCTGTCTACTGGCGCAGTGGTTAAAGTTCCGCTGTTCGTCCAGATTGGCGAAGTGATCAAAGTGGATACGCGCTCTGGCGAATACGTATCCCGCGTTAAATAAGACGCTGACATTAAGATTGATGACAACGTCTGAAATGCCCGATGGCGCAAGTTTATCGGGCCTACGGCGACTGCGTGACGCATGGGTATTACCGCCATCCGGTAAAACAGACGTGGAGTTTGTCAGCAATTTGCTAAGTTGAATTTATGGTGCGGCATTGAGCTGCGCCATACCTTTTCCAGGGCAGGAATGATGAAACGTCTTATCAGTCTTGTAGCACTCATTCTTTTCACCGGCGCGTTGCTGACGGGGTGTAATACCGCGCGTGGCTTTGGTGAAGACATCAAACATCTCGGCAATTCTATCTCTCACGCTGCCAGCTAATTATTTCCAGGTGTCTTAAAAAATCGTCGAACGCCCGTCACATTGCGGGATCTTGTCTATGCTTAAGTGGCTATACACAAACAACATTGGCTAGAAAAGGAAGACGTTATGGTTAAGAAAACAATTGCAGCGATCTTTTCTGTTTTGGTGCTTTCTTCCGTGCTAACTGCGTGTAATACAACACGCGGCGTTGGGCAGGATATCTCTGAAGGCGGCAGCGCCATTTCAGGCGCCGCGACCAGAGCCCAGCAATAAATGTGAACGGTACGGCGTGGCGTCGTACCGTTAATTGATTTGCTCCGGTAAGGATAAAAACGGCGAGTAGCGATTATCCATATGCAATTTCATGCGGATATTGCGTTTGTAGGTGTAGACCGTTTTGCCGTGAATACCGAGCGCAGCCGCGATTGCGTTGTTTCCCGCACCTTCCATCCACATTGTCAGCACCTTTTCCTCCTGCGGCGTAAGCAGCGGCGTGGCGGTTTTTGGCGTGTCAGTAACGGACTGGGCAAGCAGCACGTCCTGAATATTCCGCGATAGCTCATGCAGCGTGGCCTGTTTCGACACTACGGCATGAACCTGATACAGCGGGTCGCTATCGGCCTGGTACTGTACGCCGCCTGATTGCAGCAAAATTAAAGGCGTGGCTCCGCAGGCCATCAGGAGCGGCGCTGCTGGCTTAAAAGAGTGGCTGTAGTTGAAAAAACTATATAAGTCAGCGATAACCAGATGAGGTTTCCACTGGGAAATATGCTCTTTTGCCAGTAGCAGGTTATTCAACCCTGATACCAGGAACGAAGAATCAAATAAGCCAGAATGATTAAGCCAGGCCTCTATCCCCGTGCGGGTGAAATGGCAGCGGTCAATCACTAAAATTTTTAACATAAACTTTCCGCATCCAGAAGTAGGCGATGGCTTCCTGACCTCAGAAAGCGTCTCATCATAGAGAAGTCCGATGAGCGTCGAATGCGTGAACTGCGCTGCGAATTGCGCCCAATTCATGCTTTTGCAACGGCGGAAAATAAAAGGGTTGAATTTGATTTTTTCACAGGCAAAAATGCTTTCTCACACCTCTGCTTTGCAGGACGACCTGCAAATGTATCTTTCACCGGGGACGGCCCCATTTTTCTGGAGCCAGATATGTCCTGGATAATTTTGTTCATTGCGGGTCTGCTTGAAGTCGTTTGGGCGGTTGGCCTGAAATATACCCACGGATTCAGTCGCCTGACGCCCAGCGTCATTACCATTGCAGCGATGATTGTCAGTATGGCGCTGTTGTCATGGGCGATGAAAACCCTGCCTGTCGGTACTGCCTATGCGGTCTGGACGGGTATTGGCGCGGTAGGGGCGGCCATCACCGGTATTTTGCTGCTTGGCGAATCCGCCAGTCCTGCGCGTCTGGCGAGCCTTGCGCTGATCGTAGCGGGGATTATTGGGCTGAAGCTCAGCGCTCACTAATCCTCCGGGAAAAGCGTTAAGCTCCGGGTTGTTTTACCCAGATTAATTTACTGACATCAAACCCTTCCCGGGTCGCGACGGCCAGCATCTGCTGCTTCATCTCTTCGGAGAGCGTCGGCGTGCGTGAGAGTATCCACAGGTAGTCGCGATCCGGGCCGCACACCAGCGCATGGCGGTACTCTCTGTCGATCGCAATGACGTTATACCCGCCGTAGAAAGGGCCGAAGAACGATACTTTCAGCGCGGCGCGGCTGGGGTCGCCCGTAAACCAGGCTTTCCCTTCTGTTTTCTGCCACATGCCCCTGTCCGGGTTGTAGCCTTTGTTGAGGACGTTCAGGCCACCGTCGTCCCGCAGACTGTAGGTTGTCGTCACTTTTTCAAGACCACTTTCAAAGCGGTGATCGAAACGCGCGATTTCATACCAGGTGCCAGTGTAGCGTCTGGCATCAAAGTCAGTGACAACGGTAACGCCCCTGGGCGGGACAGGCGTGCTACACGCGACGACCAGAAACGCAGCGGTAACGGCGGCAACGACAGGCAGCAGGCGCATGGGATTTTCCTTAGCGGTTTTTTCTAAGTGTAGAACCTGGCGAGAAAAATAAGGGAGAAGGGGAAATAAAAAAACGCCCTCTTATCGTGCAGATAAGAGGGCGTATGGCTTAGATTGTGAGGATGCCGATTGCCGTGACAACGGTCAGAATCGCCGCCAGACCGTAGAATACCCATTTGCCGCTTGGCACATGGATTTTCAGGTCATGCATCGCATGGTGCATACGGTGTAAACCGCACCACAGCGGCAGGACGATCATCAGGAACAGGAACGCGCGGCCAATGAAGCTCTGGGCGAACGCCAGTACGCGTTCATAGCTCAGCGCATCGCCCGGGAAAAGTCCCAGCGGCAGCAGAATACCCACCAACAGAACCATTACCGGCGCAATAATCGCGCCCCACATACCACCTGCACCGAACAGGCCCCAGAATACGGGTTCGTCAGAGCGTTTTGGATTTGGATTAATCATCCCGGACTCCTTACCAGTACAGGGCAACATACAGTATGACTACGGTGACAACCGCAGTAACAACCCAGAGACCTTTAATGATTGGCTCTGGCCCCATTTTTTCGTCTTTAACAATGATGTTGGCGGCTTTTGGCGCCAGCTCAAACCAGGTTTTGGTGTGCAGCAAGGCTGCCGCCAGGGCGATCAGGTTTAAGATCACCACTACCGGGTTTTGCAGGAAGCCAACGAAGCCCATCCAGGATTCCGCGCCATGTTTGAGGGCAAACAGGCCGAAGATCAGTTCAATGCTGAACCAGACTGCCGGAACCGCCGTGCCTTCGCGCAGCATGTAAAAGCGATAAAACGGCAGTTTTTTCCACCAGGTGGACGTCATTGGCCGCACATAGGCTTTGCGTTTAGTCGTCATGTTGCACTCCTTAGCGTGGTTTCAGGGTGGCGATAAGAAAGTCTTTCGAACTTTCCACTTTACCCTGCTGAATGGCCGCAGCCGGATCGACGTGTTTCGGACAGACTTCGGAGCAGTAGCCCACGAAGGTACAGGTCCATACGCCGTTCTGACCGTTTAACTGCGCCATACGCTCCTTCTTACCGTGGTCGCGGCTGTCTTCGTTATAACGATGCGCCAGCGTGATCGCAGCCGGGCCGATGAACTCAGGGTTCAGGCCGAATTGCGGGCACGCGGCGTAGCACAGACCACAGTTGATGCAACCGGAGAACTGGTGATACTTCGCCATCTGCGCCGGGGTCTGGGTGTTTGGCCCCTGATCCGGCGTACGCGGGTTGCCGATGATGTACGGCTTGATCGCTTCCAGGCTCTCGATAAAGTGCGTCATATCGACGACCAGATCGCGTTCGATCGGGAAGTTCCCCAGGGCTTCAACCTTCATACCCTTGGTGTAATCACGCAGGAAGGTTTTGCACGCCAGTTTTGGCACGTTGTTGACCATCATGCCGCAAGAACCGCAGATTGCCATACGGCAGGACCAGCGGTAGCTCAGGTCTGGCGCCAGGTTATCTTTGATGTAGCCTAACGCATCCAGCAGCGACGTCGCTTCATCGTAAGGCACTTCGTAGAAAGCACTGTGCGGCGCGGTGTCGGTTTCCGGGTTATAGCGCACCACCTCAATTTTCAGGTTTTTCATCTCAGACATTACGCCTTCTCCTTCTTATCGGCGGCTTCCGCTTCAGCGCCATACACACGTTTTGCCGGTGGCAGAGTGGTGATTTTCACGTCGCTGTATTCCAGGCGAGTTGTGCCATCAGCATCGCGGAAGGCGAGGGTATGTTTGAGGAAGTTGACGTCGTCACGCTCGGTGCAGCCTTCGTCCAGACGTTGGTGAGCGCCGCGTGATTCTTTACGTGCCAGCGCGGAGTGCGCCATACATTCCGCTACGTTCAGACCATGACCCAGCTCGATGGTGTACAGCAGGTCGGTGTTGAATACGCTGGAGGTATCGGTGATACGAACACGTTTGAAGCGTTCCTGCAACTCCGCCAGCTTATCCACGGTTTTCTGCATGAGTTCCGGCGTACGGTAGATACCGCAACCTTCTTCCATCGACAGGCCCATTTCATCGCGGATTTTCGCCCAGTTCTCGTTGCCTTCCTGGTTAACGAGGTCTTTCAGACGTTGTTCAACGCCCGCAACCTGCGCGTCAAGCGCGGCGTCGTTAGCCGTGCCTGCGGTTGAGGCGCGTTCCATTGCTTGTTCGCCCGCCAGACGGCCAAAGACCACCAGTTCCGCCAGAGAGTTAGAACCCAGACGGTTAGCGCCGTGCAGACCTACGGAGGAGCACTCGCCAACGGCAAACAGACCTTTAATGCGGGTTTCGCAATTCTGATCGGTTTCGATGCCGCCCATGGTGTAGTGCGCGGTCGGACGAACCGGAATCGGCTCTTTAACCGGATCGACACCCACGTAGGCTTTCGCCAGTTCGCAGATGAACGGTAAACGTTCGAGCAGTTTTTTCTCGCCCAGATGGCGCAGGTCGAGGTGAACCACATCGCCACGCGGCGTGGAAATGGTGTTGCCTTTGCGCCATTCGTGCCAGAACGCCTGAGACACTTTGTCGCGCGGCCCCAGTTCCATGTATTTGTTTTTCGGCTCGCCAAGCGGTGTTTCCGGGCCCATGCCGTAATCCTGCAAATAGCGGTAGCCATTTTTGTTGACCAGAATACCGCCTTCACCACGGCAGCCTTCGGTCATCAGGATACCGGAACCCGGCAGACCGGTCGGGTGATACTGAACGAATTCCATATCACGCAGCGGTACGCCGTGGCCCAGCGCCATGCCCATACCGTCGCCGGTCACGATGCCGCCGTTGGTGTTGTAGCGATACACGCGGCCTGCGCCGCCGGTAGCCATCACCACCGCGTTGGCGCGGATCTGCACAAGCGTGCCTTCCATCATGTTCATGGCCACGAGGCCACGGGCATGACCGTCATCGACCAGGATATCCAGGACGAAGTGTTCATCAAAGCGTTGGATTTGTGGGAACTGCAAAGAGGTCTGGAACAGGGTATGCAGCATATGGAAGCCGGTTTTATCCGCGGCAAACCAGGTACGCTCAATTTTCATACCGCCGAAACGACGTACGTTGACGCTGCCGTCCGGGCGGCGGCTCCACGGGCAACCCCATTGCTCAAGTTGCGTCATTTCAGTTGGACAATGGTGGACAAAGTAATCCACGACATCCTGTTCACACAGCCAGTCTCCGCCCGCTACCGTATCGTGAAAATGGTAGTCAAAGCTGTCATGATCCTGGGCGACAGCGGCTGAACCCCCTTCGGCAGCAACGGTGTGGCTGCGCATCGGGTACACTTTTGAGATCAGTGCGATTTTAGCGTTAGGATTCGCCTGCGCGGCAGCTATTGCAGCACGTAATCCCGCGCCACCGGCGCCTATAATGGCAAGATCGGCTTGAAAGGTTTGCACGACATTCCTCCAGATTGTTGTTATTTCGTCCCCGTACACCATCAGATTGAACTCCTGATTGATGCGGGTTGCGAACGCGTTTCCACTGCTCCTTTATAGGTACAACAGTATAGTCTTACGGATGTGAGGGAAATTTGACGTGTTCGATTTTTTTAGCGCATCAACGGGTCGATTTATCATTGATTCTGATTAATTTAATTACTAAACCACCTGGCTTCACTTTTTTTACTTTTCCGGCGGAGCGCATTATTCCCGCACAAAATTTGTTTCACTGGCGTGTTACGAGTAGACTTCGTGCCCTTGTCTTAAATCGGAGAAAGTACCATGAGCGAAACGGCAACCTGGCAGCCGAGCGCGTCCATTCCTAACCTGTTAAAACGTGCGGCAATTATGACGGAGATCCGTCGTTTCTTTGCCGATCGTGGAGTGCTGGAGGTTGAGACGCCCTGCATGAGCCAGGCGACGGTAACGGACATTCATTTGTTCCCGTTCGAAACGCGTTTCGTCGGCCCAGGCCACTCTCAGGGCATGAACCTTTATCTGATGACCAGCCCGGAATACCACATGAAACGCCTGCTGGTGGCGGGATGCGGCCCGGTTTTCCAGCTGTGCCGTAGCTTTCGCAACGAAGAGATGGGGCGTCATCACAACCCGGAATTCACCATGCTGGAGTGGTATCGTCCCCACTACGACATGTACCGTTTGATGAACGAAGTGGACGACCTGCTGCAACAGGTGCTGGAATGTCAACCTGCGGAGAGTCTTTCTTACCAGCAGGTGTTTCAGCGCCATCTGGAGATTGATCCGCTGTCTGCGGATAAAACTCAACTGCGCGAAGCGGCGGCGAAGCTGGATTTAAGCAATATCGCGGATACCGAAGAAGATCGCGATACGCTGCTGCAACTGCTGTTTACTATGGGCGTGGAACCGCACATTGGCAAAGAGAAGCCGACGTTTGTGTACCATTTTCCGGCAAGCCAGGCATCGCTGGCGCAAATCAGCACTGAAGACCATCGGGTGGCTGAACGCTTCGAGGTTTACTTCAAAGGTATTGAGCTGGCGAATGGTTTCCACGAACTGACGGATGCGCGCGAGCAGCAACAACGCTTCGAGCAGGATAACCGTAAGCGCGCCGCGCGAGGCTTACCGCAGCAGCCTATCGATAACAATCTGCTGGAGGCGCTGAAGGTGGGGATGCCTGACTGTTCCGGCGTGGCGCTGGGCGTGGATCGTCTGGTGATGCTGGCGCTGGGGGCGGAAAGCCTCGCTGAGGTTATCGCTTTTACCGTTGATCGGGCATAAATCCGAAAACCCCTCTTTTGTGAAACAAAATGGCGCAATTAGCGCCATTTTGTAGCACATTTTTTCAATTCCCCTCTTATAGCCACAATATAAGTCTGGATGTTTGATACCATTCAGGTATCAATTCTGTGTTGATTTTTATTGCTGACCTCTGCAAGGGGGCAGTGCAAACCGGTGAGCGCCGTTTAGCCAACGTGCCCAGAGTAAGGGATGGTTTCATGAACCAGACAATAAAGAAGATGAGCCTGGCTGGCCTCATCCTGATGATATTTACGTCCGTTTTTGGTTTTGCCAATAGCCCGTCGGCGTTTTATTTAATGGGGTATAGCGCGATCCCGTGGTATATCTTTTCTGCATTATTATTCTTTATTCCATTTGCCTTAATGATGGCTGAAATGGGTTCTGCTTATCGAAAAGAAGAGGGCGGAATCTATTCGTGGATGAATAATAGCGTTGGCCCGCGTTATGCGTTTATCGGCACTTTTATGTGGTTCTCCTCCTATGTTATCTGGATGGTGAGCACTGCGGCGAAAGTCTGGGTGCCTTTCTCTACGTTCTTGTTTGGTGCAGATATGACGCAGCACTGGCGGATCGCCGGGCTTGAACCGACGCAGGTTGTTGGTCTGCTCGCCGTCGGCTGGATGATTCTGGTGACCTGTATCGCATCAAAGGGAATTAATAAAATTGCGCGTATTACGGCAGTAGGGGGGATTGCCGTGATGTGTCTTAATTTGGTTTTGTTGTTAGTGAGTGTCGCTATTTTGTTATTAAATGGTGGGCATTTTTCGGAAAATATTAATTTTGTCTCCTCACCCAATCCCGGATATCAATCCGGCCTGGCCATGCTCTCATTTGTTGTTTTCGCTATTTTTGCCTACGGCGGAATTGAAGCGGTAGGCGGCCTGGTGGATAAAACAGAAAAGCCGGAAAAGAACTTTGCGAAAGGAATTGTTTTTGCGGCAATTGTTATTTCCGTTGGTTATTCGCTGGCGATATTTTTATGGGGCGTTAGCACCAACTGGCAACAGGTATTAAGTAATGGCTCCGTTAACCTCGGAAATATCACCTATATTCTGATGAAAAGCCTGGGGATGACGTTGGGTAACGCGCTGCATCTGTCGCCGGAAGCGGCAATGGCGACCGGCGTCTGGTTTGCGCGTATCACTGGCCTCTCCATGTTCCTTGCCTATACCGGCGCGTTCTTTACGCTGAGCTACTCGCCATTGAAGGCCATTATCCAGGGAACGCCAAAAGCGCTGTGGCCTGCGCCGATGACGACGCTGAACGCGGCAGGTATGCCAGCTACCGCAATGTGGATGCAGTGTCTGCTGGTGAGTCTGTTTATTCTGCTGGTCTCTTTTGGCGGTGATACCGCGTCGGCGTTTTACAACAAACTGACGCTGATGGCGAACGTGTCGATGACGTTGCCGTACCTGTTCCTCGCGCTGGCCTTCCCGTTCTTTAAGTCTCGCGAAGGCCTGGAACGGCCATTTGTGATCTTCAAAACCCATGTTTCTACGATGCTGGCAACGGGCGTGGTCGTGCTGGTGGTGACGTTTGCGAATGTGTTTACCATCATTCAGCCGGTGATTGAAGCCGGGGACTGGAATAGCGCGCTGTGGATGACCGGCGGCCCGATATTCTTCTCGCTGTTAGCGATGGCGATTTATCAGAACTACAGCCGCCGGATGGCAAACCAGCCCCAGTGGGCGGTGGAGTAATCTTTTTGCCGTTACCCGGCCTACGCGTTCATTGCTGTTCTGTAGGCCGGATAAGGCGAAGCCGCCATCCGGCATTATTACGGCTTACAAACTTCCCGCCGGGCGACTTTTCCTGGCGGCGGATGTCAGCGTTCTTCCAGTCTGCCTGCCATTCAGGCTTTCCAGGCGCATCTGGAACGGCGGGAATGGCATATCAATACCGTGCTCATGGAAGCCCGCCAGAATCAACTGGTGGATTTCGTGGCGCAACGGCATACGGTGCCCCATCTCTGCGGCATAGATACGCAGTTCGAAGATCTGAATCCCCTGTTGCAGGTCAACCAGGAATACTTCCGGCGCCGGGTTGTCGATCACCAGTGAACAGCGGTGCGCCGCAGTCAGCAGAATTTGCGTCACCTCTTCGCTATTAGCGTCTGACGGCGCTGGGATGGTCAGCACCACACGCGTTACCGAATCAGACAGCGACCAGTTGATAAACTGCTCGGTGATGAACGCTTTGTTCGGCACGATAATCTCTTTACGGTCCCAGTCGCTGATGGTGGTGGCGCGGGTGTTGATTTTGGTCACGCTGCCGGTAAGGTCGCGAATGGTCACCGTATCGCCAATACGAATCGGCTTTTCGAACAGGATGATTAAGCCGGAAATAAAGTTGGCGAAGATCTCCTGTAAACCAAAGCCCAGACCGACACCGAGCGCGGCGACCAGCCATTGTAACTTCGACCATTCAATGCCAATCATCGAGAAACCGACCAGCCCGCCAATCAGCATCAACAGATACTTGGTGATGGTGGTGATGGCGTAGCCGGTGCCGGGCGTCAGATCCAGATGCTGCAAGAGCGCCAGCTCCAGCAGTGCGGGCAGGTTACGCACCAGTTGCGTGGTGATGATAAACACCAGGATCGCAATCAACACCGCGCCCAGCGTAATCGGCTCCAGACTTTCAACCCCTTGCACCGTGGAGGTGACATCCCACAGCGAGATATTCTCCAGGAAGCCAAAGGCGGAATGGATTTCCGACCACAGCACAATGACCGACAGCAGGGCGATAAGCATCAGGATAGAACGTACCAGGCGCAGCGACTGGGCGCTGATGGCGTCGAGATCCACTTCGCTTTCATCCACTTCGACGGCCCCTTCGAGGCTGGTGGAGTGGGCGGGTTCTTCTTCACCGCGCGCACGTTGCGCCAGCATTTCGGCCCGGCGATGCTTAGCGCGATCGAACGCCAGACGGCGACGTTGAATCAGCATCCAGCGGCGAATGACGTGATAGATAACCAGCAGCAGGAACCAGATGGCGACGGAGGTCTCCAGTCGCGCCAGCAGCGCCTGCGCGGTGGCCAGATAGCCGACAGCGGCCGCAAGGATCGCAATGAGCGGCGCGCCCATCAGCAGGTTCCAGAGCATACTGTTGACCATATTGTCGCCGCTGCCCTCTTTATCGAGGTACAGCGGGATACCGGCGCGCTTCAGACTCAGCGTGACAATCGCGAGCGCGCCGCAAATCAGGATGAAGCAGAGACGCCCCAGCGACGCGGAGAACTCCCGATCGTTAAGATTATCAAACATAATCAGCGCCATAATGAGCGGGACAATCAGCCCGATGCTCATCAGGTAATAGCGCATGGCGCGCGCGACACGGTTTCGGGGCCAGCCAAAATGCGCCACAAACAGACCGTTAGGGCGGGCAAAGGTGGCGCAAATCATGACGACCCACAGCAGCGGAACCGTTGCTGTCACCCCGTCGCCGATGGCGACGGCCAGAGGATAAGGCCATGCCTCCTGCAACCCATAGCCCAGCGTGGCCCACAGTACGGGCAGCGGGGAGGCGACCAGAATAGACCAGAACACGGTGCGCAGCGTCAGCCAGAAGTGATCCTGCGTGACTTTCCCGACGCGGGAGGATGAACGCTCCAGAAAACGGGTGAAATGTTTGCGCGAATAGAGACTAAAACCAACCAGCACCAGCGCGCCAAACAGCGGCAGCAACGTCTCCTTGCTGGTAAGCATCATGATGCTGGCTTTGCCGAGCTGATTGAACGTATCCAGTGAGATCAGTCGACGCAGATCCTGAACGAGGCTGATAGGCCACGAGAGCGACATCGGACTCACGTCAGACGTCCAGAACAGGTAACGGTGAGTGGCTTCGTTGACCTCTTTCAGCGCGTCTTCCAGTTGACTATTGGACACTTTCAGCTTGGTGAGTTCGAGGATCAGCGTATCACCGCCCTGCAACAGTGAATTCAGCAGCTCGCGTTGGGTACGCAGTTGGGCGTCAAGAATGCGGCTCTGCTCAGAGGTCAGCGTTTGACCGTCGGCCTGGCGAATCTGACGTAGTTGCGGTTGTTTGTTGAGCAGGTCTTCGTAGCGCATACGGTGTACGCGCAGTTGCGCCATTTCGGTATCTAACTGCTGCGGCTTGGGCATTTCTGGGAGACGCGATACCTGCGCGCGCAGGGCTTCCCCCAGCATATTCGATACGCCTAACCACTGCGACTGTTCCCGCAGGGTGTTCAGGGCCTGACGAACCTGTAGCGTCTGGCTGGTGGCCTGGCGTTGCTGTGAGGCCACCAGATCCATGCGTTGCGCCTGCTGGTTAAGCGCCTGCGACAGCTCGCGGTTCACCTTGAACTGTTCGATAATGCCCGGCGGCAGATCAGCGCTGTTTTCCGCCAGCAGTTCGGTGCTTTCCAGCGCTCGCTCTGCTTCTCGTTGGCGCTGGCTGTTTAATTGATTGCGTAATGCCTGCAACCAGGCATCCAGCTGTTGGCTCTGTTTTTCCGCCAGTTCGGAGCGCATTCGCGCCAGTTCCTGACGGTTATTCGCCGAAAGCTGCGCCAGTTCCAGCTCATCAACCTGCGCTTTGAGCCTGGCGGATTCGGCCTGCATACTCAGATTTTGCGCCTGGTTGAGCGGGGAGTTGCCGCTGGCGGTGCCAATGCGCCGCTCAATCTCATTTAACTGGCGACGGGCATCCGTTTGCTGTTGTGGAAGCTGGCTTAACGAATCAGCGATTTCACGGGCGCGCTCTCGCTCCTGCTGGGCCTGACGGCTTTTATCCAGCAACTGGCTGCTGACCTGGAGGATCTCCTGGCTTAGCGCATCGGTGGACATGCCTGGCGGCACGCTGCGCGGTTCGTCGCGCAAGTTATTGAGCTGTGCGCGTAGCGTCGCGGACAGCTTAGGGAAATTGTCGATGACCTGCTGATATTGTTCGGCGCGCTCAAGAGAACCTTTTCGTTCCTCAAGCGCGTTCAGCGCAGACTGGAGGGCCTCTACGGCCTCTGGCTGAGCGGGTTTTGCCGCTTTAGCCTGCTCCAGTTCCTGGGCAATCAGTTTGGCGTCGGGGGCCGTCGCAGCGTACGCCCCCAGGCTGAGGCACCAGGCCATCAGAAAAGTGATAATCAGGCGCACAGCAGCGATCCTTTATTTAACTTTCGTCTTTCTTGTCGTCAACCAGCGGGCTGGCGTCGTGTTCGGCGTTGATCTCTTCTTCCGGCAGCGGCGCGGGTTCCGCTTCAGGGGTCACGAAGAGTTCGGTAGAAACGGCCAGCGGCTGACCGATTTTGGTCACTGACAGGCTTTGTAGCTGTTCAGCCAGCGTGACTTTACCCGGCGCAAACAGGTTGATCACGGTTGAACCCAGTTTGAAACGGCCCATCTCCTGACCTTTCAACAGCGCCACAGACCCTTCGCTTTCCCCTTCCGGCCAGGTCCAGCGTTTGATCACGCCTTCACGCGGCGGCGTAATGGTTCCCGCCCAGACGGTTTCGATGCTGCCGACAATGGTCGCCCCGACCAGAATTTGCGCCATTGGACCAAATTCCGTGTCAAACAGGCAGATCACGCGTTCGTTACGGGCAAACAGGTTTGGCACGTTTTGCGCGGTCAGGTGATTCACCGAGAACAGATCGCCCGGTACGTAGATCATCTCGCGCAGGATGCCGTTGCACGGCATGTGTACGCGGTGGTAGTCGCGCGGAGAGAGGTAGGTGGTGACAAACGAGCCGTTGCGGAACAGGTCCGCCATCAGGTAGTTACCTGCCAGCAGCGCTTCCAGGCTGTAGTTGTGACCTTTCGCTTGCAGGATTTTATCTTCTTCTATTTTACCTGACTGGCTGATCACGCCGTCAGCCGGCATCACCAGTACGTTTGGATCGGTATTCACCGGACGGACGTCGTCACGCAGCGGACGAACAAAGAAATCGTTAAAGGTGCGATAGCTGGCGGTATCCGGCTTCTGCGCCTCTTTCATATCGACCTTGTAGTATTTCACGAACAGATCGATAACCAGTTTGGTCAGCCAGCCCGCTCGTTTTCTTGCGCCCCAGCCCGCCAGGCGAGTGAGCCATAGTTTCGGCAGAATGTATTGTAGCGAAAGTTTAAATGAGTTTAACAAGGTAGCCTCCAGGCCATTGTTGTTCCTGAACCGGCATTGACGCCGGCATCCTGAAAAAAGGGGACGATTCTAGCGATGCTTAGCGTAGTTGTCAGTCGTCCATATCAGAAAAGTTTTTACGTGTTTTTACCTGTGCCATGCTTTCCAGAATGCGGTGATAATTTTCGAAACGGGTTTCTGCAATTTTACTGTCTTCTACCGCTTCACGGATGGCGCAACCTGGGTCGGTATCATGCTTGCAGTCGCGATATTTGCAATGGCCCAGGTAGTCATGAAATTCGACAAATCCGTGGGTGATTTGTTCCGGTTCGAGATGCCAGAGGCCAAATTCGCGTACCCCGGGGGAGTCAATCACATCGCCGCCGTGCGGGAAGTGATACAGGCGCGCGGCGGTCGTGGTGTGCTGCCCCAGACCGGAGTTATCCGACACATCATTGGTGAGGATCGCTTCCTGTAGGCCCAGAAGGGCGTTCAACAGGCTCGATTTTCCAACGCCAGACTGCCCGGCAAAGATGCTGATACGGCCGGTTAGCGCCTCTTCTAATGGTTTGAGGCCATCTTGCGTATGGCTGGATACCATCAACACGCGATAGCCGATGTCGCGATAGATATCCATCTGCTCGTTAACGAAGTCCATCCCTTCGTCATCCAGCAGATCGATTTTATTGAGCACGATAATCGGTTCAACCTGCAACGTTTCGCAGGCCACCAGGTAGCGGTCGATAATATTGAGCGACAGCTCCGGCAAAATGGCGGAGACAATGACGATTTGGTTGATATTGGCGGCAATAGGCTTCACGCCGTCGTAGAAATCCGGGCGCGTTAGCACGGAGGTGCGTTCGTGTACGGCTTCGACGATCCCTTTGACGTTGACGCCTTCAGCCGCCGCTTTACCCGGACGCCAGACGACGCGATCGCCGGTGACCAGCGAACGGATCGTGCGACGGATGTTGCAGCGGTGAATCTCGCCATCGGCGGATTCTACGTCGGCATGCATGCCAAAGCGGCTAATGACGATACCTTCAGCGGTCTCGCCGAACAGGTTGTCATCGAAGTCTGCCTTCTCCGTGGACGTTTTTAGACGACGCTGGTGATTGGCTTTCACGCGGCGCTGTTGGCCTTTGGAGAGTTTATTTTTACTCAATCGTACTGGCTCCTGGTCGCCCGCAATGGGCAAAACATCTATGATACACGCTATTTTAGATGAATATAGTCACACTGACTGTGACCTCTGAAGGGTGGAAAATAGCATGAGTGCCAATGAAAACAACCTCATTTGGATAGATCTTGAGATGACCGGCCTGGATCCCGAGCGCGATCGCATTATTGAGATCGCGACGCTGGTGACCGATGCCAACCTGAATATCCTGGCGGAAGGGCCGACGATTGCGGTGCATCAGTCTGCTGAACAGCTGGCGTTAATGGATGACTGGAACGTGCGTACCCATACCGGAAGTGGTCTGGTGGATCGGGTAAAAGCCAGCTCGTTTGACGATCGCGCCGCAGAACTGGCGACCATTGAATTTTTAAAAGAGTGGGTTCCGGCAGGTAAATCACCGATTTGTGGCAACAGCATCGGCCAGGATCGCCGTTTTCTGTTTAAGTACATGCCTGAACTGGAAGCCTATTTCCACTATCGCTATCTGGATGTGAGTACGCTGAAAGAGCTGGCGCGTCGCTGGAAGCCGGAAATCCTTGCCGGTTTTACCAAGCAGGGGACGCACCAGGCGATGGATGATATTCGCGAGTCGGTGGCGGAGCTGGCTTATTACCGCGAGAATTTTATTAAGCTGTAAACGGCGTGTTTGCCGGATGGCGAAGCGAAGCGTCTTATCCGGCTTACGATTTGCCTGCCGGGTGTGCTTGCGGCGGGGTGAATTTGGCGCTAAATTGTACGCTTTGCTGATAAATTCAACACTCAGAACGAAAACGGAAAAAATTGCGTTTTAGGGGGTTGCAGCAGAAAGGATTTCTCGTATAATGCGCCTCCCGTAACGACGCAGAAATGCGAATTACGACAGCAACAAATTTAATCACAGAATTTCAGATAACAGTCTGAAAAACGAAGATTAAGCGGGAATAGCTCAGTTGGTAGAGCACGACCTTGCCAAGGTCGGGGTCGCGAGTTCGAGTCTCGTTTCCCGCTCCAAAATTTGAAAGCAACACCAGATACCCAATCGCAGGATTTCAGGCAGCGGCTTGGAAGACGAAGATTAAGCGGGAATAGCTCAGTTGGTAGAGCACGACCTTGCCAAGGTCGGGGTCGCGAGTTCGAGTCTCGTTTCCCGCTCCAAATTCTTATCTCCATAAAATTATCCACAGCGTATTTTCACGTTGGGGACCTTCTATTTTGCCTCTGAAACACTCTTGTAAACAGACTTATCCACAGGTCCAGGCATTATTCCTGGAATACAAAAAACTTCGCCTGGTGAATAGTAACTTTGTAACTTATTGAAATTGATAAATTAATTATCATTTCGAAATGTTAATGCGATCACTTGACGATTTTTTCCCTCTTGAATCGCAATGTCTTTTTATTTTTATACACAAGCTGTGGATGACTCAGGCGTCGCGCGGCAGTCCCTTTTCAATGACCCTGACCAGGCGTTGTTTCTTCGGTAATTGCACCTCCACCACGCAGGCATTTCGCTTCTCAATTTGCTGCGCAATCGCCCACTCTATGTGTTCATCGAGAAGTGGGTGCTCACCCCGGCGACTTTCCAGGGCGGTAATCACGGCGTTATCCCAGGGCGCATTGCCTAACGCGACGGCAATATTTCGCAGCCAGCGTAAGTGACCAATGCGGCGAATCGCCGATCCTTCCGTAACTTTTAAAAACCAGGCTTCGCTCCAGCCAAACAGTTCAATCAGCTCTGGCGCGTGAAGATGCTTGCGGGGACTGAAATCTTCTTCATCGGTCAGTTGCGAGTAGCGGTTCCACGGGCAGATAAGCTGACAATCGTCGCAGCCGTAAATCCGGTTGCCCATTAATGGCCGAAGCGCTTCTGGTATCGCCCCCTCCAGCTCAATCGTGAGATAGGAGATGCAGCGGCGCGCATCCACCGTGTAGGGCTCGACGATTGCGCCGGTCGGGCAGATGGTCAGACAGGCAACGCATTTCCCGCAGCCTTCTTCAACTGGCGCATCAATGGGGAGAGGCAAATCAATTAACAACTCCCCCAGGAAAAAGAACGAACCGGCTTCGCGGTTAAGGATTAGTGAGTGCTTACCTGTCCAGCCAAGCCCGGCTTTTTCAGCCAGAGGACGTTCCAGAATGGGCGCAGAATCGACAAACGGTCTAAAATTCAGCGAAACGCAGTGCTGCTGAATCCTCTCGCCGAGTTTTTTGAGACGGTTACGTAACAGCTTATGGTAGTCACGGCCCAGCGCATAACGGCTGACGTAGCCCAGAGAGGGATTTTTTAGGGTACTGGCGAAAGCGGCATTGGCAGGCAGATAATTCATGCGCACACTGATGACGCGCAGCGTGCCGGGCAATAATTCGTGAGGGCGGGCGCGCATCATTCCGTGGCGAGCCATCCAGTCCATTTCGCCGTGGTATTGTTTATCCAGCCATGCCTGTAATTTGGGTTCGCTGGCGCTGAGATCGGTATCGGTAATACCGACCTGCTGAAAGCCCAGTTCCAGCCCCCACTGTTTAATATTTTGCGCTAACTGATTGAGATCGAGGGGCTCTGACATGACGGACCATACAATGAAGAAAAACCCCGCAAGTATACCACACTCCATCTGGCCCGCCGATGAGATCAAACGGGCGGAACGCGAGGCGGCGGACAGCTTAGGGCTGACGCTGTATGAGCTGATGCTGCGGGCGGGGGAAGCCGCATTTCAGGTTGCACGCGACGCGTACCCCGATTCACGGCGCTGGCTGGTGCTTTGCGGTCACGGTAATAATGGCGGCGACGGCTACGTGGTGGCGAGGCTGGCGAAAGCCGCAGGTATTGAGGTGACGCTACTGGCGCAGGAGAGCGATAAGCCGCTTCCTGAAGAGGCGGCGCAGGCGCGCGAGGCGTGGCTCAATGCCGGGGGCGTCATTCATGCGTCGGATATCATCTGGCCGGATCATATTGATGTGATTATTGACGCCCTGCTGGGGACCGGCCTGACGCAGGCTCCGCGCACCTCCCTCTCTACGCTTATTGAACGAGCGAACAGCCATCCAGCGCCGGTGGTGGCTATTGATATCCCCTCCGGTTTGCTGGCGCAAACGGGCGCCACGCCTGGTGCGGTGATGAATGCCGCGCATACCGTTACCTTCGTTGCGCTGAAACCCGGTTTGCTGACGGGCAAGGCGCGGGATGTGGTGGGAGCGCTGCACTTTGACGCGCTGGGTCTGGAAAGCTGGCTGGCAGGACAAGAGGTACGTATCCAGCGCTTTGCGGCTTCGCAACTTTCCCACTGGCTGACACCACGCCGTCCGACGTCGCATAAAGGCGATCATGGTCGGCTGGTCATTATTGGCGGCGACCACGGGACGGCGGGAGCGATACGTATGACCGGCGAAGCGGCGCTGCGTGCCGGAGCAGGATTAGTGCGGGTGCTGACGCGTAGCGAAAATATCGCGCCGTTGCTGACCGCCCGTCCCGAACTGATGGTGCATGAACTGACGCCTCAATCTCTTGATGACAGTCTGCAATGGGCGGACGTGGTGGTGATAGGCCCTGGGCTCGGACAGCAGGAATGGGGTAAAAAAGCGCTACAGAAAGCTGAGAATTTTCGCAAACCGATGCTCTGGGATGCGGATGCGCTGAACCTGCTGGCAATCAATCCCGATAAACGTCACAATCGCGTGATCACGCCGCATCCGGGGGAAGCCGCGCGGCTACTGGGTTGTTCTGTCGCAGAAATTGAAAGTGATCGCTTACTTTCAGCACGTCGTCTGGTAAAACGGTATGGTGGCGTGGCGGTGCTGAAAGGTGCGGGAACGGTCGTCGCCGCCCAATCGCATGCGTTGGGCATTATTGATGCCGGTAACGCCGGGATGGCCAGCGGTGGAATGGGCGATGTGCTTTCCGGCATTATTGGCGCATTGCTTGGACAGAAGTTTTCCCCGTATGATGCAGCGTGTGCGGGATGTGTTGCCCACGGTGCGGCGGCGGATGTTTTAGCGGCGCGTTATGGCACCCGCGGCATGCTGGCAACCGATCTCTTTTCTACGCTACAGCGTATTGTTAACCCTGATGTGATTGACGTAAACCATGATGAATCGAGTAATTCCGCTACCTGACGAGCAGGCGACTTTAGACCTGGGACTACGCGTAGCGAAAGCCTGTGACGGTGCGACCGTCATCTATTTGTACGGCGACCTGGGGGCGGGGAAAACCACCTTCAGCCGGGGATTTCTACAGGCGTTGGGCCACAAAGGTAATGTGAAAAGCCCGACCTACACGCTGGTTGAACCCTATACGCTCGATAACTTAATGGTGTATCACTTCGATTTATACCGACTTGCGGACCCTGAGGAGCTGGAATTTATGGGGATCCGTGATTATTTTGCCAACGATGCCATTTGCCTGGTGGAATGGCCGCAACAAGGTAAAGGTGTACTGCCTGACCCGGATGTCGAAATACACATAGATTACCAGGCGCAAGGTCGTGAGGCGCGCATTAGTGCTGTCTCCTCATCAGGTGATTTGTTGCTGGCGCGTTTGGCCGGTTAACCTTAAGGGTGGCGGGATGATTTATCGCATCAGAAATTGGGTGGTGGCAACGCTGGTCCTGCTGTGCGCGCAGGCGGGGGCCGCCAGCCTCTCCGATATTCAGGTATCTAACGGCGATCGGCAGGCGCGGATTACGTTCAGTTTTATCGGCGATCCTGATTATGCGTTTTCGCAAGAAGGTAAACGTACCGTCGCGCTGGATATCAAACAGACCGGCGTGATTCAGGGACTGCCGTTGCAGTTTAGCGGCAACAACCTGGTAAAAGCGATTCGCTCCGGTACGGCGAAAGATGCGCAGTCGTTGCGGTTGGTTGTCGATCTGACGGAGAACGGTAAAACCGAGGCTGTGAAACGACAGAGCGGCGGTAACTATACCGTGGTCTTTACCATCAACGCCGATACGCCTCCGCCGCCACCTCCACCGCCTGTCGTCGCAAAACGCGTTGAGACGCCGGTGGTCGCTCCGCGTCCGACTGAACCTGCGCGAAATCCGTTTAAAACAAACCAGGATCGCGCTACCGCTGTCACCAGCAGCAATACGGTAACGCGCCCGGCAGCGCGGGCGACATCCAGTAACGGCGACAAAGTGGTGATTGCCATTGATGCCGGTCACGGCGGGCAAGACCCCGGCGCTATTGGCCCCGGCGGGACGCGGGAGAAAAACGTGACGATTGCTATCGCCCGTAAGCTGCGCACGTTGTTGAATAACGATCCGATGTTCAAAGGAGTATTGACCCGCGACGGGGATTATTTCATCTCCGTGATGGGGCGCTCCGACGTGGCGCGTAAGCAGAACGCCAATTTCCTCGTCTCCATTCATGCGGATGCCGCGCCAAACCGAAACGCGACGGGCGCCTCGGTATGGGTGCTGTCAAACCGTCGCGCCAACAGCGAAATGGCGAACTGGCTGGAAGAACATGAGAAGCAGTCTGAGCTGCTGGGCGGCGCGGGCGATGTGCTGGCGAACAGTCAGGCTGACCCCTACTTAAGCCAGGCGGTACTGGATTTGCAATTCGGTCATTCCCAGCGCGTAGGGTATGATGTGGCGACAAACATGTTAGGTCAGTTGCAGCGCATTGGTTCGCTGCATAAGCGTCGCCCTGAACACGCCAGCCTCGGCGTGTTGCGTTCCCCGGATATCCCCTCGGTGCTGGTTGAAACGGGCTTTATCAGCAACAGCGGCGAAGAACGTTTGCTGGCAAGCGATGCTTATCAGCAGCAGCTGGCAGAGGCGATTTACCAAGGGTTGCGTAACTACTTCCAGGCGCATCCGGTGCAATCCGGGCCGCAGAGCGCTCCGGCGCAAACGGCCAGCGCGGTGTCGCCGGGCGAGTCGTTGATTAACTAAGGATTTTACATGCCGATTCAGGTTCTACCGCCGCAACTGGCGAACCAAATTGCCGCAGGTGAGGTGGTAGAGCGACCTGCGTCGGTTGTGAAAGAGCTGGTGGAAAACAGCCTTGATGCAGGGGCGACGCGGATCGATATTGATATCGAACGCGGCGGCGCAAAGCTTATTCGTATTCGCGATAATGGCTGCGGAATTAAAAAAGACGAGCTGGCGCTGGCGCTGGCCCGCCATGCCACCAGTAAAATCGCCTCGCTTGACGATCTCGAAGCGATTATCAGTCTCGGATTTCGCGGCGAAGCGCTGGCAAGTATCAGCTCGGTTTCGCGTTTAACCCTCACGTCACGTACCGCGGAACAGGCGGAAGCCTGGCAGGCCTATGCCGAAGGGCGTGATATGGACGTGACGGTAAAACCGGCGGCGCATCCGGTCGGCACCACGCTGGAGGTGCTGGACTTGTTCTACAACACGCCGGCACGGCGCAAGTTTATGCGCACCGAGAAAACCGAGTTCAACCACATTGACGAAATTATCCGCCGCATTGCGCTGGCGCGCTTCGACGTCACCCTTAATTTGTCGCACAACGGTAAAATGGTGCGCCAGTACCGCGCGGTTGCGCAGGACGGGCAGAAGGAACGTCGATTAGGCGCGCTTTGCGGCGCACCGTTTCTGGAACAGGCGTTGGTGATTGAATGGCAGCACGGCGATCTGACGCTGCGCGGCTGGGTGGCCGATCCTCACCATACTACGGCGGCGCTGGCGGAAATCCAGTACTGCTACGTGAACGGCCGCATGATGCGCGACCGGTTAATCAATCATGCGATTCGTCAGGCCTGTGAAGACAAACTGGGCGGCGATCGGCAACCGGCATTTGTGCTGTATCTGGAGATTGACCCGCATCAGGTGGATGTGAACGTGCATCCGGCGAAACATGAGGTGCGTTTCCATCAGTCGCGGCTGGTGCATGATTTCATCTATCAGGGCGTATTGAGCGTGCTACAGCAGCAGCTTGATGCGCCGCTGCCGCTGGCGGAAGAAGCGCCTGCGCCGCGTCACATCCCGGAAAACCGCGTGGCGGCCGGGCGTAATCATTTCGCTGAACCGGCCTCTGCGCGGGAACCCGCCGCGCCGCGCTATTCCACGTCGTCAGGGGCAACCGGCGGACGTCAGCCTGCTGCCAGTTGGCCGCATGCCCAGCCGGGCTACCAGAAACAGCAGGGCGAAGTGTACCGCCAGCTGTTACAGACGCCCGCTCCGCGACAACCGGCGCTTGCACCGGAAGCAGAAACGGCAGCGCCGTCGCTGGCAGGGCATAGCCAGAGTTTCGGTCGCGTGCTGACCATTGTCGGCGCGGATTGCGCATTGCTTGAGCGTGACGGCAATATCCACCTGCTGGCGCTGCCCGTGGCGGAACGCTGGCTGCGTCAGGCCCAACTGACGCCGGGGCAGACGCCGGTCTGCGCCCAGCCGTTGTTGATTCCGCTGCGCTTAAAAGTGTCGGCGGAGGAGAAATCCGCGCTGGAAAAAGCGCAAACACCACTGACGGATCTGGGGATTGAATTCCAGTCAGATGCGCAGCATGTGACCATTCGTGCAGTGCCTTTACCCTTACGCCAACAAAATTTACAAATCTTGATTCCTGAACTGATAGGCTACCTCGCGCAGCAGTCAGCGTTTGACGCGGGCAATATTGCACAATGGATTGCGCGGAATTTGATGAGTGAACATCCGCAGTGGACGATGGCGCAGGCCATTACGCTGTTGGCTGATGTAGAGCGGTTATGTCCGCAGCTCGTGAAGGCGCCGCCGGGTGGTCTGTTACAACCTGTTGATTTACATTCGGTGATGAACGCCCTGAAACATGAGTGATGTAAGTAAGGCGAGCCTGCCAAAGGCGATTTTTTTGATGGGGCCGACGGCCTCCGGCAAGACAGCGTTAGCAATTGAATTGCGTAAAGTTTTGCCTGTAGAGTTGATAAGCGTTGATTCCGCCCTTATTTATCGGGGGATGGACATCGGTACGGCGAAGCCGACAGCTTCAGAGTTAAAGGCCGCTCCGCACCGATTGCTGGATATTCTCGATCCGGCGCAAGCGTACTCAGCAGCGGATTTTCGTCGCGATGCGTTAGCGGAAATGGCGGAGATTACTGCGGCGGGGCGTATTCCGCTGTTAGTGGGCGGCACCATGTTGTATTTCAAGGCGTTGCTGGAGGGACTTTCGCCCTTACCGTCGGCGGAACCTGAGATCAGAGCCCGAATTGAGCAACAGGCGGCAGAGCAGGGATGGGATGTGTTGCACCGACAGCTTCAGGATATTGATCCGGTCGCTGCCGCACGGATTCATCCAAATGATCCGCAAAGACTTTCCCGGGCACTGGAAGTTTTTTTCATTTCGGGTAAAACTTTAACGGAACTGACGCAAACGTCAGGAGACGCTCTACCGTATCAGGTGCATCAGTTCGCCATCGCCCCGGCGAGCCGTGAACTGCTCCATCAGCGAATTGAGCAGCGTTTTCATCAGATGTTGGCTTCAGGTTTTGAAGCAGAAGTTCGGGCGCTTTTTGCCCGTGGAGATTTGCATACGGACTTGCCTTCCATTCGTTGTGTGGGATACCGCCAGATGTGGTCATACATTGAAGGCGAAATTTCATATGATGAAATGGTTTATAGAGGTGTTTGCGCCACGAGGCAGTTGGCGAAGCGTCAGGTAACCTGGTTGCGTGGTTGGGAAGGAGTACGCTGGCTTGACAGTGAAAAGCCTGACCAGGCGCGAAACGAAGTATTGCAGGTTGTTGGTGCTATCGCGAACTGAATGTGTACAATTGAGACGTATCGTGCGCAATTTTTCAGAATCGAAAGGTTCAAAGTACAAATAAGCATATAAGGAAAAGAGAGAATGGCTAAGGGGCAATCTTTACAAGATCCGTTCCTGAACGCACTGCGTCGGGAACGTGTTCCAGTTTCTATTTATTTGGTGAATGGTATTAAGCTGCAAGGTCAAATCGAGTCTTTTGATCAATTCGTGATCCTGTTGAAAAACACGGTCAGCCAGATGGTTTACAAGCACGCGATTTCTACTGTTGTCCCGTCTCGCCCGGTTTCTCATCACAGTAACAATGCCGGTGGCGGCACCAGCAGTAACTACCATCACGGTAGCAGCGCGCAGGGTACTTCTGCGCAACAGGACAGCGAAGAAACCGAATAAGGTTTTGGCTGTTTTACACACGGGGAGCCAGGGAACCTGCGTTCCCCGCTGATATATATCGAGGGGTTGACGCTTGTTTGACCGTTATGATGCCGGTGAGCAGGCGGTACTGGTACACATCTATTTTTCGCAAGACAAAGATATGGAAGACCTCCAGGAGTTTGAGTCTCTGGTCTCTTCCGCCGGTGTCGAAGCAATGCAGGTGATTACCGGTAGCCGTAAAGCACCGCACCCGAAGTACTTTGTAGGTGAAGGTAAGGCAGTTGAAATTGCGGAAGCCGTGAAAGCGTCTAACGCTGCGGTCGTGCTTTTCGATCATGCTTTAAGCCCGGCCCAGGAGCGTAACCTGGAACGTTTGTGTGAATGTCGCGTGATCGACAGAACCGGTCTTATTTTAGATATTTTTGCTCAGCGTGCACGTACCCACGAAGGTAAGTTGCAGGTTGAATTGGCGCAGTTGCGTCATCTGGCCACGCGTCTGGTTCGTGGCTGGACCCACCTTGAAAGGCAGAAAGGCGGGATTGGTTTGCGCGGTCCGGGTGAAACCCAGCTCGAAACCGACCGTCGTTTGCTGCGTAATCGTATTGTACAGATACAGTCGCGCCTGGAAAAAGTTGAGAAGCAACGTGAGCAGGGGCGGCAGTCGCGTATAAAAGCGGATGTCCCGACGGTCTCGCTGGTGGGATATACCAACGCCGGTAAATCCACCCTTTTCAATCAGATTACTGAAGCCAGGGTGTATGCCGCAGACCAACTGTTTGCGACCCTGGACCCGACGCTGCGCCGTATCGATGTCGCAGATGTGGGGGAAACCGTACTGGCGGATACCGTAGGGTTTATCCGTCATTTACCGCACGATCTGGTGGCGGCGTTTAAAGCGACCTTGCAGGAAACCCGGCAGGCCACGCTCTTGTTACACGTTGTTGATGCCGCTGACGTGCGCGTACAGGAAAACATCGACGCAGTGGATACGGTTCTCGAAGAGATCGATGCTCACGAGATCCCAACCCTGATGGTGATGAACAAGATCGATATGCTGGACGATTTTGAACCGCGTATCGACAGGGATGAAGAGAACAAACCAATCCGTGTCTGGCTTTCCGCGCAAACAGGGATTGGGATACCACAGCTTTTTCAGGCTTTGACGGAGCGGCTTTCCGGCGAGGTAGCGCAGCATACGTTGCGTTTGCCGCCGCAGGAAGGGCGTCTGAGAAGCCGGTTTTACCAACTTCAGGCAATAGAAAAAGAGTGGATGGAGGAGGACGGCAGCGTAAGTTTGCAGGTTCGCATGCCGATTGTCGACTGGCGTCGCCTCTGTAAACAAGAACCGGCGTTGATCGACTATGTGATCTAATGGCGGCTCGTCTGGAGCATGGAGTAATTTCGCCTTATCCCTCTCGTCGAAAGACAACGGGGATCACCGCATAACAAATATGGAGCACAAACATGGCGTGGAATCAGCCCGGTAATAACGGACAAGACCGCGACCCGTGGGGAAGCAGCAAACCTGGCGGCAACTCTGAGGGAAATGGAAACAAAGGTGGTCGCGATCAGGGGCCACCTGATCTTGATGATATCTTCCGCAAACTGAGTAAAAAGCTCGGTGGTCTGGGTGGCGGTAAAGGTACAGGCTCTGGCGGTGGTAGTTCATCGCAGGGGCCGCGCCCGCATATCGGAGGTCGTGTCGTTACCATCGCAGCGGCAGCGATCGTCATTATCTGGGCTGCCAGCGGTTTCTACACCATCAAAGAAGCGGAACGCGGCGTGGTGACACGCTTCGGTAAATTCAGTCACCTGGTTGAGCCGGGTCTGAACTGGAAGCCGACGTTTATCGATGAAGTTACCCCGGTGAACGTGGAAGCGGTTCGCGAACTGGCGGCGTCCGGTGTGATGCTGACTTCTGATGAAAACGTTGTGCGCGTTGAGATGAACGTGCAGTACCGTGTGACCGATCCGCAGCGTTATCTGTTCAGCGTGACCAGCGCGGATGACAGTCTGCGTCAGGCGACCGACAGCGCCCTGCGTGGGGTTATCGGTAAATACACGATGGACCGCATTCTGACGGAAGGTCGTACCGTTATTCGTAGCGATACCCAGCGTGAACTGGAAGAGACCATTCGTCCGTACAACATGGGTATTACTCTGCTGGACGTCAACTTCCAGGCAGCGCGTCCGCCGGAAGAGGTAAAAGCGGCGTTTGACGATGCTATCGCGGCGCGTGAGAACGAACAGCAATACATCCGTGAAGCGGAAGCGTACACCAACGAAGTTCAGCCGCGTGCGAACGGTCAGGCGCAGCGTATTCTTGAAGAAGCGCGTGCATACAGAACCCAAACCATCCTGGAAGCGCAGGGTGAAGTGGCTCGCTTCGCTAAAATTCTGCCGGAATATAAAGCCGCACCAGAGATTACTCGCGAGCGTCTGTATATCGAGACGATGGAAAAAGTGTTGAGCCATACGCGTAAAGTTCTGGTCAACGACAAAGGCGGCAATCTGATGGTTCTGCCATTGGATCAGATGCTGAAAGGCGCTAACGCGCCTGCGGCAAAAGACAGCACGGGTAACAATCTGCTGCGTCTGCCGCCGGCTTCATCGTCCAGCACGAGCGGAGCAAGCAATACCTCGTCCACCAGTCAGGGCGATATTATGGACCAACGCCGCGCTAACGCGCAGCGTAACGACTACCAGCGTCAGGGGGAATAACGATGCGTAAGTCAGTTATTGCGATTATCATCATCGTGCTGGTAGTGCTGTACATGTCTGTCTTTGTTGTCAAAGAAGGCGAGCGCGGAATTACGCTGCGTTTCGGTAAAGTTCTGCGTGACGATGAAAACAAACCGCTGGTTTATGAGCCGGGCCTGCACTTTAAGATCCCGTTCATTGAGTCGGTGAAAACGCTTGATGCGCGTATCCAGACGATGGACAACCAGGCCGATCGCTTTGTAACCAAAGAGAAAAAAGACCTGATCGTTGACTCCTACATCAAATGGCGCATCAGCGATTTCAGCCGTTACTACCTGGCGACAGGCGGCGGCGATGTTTCTCAGGCCGAAGTGCTGCTGAAACGTAAGTTCTCTGACCGTTTGCGCTCTGAGATTGGTCGTCTGGATGTGAAAGACATCGTGACCGATTCCCGTGGCCGTTTAACGCTGGAAGTGCGTGACGCGCTGAACTCCGGTTCTGCGGGAACGGAAGATGAAGTGGCGACTCCGGCGGCGGATAGCGCGATTGCCGAAGCGGCTGAACGCGTTGCGGCAGAAACCAATGGCAAAGTGCCGGTGATCAACCCGAACAGTATGGCGGCGTTAGGTATCGAAGTGGTGGATGTGCGTATCAAGCAGATCAACCTGCCGACCGAAGTATCCGAGGCGATTTACAACCGTATGCGCGCCGAGCGTGAAGCGGTAGCCCGTCGTCACCGTTCACAGGGTCAGGAAGAAGCGGAGAAACTGCGCGCGACCGCCGACTATGAAGTGACCAGAACGCTGGCGGAAGCCGAGCGTCAGGGCCGCATTTCGCGTGGTGAAGGTGATGCCGAAGCCGCGAAACTGTTTGCCGATGCCTTCAGTCAGGACCCGGACTTCTACGCCTTCATCCGTAGCCTGCGTGCTTACGAGAAGAGCTTCGAAGGCAATCAGGACGTGATGATCATGAGCCCGGACAGCGATTTCTTCCGTTACATGAAGACACCGAATACGGCAACACGTTAAAATCGTATCAACGGTTTTAGATGAACAAAACCACCGGCATCCTCAGGGAGGCGGTGGTTTTCTTTTTATATAAGGACGATGGATGAATTCAACTATCTGGCTGGCGCTTGCCCTCGTTTTGGTGCTGGAAGGTTTAGGCCCGATGCTGTATCCCCGCGCCTGGAAGAAAATGATCTCTGCCATGACGCAACTGCCGGAAAATGTTTTACGTCGTTTTGGCGGCGGTCTTGTGGTTGCCGGAGTTGTTGTCTACTACATGTTGAGGAAAACGATTGGCTGATCAAAAAGTAGTCGTATTTGCCGATCTTAGCATGCAAAAAGTGCTGTATATCTGAAAAAGCGATGGTAGAATCCATTTTTAAGCAAACGGTGATTTTGAAAAATGGGTAACAACGTCGTCGTACTGGGCACCCAATGGGGTGACGAAGGTAAAGGAAAGATCGTCGATCTTCTGACTGAACGGGCTAAATATGTTGTACGCTACCAGGGCGGTCACAACGCAGGCCATACTCTCGTAATCAACGGTGAAAAAACCGTCCTCCATCTTATTCCATCAGGTATTCTTCGTGAGAATGTTACCAGCATCATCGGTAACGGCGTTGTGCTGTCTCCGGCTGCGCTGATGAAAGAGATGAAAGGACTGGAAGACCGTGGTATCCCTGTCCGTGAGCGCCTGCTGCTGTCTGAAGCCTGTCCGCTGATCCTTGATTATCACGTTGCGCTGGATAACGCGCGTGAGAAAGCGCGTGGCGCGAAAGCGATCGGCACCACCGGTCGTGGTATCGGCCCGGCTTATGAAGACAAAGTGGCTCGTCGCGGTCTGCGCGTTGGCGATCTGTTCGATAAAGCTACCTTCGCTGTAAAACTGAAAGAAGTGATGGAATATCACAACTTCCAGCTGGTGAACTTCTACAAAGTGGAAGCTGTTGACTACCAGAAAGTGCTGGATGATGTGATGGCAATTGCCGACATCCTGACCTCTATGGTTGTTGATGTTTCCGATCTGCTGGACCAGGCGCGTAAGCGTGGCGATTTCGTCATGTTCGAAGGCGCGCAGGGTACGCTGCTGGATATCGACCACGGTACTTATCCGTACGTTACCTCCTCTAACACCACTGCGGGTGGCGTAGCGACCGGTTCTGGCCTGGGGCCGCGTTATGTGGACTACGTTCTGGGTATCATCAAAGCTTACTCCACTCGCGTGGGCGCGGGTCCGTTCCCGACTGAGCTGTTTGATGACACCGGCGAGTTCCTGTGCAAGCAGGGTAACGAATACGGTGCCACCACCGGTCGTCGTCGTCGTACCGGCTGGCTGGACTCCGTTGCTGTGCGCCGTGCGGTGCAGATCAACTCCTTGTCTGGCTTCTGCCTGACCAAACTGGACGTGCTGGACGGTCTGGAAGAGGTGAAAATCTGCGTGGCTTACCGTATGCCGGATGGCCGTGAAGTGACCACCACACCGCTGGCAGCGGATGACTGGGAAGGCATCGAGCCGATCTACGAAACCATGCCGGGTTGGTCTGAGTCCACCTTTGGCGTGAAGGATCGCAGCGGCCTGCCGCAGGCGGCGCTGAACTACATCAAACGTATCGAAGAACTGACCGGCGTGCCGATTGATATTATTTCTACCGGCCCGGACCGTACTGAAACGATGATTCTGCGTGACCCGTTTGACGCATAATTTGGGGTCATGGCGCAGTGCCTGATGGTGCTGCGCTTATCAGACCTGTTCACACTGTAGGCCGGATAAGGCGCTTTTCGCCGCCATCCGGCTTAATACAGCGTAAGATCCTCGCTTTTTTCCTTCCCGAACTGAAATAAATTAGCGACCTGGCTGGTGGCTGGTTTATCATCAATGTAATTAATACAACCTGGTTTATCCCGTTTTCCCCTTTTCCTGAGGTTGATGTGCAGTTAACGAGTTTCACCGATTACGGATTACGTGCGCTAATCTATATGGCGTCGCTACCCGAAGGACGTATGACCAGTATTTCTGAGGTGACAGAAGTCTACGGCGTGTCCCGTAATCATATGGTCAAAATAATCAATCAACTTAGCCGGGCGGGCTTCGTTACTGCTATTCGAGGAAAAAATGGCGGTATCCGCCTGGGTAAACCGGCTAATGTTATTGTTATCGGTGATGTGGTTCGTGAGCTGGAACCTTTATCTCTGGTAAATTGCAGCAGCGAATTTTGCCACATTACTCCTGCCTGCCGACTCAAGCAGGCACTTTCGAAGGCCGTGCAAAGTTTTCTCAAGGAACTGGATAACTACACGCTTGCCGATTTGGTTGAAGAGAATCAACCGCTTTATAAATTATTGCTGGTGGAGTGACGAAAATCTTCATCAGAGCTGACAACGGAGGAACCGCCATGTCACAAGATCCTTTCCTGGAACGTGAAGCTGAAAAATACGCTAACCCTATCCCGAGCCGGGAATTTATCCTCGAACATTTAACAAAACGTGAAAAACCAGCCAACCGTGATGAGTTGGCTGCGGAACTGAACATTGAAGGTGAAGAGCAGCAGGAAGCCCTGCGCCGCCGTCTGCGCGCGATGGAACGCGACGGACAGCTGGTCTTTACCCGCCGCCAGTGCTATGCGCTGCCGGAACGCCTCGACCTGCTGAAAGGTACCGTTATCGGCCACCGTGATGGCTACGGCTTTTTGCGTGTCGAAGGACGTAAAGATGACCTGTATCTCTCCAGTGAGCAGATGAAAACCTGCATTCATGGCGATCAGGTACTGGCGCAGCCGCTGGGGGCCGATCGTAAAGGCCGCCGCGAAGCGCGTATCGTGCGCGTTCTGGTGCCGAAAACCAGCCAGATTGTCGGTCGTTACTTTACCGATGCGGGCGTGGGCTTTGTGGTGCCGGACGATAGCCGTCTGAGCTTCGACATCCTGATCCCGCCTGAAGAGGTGATGGGCGCGCGCATGGGCTTTGTGGTGGTGGTGGAACTCACCCAGCGCCCGACCCGCCGCACTAAAGCGGTCGGTAAAATCGTTGAGGTTCTCGGCGATAACATGGGCACTGGCATGGCTGTCGATATGGCGCTGCGCACCCATGAAATTCCTTATATCTGGCCGCAGGCGGTAGAACAGCAGATCGCCGGTCTGAAAGAAGAAGTGCCGGAAGAGGCGAAAGCAGGCCGTGTGGATCTGCGCGACTTACCCCTGGTGACGATTGATGGCGAAGACGCCCGTGACTTTGACGATGCGGTTTACTGCGAGAAGAAACGCGGTGGCGGCTGGCGCCTGTGGGTGGCTATCGCTGACGTAAGTTATTACGTGCGTCCGCCAACGCCGCTGGATCGCGAAGCGCGCAACCGTGGGACGTCGGTCTATTTCCCGTCGCAGGTTGTGCCGATGCTGCCGGAAGTGCTCTCCAATGGCCTGTGTTCGCTGAATCCACAGGTTGACCGCCTGTGTATGGTCTGCGAAATGACCGTTTCATCAAAAGGGCGTTTAACCGGCTATAAATTCTACGAAGCAGTGATGAGTTCCCATGCGCGCCTGACGTATACCAAAGTCTGGCATATGCTACAGGGCGACCAGGACCTGCGCGAGCAGTATGCGCCGCTGGTCAGGCACATCGAAGAGCTGCATAACCTCTACAAAGTGCTGGATAACGCCCGCGAAGAGCGTGGCGGCATCTCATTTGAAAGCGAAGAAGCGAAGTTTATCTTCAATGCTGAACGTCGCATTGAACGTATCGAGCAGACGCAGCGTAATGACGCACACAAGCTGATCGAAGAATGCATGATTCTGGCGAATATCTCGGCGGCGCGATTCGTTGAGAAAGCCAAAGAGCCTGCGCTGTTCCGTATCCACGACAAGCCGAGCACCGAGGCGATTACCTCCTTCCGTTCCGTTCTGGCGGAGCTGGGGCTGGAATTGCCGGGCGGCAATAAGCCGGAACCGCGTGATTATGCGGAGCTGCTGGAGTCGATTGCCGACAGGCCTGACGCGGAAATGCTGCAAACCATGCTGCTGCGCTCAATGAAACAGGCAATTTACGATCCAGAAAACCGTGGCCACTTTGGTCTGGCATTGCAGTCTTACGCGCACTTTACCTCGCCGATCCGCCGTTATCCTGACCTGTCGCTGCACCGTGCCATTAAGTATCTGCTGGCGCATGAGCAAGGGCATAAGGGCAACACGACGGAAACGGGCGGCTACCACTATTCGATGGAAGAGATGCTGCAACTGGGCCAGCACTGTTCTATGACCGAGCGCCGTGCTGACGAAGCCACGCGCGACGTCTCTGACTGGCTGAAGTGTGACTTCATGCTGGATCAGGTGGGGAACGTCTTTAAAGGGGTGATTTCCAGCGTAACCGGGTTCGGCTTCTTTGTTCGTCTGGATGAACTGTTTATTGATGGTCTGGTACACGTCTCTTCGCTGGACAACGATTACTACCGTTTCGATCAGGTAGGGCAGCGTCTGATGGGGGAATCCAGCGGCCAGACCTACCGTCTGGGCGACCGCGTGGAAGTCCGCGTCGAAGCGGTCAATATGGATGAGCGTAAAATTGACTTTAGCCTGATCTCCAGCGAACGCGCCCCGCGCAACGTCGGTAAAACCGCGCGTGAGAAAGCGAAAAGAGGCGAAACGGCTAAAAATGCCGGTAAGCGTCGTCAGGTGGGCAAAAAGGTGAATTTCGAACCGGATAGCGCCTTCCGCGGCGAGAAAGCGAAAGGTAAGGCGAAGAAAGAGAAGAAAGCCAAAAATCCATCGGCAAAGACGCAGAAAATCGCTGCCGCGACAAAAGCGAAGCGCGCGGCGAAGAAAAAGTCAGCTGAGTAATTTCCCCCTCTCCCCCTGCGTGGAGAGGGCGTTTGTACTGTAGACCGGGCAGGCATCGCGCCGCCCGGCAAAATTGATCAATGAGAACCATCAATGAGTGAAATGATTTACGGCATCCACGCGGTGCAGGCTCTGCTGGAACGTGCGCCAGAGCGCTTTCAGGACGTCTTTATTCTGAAAGGGCGGGAAGATAAACGCCTGCTGCCGCTGATCCATGCGCTGGAAGCGCAGGGCGTGGTGATCCAACTGGCGAACCGCCAGTATCTTGATGAAAAAAGCGAGGGTGCGGTACATCAGGGGATCATTGCGCGCGTGAAGCCGGGACGCCAGTATCAGGAAAACGATCTTCCTGATCTGATCGCGAAGTTCGACAATCCCTTCCTGCTGATCCTCGACGGCGTGACCGATCCGCATAACCTCGGCGCCTGTCTGCGTAGCGCAGACGCCGCTGGCGTACATGCGGTCATTGTGCCGAAAGATCGTTCTGCACAGCTTAATGCAACGGCGAAAAAGGTGGCCTGCGGCGCAGCCGAAAGCGTGCCGCTGATCCGTGTGACCAACCTGGCGCGTACCATGCGTCTGTTGCAGGAAGAGAATATCTGGATTGTCGGTACGGCGGGCGAAGCTGACCATACGCTGTTCCAGAGCAAAATGACCGGCCGGATGGCGCTGGTGATGGGCGCTGAAGGCGAAGGGATGCGTCGTCTGACCCGCGAGCACTGTGATGAGCTGATCAGCATTCCGATGGCGGGCAGCGTGTCGTCGCTGAACGTCTCCGTCGCGACCGGGATCTGCTTGTTTGAAGCGGTGCGACAGCGCAGCTAAGCGCTTTTGACTGATGAAGCCATCCCTCGGGATGGCTTTTTTGTGACCGTTATCCCAGGCGTGTCCCCCGCAGGCTGACCATACTTAATGCGACTGCCATTGACGGAGGGAAACACAATGCACTGGCAAACGCATACCGTTTTTAACCAACCGGCACCGCTCAACAACAGCAATTTATTCCTGTCTGATGGCGCGCTTTGCGAGGCGGTCGCCCGTGAAGGCGCGGGCTGGGACAGCGATCTTCTCGCCAGCATCGGTCAACAATTGGGCACTGCGGAGTCGCTGGAGCTGGGGCGGCTGGCGAACGCCTTTCCACCTGAACTGCTACGTTACGATCCACAAGGGCAGCGGCTGGACGATGTTCGTTTTCATCCCGCCTGGCATCTGCTGATGCAGGGCCTGTGCGCTAACCGTGTGCATAATCTGGCCTGGGAAGAGAACGCCAGGCAGGGGGCGTTTGTCGCGCGGGCTGCGCGTTTTATGCTGCATGCGCAGGTGGAAGCGGGTACGTTGTGTCCAGTTACGATGACTTTTGCCGCCACGCCGCTGCTGCTACAGATGCTGCCATCCCCCTTCCACGACTGGTTAACGCCGTTACGCAGCGATCGCTATGATTCACACCTCCTGCCCGGTGGGCAAAAACGCGGCCTGCTGATTGGCATGGGCATGACGGAAAAGCAGGGCGGCTCCGATGTGCTGAGTAACACCACCCGGGCAGAGCGACTGGACGACGGCGCCTGGCGCCTGGTGGGGCATAAATGGTTTTTCTCCGTGCCGCAAAGCGACGCGCACCTGGTGCTGGCGCAGACGAAAGGCGGATTATCCTGCTTTTTTGTCCCGCGTTTTTTGCCTGACGGGCAGCGAAACGGCGTTCGCCTTGAGCGGTTGAAAGACAAACTGGGCAACCGCTCTAATGCCAGTTGCGAGGTTGAGTTTCAGGATGCGGTAGGCTGGCTACTGGGTGAGGAAGGCGAGGGGATTCGTCACATACTGAAGATGGGAGGGATGACCCGCTTTGATTGCGCGTTGGGCAGTCATAGTATGATGCGCCGGGCGTTTTCCGTGGCGATTTACCACGCGCATCAGCGGCAGGTGTTCGGCAAGTCTTTGATTGATCAGCCCATGATGCGGCAGGTTTTAAGTCGTATGGCGCTCCAGCTTGAAGGCCAGACGGCGCTGCTGTTTCGTCTGGCTCGTGCGTGGGATCGTCGTGGCGACCCGAAAGAAGCGCTCCGGGCGCGTTTGTTCACGCCAGCCGCGAAGTTTGCTATTTGCAAAAGCGGCATCCCCTTTGTTGCCGAGGCGATGGAAGTGCTCGGTGGCGTTGGCTATTGCGAGGAGAGCGAGCTGCCGCGCCTGTATCGTGAGATGCCGGTCAACAGCATCTGGGAAGGGTCGGGAAACGTCATGTGTCTGGATGTGCTGCGGGTGCTGAGTAAACAGACCGGCGTCTATGAGCTGCTCAACGAGGCTTTTGCGGAGGTCAAAGGGCAGGATCGGCATTATGATCGGGCGGTACGTCAGCTGCAACAGCGCTTGCGCAAACCCGATGAAGCGCAGGGGCGGGAGATAACGCAGCAGCTGTTCTTGCTCGGCTGCGGGGCGCAAATGCTGCGCTATGCTTCTCCGCCGTTGGCACAGGCCTGGTGCCAAATGATGCTGGACACGCGCGGCGTGTTACGCCTGTCTGAACAGGTGCAAAATGATCTGTTGCTGCGGGCAACGGGGGGATTGCGATAACGATTTGCCTGATGGCGGCGCGAGCGCGGCTTATCATGCCAGCGATCGATGCAGGCCAGATAAGTTTATGCCATCAGGCAATCTGTTACGCATAAAGTATGGCTTGTACGCGCCAGTTATCGGGCTGCTGTTCTTCGTACATCTGGATAATCCGATACCACGAAGCGCCCTGCTCATCGGCTTTTAACGCAATGATACGTTCCACATCCTGCTGATTTCCCGAAATATTACTCACGGATATCAGACCAATTTCATTCAGGCCCGTTACGCAGTCCGCGCTGGCGAATTCGGCAGACTGCGCCGTCGTACTCACCAGGCCGGCAGAAAGCAGCAGTGAGGATAAGGCAAGAGATCGTTTCATCGTCAGCTCCTTTTACGTGACCCCGCATTCAACAGGGCATTCCATTGCGGTCATCCCATGATTTCATTGTGCACAGGTAAACGCATAGAGGCGCAAAGCAATGTAAAGCTGACTAAATTTCAACCTTCCGCTATTTACGATACAGGATGGCTTGCGAATACCATTGGCCTGTTACGATGGTTTCATCAACCAATAAAATAACGTAATAATCTGCTTTAGCGGCGGCGGCTTTCGCTCTGATCTCTGCCACAGCATCGTCAGGAGAACCCCGAACCATTGAGCTTACCGTTCCCAGGCGCTGCAACCCTTGTGTCTGGTCACGGCGAATTTCCTGAGGATGGTCAGCGACTGGCGGTGCTGGTTGCGGCGTCCCTTGCAATACGCTACAGGCGCTTAAAAACAGTACCAGCATCAATGGGGCGAACCGGCGCATAACTCTATCTCGTTTACTGATAGCCATAGTGTAGTGCCTTATTAATTTCCTTTAGGGGGAATGTTCCCAAATTGTTATCTCTCACGCGATTTTCGAATGAAAATAGGGTGAAAGCGTAATCCACTTCTCAACATTATGAATCATTGCCGTACTCATTAACTTGAGTTATGTATTTCTCCGTGGCATATCAGAGAAAGGGGGATATATGATAAAAATAGAAACACGGTACCTGGCAGGACATTCCATACTCCACGCGTTTCCTGACGGTAAATGTGACACGCCCCTTCCATGTATTATTTTTTACCACGGTTTTACCTCTTCCAGCCTGGTCTATAGCTACTTTGCTGTTGCCCTGGCGCAGGCCGGGTTCCGGGTTATCATGCCGGATGCGCCCGAGCATGGCGCGCGGTTTAGCGGTGATGCGCAGGGGCGAATGACCCAATTCTGGCAGATTCTGCGGCAAAACATGCAGGAATTCGCTGCGTTACGTGCGGCAGTTCAACAGGAAAACTGGGTGCTGGAAGAACGTCTGGCCGTGGGGGGCGCATCAATGGGCGGTATGACGGCGCTGGGGATCATGGCCCGCCACCCGGAGGTAAAATGCGTCGCCAGCCTGATGGGGTCGGGTTATTTCACCCGACTGGCGCATACGCTTTTTCCGCCATTAATTCCTGAGACGCCTGAGCAACAGCGAGAATTTGACGACATTATTGCTCCCCTGGCTGAGTGGGAGGTGGCGCATCAGTTGCCAAAACTGGCCGACCGGCCGCTGCTGCTATGGCATGGACAGGAAGATGACGTCGTCCCTGCGGTGGAAACGTTCCGCTTACAACAGGCGCTGATTCAGGCGAACAGGGATCAGAACCTGACCTGTCTGTGGGAAGCAGGCGTACGCCACCGTATTACGTCAGAGGCGCTGGCGGCAACGGTGTCGTTTTTCCGCCAGCATCTTTAAACGCGCAGAATGCTAACGCCTTGCGCTTCAAGCTGTTGCAGAATGTCAGGGTTAGCATTTTTGCCCGTAATCAGCGTGTCTATTTGATCGGCGCGGCTGAACAACATGCCTGCGCGCTCGCCGATCTTGCTGCTATCCACCAGCACCACCAGCTTTCCGACCACGCTGAGCATTTTCTGCTCGGCCATAGCGGTGAGCATATCGGTTTTATACAGTCCGTCCGCGGTCAGGCCTTTGCCGCTGGTAAACATCCAGTGCCCGGCATACAGGCTGTTTTCGCTGCCCTGGGGGCTAAGCGTGATGGACTGGCTCTTGTTGTACTGACCTCCCATGATGATCACGCTTTCATGTTCCTGATCGATCAGATAGTTCGCCAGCGGGAGATAGTTGGTGATGATCTGCACCGGCTTACCGCATATTTCTCTGCCCAGCAGAAAGGCGGTCGATCCACAGTTGATCACCACGCTTTCCCCAGGATTCACCAGTTGCGCTGCCGCTTTAGCAATGCGCACTTTTTCATCGTGGTTCTGTGCCTGATGCAGATTCATCGGCGTCCAGCGCGGACGTTGCTGAGCGATCGCTTCGGCGCCATTACGCACTTTTTTGAGCTTTCCGCTCTCATCGAGCTTGTTGATATCCCGACGCGCCGTGGCCGGGGAGATCCCCAGACGTTCGATCACATTCTCGACGGTAACAAAGCCCAATTGCGCCAGCATATCCAGCAATATTTGATGTCTTTGTGCTTCAGTCATGAGCTATTCCGATACGAATTGATTTTAAAAGATGATATTTGAAATAGCCTGAAAATACTAAAGTAAATATAGAAAAATGCCGGGAAAACCCGGCATCGGAGAACAATTACAGGAAGGATTTGAACGGTAAATCCGGTTCCATCGTGAAGCAGTCATCAAAACCACGCGGGTAGTGATATTCAAAGTTGTCTTTATCCAGTGGCCAGGTGAACTTACCGCCAACCTGCCAGATAAACGGCTTGAAGCCATACTTCAGGCGATCTTTTTTCATTTCCCACAGAACGCGGATTTCCTGCGGATCGGCCTGGAAGTTCGACCAGATATCATGGTGGAACGGAATCACGACTTTCGTGTTCAGCGCTTCCGCCATACGCAGCATGTCGGCGCTGGTCATCTTGTCGGTGATGCCACGCGGGTTCTCGCCATAGGAGCCGAGCGCCACGTCGATCTGATGCTCATTGCCGTGCTTCGCATAGTAGTTGGAGTAGTGGGAGTCGCCGCTGTGATACAGCGTACCGCCCGGCGTTTTGAACAGGTAGTTCACCGCGCGCGCATCCATGCCGTCCGGCAGTACGCCCGCCGCCTTTTGATCGGCCGGAAGCGTGATGAGCGCAGTACGATCAAACGCATCAAGCGCATGAATTTCGATGTCTTTCACTTTCACAACATCGCCCGGTTTGACCACGATGCAGCGCTCTTTCGGCACGCCCCAGCCAATCCACAGGTCAACGCAGGTTTGCGGCCCGATGAAAGGCACATCGTCAGCGCAGTTTTGCATCACCGCTGCGGCGACGTTGACGTCGATATGATCGTTATGATCGTGAGTGGCCAGCACGGCATCGATCTGGCGAATCGCGAAAGGATCGAGAACAAACGGCGTGGTGCGCAGGTTCGGCTGCAATTTCTTCACCCCTGCCATGCGCTGCATCTGATGGCCCGTTTTCATCAACGGATTGCCGTGGCTTTGCTTGCCGGTGCCGCACCAGAAATCAACGCATACGTTGGTGCCGCCTTCTGATTTCAGCCAGATGCCGGTGCAACCGAGCCACCACATAGCAAATGTGCCGGGCGCGACCTGTTCCTGTTCGATCTCTTCATTCAGCCAGCTTCCCCACTCAGGAAAGGTGCTCAGGATCCATGATTCACGCGTGATACTTTTCACTTTACTCATCGCATTTACCTTCATGTTTGTTCAAATTGAATCAGTGTATGATTTGTTTTGATTAATCCTGACATTATTTTTTCAAGATGGCAACGGCATATTTTTGCTTGTGAAGGGTGGTCTGGAAGTGAAGGAGAACGTAATGAAGGGCGTATAACTATTGAAATTAAATATATCTATTTGATTAAGATGAGTTTTATTGATAGCTGGTTAACGTCGGGTTAATCCTTTTCTGAAGTGTGGGAATTATTTGCGTGGTGCGTCACAATTAATCAAATTCAATCTTGTTGTGATTACTTTTGAAAATTAGAGTGGTGACACAACAACCTGAGCGTACGCAGAGCTCAGCAACTTCGTCTACTGGAGATCGTTATGGAGATCCTCTACAACATCTTTACCGTTTTCTTTAACCAGGTTATGACCAATGCTCCGCTGCTACTGGGTATTGTCACCTGTCTGGGCTATATCCTCCTACGCAAAAGTGTCAGCGTTATTATCAAAGGTACGATAAAAACCATTATTGGTTTCATGTTATTACAGGCAGGGTCCGGCATCCTGACCAGTACCTTTAAGCCCGTCGTGGCGAAGATGTCTGAGGTGTATGGCATCAACGGCGCGATTTCTGATACTTACGCCTCCATGATGGCGACGATCGAGCGCATGGGCGATGCCTACAGTTGGGTCGGGTATGCCGTGCTGTTAGCGCTGGCATTGAATATCGGCTACGTGCTGCTGCGCCGGATTACCGGGATTCGCACCATCATGCTTACCGGGCATATCATGTTCCAGCAGGCGGGGCTGATCGCGGTGTTCTTCTACATCTTCGGTTATCCGATGTGGACCACCATTATCTGCACGGCGGTTCTGGTGTCTCTGTATTGGGGGATCACCTCCAATATGATGTATAAGCCGACGCAGGAAGTCACAGATGGCTGTGGTTTCTCCATTGGTCACCAGCAACAGTTTGCCGCATGGCTGGCGTATAAAGTCGCGCCATATCTCGGTAAAAAAGAAGAGAGCGTTGAAGATCTCAAACTGCCCGGCTGGCTGAATATCTTCCACGACAATATCGTCTCCACGGCAATTGTCATGACCATCTTCTTCGGCGCGATCCTGCTCTCTTTTGGCCTGGATGTGGTTCAGGCGATGGCGGGTAAAACGCACTGGTCTATCTATATCCTGCAAACCGGCTTCCAGTTCGCTGTCGCTATTTTCATCATCACGCAGGGCGTGCGCATGTTTGTCGCCGAACTGTCCGAAGCATTTAACGGTATCTCTCAGCGTCTGATCCCCGGTGCTGTGCTGGCGATTGACTGTGCGGCGATTTATAGCTTCGCGCCGAACGCGGTGGTCTGGGGCTTTATGTGGGGCACGATTGGTCAGCTGATCGCCGTTGGTATTCTGGTGGGTTGCGGCTCCTCCATTCTGATCATCCCTGGCTTTATCCCAATGTTCTTCTCTAACGCCACGATTGGCGTGTTCGCTAACCACTTTGGCGGCTGGCGCGCGGCGCTCAAGATTTGCCTGGTTATGGGCATGATCGAAATCTTTGGCTGCGTCTGGGCGGTGAAACTGACCGGTATGAGCGCCTGGATGGGAATGGCGGACTGGTCGATTCTGGCGCCTCCGATGATGCAAGGCTTCGTCAGCATCGGGCTGATGTTTATGAGCGTCATGATACTGATTTCACTGGCTTATATGTTCTTCGCAGGGCGCACATTGCGCGCTGAAGAAGATGCAGAAAAACAACTGGCAGAACACTCTGCTTAATAAGGAGTTCCGATTATGACCGTACGTATTCTGGCTGTTTGTGGTTGTGGGCAAGGCAGTTCAATGATCATGAAAATGAAAGTTGACCAGTTTCTGACGCAGCAGGGCGTTGCGCACACGGTAAATAGCTGCGCGGTGGGTGAGTACAAAAGTGAGCTGAACGGCGCGGACATCATTATTGCCTCGACGCACGTCGCCAGCGAAATCACCGTCTCCGGTAATAAATATGTGGTGGGCGTGCGCAATATGCTTTCCGCCGCTGATTTTGGTCCGAAACTGATGGAAGTGATCAAAGAGCACTTTCCGAACGACCTGAAATAAGGACGCAGCATGAAATTACGTGATTCGCTGGCGGAGAATAAGTCCATTCGCCTGAATGCAGAAGCGAGCACCTGGCAGGAGGCGGTGAAAATCGGCGTAGACCTGCTGGTGGAAGCAGATGTTGTGGAGCCGCGTTACTACCAGGCCATTCTTGATGGCGTAGAGCGTTTTGGTCCGTATTTTGTGATTGCGCCAGGCCTGGCGATGCCGCATGGCCGCCCGGAAGAGGGCGTCAAAAAAACCGGCTTCGCGTTGGTGACGCTGAAAACGCCGATGGTCTTCAACCACGAAGATAATGACCCGGTCGATATCCTCATCACGCTGGCGGCAGTGGATGCCCGCGCGCATCAGGAAGACGGCATCATGCAAATCGTCAACCTGTTTGAAGATGAAGCCAACTTTGACCGTTTACGCGCCTGCCGTACCGAGCAGGATGTGCTGGATTTAATTGATAACGCCACTGCGGCGGCAGTTTAAGTAAGGAATAGAAATGTCATTACCTATGTTGCAAGTTGCGCTGGATAACCAGACGCTGTCCCACGCTTACGAAACGACCCGCCTGATCGCGGAAGAAGTCGATATTATCGAAGTTGGCACCATCCTGTGCGTGGGTGAAGGCGTACGTGCGGTACGCGATCTGAAAGCGCTCTATCCGCATAAGATCGTGCTGGCTGACGCCAAAATTGCGGACGCGGGGAAAATTCTTTCTCGTATGTGCTTTGAAGCCAACGCGGATTGGGTGACGGTTATCTGCTGCGCGGATATCAACACCGCCAAAGGCGCGCTGGAAGTGGCGCAAGAGTTTAACGGCGATGTGCAGATTGAACTGACCGGCTACTGGACCTGGGAGCAGGCGCAGGAGTGGCGCGATGCGGGGATCCAGCAGGTGGTTTATCACCGTAGCCGTGATGCACAGGCCGCTGGCGTGGCCTGGGGCGAAGCGGATATCAGCGCGATCAAACGTCTCTCTGATATGGGCTTTAAAGTGACCGTGACCGGCGGCCTGGCGCTGGAAGACCTGCCGCTGTTTAAGGGCATTCCAATCCATGTCTTTATTGCTGGTCGCAGCATTCGCGACGCCGCCTCTCCGGTTGAAGCCGCGCGTCAGTTTAAACGTTCTATCGCCCAGTTGTGGGGATAAGGAGCGGATATGCTGTCTAAACAGACTCCGCTTGGCATCTACGAAAAAGCGCTCCCCGCCGGGGAGTGCTGGTTGGATCGCCTGCGGCTGGCGAAAGAACTGGGCTTCGATTTCGTTGAAATGTCTGTCGATGAAACCGATGCCCGCCTGGCGCGCCTCGACTGGAACCGTGAGCAGCGCCTGGCGCTGGTGAGCGCTATCGCTGAGACCGGCGTGCGGGTGCCGTCCATGTGCCTGAGCGCGCATCGTCGCTTTCCGTTGGGCAGCGAAGATGATGCTGTACGTGCGCAAGGGCTGGAGATCATGCGTAAAGCCATTCAGTTTGCGCAGGATATCGGTATTCGCGTCATCCAGCTTGCGGGTTACGACGTGTACTATCAGGAGGCCAACAATGAAACGCGCCGTCGTTTTCGTGATGGGCTGAAAGAGAGCGTCGAGATGGCAAGCCGTGCTCAGGTCACGCTGGCGATGGAGATCATGGATTACCCTCTGATGAACTCCATCAGCAAAGCGCTGGGGTATGCGCACTATCTTAATAACCCGTGGTTCCAGCTTTATCCTGATATCGGCAACCTGTCAGCCTGGGATAACGATGTGCAGATGGAGTTGCAGGCTGGAATGGGGCATATCGTCGCGGTTCATGTCAAAGATACGAAGCCAGGCGTGTTCAAGAACGTGCCGTTCGGTGAAGGTGTCGTCGATTTTGAACGCTGTTTCGCCACGCTCAAGCAGAGTGGGTATTGCGGGCCATACCTGATTGAGATGTGGAGTGAAACGTCGGACGATCCGGCGCGTGAGGTGGCGAAAGCGCGTGATTGGGTGAAAGCGCGTATGGCCAGCGCCGGTCTGGTGGAGACAGCATAATGCAAAAACTCAGGCAGCACGTTTTTGAAGCCAATATGGATTTGCCGCGTTATGGCCTGGTGACTTTCACCTGGGGCAACGTCAGCGCGATCGACAGGGAGCGCGGGCTGGTGGTCATTAAGCCTAGCGGGGTGGCTTATGAAACCATGAAAGCGGACGATATGGTGGTGGTGGATCTCCAGGGCAATGTGGTGGAAGGGCAGTGGCGGCCTTCTTCCGATACCGCCACGCATCTGGCGCTGTACCGTCGTTACCCTTCGCTGGGTGGTATCGTGCACACGCACTCTACGCATGCCACGGCGTGGGCGCAGGCGGGGCTGGCGATCCCGGCGCTGGGCACGACCCATGCGGACTACTTCTTTGGCGATATCCCCTGTACCAGGGCGTTAACCGAAGAAGAAGTGCAGGGTGAATATGAGCTGAACACCGGCCATGTGATTATCGAAACGCTGGGTGACGGTCAGCCGCTGCATACGCCTGGCGTCGTGGTGTATCAGCACGGGCCGTTCGCTTGGGGCAAAGATGCGCATGACGCCGTGCATAATGCGGTGGTGATGGAAGAGGTCGCGCGGATGGCATGGATTGCTCGCGGTATCAATCCGGCGCTCAGCCCGATCGACGATTATTTAATGAATAAACATTTTATGCGTAAGCATGGGCCTGACGCCTATTACGGACAAAAGTAAGACACGTGCCCTGGAATCATTACTTCCTTCGGGATGTTACCGGCCTGATTCCGGGGCCGCTTTTGCCATAAAAAAGCCCCCGGTGAAGGGGGCAAGTCAAACTATGGCAATGTTCTCGTTGGTTTTTCCTGGTGCTAGCGATAAATATCCGCGCTGGCGCGCATGTTGCCGTTACTTCCCGGTTCCCGGGTCAGGATGGCGTGGTAGTACGTTGCGCCTCGCGCATCTGTCTCTTCATTCAATGCCTGATCTGCTTCACTTTCAGTGGCGAAGTTATGGTTTATATAAATCACGCCTAAGCTCTGCACATCATCCATATTTCGTGCCTGGTGATTATCGATTTTGATGGCTGCCATCGCGTTTGCACTGAGCAAAAGCGCAGCCAGAAGGGTCATAACACGCGCTCGCATACTGTACCTCCTCGACTGCTGTGTCTGGTTAGCAATATCTCCTGTAAGTGAATTGCTTCTGATTTAATTTTAATCGCTACCAGCGAAGTCGATAGCGACCATTTCTGATGCAGTTGTTCAAAAAATTGGCGCGATGCCATGTGATTAATTTTAAATCACATGGTTAACCTGTCTTTGCGCTTCGTGTGAATTTTTGCGCAATCAACTTGTGTTTCCTCATGGGCGCAAGTATTATGACGCGTCATTTTTCAGCCGACCTTTAACACGTTCCTTGCCTCCCCGGGATTCGGCTGACCCAGACAGGAGGCTGAATAATCCGTAAGGAGCAATTCGATGCGTCATTACGAAATCGTTTTTATGGTCCATCCTGACCAGAGCGAACAGGTTCCGGGCATGATCGAGCGCTACACTGGTGCAATCACTGGTGCAGAAGGCAAGATCCACCGTCTGGAAGACTGGGGCCGCCGTCAGCTGGCTTACCCGATCAACAAACTGCACAAAGCTCACTACGTTCTGCTGAACGTTGAAGCGCCGCAGGAAGTGATCGATGAGCTGGAAACTAACTTCCGCTTCAACGATGCCGTTATCCGTAGCATGGTAATGCGTACTAAGCACGCTGTTACCGAAGCATCTCCGATGGTTAAAGCGAAAGACGAGCGCCGTGAGCGTCGCGATGATTTCGCAAACGAAACCGCAGATGATGCAGATGCTGGGGATTCTGAAGAGTAATTTCTGATGACCAACCGTCTGGCGTTGTCCGGCACCGTGTGCAGGATGCCCCTTCGAAAGGTCAGTCCATCAGGAATTCCGCACTGCCAGTTCGTGCTTGAGCATCGTTCTGTGCAGGAGGAAGCCGGGTTTCACCGGCAGGCATGGTGTCAAATGCCCGTTATTGTTAGCGGACACGAAAACCAGGCCATTACTCACAGTATAACGGTCGGCAGCCGCATAACCGTTCAGGGGTTCATCTCTTGCCACAAGGCAAAGAACGGCCTGAGCAAAATGGTTCTGCATGCCGAGCAGATTGAATTGATAGATTCTGGAGACTAGCCATATGGCACGTTATTTCCGTCGTCGCAAGTTCTGCCGTTTCACCGCGGAAGGCGTTCAAGAGATCGACTATAAAGATATCGCTACGCTGAAAAACTACATCACCGAAAGCGGTAAGATTGTCCCAAGCCGTATCACCGGTACCCGTGCAAAATACCAGCGTCAGCTGGCTCGCGCTATCAAACGCGCTCGCTACCTGTCCCTGCTGCCGTACACTGATCGTCATCAGTAATCGGCCACGGTCCATTAATACGACTTTGAGAGGATAAGGTAATGCAAGTTATTCTGCTTGATAAAGTAGCAAACCTGGGTAGCCTGGGTGATCAGGTTAACGTTAAAGCGGGCTATGCTCGTAACTTCCTGGTACCACAGGGTAAAGCTGTTCCTGCTACCAAGAAAAACGTTGAGTTCTTCGAAGCACGTCGCGCTGAACTGGAAGCTAAACTGGCTGACGTTCTGGCTGCTGCAAATGCACGCGCAGAGAAAATCAACGCCCTGGAAACCGTAACCATCGCGTCCAAAGCTGGCGACGAAGGTAAACTGTTCGGTTCCATCGGTACTCGCGACATCGCTGACGCTGTAACAGCAGCTGGCGTTGAAGTGGCTAAGAGCGAAGTTCGTCTGCCGAACGGCGTTCTGCGTACCACTGGTGAGCACGAAGTGAACTTCCAGGTTCACAGCGAAGTATTCGCTAAACTGACTGTAAACGTAGTAGCTGAATAAGTTTTATTCTTCTATCGCGTAAAAACGCCGGCCTTGTGCTGGCGTTTTGCTTTTCTGCCCCCCTGTTTTTCGCACTGGCTATTCTTTACCCTTTTCGGGATAATAAAAAATAAAACATTATTTCAAAGTGGTGATGGAATGGAGATAACCCACCAGCAACCCCTGTTCGCGCGTAAAAACGTTGTCTATCTGGGGGCGGCATTTTGTTGTCTGTTATGGGGAAGCGCCTACCCGGCGATAAAAAGCGGGTACGAGATCTTTCAGATTGCGACAGATGATATCCCGTCAAAAATTGTCTTTGCCGGATACCGTTTCTTGTTCGCGGGGTTATTGCTGCTGTTGCTGGCGATGGCGCAGCGTAAACCGATCGGCCGCTTAAGTCCGCGCCAGTTTGGTCAACTGACCCTGCTGGGGCTGACGCAAACCTCGCTGCAATATATCTTTTTCTATATCGGTCTGGCGTTCACCACGGGCGTGAAAGGATCGATCATGAATGCCACAGGCACTTTTTTTAGCGTGCTGCTGGCGCACTTCATCTACCAGAACGACAAACTGAGCTACAACAAAACCCTCGGCTGTATTCTTGGCTTTGCCGGGGTGATGGTGGTGAACTTCAACAGCGGGCTGATGGATTTCAGCTTTAGCCTGTTGGGTGATGGCTCCGTGGTGCTGGCTGCTTTTATTCTTTCTGCCGCGACCCTTTACGGTAAACGTATTTCGCAGACGGTTGACCCAACGGTGATGACGGGCTATCAGCTTGGCATCGGCGGCCTGGCGCTGGTGATTGGCGGCTATGCCTTCGGCGGCTCGCTCTCCGTGCACGGCCTCTCTTCTGTGGCGATTCTGGGCTATCTGACGCTGCTCTCGTCTGTTGCTTTTGCGCTGTGGAGTATTTTGCTCAAGTACAACCGCGTCGGGATGATTGCGCCGTTTAACTTCCTGATTCCGGTTTCTGGTGCGGTGCTGTCGGCGATTTTCCTCGGCGAAAATATTTTTGAATTGAAATATGCGGTTGCGCTGGTGCTGGTGTGTTCGGGGATCTGGTGGGTAAACAAGGTGAAGCGGTAACGCCTGATGGCGCTACCGCTTATCAGACCTGCAATCGCGAGTGCCGTAGGCCGGATAAGGCGACGCCGCCATCCGGCAATTTGCGCGCTTAACGGGCGCGAATAAAGCTGCCGTTTGGCTGACGGGTAAACAGAACCTGTTGGTCATTACCGGTATCGATGGTCAATCCTGTCACCACGCCATTCGCATTCTGGCGGATCTGCACCATCTGGCCATCTTTCAGATTGCTCAGCGGCTTGCCTGCGCCTTCAACCTGCGCCATCGCGTAAACGTCCGTTGGCGGTAGGCCGTGGTCACGGAACAACTGCGCCAGCGTTTTACCTGACTCCACGCGATAGGAGCGCCACTGCTGGTCAATTCCCCCATTCTGCTGGAAAGGCTGTGTTTGCGGCTGGGATTGCTGCGTCTGCGGCGGCTCTTCCGGTTGACCTTCCTGGATGGGTTCCGGCGCCACGGGGGCGACCTGTCCCGGATCGTTTTGCGGGGCGACCAGTTGCGCCTGAAGTTCGGCTTCTGTCGGCGGTTGCGACTGTGACTGGATATCTGTCTGGACATTACGCGTGACGACGGGCGTATCGCGGGTATCATTCGAGGGAAGCAGAAAACCGACCACCAGCACGATAGCGGCAATAATAATGCCACGGCGATGCATAGGCGGCAGCGGGTCCATGATGCGAAAATTGTCCGGTGCATGCCAGATTTTCGCCAGGGTTGGTTTTAGTTCAAAGCGCCCGGGCATGGCTTTCCTCCTGCTCCGCGTCTCGTTCCTCAATCATAGAGTATAGATGCCTAACGCTATGATGTTCGTAGTTATACCCGCTTTCGTGACATCAGCATGGGTTATTCTTATTGTTTCTTTTTCCCCGCGATTTGTCATCTCTTCCCGAGACAAAGTTTTACCGGAAGAGACGTGGCTGTTATGCTGCCCGCTACTTTACCTCCGATGAAAGGAAATATGATGGCAACCCCGACTTTTGACACTATCGAAGCGCAAGCAAGCTACGGCATTGGTTTACAGGTAGGGCAGCAGCTGAGCGAATCCGGTCTGGAAGGTCTGTTGCCTGAAGCGCTGGTGGCAGGTATCGCTGATGCGCTGGAAGGCAAACACCCGGCAGTGCCTGTTGATGTGGTGCATCGCGCGCTGCGTGAAATTCACGAACGTGCGGATGCCGTACGTCGCGAACGTTTCCAGGCAATGGCGGCAGATGGCGTCAAATATCTGGAAGAAAACCGTGAGAAAGAGGGTGTGAACAGCACCGAATCCGGTCTGCAATTCCGCGTGATCACCCAGGGTGAAGGCGCGATTCCGGCGCGTACTGACCGTGTACGCGTACACTACACCGGCAAACTGATCGACGGCACCGTCTTTGACAGCTCCGTTGCGCGCGGTGAACCGGCTGAATTCCCGGTGAACGGCGTGATCCCAGGCTGGATTGAAGCGCTGACCCTGATGCCGGTTGGTTCCAAATGGGAACTGACTATCCCTCAGGAACTGGCCTACGGCGAGCGTGGCGCGGGCGCGTCCATTCCTCCGTTCAGCACTCTGGTGTTTGACGTAGAACTGCTGGAAATCCTGTAAGCAGTGACTTCTGTTCCCCTCTTTGTTGGGGGGAACAGAAAATATGCAAGAAAACCGTAAGTTAGCCAGATGTCGATATTTTATCTTGCAAATGTAGCTATTGCGTGTATTTTTGTGAGCTAATTCGCGTTGCCAGAGTGATATGACACTCACTTTAAACATATAATTAACATTATATCTAAATCTTAGTATTCATCCCGCCGATTCTTACCTAATATCGATGAGTCCTGATAACAGGATCGTCGTATCATATGACGCACTAAAGGCCGCAGAGCCTGCACAACACAGACAGGTACAGGAAGAAAAAACATGGTAGATCAGGTAAAAGTCGTTGCCGACGAACAGGCACCGGCTGAACAGTCGCTACGGCGCAATCTCACAAACCGTCATATTCAGCTTATTGCGATTGGCGGCGCCATCGGCACCGGCTTATTTATGGGCTCCGGTAAAACGATCAGCCTCGCCGGGCCGTCGATCATTTTCGTTTATATGATCATCGGTTTTATGCTCTTTTTCGTCATGCGGGCAATGGGTGAATTGCTGCTCTCGAATCTGGAATATAAATCCTTCAGTGATTTCGCTTCCGACCTGCTCGGGCCGTGGGCGGGATATTTCACCGGCTGGACTTACTGGTTCTGCTGGGTGGTCACCGGGATGGCGGACGTCGTTGCGATTACCGCCTATGCGCAGTTTTGGTTCCCCGGCCTTTCCGACTGGGTCGCCTCGCTGGCGGTCGTTGTTCTGCTGCTGAGCCTTAACCTTGCGACCGTGAAAATGTTCGGCGAGATGGAGTTCTGGTTCGCGATGATCAAGATTGTCGCCATCGTGGCGCTGATCGTCGTCGGTCTGGTGATGGTTATGATGCACTTCAAATCACCGACCGGGGTTGAAGCGTCGTTTACTCATCTGTGGAATGATGGCGGCTGGTTCCCGAAAGGGATCAGCGGCTTCTTTGCGGGCTTCCAGATAGCGGTATTCGCGTTCGTGGGGATTGAACTGGTGGGCACCACCGCCGCAGAGACCAAAGACCCGGAGAAATCCCTGCCGCGCGCGATTAACTCAATCCCGATTCGTATCATCATGTTCTACGTTTTTGCGCTGATCATCATTATGTCGGTCACGCCGTGGAGCTCGGTAGTACCAACCAAAAGCCCGTTTGTTGAGCTGTTTGTACTGGTAGGACTGCCGGCCGCCGCCAGCCTGATTAACTTCGTGGTGCTGACGTCTGCGGCCTCTTCCGCCAACAGCGGCGTGTTCTCTACCAGCCGTATGCTGTTTGGTCTGGCGCAAGAGGGTGTGGCGCCGAAAGCGTTCGCTAAATTGTCTAAGCGCGCGGTACCGGCGAAAGGGCTGACCTTCTCCTGTATCTGTCTGCTGGGCGGCGTGGTGATGCTGTACATCAATCCGAGCGTGATTGGCGCGTTCACCATGATCACGACGGTGTCGGCTATTCTGTTCATGTTTGTCTGGACCATCATTCTCTGCTCGTACCTGGTGTACCGTAAGCAGCGTCCGCACCTGCATGAGAAGTCCATCTATAAGATGCCGCTTGGTAAGCTGATGTGCTGGGTGTGTATGGCGTTCTTCGTCTTTGTGCTGGTACTGCTGACGCTGGAAGATGATACCCGTCAGGCGCTGATCGTCACGCCGCTGTGGTTTATTGCGCTGGGGCTGGGCTGGCTGTTTATCGGTAAGAAACGTATGGCAGGAGTGCGTTAATCTTGATGCCCGGTGGCGCAAAGCTTACCGGGCCTACGGATTGTAGGCCGGATAAGCGTTAGAGCCATCCGGCAACACATCATTCCCCGGCCAGTGCGCGCGGGAACAAGACGTTGTTTTCCAGACTGATGTGCTCCATCAGATCGTCAATCATTTCATTAATGCCGTTGTACATCGCTTTCCAGGTGGTGCAGGCTTCTGGCGGCGGCGTGACGTTGTTGGTGGTGTGTTTGATCACTTCCAGCAATTCGCCAGCGTCATCGTGTTCGCTTTCCATGACGCTAATCGGGCCCATTGCCTGGCTTCCCATGCCTTGTTTGATCATCGGGAACAGGATCTGCTCTTCTTTCATCATGTGGCTGGAAAGTTCCTGATGCAGCATAGTCAGGTATTTCGCCAGACCTTTCGGTACGCTGGGTTTGTCTGCGTGAACGCGTTCCACTTTGGTGGCTTGCAGGATCAGCTCCGGCAGCTGCTCGCGGTGTCTGTCGTGGTAGCGCACGATAATATGGTCGATAATTTCGGCCAACGGCGCGGTACGCCAGTCCTTCTCAATCGGTTGTTCAGCCAACTGTGCCAGTTCTGCTTCAATGGCTTCTACATCCAGCTCTTTACGTGCAGCAGCGCGCGCGAGCGTCTGCTTACCACCGCAGCAGTAATCCATATCGTACTTACGAAACAGCGCCGAGGCGCGAGGAATAGAGAGCGCCAGTTCACCTAAAGGTTGATCGCGAAAAGACATAGCCGTTACCTCATTCTCAATAATATAAGATGTATTTTAAATACATCTTTAAGCCGAAGATATAACCCTTTCGGGTCAGAATAAAACGTGATGACCATCACAAAAAAATGTTTGTGCCTTAACGTGCTGAATCTTATTGAAAAGGGCAGGAATACGCGCGGCAAGTCGCCGGGCAAAATTAAATATGCCGGCGGCACTGCCGATAGTTAGACCTCTGACAATACCTGCATAGTAAAAGGCAACAAATGTTCAAACGAATCAAAGTTATAACCTTACTGATTATCGTATTACTCGCCCTCGGCGCGATGCAGCTTATTTCGGCGGGCGTTTTTATCAGCGCGCTCAATAACGATAAGCAAAATTTTACCGTATCGCAGCGTTCCAGCCAGAACGTCGCGGAGTTTACCGATGCCTGGATCAGCCTGAACCAGGCGCGCGTCACGCTTAACCGCGGCATGTTGCGCCTGCAAAGTAGCATGGCCAATGAGATCAACGGCGGTCAGCTAAATGAACTGGTGAAGACGGCGAATGCCCTGCTGGCTGATGCGCAGCGTCATTACGATAAATACTACGCGCTGCCAGAAACGCCGGGGCTGGATGAACACCTGGCCGACCGTCTGGAAGAGCAGTACGGCATCTACTCCGCGACGCTGGCGAAAATGAATACCTTCCTTGCCGCAGGACAACTGGAAGAGATGTTCAAACAGAATGCGGAACAAAAACAGACGGCGATGCAGGACGTGTACCTGGAATGGCGTGCCGCGCAGGCCGAACTGACGAACGCGGGCATTCAACAAAATGAACAGGACTACCAGCGCATTCTGTGGATTCTGGCGGCCGTTATGCTGGCGGTTGTCGCGGTGATCGTGATTAGCTGGCTGGCAATGCAGCGTGTCTTACTTAAACCGTTGCATGATGTTATGGAACATATCCGCCATATTGCGGCAGGCGACCTGACGCGCAATATCCATACCGAAGGCAGTAATGAAATGGCGCTGCTGGCGCATAACGTACATGAGATGCAGCAGGCGCTGGCGAACACGGTCAGCGTGGTACGTGAAGGCGCTGACACGATCTATACCGGTGCGGGTGAAATTGCGACAGGCAGTAGCGATCTCTCTTCACGTACTGAACAGCAGGCTGCATCGCTGGAAGAGACTGCCGCCAGTATGGAACAACTCACCGCAACCGTGAGACAGAACGCCGACAACGCGCGTCAGGCGTCCAGCCTGGCGAAAAATGCCTCTGAGACGGCGCAGAAGGGCGGCAACGTAGTGGACGGCGTTGTGCGCACGATGGATGAAATTGCCACCAGCTCCAGCAAAATCGCGCAGATCACCAGCGTTATCGACGGTATCGCATTCCAGACCAATATCCTGGCGCTGAACGCGGCGGTGGAAGCCGCTCGCGCGGGCGAACAGGGCCGTGGCTTTGCGGTGGTCGCTGGCGAGGTGCGCACGCTGGCGCAGCGTAGCGCGCAGGCGGCGAAAGAGATCAAAACGCTGATTGATGACTCCGGTAATCGGGTCAGCGCGGGTTCCGCGCTGGTGCATGAAGCGGGGGAAACGATGGCGGAAATTGTCAGTGCGGTAACGCGTGTGACCGACATCATGGGGGAGATTGCCTCTGCATCTGATGAACAAAGTCGCGGCATTGACCAGGTTGGCCTGGCGGTGGCGGAGATGGATCGCGTGACGCAGCAGAACGCCGCGCTGGTGGAAGAGTCGGCGACTGCCGCCGTAGCGCTTGAAGAGCAGGCGGCGCGTCTGACCCAGACGGTAGCGGTGTTTAAAGTTTAACCTCTGCTCCGGCCTACAGGATAATATCTTGTAGGCCGGATTAGCGCAGCGCCATCCGGCACATTATGACTGTGAAACCACGACGACGCCGGGTTTCTGCGGCCTGGCTCTGACGGCTATCACCACCCCAACAATCAGCAGCGCAATGCCGCTTACCGTCAGCAGCGGTGGAAATTCCTGGCGCAGTATAAAGGTGTACAACAGGCCAGCCAGCGTTTCGAACACGATCAAGGGCCCCAGAATCACCGTCGGCAGCTTTTGACTGGCGACGTTCCAGCATAGCGCCCCCACCCATGAACAGAGCACGGCAATGGCGACCATCAGGGCGACAAAGACATCCGGCCGGGGGCCAAAGGGGAGAGGAAAGTCGGGCATCTGCTTACCCAACCAGATGCAGGCCGCAACATAACCCAGCAGCGAAACGGGAAGCGTCACTAGCGCCTGTGCTGTTGCCCACATCATCGGATGTTTATCCGGGTTTTCCCGCAGCCAGCGGGCATTACGCAACGCGTACCATGCCCAGCACACAACGGAAACCAGCGCCAGCGCGATACCTGAACCGTAGCGCCAGCCGCTAAACTCCGGCAGCCCCTGATTCAGCTCCGCAATATTGACGCACAGCAGGCCAACGCCGATGAGCGCCAGCGCAGGCGCCAGACGCCGCCAGGATAACTTACCATCTCGCTGGCTGTAGAGCAGGTTGGCAAACACCGGGATCACCACCGGCAACGTGCCGATGATCATGGTAGAAACAGGGGCTCCCGTGCGCTGGATAGCGCTCGCCAGGCAGACGTAATAGATCAGATTGCCCATCATCGTCAGCGCGAGTGCGGTTATCCAGTCTTTGCGCGTCAACTGGCGCAGGCGCGCACGCCCCAGCCACGCCAGGGGCACAGCAATTAACCCCAGCGCCAGATAGCGCCCCATCGACTGCAATACCGCCGGATACTCCGGTACGATCAACGGTCCGACAAAAATCAGTCCCCACATTAACCCTGCCAGCAGGGCATACAACACGCCGCTAATCATTGTTGATATCCACATCGTTTCACATTGCGAAAAGTGTAGGCAGGAGAAATGCGCCAGTATTGTATGAGATTGCGCATTAGCGCGGATAAACCTGTTTTTGATAACGCACTGGCGTAATGCCGTAGCGATGGGTAAAGGCGCGCGTGAGATGAGATTGATCGGTTAGCCCGGTGGCGGCCGCCACATCCGCTGCGGGCATCCCGAGCGTGAGAAACGCCTTTGCCCGCCACAGACGGATCGCCATCAGCATTTGGTGCGGCGTAACGTGGAAATGAGCCTTGAACTGACGCTGAAAATGCCAGGGGCTTAATGAGGCGACCCGCGCCAGTTCGTCAAGCGTGACCGGATGCATGTAGTTGTCGTGCAGGTAGTCCCGCACGCGCTCAAAGCGATGCTTGCCTTCCCGCACTTCCGGCGCATGGCGCGCCAGCGGCTGGAAGGTGTCGATCAGATCGAGCAGCAGCCCTTTTTGCGCCAGCGGATCGTCGGTATGCCACAGGCCGTGGATCAGCGTGCAGATCTGGCGTGAGCGCAGCGGATCGTGGCGCGTGACCTCATGAAACCACCAGTGACGAACCCCGGTCACCTCTTCCAGCAGATCGGGATCGAGATAAATCATCCGATAGCGCCAGCCGTCGGCGGTTTCCGCTTCGCCGGTATGCAGCTCATCGGGATTCATGGTGACAACGGAGTGAACGGGGGCAACGTACTGCGTGCCGCGATAGCGAAAGCGTTCGGCGCCGGCTTCAATCGCGCCGATACCGAAGGCTTCGTGGGTGTGAGGCTCGAAAGCGTAACGCGAGATATGCGCATGATACAGCTCAACCCCCGGCACCTGCGCCAGATGGCGAAAGCGGGCGCTGTCTTTCTCATCGCTAAACTGTTCGGGTACGCCTTGCACGTTGTCTCTCCCTGAAAGCCATCTGTTCATTATCAGAGATGGCCAGCAGGGATGCCACAACAATTAACCTGTTTTTAACACTTACAGGATGCTTTTGACGCTTTCCGCCAGAGAGGTTGTCGGGCGACCGATCAGTGCGCTCAGAGTATGGCTGTCGTCAAACAGGCCGCCTTTTGCGGCGCCCGCGTCAGAATCAGCCAGCATATCCGCCAGACCCGCTGGCAGGCCCACGCCTTTCAGCGCGGCGGCGAAATCGGCTTCACTCAGGTTCTGATAGACGACCTTTTTCCCGCTCTGTTTTGCCAGCTCGGCGGCTAACTGGCTCAGCGTCCAGCCTTCGTCGCCTGCCAGTTCATACACTTTACCGGCATGGCCTTCTTCGCTGATGACGCGAGCGGCTGCGGCAGCGTAATCGGCACGGGTTGCAGAGGCGATTTTGCCTTCGCCGGCCGCGCCGATAAAGACGCCGTGCTCCAGGGCCGCTGGCGCGCTCGCCAGGTAATTTTCGGTGTACCAGCCGTTGCGCAGCAGGGCGTAAGGAATGCCTGAATCCGCCAGCATTTTTTCGGTTTCCACATGTTCAACATGCAGGCCCAGCGGGGAACGGTCTGCGTGCAGCAGGCTGGTATAGGCAATGAATTTCACGTTTGCGGCTATTGCCGCGTTAATCACGTTGCGGTGCTGAGCGGCACGTTGCCCGACTTCGCTTGATGAGATCAGCAGCAATCTGTCGATGCCCTGCAACGCTGCCGTGAACGCGGCTTCGTCGCTGTAGTCCGCCTGGCGTACGGTAACGCCCAGTCGGGTTAGCGCGTCAGCTTTCGCGGGGTTACGGACAATCGCCGCAATCTGGCTGGCAGGAACGGTTTTCAGTAAGGTATCGATAACGTGTTGGCCCAGTTGGCCGGTCGCGCCGGTAATTGCAATCATGGGGGATCTCCCTGTGTTCGTCTTGTGTTTCATTAAGCTAGCACTTAAACTTACTTTTAGTAAGTACGTACAAAAAGGTAAGTGTAAAGATGACGAACCCGACGCTTTCTCAGCAGCTTCGCGATGGCAATTTGTTTGCCGAGCAGTGTCCTTCTCGCGAGGTGTTAAAGCATGTCACCAGCCGCTGGGGCGTATTAATTCTCGTGGCACTGCGTGATGGAACGCACCGCTTCAGCGATTTACGCCGCAAGATGGGCGGCGTGAGTGAAAAAATGCTGGCGCAGTCATTACAGGCGCTGGAGCAGGATGGATTTATTCATCGGGTGTCGTACCCGGTGGTGCCGCCGCATGTGGAGTACAGTCTGACGACGCTGGGTGAACAGGTGAGTGAGAAGGTCGCCGCGCTGGCAGACTGGATCGAACTCAATTTGCCGCAGGTGCTGGCACAGCGGAAAGAGCGAGCGGCATAACGGCTTGCCGGATGACGCTGCGCTTATCCGGCCTACGGCATGTCGATCGCGTAGGCCGGGTAAGGCGAAGCCGCCACCCGGCGTGGTTTTACTTACTCAAATCCAGCTGATAAATCGCAAAGCCGATGTCATCGGTAGCGACTTTATTCATCGGATATTGTCCCTTCTCTTTGATAAACGCGGCAGCCTTGTCGGACGGCGAGGTTTCGAAGCGGATATCCAGTTTCGTGTCGCTGTGAACTGGCGCCAGACGCCAGTTGTTGTCCGCCGCCGGGTGGATTTCCCCCGCACGCTTCGACTCCGCGCCAATCCACGCCGCCAGTACGGAGCGGTTCTCATCCGGTGATGCAAAAGCGATGTGGCTGTCGCCCGTACCGGCAAATTTGCCGCCGTAGGCGCGATAGTTATTGGTCGCGACCAGGAACATAGCGTTCGGATCGACAGGCTTGCCGTTGAAGGTCAGATTTTTAATACGTTCCGCTTGCGGATTCACCGTCTGGCATTCGCCGTCGTAGCGCGCAGGCTGCGACACATCAATCTGATACTCCACGCCGTCAATCACATCAAAGTTATAGGTGCGAAAACCGTCCCAGTTGATCAATGACTGCGGTTTACTGCTGTGGACATCAATCTGATTGAACTGCCCGGCGGAACATTCCAGCCACTCTTTTACCTCTTTGCCGCTGGCTTTTACGACGACCAGCGTATTCGGATAGAGGTAAAGATCGGCGGCGTTGCGGAAGGTAAGCTGACCTTTTTCCACTTCAACAAAGCTGGCAGGATCGTTTTTACGTCCACCGACTTTAAACGGCGCAGCGGCAGAGAGCACCGGCAGTTTCGCCAGATCCGGGTCGCCCTGAATAAAGTGTTCGACATACGCTTTCTGCGCGTTGTTCACCACCTGCACGGTAGGATCGTCCTGCACCAGCGCCAGGTAGCTGTACATGTTATCGGCGGACTTACCAATCGGTTTGCTAACAAACTCGCGGGTGGCATCGTGGTCGGCTTTCAGGATACCCACCAGTTTTTTATCTTCTGCGGCCAGCGATTTTTTCGCGGCGGCATCGTAAATGGGCCGCGCTTCGGCTTTCGCATCGGTCACCTGCCATTTGCCGCTGTCGTTGTTGAGCACCAGATCCACCACGCCCAGATGATCGCCCCACATACCCGGCATGACCGCCGGTACCCCGTTAAGCGTACCTTTTGCGATATCCGCGCCGTTGATATCGGCAAAATCTTTGGAAGGGAAGACCGCGTGCGCATGGCCGAACATGATGGCGTCAACGCCGGGGACTTCGCTCAGGTAATACACGGAGTTTTCCGCCATCGTCTGGTACGGATCGGCAGAAAGCCCGGAGTGGGCAATCACCACCACAACATCAGCGCCGTTGGCGCGCATCTCCGGCACATACTGACGGGCAGTTTCGGTAATGTCGTTGACGGTGACTTTGCCGCTCAGGTTGGCTTTATCCCAGGTCATAATCTGCGGAGGGACAAAACCGATATAGCCAATTTTCAGCGTCTGCGTGTTGCCCTCTTTATCGATCATGTCAGTCTCTTTGATCAGATAAGGCGTAAACAGCGGCTTTTTGGTCTTAACGTCGATGATATTGGCATTCACGTAAGGGAACTTCGCGCCCGCCAGCGCCTTATGCAGATAGTCCAGACCGTAGTTAAATTCATGGTTACCGAGGTTGCCGACCGCATAATCCAGCGTATTCAACGCCTTGTAGACAGGGTGAATATCACCAGCTTTCAGCCCCTTTGCCGCCATGTAATCGCCCAGCGGACTCCCCTGAATAAGATCGCCGTTATCGACCAGCACGCTATTTTTGACTTCATTTCTGGCGGCGTTAATTAAACTTGCTGTGCGTACCAGTCCGAATTTTTCGGTCGCTGTATCTTTGTAATAATCGAAATCCATCATGTTGCTATGCAAATCAGTGGTTTCCATAATCCGAAGATCGACGGTCGCCGCATTCACGCTGGCGGCGATCAGCGTGGCCAGGAGCGTTGCGCTAAACTTAATCATCAGGGGCATCCTTTTTTAGATCTGAAACACAAAAGAAAATGTATATAAGTCTTGTTGCTTACAGAACTGTGAATCATGACATGAATTCAGCCATTAAAACCGCAATCGTTATCACAGATGGCGGATTCATTTACGATGGGGTATAAGTAAAACAAAGAGTTAAACGCCACTGCCATAAACGAGGTGGAGAATGCTAGAACATGTATGCCAGCTTGCACGGAATGCGGGCGATGCCATTATGCAGGTCTACGATGGAATCAAACCGATTGAAATCACCAACAAGCAGGATGATTCTCCGGTTACTGCGGCGGATATTGCCGCCCACGCGGTGATACTGGAAGGGTTACAGGCGCTGACGCCGGATATCCCGGTTTTGTCGGAAGAAGATCCGCCCTCCTGGGATGTGCGCCAGCACTGGCAGCGCTACTGGCTGGTTGACCCGTTAGACGGCACCAAAGAGTTCATCAAACGTAACGGCGAGTTTACCGTCAATATTGCGCTGATTGATAAAGGTAAACCGATTCTGGGCGTGGTCTACGCGCCCGTCATGAAAGTGATGTACAGCGCTGCGGAAGGAAAAGCCTGGAAAGAAGAGTGCGGCGTGCGTAAACAGATTCAGGTGCGCGACGCGCGACCGCCGCTGGTGGTGATTAGCCGCTCCCATGCCGACAACGAGCTGCAAGAGTACCTGCAACAGCTGGGCGAACATCAGACGACCTCCATCGGCTCATCGCTGAAGTTTTGTCTGGTGGCGGAAGGGCAGGCGCAGCTGTATCCGCGCTTTGGGCCGACCTGCGTCTGGGACACTGCCGCAGGCCATGCCGTTGCCGCTGCGGCCGGGGCGCACGTTCACAACTGGCAGGGGAAACCCCTGGACTATACCCCGCGTGAATCGTTCCTTAACCCCGGCTTCCGGGTCTCTATCTATTAATTATTCAGCAACTTATGCAGCAGGGCGATCACCTGCTGCACCTCTGCCGGGCTTAACCCGCCGTCTTTGGCATACTGAATACGCCCGTCTTTATCGAGCACCACAATGGCGGAGCTCTCTTCTTCAAGCTGCCATGCCTTACGCGCCACGCCATTGCTGTCGACAATAAATTGTGACCACGGATAGAGTTTTTTATTGCTCTCGATGCTGCTGCGCACAAACATGCTGGTGCCCGGAATCGCGTCGTCGGTATTGACGATAGTGGTCGTCTGGTAGCGGTCATGCGGGAGATTCGCGGATTTAATCGCTTCTATCAGCGCGGCGTTTTTCTCTTTCGCTGACGTTCGCCCGGCGATGTGCTGCAACACCCGAACTTTCCCGGGGAGCTGCGCGCTATTCCAGCTTTTGTAGCTAAACTTGTTGTTATCAAGAATCAGTTCGCCGCGATCGGCGATCCCAATCGGCGATACGCGCTGATGGGTTTCAAAGTTATGCGCGGAGGCCATCATCGGCAGTAACAGGCACGACAGCGCCAGCAGTTTACGTAAGGTCATGGGGTTTCCTTCTTTATTTTTTGCAGGTGATCCGACCACTTGGGTCTGAGGTTTAATCATATGTGCGAATGATGCTTTTTCCCGCAAGCGTGATGCCAGTTTGCGGACGGGCGCACAAATCCTGCGAAAAATGAAGACTTATACTGAAGACAGCGAATCGGTGAATAGATAATTCTGAATAACTGTAATGAAAAGGTAAATAAACTTATACACACTGGAAACATCGTAGAGATAGTCTATAGTCATATGGCATTAAAATTTGCGCCTTAGAACAGCTGGGCCGAATGTGGCACCGCAAAGGCGTAACGCTCAGCAGGAGATAACAATGAAAATTTTCCAACGGTACAACCCGCTACAGGTGGCGAAGTACGTGAAGATCCTGTTCCGTGGACGGTTATATATCAAGGACGTTGGCGCTTTTGAGTTTGATAAGGGCAAGATTCTTATCCCAAAAGTGAAGGATAAGCAGCATTTGTCTGTGATGTCCGAAGTTAACCGTCAGGTTCTGCGTCTGCAAACTGAGATGGCTTAACCAAAGTGCTATGCAGTAGTTTAAAGTAGTATAAAAAACGGCTCCCAATGGGAGCCGTTGATGTTTCCAGGGCCGGGCATTTATGCCGGGCCTTCTTCTTTCTCTTTGCTATCCGGCAGTTTAGGGACCAGGATGCTGGTTTTGGTGTCGAGGCGCGTTACCAGTAGCTGATCGATACGGTAGTTGTCGATATCCACCACCTCAAATTTATAGCCCGAGAACTTCACCGAGTCGGTGCGTTTCGGGATTTTACGCAGCATAAACATCATAAAGCCGCCGATGGTCTCGTAGTTGCCGGACTGCGGGAACTCGTCGATATCCAGCACGCGCATGACGTCGTCAATCGGCGTTCCGCCGTCGATCAGCCAGGAGTTTTCATCGCGCGCCACGATTTGTTCTTCCAGACCCTGACCGACCAGGTCGCCCATCAGCGTGGTCATCACGTCGTTCAGCGTGATAATCCCGACCACCAGCGCGTATTCGTTCATGATCACCGCGAAGTCTTCCCCCGCCGTCTTAAAGCTTTCCAGCGCTTCAGAGAGGGTCAGGGTGTCCGGCACGATTAATGTGTTGCGGATCTGCACGCCGCTGTTAAGCGCCATACTCTGGTTTGCCAGAACGCGGTTGAGCAGATCTTTAGAATCAACGTAGCCGATGATGTGATCGATATCTTCATTACACACCAGGAATTTTGAGTGCGGATGCTCCGCGACTTTATTTTTCAGGCTTTGCTCATCTTCGTGCAGATCGAACCAGATGATGTTTTCACGCGATGTCATGGAAGACGGCACGGTACGCGATTCCAGCTCAAACACGTTTTCAATCAGCTCGTGTTCCTGCTTACGCAGCACGCCAGCAAGCGCCCCGGCTTCCACGACGGCGTAAATATCGTCCGAGGTGATATCGTCTTTACGCACCATCGGGATTTTAAACAGGCGGAAAATGCTGTTTGCCAGGCCGTTGAAGAACCACACTAAGGGGCGGAAAACGAACAGGCAGAAGCGCATCGGGTTGATGATACGCAAAGCCACGGCTTCTGGCGCAATCATACCGATGCGTTTCGGGGTTAAATCGGCGAACAGGATGAACATACCGGTAACTAACGAGAAGGAGAGCACGAAGCTTAACTGCTCGGAGAGTTCTGGCGACATATAGTTCGAGAACAACGAATGAAAGGCCGGAGAGAATGCGGCATCGCCGACGATACCGCCCAGAATGGCGACAGCGTTAAGGCCAATTTGCACCACGGTAAAAAACGTCCCGGGGTTTTCCTGCATTTTCAGGATGCGTTGCGCATTGATGTTGCCTTCATCAGCCAGCAACTTGAGTTTTATCTTTCGTGAAGCGGCAAGCGAGATCTCGGATATCGAGAAGAACGCACTCACAGCGATCAGGCAGAGTATAATTAAAATACTGTTTAACATATCTTATCCGACCGTTCAGGTCAGATCCTCGGAAGGGGAAGTTGATAAATCCGTGTGATATACACATTGAAAACCGGCCCGAAGGATGTGGGCCGGTAATTTCAGTCGCTAGTATAGCGTAAGGAACTGTAAAGCCGCCAGAGGCGCTGAATTAACCTTGCGGCGGTAAGCACACGCCGATCCCGCCAATGCCGCAATAGCCATACGGATTCTTGTGCAGATACTGCTGGTGATCGTCCTCGGCATAGTAAAACGGGGTGGCGGTGTTGATCTCGGTGGTGATGTGGCGATCGTCGTTTGCCGCAGTCATCGCGCTCTGGAAACGCGCCAGGCTGGCATGTGCGGCGGCGTTCTGCTCTGGCGTTAACGGATAAATCGCCGAGCGGTACTGCGTTCCGTGATCGTTGCCCTGCTGCATACCTTGCGCCGGATCGTGATTTTCCCAGAAGACCTGCAACAATTGTTCATAGCTGATAACCTGCGGATCGTAGACGACGCGTACCGCTTCGGCGTGGCCGGTTTGCCCGGAGCAGACTTCCCGGTAGGTTGGGTTTGGCGTGTAGCCGCCGGTGTATCCCGCTGCGGTGCTGTAAACGCCAGGTAATTGCCAGAACAAACGCTCGACGCCCCAGAAGCAACCCATGGCGAAGAGGGCAATTTCCATCCCTTCGGGCACGTTTGTCATTGAGTGTCCGTTTACCGCATGTAAAGTTGCCACTGGCATCGGGGTATTGCGTCCAGGTAGGGCATCTGCTTGTGAAACAAGATGCTTTTTATCAAATAAACTCATGGGCCATTCTCCCGAAATCAGTAATTGGGGTTAAGGTTGTAACGAGACGCGTCTTTGCACACAATAGTTACAGTGAATGCGTCTAGAGTAAACATAAGAAATATTTGGGTTGTCGTCTGTTTTTCAATCCCGGTTGTTGGGTTTTTGTTAAGCCGTGGAGCGGCATTGTGATTTCCTTCCAGGGGTGGGAATAAGGGATATTCAGGAGAAAACGTGCCATATATCCGTCAGTTATGCTGGGTTAGCTTACTGTGCTTAAGCGGTTCTGCCGTAGCCGCAAACGTCCGTTTACAGGTCGAGGGGTTATCGGGCGAGCTGGAAAAAAACGTTCGTGCGCAGTTGTCTACGATTCAAAGTGATGAAGTGACGCCGGACCGGCGTTTTCGCGCGCGCGTTGATGATGCCATCCGCGAAGGGTTAAAAGCGCTGGGCTACTACGAGCCGACCATTGATTTTGAGCTGCGCCCGCCGCCGGAGAAGGGGCGTCAGGTCTTGCTCGCCAAAGTGACGCCAGGCGAACCGGTTCGCATCGGCGGAACAGAAGTGATTTTACGCGGCGGCGCGCGTACCGACAGGGATTATCTGGATTTGCTGAAAACGCGTCCGGCCATCGGAACCGTGCTGAATCATGGCGACTATGACGGCTTCAAAAAGTCATTAACCAGCGTGGCGCTACGTAAAGGCTATTTCGACAGTGAATTTAATAAAAGCCAGTTAGGTGTGTCGCTCGATCGTCACCAGGCGTTCTGGGACATTGATTACAACAGCGGCGAGCGCTATCGCTTTGGTCAGGTCACTTTCGAAGGTTCGCAGATTCGCGACGAGTATCTGCAAAACCTGATCCCGTTCAAAGAGGGAGATTACTACCAGTCGAAAGACCTGGCGGAACTGAACCGCCGTCTGTCGGCCACCGGCTGGTTTAACTCGGTCGTCGTCGCGCCTGAATTTGATAAAGCGCGCGAAACCAAAGTATTGCCGCTGCACGGCGTCATGTCTCCACGTACTGAAAACACCATTGAAACGGGCGTCGGCTACTCTACCGACGTCGGGCCGCGTGTGAAGGCGACGTGGAAAAAACCGTGGATGAACTCCTACGGCCACAGCCTGACCACCAGCGCCAGTATCTCCGCCCCGGAGCAGCAGGTCGATTTCAGCTATAAAATGCCGCTCTTAAAGAACCCGCTGGAACAATACTATCTGGTTCAGGGGGGGATTAAGCGCACCGATCTCAACGACACCGAAGCGGACTCCTCCACGCTTGCCGTTTCCCGTTACTGGGACCTTTCCAGCGGCTGGCAGCGCGCCATCAATCTGCGCTGGAGCCTCGATCACTTTACGCAGGGTAACGTCACCAACACCACCATGCTGCTCTATCCGGGCGTGATGATCAGCCGTACCCGATCGCGCGGCGGACTGATGCCGACGTGGGGGGATTCCCAGCGTTACTCCATCGATTACTCAAACACCGCCTGGGGTTCGGACGTGGATTTCTCGGTATTTCAGGCACAAAACGTCTGGATTCGCTCGCTGTACGATCGCCATCGCTTCGTGATGCGCGGCAACCTGGGCTGGATTGAGACCGGCGATTTCGACAAAGTGCCGCCGGATTTGCGTTTCTTCGCTGGTGGCGATCGCAGTATTCGCGGTTATAAATACAAATCTATCTCGCCGGAAGACAGCGACGGCAACCTGAAAGGGGCGTCGAAGCTGGTGACGGGCTCGCTGGAATACCAGTACAACGTGACCGGAAAATGGTGGGGGGCGATGTTCGTCGACAGCGGCGAAGCCGTCAGCGATATCCGTAAGAGCGACTTTAAAACCGGCGCCGGGGTTGGCGTGCGTTGGCAGTCTCCGGTCGGGCCGATCAAGCTCGATTTTGCCGTGCCGGTTGGTGACAAAGACGAACACGGTTTACAGTTTTACATCGGTCTGGGGCCTGAATTATGAGTTTATGGAAGAAAATAAGCCTCGGCGTACTGATTTTTATTCTGCTGCTGCTGGGAACCGTGGCGTTCCTGGTGGGTACCACGACGGGGCTGCATCTGGTCTTTAACGCGGCGAACCGCTGGGTGCCGGGGCTGGAGATCGGTCAGGTAACTGGCGGCTGGCGTGACCTGTCGCTGAAAAATATTCGTTACGATCAGCCCGGCGTGGCGGTGAATGCCGGTGAAATCCACCTGGCGGTGAAACTCGGCTGTCTGTGGGACAGCAGCCTGTGTGTTAACGATCTGTCGTTGAAGGACATCAACGTCGCCATCGACAGCAAAAAAATGCCGCCTTCCGAACCGGTGGAGGAAGAAGAGGACAGCGGGCCGCTGAATCTTTCCACGCCGTATCCCATCACGCTTTCGCGCGTGGCGCTCAGCAATATCAATCTCAAAATTGATGATACGACCGTCTCGGTGATGGATTTCACCTCCGGCCTTAACTGGCAGGAGAAAACCCTGACTCTGAAGCCCACTTCGCTACAGGGACTGCTAATCGCGTTGCCAAAAGTGGCGGAAGTGGCGCAGGAAGAGGTGGTTGAACCGAAGATTGACCATCCCCAACCGGATGAAAAGCCGCTTGGCGAGACGCTGAAGGATCTGTTCTCAAAGCCCGTGTTGCCGGAGATGGCCGATGTGCATCTGCCGCTCAACCTTAATATTGAGGAGTTTAAGGGCGAACAGCTGCGCGTGACGGGCGATACTGACCTGACGGTGCGCAACATGCTGCTGAAAGTCAGCAGCATCGACGGCAATATGAAACTGGATGCGCTGGATATCGACGCCAACCAGGGCACCGTCAATGCGACCGGAACGGCGCAGTTGACCAACTCGTGGCCGGTGGATATCACCCTCAACAGCACGCTGAATATCGATCCGCTGAAAGGCGAAAAGGTGAAGCTGAAGGTAGGCGGCGCGCTGCGTGAACAGCTGGAGATCGGCGTTAACCTCTCCGGGCCGGTGGATATGGATCTGCGCGCCCAGACGCGCCTCGCCGAGGCCGGGTTGCCGCTGAACGTTGAAGTGGCAAGCCGCCAGGTTTACTGGCCGTTTACCGGCGACAAGCAGTTCCAGGCCGACGATATCAAACTCAAACTTACCGGCAAGATGACCGACTACACGTTGTCGATGCGCACGGCGGTGAAGGGGCAGGACATTCCGCCCGCCACCATTACCCTGGATGCGAAAGGCAACGAACAGCAGATCAATCTCGATAAGCTCACCGTGGCGGCGCTGGAAGGGAAAACCGAGCTGAAAGCGCTGGTTGACTGGCAGCAGGCGATCAGCTGGCGCGGCGAACTGACGCTGGACGGCATCAACACGGCGAAAGAGATCCCGGACTGGCCTTCTACGCTCAACGGCCTGATCAAAACCCGGGGAAGCCTCTATGGCGGCAGCTGGCAGATGGATGTGCCTGAGCTGAAACTGACCGGTAACGTGAAGCAGAACAAGGTCAATGTTAACGGCTCTCTGAAGGGGAACAGCTACATGCAGTGGGTCATTCCGGGTCTGCATCTGGAGCTGGGACGCAATAGCGCCGATGTGAAAGGCGAGCTGGGCATTAAGGATCTCAATCTCGACGCCACGATTGATGCGCCGAATCTGGATAACGCGCTGCCGGGGCTGGGCGGTACCGCCAAAGGGCTGGTGAAGGTTCGTGGTACGGTCGATGCGCCGCAGCTGCTGGCGGATATCAACGCGCGCGGACTACGCTGGCAGGAGCTGTCGGTGGCGCAGGTGCGTGTGGAGGGGGACATCAAATCCACCGACCAGATCGCCGGGAATCTTGACGTTCGCGTTGAGCGGATTACGCAGCCGGACGTCAATATCAACCTCGTCACCCTGAATGCCAAAGGCAGCGAAAAGCAGCATGAACTGCAACTGCGGATTCAGGGCGAGCCGGTCTCCGGGCAGCTTGCGCTTGCGGGCAGTTTTGACCGTAAAGAAGCGCGCTGGAAAGGCACGCTCAGCAATACGCGCTTCCAGACGCCGGTGGGGCCGTGGTCGCTGACGCGCGCCATTGCGCTGGATTACCGTAATCAGGAACAGAAAATCAGCATCGGGCCGCACTGCTGGACGAACCCGAATGCGGAGCTGTGCGTACCGCAAACGATCGATGCCGGGGCAGAAGGACGGGCGGTAGTGAATCTCAACCGTTTCGATCTGGCGATGCTGAAGCCGTTTATGCCGGATGCCACGCAGGCCAGCGGCGTCTTTAGCGGGAAAGCGGATGTCGCGTGGGACACCACCAAAGAGGGGCTGCCGCAAGGGCAGGTCACGCTGTCGGGTCGTAACGTGAAGGTAACGCAACGGGTCAATGACGCGCCGTTACCGGTGGCTTTCGACACGCTGAACCTGAATGCCGATCTGCACAATAACCGGGCGCAATTAGGCTGGATGATCCGTCTGACCAATAACGGCCAGTTCGACGGGCAGGTACAGATAACCGACCCGCAAGGGCGGCGTAATATTGGCGGTAACATCAATATCCGCAACTTCAACCTGGCGATGGTCAACCCTGTCTTCTCGCGTGGCGAAAAAGCGGCGGGCATGTTGAACGCAAACCTGCGTCTGGGGGGCGACGTGCAAAGCCCACAGATGTTTGGTCAGCTACAGCTGAGCGGCCTGGATGTGGATGGCAACTTTATGCCGTTTGATATGCAGCCAAGCCAGCTGGCGATGAATTTCAACGGTACGCGCTCAACTCTGCAAGGTGTGGTGCGCACGCAGCAGGGGCAAATTAATCTGAGCGGCGACGCTGACTGGAGCCAGATAGATAACTGGCGCGCCCGCGTGGCGGCGAAAGGCAGTCGCGTGCGTATCACCGTGCCGCCGATGGTGCGGCTGGATGTTTCCCCGGATGTGGTCTTTGAGGCGACGCCGAGCCTGTTCACGCTGGATGGACGCGTGGATGTGCCGTGGGCGCGTATCGTGGTGCATGAACTGCCGGAAAGCGCGGTAGGCGTCTCCAGTGATGAAGTCATGCTCAATAACGATCTACAGCCTGAAAATCCGCAGAGCGCGTCGATTCCGATCAACAGCAACCTGATTGTCCACGTAGGGAACAACGTCCGCATGGATGCCTTTGGCCTGAAAGCGCGTCTGACCGGCGACCTGAAAGTTGCGCAGGACAAACAGGGACTGGGGCTTAACGGGCAGATCAATATTCCTGACGGGCGCTTCCATGCGTATGGTCAGGATCTGATCGTGCGTAAGGGGGAACTGCTGTTCTCTGGCCCGCCGGATCAGCCACTGCTCAACATCGAGGCGATTCGTAATCCTGAATCGACGGAGAACGACGTCATTGCCGGGGTGCGCGTGACCGGCACTGCGGATGAGCCGAAAGCGGAAATCTTCTCCGACCCGGCGATGTCCCAGCAGGAGGCGCTGTCTTACCTGCTGCGCGGCCAGGGGCTGGAGAGCGATCAGAGCGACAGTGCGGCGATGACCTCAATGCTTGTTGGTCTGGGGGTTGCACAAAGTGGTCAGGTTGTGGGTAAAATCGGGGAGACATTTGGCGTAAGCAATCTGGCGCTGGACACGCAAGGGGTGGGCGACTCATCCCAGGTTGTGGTCAGCGGATATGTGCTGCCAGGTCTGCAAGTGAAATATGGTGTGGGTATATTTGACTCTTTGGCGACGCTCACGTTACGTTATCGCCTGATGCCTAAGCTATATCTGGAAGCAGTGTCTGGCGTAGATCAGGCACTTGATTTGCTCTATCAGTTCGAGTTTTAGCAATGCGAATATTTGTTTACGGCAGTTTACGACGCAAACAGGGCAACAGCCACTGGATGACCAACGCCCAGTTGCTGGGCGATTACAGTATCGATAACTACCAGTTGTATAGCCTGGGCCACTATCCAGGCGCAGTTCCGGGAAACGGATCGGTACACGGTGAAGTTTATCGTATTGATAACGCCACGCTGGCCGAACTTGATGCCTTGCGCACCAGGGGCGGCGAATATGCACGCCAGTTAATCCAGACACCGTACGGAAGCGCATGGATGTATGTGTACCAACGTCCGGTCGAAGGGTTAACGCTGATTGAAAGCGGTAACTGGTTAGACAGAGACCAGTGCTGATAAAAAACACGCCACCTTCGGGTGGCGTTGTTTTATGTGGTGCCAGCTGTCGTCCTGGATTATCAGGACGTACTTATCTTTTTGTTCATCACGCAAAATGCTTATTAACTGAAACACTAATTAGTGTGAATTATTATTCTTCTTAAAATATTATCTTGTATTATTATAAAGCAATATGATCCCGCTAGCGGAAATTGTTTTATTTCAGTCGCATTCTTGTTCTGCAAAATAATTATCCAGGTAAGGATAGTAATGGATGAGTGATATTGTTTATCTTAAACTCATTGGTGAGCAACAAGGTGATATTTCTGATGGATGTGGCACAACTGATTCAGTCGGTAATCGTTGGCAACGAAACCATGTGAATGAAATATTTGTATTTTCTTTGAGTTCGGGGGTAACGAATACAGGTAAAGGTGCGAATCTACAGAGCTTAACATTCAGCAAGCAAATAGACAAAAGTTCACCGCTGTTAGCTAATGCGATTAATAATAATGAAAACCTGTTTCTGGCGTTTTGGTTTTACCGCATAAATAGATATGGTCAATGGGAGAAGTATTATTATATTCAGCTCAGAGGTGCTTCAATATCAAGGATTCAGCTTCGCATTATAAAAGACGAGATAGATACAGAAACAATATCTGTTGATTATGATTATATTCTCAGTAAACATCTGATAAGCAATACCGAGTGTAGTTATCTTGCCCTGCCAGCGGAATACAATAAGCTGTTTGTTCCAACGCCGAAAGCCCAGACTCATACTCTTAACAGCGCTGGCGTAGGGCGACTGCTGGCGGCTGGGGGGATTTATAATGGTAATGTCGATGGGTTTCATCAGACTGCTGAATTGCTCGGTGGTGATGCTCCTGTTGGTTATAACCAGGTAATGAACGATCAGACCAGGGGATTGCTGATTGCTGGTGCTTCAATTGCCGCCGGGTTAGGGATTGTTAGGTTGAGCACTGTAAATGGGCCAGGCGAAATATCGAATTATAGTATGGTCCCGTCCCTTGAATCCCCCTATTTAAAAGGATTCACATCTGAGGCTGGAACATTACTCAATGCCAAACATGCAGTTATCGATCCTAAAAAAATAGCTTCTTATGCTCTAAATTCTGATCATCCGGTTGGGGGAAATAAAGCGCGAGTTTTCGAATCAGCTTTGGGTTATAACCCATCTAATGCAGGGGTCTTAGTTTCCAGAGTTCGGCAGGGAGTCCTGTCTAACCCTGCTGAATTAGGGCTATATGACAGTTTCGGTCAAAGACTGTCCGTCGATGTACCGATTATCGGTGTGAACGGAGAAACTGCGATAGTACGTACTGGTTGGATATATGAGACTGATTCGTTAGTACCTCGCATGACAACCCTCTATGTAAAATAGTAAGGTGAAATGATGAAACTATCACTTCTGGATGTTGTGTTCCTGAATGTTGATTTACCTGCCGTTGGTTTAACGAAAGGTCAGATCGGTGCGGTTATTGATGTGTATCACTCACCATCGTTAGCTTATGAGGTTGAGTTTTGTGATGAAGAAGGAAAGACTATCGTATCTCTGGCTTTATCACCGGAGCAACTGACCAAAGATTTATCATAGTCTCTACACTCGGCACTACTGGAACCAGGGTTTGTCGATAATCTCTCTTAGGCAGTTTTACCCGGCATAAAAAAGCCCTCACAAATATGAGGGCTTTTAAAAAATTACGTTGAGCTCAAGCGAAAACGAACTTATTTCTTCGCTGCGCGCTCGAAGGAAGCAACGATCTCAGCTTTAGCCGCTTCAGCGTTGTCCCAGCCGTCAACTTTCACCCATTTGCCTTTTTCGAGGTCTTTGTAGTGCTCGAAGAAGTGCGTGATCTGCGCTTTCAGCAGTTCCGGCAGGTCGTTCACGTCGTTGATGTGATCGTATTCTTTGCTCAGTTTGGTGTGCGGTACGGCAACCAGCTTCGCATCTTCACCGGATTCGTCGGTCATTTTCAGAACGCCAACCGGACGGCAACGGATCACAGCACCCGGTTGCAGCGGATACGGCGTCGGAACCAGAACGTCTACCGGATCGCCATCCAGAGACAGGGTGTTGTTGATGTAGCCGTAGTTGCACGGATAGAACATCGCGGTGGACATGAAGCGGTCAACGAACAGTGCGCCGCTCTCTTTGTCAACTTCGTATTTGATCGGATCTGCGTTAGCCGGGATCTCAATAACAACGTAGATATCTTCCGGCAGATCTTTACCCGCAGGGACGTTGAGTAAGCTCATGTCTGTTTCCTTTAAATATATATGGCAAACAAGTGGCGAGTATTATAGCCAACTCGCGCTGAAAGTCTCCGCTTGTTTTCGTCTTCTTTCCCCTCCGGCTGCGATTTTCAGACGGTTTACGTGACAGGAAAATCCATAACAACAGCTGCTTTTTTCATAGGCGAATGAAAGCGATTACAAAGTTGTGATTAACCTTTTATTTACTTTTTTGAAGTGTGATGTAACGCAATCCGTTACATCACCTATTGTCTATAGTTTTCCTCGCGAATGCTTTTCACCCAACAATAACCTGGGCTACGAGGACATCATTATGTGGAAGCGCTTACTTTTAGTCACAGCAGTTTCGGCAGCCATGTCGTCTATGGCAATGGCCGCCCCTTTAACCGTAGGATTTTCGCAGGTCGGCTCTGAGTCCGGCTGGCGCGCCGCCGAAACCAACGTGGCGAAGAGCGAGGCCGAAAAACGCGGCATCACGCTGAAAATTGCCGACGGTCAGCAAAAACAGGAAAACCAGATTAAAGCTGTACGCTCATTTGTCGCTCAGGGCGTGGACGCCATCTTTATTGCGCCAGTGGTCGCGACAGGCTGGGAACCGGTCTTAAAAGAAGCCAAAGATGCGGAAATTCCGGTCTTTCTGCTCGACCGCTCCATTGATGTTAAAGACAAATCGCTCTATATGACCACCGTCACCGCCGACAACGTGCTGGAAGGCAGATTGATCGGCGACTGGCTGGTAAAAGAGGTGGATGGCAAGCCGTGTAACGTTGTTGAGCTGCAAGGCACCGTTGGGGCCAGCGTGGCGATCGACCGTAAGAAAGGGTTTGCCGAAGCCATCGCCAAAGCGCCAAACATCAAAATCATCCGCTCTCAGTCTGGCGACTTTACCCGTAGTAAAGGGAAAGAGGTGATGGAGAGCTTTATCAAAGCGGAAAACAACGGCAAAAACATCTGCATGGTTTACGCCCATAACGACGACATGGTGATCGGCGCGATCCAGGCGATTAAAGAAGCGGGCCTGAAGCCGGGCAAAGATATTCTGACGGGCTCTATCGACGGCGTGCCGGATATCTATAAAGCGATGATTGATGGCGAAGCCAATGCCAGCGTTGAACTGACGCCGAACATGGCCGGGCCCGCTTTCGATGCGCTGGAGAAATACAAAAAAGACGGCACGATGCCTGAGAAGCTGACCATCACCAAATCGACGCTGTACCTGCCTGACACCGCAAAAGAAGAGTTAGAGAAGAAGAAAAACATGGGCTACTGATTTTGCTGTTGGTCTTCTGTAGGCCGGATAAGGCGTTACGCCGCCATCCGGCATTTATTGCCTGATGGCGCTGCGCTTATCGGGCCTACGGAAAGGCCGTGCTTTCGAACCGGAGGAATGCCATGACCATCGACCAAAATCAGGAAATCCTCCGTACCGAGGGACTCAGTAAATTCTTTCCCGGCGTTAAGGCGCTGGATAACGTCGATTTTAGCCTGCGCCGGGGCGAAATCATGGCGCTGCTCGGGGAAAACGGGGCGGGAAAATCAACGCTGATTAAAGCATTAACCGGCGTATACCATGCCGATCGCGGCACAATCTGGCTGGAAGGCCAGGCGATTTCACCGAAGAATACCGCGCATGCCCAGCAACTGGGGATCGGAACCGTCTACCAGGAGGTTAACCTTCTGCCCAATATGTCGGTGGCGGATAACCTGTTTATCGGTCGTGAGCCCCGGCGTTTTGGCCTGCTACGGCGCAAAGAAATGGAGAAACGCGCTACAGAATTGATGGCCTCTTACGGCTTTTCGCTGGATGTGCGTGAGCCGCTCAACCGCTTTTCCGTTGCAATGCAGCAGATTGTCGCTATCTGCCGGGCCATCGATCTCTCCGCGAAAGTCCTGATCCTCGACGAACCCACCGCCAGCCTCGACACCCAGGAAGTTGAGATGCTGTTTGGCCTGATGCGCCATCTGCGCGATCGCGGCGTCAGCCTGATCTTTGTTACGCACTTTCTCGATCAGGTTTATCAGGTGAGCGATCGGATCACCGTGTTACGCAACGGCAGCTTTGTCGGCTGCCGCGAAACCCGTGAGCTTCCACAGATCGAACTGGTGAAAATGATGCTGGGGCGCGAACTGGAGACCCATGCGCTACGGCGGGCGGGGCGCACCTTGCTGAGCGATAAACCGGTGGCTGCCTTTAAAGATTACGGCAGGAAAGGCACCATCTCGCCGTTCAGCCTGGAAGTCCGCCCCGGCGAGATCGTCGGTCTGGCAGGGCTGTTGGGATCGGGGCGTACCGAAACCGCAGAGGTGATCTTCGGCATTAAACCGGCCGACAGCGGCAGTGCGATGATCAAAGGTAAGCCGCAAACCCTGCGATCGCCGCATCAGGCTTCGTGCCTTGGGATTGGCTTTTGCCCGGAAGACAGGAAAACGGACGGCATTATTGCCGCCGCATCGGTACGGGAAAATATCATTCTGGCGCTACAGGCGCAGCGAGGCTGGCTGCGGCCGATTTCCCGCAGAGAACAGCAGGAGATTGCCGAGCGTTTTATCCGCCAGTTGGGTATTCGTACCCCCAGTGCGGAACAGCCGATTGAATTTCTCTCCGGCGGCAATCAGCAAAAAGTGTTGCTGTCGCGCTGGTTGCTGACCAAACCGCAGTTCCTGATCCTGGATGAACCGACACGCGGCATCGACGTTGGGGCGCATGCGGAGATCATCCGCCTGATCGAAACGCTGTGTGCGGACGGGCTGGCGCTGCTGGTCATCTCCTCTGAACTGGAGGAACTGGTGGGCTATGCCGATCGGGTGATCATCATGCGCGATCGTAAACAGGTGGCGGAGATCCCGCTGGCGGAACTGTCCGTTCCGGCGATCATGAACGCCATTGCGGCGTAAGGAGAATAGTGTGATGCCTCAGTCTCTCCCGCAAACCACACCGCCGAAGCGACGTTTTCGCTGGCCGACAGGTATGCCGCAGATCGTGGCATTGCTGCTGGTGCTGTTGGTGGACAGCCTGGTGGCGCCGCATTTCTGGCAGGTGATTTTGCAGGACGGTCGCCTGTTCGGCAGCCCGATTGACATTCTTAACCGCGCGGCTCCCGTTGCGCTGCTGGCGATTGGGATGACGCTGGTGATCGCCACTGGCGGTATCGATCTCTCCGTCGGGGCGGTAATGGCGATTGCCGGGGCGACTACTGCCGCCATGACGGTGGCCGGGCACAGCTTACCGGTGGTGCTGCTCGCGGCGCTGGGAACAGGCGTACTGGCGGGCTTGTGGAATGGCATTCTGGTGGCGATCCTTAAAATTCAGCCGTTTGTCGCCACGCTCATTCTGATGGTGGCCGGACGTGGCGTGGCGCAACTCATCACCTCCGGGCAGATCGTCACCTTTAACTCACCCAACTTATCGTGGTTCGGCAGCGGTTCGCTGTTGCTGTTTCCGACGCCCGTGATTATCGCGCTGCTTACCCTGGTGGTGTTCTGGCTGCTGACACGTAAAACGGCGCTGGGGATGTTCATTGAAGCGGTGGGGATCAACATTCGGGCGGCGAAAAATGCCGGGGTGAACACCCGCATTATCGTCATGCTCACCTATGTTCTGAGCGGCCTGTGCGCGGCGATTGCGGGCATTATCATCACGGCGGATATTCGCGGCGCGGACGCCAACAACGCCGGACTCTGGCTGGAGCTGGACGCCATTCTGGCCGTGGTTATTGGCGGCGGCTCGCTGATGGGCGGGCGCTTTAACCTGCTGCTGTCGGTCGTGGGCGCATTGATTATCCAGGGGATGAATACCGGCATCCTGCTGTCAGGCTTTCCGCCGGAGATGAACCAGGTCGTCAAAGCCATCGTGGTGTTATGCGTGCTGATTGTGCAGTCGCAGCGCTTTATCAGTCTGATAAAAGGAGTGCGTGGTCGTGATAAAACGTAACTTACCGTTGATGATCACCCTCGGGGTTTTTGTGCTGGGCTATCTCTATTGCCTGACGCAGTTCCCCGGTTTCGCCTCAACCCGGGTTATCTGCAATATCCTGACCGATAACGCTTTCCTCGGGATTATCGCGGTTGGCATGACCTTCGTGATCCTCTCCGGCGGCATCGATCTGTCCGTGGGATCGGTGATCGCGTTTACCGGCGTTTTTCTGGCGAAGGCCATTGGCTACTGGGGGATCTCGCCGCTGCTGGCCTTCCCGCTGGTACTGGCGATGGGCTGTGCGTTCGGGGCATTTATGGGGCTGCTGATTGATGCGCTGAAGATTCCGGCGTTTATCATTACGCTGGCGGGGATGTTCTTCCTGCGTGGCGTCAGTTATCTGGTGTCTGAGGAGTCGATTCCGATTAACCACCCGATTTACGATACGCTCTCCAGCCTGGCGTGGAAAATCCCCGGCGGCGGGCGTCTGAGCGCAATGGGGCTGCTGATGCTGGCGGTGGTGGTGATCGGCATTTTCCTCGCGCACCGTACGCGGTTTGGTAATCAGGTTTACGCCATTGGCGGAAATGCGGCGTCGGCGAACCTGATGGGGATTTCGACGCGCAGCACCACCATCCGTATTTATATGCTCTCTACCGGGCTTGCGACGCTGGCGGGTATTGTTTTCTCCATTTATACCCAGGCCGGTTATGCGCTGGCGGGCGTTGGCGTTGAGCTGGATGCCATCGCATCGGTGGTGATTGGCGGTACGTTGCTGAGCGGAGGCGTGGGGACGGTGTTAGGTACGCTGTTCGGCGTGGCGATCCAGGGGCTGATCCAGACCTATATTAACTTCGATGGCACGCTGAGTTCCTGGTGGACGAAGATCGCTATCGGGATTTTGTTGTTTATTTTTATTGCCTTGCAGCGTGGTCTGACGGTGCTGTGGGAGAACCGCCAGAGTTCTCCGGTTACGCGTGTCAACACGGCCGCAACACCGAAGTAACATATTGAATTTCCTGAAACGTATAAACTTTTTCCGGTTGTAGTCGATAGATTCTATATCCCTACAACCGGAAAGATAACGATGCCAAAATCCCTCTCTATTCGTACAAGTTTACTGGTTTTACTGTCTTTACTTACCCTGCTCCTGTTGCTGACGGGCGGTATGGGGCTCTACGCCTCCACCCGTATTATCACTTCCTGGGTCTATTATGGGGTGATGACGGGGGCGACGCTGGCCGCCATCGGCCTCTTGGCGCTGGTATGGCTGATGTTGCGTAATAAGCTCCTGAAACCTCTTGATAATGTTGTTGAGCAACTGGAGCGTCTGGCGACAGGGGATTTATCGCCAACGGTAAGCCATTTTGCCAGCTCTGAATTTAACCGTCTGAATACCGCCCTTGAAGAGATGCGTGCGGCGCTGAGTGAATCCGTGGTACGCGTTCGTGACGCCAGCACGCAGATTGATACCGGCAGCCGTGAACTGACGGCGGGCAACCTGCATCTGGCGCAACGCACGGAGTCTACGGCCACCTCGCTGGAACAGACAGCCGCCAGCATGGAAGAGCTGACTGCGACGGTGAAACTGAACGCTGAAAATGCCGATCAGGCGCACCAACTGGCGAAATCAGTCTCGGACACCGCCGATCGCGGTAGTGAGATGGTGTGCTATGTCATTGAGAAAATGCGTGATATTTCCGGCAGCTCTGACCGTATCGCCGATATTCTCGGCGTAATTGACGGCATCGCTTTCCAGACCAATATTCTGGCGCTGAATGCCTCCGTTGAAGCGGCGCGCGCTGGTGAACAGGGGCGCGGTTTTGCGGTGGTTGCCGGTGAGGTGCGTAATCTCGCCAGCCGCAGCGCCGATGCCGCGAAAGAGATCCGCGCGCTCATCAGCGACTCGCAAACGCATGTCGGAGAGGGCAGCGATCTGGCGATGCAGGCCGGTGAAACGATGGATGAGATTGCGACAGAAGTGATGCGCATGACCAAACTGATGCGTGAGATTGCCAGTGCTTCTCAGGAACAGAGCCGGGGCATTGAGCAGGTGAATATCGCGGTCAGTCAGATGGATGAAACCGCACAGCAGAACGCGGCGCTGGTACAGCAATCTTCCGCAGCCACCCGTTCGCTGGAAGAGCAGTCCCATGCGCTGCTGGAGGCGATGGCCGTATTTAAGCTACAGGCAGCGTAACCGAACGTAGGCCGGATAAGGCGAAGCCGCCACCAGGCAATAAATTGCCGGATGGCAACGCTGCGCGTTTTATCCGGCCTACATCCGTGCGATTAATGATAATTATGCGTCCGGGAACTCGCGGATGAAGCGTTCTACGTCTTCCACCATATGATCGGTGCCGACGAAGAACGGACGGCGCTGGTGCAGGCTTTCCGGCGTAATATCCAGAATGCGCTCTTTACCGTCGCTCGCTTTGCCGCCCGCCTGCTCAGCCAGGAAGGCCATCGGGTTGCATTCGTACAGCAGACGCAGTTTCCCTTCCGGGTGGCTGGCGGTGCTCGGGTAGAGGTAGATCCCGCCTTTCAGCAGGTTGCGGTGGAAATCCGCCACCAGGGAACCAATATAGCGCGAGGTGTACGGGCGATTCGTGGACTTGTCCTCTTCCTGGCAGAACTTAATGTACTTCTTCACGCCATTCGGGAATTTGATGTAGTTGCCTTCGTTAATGGAGTAGGTGTTACCCTTCTCCGGGAAGCGCATACGCTCCTGGCACAGGCAGAAAACGCCCAGCGACGGATCGTAGGTGAAGGCGTGTACGCCGCAGCCGGTGGTGTAAACCAGCATGGTTGAAGAGCCGTAGACCACATAACCCGCAGCTACCTGCTTGTTGCCCGGTTGCAGGAAATCTTCTTCCGTCACCGGCGTGCCGACAGGCGTTACGCGGCGGTAGATAGAGAAAATAGTACCGACAGAGACGTTAACATCGATGTTGGACGAGCCATCCAGTGGGTCCATCAGCACCACGTATTTCGCGTGTTCGCAGCCTTCAAAGACGACAATTTCATCTTCTTCTTCAGAAGCGATGCCCGCCACAATATCACGCGCCTTCAGTGCAGCTTTCAGTTTTTCGTTCGCGAACAGGTCGAGTTTCTGCTGAACCTCGCCCTGCACGTTCTCAGCACCGCTGGCACCCAGGATATCGACCAGACCGGCCTTGTTGATATCGCGGTGGATGATCTTGGCGCCCAGCTTTATTGCCGACAACAAAGCAGTGAGCTCACCGGTAGCATGAGAGAACTCGTGCTGCTTTTCGACAATAAATTCACCTAACGTTTTCATAACACTTTCCCTGCAATTGATATGGAGTAAAGCGACCGTAACAATCTTAACAAATATTTCAGCGGCCGCGCTCAGGTGAATCGCGCCAGCAAAGTACGGAATATCCTGAAATGCGTTTCTCACTTGCCTGACATGTGCGTAAAATGGCCCCCAGATTAAAAAAGGGTAGTGACGTATGCGCATTCATATTTTGGGAATTTGTGGCACTTTCATGGGCGGTCTGGCGATGCTGGCGCGCTCGCTCGGTCATGAAGTAACGGGTTCGGACGCCAATGTGTATCCGCCGATGAGCACCCTGCTTGAGAAGCAGGGCATTGATTTAATTCAGGGTTACGACGCCAGCCAGCTCGACCCACAGCCAGACCTGGTGATCATCGGCAACGCCATGACCCGTGGAAATCCGTGTGTTGAAGCGGTGCTGGAAAAGAACATTCCGTATATGTCCGGCCCGCAGTGGCTGCATGACTTTGTTCTGCGCGATCGCTGGGTGCTGGCCGTAGCCGGTACGCACGGTAAAACCACCACGGCAGGCATGGCGACCTGGATTCTGGAAGCCTGCGGTTATCAGCCGGGCTTCGTGATTGGCGGCGTTCCGGGTAATTTCGACGTTTCTGCCCGTCTGGGTGAAAGTCACTTCTTCGTCATTGAGGCGGATGAGTACGACTGCGCGTTCTTCGATAAGCGTTCCAAGTTTGTGCACTACTGCCCGCGCACGCTGATCCTCAACAACCTTGAGTTCGACCATGCGGACATCTTTGACGATCTGAAAGCGATTCAGAAGCAGTTCCACCACCTGGTGCGCATCGTGCCGGGGCAAGGGCGCATTATTTTCCCGGAACACGACATCAACCTGAAGCAGACGATCGCGATGGGCTGCTGGAGCGAGCAGGAACTGGTGGGCGAGCAGGGGCACTGGCAGGCGAAGAAACTGAACGCGGATGCATCCGTTTGGGAAGTGTGGCTGGACGGTGAAAAAGCCGGTGAAGTGAAGTGGTCGCTGGTCGGTGAACATAATATGAATAACGGGCTGATGGCGATTGCCGCCGCTCGTCATGTTGGCGTGATGCCTGCGGATGCGGCTAACGCGTTGGGATCGTTCATCAACGCCCGTCGTCGTCTGGAGTTGCGCGGTGAAGCCAACGGTGTGACGGTGTATGACGATTTCGCTCACCACCCGACGGCGATCCTGGCGACGCTTGCGGCGTTGCGCAGTAAAGTGGGCGGTACGGCGCGTATTCTTGCGGTGCTGGAACCGCGCTCCAACACCATGAAGATGGGTCTTTGCAAAGACGATCTGGCTCCGTCGTTAGGGCGTGCGGATGAAGTGTTCTTGTTGCAACCGCAGCATATTCCGTGGCAGGTGGCGGAAGTCGCGGATGCCTGTGTTCAGCCTGCGCACTGGAGCGGAGATGTGGACGCGCTGGCCGATATGGTGGTGAAAACCGCGCAGCCTGGCGATCATATTCTGGTGATGAGCAACGGCGGGTTCGGCGGCATCCATCAAAAACTGTTGGATGGCCTGGCGAAAAAGGCAGAGGCTGCGGAGTAATCATATGCCCGGTGGCGCTGCGCTTACCGGGCCTACAATCTGTAGGCCGGATAGGACACATTGCGTCGCCATCCGGCAATACCAAATGCACCAGGCTGTAGGCCGGATAAGACGCATTGCGTCGCCATCCGGCAATACCAAATGCACCAGGCTGTAGGCCGGATAAGACGCATTGCGTCGCCATCCGGCAATACCAAATGCTACCAGGCTGTAGGCCGGATAAGACGCGTTGCGTCGCCATCCGGCAAATACCAAATACACCAGGCTGTAGGCCGGATAAGACGTTTTGCGTCGCCATCCGGCACACTTAACTCACGTACGCATTACTCTTCGTTTTCCGCCAGCTCACGCAGATACTGGAAGATCTGCCGCGCCGACTTCGGCGGCTTATTGCCTTCTTTCTCTTTCTTCGCGTTGCGGATCAGCGAGCGAAGCTGTTGACGGTCAGCATTCGGCCACAGGCTCAGCACTTCTTCCACCGCATCATCACCTTCAACGATCAGGCGATCGCGCAGTTGCTCAAGCTTATGGAACAGCACCACCTGCTGGTTGTGGCGGTTTTTCAGCTTATCCAGCGCCTGACGAATAGGTTCAACGTCGCGTTGACGCAGCATCTTACCGATCAGCTGCAACTGACGACGGCGGCCTTCCATCTTAATACGCTGGGCCAGCTCAATGGCGGCGCGCAGATCCGCATCAAGCGGGATCTTATCCAGCGCGTTTTTCCCCAGATCCACAATTTCCGCGCCCAGGCGTTTTAACTCCTCGGCATCGCGTTTAATTTCACTTTTGCTGACCCAGATAATTTCATCGTCTTCGTCTTCGATGTCATCACCGGGAACGTCGTCGAGCCAGTCTTCGGGCTGCTTTGTCATGTCAGGCTCCTTAAAAAAAGAGGCTAATGTTACCAGTTAAGATGCGCACTGAAAAACGGTTCTCTGTTAGACTTCAGAGAAACTCTCTCTACAGTATGGCATTTGCGATGAAAGTAATCTCACAAGTTGAAGCGCAGCGTAAAATTCTGGAAGAAGCGGTCTCGACAGCCCTGGAGCTCGCCTCAGGCAAATCAGACGGCGCGGAAGTCTCTGTCAGCAAGACCACCGGCATCAGCGTCAGCACCCGTTATGGTGAAGTGGAGAACGTAGAATTTAATAGCGACGGCGCGCTGGGGATCACCGTTTATCACCAGAACCGTAAAGGCAGCGCGTCATCCACCGATTTAAGCCCGCAGGCGATTGCCCGTACCGTACAGGCGGCGCTGGATATTGCTCGCTATACCTCGCCGGACCCGTGCGCGGGCGTGGCTGATAAAGATCTGCTGGCCTTTGAGGCGCCGGATCTCGACCTGTTCCACCCGGCGGAAGTGACCCCGGATGAGGCCATTGATCTGGCTGCTCGCGCGGAACAGGTGTCGTTACAGGCGGATAAACGTATCACCAACACCGAAGGCGGCAGCTTTAACAGCCATTACGGCATCAAAGTGTTCGGCAACAGCCACGGCATGTTGCAGGGGTACTGCTCCACGCGCCATTCGCTCTCAAGCTGTGTCATCGCCGAAGAAAAGGGCGACATGGAGCGTGATTACGCCTACACCATTGGCCGCGCGTTAGGCGATCTGCAAACGCCGGAATGGGTGGGCGCCGAGTGCGCGCGCCGCACGTTATCTCGCCTGGCGCCGCGCAAACTCTCGACCATGAAAGCGCCGGTGATTTTCGCGAATGAAGTGGCGACCGGGTTGTTTGGTCACCTGGTCGGCGCGATTGCGGGCGGCTCGGTATACCGTAAATCGACCTTCCTGCTGGATTCGCTGGGCAAACAAATTCTGCCGGAATGGCTGACCATCGAAGAACACCCGCATCTGCTGAAAGGGCTGGCCTCTTCGCCATTCGACAGCGAAGGTGTGCGCACAGAGCGTCGCGACATTGTGAAAGACGGCGTGCTGACCCAGTGGCTGCTGACCAACTATTCCGCGCGCAAACTGGGGCTGAAAAGCACCGGGCACGCGGGCGGCATCCATAACTGGCGCATTGCCGGGCAGGGGCTGAGCTTTGAACAACTGCTCAAAGAGATGGGCACCGGTCTGGTCGTCACCGAACTTATGGGCCAGGGGGTGAGCGGCATTACTGGCGACTACTCCCGTGGCGCGGCCGGTTTCTGGGTTGAGAACGGCGAGATCCAGTATCCGGTCAGCGAGATCACCATCGCCGGGAATTTAAAAGAGATGTGGCGCAATATCGTCACCGTGGGTAACGATATTGAAACGCGTAGCAATATACAGTGTGGTTCCGTGCTGTTACCGGAGATGAAAATCGCCGGGCAGTAGCACTCGTTTGTTTTCTTTTCATAATAAAAATGAGGAAGTGAGCAATGCGTAAAAACCTGTTAACTGTTCTTGCCATATCATCCCTGGCGTTCAGTTCGGCGGTGTTTTCTGCCGATCTTGAAGACAATATGGACACGCTTAACGACAATCTGAAGGTGGTGGAAAAGACGGATAACGCGACCGAACTGAAAGACGCGTTAAGCAAAATGCGCGTCGCTGCGCTGGATGCGCAAAAAGGCACGCCGCCTAAGCTGGAAGATAAAGCCCCGGATAGCCCGGAGATGAAGGATTTTCGCCACGGTTTAGATACGCTGGTCGGTCAGATTGACGGCGCATTAAAACTGGCGAATGAAGGAAAAATCAAAGAGGCGCAAGCGGCGGCGGAAACGTTTAAAACCACCCGCAACGCGTACCATAAGAAGTATCGTTAATAACGTGATGTAGGCCGGATAAGACGCATCGCGTTGTCATCCGGCATTTCCCCTGGGCCATAAGTAATCCCTATTCCCGTCACACTTTTTCACATTCGGCGATCGCGCGAATGTGCTTTTTCTCATCGGTTTTTCCGCCTTTCCTTGCGACGTATGTCACAGTTTTTCAGCGATAAATCGCCAAATCCCCCTTTTCTGTGGAACAGATCACTGTCGCCACTCGCCTTTCCACTTCGAAGTGGAAAACAACTCGCTACAAACTTTTAACCCCTGCCGTTAGTTTTAACCCAGAGCCATTAACGGGGTAAGACGAGTGAATAACGGAGCAGTAATGAACGACATGGGGGAGCAGGTGACGGAGATCGGTGAACTGGCCGATCGCATGCTGGCGCAGGTGTATGCCTTACTCAGCGAACATCACATCATTCCCAACGCCGTACAGGAACAAATGCTGACGTCTCATGTTCGCGCCATGGCGCACCGGTCAGTGACCGGCGAGCCTTTGCCGGAAGTGGATGCCAGTTTATTTGATGAAATTTCAGCCGAATCAATGGCACTTGCCCGCGACATCGTGGCGGCGTTTGGCAACCTTCCAGAGGAAGAAGCCTGGCTGCTGTCAGTACATTTCGAAGTCGCGAAAGACAACCTTTAAGGAGCAAAAAATGGAACAGATTACAGTCGTAATTGGCGATCGTCTGGGTAAGGGCCAGAAAGTGGCGGCAGGTGTGGAAAAAGCCGGTGGTCGTGCGGTGGTGGTGCCGGGCGTGGCGGCGGATATGAAGCTGGGCGACGTGATGAAAGCGGAAAACGCTACCTTTGGCATCTCTTTTTGCGGTAGCGGCGGCGCGGGCGCCATTACGGCGCAAAACAAGTATGGCTACAAAGCCAAATACGGGATGCGCTCTGTGGATGAAGGCGTCACGGCTATCAACGAAGGCTGCAACGTGCTGGGGTTCGGCTTTATGGATAAAGAAGAACTTGGCGAGCGTCTGGTTCAGGCGTGGCAGAAGAAATACGGCGCTTAAGTATGAAAGAACAATTCACCACTACGGTGAGAGTCACCGGTAAAGGCGAAGCCAAAGCGCGCGCCTTTGCCGATGCCCTGAACCACGTTCAGGGCGCGGTGATGAAAGCATCGCCGCATATTTTATTGCGTATTGAGCCACAGGATGTGCAGGTTGTTCAAGCGCGTGAAACGGTGCGCAAAGAAGCGTTTTTATTTGTCTTTTTGCGCCGGGAAAGACGCACCTACAGCGTGGAGCTGGAAGTGACCGTCAACGTGACTGCCATCAATCTCGACAAGGTGGACTTCGTCGCGCAACGCTGATTCTTTATTAAAAGGCATAAATATGTTCCTGATAATATTAATAAAATCGCTCATCATTGGTGGCCTGGTCGGCGTCGGTGTGGGCGCCGGGGCTGCACGCATGTTTCATGCGCCGACTACACAGGGTATGGGCGCGTTTCGTACATTGGGGGAACTGAACTCCTGTGAAGGAGACCCGGCTTCTCACTTCTCCTTCGGTCTGGGCTTCTTCTTCAACGCCTGGGCTTCATCCGTTGCGGCGGGTTCATTCACGCAGGATGTCGATCACCGCATCATCCCGAACTGGGGCGCGGCAGCGCTGATGATCAAAAACCGCAATGTCGGCGAGACGCTGCACGATCCGAAGAAAATGGCGATTGCCTGCGGCATCATCGGCATGATCGTCGTGACCTTCCTCAACCTTACCGCCTCTTCCGTACCGGAAGCGTTGCAGGTCACCGCCGTTAAGGTATTGGTGCCTGCGGCTAACCTGCTGGTGAATACCGTGATGCCGGTTATCTTCTGGCTGGCGGCGATCGACGCCGGGAAAAAATCAGGCTTCTGGGCCACCGTGTTTGGCGGCGCGGCGCAGCTGATCATGGGTAACGCCGTTCCGGGTCTGGTGCTGGGTATTCTGATCGGCAAAGGCGTTGAAGAGAGCGGCTGGAACCACGTCACCAAAGTGATGATGGTCGCCATTGTGGCGCTGTTTGTCCTGAGCGGCTTCTTCCGCGGCTTCGACATGAAGATGATCGAATCCTTCAATATGACCGTGCCGAACTGGCTCGAACTGATCCACGGCTCGCTCAGCGGCAAATAACGGAGGCCATCATAATGGAACAGAATAAAGGTTTTTGGTATGCCGACTGGTCGTTCCCGATCTTTGTAGGCTTGCTCTCATCCGGCGTTTTTGCCGGGACGCATATGTACTACCTGTACGGTATCGGCGCGTTTAACGAAGTGGCCTTTGTGGCAATGCTGAAAGCGGGGATGGACACCGGCGTTTACGGCGCGGTGGCCGCGTTTGGCGCAAGCTTCCTGTTTGCCCGCATTATCGAAGGGTCGCTGGTGGGGATTCTGGACATCGGCGGGGCGATCCAGACCGGCGTCGGTCTTGGGGTTCCGGCGCTGCTGCTGGGCGCAGGGATCGTTTTCCCGGTCGCTAACTTTGTCGCCTCGTTAATCACCGGTCTGGTGATTGGTCTGGCAATTGGCTACGTCATCATTCTGGCGCGTAAGTTCACCATCAATCAGAGCGACTCCACCTACGGGGCGGACGTGATGATGGGGGCGGGTAATGCGTCAGGCCGCTTCCTGGGGCCGCTGATCATCCTCAGCGCGATGACCGCCTCGATTCCAATCGGCGTGGGTTCTTTGCTGGGGGCGTTGCTGTTCTATCTCTGGCAGAAGCCGATCACCGGCGGCGCGATCCTCGGCGCCATGATTTTAGGTTCGATCTTCCCGATTGCCATTAGCTAACTGTTGATTTGTAGGCCGGATAAGGCGGTTACGCCGCCATCCGGCAAAGGAGAGAGCGATGTATGATTTACTCCTGCGCCGTGCGCGTCTGGTTGACGATACGGTGGGCGATATCGCCCTGAAGGACGGCAAAATTGCCGCGCTGGGCAATATCCAGCAACCGGCGGCGAAAACCGTCGATCTGCGCGGCGAGTATTACGTTAGCGCAGGGTGGATTGATTCCCACGTCCACTGCTATCCGAAATCCCCGATTTATCACGATGAGCCGGACAGCGTCGGTATTGCGACAGGCGTCACCACCGTTGTTGATGCGGGCAGTACCGGCGCAGACGACATTGATGATTTCTACACGCTGACCCGTGAAGCGGCCACTGAAGTTTATGCGTTGCTGAATATCTCCCGCGTAGGACTGATCGCACAAAACGAACTGGCGAATATGGCCAATGTCGATGCGGACGCCGTGAAACAGGCGGTGAAACGCCATCCGAATTTCATTGTGGGCCTGAAGGCGCGAATGAGCAGCAGCGTGGTGGGTGAAAACGGCATTACGCCGCTGGAATGCGCCAAAGCGATGCAGAAAGAGAACGGCGATCTGCCGTTGATGGTACACATCGGCAACAATCCGCCGGATCTGGATGAGATCGCTGAGCGTCTGACGGCGGGCGATATCATCACTCACTGCTATAACGGCAAACCTAATCGCATTCTGACGCCGGGCGGCGAGCTGCGCGCGTCAATCACCCGGGCGCTACAGCGCGGCGTGCGCCTGGACGTTGGTCACGGCACTGCCAGCCTGAGCTTTGCGGTCGCGCAGCGCGCGATTAGCTTAGGCATTTTGCCGCACACCATCAGCTCGGATATCTACTGTCGTAACCGCATCAATGGCCCGGTTTATTCGCTTGCCAACGTGATGTCGAAATTCCTCGCCATCGGCATGACGCTGCCGCAGGTCATCGACTGTGTGACGGCAAATGCCGCTGATGGCCTGAACCTGAAAAGCAAAGGCCGCCTTGAGCCAGGTCTGGACGCCGACTTGACCCTCTTTACGCTCAGGCGCCAGCCAACCGTGCTGGTGGACGCTGAAAACGACAGCTTACAGGCTGAAAAATTGCTGGTGCCGCTTGCCGCCATCCGTGCGGGTAAGGGCTATGTAACCGAACAAGGGAGTGCTGAACGTGACTTCGATTTATGAAAAATACAATCTGAAACAAGTGATTAATACATCAGGGCGCATGACCGCGCTCGGTGTTTCCACCCCGCGCCCGGAAGTGGTGCAGGCGGCAATGGATGGCATGAACCAGTACTTTGAGATGAAAGATCTGGTCAATAAAACCGGGGAGTACATTGCAAAACTGCTGGATGTGGAAGGGGCGACGGTCGTCTCCTGCGCCTCGGCGGGAATTGCCCAGTCGGTAGCGGCGGTACTGGTTCAGGACAGCGACTGGCTGCTGGAAAACCTGCATGTTACTCCGATCGAGAATAACGAAATTGTATTGCCGAAAGGGCACAACGTTAACTTTGGCGCGCCGGTTGGTACGATGGTGGCGCTGGGCGGCGGTAAGCTGGTCGAAGCCGGTTATGCCAACGAATGTTCCGCAGCGCAGCTTGCGGCGGCGATCACTCCGCGCACGGCGGCGATCCTCTATATCAAATCTCACCACTGCGTGCAGAAAAGCATGCTCAGCGTAGAGCAGGCGGCGGTAGTCGCGCGCACGCACAATTTACCGTTGATTGTGGATGCGGCGGCAGAAGAGGATTTGCAGTGTTACTACCGCGTCGGCGCGGATCTGGTGATCTACAGCGGCGCGAAAGCGATTGAAGGGCCGACCAGCGGTCTGGTGCTCGGTAAAACTCAGTACGTCGAGTGGGTGAAACGCCAGACGGCGGGCATTGGCCGCGCCATGAAAGTCGGCAAAGAGGGCATCCTCGGGCTGACCTGCGCCATCGAACTCTACCTGAACGCGCAGAAAGAGAGCGGCGCGGAGATGGTCGAAAAAATGACGCCGTTCATTGATGCGCTGAATGCGCTTAATGGCGTGAGCGCCCGCGTGGTGTGGGACAGCGCCGGACGCGATATCGCGCGAACGGAAATTAAATTCGATGAGGCCGTGACCGGCATTGCCACCGGCGATCTGGTGGAAGCCCTCAAACAGGGTGAGTACGCCATCTATTTCCGTGGCTACAAAGCTAACGAAGGCATTATTGAGGCGGATGTCCGCAGCGTAAATCAGGCGCAACTGGAGATTGTGGCACGCCGTATTCGCGACGTGATTAATCAGGAGAAAAAAGCATGAAACTGACCCCTAACTTTTACCGTGACCGCGTTTGTCTGAACGTTCTGGCGGGTTCCAAAGAGAACGCCCGTGAGATTTATGCGGCGGCGGAAGGCCATGTGCTGGTCGGCGTGCTCTCCAAAAATTACCCGGATGTCGACAGCGCGGTGGCGGATATGCGCGAATACGCGGCGCTTATCGACAATGCCCTCTCCGTTGGCCTGGGGGCTGGCGATCCGAACCAGTCGGCGATGGTGAGCGAAATCTCTCGTCAGGTGCAGCCGCAGCACGTTAATCAGGTCTTTACCGGCGTGGCGACCAGCCGCGCGCTGCTGGGGCAGAGTGAAACGGTCGTTAACGGTCTGGTCTCCCCGACGGGGACGCCGGGCAGGGTGAAAATTTCTACCGGCCCGCTGAGCAGCAAAACGCCGGACGGCATTGTTCCCGTTGAGACGGCGATTGCCCTGCTGAAAGACATGGGCGGCAGCTCGATTAAATACTTCCCGATGGGTGGCCTGAAATGCCGTGATGAGTACAAAGCGGTAGCGGAAGCCTGCGCCCGTCACGACTTCTGGCTGGAGCCGACTGGCGGTATCGATCTGGAAAACTTTGGCGAGATTTTGCAGATTGCGCTTGATGCCGGCGTCAGCAAAATCATTCCTCACATTTATAGTTCGATTATTGATAAGGTGAGTGGCAACACCCGTCCAGACGATGTGCGCCAGCTGTTGGCCATTACCCGGACGTGTGCAGGTTAATAGCAAGAGTGAGGTAAGTGACGTGCGATTCCCCAACCAACGTTTGGCACAGCTGTTTGATATGTTGCAAAACGAGACGCTGCCGCAGGATGAGCTGGCGCAGCGGTTGTCGGTTTCCACGCGCACCGTGCGGGCGGACATTACTGCGTTGAATGCGTTGCTGACGCAGTATGGCGCGCAGTTTGTTCTGAGCCGGGGCAACGGTTATCAGCTCCGAATTGACGATCCGACCCGCTATCAAACCCTGCGGGAGCAGCAGCCGAGTACGCTGCGCATCCCGCGAACCAGCCAGGAACGGGTGCACTATCTGGTGGTTCGTTTCCTGACGTCTGCTTTCTCGCTCAAACTGGAAGATCTGGCGGATGAGTGGTTCGTCAGCCGCGCGACGCTGCAAAACGATATGGCGGAAGTTCGCGAGTGGCTGCGCCGCTATCATCTGACGCTGGAAACCCGCCCTCGCCACGGCATGAAATTGTTCGGCAGCGAAATGGCGATCCGCGCGTGTCTGACCGATCTCCTGTGGACGCTGGCGCAGCAGGACCCGGCGAACCCGTTGATTGTGGAAGAAGCGCTTAACGCGGGCGTGCCGGAGCAATTGCAGCCGATTTTGCAGGAAATATTTACCCGTTTTCGTATTCGCCTGACAGATGAAGGCGAGCTGTTTTTACGCCTGTATTGCGCCGTCGCGGTACGGCGCATCAGCGAAGGATATCCGCTGTCGGAATTTACCACGGAAGAGGTGGAGGACAACGTCTGCTTCGCGGCGCGGGATATTGCGGCGGTGCTGCAACACCTGGCGGATAAACCGCTGTCGGCGTCTGAAGAGAACTGGCTGAAGGTACACATTGCCGCACGGCAGGTGCAGGAGATTGCTCCCAGCGCCATCAATGCCGATGACGATGAAGCGCTGGTTAACTATATCCTCCGTTTTATCAACACGCAGTACAACTATAACCTGTTGAATGACAAACAGTTACATGCCGACCTGCTCACCCACATCAAAACGATGATCACGCGAGTGCGCTATCAGATCATGATCCCCAATCCGCTACTGGAAAACATTAAGCAGCACTACCCTATGGCGTGGGATATGACGCTGGCGGCCGTGTCGGGTTGGGGAAAATACACGCCGTATACCATCAGCGAAAACGAGATTGGTTTTCTGGTATTGCATATTGGTGTTGGGCTGGAACGTAGTTACAACATCGGTTACCAACGGCAGCCTAAAATCCTGCTGGTATGTGACGCGGGAAATGCGATGGTACGCATGATCGAAGCGGTGCTGGCGCGGAAATATCCGCAGATTGAGATCGTGAGAACCCTGACTCTGCGTGACTATGAGCAGCGGGACAGCATTGCCGAAGATTTTGTCATCTCTACCGCGCGCGTCAGCGAAAAAGATAAGCCGGTGGTCATGATTGCGCCATTCCCTACCGACTACCAGCTGGAGCAGATCGGCAAGCTGGTGCTGGTGGACAGAACCCGCCCGTGGATGCTGAACAAATACTTCGACGCCGCTCACTTTCGCATTATCGACAGTGCAATGGATCAGCAGACGCTGTTTAAGACATTGTGCGATCAGCTGCAAAGCGAGGGGTTTGTGGATGCGGAGTTTCTCGACTCGGTGGTTGAGCGTGAAGCCATTGTCAGCACAATGTTAGGCGACAGCATCGCCCTGCCGCACGCCCTGGGATTGCTGGCGAAGAAAACGGTGGTCTATACCGTGCTCGCGCCGCAGGGCATCGTCTGGGGAGATGAGACGGCGCACGTCATCTTTTTACTCGCCATCAGTAAAAGCGAGTACGAAGAAGCAATGGCGATCTACGATATTTTTGTCACTTTCCTGCGTGAGCGCGCCATGACGCGACTCTGCGCCAGCCAGAATTTTGCCGAGTTCAAAGCGGTAGCGATGGAGTGCGTGAGCCGTTTTTGAGAGGCGTTTTCCAGAAATGAATGTTAATGCAAATGTAATGCTATAACGCATTACATTTGTTTATCCTGAAGCAGAGAAACGGCGTTAAAGAGTGCGATCAACGTAAATGATGGACGACCTGGTTACTGCTGCCGCGCCAGATCAGCATCGGGTCTTTAAGATCCTGTACGAATTTACCGTCGACCAGCACGTTAATCAGATCCACAACCTGCATTTGCGCGGCGTTGAGTTCATCCAGCTTATAACCCGTCCATACCCATATGTCTTTGCCGGGGCACTCTTCGCGAATGCGTTGCACCAGTTTCAGAATGTCCGGTACGTTTTGGGGATGCAGCGGATCGCCGCCAGACAGTGAGATCCCCTGGCGTTTAATCCGCTCGTCGTTCAGATCGTTAATGATCTGGTCTTCCATCTCTTTCGTAAACGGTTTACCCGAATTGAGCCGCCAGGTGCTTTTGTTGTAACACCCAGGGCATTCATGCACGCACCCGGAAACAAAAAGAGTACAGCGCGTGCCGGGGCCGTTGACGATGTCGACGGGGTAGTACTGGTGAAAGTTCATAGTCTGTAACCACGCCGGGTGGCGCTACGCTTACCCGGCCTACAGTAAGAGTGCAGTCCGTAGGCCCGGTAAGCGTAGCGCCACCGGGCATTAACGTGACAGCGGATTAACCGATCTGCCCATTGCCTAAATGCTTAACGCGGCGCTTCACTTCTTCCTGCTTACCGGCGTTAAACGGACGCGCATCCGGGCTGCCTAAATAACCGCATACGCGGCGGGTGACTGAAACACGCGCGGCGTCGTGGTTACCGCATTTCGGGCAGGTAAACCCTTTGCTGGTGCACTCGAACTCGCCGGTAAAGCCGCACTCGTAACACTCATCGATTGGCGTGTTGGTTCCGTAATACGGCACATGCTGATAGCTGTAATCCCAGACGTCTTCCAGCGCTTTCAGGTTGTGCTGAATGTTCGGGTATTCGCCGTAGCAAATGAAGCCACCGCTCGCCAGCGGCGGATACGGCGCTTCGAAGTCGATTTTATCGTACGGGTTCACCTTCTTCTCCACGTCGAGGTGGAAGCTGTTGGTGTAGTAGCCTTTATCGGTCACGCCCGGCACGACGCCAAACTCAGCGGTATCCAGACGGCAGAAGCGGTCGCACAGGTTCTCGCTCGGTGTGCTGTACAGGCTGAAGCCATAGCCGGTTTCGTCTTTCCACTGGTCCACCGCCTGACGCAGGCGTTCGACAATGGCGATACCTTTAGCGCGCAGCGCTTCGCTGTCGTACAGATGTTTGTCGCCAAACAGCGCGTTGATGGTTTCGTGAATACCGATATAGCCCAGCGAAATTGACGCGCGGCCATTTTTGAAAATCTCGGAAACGTCATCGTCAGCTTTCAGGCGGACACCACAGGCGCCTTCCATATAAAGGATTGGCGCAACGCGGGCTTTCACGCCTTCCAGACGGGCGATACGGGTCATCAGCGCCTTACGCGCCAGCACCAGGCGATCGTACAGTAGCTTCCAGAACGTTGCTTCATTGCCACCAGCTTCCAGCGCGATACGCGGCAGGTTGAGGCTGATGACGCCCAGGTTGTTGCGGCCATCGTGAATCTGTTCGCCGTTCTCATTTTCCCAGACGCCGAGGAAGCTGCGACAGCCCATTGGCGTTTTGAACGAGCCGGTCACTTTCACCACCTGATCGTAGTTCAGGATGTCTGGATACATGCGTTTGCTTGCGCACTCCAGCGCCAGCTGTTTGATGTCGTAGTTTGGATCGCCAAACTTGTGGTTCAGACCGTCGCGAATCGCAAATACCAGTTTCGGGAACACGGCGGTTTTACGGTTCTTACCCAGACCTGCGATACGGTTACGCAGGATGGATTGCTGAATCAGGCGCGATTCCCAGCTGGTGCCGAGGCCAAAACCAAAGGTGACGAACGGCGTCTGTCCGTTGGCGGTGTGCAGCGTGTTCACTTCGTATTCCAGAGACTGGAAAGCGTCGTAGCACTCTTTCTCGGTACGGGCGTGCGCGTAGCCGTCAGCGTCCGGGATCTGCCACTCTTCGGCGGTCTTACGGTGTTTATTGAAGCTGGCGGTAACAAACGGCGCCAGCACTTCATCAATACGGTTGATGGTGGTGCCGCCATAAATATGGCTGGCAACCTGTGCGATGATTTGCGCGGTTACGGCCGTGGCGGTGGAGATGGATTTCGGCGGCTCGATTTCCGCATTCCCCATCTTAAAGCCCTGCGTCAGCATGCCTTTCAGATCGATCAGCATACAGTTGAACATCGGGAAGAACGGAGAATAGTCGAGATCGTGATAGTGAATGTCGCCGCGCTCGTGCGCCTGCACCACATCACGCGGCAGCAGATGCTGACGGGCGTAGTGTTTCGCCACGATACCGGCCAGCAGGTCGCGCTGGGTCGGGATCACTTTACTGTCTTTGTTGGCGTTTTCGTTCAGCAGCGCGGAGTTGGTTTGCTCAACCAGACCACGAATTTCCTGGTTCAGACGGCCACGTTTTTCACGTTGAATATCACGGTCATGGCGGTATTCAATGTAAGCGCGAGCGAGTTGTTTGTACGGCCCGGACATCAGCTGGTTCTCAACGGCTGTCTGGATCTCGTTGATATCAACCTGGCTGCGCTCATTCATCTGGTTACTAACGACTTCTGCGACGGTGGCGCAGTAATCTGCGTCATCGACTCCCGCTGCTTTAGCTGCACGCAGAATGGCTTCCTTGATGCGCTCTGATTTAAACGGCACTTTACAGCCATCTCGTTTCATCACATGCGGTGTCATGATCACTCCATATTTATAAGAACAGGTTATCCACAGAGGCTGAGGAAGTCTGCGTGGGTTTATTCATCTCTCTATCCAACGACTTCCCGCAATCCCGACCCACGTTATCCACAACATCACCGTTATGGCGTCGTGTTGTGTTTGTAGCAATTGTAGTCGATTAATACAACATATTGGGTCGGGTTGCATTTTAAGTTCTATATGTAGTGATTTGCATCAAAGATGTTTACGATTTTATTGATTCAGAACAAAGTAAAAATTTAAGAGTACGAATGGCGGGCGCTTGCGCTTAATGTAAATTTTTGGACTTAAAAATTGCGTAAAAATTCAACAAAATTCGGGCGTTAAGCCAGGCGTTCGTCAAACCGGTGCGAAAAGAAACGACCGGTTTGACGCAGGAGGGGTTATTGCGCTGTTGCGTTCATCCAGTGAATACCCGCATTGATAAATGCAGCAACAGCGACGATCCCCAAAACCAGGGGGACAAGCCGGGTGTTTTTCACCGCAATGGCGGGTTCTGGCGAAACCGAAGGCGCATCTGGCGAGAGCAGCGCAAGCACCTCTTCGGCAGAGGAAGCGTTGATGAGTGATTCACGCACTTTATCGTCCACCAGAGATGAGGTCAGCCGGGTTAATAATTGCATATGCGTACTGCCAGCTTCTTCTGGGGGAATCGCCAGCAGAAATACCAACTGCACCTCCTCGTCACCCTCAAGACCCGGCCACATGACGGGCTGGCGAAACAGGGCGACGCTAAATGCGGCCTGGACAACCGAGCCGCATTTCCCATGTGGGACAGCCAGCGACTCTCCCAACGCCGTGGGCCCTTCGCTTTCACGGCGCAGGACGCTATCAATAAACATCGCCTTGTCGTTGATCAGGCCCTGCCTGAACAGGGCGGCGGACATCTCCCCGATCACCGCTTCAGGAGTGCGGTGCGGCGGATCGATAAAAATCAGTTCAGAATGCGTAAGCGCGGACAACTCCATGTTATGCCTCCGGTTGCGTATCAGCGAGAATCCATACCGTTTGCCAGCCGGAAAGCTCGCAAGCGCCGTTGAATGCTGCGCCCGTCAGCAGATCTGTTCCTGTGACAGGCAGTGAAAGTGATTGTGGTATTCCTGTGACGTTCACGACGCAGTACAGCGTTTCGCCTTTTGTAGGATGCTGGCGAACGACGCCAAAGAGCGCGTCAGGCAATTCAGGAACGTGCTGCGAGGCGAACGGAGAAAATGCGGGATGCTGCTGGCGTATACGCGCTAACTTCGCCAGAGACGCGTAGATTCGGGATTGTCTCGTTTCCGGCGAGAGCAACTGCTCATGGAGCGTGGCAGCGTCCAGTTTTTCCCGGTTAATGCGGCGATTTATGCCCGATTCGAGCAGCCCGGTGTTGTCATTTTCACTGCCGAAGAGGCTGTGATAATAGATTGCAGGCACGCCCCGCAGCATAAAGAGGATGGCGTGCGCGGCGGTGAATCTGGCGAGCTGGTCGTCGGGACTTTCCCCTGGCTCGCTCAATGCGCTCAGAAAGTTGATGTTAAGTTCATACGGCGACTGGCTGCCGTCAGGGTTGGTTTTCCATGAAATACGCCCCTGCTTGCGTTCTACCTCGCTTATCAGAAACTGCCGCTCTTCTGCGCAAAGGAGATTTTCCACGGGACGCAGCCCGATGCCGTCGTGGCTGGCGAGGAAATTAAAAAAGGTCGTCTTGTCGGGAAACGCATCCTGTTCCAGACGTTGCGCCCACTGGCGTAACCAGCGTGCGTTACCGCGTAAAAAGGCATGGAGCGTCAGCGGCGGCAAGGGGAACTGATACACCATGTGAGCTTCATCGCCGTTGCCGAAGTAGCTGATATTTTCCTGATGCGGGACGTTGGTTTCCGTAATCAACAGGCAGTCAGGCCAGGTTGCATCCAGAATGGCGCGCCAGAGTTTAACGATCAGATGCGTCTGCGGCAGGTGAATACAGGTGCTGTTTCGCTCTTTCCACAAAAAACCGATCGCATCGAGCCTGATTGCGCGCGCGCCGCGCGCTGCGTATTCCAGCAGGATGTCGATACTTTCCAGTAACACGTCAGGTTCACGGAAATTCAGATCGATCTGATCGGCGCTGAATGTCGTCCAGATATGTACGGTTTCCCCCGTTTTGCGCTTGAATGGCGTAAGCAGGGGAAGGGCGCGTGGACGCGTGACAAGATGGTAGTCATCGTCAGGGTCGGCGCTAATAAAGTAGTGCTGATAACGCGGTTCGCCGTGTAAATAGCCCTGGAACCAGCGGCTTTGCTGAGAGATATGGTTAATCACGAAATCAAACATCAGATTAAAATCGCCTGCCAGCGCTGCAATGTCTGACCACTGGCCTAACTCTGGCGCAATGTGGCGATAATCTTTAACGCTGAAGCCATCATCAGATGTCCACGGGAACATGGGCAGCAGGTGAATGTCGCTGATGACGCCCTTAAGCCAGCGTGTCGAAAACTGATGCAGGCAGGCAAGAGCGTTTGCGTCCCCGCTATGGATACTGTCGCCATAAGCAATCATCCACACCCGGCTCTGATCCAAAGGCGCGGTGATTTGCTCTCGTAGCTTCCAGCGTTGACAGAGTTGCTCGATTTTCGCCGCCAGCGCGTACCGATCCGCATGGGGATAAAGCTGAGCTAACGTGTTTTTGATGAAGGTATGATGGGCGTTCTGGCTCATACTTTTTCGTTACGCTCCTGATGAGTAAAAAGAAAATCACACGTACTGCAAGGCAAAATGGTGGTGCAATCTGCGACAGGTTCTTCCAGATAATTGATCTGCGGAATATTTCTTAGCGAATGCGGGAGCGGCACCGGGTGCTCTCCGGCATTGAAAATGCGAATGATTGTTCCGTCTACCGTATGGGCATGGGGGATTGCGGAAAGCATCAGCGGTTCGGGAAGCGTCAGCAGACTGAATGTTTCCGGCAGCGAGCGCGAAGCAAAATTGAGCGTAAAACGCTCCAGGCGGTTGTCCAGCGTGTTCAACGTCTGATTTTGCCAGGTGTATGGCTGGCGCGTCACGCGGGTTTCAAGATGCCTTAACGTCACAGGGGCGGCCCGATCGGCGAGCGCCAGCGTCAGGCTGAAATGCAGCGGTTTAAGCAGCTGCGCGTCGGGCGTGTTGACGACGGTATTATTAATGCCGGAAGCGCGTCCGGGTCGCCAGTCAAGATCGTCACGTCCCAGGACTCCCGTTGATTTAAACAACGTTAACGCTATCTGCGCCGTCCCGTTCTGGCATATCTGAAACTCTTTCATGCCCAGGCTATTGATGATGAGCGAGCGGTTGTTTTCCTCGATGGCGATAATGCCCTCGCTGGTTTCAATATCGACCGGCTTTTCCCGATAGTGCTGACGCCAGTCGGCTGGCGCATCGGCAACAGGACGCCGGATGACGGCAAAGGGCTGAGAGGCGATGGATTCCGTGGTGCGAATATCGCTGTTGATGAGTAAGCGCAGGCGGTGATCGCAGACGGTGTTTTCCAGCGAAACGTCGATAAAAAGCTGAGCGTCATGCTGGCGAAGCTCGCAGACAAGGCGTACAGGGTAGGGCTGAACATCCTGCGCCGCTCGCGCCGCCAGCGAAGGGGGCAGCATCAGCGTGGCGCTTAGCGTCATCCGTTCAATGTGCGGGCCTTTCTCGCAGTCAATAAGCGTAAATGTGTGGCAGCGCTGCGGAACATCGCCCTCCAGCGGCGAAAAGTCATAGCTATCGCCCGCATCCGCACAGTCTTCAAAGGTCAGCAGGTCGGATATTACCCGGCCGTTGCGCTTATCATGAAGCGACAGCGAACCGGCATGCAGCGCCAGCCGGTAATCGTTGTTTTCAATGGCGCTTTCAGCGCAGTTGCGCATTGCAGGCGCGGTGCGTGACGATTCCTGCACCTGAATGTGGGTATAACCCAGCGGCGGTAACGCTGGCGCGTCAATAGCGACCTGCCAGCGGTAATAAGGCGGAAGTTCGACCTCTTTTTCGCCCTGCACAGTAACCTGAACCGTGCGCCCGCCGGAGACCTGCGTGCGTTCGAGAACGCTGAACGGAAGAGGACGCGCATGATGGCTGAGTTCAATACCGTCCGTACGGCTATATAATGTGGCTTTGATAATGCCCGACCAGGCGGTGGCGCTGGGGTTGATGACGAAAAGATCGCCCTCTTCACAACTGGCGGTCGCCAGTTCTTTTACGACCAGATTCCACAGGCTATGGCTAAGCTGTTCCGTTTGCTCAAGGCGATGGAGAATGTCGCGATTGGTGGCATCGCTGTTACACCCGCCGATGGAGTCATGCGCATGATTACGCAGAAGGTTTTTCCATATCTGATCAACCCATTGCACGTTGACCTCAATGCCCTGATAACGCGCCAGCGCAATGGTGGGTTCGAGCTTGCCTAACAGGAACTGTTCAACATCATAATTCTTCTTTTTGATGTCGTAACGTACTGAACCGATTGTTTTATGAATGCGGGTATAGCGGGGAGATTTTAATTCCCCTTGCCAGCGATCATATCCTGATGCCTGTTGTCGAAGGCGGTCAATGTACGCTTCCAGAGAGGAGATCTGAAAACGATCGCCTTCAGGGGAACATGCGCTGGCGATACGCAGTATCTCCGGCAGATGGGGATCAATATTGACCTGGTCGCCGCCGCAGGGCAGGAGCAGATCGTTCAGGCCGGAGCGTTGGCGGATGTGGTTAACGATTGGGAATATTTTGTCGTGCAGATGCGCGTCGTCTGCACGAATATTTTTTGCCGCGCCATAGCCGAAGGGCATGGCGCAAGCGATAACCTGCGCGCCGGACGGCGCTTGCCAGATGAACTGACTCTTTTCGACCTGCGTATCATGGTTGATGCCCCGCCAGAAAACGATGTTATCAAGGTTACACCCGCGAAGCAGGGTCGGGAGCTGGCTGTTATGGCCGAACGTATCGGGTAAATAGCCGACCATCATGGCATGACCAAGTTTACGCGCGGAAAGTATCCCGTATTTCAGGTTGCGAATGATGGATTCGCCATGAACATTATACGTATCCGTCTGGGTGTACCACGGGCCGATAAAAAGCCGTCTGTCGGTGACCAACTGTTTCAGCCGCTCGCAGTATTGAGGGTTGACGGCCAGGAAATCTTCCACGACAGCGGTTTGGCCGTCGAAGTGGTAACAGGTATACGCAGGGTTCTGTTCCAGGGTTCGGATCACATCCGCAAAATTCCAGGACGCGAGAATATTGCTATCCTGCAAGGTGAAATACCATTCCTGATCCCAGTGCGTATGGGCGATGACGTGAATGTTGCTCATTTCTACTTCCTGAATTATTTGGCGATCTTAGGGCTGGCGAAGAGCACGCCCAGCGCGCATACAAGAGAACCGGCAAACACGCTGATCAGATACCCTGTGACATTTGTCGCCAGCGGCCATCCCCAGATGGCAGGCAACGGCAGCGATTGCTTCACGCCGAGTGCGATAGCAATAAGCGCGCCGGACATCGCGCCGACCATAAAGACCGGAATCAGGCGTGGATTTTTCAGGATGAAAGGAATGGCGCCTTCTGAAATGCCAATGAATCCCAGCAGTAAAGACGTACCGCCAACGGTTTTTTCTTCGCTGCTAAACACGTTGGGCAGGCCAAAACGGTTATTCAGCAACGCCGCCAGGCCGACGCCGATAGATGGAATGACGATCGCCAGCTCTCTGGCGGTTAAATCGAAGGTTTCGCTGACGCCGTTGAGCCCCAGCGCCACCGAACCAGCGGCTTTATTGATGGGGCCGCCGAGGTCGAAGGCCGTCCCTGCGGCGATCATCATGGCGTAAAAACCGCGCCCGGTGTCGCCAGCGGAGGTGAAAAACTCGACCATCGCCTGGTTGATTGCGCCAAAGAAGGGGTTGATCAGGTACTGCATAACGATGACGAGCGTAATGCCGGTACACAGCGGCACGATAAGCATCGTTTTAATGGTGGTAAGTTGGGCGCGAACGTTAATGGTATTGTTGAGCCACTGCACCAGATGACCGACAAAAAAGCCGATGGCGATGGCGCCGAAGAAGCCTGAAGGCATAAAACCGTCGAGATCAAAAAAGCGTTTATAGACCTCGTCGGACATAATGCCGCCGATAAGTCCGGGGATCAGCGCAGGTTTACCGGCAATAGAGAACGCGAGGTACATGGCAAAAACCGGGTACATGAACTTGATCACCATAAAGCCCAGTTTATCCAGCACCTCGAACGGCGTACCGGCAATTGGAATAAACTGCCCGGTTATTTTGGCGACCGCCATCAGTAATCCGCCGAGGACGACGACCGGGAGCATATAGCTGATCGCCGCCATAATATGGCCGATGAAGGTCTGCCAGGCGGAGCGAGCCTCTTCCTGTTCTTCACACGCGGCCGTTACGGTTTTATCCATCGCCAGCGCCTGACGCAGGTAACGATCGGTATTTTTGATCAGTTCCTGAGTGCGTATTTTGAGATGAGGAACGTTATCGAATCGTTCAGCGTCCTGGATGGGAACATCGATTGCCAGAATGACGGCATCTGCGCTGGCAATATCTTGTCGGGAAAGCTTGTTTTTGACGCCATCGCTTCCTTGTGTTTCCACTTTGACGATGACGTTATTTTCTTCTCCCCACGCTGCAATTTTGTTGGCAGCCATAAAGGTATGAGCGATGCCAGTCGGGCATGCCGTTATCGCGACGACTTTTTGCCTTGTCATTGTAAAACCCCTAACAATAGAATTGCAGAAATTATAAAGAGAAATAAAAAAGGCAATAAAAGGTTTGATGGTACTAATTGCGTATCACCATACCTGTTGAATAGAGTGTGATTCGCATTCCAGTGTTATAAATACGATATTGATAGAATATATTATATTCGTAGGTTAAGGGTGGGTTTTATGAATTCCTTTCAGGGTAGTGAAAGATTAATATTTGAGTATATTCAGTGTCATGCTCATGAAATATCGGGTATTTCAGCTAAGGTGATTGCGAGCGAAACATTCACCACTACAACATCCGTTAATCGGGTGTGTAAAAAAATGGGATACCGGAGCTATACCGAGCTACGGTATCAGTTTTCTCGCGACAGGTTAATAGCCGAACCCGTAAGATATGTTGTTGGTGATGAAAAAGAAGAGACCATTACACAGCTGTGCAACATACTGGTTAATTCCAGCCATATCTTCTTATATGCGCGCGGCGCGTCATTGACCAGCCTGAATTATTTGTCGCGTTTTTTGTCGCTGGCGAGCTTGCCGCACCTCATTCTCAATGATGTTCATCAGCTGACGCGTGTCTCTAAAGGTACGCTGGTGTTGATCAGCAAATCGGGTGAAACGGCGTCGTTAGTCGAAATGGCGCGAAACGCGTTACGTAAGGGATTAAAAATCATTGCGATTACAAAACGAGAATCCACGTTAGCGACGATTTCAACATTATGCTGGCCTCTGGATATTGATATTGACGCAATCTCGTTATATCAACGAGAAGGCCAGCTGGAACTGCTGACGGTAGTAGACCGCATCGGATGTTATCTGCTGCAATACGATGCGGCATAGCGCGTTAAAGCTGTTTTACGATACCAAGACGTACGGCGTAATCATTTTCATGATGACCGTCGTCATTGATATAGGTTTTATCAAGAGAGACCAGCTCGACGTACGGCGTCCAGCCATCGTCCAGTTTGTAGTTGAACGCGAGGGTATGTTCCCAGTAAGTATCGTCGCCCGTCCCCTGATCGACGCCATCCTGATAGCGGAAACGGGGGTTATAAGACATGCCAAAGTTACCAATATTGTAGGCAAACCATATATCGAACTGATGAGATTCACGACGTGTATAACCGCTGCCGTCTAACTCTCTGTCGCTGTGCGCATCGTTCACCGTGTTGTAACGATAACGGGCAGAAAGGTTGAGGCCATTATCGAAGGATTTCCAGCCCTGAATAAAAGGGCGATAATGGGTATTACTGGACGTAAATACGGTGACCATCCCCGGAGCGACCGAGTAACCGTCACCTAAATCAAAGCGCCAGCGAGTTTCTATTTCCTGGGCCGCTTCGGTCACGCCTTTATCATCGGAGCTGTAGCGATCGGTATCGCCAAAAAACGTATCGTTATGGTTTTGCGCAGCTTCAACGGAGAAATAAAAACCATTGTCGGCCTGGTGCATGACTTTAATTCTGGAATCATTAGCTTCTGAATTGGTATTATGACCAAAACGCAAATCAACAGAGGTATTACCGCACCATCCCTGGCTGCTAATGAGTAAAGCTGAAAGTAAACTTAACTTAATAAGAGGTTTATTCATGATATCCTGCCGGTTATATGATAAGTGTCAGTGGCAGGTCTATTTTTGTTTTATTCTTTAGCGCGTGTAAATTTTATGATGGTACATTCTAAGTATCACTATACGCGGCATTTTTTTACGCTGTCAGAAAGACGGAGAAAATATCTGTGGGCTGAATAATCCGGGATACAGACAGGTCTGTCCGTATCCCGTTGTGATTACTTTTGCAACCACCAGACGGCCTCAAACGGGCGTAACGTCATGGCGGCTGGGCGGGTGGCAACCTCGTCGTAGTTGTGCATCAGCGCCTGCCAGTTTCCTTCGTGATGCTCTGGCAACCAGGCCTGACAGGCGTTGCTCAGGTTGGCGACCACCAGTAGCCGCTGCCCCTGCCATTCGCGGCGATAGCACCATACATGCGGGCTGTCCGGCAGCAGATCCTGATAATTCCCCCAGGTTAAGACCGGCTCTGTTTTGCGCAAGGCAATCAGTCTTTGATAGGTGTAGAACACCGAGTCTTCATCATTTAGCGCCGCCGCCACGTTGATGTCCGCATAGTTATCGCAGAGGTTGATCCACGGCTCGCCTTGCGTAAACCCTGCATTCGCGCTGCTATCCCACTGCATGGGCGTGCGGCTGTTATCGCGGGATTTGCTGGCAAGAATAGCCAGTAAATCATTGGCTTCCCGGCCCTGGGCGCGCAACCCGGCAAACATGTTGTGGCTTTCCACGTCACGGTAATCGGTGATGTGGGAGAAATGCGGGTTTGTCATGCCAATTTCTTCGCCCTGGTAGATATAGGGCGTACCCTGCATACCGTGCAGCACCATCGCCAGCATCTTCGCCGCCGGAACCCGCAGTTCGCCTTCGTCGCCAAAGCGCGACACGATACGCGGCTGATCGTGGTTACACCAGAACAGGGCATTCCAGGCAACGTTATGCATCCCCTGCTGCCAGTGGCGAAACAGTGCTTTTAGCGCCACGTAATCCGGCTTTGCCAGCGTCCATTTCTCGCCGCCGGGATAATCGACTTTCAGATGATGGAAGTTAAAGGTCATCGACAGCTCGCTGCCATCGAGAGCGGCATACCGCTGACAGTTTTCCAGGGTGGTGGATGACATTTCGCCCACCGTCATCAGGTTACGCGGAGTAAAAACGTCACGGTTCATCTCGTGCAAGAACTCATGCGCGCGCGGCCCGTCGGTGTAAAAGCGGCGACCATCGCCGTCCAGATCGTTCGGGAAACGCTGATCCTTGGAGATGAGGTTCACGACATCCAGGCGCAGCCCGTCCACGCCGCGATCGGCCCAGAATTCACACACTTTTTTCAGCTCAGCGCGTACCGCCGGATTTTCCCAGTTCAGGTCAGCCTGCTCCGGGGCGAAAAGGTGCAGGTAATACTGTTCGCTCTGGGCATGCCAGCGCCAGGCGCTGCCGCCAAATTTGGAGCGCCAGTTATTGGGCGGCGCATCCGGCGTACCGTCGCGCCAGATATAAAACTCCCGGTGCGGACTCTCTTTATTCAGCGCGTTATGGAACCAGGCATGCTGCGTGGAGGTGTGGTTAAACACCATATCCAGAATAATGCGGATGCCGCGCGCTTTGGCCTGCGCCGCCAGTTCGTCAAAATCATCCAGCGTGCCGTAGGCCGGGTCGATGGCGGTGTAGTTCGCGACGTCGTAGCCGTTATCAATCTGCGGTGAAACATAGAATGGCGTCAGCCAGATAGCATCCACCCCCAGTTTTTGCAGGTAATCAAGACGCTGCGTAACGCCGCGTAAATCGCCGGTTCCGCTGCCGGTCGTGTCCTGAAAACTTTTGGGATAGATCTGGTAAATAACGCCGTTTTGCCACCAGTGGGGAAGGGTATTCATGCTTGTAACCTACATATGCGATGGGGCGCAACTGCGCCCCGAAGAAGAATCAGACAATCTGCAACGTGCCCTGACGGTACTTACGCTGATAGATAACGGAAGTCAGCACGATTGGGATGACGACCGCGATCGCCATCGCCATGCTAAACACCTGCCAGTAGCTCGGCTGGATGGAAAGGATGCCCGGCAAGCCGCCGACGCCGATCCCGTTCGCCATGACGCCGTTCAGGCCGCATAACAACCCGGCGAGGCCAGAGCCGATCATGGCGCACAGCATCGGGAAGCGGTATTTCAGGTTGATGCCGTACATCGCCGGTTCGGTCACGCCGAGGTAGGCGGAGATGGCGGCCGGAACGGAAATTTCGCGTTCGTTGTGCTTACGGCTGGAGATAATAATGCCCACCACAGCGGAAGCCTGGGCGATATTCGACAGCGCAATCAACGGCCATACCGGCGTACCGCCCATGCTCTGAATCATCTGCATATCGATAGCCAGCGTAGTCTGATGTACGCCGGTAATGACCAACGGAGCATACAGGAAGCCGAACAGCGCCGCGCCGACAGGGGCGAAACTCCCGGTCATCAGATGGCGCACCGCAAAGGCCACGCCATCGCCAATCATGCGGCCAAACGGGCCGATAAAGGCGTGTGCGAGAAAGACCGCGAGGATCAACGAGCATACCGGCACTACCACCAGATAGAGGTAATCCGGTACGATGCGCTTCATGCGCGTTTCAATAAAGCCGAGCGCCAGACCCGCCAGCAATGCCGGGATGACCTGCGCCTGATAGCCGACTTTCGCAATGCTGAACATGCCGAAGTCCCACACTTCAGGAGCCTGCTGGCCCAGCAGATAGGCGTTCATCAACTGCGGCGACACCAGCGTTACGCCGAGTACGATACCGAGGATCGGCGTGCCGCCCATTTTCTTCACCGCAGACCAGCAGATCCCGACCGGCAGGTAGAAGAAGATCGCTTCGCCGATCAGCCACAGGAAGTCGTAGATCGTTTTCAGCGCGGGATGCATCTGCGCCAGCGTCTGGCCGTTGCTCATCGGCAGATCGCCGATCACGTTGCGAAAACCTAAGATCAGACCGCCGCTGATCAGCGCAGGCAGCAGCGGGAAGAAGATCTCAGCGAAGTGGGAGATCAACTGCTCGTGCCATTTCATATTCTGCCGCGCGGCTTTTTTAGCCTGCTCTTTGTCGGCGTGCGCCTGACCGGTGGTCGCCAGCAGCGCGTTGTAGTAGTCGCCAACGTCAGTGCCAATCACCACCTGGAACTGCCCGGCGTTGGTGAAGCAGCCTTTAACCATCGGTAATTGTTCAATTTCTTTCGGTCTGGCATTTGCTGGCTGGTTCAGCACAAAGCGCAGGCGAGTAATGCAGTGGCTCACCGTGGCGATATTGTCTCGCCCGCCGACCAGTTCAATCAGCTGGTCTATATCAGCTTGTTTTACTTTGCTCATCATAAAGCCCCGTGGCAGATGAAATGTGTCCCTGTAAGCCGGATGATAAGACGCTTTAGCGTCGCCATCCGGCAGCTCTTACGTTGTTGGCGCAAGAGTATATCTTCGGTGAATATTAAAAAATGGGAACGTTCCCGAAACGCAGCGAAGATCACAAATTACCGTTCAGAAAAGAATCAGGAGAGGGTAGACGGAATGACGATCTGGCGGGGATCGCTGCGGCCGTTGATTTGCTCGATCAGCTGTAAGGCCGCTTGTTTCCCGGCTTCAGCGTAACCGGGATCAACCGTGATAATCTCCGGGTGGAGAAATTTCATCAGCGGCGTGTTCCCGACGCTCGCCAGTTGCAGAGAATCGATACGCTGTTCCTGCAAATATTTACTGGCGCCCAGCGCTAGCGTATCGGTCGCGCAGACCAGCGCGCTGGTGTCTGGCGTAATGACATCCGCAGCGTGCTCATAGCCTTGTTTCATCGCCAGGCCAGGCAGAGCGGCGACAGGGTGCAGTTTATTTTTTTTGCAGAAACTCAGATAGGCTTCGTGACGGCGCTTACCGGTCGTGACGTCGCTGTGAGGCACGCCGAGAAAGCTGATCGCCCGATGTCCCTGGTCATACAGACGCTGCATTAAGGTATGGATAGCGCCTTCGTCGTCATAGCACACCGACGCAAAACCACTGGCGTCCCTTGCCAGCAGCACCAGCGAGGCCTGCCAGGGCGCAAGCATCTCCTCGCAAATACCGGTAAAACCGAACAGCACCACGCCGTCAATATTACGCCGTCTGAGCATCCCCAGGTGTTCTTCTACCAGTTCTGGCGAGAACTGACTCTCCATCATGATGGGATCGTAACCCTGCTCGTAAAACGCGGGCAGCATGGTCTGGACGGCGAGGTTTTCTGACAGGGAATCCAGACGGGTAACAATAATGGCGACCACTTTATCACTTTGCCCGCGCATGGCGCGTGCGGAACGGGAAGGGGAAAAACCATGTTGATTCATTACGGCTTCCACACGTTCACGAGTCCGTTCACTTACCCCGCTTTCGTTGTTGAGCACGCGGGAAACGGTGGATTTCCCTACGCCGCTTAAGCGGGCAATGTCTTTAATGGTCAGCCGATTCTGCATCCTGTTTTCCCGTGGTGCGCATCAAGTTGTGTCAAAAAGAGTAACTTTACTCAAGCCAGGGGCAATGGGTAAAGTCTGGTTTATACGCTTCATCCTTCAAGCTAAATGTTTTTGTGTATACGTTTGGTTTAATTACACGGCGGTATCATACCGCCATAATTGCCACAAACCTTATGGTTTTCTGCGTATAATGCGCGGCGCCAATCATTCACTTACCGGAGGCTGCATGGATCCCGAACCCACCCCTCTCCCGCGATGGAGAAATAGCCCTTTCCGGTAAGCCTGTTTTTCACTGTCTTACCGGATACGTAAGGCAGTGACGTTCCCGACGTCCCTGTTATCGCTTTAAATTATCGTCAGGTAAGGCTTTGCCGCGCCTGAGAGATGTTTCTGCGCCGCTTTTTCGGCGCGGAGGGACTGCTTATGCTGAAAAATATCACCCGCGAGCTGTTTGCTCGCCTTAACCGTCATTTACCTCATCGTCTGGTGCATCGCGACCCCTTGCCCAGTGCGCAGAGCGTTGCGAATACTCCGATTCCCCCGTCATTGAGCGATCGCTGCCTGAAAATGGCGGTGATGGAAGAGGCGGCGCTCTGGCGCGCATTCGATGCGCATCCTGAGGGGCTGAATGTCGCAGAGGTGGAGGATGCGCGCGAGAAATACGGTGAAAATCAGCTACCCACACAGAAGCCGACTCCGTGGTGGAGACACCTGTGGGTCTGCTATCGCAACCCTTTCAATATCTTGCTGACCATTCTCGGCGTCATCTCCTATGCCACGGAAGATCTGTTTGCCGCAGGCGTTATTGCGCTGATGGTCGGGATTTCGACGCTGCTGAATTTTGTGCAGGAAGCACGCTCGACCAAAGCGGCTGATGCGTTGAAGGCGATGGTCAGCAATACCGCTACGGTGCTGCGCGTTATCAATGAAAAAGGCGAGAACAGCTGGGTTGAGCTGCCCATCGACCAACTGGTGCCGGGCGATATTATCAAGCTGGCGGCGGGCGATATGATCCCGGCGGATTTACGCGTTATTCAGGCGCGCGATCTGTTTGTCGCGCAGGCTTCGCTCACGGGCGAATCTCTGCCGGTAGAAAAAGTGGCGACGACCCGCGACCCTAAGCAAAGCAATCCGCTGGAATGCGACACGCTGTGCTTTATGGGCACCAACGTGGTGAGCGGAACGGCGCAGGCGATTGTCATTGCAACGGGCGGCGAGACCTGGTTTGGTCAACTGGCTGGCCGCGTGAGCGAGCAGGAAAGCGAGCAAAACGCGTTTCAGAAAGGCATCAGCCGCGTCAGTATGCTGTTGATCCGCTTTATGCTGGTCATGGCGCCTATCGTGTTGATCATTAACGGCTATACCAAAGGCGACTGGTGGGAAGCGGCGCTGTTTGCGCTCTCGGTCGCGGTAGGCCTGACGCCGGAAATGCTGCCGATGATTGTCACCTCCACGCTGGCGCGCGGGGCGGTGAAACTGTCGAAGCAAAAAGTCATTGTTAAGCACCTGGACGCCATTCAGAACTTCGGCGCGATGGATATTCTCTGCACCGACAAAACCGGCACGCTGACTCAGGATAAAATTGTGCTGGAGAACCATACGGATGTCTCCGGCAAGCCCAGCGAACGCGTGCTGCATTCCGCCTGGCTGAACAGCCACTACCAGACCGGGTTGAAAAATCTGCTGGATACCGCAGTGCTGGAAGGCGTGGATGAAGAGTCTGCGCGTCAGCTCTCCGGGCGCTGGCAGAAAATTGATGAGATCCCGTTTGATTTTGAGCGTCGCCGGATGTCCGTAGTGGTGGCGGAAGAAGCCGATGTGCATCAGCTGGTGTGCAAAGGCGCGTTGCAGGAGATCCTCAGCGTCTGCACCCAGGTGCGCCACAATGGCGATATTGTGCCGATGGATGACAACATGCTGCGCCGGGTGAAGCGCGTAACGGATACGCTGAACCGCCAGGGGCTGCGCGTGGTAGCCGTTGCCACGAAGTATCTGCCTGCGCGGGAAGGGGATTATCAACGCATTGATGAGTCTGACCTGATCCTCGAAGGCTACATTGCGTTTCTCGATCCGCCGAAAGAGACGACCGCTCCGGCGCTGAAGGCGCTGAAAGAGAGCGGAATCACCGTGAAGATCCTCACTGGCGACAGCGAACTGGTGGCGGCGAAAGTATGCCATGAAGTCGGGCTTGATGCGGGCGATGTGGTGACTGGCAGTGATATCGAAGGGCTGAACGATGATGAACTGGCGGAACTTGCCGCGCGCACCACGCTGTTTGCCCGCCTGACGCCGATGCACAAAGAGCGCATCGTCACGCTGCTGAAACGCGAAGGGCATGTGGTTGGCTTTATGGGCGATGGCATCAATGATGCTCCGGCATTGCGTGCGGCGGATATCGGCATTTCCGTTGATGGCGCCGTGGATATTGCCCGCGAAGCTGCGGATATCATCCTGTTGGAAAAGAGCCTGATGGTGCTGGAAGAGGGCGTTATCGAAGGGCGTCGCACGTTCTCCAACATGCTGAAATACATCAAAATGACCGCGAGTTCTAACTTTGGTAACGTCTTTAGCGTGCTGGTGGCGAGCGCATTCTTGCCCTTCCTGCCAATGCTGCCGCTGCACTTACTGATTCAGAACCTGCTGTACGATGTATCCCAGGTGGCTATCCCGTTTGATAACGTGGATGACGAGCAGATCCAGAAGCCGCAACGCTGGAATCCCGCCGATCTGGGGCGTTTTATGATCTTCTTCGGGCCAATCAGTTCGATTTTCGACATCCTGACCTTCTGCCTGATGTGGTGGGTATTCCATGCGAATGTGCCGGAAGCGCAAACCCTGTTCCAGTCGGGTTGGTTTGTCGTCGGGCTGTTATCGCAAACATTGATTGTGCATATGATTCGCACGCGCCGCGTACCGTTTATTCAGAGCCGCGCCGCATGGCCGCTGATGCTGATGACGCTGGTGGTGATGGTGGTGGGTATCGCGCTGCCGTTCTCGCCGTTGGCGGGCTATCTGCAATTACAGGCGCTGCCGCTGAGCTACTTCCCGTGGCTGATCGCTATTCTCGCGGGTTATATGACATTGACACAATTAGTGAAAGGTTTTTATAGCCGTCGTTACGGCTGGCAATAATCCAGAATAATGGCTGCTGCGGCAGCCATTACGCTTTTCTATACTCCGTAAATATATCCTCACGAAAGTTCCTGTTTTATTTTTTTTGAAATACTAAAGAGTGTGACGGATCACAATTTTACTCCTCTTTCAGACATCTTTTTATCAGGAAAAAGACCTTCATTGCAAAAATGAAACAGCGTGCTAAAAATATTTCCATTCAGTCATATTTTATGAACATAATTATCGTAATACTTTCTTACATGCGTTGGCCTGCGCAGGCTACGCTGTAAAAGGTCATATATAACTGTAAGTTAAGCCCGGCACTCTTTTATCCTGTCAGTTAGCGCTATTCATGGCATTTTTTAAACTGCCAGCGAACCCTATAAAGATCGCCAGGATTTGATTAAACGGATTCAGGATATGAAGTAATACCTCTGGCGGGGTAAGGACTTTATCCGCCTGAACCTAAAGATTAATTCAAGGGGACGACCATGGGTGAATTTTATTCGTCGGTAATGGATTTGTTTTACCGAATCTCAATGTGGGTTGCCGGATTGGCGCTGTTGATTATGGTGGCCGTTATTCCCGTTGGGATATTTGCGCGCTATGTGATGAACAGCGCGCTGTCATGGCCGGAACCGGTCGCCATTCTTTGCATGGTGACATTCACCTTTGTTGGCGCAGCGGTGAGCTATCGCGCGGGTTCCCATATCGCTGTCAGCATGGTGACCGACCGCCTGAGCGAGGGCGCGCAGCGAATCTGTTTCATTGTGGCGGATCTGATGCTGATGGCCGTCAGCCTGTTTATCCTCTGGTACGGCTCCCTGCTGTGCTACGACCTGTGGGAACAGCCGGTGGCGGAATTTCCTCTGTTATCAGCGGGAGAGAACTACCTGCCGTTGCCTGTCGGCTCTGCCATCACGCTGCTTTTCATTATCGAGAAAATTTTCCGTGGTTCGCAGTATCAACGTCCTGTCGTCATGCTGGGCTCAACCCATTAATGCGCGACCCCATTTCATAAAGGAAAGCAGATGGATGCATTTATTCTCGTCTTTACGCTCGGCATTATGCTGGCGATTGGGGTGCCGGTAGCATACGCGGTGGGCATTAGCGCGATCGTTGGCGCCTGGTATATCGACATTCCCCTGGAAGCGGTCATGATCCAGCTCACCAGCGGCGTGAACAAATTTTCGCTGCTGGCGATCCCATTTTTTATTCTGGCGGGGGCGATTATGGCGGAGGGCGGTATTGCGCGTCGCCTGGTGAACTTCGCCTACATCTTTGTCGGCTTTATACGCGGCGGGCTGTCGCTGGTGAACATTGTGGCGTCTACCTTTTTTGGCGCGATTTCCGGCTCGTCCGTCGCGGATACGGCGTCTATCGGCTCGGTGATGATCCCGGAGATGGATAAAAAAGGCTATCCGCGTGACTTCGCGGCGGCGGTCACCGCCAGCGGCTCCGTACAGGCGATCCTGACGCCGCCCAGCCACAACTCGGTGATTTATTCGCTGGCGACGGGCGGTACGGTGTCGATTGCCGCGCTGTTTATCGCCGGCATTCTGCCGGGGCTGCTGTTAAGTTTTACCCTGATGGTGATGTGCGTCGGTTTTGCCCATAAGCGCGGTTATCCGAAAGGCGAGCGGGTGCCGTTTCGCCAGGCGTTGAAGATTTTTGTCGATACGCTGTGGGGGCTGATGACGGTTGTCATCATCATGGGCGGGATCCTCTCTGGCATCTTCACCGCGACGGAATCGGCGGCGATCGCCTGTCTGTGGGCCTTCTTCGTCACTATGTTTATCTACCGCGACTACAAATGGTCTGAACTGCCGAAGCTGATGTACCGCACGGTAAAAACGGTCACCATTGTGATGATCCTGATCGGGTTCGCCGCCGCATTCGGCGCCATCATGACCTACATGCAGCTGCCGATGCGCATTACCGAGGCGTTCACCAGTATTTCAGATAACAAATACGTCATCCTGATGTGCATTAACATTATGCTGCTGCTGATCGGGACACTGATGGACATGGCGCCGCTGATCCTGATCCTGACGCCTGTTCTGCTGCCGGTCACTACGGCATTGGGTATTGATCCGGTGCATTTCGGCATGATCATGCTGGTGAATCTTGGGATCGGCCTGATTACGCCGCCGGTGGGATCGGTGCTGTTTGTTGCCAGTGCGGTGAGTAAGCAGAAAATAGAGCAGGTGGTGAAGGCGATGCTGCCGTTCTACGCGGTACTCTTCCTGGTGTTGATGTTAGTGACCTATATTCCGGCGATCTCGCTGTTCCTGCCGAAACTGTTTGGGGTGATGTGATAAATGCCCGGTGGCGCTGGCGCTTACCGGGCCTACAAATGGCACTGCCGTAGGCCGGATAAGGCGGAGCCGCCATCCGGCGCAGACATATTTTTAAGGAGACTTAGCGGCGAACAGCGATCGCTTCGATCTCGATTTTTACGTCTTTCGGCAGACGCGCAACTTCAACGCATGAACGTGCCGGGAAGGTCGCATTATGCTCGGTGAAGAACGCTTCATAGGTCGCATTCACGGTCGCGAAGTCGTTCAGGTCTTTAACGAACACGGTTGTTTTCACGATGTCGCCCACTTTCAGGCCTGCGGCTTCGACGATAGCTTTTACGTTTTCCAGCGACTGGCGCGCCTGAGCGGACACGTCATCCGGTACGCTGCCGGTTTTTGGATCAACCGGGATCTGACCGGAAGTGATGATCATGCTGCCCAGGTCAACGCCCTGAACGTATGGGCCGATAGCTGCGGGTGCATTTTCCGTCGCGATAGTTTTGCTCATGATTTCTCCTGAATTACAGCGGTAAATTAGGTACAGGCCATTATAGGGAGCCGGATACCCATTACCAACCTCAATTAGTTGGCCAGCACCACATAATGCGAAAACTCTTTTTCGCAGTATTTACATTTGAGCGCAATGTCATCTGTGCGTTTTTTCACTGCAAAACTGGATGAAACCGGCTCAGCATGACTGATGCAGTTGCTGTTCGGGCAGACCAGCACGTTGTCGATGCGATCCGGCAGGCTTGGGCGCGATTTGCCCACCACATCATAGTTATCGATGCGGTTTACCGTTGCCTGCGGCGCGTACAGGGAGAGCTGGTTAACCTGTTCTTCGGTCAGGAAGGTGTTCTCGATTTTAATCAGGTCTTTACGCCCCATCTCGCCGGACGGCAGGTTAAGGCCGATGGTGATGCGCTGATCGGTCTCGGTCAGTTTGAACAGCGTCAGTAACTTAAAGCCAACCTGCGCGGGAATGTGGTCGATTACGGTGCCACGTTTGATCGCTTCAACCTGTAGTTTATTGTCGTGTGTCATCTCTTTTCCCCTTACAGTGCCAGATCGCTATTCAGAACCAGTGCCAGTAACGCCTGGCGAGCGAAAATACCGTTTCCTGCCTGCTGGAAGTACCAGGCGTGCGGCGTTTTATCTACGTCGGTGGTGATCTCATCAATACGCGGCAGCGGATGCAGAACCTTCATGTTTTCACGCGCGCCGTTCAGGTCGCTGGCGCGCAGGACAAACTGCGCTTTGACGTTGGCGTATTCGGACGGGTCCAGACGCTCTTTCTGCACGCGGGTCATATACAGAATATCCACTTCCGCCATCACCTCTTCGATGGCGCTGTGCAGACTCCAGGCAATGCCTTTCTCATCCAGCATATCCAGAATGTATTGCGGCATCGCCAGCGCGTCCGGCGCGATAAAGTAGAAGCGGTTGCCGTCAAACTTCGCCAGCGCCTGCGTCAGTGAGTGTACGGTTCGGCCATATTTCAGGTCGCCGACCATAGCGATATTCAGATTGTCCAGGCGGCCCTGGGTTTCCTGAATGGTAAACAGATCCAGCAGCGTCTGGGTCGGATGCTGGTTTGCGCCGTCGCCGGCGTTCAGTACCGGCACGTTGCCGGAGAACTCGGTCGCCAGACGCGCTGCGCCTTCCTGTGGGTGACGCATCACAATCGCGTCCACATAAGTGCTGATAACGGAGATGGTATCCGCCAGCGTCTCGCCTTTTTTGCCCAGCGACGTGTTAGCGCTGTCGGAGAAGCCCACCACGCTGGCGCCGAGGCGGTGCATCGAGGTTTCAAACGACAGGCGGGTGCGTGTGGATGCCTCGAAGAAGCAGCTGGCGATCACTTTATGCTTCAGCAGCTCCGGCTGTGGATTGGCTTTTAATTTCGCCGCCGTCGCCAGGACCAGATTGAGGTCATCGCGGCTGAGGTCGTTTATGGAAATGATGTGTTTTTGGTATAGCGGGTTAGCCATGTTTATCTCCTGACGCCTGGGCAAAAAAAAAGCCCCTCAATGAGGGGCCTGGAATAGGTGAGCAACGGGAAGAAAAACGGCAGTCCAGCGTCTGTTTTCAGACGCGGTAAGACAGAATGTCGTACACACTGAACCATACTTCCTCCCGGCAAATTGTCCGCGATTATACTCAGCTATGTTATGGGATCAAGCGATTAATGCACATTTTATTCATCGCAAACGGTTCTCATGAATAAGAATTCATTTTTAATAAATAATTAATTTGCTTGTGAACAAGCCCGGTGCGCTGTACAACCCGTGGCGCGACCCAGACGATACTGCTGCCCGCGATCACACCTAAAATTTCCGGCAGGGCGTGATAATCCAGGATTCTGGCAACGGCGCGGCCATAACCGGCCACCGTGTGGATAAGGATAAATTCGCTATTGTGTTCCACGCTGACCACCATCTCGGATATCGATCGCGCAGCGTCAGGAGCGGGGCGCAATTGCGGATTTACGGAATAAATTTTTTGTCCCTTTGTATTTCTTATTTTTATGACGCCGAGCAGTTTCAACAGACGTGAAACGGTCGACTGGCTGATGCCTTCGAAGCCGTGGTTTTGCAGATCGCGACGTATTTCCTCCTGGGATAAGTAACTTTTTTCTGTAATCAGGCGCTGACATACCGCCAGTTGCTGCTGTTCTTTGGCGGAGCAATCATTGTATTCCTTCATATATGCACCTTGCTTTGTCATTGATATCAATGGACTAGCGAAATTCATCCTGTTTGTCACATTGATAACGAATCAACCGGTCGGTTTTGCAGGAAAGTGAGAAGCCAGTCAAAAAAGAAAGCGTATTGGCTGCGTTCGTTTGCCGGATGGCGGCGCTAAAGCGCCTTATCCGGCCTACGGAATACGCAACCTGTTGGCCTGTGCCGGATGGCGGCGCTAAAGCGCCTTATCCGGCCTACGAAATGCGTAACTTGTAGGCCGGATAAGCGAAGCGCCATCCGGCGGGAGTTACAGCATTGCGCCAACGCTCAAAACAGCCATATTCAGTAGCGTCAGGATCAGCAGCAGCGGCGCGACCCACTTCAGATACCGCACATACGGCACACGCGCAATCGCCAGACCTCCCATTACGACCGCCGACGTCGGCGTAATCAGGTTCACAATCCCGGACGCCGATTGATACGCCGTCACCACCAGATCCCGTTGCACATGGGCGAAGTCCGCTAACGGCGCCATGATCGGCATGGTCAACACCGCCAGACCAGAGGAAGAGGGCACCAGGAATGAGAGCAATACTTCCAGCCAGTAAGTGACATTGATAAAAATGGTGGTGGACAAGCCAGATACCAGATTTTCCGCGCTGTGCAAAATGGTATGCGTAATCATGCCATTATCCATCACCACCACAATGCCGCGTGCAATACCGATAATCAGCGCTACGCCAAGCAGATCCCGCGCGCCGTCGATAAACGTACTGGTGAACGCCTCTTCGCTCATCCGGGCGATAACGCCGACGATAATCGCGGACGCCAGGAAAACGCCGGAAATTTCCGCCATCCACCAGCCGAGAACCGCGACGCCGTAAATCATCACGGCAAAGGCGGCGGCGAAAATCAGCAAGATCCATTTGCGGGTTGCGGTGAACTCCAGCAGCGTGCTGGAACGGTTGCCAAGAAAGTGAGCGCGGTTCTCCTCCATCTTATCTGCCACGATAGATAACTCCGGGTTGCTGCGCACTTTGCGGGCATAGCGCATCACCCAGACCACGCAAATAACATAACCAACGACCAGCAGAATGATGCGTAACAGCATACCCTGAGTGAACGGGATTCCGGCGGCGTTGGCGGCAATCACCGTGGCAAAAGGGTTGATGGTCGAACCGAGTGTGCCAATACCTGCGCCGAGCAGCACGGTGGCGGCCGCGACCAGCGGATCGAATCGAGCGGCCATCATCACCGGGACCAACAGCGTGTAGAAGGGGAGTGACTCTTCCGCCATCCCGTAAATCGTCCCGCCTGCGGCAAAGAGTCCCATCAGTATGGGGATCATCCACTCCTCTTTGCCGTTGAGCCGTACCGTGACGCGTTCAATACCCGCATCGATTGCACCGGTTTTGTTCACTACGCCGAGAAAGCCGCCGATGATTAGTACAAACAACGCCACATCGATTGCGCCTGCGGTATAGGTTTCGTGGTTGTAGAGGCCGTCAATGGGGGCTAACAGTACGGCGGTAATCCCTTGCGGATGCGACTCGGCAGGAGCATAGGTGCCCGCGACCGGAACCTCTTTACCCAACGTGGGGTTCATCGCCATCTGGTATTTGCCCGCCGGGACAATCCAGGTCATCACAGCGACCAGTGCGATAAGAATAAACAGGATGGTATACGCGCTGGGAAATTTAAATTTGCCCATGGTGTTCTCTCCAGATAACACGGGCATGCGTCGTCAGGCGGCACATGCCCGGAGGGGTTAGTCGCCGAGCGTCGCCACCATGACCGCTTTAATGGTGTGCATACGGTTTTCCGCTTCGTCAAACACGATGGAGTGGGCTGACTCGAACACCTCTTCCGTCACCTCCAGTCCTTTCAGGCCATAGGCGGCCTCGATTTCACGGCCCACTTTGGTGTGCTCGTTGTGGAAGGCGGGCAGGCAGTGCATAAACTTCACGTTGGGGTTGCCGGTGGCGTTGATGACCTGCTGGTTGATCTGGTAGGGCTTCATCAGGCTGACGCGCTCCGCCCACGCCTCTTTTGGTTCGCCCATCGACACCCAGACATCGGTATAGAGGAAATCTACGTCATAAACGCCTTCCTCCACGTCCTCGGTTAGCGTAATGCGCGCGCCGGTGACGCTGGCGATGTCGCGGCACTGCGCCACCAGTGCGTCGTCCGGCCAGAAGGATTTCGGCGCGACCAGGCGGATGTCCATCCCCATTTTTGCCGCGCCGACCATCAGCGAATTGCCCATGTTATTGCGGGCGTCGCCGAGGTAAGCGAAGCTGAGTTCAGGCAGCGTTTTGCCCGGCGCATGTTCCAGCATGGTCATCAGGTCGGCGAGGATCTGCGTAGGGTGAAATTCATCGGTCAGGCCGTTCCACACCGGTACGCCCGCGTACTGCCCCAGTTCTTCAACGATCTGCTGACCAAAACCGCGATACTCAATGCCGTCATACATCCGGCCCAGCACGCGGGCGGTATCTTTCATGGATTCTTTATGCCCAATCTGCGAGCCGCTTGGCCCGAGATAGGTCACCTGTGCGCCCTGATCGAATGCGCCGACCTCAAACGCGCAGCGGGTGCGGGTGGAGGTTTTTTCGAAAATTAGCGCGATGTTTTTACCGACCAGCGTTTGCTTCTCGCGCCCGGCTTTTTTTGCCGCTTTCAGCTCGATGGCCAGATCGATCAGGTACTGGATCTCCGTCGGAGTGAAGTCGAGCAGTTTAAGAAAGTTGCGATTTTTCAGTGAAGTAGCCATTACAGTGTCCTTGTTAAAATGAATTACCTGATGGCGCTGCGCTTATCAGGCCTACGGTTATGCGCGTGCTGTAGGCCGGATAAGGCACCGCCGCCATCCGGCAGAAATCGACTTATGCGTCGTAATCGACGGTTTCGGGTCGAATCAGAGTGCCTTTGTCACCGCTGAGAATGGCCGGGCCGTCGGCCAGTGAACCGATACCGGCAATCCCCTGGCAGTGGCTGACAAACTCGGCGCAGGCGGTGACTTTCGGCCCCATCGAACCGGCATCGAACTGCATTTCGCTGAGCAGTTCCGGCGTTACCTGAGCCAGCGGGCGTTGGGTTGGCTTGCCCCAGTCGAGGTACACCGCGTCGGCATCGGTCAGGATCAGCAGCGCGTCCGCGTGGATTTGACTGGCGAGCAGAGCGGCAGAGAGGTCTTTGTCGATCACCGCTTCAATGCCATGAAAACCATCGGCTTTTTCCACTACCGGCACGCCGCCGCCGCCGTTGCAGATCACGAGATGGTCGCGGGCGATCAGGGCGCGGATCGCGTCGCTCTCAACGATGCGTTTGGGCTGTGGCGAAGGCACTACGCGGCGAAACGCTTTTCCGTCGGCTTTGAAAATCCAGCCTTTTTCCGCCTGTAGCGCGTTGGCCTGGTCGCCGTCATAAACCGGGCCGATATATTTGGTTGGGTTGCGGAATGCCGGATCGTCGGCGTCCACTTCCACCTGAGTGAGCAGGACGCTGATTTCACGCTGCGGAAGCTGGTTTTTCAGCGACTGTTGCAGCATGTAGCCGATCATCCCCTGGCTTTCCGCGCCCAGAATATCGAGCGGGTAGGGGGTGACGCGGTCATAGGCGCTGTTCTGCAACGCCAGCAGGCCAACCTGCGGGCCGTTGCCGTGTACCAGCACCACGCGCCACTGTTGCGTCAGTTGGGCGATGGTTTTTGCCGCCAGATCGATGTTTTTGCGCTGGATATCCGCTTCCAGCGGTTCGCCGCGTTTGAGCAGCGCATTGCCGCCCAGTGCGACAACCAGAGTGGGTTTGTTGTCCATAATCGCTTCCTTAAATGCCGTCGCGTTCCAGCGGGCAGCTCATGCAGCGCGCGCCGCCGCGTCCGCGTCCCAGTTCATCGCCAGGAATGGGCAGAACGGTGATGCCCGCTTTGTCGTATTTTTCGTTGGTCCAGATGTTGCGCTCGTAGCCGACCACCACACCGGGGCGCAGGGTGAGAACGTTATTGGCGTCATTCCACTGCTCACGTTCGGCTTCGAAGGCATCGCCGCCAGTGGTGATCAAACGCACCTGATCAATGCCGAGGGCTTTTTCGATGGCGTGTACCAGCGTGCTTTCCTGGGTACGCTTCAGCCCGCCGCGCCCGTCCGGTGTTAAGGTCCAGCACTGGACGTCCGGGCGAACCACTTCCGGGTAGACGGAGAAGGTGTCGATGTCGATATGGGTCATGACGGTATCGAGGTGCATGCAGGAACGGTGTTTTGGCAACTCAACGGCGATGACGCGCTCGGCCTGGCGATGTTTAAACAGCGACTGGGCGAGGAACTCGATCCCCTGCGGGGTGGTACGTTCAGACATGCCAATCAGCACGGCGCCGCGACCAATAACCAGCACGTCCCCGCCTTCTAACGTGGCATGGTCGTAATTAATGTTTTCGTCGCCGAAATATTTAATAAATTCGCCATCTGCAAATTGTGGATGCCAGCGATAAATTGCCCGCAGATTATTGGTTTCACGCTGGCGCGCTGTTTTTGCCATTGGGTTGATCGACACGCCGTTATATATCCAGCATGAGGTATCGCGGGTAAATAAGTGATTGGGTAATGGCTTCATAATAAAGTCATTAATATCGTGTGTATCAACCACCATATTTTTAATCGAGGCGGGGATTTCGCCATATGTCAGCCCACCGCTTAAATGGCGCGCTAATTCCCGGTGCGGCATATCCGCCAGCCAGGCGCGAATATCCGCCGCGAACGTCGGGCCCAGGCGATAGTCGGAGATTTGTGTTTCCAGCAGCCAGGTCTTGGCTTCGATAACATCCAGTGTTTGCGTCAGCAGGTCGGTTAGCAGCAACACCTCTATGCCTTGTTGGCGTAACGTATTAGCGAAAATATCGTGCTCTTCGCCTGCGCGTTCCACCGACAGAACGTCATCAAAAAGCAGCTCCTGGCAATTTGACGGCGTCAGTCTTTTCAGACTGAGATTAGGGCGGTGTAACATCACACTACGTAATTGACCGATTTCAGAACCGACATAATGTTTTTCCATCACGATACCTTTTACTCAATTTTCAGGAATAAAGAAGTGGTGGCTGCAAATAATTAAATTGTTTGCAGTCATTACTGTTCAGCTAATTTTCGGAAATCATCATTGATTCTAATTCGGTCTGATAATGTGATGTGTTTCACATCAGAAGGGATATTTAATTTTTCTTATTTAATATATGAGCAAGGTCAGAGAAATTGAAAAATAAAGAGAGTAATAACTGAATTACTACGCAATAAAATGTCTTGTTATTCTTTTTTGTTAATTATTTGTAGATGATCTAAATTTATTATTTGATTCTATCTTGTTGATTTTATGATATTTTATTTTTGTCTGTGCATAGGTATGCGGGAGGGTTATTTTATTATTTTTACCTTAACGTAAATCATAAAATAACTATGGTGATAAATGCAGGTTATGCAGGGAAAAGGAAGTGTGATCAACAAGGTGTTTTTCTGATAAACCCTTTTATAACAGCATGTTAAGATTTTTACTGTAACGTGGAGGGGGAAAGTTATGCAAAGGATATGCATAATCTTCGATGACGATTAACAGTCGGACAACATCTTCAGCGATAAACATGCGCTGACGCAAAACATCGTGAAATAGAAGTGGTATGGCAGCGGTTTTTTTCGTATAACCATAAAAATGAAACGTTGTTTTATTTAAGGAGTCTGTGATGATCGTTGGCAATATCCACAATCTGCAACCCTGGCTGCCGGACGTGCTGCGTCAGGCCATTGAACATATTAAAGCGCATGTGACGGATGAAACGGCAAAGGGCAAGCATGATATCGACGGCAATCGCCTGTTTTATCTGGTTTCGGAAGACATGACCGAGCCGTTTGAAAAGCGTCGTGCGGAGTATCACGCGCGCTATCTCGATATTCAGATCGTATTAAAGGGGCAGGAAGGAATGACCTTCAGCACCCAGCCTGCGGGCGCGCCGGAAACTGACTGGCTGGTGGATAAAGACATCGCGTTTTTGCCTGAAGGGGCAGAGGAGAAAACGGTGATCCTTAATGAAGGCGATTTTGTGGTCTTTTACCCGGGGGAAGTCCATAAGCCGCTGTGCGCCGTAGGGGCGCCAGCTCAGGTACGCAAAGCGGTCGTTAAGCTGCTGGTCGAGTAAGTTGTATTGCCGGGTGGCGACGCAAAACGTCTTACCCGGCCTACGGGAGCACGATCTGTAGGCCGGATAAGACGTAATCGTTATTTCGCCAGCGTTGCCACCATCACCGCTTTGATGGTGTGCATCCGGTTTTCCGCCTGGTCAAACACGATGCTGGCCGGAGATTCAAACACCGCATCGGTCACTTCCATCCCGCCGTGCAAACCGAACTCTTCGGCCATTTTCTTGCCAAGCGTGGTCTGATCATCGTGGAATGCGGGCAGGCAGTGCAGAAACTTCACCTGAGGATTACCGGTCTGCGCCATCATCGCGCTGTTTACCTGATACTGACGCAGCAGTGCGATACGCTCCGCCCATTTCTCTTTTGCTTCACCCATCGACACCCATACGTCGGTATAGATAAAGTCCGCGCCTTTCACGCCCGCTGCGATATCTTCAGTCAGCGTAATATCGCCGCCGTTCTTTTGCGCCAGCGCTTTGCACTCTGCGACCAGGCTTGCTTCCGGCCAGCAGGCCTGCGGAGCCACCAGACGTAAATCCAGCCCTGTCAGCGCGGCGGCTTCCAGCATGGAATTTCCCATGTTGTTACGCGCATCGCCAGCGTAAACCAGGGTCATCTCATTGAAGGCTTTGCCCGGCAGATGTTCCTGCATGGTCAGCAAATCCGCCAGCAGCTGCGTGGGGTGAAACTCGTTGGTCAACCCGTTCCACACGGGAACGCCTGCATATTCCGCCAGCGTTTCGACCACTTCCTGGCCGTGGCCGCGGTACTGAATACCGTCATACATGCGTCCCAGTACGCGAGCGGTGTCTTTAATTGACTCTTTATGCCCAATCTGGCTGCCGCTTGGCCCAAGGTACGTTACGCGAGCGCCCTGATCGTATGCGGCAACTTCGAAAGAGCATCGGGTGCGGGTCGAGTCTTTTTCGAAGATGAGCGCGATGTTTTTGCCGGTCAGTCTGGCGACTTCTACGCCGTTTTTCTTGTCGGCTTTCAGTTTGGCGGCGAGTTGCAGCAGAGCGGTGAGTTCAGCGGAGGTGAAATCGAGTAATTTCAAAAAATGTTTCTGATAAAACGTAGACATGGTTCCCTCACATGGCAAAGGCCATTTGTTGAATTAAAATTCAATTTATATGGATGATTATGCATTTGCAACCCCATTTAACAAATCTTTCCTGGAAAGGTGGAGGCAATGACAGCGGTGTGTGACAATAAGAGTATCGGCAGGACATTTATGAGGAACGAGCCATGGCAAACCCGGAACTACTGGAAGAGCAGCGTGAAGAGACGCGGCTGATTATTGACGAATTACTTGAAGATGGCAGCGATCCAGATGCGCTGTACACTATCGAGCACCACTTTTCCGCTGACGACTTCGAAACGCTGGAAAAAGCAGCCGTAGAAGCGTTCAAACTCGGTTATGAAGTGACCGAGCCGGAAGAGCTGGAAGTGGAAGAAGGCGATACGGTGATTTGCTGCGATATCCTCAGCGAATGTGCGCTGAATGCCGATCTGATTGATGCTCAGGTTGAACAACTGATGAACCTGGCTGAGAAATTTGACGTGGAATATGACGGCTGGGGTACGTACTTCGAAGATCCGAACGGCGAAGAGGGTGAAGACGGCGACGATGAAGATTACGTCGACGAAGACGATGACGGCGTACGCCACTAACTCAGAAGCGGAATGTTTGCATAAATTGCCGGATATGGCGTCGCCTTATCCGGCCTGTGGGTGACTTACAGCGTTTTCAGCATGCGGACTTCGCAGTCAACATGCCCGGTGCAGCCCAGCGGTTCGCTGATATGCTCAAATCCCAGATGTTCATACAGGCCAATCGCTTCGCGTAAGGATGCGGTGGTTTCCAGGTAGCAGCGTTTAAACCCCTGCTCACGCGCGTGCTCCAGCGCCATCAGCGCCAGTTTCTTCGCCAGCCCCTGGCCGCGCACCGTCGGCAAAAAGTACATTTTTTGCAGTTCGCAGATATCCGGTTCGCTACAGCCTAACGGCGCCACGCCACCGCCGCCCACCACCTGACCGTTCTGCTCGACGACCCAATAGGCCGCGCCTGGCTGACTGTAAACCTGGAACAATTCATCCAGATTAGGATCGGCAACCGTATAACCTTTATCAGCGGTCAGGCCGTATTCAGCGGAAACCTGGCGGATGACGTGGGCGATAGCAGCGTTATCGTCAGCGGTAAGACGGCGTAGCGTAAGGGGAAATAGCGTAGAACTCATTTTATTACTCAATCAAATGATAAATTATCATAGTTATATTTGATACCACCCTCTTTTCGAACATGCAAGACTGTTATTCTCTCTGAGAAAAATTTTTATCATTAACCTGCTGTTTTCGTTGCATTGCTCAAGTTTTATTATTTGAGTTTATCTTAATTTTTCTCCCGGAGTAAAACGCGATTATATTATTTATCTGGATGATGAATTATGATTAATGATATGTATTTATTAATGTCTCTGCCCCGTGAGATATTTTCTACATCCCATCGCTTTGAAGATTATCATATTGATGATATGCAGTATGGCGATTTGGACGACTGGGATTTTTACTCTCTGGGGTTGAAGGATATCTCTGCTCGGGTTGACCCGTTCAGGTGTTTGCAATTTGATATGATGACTACTTTTAATTCGCAGGCTTTGGATTTCGGCCATCAGCAACCACAAGGTAGGCCTATTAGTCGCCAGCATTGTGCAGATATTCTGTTTGATGAGATGAAAGAACTGTCAGTACAATTCGCTAAAGGGTTATATTCCCCTATTATTGGGGAATTGATTGATCATTTCCATTACGGTAACGGGCAGCTATGGTTTGGAGAACTTCTAAATCGCGCGTATGCAGATGTCATTAGGGGAGCTGGAACAAATGATGTGTTGATGAAAGTCCAAAAGGCGATAAATGGTCGTTTATATTCGGAACGACAGGTGATCCTGGACTATAATTTTTTTATGGAACTCAAAACAGCGATAAAAAGAGACTCGAGGCTGCCAAAGTTCAACCGCTTTATCGACAGATTTAATGGTTTGGGGGTAAGCGTACATGATATTTATGCACAACAAATCAAACTGGTGCGTTTCCAGCGCTATGCCATGTCATGGGAGGGATTACTTTCTTTTAAAGGGCAGGATCATTTTGGTCTGGGCAAAGAGGATATTACCAATACGTTATATAAAAACTTTCGCTTCTTCCGCATCTGGTTTTTTCTACAGCGTCATCGTGACTATGCGTACAGGCCGTTTCTGACAAACTTTAGTGCCCATGTTTGTATTGAGGGTAACGCATGAAGTCAAAACGCGAAGTCGTCATTGTTAGCCTGGTACTGCTGATATGTGGTTATCTGCTTTGGACTCAGCGACCGGTGACTATATTTCGGGCTGAAGTCGGACTCGAAGATGACCCTATGTATTTACATGGACTTTATACCAGCAGTAAACGAGGGTTTATTGACAAGGAGTGGTATGATATTGCGGTTGACCACCTGGCATTAACCGAATGGGGGCGGATTCACTGGTATTTGGAGCACAAAGCTGAACTTAAGAGAAAATACCGTATACCAACGAGTACCTCATACAGTATTGCTTTTTTGGGTATTGGTAGCGGATTTATCGATATTGATAAGTCAGGCGATAGCGATCTGTATTGTTTCTCCCCAAAAAAAGATACAAAAGAAAATTGTATCGAAAAAAATATGCTCCTGGAGGTGGATTTCGATGCAGGAAGTTATGAGCGATTTTCTTTCGGTGACAGTGAGTATTACTGGATAACCATGCCGGACGGGAAGCTTGTTAGAATAAAAAGCGCATAAAATAAAACGCCGGAGAGTAACTCCGGCGCAGTGTAGAAGGGAATAGTGTGGAACTCATTTTGTTACTCAATCAAAGAAATTCATCATGGTTATATTTGATACCACCCTCTTTTCAATCATGCAAGACAGAGATAACGGCAGGGGAGAATTTTCATCATTAATTTTATTTTTATGTCGGATTGCTCAAGTTTTATTTTTTGAAATTATCTTATTTTTTCTCTTGTAGTTAAACTTTATTATATTATTTGTCAGGATGATACATTATGAATATAGATACATTTTTAGTAATGTCTCTTCCGTATGAGATTTTTTCCACATCTCGTCGCTTTGAAAATTATTATATTGATGATATGCAGTGTGGTGATTTGAGCGATTGGGATTTTGAGATGCTTGGGGTGATGGATATCTCGGCTCGTGTTGATCCGTTCAGGTGTTTGCAATTTGATATGATGACCACCTTTAATATTCATCCTATGAATTTTGACCATCAACAATTGCAAGGAACTCCGATTAGTCGCCAGTATTGCGCAGATATTTTGTTTGATGAGATGAAAGTGCTGTCTACGCAATTTGCCAGTGGGCAGTATGCCTTCCTTATTGGAGAGTTGATTGATCATTTTCATTATGGTAATGGACGGCCCTGGTCAAGCGAGCGTCTGAATCATGCGTACGCAGAAGTCATTAGGGGGGCTGGAACGAATGATGTGTTGATAAAAATTCAGAAAGCAATAGATTATCATTTGTATTTGAACCGAGAAGCAAGTCTGGATTACAATTTTTTTACGAGTCTTAACCTAGCAATAAGGCATTTGAAGCTACCAAAATTCAACCGTTTTAACGACAGATTTAATGGCTTGGGGATAAGCGTACATGATATTTATGTACAACAAATCAAACTGGTGCGTTTTCAGCGCTATGCCATGTCATGGGAGGGATTACTTTCTTTTAAAGGGCAGGATCATTTTGGCCTCGGCAGAGAGGATATTGCTAACGAACTCTATAAAAATTTCTGCTTCTTCCGCATCTGGTTTTTCCTGCAACGACATAGTGACTATGCGTACAGACCATTTCTGACAAATTTAAATGCCCATGCGCATATTAAGGGAAGCGTATGAAGCCGAAACGTAACGTCATTATCGGCAGCTTGGTGTTGCTGATATGCGGTTATCTCCTCTGGGCTCAACGACCTGTGACAATCCTTCGGGCTGGCGAGAGATTTGAGTATGATCCTACGCTTTTTCATGGGCTTTATGTTAGCAGTGAACGTGGTTTTATGGATTTTGAGGCTTATGATATTGCAGTTAACCACTTTGCATTAACCGAGTGGGGACGGATACACTGGTATCTGCAGCACAAAAATGAGCTGAAGGCAAAATACCATATACCAACAAGTGCCTCTTACTATATTGTTTTTTGGGATATTGGCGGCGGGTTTATCGATGGAGAGAAATCAGGCGATGGTGATCTGTTTTGTTTTCCGCCACAAAAAAACACAAAAGAAAATTGTATTGAAAAAAATGTGCTGCTAATCGTGGAATTCGACGCGGGATCTTACGAAAGATTTTCTTTCAGCAACATAGAGTATTACTGGATCACCATGCCGGACGGGAAGCTGGTACGAATAAAAAATGCCTTATAAAAGAAAACGCCGAAGAGGGTCTCCGGCGTTTCCATCAAGTTACAGCGCGGCGATAACTGCCTGCTGTTCAATCAGCTTCGCTTTCGCTTCCGCGTAGTTTTCCAGCTTCTCACGCTCTTTGGCGATCACCGCTTCCGGTGCGCGGGCGACAAAACCTTCGTTCGCCAGCTTGCCTTCAATGCGGCCAATTTCAGCTTCGACCTTCGCCACTTCTTTCGCCAGACGCGCCAGCTCGGCTTCTTTGTCAATCAGCCCCGCCATCGGGATCAGCAGCTCGGCGCCATCGATAATCTTCGTCACGGAAACCGGACCTTTGTCATCGGCTGGCAGCACGGTGATGCTTTCCAGACGCGCCAGGTTCAGCAGGAAGCTGCGGTTGTCGTTCACGCGGCGAATCGCTTCTTCGCTGCAACCACGCAGCAGCAGTTCCAGCGGTTTGCCCGGCGCGATATTCATTTCCGCACGGATGTTACGTACGGCAACGATTGCCTGCTTCAGCCATTCGGTATCGGCCAGCGCGGCTTCATCCACCTGGGAGGCATCGTACTGCGGGAACGGTTGCAGCATGATGGTGTCGGCGGTAATGCCGGAAATCACCTTCACACGCTGCCAGATGGTCTCGGTGATAAACGGGATGATCGGATGCGCCAGGCGCAGCAGACCTTCCAGCACGGTGACCAGCGTGTTGCGGGTGCCGCGCAGTTCTGCTTCAGAGCCGCCGTTCATGACCGGCTTGGTCAGCTCCAGATACCAGTCGCAGAACTGGTTCCAGGTAAACTCGTACAGAATGCCCGCTGCGATATCGAAGCGGAAGCTGTCCAGCGCTTCGCGGTACGCTTTGATGGTCTGGTTGAACTCCGCCAGGATCCAGCGGTCTGCCAGCGACAGGGTCATCTCGCCACCGTTGAAGCCGCAATCCTGATCTTCGGTATTCATCAGCACAAAGCGGCTGGCGTTCCACAGCTTGTTACAGAAGTTACGGTAGCCTTCCAGACGCTTCATATCCCAGTTGATGTCGCGGCCGGTAGAGGCCAGCGCCGCCAGGGTGAAACGCAGGGCGTCAGTACCGTGCGGCTCAATGCCGTCCGGGAATTGTTTCTCGGTACGTTTGGCAATCTTCTCAGCCAGCTGCGGCTGCATCATGTTGCCGGTACGTTTTTCCAGCAGATCCGGCAGGGAAATGCCGTCAACCATATCCAGCGGGTCGATAACATTACCCTTGGATTTGGACATCTTCTGGCCTTCGTCATCGCGAATCAGACCGGTCATGTAGACGGTCTTGAACGGTACCTGCGGCTTGCCGTTTTCATCTTTGATGAAGTGCATGGTCATCATGATCATGCGGGCAATCCAGAAGAAGATGATGTCGAAACCGGAGACCATCACGCTGGTCGGGTGGAACTGACGCAGCGCGTCGGTGTTTTCCGGCCAGCCGAGAGTCGAGAAGGTCCATAGCGCGGAAGAGAACCAGGTGTCCAGTACGTCGTCGTCCTGACGCAGCGCAACGTCGGCGCTCAGGTTGTTTTCCTGACGCACTTCGTCTTCGCTACGGCCAACGTAGACGTTGCCCGCGTCGTCGTACCATGCCGGGATGCGGTGGCCCCACCACAGCTGACGGGAGATACACCAGTCCTGAATGTCACGCATCCAGGAGAAGTACATGTTTTCGTACTGTTTTGGCACGAACTGGATATCGCCATTCTCTACCGCTTCCACTGCCGGTTTTGCCAGCACGTCAGCACGTACGTACCACTGGTCGGTCAGCATTGGTTCGATAACCACGCCGCCACGGTCGCCGTAAGGAACGGTCAGGTCGTGCGGTTTAATCTCTTCCAGCAGGCCGAGGGCATCGATAGCGGCAACCACTGCTTTACGTGCGGCAAAGCGCTCCAGTTTCTGGAACTCAGCCGGGATTTCGTTGGAGTAAACGTCGGACTCTTCGCCTTTGGTGTCATACACTTCCGCGCTTTCACGGATATCGCCGTCAAAGGTCAGAATATTGATCATCGGAAGCTGATGACGACGGCCCACTTCATAGTCGTTAAAGTCGTGCGCCGGGGTGATCTTCACGCAGCCGGTGCCTTTTTCCATGTCGGCATGCTCGTCGCCCACGATCGGAATACGACGGTTCACCAGCGGCAGCACCACGAATTTGCCAATCAGATCTTTATAACGCGGATCTTCCGGGTTGACGGCCACGCCAGTATCGCCCAGCAGGGTTTCCGGGCGGGTGGTGGCGACCACCAGGTAATCTTTACCGTCTGCGGTTTTCGCACCGTCAGCCAGCGGATAGCGGATGTGCCACATAGAGCCTTTGGACTCGCGGTTTTCCACTTCCAGGTCAGAGATAGCGGTGCGCAGTTTCGGGTCCCAGTTGACCAGGCGCTTGCCACGGTAAATCAGATCTTCTTTGTACAGGCGGACAAACACTTCTTTCACGGCATTGGAAAGACCTTCGTCCATGGTGAAGCGTTCGCGCTCCCAGTCTACGGAGTTGCCCAGACGGCGCATCTGGCGAGTAATGGTGCCGCCGGATTCCGCTTTCCACTGCCAGATTTTGTCGATGAAGGCATCGCGGCCATAGTCGTGGCGGGTTTTACCCTCTTCTGCGGCAATCTTGCGCTCAACCACCATCTGGGTAGCGATCCCGGCGTGGTCAGTACCGACCTGCCACAGGGTGTTTTTACCCTGCATGCGCTGATAGCGGATCAGGGTATCCATGATGGTTTGCTGGAAGGCGTGACCCATATGCAAACTGCCGGTGACGTTTGGCGGCGGGATCATGATGCAGAAGCTTTCCTGGCTTTCATCGCCATTCGGCTTAAAGTAGCCCTGCTGCTCCCAGTGCTCGTAAAGCGGCTGTTCGATATCTTGTGGGTTATATGTCTTTTCCATTATTTCCAGGTTGCCGTATTCAGGTTAAAACCAGCCACGCGGTAGGCTTTGTAGCGTTCGCGCGCCAGTTGTTTCAAAGTTTCTTCGTAAGGGACAAAGTCTATCACTTCTGTGAAAGCGGTGGCAAAATCTGCAAAGCCAGTACGCAGGCTGATCAGAATATCACGCGGGCTGCTGTTGCGTTTTTGCGGCCAGGCGATTTCCACCGGTGCGCCGCCGCGCGGACCTTCTCCCGCCAGATTATGCGGGACAAAACTCTCCGGCGGTCTTGCCCACAGCGCTTCATCCAGACGGATGGCCTGTTTTTCGTCTTCACAGGCAATCAGCACGCGTTTACCACTGCGCCAACGTTCTGCGGCAATGTCGCACACCAGTTGTTCAACGGCGCTCAGGCCATCAATGGTAGTGTCATTGTCCAGAATATAGAACGTTGCATTCTTCATATATGGGGCTTCTTGTGGTGAATTTAAATGCGAAGCCGGATGGCGCTACGCTTATCCGGCCTACGGTTAAATACTCCATGTAGGCCGGATAAGGCGCATATGCGTCGCCATCCGGCAATCATGCAAACTTACTCTTCGCCGTTAAAACCCGCGCGATTGAGCAGGAACTGCGACAGCAACGCCACCGGACGACCGGTTGCGCCTTTCGCTTTGCCGGAACGCCATGCGGTGCCGGCGATGTCCAGGTGCGCCCAGTTGTACTTACGGGTAAAGCGCGACAGGAAGCAACCGGCGGTGATTGCGCCGCCAGGACGGCCGCCGATGTTCGCTATATCCGCAAAGTTAGACTCCAGCTGTTCCTGGAACTCATCGCCCAACGGCAAGCGCCATGCGCGGTCGCCCGCCTGTTCGGACGCGCTAATCAGTTCATGCGCCAGCGGATTGTGGTTCGACATCAGACCGGTGATGTGATGGCCCAGCGCAATCACGCAGGCGCCCGTCAGGGTCGCGACGTCAATCACCGCTTCCGGCTCAAAACGCTCAACGTAGGTTAACACGTCGCACAGTACCAGGCGGCCTTCGGCATCGGTGTTCAGCACTTCGACCGTCTGGCCGGACATGGTGGTCAGCACGTCACCCGGACGATACGCTCGCCCGCCAGGCATGTTTTCGCAGCCTGCCAGCACGCCGATGACGTTAATCGGCAACTGAAGTTCCGCGACCATGCGCATCACGCCGTACACTGCCGCCGCGCCGCACATATCGTACTTCATCTCGTCCATGCCTTCGGCAGGCTTGATGGAGATGCCGCCGGAGTCAAAGGTCAGCCCTTTGCCGACCAGCACAACCGGACGCGCGTCTTCGGACGGGTTGCCTTTGTATTCGATAACCGACATCAGCGATTCGTTCTGCGAACCGTGACCGACCGCCAGATAAGAGTGCATACCCAGCTCTTTCATCTGCTGTTCGCCGATGACGCGGGTGATGACGTTCTTGCTGTAGCTGTCAGCCAACTGGCGCGCCTGAGAGGCCAGGTAGGCGGCATTACAGATATTCGGCGGCATATTGCCGAGATCTTTCGCCGCTTTAATCCCGGCGGCAATCGCCAGACCGTGTTGGATCGCACGCTCGCCGCTGGTCAGCTCGCGGCGGGTCGGCACGTTGAAGACCATTTTACGCAGCGGGCGACGCGGCTCGCTCTTGTTGGTCTTCAGTTGATCAAAGCTGTACAGCGTCTCTTTGGCCGTTTCGACAGCCTGACGTACTTTCCAGTAGTTGTTGCGGCCTTTGACGTGCAGTTCGGTCAGGAAGCAGACCGCTTCCATTGAGCCGGTGTCATTCAGCGTATTGATGGTTTTCTGAATGACCTGCTTGTACTGGCGCTCATCGAGCTCGCGCTCTTTACCACAACCAATGAGGAGGATTCGCTCGGAAAGAACGTTAGGAACATGGTGCAGCAACAGGGTCTGCCCCGGTTTTCCTTCCAGTTCACCACGACGCAGCAGGGCGCTGATGTACCCGTCGCTGATTTTATCGAGCTGTTCTGCAATCGGAGAAAGGCGGCGTGGTTCAAAGACGCCCACGACGATGCAGGCACTCCGCTGTTTCTCCGGGCTACCGCTTTTTACACTGAACTCCATGCACTACGCTCCTGAATCTTAAAGACAACGGCGGCGGCTACAGTTAGAATTGCAAGCTTTCGTAACTCATGTCCGCAGTTGCGGTGACTTCGTGTTAATCTTAACGTTATTACGGCATTGGCACGTCAGAACGCGTTCTGAGTGGCGAATCCGCTGAGTATAATAATTTTAGCGACGATTTCGACGACTCAAGAGAATAAATGACGTTTAAGCCATGAAACAAGCTAAATTCCTGCAAAAGACGAGTTTTTACGGGCGTATTTAAAGTGATAATCATAAGATATCTGGTGCGGGAGACGCTCAAAAGCCAACTGGCGATTCTTTTCATCCTGCTTTTGATCTTCTTTTGTCAAAAGCTAGTGAGGATCCTCGGGGCGGCGGTTGACGGTGACATTCCGGCAAATCTGGTGCTCTCGCTACTGGGGCTGGGCGTGCCGGAAATGGCGCAGCTCATCCTGCCATTAAGCCTGTTCCTCGGGCTGTTGATGACGCTGGGCAAACTGTATACCGAAAGTGAAATAACGGTCATGCATGCCTGTGGTCTGAGCCGGGCTGTGCTGGTGAAGGCCGCGATGGTGCTGGCGCTGTTTACCGGCGTTGTCGCCGCTGTCAACGTCATGTGGGCGGGGCCCTGGTCATCCAGACACCAGGATGAGGTACTGGCGGAAGCAAAAGCCAATCCTGGCATGGCCGCGCTGGCGCAAGGGCAGTTCCAGCAGGCGACCAATGGCAGCGCCGTGCTGTTTATTGAAAGCGTTGACGGCAGCGATTTTAAAGATGTGTTCCTTGCGCAAATCCGCCCGAAAGGCAACGCCCGTCCTTCTGTGGTGGTGGCCGATTCTGGACATCTGACGCAATTGCGCGACGGCTCCCAGGTTGTGACGTTGAACAAAGGGACGCGCTTTGAAGGCACTGCCCTGCTGCGTGACTTCCGTATCACCGATTTCCAGAACTATCAGGCGATTATTGGTCATCAGGCCGTTGCGCTGGACCCGAACGATACCGATCAGATGGATATGCGCACGCTGTGGCAGACTGATACCAATCGCGCCCGTGCGGAACTGCACTGGCGTATTACGCTGGTATTCACCGTATTTATGATGGCGCTGATGGTTGTACCGCTGAGCGTGGTTAACCCGCGACAGGGGCGCGTGCTGTCGATGCTGCCGGCTATGCTGCTGTATCTGCTGTTCTTCCTCCTGCAAACCTCCCTGAAATCAAACGGCGGTAAGGGCAAACTGGACCCGGTTATCTGGATGTGGGCGGTCAACCTGATCTATCTGGCGTTGGCGGTTGGTCTGAACCTTTGGGATACGGTGCCGGTACGCCGCCTGCGCGCCCGTCTTCTGCGTAAAGGAGCGGTATAATGCAGCCGTTTGGTGTACTTGACCGCTATATCGGTAAAACCATTTTCACCACCATCATGATGACGTTGTTCATGCTGGTGTCGCTCTCCGGCATCATCAAGTTTGTTGACCAGCTCAAAAAAGCCGGGCAGGGGAGCTACGATGCGCTGGGCGCGGGGATGTATACCCTGCTCAGCGTGCCGAAAGATGTGCAGATTTTCTTCCCGATGGCGGCGCTGCTTGGTGCGCTGCTGGGGCTGGGGATGCTGGCGCAGCGCAGTGAACTGGTGGTGATGCAGGCTTCGGGTTTCACCCGGATGCAGGTGGCGCTGTCGGTGATGAAAACCGCCATTCCACTGGTGCTGTTGACAATGGCCATCGGTGAATGGGTCGCTCCGCAGGGCGAGCAGATGGCGCGTAACTACCGTGCGCAGGCAATGTACGGCGGTTCGTTGCTCTCTACTCAGCAAGGCCTGTGGGCGAAAGATGGCAACAATTTCGTCTATATCGAGCGGGTGAAGGGCGACGAAGAGCTGGCGGGCATTAGCATCTACGCCTTTAACGATCAGCGTCGCTTACAGTCAGTGCGTTATGCCGCGTCTGCGAAGTTCGACGCAGACAACAAGGTCTGGCGTCTGTCGCAGGTGGACGAGTCTGACCTGAAAGACCCGAAACAGATCACCGGTTCGCAGACCGTGAGTGGCACCTGGAAAACCAACCTCACGCCGGACAAACTGGGCGTGGTGGCGCTGGACCCGGATGCGCTCTCCATCAGCGGTTTGCATAACTATGTGAAGTATCTGAAGTCGAGCGGCCAGGACGCCGGACGTTATCAGCTCAATATGTGGAGTAAAATCTTCCAGCCGCTTTCCGTGGCGGTAATGATGTTGATGGCGCTGTCGTTCATTTTTGGCCCGCTGCGTAGCGTGCCGATGGGGGTGCGTGTGGTGACCGGGATCAGCTTTGGTTTCGTCTTCTACGTTCTGGACCAGATTTTCGGCCCGCTGACGCTGGTTTATGGCATTCCGCCGATTATCGGCGCGCTGCTGCCAAGCGCCTCGTTCTTCCTGATTAGCCTCTGGCTGATGATGCGTAAGTCGTAAAATCGATCTCTCTCGTTGTTGGCCGGATAAGGCGTTTACGCCGCTATCCGGCCAGATACAGCGCAGCGCCATCAAGCGCTGCGCTTAGCGAACCAGGATTCCTTCTGCTAGCGTTTTCTACCGCCCATCAGGCTACCTAACATCCCCCGGATAATTTGGTTCGTTACCTGACGCGCTGCGCTTTTGGCGACGCTCTGCACCACACCATCCCGTTTGCCGCCGCGTGGCCCGGTACTGCCAAACAATATCTCTTTCAGCCCGCCAAGAATTCCGTCATCAACGGTGACTTCTTTGCCTTTTGCTGGCGGATTGTTTTGCTGCTCGGTGGTGGCCTGAACGCCTTTTTGCAGCATTTCATACGCCGATTCGCGATCGACTTCGTCTTCATATTTGCCGTACAGCGAGGAGTGATTGATAAGCCCGTTACGCTCATCGTCCGTCACCGGCCCCATGCGTGAGCACGGTGCGATGACCATCGCTCGTTCAACCACTGACGGGCTGCCTTTGGCATCCAGGAAGGAGATCAGCGCCTCGCCGGTGCCCAGTTCCTGAATCGCTTTCTCGGTATCAAACGCCGGATTCGCCCGCATGGTTTGCGCGGCGGCTTTCACCGCTTTCTGATCTTTGGGGGTGAAGGCGCGCAGGGCGTGCTGTACGCGGTTGCCTAGCTGACCGAGCACGTTGTCCGGGATATCGGAAGGGTTCTGTGAGACGAACCAGACGCCCACGCCTTTGGAGCGGATCAGGCGAATGACCTGTTCGATTTTATCCAGCAGCACCTGCGGAGCGTCGTTGAACAGCAGGTGAGCTTCGTCGAAGAAGAACACCAGCTTCGGTTTCTCCAGATCGCCCGCTTCCGGCAGTTGCTCATACAGTTCGGAGAGCATCCACAGCAGGCTGGCAGCATACAGTTTGGGCATCTGGTAGAGTTTTTCGGCGCTAAGGATGTTGATAATACCTTTGCCGTTGGCATCGGTACGCATCCAGTCTTTGATGTCCAGCATCGGTTCGCCGAAGAAGTGCGCCGCGCCTTGCTGTTCCAGCGACAGCAGCCCGCGCTGGATCGCCCCGACCGATGCGCTGCTGATATTGCCATACTGGTTCTGGAAGGATTTGGCATTATCACCGATATACTGCGTGATCGCCCGCAGGTCTTTAAAGTCCAGCAGCAACAGCCCCTGGTCATCGGCGATGCGGAAGATAATATCCAGCACGCCGGACTGCACCTCGTTCAGGTTCAGCAGGCGAGCCAGCAATAGCGGCCCAAGATCGGAGACGGTCGCCCGTAGTGGATGACCTTTTTCGCCAAAAATATCCCACAGCACCACCGGATTAGCGTGCGGTTGCCAGTCGGTGATGCCGATATTTTTCAGCCGTGCGAGCAGTTTTTCAGAAGGTTCGCCTTCCTGCGCGACGCCGGTTAAGTCACCTTTCACATCCGCCATAAATACCGGAACGCCGATGTCTGATAGGGACTCAGCCAGTTTTTGCAGGGTAACCGTTTTGCCGGTTCCGGTTGCGCCGGTAATCAGCCCGTGACGGTTGGTCATGCCCGGCAACAGGAACAGTTCGCTTTCCAGCGTGCGGGCAATTAACAGGGGTGCACTCATGAGATTTTCTCCATTTATCCTGCCTGGAGTATAGGCAACTGCGGCGTACTCTTCACCGCTAAATTGCGGAGATTGCGTGAAGAATTCCAAAAGGGGGAGCAAAACCGGGCAGCGAATGCCGCCCGGTGAAGGCAATCAAAAGTCGGCTTGCAGTACCACACGGTAGCGAGCTTTACCGTCACGAACGTGCTGGATGGCCTCGTTGATTTGCGACATCGGGAACAGCTCGGTCGTCGGCGAGACCTTGCTGCGCCCGGCAAATTTCATCAACTTGCGCAGTTCATACGGCGTACCGGTTGCCGAACCGGAGATGCTGCGATCGCCTGCAATCAGGGTAAACGCCGGAACCGGTAGCGGCTTCAGCACCGCGCCAACGGTGTGGAAGTTGCCGCCATAGGCCAGCGCTTCGAAGTAAGGCTGCCAGTCGAGATCGACATTGACGGTGTTGATGATGAGATCAAATTGACCTGCCAGCGCTTTCAACGCCTCTGGATCGCGGCTGTTGACCACTTTATCGGCGCCCATCGCCAGCACTTCCTGTTCTTTGGCCGGGCTGGAGCTGAATGCGGTAACCTCGCAGCCCATCGCGTGTAGCAGCTTAATGGCGATATGGCCGAGGCCGCCGATACCGATCACCCCAACGCGACTGGTGGCGGTAACGTGGTGCATCAGCAGCGGTTTGAAGACGGTGATGCCGCCGCACAGCAGAGGGCCTGCGGATTCAATATCGATGCTTTCTGGAAGCGGGATCACCCATTGCCAGTCTGCTCGCAGCTTCTCGGCAAAGCCGCCGCGATTGAGGATGGTTGGCACCGATCCTTCCAGACAGTTAATCTGATTGCCGCTGATACAGGCATCGCAGTGCCCGCAACTGCGCGCCGTCCAGCCAATCCCGACGCGTTGACCTACCTTCAGACCTTTATCCTGCGCGGCGCTGCCGAGTGCCACGACGCGGCCAATCACCTCATGCCCGGCAACCAGCGGATACTGAGAAAAGCCCCATTCGTTGTCGATCATCGACAGATCGGAGTGGCAGATACCGCAGTAATCTACCTGTACCTCAACATCTTCCGGCTTGAGTTCACCCGCATCATATTCATAGAGTTCAAGTTCGCTGCCCGCCTCTTTTGCGGCATAGCTTTTTATAATAGACATCGTGTTTCCCTCAGTGTGGTGTTGAACTGGAAGTGTAGAGCATGGGAAACGGAGTCGCTTCGCAGAAGGAGGGGTTAAGGAGGTGCCAGCCGTGGGGTTGTGCTGATTTTTTCAACACTTAGCGAGCCGGGCATATGCTACCGCTTGCATGGTGGCGTGTGACAGGTATAATCCACAACGTTTTCCGCATACCTCTTCAGTGCCGAAGTGGCGAAATCGGTAGACGCAGTTGATTCAAAATCAACCGTAGAAATACGTGCCGGTTCGAGTCCGGCCTTCGGCACCATAAAAAGCTTTTTTCAAGTCTACTAACGTCTACTTTAGTCCACAAAAACAGTAAGTTAAGCGAGTTTCTGACTTGGCTTAGTCTGTTCACGTCTACTCAATTCCTTGAACATATACCAACCGATGATGGTATAACTGATGGTATTCCCGGTTCGATTGATTTTGGTACCAACACTGGAGGTATCAACTGATGGCTCTCACCGATATCAAAGTTAGGACTACCAAGCCCTCCGACAAACCTTTCAAACTCACAGATGGGCAGGGTATGCACCTGCTGATCAACCCCAATGGTTCAAAATACTGGCGACTTCAATACCGTTTCGATGGCAAACAGAAAGTTTTAGCATTGGGTGTTTATCCAATGGTCTCTCTTGGTGAAGCTCGCAGGAAACGAGATGAGGCCAAAAAGTTGGTATCTGTTGGTATTGATCCTTCTGAGAAGAAAAAAGCCGACAAGATCGAGCAAAGTGAAGCCCTGACATTCGAGGCTGTCGCAAGGGACTGGCATACTGCCTGTAAAAGGAAATGGTCTGATTCCCACAGCGAGAGAGTTCTAAAAAGCATGGAAGATGGTCTCTTTACTACTATTGGTAAAAGAAAAATATCCGAGCTTAATACCAGAGATCTTCTTGCCCCTATCAAGGCTGTTGAAGCTTCCGGCCGACTGGAAGTTGCTTCCCGACTACAGCAAAGGACGACGGCAGTAATGCGATATGCTGTCCAGAACGGGCTGATAGATTACAACCCTGCTCAGGAGATGGCAGGAGCTATTGCTGTAGCCAAAAGAATCCACAGGCCAGCTTTGCCATTCGAACGATTTTCAGAACTCTTAGAACGAATTGATAACTTCAAAGGTAGGAAACTCACGAAGTTAGCCGTAAAGCTGACATTGCTCATTTTTATCCGTTCCAGTGAACTCCGATTCGCAAGATGGTCGGAGATCGACTTTGAAAATGCGATGTGGACTATCCCTGGAGAACGCGAGCCATTGCCAGGAGTCAAACATTCCCATCGAGGTTCAAAAATGAAGACCCCACACCTCGTGCCGTTAAGTCGTCAGGCTTTAGAACTTCTAAAAGCCATCAGAGAAATCAGCGGCGAATTCGACCTTGTATTCATTGGCGATCATGATTTCAGAAAACCTATGAGCGAAAACACAGTGAACAAGGCGCTCAGGTCGATGGGTTATGACACAACCGTTGAGGTATGTGGGCATGGTTTTAGAGCGATGGCTTGTAGTGCTTTGATCGAGTCAGGAAAGTGGTCGAGAGATGCTGTTGAGAGGCAGATGAGCCATCAGGAGCGGAACTCCGTTCGTGCCGCATACATTCATAAAGCTGAGCATTTGGACGAGCGTAGGTTGATGTTGCAGTGGTGGGCTGATTATCTTGATGAAACAACTAAGAGAAGAATTGCACCTTTTGATTTTCATAACTAACTGATTTTTATAAGTAAAATGGCGTATTCAATAACCAATTGAGACGCCATTTTTTTATTTGCAATTTATGTGCTATTACGAAGTAAAACTTTTTACAACGGAGTGGCATTAATGAAATCTTGGGTAAAAATGAATAGTTGGACATCAGATGACACCAAAGCAGTGAAAACGTGGTTTGATTTGGACAAATATCGAAAGTTTGAAAACATTTCTATTAATATGCTTTACCATGAAATATGGGCGAGAACCTATTTTTTCAAACCAGTAATAGAAGAAGGAATGCAGAAAACAGTATTGAAAAATTATATGCAGATATTGGATGGTGATCCTTTTCTTATCAAAGGGAAGCACTTAAATTATATGGATGCCGAAAATAAATTATATCAACCCCCATACTTTTTTATTACTACTGTTGATCGAATAGCAAATATCAGTTTTGATTGTATGAGAAAGGCTTTATTCATTAGAGCAAATACAGAACAATATAAAATTGATTCCACTATTGAAAATGAATATATTTCCGAAAAAATTCCTGAACAGTTTCCTACTACGATTATGTTAGAAATCGATCTTGCGGGTGGAAGCGATGATGAGATAGCTGAGGCCCTGCGAGTATCATTACCACAATGGCGAAAAGTAAAAGGCGTTAAACCTGCACCACTTGATGCAGTCAGATTTGGTTATGGGGCAATAAAAAAATTAATTAGCTATCGAATTATCCCTATGCTTGATTTGCTCGCATGGTCAGAAAGAAAAAAAGTACTTCTGTCAGACGACAGATTATCTCGATTGCTATACACGGATGAAGATGATGATAAGGCGATTCGCCAAGGATATCATATAAGAGATGCTGATCGGCCTTTCGCAATGAAAACTGTAGAAATTGATTTTTTGAGACAATTTAACTTTTTTATTAATAAAAATCAGCATGTTAAAGAAATGAGGGTTTCGGATGTTATGAAACTGTCAGATACTGATTGATTATATTGCAATGGTTGATAAATATATTTTAAGAAAGAGTTTTCTGAAAATATAGGTTTATTATTATTTAAAATGTGGTAACGATTATGCGAAATATGACAATTTTTCAAAAATATGATTGTGCTATAATATAAAAGCAGAACGTTTCCCATTTTGGGAAGAAATGAAGAATGCCAGATTAGACAATATATACAGCACATAATTGATGTAATGTCAGGAAAAATCTGACAGTAAAGAGGCTAATCTATAGCCTCTTTTTAGTTTTGCTTAGAAATTTTCTGTTATAAATTTTGGATTCGATTATATTTTTTTCTCTTTTAGCCGTGTGTATGTTATTTAATGTAATGAATTTTTTTGTCAGATCTTGATAGTTTTCTGTGAATATATTTTCAGATATAGCAAATGAATTATCTTCCTGTTTTGTTAAAATTTCTTTGCCGAGCATATAACTAATTAAAGAGGTTGTTTCATCTGGTATTATCGTTTTTCGCTCACTTATATCATCAATTAGAAATTGTAAGAAATCAAGATGTTCTCTTGGTGTTAGATTACATAGGTATTTATCATAGAATTCATAACTATCAAGTTTGATTAATTCACTTTTGAAAAGATGCTCATTACTATAATAATACACTCTAATGTGGTCAATGTTCTCTTTAATATTAATCATTTTTGGGTCCTTAAGAATTATTGTTATAATAAAATAACATGTAAAAGCTATTATGCAATAGAATTTAGAAGGTTTTTATTATAAAAATAAATTTTTCAAGTTAACTGCTTATTGATGAAAAATATATAATTAGAGGCTACCTTAATACGCAATTGAACAGATAGTTATCTTCTCTAAGCTCAAATCTAGTGAGTAAAGGCTTTCGATCTTGTGAAAATTTAGGTGCATGAAGGAACTGTTTTCTACCTGTAGCCTATTGATGTGAGGGTTTCGGATGTTATGAAACTCTCAGATTCTGAGTGATATGAATCTCCAGAGACTCATAGTTTCGAACCAGGGATGGCTCTGGTGTTCGCAATCTCGCTTCATCCATTCGAAATTCATTTGTACTGTATCCCTGTAGAAACAACAGAGGACATACATATGGAAAATCAAGCTCGTCTCATCCGTTTACCAGAAGTCATGAAGAAAACTGGATTTGGTAAAGCGTGGATCTATCGTCTTATCAGCCAAAATCGGTTCCCACAGCCAGTAAAGATCGGTGTTCGTGCTACCGCTTTTGTCGAAAGCGAAATCGATGAATGGATTCAATTAATTATCGAAAATTCAAGAAAGCATGTCGCTTAACAGAAATGCTGCTTCATCGCTTTTTAACTATTGATAATGTATTAAAAAAAAGAAATTTACAGATCTTATGAGTTTACGTAGTGGGTAAAAAAAAAGAGGCTTTGTAAAGTTTGCATCTGAAAAAATGAATATATTTGACGTAATTCTTTACCTTTTTTCTGGCAGAGCTTTTGCTATAAGACTTAGAGATAGTTTTCTTAATATCGGGTATGGATACTATTAACTAGCCGTACCTGTTTATTTGACGTCAAATAAAATTTTCAAGCCATTAATTTATATACCAAATAGACAAGATTAATTGTAAAAAATTTGAATTATTTTGAATTGGAATATATTTAATAAGTGAGAGTGATATTAATTTGTAAAATTTGAGGTGAAAATGGGATATAAAGTAAAGAAATTCATCATGAGTAGTGGGGAGCGAGGATGCCTGATCCTTGATAAAAAAAGTAATCTACCAGCTTACTACCAAAATCTATTTCTTACTACAGACATAAGAAATAGAGGCGCAACGGCCTCAACGATGGAAATAGTTGCAACTAACTTACTAATTTTCAGTAATTTCTTGGATGGTAGGGGAATTAATATAGTTGAGAGAATTGAGCTTAAAAAATATCTCTGCGTTGCGGAAATAGATGAACTGGTAAGATATGCGAAACAAAGATTCGACAGACAGAAAATTATAAATATAAAATCAGCAAATTATAGATTTATTGCGAAGAGAACCTTTAGTTATAGAATATACGTTTTTTCACGCTATCTTAAGTGGTTATGTGGATTAGTTCATTCGTCAAAAGGGATTCATGCAAAGTATGAAGTAGAATTATTTATTGAAAGTATCAGAGCACATATTCCAAGAAACAGTTCATTGAATATGAATGAAATATCTGAAAAATCGTTAAATGAAGAAGAGATCAAAGTACTTTTCCGTCTATTGGAAATTGGTGGGGTTGCAAACCCTTTCCATAAGGAAGTACAGGTCAGGAACAGACTAATATTTACTTTGCTCTTAAATTTAGGTTTAAGGGCTGGAGAGTTGCTCAATCTTAAAATAGATGATTTTGATCTCAGAGACAACACTCTAAGTGTGGTCAGAAGACATGATTCAAAAGAGGATGGAAGATCTTATCAACCGTTAGTAAAGACAGGCGAAAGGGTTATTCCGTTATCTGATGAGTTAGCCAGTGAAATTTTTGATTACATAAGCAATAGCAGGGAAAAAATGACAAAAAGGAAAAAACATAATTTCTTATTTGTGGCTCATTGCACAGGAAAAAACGCAGGAGAACCCTTAAGCATTTCAGCTTATGAGAAGGTGATATCAACACTGAAACGAGCAAGTCCAGAGCTATATAATCTTTCAGGTCATAGGCTAAGGCACTCTTGGAATTACATGTACTCTAAAGGAATAGAAGGCGCTGAATTAGAATATAGTAGAAGAAAAGATTTAAGGAATTATCTAATGGGTTGGTCAAAGGAGTCAATTATGTGTGATAGATATAATTTAAAATATATATCCCAACAAGAGAAAGATGTCATTCTAAAGGTCTATAAATCAGTAAGTAAAATGATTAGTGAGGTTTAGTATGGAAATCAAATGTATTGAAAGTGAGCAAATATATTTTGCTAAGATGAATGGGTATAGTTTCAAACTGTCAGATAAGAAATGGCAACTGGATAAAGAAAACTGTGTATACCCTCATAAAGTTGTAGATAGAATGCCTACAAACATGAAACTTAGCTACTTAAAAACATTGGCTTACTATGCGTCTGAATATAGTTCTTTCTATATTAAAAGCATTAACAATTTATTTTATAAGTGGTTTGGTGCGATGACTATCGATACTATTGATGACAAAGCCATATATCAATTGAATGTTCATTTAGGTTCAGCGAGAAACTACATGCTAAACATAGTTAAGGCCTTCATCACTAAATGGAAAAAACTCAATTACCCTGGAGTAGAAGCGACTGCCCTTAGAATGTTGGAGAAAATAAAAATCATTCCAAACCAAACAGGAGAGGCAGTTAAAAGACGAGATCCAAATAAAGGACCTTTAACTGAAACGGAACTAAATTACATCCTTAAATCTGTTAGCAAACTTTATCTTGAGAAGAAAATTCAACGCTTCTTATATTGTTATATTCTTCTGTTGGCAATAACAGGAAGAAGGCCATTACAATTAATCTCTCTAAAAGCTAAGGATCTCATTAAAAATGAGAAAGGGTACTTTTTAAATGTACCAAAAGTAAAACAAAGGAAATCATTCAGAAATGAATTTAACATGGTAATGATAGAAAAGTTCTTATATGACAGCTTATCAATGCTAATTAATGAAAATCAGGTGTTTGTAGAAGATAAATTCAGTGTTGGGATTAATAACTATAGAGGCGAATTGCCAATCTTCATGGATTTAGACAAGATTACGGAAATAAAAAGGATTGAGGGTTTTCTATCTGATTTAACAACAGATTTTTTCCATATGAAAAACTCAGTCATGTCAAAGCTATTAAAACGCTTTCCTTCAAAATTCGATGTTAGATCAGAAAGGACTAACAGCTATATAGAGCTTAATGCCAGAAGATTCAGATATACATTAGGAAGTCGACTGGCTAATGAAGGAGCCTCAATTGAGGTGATTGCTAAAGCGTTAGATCATAAATCAGCAAACTCTTCTATGATTTATATAAAAAATAATCCCGACAGTGTTTATGATATTGATAAGAAACTAAGTGCATTTTTTAACCCCTTATCTAATATACTTATGGGCGTAGAGATTGAAGAAAACAAGAACTTTTTTATCAAGTATGTTTTAGATTCATTTTTATTATTAGAAGATACGAAAGAGGAATTTAAATGTTTATCTTGTAAAAAATTAAACCCCTGGAGAGCATAATGAATAATATATTTATTTTTGAACCAAGTAATAAAAACAACCCACACGACAATGTTATTAAGTTCATCGAGGTTTGTAAGGATACCATTTCTAATAATAATTCAACAACTTCTTGGGAAAGCAATAAATGGAAAGGTTTATATAGATTTACTAAGTTTAACTTAAAAAACAACCTAAGCAGCAAGGAACGCTTAGATGATAATTTTATTAATTTCGCTAAAGCATATATGTTGCATGTGCATTCATTCAATAAATCTAAGACGAAACACTCAACATTATCAATGTTGAAGATTGTAGAATTCGTTTTACTGAAAATCAATATGGAAGCTAATGTAAGCTATTGCAACAATTCAGTTTTTGATGAATGCATAAGAATAGCCTCTGAAAAGTATTCTAAAGCACATGCATTTGCTATTGGGAAAGAACTTGAGAAATTGAGTTCATTTTTAAGTGATAATAGGATGACTAACTCATCTTATTTATTTTGGGTAAATCCAATTAGGTATAGGATTACTCAGTCTTGGACTGGTTATGATTCTTCACTTGAAGGCCATCCTAGATTGCCTGATATCAAATCAGTTATTGCAATTGCTGAGATTTTTTCAAAGCGGGATGAACAATTATCTTCAAGAGATATATTTACTACATCTGTGCTTGCTTTACTTATGTGCGCACCAAGTAGGATATCAGAAATTTTAGCTTTGCCAGCGGATTGTGAAATTACAGAATGTGATGGTAAGGGTATTCAAAGATACGGATTGAGATTTTTTTCAGCAAAAGGATATGAAGGTAATATAAAATGGATTCCAACTTTAATGATACCTATAGCTAAAAGGGCTATTAGCAGATTAAAAGAATTATCAAGTCAAGCGAGGTTATTGGCTGCTGAATTTAAAAAAAATCAATCTAATTCAACGATGGTAACCCTAAAAGAGAATATACCTCATGATTTCCCTTGGTATGATAGAGAGAAGAAAATTGAATATTCTAATGCGCTTTGCTTGTTAACTGAAGGACAGTTAAATCAAAACAAAAAGAAAATGTTAGATAAGTTATTCAGACCTACAATGAGTTTTTTTAAAACTGACATTGTTGATTCTGATTATATAAAAGGAAATTTTAATATCTTTAAAAGACATGGTTATGTAAATGAAGATGGTAGCCCATATTTGCTAAGAACACATCAACTGAGGCATCTTCTCAACACATTTGCTCAAATAAATGGTATGGATGAATTTAGTATTGCTCGCTGGTCTGGACGTAAGCTTATTTCTCAAAATGTTTCTTATGACCACAGATCGCATCTTCAAATGTCTAAAGTAATAAGAGAACAAAAATTATCAGTGTGTATTAATGAGCACAGAATAAAGGATATTCCAGTAGTGGATCTTAATGAGTTTGATTCACTTAGTAGTGGTGCAGTACTTGTATCAAAATATGGCTACTGCAAGCACTCATATGCGTTTAAGCCGTGTGAACATTATCCGATTGATAATTCTGGTTTAGATAACGAAACGATTTCAAACATTCACGATAAAATTTTAAAAAGAACACTGTATGATAAAAATGATGGGAACATAAATGCTGATAGATGGTATGAATTCCATAAGAGAATAAAAAAAGGAGAATAAATGGCTAAGCATATAAATGGTTATCATGAGAAGAAGATTGTTGATGTTATTAACACATGGTCTATAGATGAAAAACTAACCTGGGATGCTTTGTGCGACAGGTTAGTAAGGATTATTGGGAAAAGACCATCAAGACAATCCTTAAGTAGTCATGTAAGGATTGCAGAAAGCTTCAGTGTGAAAAAAGCCACTATCAAATCTGGTGCAATACACACTGTAAAACCTGCTAATTTAAAAGTGGCTTCTCAACGAATTAGAAGACTTGAAGCAGAAAATGAAGCTTTGAAGGCATTAAATGAACGCTATTTAGAGCAGTTCAAAGTATGGCTTTATAATGCTCACCTTAAACAAATAACGATTGAAGAACTTAATAATCCGTTACCTGCAAAATACCTTTAATAGAATTGATAGGTTTTAGCTATTGACATGGTAAAATATTATGCTATTTATTTTCTTGTCAGGACGACAAAATTTCACTATTGCAAGGATGCATATTATGGATAAAACAAATATTAACTTAATGGAAAGGTATCTACTTCTGCTTGATCGATTCGTTGATAAACTCGCTGGATCTGGTTTCTCAGAGCAACGTATTATAGAACAATCATATCTTTTTTGTGCAGGATTTTATATCAAATACCAAAGTGGTATCGAAAAAATGACCTTCTCCAACAGGGAGGTTGTTTTAACCTTTCTGCTACTTTCATATTATAGTCATATAAATAAACTGGATGATGATTTGATCAACAAAGAGCGTATGAAACATGTATGTTCTTCATTGATTAACTTTATAGTCAGTAATGGTAGCCGAACAGAGAAAGTCTATGCTAATGAGAAAAGGAAATATGAGGCTTCAACTCTAAAAAGAGAATTATCGAAAAAGGATAAAAGGAAAAGATATGGATTGTAGTGTTTGTATGGTCTTCATTGAACTTACTTAATCTATAGTCTAAATTTTAATATTAGATTCGTAAATCGATAATTCCATGAATCTAATTATTGCTTAAAAGCATCCTCTTAGATGCTTTTACTGTTACTATGCATACATACCCAGAACCTTTAACAAACGATAATAGAGAGGAGTTGTGTATAACACCCCCCTGACCTTACTAAGGTTAGCGATATTATTCAGCATCGTTCTGTCAAACATTTAATTTTTTCTGGAAAATACTAATTCTACCTCTTAAGTTAATAACTTCTACTTGATAGTGTATTTTGGTAAGTGGAGTACAATTTTTTGATTGGATCGTCAATAAGAAAAAGCTAGAATCCTTAGAAGGACATAGATTTTCATAGGGTCAAGATATGACGATTGCAAAGGATAGTTCGACTGATGAAATCATTCATGGAAATGATCTCCGTGGAATGGATGATTTTTACATTAAGACAACGAGTTTTGAATGCCCATACGAGCTATGTAAAATTAAAGCCACACCTTGTAGTTTTACTATGAAACATGTTAATCAATCATATTTTAGATATGGTGATAAACATAAGGATGGCTGTGGTATTCATGATCCAAGATATAAAAACAATCATACTTCAAATGACGAAAGAAAACATAATTCGCCACCTGCTCCGGTTATATCACTTTTAAAAATTGATGTGAAACCAAGAGGTGGTATTAAAAATACCAGAAATAGTAAAAATGAAAATCACAAGACTGAAAATAAAGGAAATGAACATCCTGTATCTTCATCAAGTATTAAGCCAGTCGTAGACTATTACATAAATAATAGCAATCATTATGAACAGCTATCAATCCCTCCATATGGCACGCGATCTTATAAAGATACATTCCAACTTATTTTTTACAAAAACAACATACGTTATTACAAACCTGCTATTTATTATGGTGTAATCCAGTCTAATATTCGTCTGCATGAAGATTCAGAAAAGCATTGTCTTACTTTCCTTGCAAGGGATAAGAAAACCCAAAAACCATTTACGCTTGAAATTGATGTTTCTGACTGGAATGAAAGTCAGAAAGATGTGTTTTGGAAAGAATATGAAAAGCAAAGGAAGGAAGCTGATAGGTATTATAAGGGGCTTAAAGATAAAAGGAATGCTAAAAAATTCCTGACGGTTTTCTTTTTTGGGATGCCGGATGAAAATGATAAATTTCTATTTAAGACAAACCACTTTAAATTAGTATATGTGGCTTTCTTGGGTAAATTTGAAAGCTCATATAATGACAGTAATTATTACATTGAAAATGATCTGTCCGTATCATCATTGAATGAACAACCCATTTCATTATCTGATATAGACCATAAAAATCATGAATATAATATTGAAACTTCATTAGATTTTAGTTCTCCTTTGCCAGAGCCAGAGCCAGAGCCAGAGCCAGAGCCAGAGCCAGAGCCAGAGCCAGAGCCAGAGCCAGAGCCAGAGCCAGAGCCAGAGCCAGAGCCAGAGCCAGAGCCAGAGCCAGAGCCAGAGCCAGAGCCAGAGCCAGAGCCAGAGCCAGAGCCAGAGCCAGAGCCAGAGCCAGAGCCAGAGCCAGAGCCAGAGCCAGAGCCAGAGCCAGAGCCAGAGCCAGAGCCAGAGCCAGAGCCAGAGCCAGAGCCAGAGCCAATAAAATCCTCTTTAAAGGAAAATATTGAGACTGTAGAAATGAAGAGTAAAGTTTGGGGGAGGCTGAAAAAGATAATCACTTTCTTTAAAAAGTGATTTATGTTTTTTGTAAAAAAGCCCGTAGGTTTCAACTGCGGGCTAAATTTTCCCTTGATGCTGGTTTTGTCTTTTATCTAAAAAATGCCAGTCTTCACGTTGCTTGTTCCAGCATTAAAGATGTATGTGCTGACTTTTTCGCCTTTGAAAGAAACTGTCAGAGATTTAGTTTGTGAGTCTGCTCCACCTGCAAGCAGTCCCACAACGGGGATGAAAGAGGTTGCTTTGGACTGGCTGTTATACATAGTGTATGACCATTGCTCTTCACCATCGATCAAAGAACGGCTGTCAGGTTCACCGAACGATGCTAACACGTCCTGTTTTGTAGTTTTGCCTTTAACAATTTTGGTTTTCACACTTTCCTGCGTCTCATTTTTCAATGACTGGTTGCCTACTGAAGAACAACCTGCCAAGGTCAGAAAAACGAATCCTACGATTATGATTTTTTTCATACCACACTTTCCTTTTTTATTTTTAAATTTTAGCGCTTTACTGACTCAATAAGATTTCTAAGTTCATTTTCAAATTTCTGGCTTCTTCTTTTCATCAAATTGATACAAATAAAACTTCCAACTCTTGAGAAAAGATATGTAAACCACATGTATTTGTGGTCGCTCCACATGTAGCCGTCTTTAAATCCCCAGGGTAGTGTGAGAAATGAAATAAGTGCAGCAGCACAAAGTAAAATGAAAATAACGGTGAGAAACTTTGGAACAGGCATTGCTCTGTAATACGCTGCTGTGGAGGCAGTATGAAATAGCATTGTCAGAAAAGCGGGGATAATAATGGTTTTTCTTTTTAAGTTTACCTCGTGTTCACCCGTTTGCTTATTAACGATAAGCGCATCTTTATATGCATCATACGAACCATCCTCACTATATTGGCGAAGTTCGTATTTATGGATAGTGTGTGAACTTCTGAAAGGAATACCATAGTCAGAAATCTGCTTCTCATCCCTTGTGTTGGTTTTTACCCAGATATGACCATTGCCTGGATCGGAGTCAATGATAGTGGCAGAGAAAGTCTCAATAAATGTGAAAGTTTCACCAAACAGCACAAAATTGGGTGTCGTGATTTCCGTTTGCCGAGGATCATCAGAAAGACCAGCTTCAGCTTCTTTCTTCCTGCTTTTTGTAGCGGAGATGCTCATACAAGTTCCTTAGTGTTCAAGATGAAGTCATATTCGGTGATGTATGAAACCGTCCAGGCTTACAGTTGAGATGGTAGTTGCCATTTCAAACCCTGCGTTTGAGCTAATGAATAAGTAAATAGACTAGTTAAATCATATCGTTAGATGATTTCATGTAAATTGACATTTTGACTTAGTTCGTAAGAAACGCAAATCACTTGTACCGATCGATTATGAATTAAAGATAGGTGTGGACTATCAACACTAGAACATCGATCGGTATAAACGATCAATACATTGGGCTATATTTATCAAAAAAGGTTTGCCAGCCTTACATCGAAAGCGATGCTCTTCTGGATTGAGGTGCTGATTCGATGAGATTTTTTTGGGGGATAGGCATAATCTCTACCACTCTCACGCCAGTGATGGTTTTGTGTTTTCGAGGGCGTTTAAGGGTTGGTATTTTGAGGTTTTTCAACATACGATAAATTAAATCGAGGTAGGGGATGTATTCCAACCACCTGAATGCTGAAACTGCATAGCTTCGGTCGGGGGCTTCTTTTAACGATTCTTTAGCACCAGCACCATCTTCTAAGTGAAACTGCTTTACAGAAGCGTTAGTGTATTCGTCCTGACCAGCAGCTCGGTTATCGAGGATAAGTGCTTCTATAGGGCTGTGAACCTCTCTTGTTGTGATTTCAGGAGTATCTGTAGTTATGAACATACAAGGCGCTTCACTAACAGATTTTATCAGTGAGAACAGGAAACCATTATCGCGTTCCGGCTGGTAATCGAGTTTGCCCTGTAAAGCTGGCCAAGAATATCCTTTGCCAAGCTGAGATGCCTTGAAAGAAATTCCGCAGTATTCGAATGAGAAGCCGTTCATTTTCCCTGTTAAAGCAATATTTGGGATGGCCTTGATCCTTTGAGCAAGAAGCTGTTGCACGAAGCCGACAATAGATTGCCTGCTGCCAAGCAGTTCATTAAGGGCGTTTTGGATGATTGCTTTTGGGCATAGCTCACCAGTTCTCTTTTCTATCATCATCTCATTACGAGATTTTTTGAGCTTCGGTTTAGGTGAGGGCGCCGCTGGAGATGCTTTCGATCCTTTGGTTCTGGTTAACTGGTAGTCCTGCTCCAGCTCTTCTATGATACGTGTGCTGATAAGGTTCTCATTTTTACCTAAGTAGAGCTTCCCCGAACTGAGTTCGATGCGACTGGCGATGATATGGATGTGCTGGCCGGCCGCATCATCATGAAGGACATAGCATCTGAGGTGCGTTTCAGAGAAGCCCATTCGGGACATGTAATCATCAGCAATCTCTGACCACTGAGCATCTGTAAGCGCTTCGTTTTTCGGCAAGCGAAGCGAATTGTGCCAGACGGGTTTAGCAACATCCGGGCGAAGCGCTTTTGTGGTATTAAATTCAACTATCAGTTCTTCAGCAGCGCTTCCATCCATGTTCCCGCCAATCACTATCGGATCTTTTCTATGATGAGAAGCTGGTTTTAATGCGTAAAGCACGACACCAGCGAAGCTCTTACCCCTGCGGATTTTTTGCATTCCCTTCATGGGAAGCTCTCCACAGGTCAGCGGTAATTAAATGCAAGCGAAGCTCTGAGACCTGACGCTTTACGGCGAAGAGTTCAGTTTGCGTCAGAGAGCTTTCATAGCTCTTGCTATCAAGATGAGCCACAAGCTTGTTTAGCTTCTGCGAAATCTCACCAAGGGTTTTCCAGGCTTCAAAATTGATGGCTGGAACGACAGCAGGAAGTTTATTAAGTAAAGATAAGCGAAGCCACTCGCCTTTACGATGACGGCCTCGTTTCTCATTGAGAAGCGTTAGCTCTTCATCATTTAATCTGACACTGATGCAATGAGAACGAAGCTGGTTGTGTGAGAGCTTCGCTTCGTTAACGCTTCCATTACGGGAATGCTTACTTACAACGATCTTATTAAAAGTATTACTTTCGAACATATGAACTCCTTTTCATATAATTAAATAAAAGCATATTCCTTATGCTTAATTTATTTATATGATAGATGTGAATAATGTCAATGCAGTGTCTTGATTTTGCTTTTAATTTTTTCCAACCGAAGGGCGGAAAAACAAGGGGAACTCGAAGAAGCAGCGTAGCGCTTCGATGAGTTAGCCCTTGCTCTAAAAATCAGAATATTAATCTATTAACTAATAATTCATATACTATTTCTTTGATGCAGTTATCGTCAGCATCGGGATAACATTCTTTTCGTATAACTGCTATATCTTCCTGCGAAAGTTTATTCAGGATTTCATCTTTTTTGAAATTAGGTTTAGGATCATTTTTAATATTGTTAAAGTTATTATTAAACACTTCGTAAATGATAAAAAAGGCCTTTGCGAATAACATCATTCCTTTATCAAAAGTTGCCAAAGGGACAGCTATGTAAGGCTCTGCCCTACCTAACATAGTTATAATCGCCTCTTTTATTTCAGATGGAAGGTGCAAAGTGTGAAAAATAATATAACAATCCATGTAAACGTTATATGCGATTTTAAGTTTTTTCTTTTGCTCTGCACTATCATACTGCTGTTGTTTTAAAAATGTAGCAGGAGTGTTATTTATGTCTCTTTTGTTTCTGTAAGCATAAAATAATGCAGTGTGAACTAAAAACGGATTGATCAAATGTTGCTTTGAAATGGGACCAAAACTTAGGAAGAGTTCAATGATTTTTCTCAAGTTGGCATCTTTCATTTCATATATTTTTTTTAGAAATTGAATTCCACTATTATGGATATCCTTCGATGGATGATTAAAGGCATCTAAAAAGCTTTTCGTAAATTCATGACGCTGGAATTTATATCCATAATTAACCAGTCGATCCTTGGTTATATATGAATAATGTATGTATTTTTTTATTTCATCATCAAATGATGATGAATTTCCTTCCAAAGCGGCATAGTTTGCTGTCATCTCATAGCCATGCAATCTGGCGAATTTGCTTGACCAGTACTTGCATAGAAGGTCTGTGCAGCAATTGCTATCTAATGATATTAACGTTTTCCTGTTGTTAAATTCTTCTCGGTAGTCATCAAAGTTATATATTTTCCTTCTCATAACTTCAATAAGGTATAAATTTTTATTGCGCATTTGAATCCCTTTTTTAACTTATGCTTAAAAATATTTTTAATCATCAAAGAAACTACAATTTTAAATGTGTAGTTATTGTTTGTCTATCGAATAAGTATATTTTATAATTTTAATTCTATATCTTTTTTGACAATCATGATTACAAGTGTTATTCATAACTTAGTAAATATATTAAACCACCCCTATTTATTCGACAATTAAAATCTAAAAGGTGTATTATGAAAAAACTATTATTGTTTGTTATTCTGGTTATGGCTCTAGTCTCATTTTTTACGTTGTTATTAACTGACCAATCTTGGAAAGGAAATAGAGAATTAATAAATGTATTGTGTGGGGTTTTTCCCTTTATCTATTTATTACTATTTCCTTTCCTGTTATCTCCATTTAAGGCCGAGGAGGTGAGGAAGGAGTAATGTAATCAGCAATAGAAATAAGGGTTTTTGCAACTAATAATGCAGCTATTATACTAAGGGATAAATAACCAACTTTATTTTGCATAAAGTATGCAAATAAGTCGTTGGGCAAAAATGATATTGAGTCGATACACATTGAAAGAGCAGCTAAGCTGCCACTGATACCAAATAGAATTTCGATTAATTTTTCTTGACTCTTGTAAAATCTTATAATTCCAAGTGAAGCTATGATAGGTGGAAGTAGTAGCAGTTCTTTGGGGATCGGTAGGTTTTTTGAGTCCTTTACTATAACAATTATAATTAATGCAGCCATAGTTAATATTATTATTACCAAACATAATATATCAATACTCTTCTTTGTTGGCTGATAATTCATTTAAACCTCATCGCTTATATGTATTAGTTAATAACTTCATTCTGAGATCAGTAGTGGTAATTGAAATATAATAGCAAATCAACATTTCAAGCAACAAAAATTAACTTTGACAGCGACGCTTTCATCGATGAACTACAATAGAAAAACTTTCTCATAAGTAAACTAAAATCTATCTTTTGAACGGATTATATATATTTATCAGGGAGTTAATGGCCAATAAGTATACTGTTGCAGCATTAGCTTGTGGGTTATGTTTAAGCTGTTTTTGGTAAGGAAGGGGCCATACTTTTCCTTCCATAAAGAAACCAATCCCTTATGCTAACCACATCAGATCATCAACTGTCCATTTTTCAACGGGTTGAAATCGACTTTAGGCTTCCCTGACATCAATGGTGTCAACGCTACTGACCCACGCTTCTTCGATTAAGTCAGTACAGAATCCTTTCGCATTGTGATTACAGAATGGATACATCTCATACTATGAGCCACTAACAACTCTTTGAAATAAATACGTTTTAACGTCATGCTAGCTTCTTAGCTTCTTAGCTTCTTAGCTTCTTAGCTTCTTAGCTTCTTAGCTTCTTAGCTTCTTAGCTTCTTAGCTGTTTGCCGGTTCAAGCGGCATATGAAAATCAGAAAACATTATTGATTATCATAGGATAAGCAGCATCATTTTTCGGAATCGCCATTCGGATGCTAACATCCTGTAACATATTAATAAAATGGTGTATCCTTATTTCCATAGGAAAAATCCGCTTTAAAGCGGTTGCTGATTGTGATTATTAGTTTTGTGAGGCAATGGCAATGTGCGAAAGGATGTTTAAAAAAGATGTTTATTCTGAATGGGTTATACGCAATAGCCTGTATTGGATGACTTCTCTTACTCAATGGAAGCTTTGTGAAGATATATCCTCCTGGACAATCTCTTTTGAAAACGATAGTCCCGAATGCCTCTATGAATTCGAGAGGCTGCTGAATGATTACACTTTGCGAGAAAAACTACAGCATAAAACAGGGGCGTTGAGAGATTCTATTGTCCATAAAGTGCTTCGCAGTGTCGATGAAAGGCTTTCGTAATGGAATTGATGCCATTCAATTTTGACAGATTGCCTAATGGACAGGTGTTTATAAGCAATCTCGCTGGTTTTCATCACTTCATTGATGAGCAAGAGCTGCTTGATCTTTCTGATGAGCAAATCAATGCGGAACAATCAAACGCACTCGAAAGCAAGCTATTTATAACTAACGAAATCTCATCGGCTATAACTCCCTATGCTTTAAGTTCTGCTTTTGCAAAACGATTGATGAATGAACTGGCGGTCAGGCCAATTTTCATGATTGTGCCCACATTACGTTGCGACCATACCTGCAAGTATTGTCAGGTCAGTAGAGCTTCCGTGAACGCCTCTGGTTATGATCTAGATCCCGCTCTCATCCCTGATATCATTTCAACTATCAAAAAACTATCGACACCACCTTACAAGATAGAGATACAGGGTGGAGAGCCACTCTTGCGGTTCGATTTAATTCAATCTATCTATGAGCAATGTGCTGAAACGCTGGGAAGCACCGATTTTGAGATGGTTGTAGCATCAAGCCTGTCTGTCTTGAATGAGGATATGCTTGAATGGACGAGAGATAGGAACATAACGTTCTCTGTTTCGCTTGATGGTGAGGAAGTTGTTCACAACAGTAATCGAATTCTTGGTCATGGGCTTGCTTACAGTAGAACAGTGTCAGGGGTAGAGGCTATCAAACGGTCTTTAGGCGCTGGTCGCGTTGCAACGGTTACTACAGTTACTAAAGATCTCATTAGGCATCCTGAATCAATTGTCCAGGCTCACTTGTCTCTTGGCCTCAAGGACATGTTTATCCGACCTGTTAGTCCCTATGGGTTTGCACAAAAAGCATCGTTCACATTTTCTATGCGGGAATACTTCAGTTTCTATGCCTCGTTGATAGATGAAATCCTTAAGATGAATAATGAAGGGATAAGGGTTGTGGAACATTCGGCCTCCATTCATCTGAAAAGGATCTTCAATCCCGGCTTTAGTGGTTATGCGGATTTAAAGTCGCCAAGCGGGGTCGTGCTTAACAGTATTCTTTTCAATTATGACGGTCGAGTATATGGTAGCGATGAGAGCCGTATGTTGCAGAAGGTGAACCCTGAAACGGAGTTCAGTGCGGGTGAAGTTAAAACGCTATCATTTTCTAAGAGTCCTTACTATAACGCAGTGTTGAGTTCATCGTTCAATTTTGCTCTGCCAGGTTGTGATACATGTGCATATCAACCATTTTGCGGTGCAGATCCATGCCAGAACATAAGTGTACAGGGTGAGCCTGTTGGTGATAGGAGTCGTTCAACGTTTTGTCAGTATCACAAGGGGATGTTTAGGTATCTGATGAACTGCATCTCAGAAGGTGGTCCGAAGGCTGAGATGCTAAAAGGATGGGCATATGTCTGAGGTTATTAGGAACGATATCTTTCATTTTGCTTCAAAAAAGAATGTGCCCACGGGGTTCTATCGGTTATGCAAACAAAAACCAATGAACCCTTTATTCTTTTTACCCAATTTACTGGTAGTTGCTGAAGGCAATAATGATGCCATTCAACCATGCTTTGATTTCTCTGTTATTAGCACTGAATTATATGAGTCAATTGAAGATGGAGATATTGGGATAATCAACAATGGCAATATGATACGCGTAATTCTGTCCCGCAGAGCCAATCATAATACTGTCTTAGTAACGGAACGCTGCAATAACTTGTGTCTGTTTTGTTCGCAGCCACCAAAGAAATCAAATGATGACTGGCTACTTACCCAATCAGCTCTTGCTATAGCTTCATTTGGTTTGGATGGAGTTGTTGGGGTCAGCGGTGGAGAACCTTTGCTGTATGGAGATGATTTCCTTCACTTCATTGATTTTATCATCGAGAATTCACCAGATACTGCTTTGCATGTTTTAACAAACGGACGCAAATTTGCTGATATCAACTTTACTCAGGAAATGGCAAAGCGAAGCAAAAAGATCAAAATCACCTTTGGTATCCCGCTCTACTCATCAAGACCACTTGTGCATGATCATCTGGTAGGGAGTGATGGCGCATTTAATGAAACGGTTAAGGGTTTAATCAATGCAGGAAACTCAGGGATTAATATCGAACTTAGAGTTATTCCGACACTGGCTAACTATACAGAATTGGATGATATTGTAGAGTTCGTTGGCCGAGTGTTCTCCAACATTAATCAGATTTCCCTTATGGGGCTGGAATCTATCGGTTGGGCACGAAAGAACTGGTCAACAATCTTCATTGAGCACAGCAGTTATAGTGAGAAAATAACCTCCGCCATAGACGCTGCACACAGGTCAGGCATACCTCTAACAATTTTTAATTATCCTTTGTGTCATCTTCCTGAAAGAGCTTGGGAGCTTGCTGCTCAGTCGATCTCTGATTGGAAAAATTACTATCCGAAAGAATGTGATGAATGCACTCAGAAGTCTTCCTGTGCTGGTTATTTCAGTTCCTCAACAGGCCGTTTTCATCAACCACCGAGACCAATTTTATGAAAAAATTTAATTTTGCTGCTCTACTTCCGGGATTTTTGGCACTTAATAATTCTGTATGGGCAAGTGATTCATCTACCGGAGCAAGTGATTTGCCTGGTATGACTCTTAATGAACATGATTTAGTGATAGCACCACTTAACACCGAAGTTCCATTCTACATTGCAGGGCATCGCAGTCATAGCTCCCATCGGAGCCATAGTTCTCACCGATCATCATCAGGCGGCGGGTACTATGGTGGCAACACTCCTTATTATCCAAAAACATACAGCTCACCAAGCTCATCTGGTTCTTCAAGTTCAGGAACAAGTTCCTCATCGTCCTCTTCTGTGCGTTCGCTTCGTTCTAACGACAATAATTCTACTACTACGAATTCAGTTGGAACTACAGAAGCTAACCGTGCAAGTAATGGGCTGACTTCTGGTACAGAGAAGCGTAAGCGCTTAATCATGCGGGTCCAATTCGCTTTGCTGGACAACGGTTATTACAACGGAAATATTGACGGCATAATGGGGCCCTCCACAAGGCAGTCTATAAAAAATTACCGAATTGCAAAGGGACTACCAACGCCTGCAACTGAAACACTCGATCCTCAATTATTGAACTCATTAAATATTCTGGCTCGGTGATAAGTGCATTTTAAGTTTAAAAAGGAATGGGTATGTGGTCTGATGTTGAATCAAGTGTAGACTATTTGAACTTTGGAGAAGTCTCAAGTTTGGCTGTGGATATTTTAAAGTCAAATAATATGCTTCCGGTGTCTATTGGGATCTTTGGAAACTGGGGGGCAGGCAAGTCATCATTATTAAAAATAATAGAAAAACAGATCAGTGAAGAAGATGGTGAAGATATTTTAGTAGTAAACTTTGATGCTTGGCTTTATCAGGGTTATGATGATGCTAGAGCTGCTTTATTAGAAGTAATTGCAATAAAATTGAATGAAGCAGCTCAAGGTGATGAAAATATTGTTAAAAGGACATTCAATCTCTTTAATCGCGTAGATAAGGTCAGAGCTTTAGGGCTAACAATTGAAGGCATTGCACTGGCACATGGGATTCCAACTGGTGGGATAGTTTCACGGGGATTAAACGCAATTAAAGATGTCTTTAATAATGGCATCAATGAAGGTAATTATAAAGAGTCCATTGATTCAGGTAAGGAAATAGCTAAGATTGGATTAATTAGAGAAAAGGAGATAGCTACTCCTCCCCAGCAAATAAATTTATTTAGAGAAGAATATAGTAGTATACTTAAAGACTTAAATAAAAATCTGATTGTATTTATAGACAATTTAGACCGCTGTTTACCTCAAAATGCCATTCAAACTCTTGAAGCTATAAGGCTATTTTTATTCCTTCCAAAAACAGCTTTCGTGATTGCTGCTGATGAAGATATGATACGAACTTCGGTTTCTGAATACTTTAAAGGTACATCTGCAAGACACCATATTGATTATTTGGATAAACTTATTCAGGTACCTATAAGAGTGCCGAGAACAGGTCTTCTGGAGATTAGATCATATCTTTTTTTACTCCATGCAGTAAATGCAGGAATAGAGGAAGATTTAATTGAAGATCTACGACTGGCTTTAGAGAAATCTTTACAAGAGTCATGGCATGAAGATCCGATGAAGAAAGAAGATGCTCTTAAGGTTCTAAAATGTGAAGGAAACATAGAGTTAGCTATTGCTTTTGATCAAGTTGATCGAATCGCACCTATTTTCGCAACATCTCCTATAATCCATGGAAATCCACGTATTGTAAAAAGATTACTCAACATAGTTAAGATGAGATCAAATATTGCTAAGAGAAGAAAGATTTCGCTTGATGAAAATGTTATAACAAAACTTGTTATATTTGAACGTTGTGCTGGCGAGGAAGCCGCAAATGCACTCTATTCCATGATCGATACAAATAAAAATTTCAAAAAGATAATTAGTGAATTAGAAAGTAAAAAATTAGATGAACTTCCTGATTCAGTGCCTTCGGTATGGAAGAAAGATGATACAACAAGTGATTTTATTCTTAAATGGCTTGAGCTTGAACCAAAGTTAAGTGATAAGGATTTACGTGCGGCCGTATATCTTTCTCGTGAGACTATGCCTGCGGGACATTATGTTCTTGGTCTTTCGCCAAAAGCAAGGGAGGCATTGAATATTTTGGTAGCAACCAAAAGAAAAAGTTCACAAGCGGCTTCGAGAGCTTTGAAAGATATTTCTAATGAAGAATTCATTCCGGTAATGGAAGGGATAATTGAACATCTTAGAAATATAACAGAATGGAGCAGCCAGCCAGATGGTTTTGCTGGAGCCATATTAATCGCTGACAATAATATAGATGCAGCTAAAATACTTAAAAGATTCATCGCTGGTATCAATGAACAACCTCATTGGATGAATATGCTTATAAAAGACAAAACATGGAATAAATAAAGGGGGCAGAAATGGGTACATCTCAGTCAAGTAAAGGTCCTAAAAATGGAAACGAACTCGTACCACCTTGGGCTGATCAAACAAAAAATGGGACAAACCAAAACCTAAGTGGATTTAGAACTTTATTTGGTAGATTTGCTCGTAATAGAGATTCCGTCGCATTGAAAGGGGCTTTGTCTCGTTATGCAAGACAAGTAACGGGCGGTTCTGAATCAGCTAATGCTCGTTTAGGAAATATTATAGGCGCTGGTGGGGGGTTATTTGAATTATTGAATGAAGGTATTACCAATGATTCTGGTATGAAGCCACTGGTAGATCTTGACAGTCTTAAAGGACTACCCTGCGAAGATGTGATTGCTAAAATATCACATTCATTGTCTGATGGTAGTGAAGATGCAGACAAAATACAAACCGCCATGAATGATGCGTTAGTTGAAGCATTGAACGGTAAATCCACCTTTGACCCATCCGATATAACAGACGATGTGATTATTGAGACAATGATTTGTTATTTGACTGACAGTATTTTTTTGCAGATTACTATGGATGCCGGTAAAGCATGGAATAATGCTCAAAATGCAAAAGAATTACAGGTGGCTGAAAATTCTTTGCATGAGTTGATTAGTGCGACTGTAGACAATATCATGGAACCAAAATTAAGTAAAAATATAAGATCTTTTTCAAAAGCTGATTTTATAATTATCCAAAAGGATGTTATCACAGAAGTTTGGAATGAATGGAAAGGATATGAATAATGAATATTTATGTTGAATATGATCATGCAAAATTACCATTGGCAGACGAAAAAACTGTTTCTGTGCAGATTTATTCGCGTGATGGTGTAGTTATTAAAAATGGCATTAAGCCTAGAGATGATATTGCAACTATAGGTAAGCCAATATTTGATGCTATAAAAAGACTGGGAGTAAGTATATCAGATGAAGTTATGGACTTTTTAACTATCTCTCTTGCAGTAACTGCTGCCGATACATTTATTATAAGAGATAATTGTTTTGATGGCTGGACAAGAAATATAAATCTATTTGTTTCATTAAATAACCCAGTAATTTGGGAAAAAAACAAACCACTTTTAGAAAAAGCTTTACAATTTTTGAGTGGTGATGTATGGAATTTCAATTTTAAAGGTGATGGTCCTAAGCCACCGCAACCATTCAAAGCTGTTAATGGGCGAAAATTGATTAATTTAGAGGGGTTAGATTGTGTGTCATTATTTTCTGGAGGTCTTGACAGTGCTATAGGTGTTATAGATTTTTTATCTTCGGGAAGAAAACCTTTGCTAATCAGCCATTCGTATAAAGGGGATAAAACTAAACAAGATCAAATAGCCCATAAAATTCGTGAGAAGGGCACCTTTTCAAGACTTCGTTCAAGTGCCAACCCTATTGGCAGGGGGATGACAAGAGACATTACTATGAGAACGCGAAGTTTAAACTTCTTAGCGTTTGCACTTGTAGGTGCATATGCGGTAAAACAGATTAATAATCATAAAGATCTATCAATATTTGTTCCTGAAAATGGTTTTATCTCTTTGAATGCACCATTAACGCATCGGAGAGTTGGCTCGCTTAGTACCCGGACAACACATCCGTATTTCATTGGAATGATTCAAGAACTTTTTAATAATCTTGGCTTCGGTGTAAGATTGATTAACCCTTATCAATTCATGACCAAGGGTCAAATGGTGAGTAATTGTAAAGATTCTAAGATGCTTTCTGAAATTGTGGATCTAACCGTTTCATGTAGTCATTGGAAAAGAAAAAATCAACAGTGTGGATATTGTGTTCCATGTATGATTAGAAGAGCAGCTTTAATGAAAGGTACTCTAAAAGAATCTATAAGTTATCATCATGCCTCATATCCAACCCTACGTGATTTTGTTAAACACAAACAAGATGGTCGTGATGATGTTATCGCGGTATCAGTAGCCTTAGATAAATCTAAAAAAATAAATTTGAAATCATGGGTATTAAAGTCGGGAAAGCTTAAATTTGAGGATCTTGATAAGTATGAACAAGTGTTCTCAGATGGCTTACTTGAAGTTGAAGATTTCTTGAAAAAGGAAAAGGTGATTTGAAGCTTGATATGCACTGTCATTTGGATCTTTATAAAGATCCAAGTGATATTATCCAAAAGTGTACAGAGAAAGGACTTTATGTCCTTTCTATTACAACTACACCTAATGCCTATATTGGCACTCATCGACTGTCTGCTAATAACAGTAGAATCAGAACGGCATTAGGTCTTCATCCTGAACTAGCCCATCTAAGACACCATGAGTTAGATATTTTCGATATTTTACTCCCACAAGCTAAATATGTTGGAGAAATCGGACTTGATGGTGGGAAAGATTATAAAGAGCATTCGGAAGTACAGCTTAAAGTATTTAAACATATACTTAAAAAGGTACATAACCAAGGTGGCAGGATTATGTCAATACATTCAAGGGGTTGTGCTGAAGAGGTTGTTGAACAACTTAAAGGAATTGATGGTATTCCTGTATTTCATTGGTTTACGGGTTCAGAATCTGAATTAAGGAGCGCTATTGATATTGGTGCATGGTTCTCTGTTGGCCCGGCGATGTTAAACTCTATTAAAGGACGACGGATATTACAATTGATACCTAAAGATAGATTATTAACTGAAACTGATGGGCCATTCGCAAAATATGCTAGTAAACGGCTATTCCCTTGGGATGTAGATATAGCTATTGAGGGGATTTCGAAAATATGGGGATGTAGCTCAGAGTATGTAGAATATAAAATCGAAGAAAACTTCAGGAATATCCTTCAGTTATGATTTTTTACATGCAATTTTTTTCACATATCTAAATATATATATTTAAATAACCATAAATAGCAATGTGGTTATTTAAATACTACGCATTTCCGAAATCTATTGTAGAGACATCAGAAGGCTTTGAATTTTTATTTGAGATTAAATTTAAACTTAGTATTAGGCATAATTGCTGTGTATAAATATATAATATTTGGGGTTTTGTTTTACAGAAATAAAGATATTTTAGGCAACTTGAATGGAACTTTTGAGAGTTTAAATGCTTTGTAAAACAATACTTTTATTGCTATTAAATAAGTGAGGAGATAAAGTTTCCCACAAAATGTAAATGGTTTTATTGATTAGATTATTTAGGGTTTAATGATTTTTTGCTCATCGATTATATTATTTGGCTTTTTATACTCTTCTATCTACACTATTTTTCAAGTACATTGACTATGATCGGAAGCGATTTTACACTACCAATTCGAAATGACTAATATAGTCTGTTCGATTATCACCAATAGGGACTGATGGTATCAATGTTGGTATCATGTCCAATGTGAAAATTTTTAATCTCTTATGATCATAAGGATAGTTGCGATGTTCGAGTCCGGCCTTCGCACCAAAAACGATAATGGTAATCGGAAAATCTACAACAATCAGTACGTTGTACAATGAAGCTGGACGTTGACGGCAACTACAAAATGGCCGCATCTCCGGCTTTTTTTGTTTATAACGCCTCGGGCCGGATCTTTTCACTCACTCCCTGTTTTGTCAATCTCTCTCCACGCAACTTCTGAGCATCTCGACATTGTGTTCAATATAGCTGAGCGTCACCTTAATATCGCGGTGGTCGAGTAGTTTCTGCGTGACATACAGATTTTGCTCCGGTTTCTGCATCAATTCTGTGGCAACGGTATGGCGGTAGCGGTGCGATGAAAAACGGCTGTGGCAGGCATTGCTGAGTTTGGAAAAGAAATAACTGACCTGGTTTTCCGTCATTGCTTTGCCCTGCCGTAGCGTTCGCCGACTGAAGCGGTTGATGTTGAACAACTGATCGTCAGCCCGCATTCCTCTCGTTTTAGCTTCTTCAAGCAGATGCTCCAGCTAGGGCCGCAGCCGGGAGGCGATGGGAACAATGTGTTCATCATGGCTTTTGCTGCTTTCGCTCTGAATAAACAGCGTGTCATGGACCAGATCGACATCCTTAATGCGCAGATGGATAAGCTGATTCAGCCGGATCGCGGTGTAGTTGAAGGTTTCAACCACGGTCAGCCAACACCATGCCGGATATAAAGGCGAACGATAGCCACGCTGCATTTTCTCCCGTTCGATATATTGGTTCAGCACTTTACGGGATGCGAGGATTTGCTCGTGGGTCAGGGTTTTCTTTTTCTTACGAGATTCCCGCAGTGATGTTTTCTGGAATGGATTGATGAACTGTTCCAGTAATCCCTGTTCAATCGCGAAGTTATACAAGGCTCGCATATGGCGCATATAGTGGTTCCAGCTCACCGGCTTGATACATCGCACATTTAACAGGTAATGACGCCACTCCAGCACCATATGCGGTGTGACTTCGGCGGGCAGTACGTTGCGCCAGTGGGTAAACTGATTTACCGCCGTGCAATAGCAGCTCTGGGTTTCAGGGCGCAACAGACGGGCAAAAAAAATACTCTTCCAGGAGCTGTTCAAAGGTCATGGGTGTCTTCTCCTTCACTGAGCAAGAGATGAGGGTTATTAAAGGGAACGTCATCTCCAAAAAGCGGCGTGGGATCGTCAAGCAGATATCCCTTCAGACGTGAACAACGGCGTGGGCCGACAACGGCGCAGTGCCAGATGTTGAGGCCGTTTTTTTGTTTTCGGTGAAGATTCAGATTCTGGAACTTCTTCTGTACCTCCCGCCAGTATTCTTCAGGGACATTCTGACCGCAGGCGCTCAACCAGAGTTTGAAAATACCAGGTGTCACCAGAAACACCGATCCGGCGACGGTATGGATCCGGGCGTTAGGTTCATTGACTTCCAGATGTTGAGCCTGAACGTTACGCACCAGCCACTGCCAGAATGCTTCGCCTGATAGCGGGGTATCGTCCTGTTCGGGTAGAGGGGATGGTTGTTCTACTTCGGTGTTCGTTGCAATCTCCGCTTCGGACTCCCGTTATCGGTGTGACGGTTCCAATGAAGGCTGCGGGCCGCTGTTGCGGATCTTCCCAAATTAGCAAAGGGGAAAAGCGTAACAGCGTGAGTTCACTGCTCCAGCCGCCGCTGGCCTCAATCCGGCAATGCCAGATGGCTTTATCCTCACAGGGAATGAGCAACTGGTGTGCTTGCATATCATCGAACAGCCGCACGTTATGCTGCGGTACGGCGTCAATACCCTGGCGCAGCAACCAACCACGGACAGCATCGGCAGCGTTCTTACTGACCAGCCACAGCGCTTCTTCAGCCAGCCATCAGAACCGCCGTTTGGGTTGTTGAGCCGAAACTCATTTGCCAGCAGGTCGCGTAAGGCAGTGATAATTTGCTGTGGCAGCGAGGTTTGCGGACGATGGATGGCCTTGACCGGATCGCCGCCGAGATTAAACGCCACCGACGCCCGGTCGGCTTTCTGCACCAGTTCACCCGCCAGCCCGGCATACTGATACTGTCCGTTCAGGCAGTGCAGCAGGGTGGACAAGGCAGCAGCATCGGCGGCGAGCCAGTCGAGACTTTCCGGTGGGAGCAGTTGGGTGAGCAGAAGGGCTGCCGCAGCCGGATGGCGCAGGTAATCACGTTGCGGCAGATAGCGGAACCGATAAGGCTGGGTCAGTGGACCATGCCACGGAAACCAGCGTTGCCCGCTGGCGTCCTCCACCTCAACATCCGTGACAAGTTTACCCAGATCGTGTAGCAGCGCGGCACAGATGATAACCGTCGTCCAGCGTTCGGACTGCGCGGCCTGATCTTCCGGCGCTGCATCAGGTGGAAAAAGATAACTCTGCCGCAGCCGTGCGGCATAGCAGGCGGCTTCAAGGCTGTGATCGAGCAGACCGCCCGCGTGGGCGTGATGGTGGTTTTCCGAGGCCGGAAACGACTGCGCCAGTTCTGCGAAGCGGTGGATTGGTATCAGCCAGAAGCGTTCAAACAGTGAGGCGGGAAGGGCGGTGCTCTGCCGAATAAACTGGATCAACTGTTGGCGGGTAGTTTCAGCCAGTAGCGTTTGCGCGGATTCAGGATGCAGCCATCCCTCCGCGACGTCTGGTTCGCCAGTGGATGGTGTGGTGTTTTGCTTTTTGCGCGTCAGCCATATCCGCATAATGGCCCTTTCCCCTTTTTCGGGTAAGCCCGTTACCCCTTCACTCTCTTCCCCTTCACCCTTTGGATTTTGCCTTTTGGTGCCGTCAGATTTGGGGCGAAATTGTTTATTGGGCTGCGCAAATTTATTGGAATGGAGAAAAACGGCAGAGCAGGGATGCTCCGCCGTTGATATGAAGGTCATGCGCTCAGCGCTAACGGCTGCTGCGCCCGTTCAAGCAGATACTCGCAGGCATTACGCGCTAACCCGCTGGCGCGGAAAATCGCTTTTTTGTCCTGCTGTAACACCTTGAGCCACGATGCGATGTAGCTGTCATGCTGTAGTTTCGCCTGAATGCCGACATGGGCGCAGAGAAATGCAGATCCCATTTCGGCGACGAGTTCCTCAAAACTGTACGTCGGATCGCCAAAGGTATGGTTTCCGGCAGTGATGCCGTCCCGACTCAGCCGCGAAGCGTGTCCGGTAGCGTGCGTCAGTTCATGCAGTAGCGTGCCGTAATAATCCTCACGTGAAGCGAACTGCTCAGGATGCGGCATGATGATGCAGTCGCGCCCCGGCGAGTAATACGCCCGGTTCTGGCGCCGGCGAGTAATACGCCCGGTTCTGGCGCCGGTGAGTGATCGTCACCGCGCTTTGTCGGGCAACCTGTTCAGCGGAGGCGATGGGGTCATCGACCATCACAACAGGCTGTGAAAACGCCTCCGGCAGTCCTTCACATTGCTGAATGTTGAACAGCCGGAACTCGCGTACCACGGCGTAAGACGTCACTTTGGGGTTGCCGTCAGCATCAAAAACCGCGTTCCCGTTGCTGTCAACAACCTCACGCTGTTGGGGCAGATAGAACACGGCCAGTGTAGATTTTTCACCTTTACGAACGTTACCGCCCGTATTGCGAATCTGAGTGAAGGTCAGCCAGCGATCGCTTTCATATCCCTGTCGCTCAGCGCTGTTCCAGAGCAGAGGAATGTTGATGCCATGATAAAACCGCCCGGATAAGGCATTCATCGGCACCACCGGTTCCCCTTCCCGCCACGGGCGAACCCAGGGGATCACGCCTTTCTCCAGCGCGGCGATAATTTCATCGGTGACTTTCTGGTAAAGATCGTTGCTTCTGTTCATAAGCGTAACCTCATGATAAAGAAGCCGGGTACAGCGCTCCCGGTCGGGAGTCGCCCGGCACGGGGAGTGAAGTATGCTGAGGCAATCAGCAGGTATGAAGGGCAGTAACCAGCAGATGGTTATCTTCAAGCGTTAAGCGTAGTGGCGTCATCAGCGGTACGTTGCTGCAGCCGTCAGCGGGCAAACAGTACAGACCGAAATTAATACTCTTACGGTCCGGGCCTGCGCTTTTGAATGTCAGCATGGTGGCGACAATCAGGTTTTCGAGACGGTCGTCTTCCTGAGAGGGATCGAGTGGAAAACTGACTACCTTTTCCCAGGCCTCAGTTGAGACAGACAGCGATAAGGATTTTGCTTCAGGGCAAGATGAAGTAGGCATAGTGTTTCTCCAGTGATGAAAGCAGAGAAACACCGCCCGGCAGGGAGGGATTCCCTGCATGGTGGGGTAGAGGATGTATCAGGCGCTAAGCGCTGTCCGCGAAGATGATACGGAGCGGACGAAAAGGCGAGCCTCACCGGGAAGGTGGCAATCTGAAGGCTCTGGTTGCATAAACATTCGTCTAACAATGAGATTATGCACGCGCATAATCTTGCGGCAAGTAAACTCTCACAATTTTTGAGGTTTAAATCTCAGTATCCATTCTTTAAACTGTACGCAGATAACGTAATAGATACGTAGTTACGTAACTGTAACGTTAAAATTTTTATTTTATACTGTGTTTATAAACAGTATTATGAGTGACGCTTATGCATGATCGTAACCAGACAAATTACTTTTACATGTTTCCTGCGGTACGTGGAATGCAGGCAGGAAGAGAGTTTTACATTGCGACCTGCCCATTGCTGACAATTCCAAAGATTTTCAGCTTTGATGAAGAAGAGGTTCCACCTGAACTGCGGGCGCAGCGCTCATTAAATAAAGCACGGATACCCGACATGGTGCGTTATCTGTTGGATAATCCAGATAACTATATTTTTTCTGCACTTACCGCTTCTGTTGCTGTTGATGTGCATTTTGAAGCAATTAACGATGCTGGGAGTCTGGGTACGTTACAAGTGCCTATGGGAGCCCAAATTTTGATTAATGACGGGCAGCATAGACGAAAGGCTATCGAAGAAGCATTAAAAGCAAACCCTGAGCTGGGATATGACAACATTCCGGTTTTGTTCTTCGTTGATCGGGGGTTAGTGAGAAGCCAACAGATGTTTGCTGATTTGAACAAATACGCGGTTAGACCAAGCCCTTCGTTGGCGACCCTCTATGATCACCGAGATCCAAGCGCTCAACTTGCCTGCCATCTGGCTGAAAATATTGAGCCGTTTATTGGTTTCACAGAAATGGAAAAATCAAGCATATCATCGCTTTCCAATAAGCTTTTTACGTTGAGCAGCATCAAGCAGGCGACGAAAGCATTACTCGGTAAAGGGCTGAAAGATTTGTACTCCGATGACGAAAAGCATAAAGCGGAACGTTTCTGGCGTGCTGTGTTTGGAGTTATGCCCGAATGGCAAATGGTACGACGCCGTGAGATTTCTCCAGCGAGTATGCGTCAGGAATTTATCCATTCTCACGGTGTAGGTTTACAGGCCATCGGTTTGATGGGTAAGGGATTGCTACAACATTCGCCATATAACTGGGAGCAAAAGTTGGAAGGTTTGAGAGATATTGACTGGCGAAAGGCGAATCCGGAATGGCTAAAACGCACGATGCTGCATGGAAAAATCAGCAAATCAGCGATATCGATACACTTAACCAGTAATGCTCTGAAACAGAAACTCGGCATTCCTTTAAATTCAGAAGAACAAAAATTAGAAGAGCAACTGAAGTCATGAGTCATTTATTACAAGCATATGATCTTGATAGTTACGAAGATTTTATTAATCAGGAAACCTTTGCTGGGCGTCCATTACATGAATTTGTATCTGAGATCCAGCGGATCTATCTGGCTGATAAACGTCCTTGGGTTATTGGCTACAGTGGCGGTAAGGATTCGTCTGCTGTAACAACTCTTATTTATCTGGCATTACTGGGATTGTCTCCCGAGCAGCGTAATAAGCCTGTTTTTGTCGTATGTTCAGATACTTTGGTCGAGACACCAGTAGTTGTAAACCTGATCAGTCGAACATTGAAGCTAATAGAAAGAGGTGCTCGCCAGGATGGTTTGCCCATATTGGTGCAACAAGTTGTTCCTAAAACGCATGAAACATTTTGGGCAAACCTTTTAGGAAAGGGATATCCGGCACCTACTCGGCAGTTCCGCTGGTGTACCGAACGTATGAAAATCAATCCGGTTAGTGACTTTATTCGAGATAAAGTAAGTCAGTTCGAAGAAGTTATTGTGGTTTTAGGGTCCCGTTCTGCAGAAAGTGCATCCCGTGCTCAGGTAATTGCAAAACACAAGATTGATGGGACTCGATTAGCTCGTCATACCACCTTAGCTAATGCGTTTATCTATACCCCTATTGATACTTGGGGGGTTGATGATGTCTGGAAATTGTTGAGAGGTGCATTCCGCTATTCAAGTGATGTAACCGAATGGGAAACACCTTGGGGAGGTGGGAACAACCTTCCTTTATGGACTTTGTATATGGACTCCTCTGGTCAGGGGGAATGCCCTATGGTTATTGATGACAGCACCCCGTCTTGTGGTAATTCGCGATTTGGGTGCTGGACTTGTACTGTTGTAACCAAAGATCGGGCTATGGAAAGTCTAGTTCAAAACGGAGAGCAATGGATGGCTCCGTTGTTGGAGTTTCGCAATATGCTTGCGAAGACTACTGAACCAGAAGAGAAAGATAAGTACCGTAACTTTAAGCGCCGAACTGGAAAGGTTAGTTATCAGTATTTAAAAGAGGGGGAGGATATTTCGGTTGAACGAAAACATGTTCCTGGCCCCTATTTATTGAAATATCGACAAGAATGGCTGGAGAAGTTGCTCAACCTGGATAAGGTCTTGAAAGCACAAGGACATGATATTCAGCTTATAACTGAAGGGGAGTTACATGCTATTCGTCAGGAGTGGCTTAATGATCCTAATGAACCTGATTGGAATGATTCTCTGCCAAAAATCTATAAACGTGTATATGGTCATGATTTAGCTTGGCAGATAGATGAACGAGTTCGTTTTGCTGGTGCAGATGCAGGACTACTTCATGAACTAGCCACTGAACATGGAATTGTCCCTGAGATGGTCATGAAGCTGATTGATCTTGAGATCTCTTTTGAAGGAATGGGGCGCCGTCAAAATGTTCAAAAGAAAGTAGAATCGATATTACAACAGGATTGGGGAACATTTGAAGAGATCAAGGAAAAATACTCTTCGGTTCAGAAAAAGAATCAATTCGATATGCTTTTAAAAGAAAAAGAAGATATTGAACTTGCTTTGGATGATCTATCAAATGATTTTGATAGGCTTGAGAACATATTAAATAGTGTGACCAGTAATGATGAGGTGGCAAAATGATTATAACTAAACTGGTTATGCGTAATTTCCGCGTGTTTCGTGGTGAACATGTGCTCGATCTTGCTCCAAATGATGAACCTGGAAAGCCACTAATTTTGATTGGTGGTCTTAATGGTTCTGGGAAAACTTCTATTTTAACTGCAATACGACTTGCCTTGTATGGATCACAAGCATTTGATGATGTTTTTACCAAGAATTCCTATATTGAGAGATTATCGTCTTTAGTCCATAACGGAAAACCTGATGATTTTGAAGATTTTACCTCTGCTTTTGTGGAACTTAGTTTCACACTTCGAATTGATGGAGAAGATGTCACGTACTGTACAAAACGATCATGGTCAAAAGGTAGGGGCGATCAACTCTCTATTTCTGAGAATGGGGTGCTTATGGAGGGAAAAAGCCCGGAGCAGTTACAGGGTTTCCTAAATGAGCTGATCCCTGTTGGTGTTGGTGAATTATTCTTCTTTGATGGGGAAAAAATTGCCACGCTTGCAGAAGATGAGACTGGAAGCATTTTAAGGATAGCTATGCAACGTCTACTAGGACTTGACGTTGTATCTCGGTTAAAAGGAGATCTAAATACCTACATCAAAAATGATCAGAAAAACAAGCTTAATCGTGTTGCACAGGAACAAGTTAAAGTACTTGAAAAAAAGAAGAATGACCTTATTTCATATGCTAATGAAAAAAGAAGCGAAGCACTCGATTATTTGAAAGGTATTGAATTAAATATCAAAGATTTACGTAAGTATGAAGCTTTATTGATGGCGCAAGGAAAAAATTTTGCAGACTCAAAAGTGAGTGAGGAAGCGAAATTAAGAAGTTTAGAGACTGAAAAACTATATACAGAAAAGCAATTGCGTAATACCCTTGACGGATATTTCCCTTTTTCATTAGCGCCAAATATATTTAGAGATCTTTTTAACCAAGTAGAACTGGAAAAAGAAATAATAAAAGCTACCGCATTCAAGTCAGGTCTTGATGATTTTCTGAAAAAACTCCGGAATGAATTGGCGATCCGGTCATCTACAACGTTGAAAATTGCTACAGAGACAATTGAAGATCAATTAAAAGATTTTCTATTGACTCAACCGTCCGGGGATATCCTGCTAGATGTCTCTGAACGTGAGTCTGGTATTTTACATAATGCAGTCTACACATTATCGCCTAAATTAAAAAAAGAAAAAAATAGACTTTGCGAAGAGATAAAAAGAATTGACTTGGCTATTGAACATGCAAAAGAAAATATCGAAAGATCTCCTGAGGAAGAACAGTTAAGTAGTACTTTCAATATTATTAGGACTTTTGACAAGAACATACGTGATGCCGTAGATGAGTTTAAAAAACTACACCTTGATGCTAAAACAGCACTAACTGAAGCGTTAGAGTGTACTCGAGAACAGCAGAAGCTTCATGACGCAATAAAGAATAAAGTTGCACTGGAAAATGCTAGTGATTATGCCCTATCTATATTACCTCTTCTTGATGAATACGCCAAAAAACTGACACAGAAGCGTATATCTGAAGTGGAACAAGAGTTTTCTCGAGTATATAAGAAGTTGGCAAGGAAGGACGAGTTAAAATTACGAGCTAAAATTGATGTAAATACATTTAATGTGAATCTTCAAGATGAAGATGGATTAATAATTGATCGTAGTTTATTGTCTGCTGGTGAAAAACAGATATATGCAGTCACTATGCTTGAAGCATTAGGGAATGTTTCTGGGAAATTACTTCCTATTATAATTGATACTCCTTTAGGAAGGTTAGACTCGCATCATAGAGATAAGTTAGTTGAACACTATATCCCAGATGCTAGTCACCAGGTCATTATCCTATCTACCGATACGGAAATTGATGAGAGATATTACAAAAATTATCTCTGTGATTGTATTTCAAAATCTTATGAAATAAGATACTCACCATTTAGTCAATCTTCAAAGATTGAAGACGGCTATTTTTGGAAAAATGCAAAATGTGAGGTGAATGCCTAATGTTACCTAATCGTTTGCAACTGAACATTCGTGTTGAAGATCAACTTAAAAGACTAAAAGCTAGCACGGGGGTTAATCCAAATATTTCTGCTCGGATAGCATTTTTCCGTTCTGTAGAAAGTGGCTATCGTTTTGACGGAAATGACTATAAAACTGATGGCAATATGAGTATGGATAAAGCTGTATGGTTGGGAGATACAGGTGTAGCTACTGAACTTATATTGAAGATGTTGTATCCCAATTTTGATGGAAAAAAAATGATGCAAGCTTGGGCTGCACATGTTGACGATGGGTCTGCATCCTTGCGAAACCATCGTGAATTAATTAGTTTTACTACATCTCTTTAACAAAGTAACCGCAGATTATTCTGCGGTTACTTTAGCTATGAATGAATAACTGTTAAAGAATAAATTAAATTTTAATTCCATGCCGTTGACTAGTGGTTTCGTTCTATTCTGAGGGAAGTATATATCGTCTCTTTTTAAGAAAATAGTCTTATCATCGGCGATGAGCTTTACTTTATTGTCAGGTTGCAATTCAACTAAGGATGTATATCTTTTATTGTAATTAATAATGGCGAAGATAAAGTCTTCTGCTAATTCTCTATTTTCTTGGATGTTTATCCATGATGAGAATATTTTTTGAAGCAAAACATCTAGTGGTATACTTAGCTCCTTTGATATGTTTGTATATCTATCATGGTAATCAGCGGTGCTATTTTCCATAATTACATTCTGCATCGTGTCATGATCGACGTCTAATGCATCAGATATATTTTTACTATTATCGATTAAAACATCCCAAACAATAGTTTCAGGTGGAGCTGTTACACCACCTGGCAATGAACTGATATATATATCTTTATCAATGTATTGGGCTACCTTTTCTTTCTGATCTGCATCTAAAATACCGATGTAATTTATCGGGGATTTTCTGAGGGGTTCATAGTGGAGAGCTATTTTTTCAATATTAGAATCACAACGTATTGGTAAAATTCTATAGCTTTTTAGGAATGCAGGTGCAAGTTTCGATAATAAATAGTTCGTAAAGTTAGCTGAGAAATTATCTTCAACAAAAATTACACCATCTAACTGAGGGACTAACCCTAAAGCCGATAAGTACTTTTCACGGTGTTTAGGTTCAATCAGATGAGTAATGTCTGTCAAACGTTTTTGTAATACTTTTGTATTCTCAACACTAATTTTTGACAATATATGTTCGGAATGCGTTGATAACATAATCCAAAGTTTATTGCTATTTGATTGCTCTGCAATCTTATCCATTAGATAAATTTGGGTATTAGCCGATATAAAATTCTCTGGTTCTTCTATAAAAATGATTGAGTTTCTTTCGCAGTTTTTTATAAACCATAAGATATAAAAGACCGCAAACTCTCCCATTCCCATGTCAATATTTGAGTATTTTGCCCCACTAGCTAATTCAATCTCAAAATATGGAAATGTATAATCATTTTCAATTGCTCCAGTGATCTCTCTGAATACTATTCTTTTATATTTTTTGCCAATAATACTTTCAATTTGAGGTTTTGTTTTATCATCATTGAATGATATATTCTCTCCTTCACCTTCAATTAGCTCATTAATATTTTTAGTTCGTTTTATATAATCTAATATTCTTGCGCATTCTTGACTCGGTTCAAGATAGTAAACATTTTCTAAATGATGTTCTGAATTTCTATCAAATATAATATTCGAACGATTATCTAATATTTCAATCTGGAAATCATATACACCGAATCTCAAAGGAGAAAGCTGTTTTTTAGGTGATTTTATTGCTTGGTATATTAATTTTAAGAAAGTTGTTTTTCCTACACCATTCTTGCCACAAATCGCAGTGATAGCACTTTGAGGCTCTATTGTTATATCTTCAAATCCAGATAGTTTTTTTATTTCTACTTTTTTTATTCTGGTTCTATATTGTTCTACGTCGTTTACATAACGCCAGATGTCATTTATTCTCGCTGCTCGCATTTTAATAAACCTTCCATTCGTTAGAGAGGTTTTCAATACACTCTTTGACATCGAAATTATGAGATGCTATTACATCTGCTAGAGTATCAAGCTGTAATGTGTCAATACTATCAGGCAGAGGAATACCTGCCTTATACAGTGATAAATTTATTATAATGTCGCGAATTATAATAGATGCTGTCGTCATTACTCTAGATGATGACCTCTCAATATATATAAGTAATAATTCTTTTATGTTTGTTTCATTGGAACCAAAGAAATGAATTATGTCTTCAGGAATTTGTTCATTGTTTTTTACTGAGTGCTTAGCTCTTTCAAGGTTGAAAAATGCTACCATAAGATTGTCTGAATTAGTCGAAAGGATATTTTTATATTCTGCTAAAGAATATATCCAGTTTAAGGATGATGCTTTTGTTAGATTAATGCTATAGTTACATTCATCTAAATGCTTACGCATATTAGCTAAGGTTAATATTGAGAAACTTAGCTGTTCTAATATATCTGAGTCAAATCCAGTTTCATCTCTAAATCGATAATTTAACACTTTGTCGTTAAGTGTTGCGCGAAGAGAGTTCTTTTCTAATAAATATCCAACTCTTGCTATAAGGTCATTATAAGCAAGTCTAGAGTTTGTGAATCCTAATAGATCTTTATTCACGCCATTATCTTGCATTAATCTAACAAAATCAGCCGTTTGGCTTCTTAATTCTCCAAATAATGAATTCCTTTGTTCCGATGAGGTTAATTTAACTGATTGATTTAATCTGTGAAATATTTCACCAGGTTCACCAGCAGAATATTCCATCATTTCATAAATTATAAATCTGTATGTGTTAAATTCCCTTTTCGTATCATCATCGAGCTGCTTATATTTTTTCCCATTTAATGCTTGTATTTCATCATCTAAAGGCTGAATATTACCATCAATTGAGAATTTATTATTTATAAAATCTCTTATTGCAGTTAACCTTTGTTGTCCATCAAGAACTTCAAATGTTTTATCATCTATTTTAACTAAATGAATTGGCGGTATAGGCCATTTTCTTAATATAGTGTCAATTAACATTTTTTTCTTCGAAGATGACCATACTTCTCCCCTTTGGAAATCAGGGCGGGTATTGATCTCTCCTGAGTTTATATCATTGAATAGATTAATTACTTTATCTTTTCTATCATCTATTTTCATATGAATTGTACCTGATTCCATTATTCATAAATATAGTGAATATTACTTAATGAAAATGATCGAGATATGAATGTATTGATGTATGATAATTAACCATATCCCACGCTACCGCCCTGAGGTTTAAGGCCATCCCCAGACCTTTTAGAGGGATTATGAACAATACTATACATATGTTCAACGATGTTAATCCATACAGATCACAAAGTTAGGCAACTCGTTGGTTGAATATTGTTCGATCTTGTGAGGGGATAATGCAAAGCCCATCAGAGAACCAGCCTTGATAGACTATCGGTGGGTTTTGTGTCCAAAAATTTTCTCAAAGTGAGCGATGTTTAATTACAATTTATACGTATCAAAAAAGTAGATTTGGCTAATCACCTCCCAAGCATCCCCCCAGCCTTACCCCCACTATCCTGTGCCACCTTAACCCCGCCCGCCAGCGCCCCATTCACCGCTATGCCAACTCTCACCCCAGCCCACGTCATCGCCCCCATCCAGAAAGTCGGCAGAACCAGAAACATCGACCCCATCACCAAATTAATGATCACGTCATCCTGCGTATTCTGGATCCCGGCCAGATTCCAGCTACTGTGGGTATCACTGTTGTAGAGCACATCCAGCAGCCAGCTATCGAGCCACCGCGCCAGTTCCCACCAGAAGGTAAGGAAGAACAGCGCAAACTGCACAAACGTCAGTGTCATCACTACTTTCACATCCCATGCCGAACAGAGTGTTACCAGCGGAATACAGATCACCAGCGCCATTTGCAGTAGCGCCTGTACCATCGGTAGCGCCTGACGTACGCTGTCAAACGCCGGGAACGCCGCAATGCTGCCGAGGATATTTCCGGCGCTGGATGCCAGCCGGGTGGCGGCATTGGCTATGGTGCCATCGACATTGCCACCATAGCCGGGGTAAACGCGCCCGTTCTGCGATACCTGCATATTTCGCTCACTGACCAGCGAGCGCAACACGGCCTCTTCATATACTGCCTGCGACTGGCCGATCTTTTTAAACGCTGTCCAGATATCCGGAGCCGGGAGTTGCAGTAGCCGCGCTTTCAGCCCAACAGTATCGTCGGCCCACCACTGTTTACAGGTGGGATAGCCGCCCGCGCCGGTATCGGCCAGCCCGGCATCGCGTGATGTGCTGTACGGCCACGCACTGTGCGGTGAAAGGGCATGGTCGGTATCGTAGTAACCAGTCGTGTTGAGAAAGTACGATGATCCCAGCTAGGCAGTATCATCACTGGTGTCATCCTCCAGCTCTCCGGCACGAAATTTCAGACGGGCGCGGGAAGGGGCATAACACTCCTCGACGAAATCCCGAAGTTCCTGAGCCAGCGCTGGATCCTTGATTCGGGTGTGCTGCACCTCAAAACGGATCTGACGCAGATCCGGCTGGCAGGGCAGGGTGGCAACCGTTGCGCTGGTGATGCCTTTGCTGATCACATGAATAAAGTACCACCAGACCGGGACGGCGGCGGTTTTACCGCCGAGCGAGTTTATAATCGGTTGATAGCCGGTATCGGCGGGTTGTGGCACCGACATGCCGCACTGCTTTGAGCGCGTGGTGTCATATTTGATGGTATCGAGGTCGATGTTCAACATTGGCACGCAGGTGAACATAATCACCAGCAGCGAGGTGTACATCAGGTGCTCGGTCCATACCAGAGCAAGCGCGGCTTTATTGCCCTCATCCGCCCCCTGACTTCTGGCCTGTAACCACAGTGCCAGCAACTTAATCAGCAGCGGCAGGGCGAATAATCCGGTGGCGCTAATCGCATTCCACAACCCGTTATTGACCACCCAGCCGAGCAGCGTCAGAAAGTATTCCAGATAGCTGTTGGTCGTCACCGGAATACCTCCGGCGCGATCTCATTGAGCGCAATCAGCACGATAAACCACAGGGTGATGCGACGAATTGTCGGGCGATAAGGTGGGAAGCGATCGTACAGACGCCAGCCCACACCGGACATTGCAGCGTACAGTGTTATACGCCAGAGCAGCAGATCGCTGCGGTTAATCTGCGGCGTGTTACCTGATGCCAGGTAAAATGTCGCTGCGATGCAGATCAGCAGCAGGGTGCCGGACAGCATCAGCCGCTTCATTGCGCCTCTCCACCTGTGGGCTTGCTGAGATCGTCCACCCGTTTATCGGTGTCGTCCTCTACGCCGACCGCCTGGCCTTTGGTCTTCGCCCGCATGGTCTGGCGTTCAAGGATGGTGAGCGCGGCGTTATCCGCCAGCGCCTGACGCATATCCAGCTCCAGCTTGAGCTGAGACAGTTCCTGGTCGAGCTGGGCGGTGGTCTGGGTCAGCGCGGTTTGTGCCTCTTTTTCTCCGGAGACATTGGGTTCGCGCATTCCTGCCAGCAGTGTGCGCCGGGCCATCAGCGCCTGCTCCATCACGCGGGAGAGAGCCAGTTCGCCGGAGAGCCGCTGGATAAGCACCGCTGCATCGGGATCGTCGCGCAGCGCCTCAATCACGCCGCGCGTCAGATGTAGTTCGCCGCCGCTGGCCTGCGCCAGTGTGTCATCATTAACGGGCTGGCTGCGGTTCACCATATCGATAATCAGCGGCTGGATCTTATCCTTTTCTTCCTGAATAAGCGGCGTCAGCCCGACGCCGGATTGTGCGCCGCTTTGCTGGTCAGTGCCGCCGGATTGATCGTTATCCGGGGCGACGTTAATAGTCTGTTCGCCAACTACCCGCGTCAGCCATTGTGCGGCGTCATCGGGCTTGCTCCAGACCTGACATAACTCACCCTGGCAGTCACTGCCAGAGACGGAACCGGTGCTGGTCGCGCTACGATTATTGAGGATGTTGTAGCCTGCAACCGTCGTATCGCGTATCAGTTTGATGGGCGGCTGGCCTTTACCGCCGCGATGTTCGCCACCAACCCAGCGTTTGCCTTTCTCTGCCGCTTCTTCGGCTGCTCTCTGGTCAGCACGAACGGCGTCTTTTTCGCTGGCCGCAATTCCCTGATAGTTCTCCGCCTGGGCGCTCTGCGTCCATGCCGGACCGAGCGCATAATCGGTCATCTTGCCTGCCATATTCTGGCAGCTTAACAGTGACTTATCGAAGTCGAGGCGTCCCTGAAGCACACCGTTGGTCAGCAGATCGTAGAGCTGGGGATTGGCTCGCTGGATCACCATTGCGGGCAGGCTGGCGACCGCGCTGGTTGCGCTTTCGATGACTTCTCCCATCAGTTGCTGGAAGCCGTCCGTCACGCCGTTGAGCTGATTACGGACTGTGGTGTCGATATCGAAATTGCCGCACATCATATCGCTGTTCCAGCTTACACCTGCCGTTAGCGGGAAGGTGTTACGCCGGGTTGGCGGTGGAGAGATGGCCGCACCGCCGCCGATGCGGTAATACATCCAGTCGCTGATCGCCCCCTGTTGTTTGTATTGATATTTGTCGTCTGCCGGAGCGAGAAAGGCGACGAACAGAAGACAGTAAGCTGAGCGCATAGTTAACCTCCGCTGCTGCCAAGAAAGGTTTGCCCACGACGCGGGCAGCATTTATAGGGGCGCCACAGCGTCCAGACATATGCACCGTCTTCTGCCAGTTTATCGGCGTAAGAGTCGGTGGTAGACCCATCCGGGAAAATGGCGCAGGAGGCAGACTTTTTGGGAGCCAGCATCTGCCACTGATGGTTACTGCTGTCGCCTTCCATAACAGGATCTGGCGGCCAGTATCCGTCGTGTGAAGAGGCAGTCAGCGGAATATAAACATGCGGCTGACCACTGCGCGTTACCAGATCGGCAACGCGTTGGGCGATGACCGCCCCGGCCTTATAGTCATGCGTCTGGCTGAGCGCCCCGGCTCGTGGGTAGACATTGCCCCACATATCACCGTCTTTGCTGACTTCGCGCAGCCCTGGCGTTAACGCCTCTGGGTAGAACATTTCCGGTACACCGCTGCGCCAGGCGAGCGCATCCAGCGTGCTGAGAAAATAAGGGAGAAAAGGTTGTGACGACGGGGCGCAGACGTAGCCAAACTGGGCAAAGAAGTTTGCCAGCGCATCACCGGCAGGGAAGCCAATCGCATCAGCATTTTTAAAGCGGACTTTGCTGTGCTGGCCGACAGTGCGGGGATTTGTATCGCCACCGGCTTCGGCGATACCGGGCAGCGGCGAACTGAGCGGCGACATCTCAGCCCACGGGTTTTGCCCGGTCACGCTGTAGGCCGATACCACCAGGTCCGGTCGGAAATGGCGTACCTTTACCGACGTGCGTACCGAGCAGCCAAACGGTGAACAAAAAAGCCAGTAGCAGACACCGATCACCTGATATTTTACGCACGTCGGCGACAGGGCTGAGGCAGCGATTTCCGGTGTAGTGATGGCTTTACCTGCGCACGGCATCATTATCAGTAAGCAAAGTAATGTCCGGTGGAGATTCATGGCGATGTTCCTGAGCCGATATCATCAGTTCAGGCTTTACCACAGGGTGGAAAAAATGGCGTGGGGGAACTCTGTATTGCCAACAGAACATTTTTTTGTAAATGCTTACAATCTAATGGGGGAAAGTGATTTCTGTTAATCACCCGCAGACAACGATTTCTGATAATGTCGGCCAAAGGAGAGGGAGACCAATGTCAGATATCAATCCACGCAATGCGTTACCCCAGGATCGGGAATCACTCTACAATCTCGTCTGGCGCGAACCTGCGGAGCGCATAGCCGCGCAATATGGCATTAGTACAACGTTACTGGCAAAACGATGTACAGAAATGCGGATACCCAGGCCGCTTGCCGGTTACTGGAAAGCGCTGGCGAAAGGGGCTGCACCTGCGGTGCCAGCATTGCCTGATTTGAAGAAGGGCAAGGTAGAAAAAACTTCAGGCAAAGCCAGTTTGGCCGTTCAGCCCCTCACAAAAGTACCATCTAAAGTAGCCATGCCAGCACCGCGAAAGCGAGCAAGGACGGCGGGTAGTGGCTATGCACTGATTGATGATCTCAAAACTTACCTTCCCGTCTCTTCCGTCACAAAAGACGGCTACTACAAACCAACGAAAAAGAAGCTACTCGATCTGAATGTTTCAGAAACGGGGTTCAACAGTGCTATCGATTTTCTTAGTCGGTTCTTTGCTGCATTGGGAAAGCAAGGGTATTGGGTACGATTGGCTGAAAGCGCTGAGGGACTTCATTGTCAGGGCATCGATATCAAAGAAGATCTAAAAGAGGGAGGTTTGCGCTACGACAGTTTATGGCGCCCTTTTTCAGCAAGTATTATTTGCATTGAAGATATGTTGTTCGGCTTTAGCCTAGCTGAAATGACGGAATATGTTCCAGCAAAAGAGATTAATGGTCAATACATTCGCGATGAAACCAGGCATCCGCTGGATGCGAGGAAAGCATGAACAGCCGTTTCGCTATGTCATTAAACATAATTTACCTACAGGACGATTTCTGCTACAGCTTTATTCGCCATACTCATCAACAAAATGGCAGACTGAGTTTCGGCAGACAAAACAGTGTGGGCTTGTAAGCCAGATCCCGAAGATCATTTCTGCGATGTATGATGTTGTTCCGCTGATTAAGAAGCAGCAGGAAGAGGCCAGAGTTAAGGCTGAAGCACGGCGGATCCAGTGGGGGCTGGATGAGAAGAGATATCTGGAAAAGGAGCGGATCAGAAGGGAAAAAGAGGCATATAACGTCAGTCTGGCCGAATTGAAAGCTATTATGGTGCAGTGGGCGGAAGATAAGCGTATAGAGCAGTTTTTTTGTGAGGCGGAGCTGGATGTGGCAATGTTGGATGGGCAAAAGAAGGCACTGGTAATGGAGCGTTTGCAACTGGCCCGTCAACTCTTATCAGTAGATACGGCAGTTGAGCGATTACTAAAGTGGGAAACGCCGCAGGAACAGTTTAACAAGGGATAGTTTTAGAGGGTGCTACTTTTTTGGGAAATATATTTTTACTTGAGTGAGAAGCGGATGTTATATCCGCTTCTAGGAACTCGAGTTATTGCGCACAAAGGACATTATTTGTATTATTTATGATCGCATCTTTCAATTTATTTATGCTAATCAATGATTCTATCTGGCGCATAACTTATAATCGGTCCCATAAACATAACTAATCTATTCATAAAATGATATGTTGCCAAAGCGTATTCATGCGTCCTGTAGTCGACAAGACTCATTTTTTTACCTTTATATTTTTCAAAGCCAGGGTATTTACTAAGTTCATCATCAACTATATAAAGATGTTTTATTTTATTGTTAACAACTCTAATTTCATTAATTATGGCATATGATGGAAGGGATTCTAAATCAATCCCATTTTTGGTAGATAATCTTTTCAGCTCATGCCATTTAAAAGGCATTTCTTTCTCCTCGCCTCCCATGATTATTATGGCTCGCTTAACAAACTGTTCAATTGTTGCCCACAAATGAATTATCAAACCTTCATCAGCAATTTTCTTTGCTGTTAATAGTTCGCAAACATAGTTGAAATTGATGAAGCCCATTCGAGCACAATCAACTTTAGTTTCATCATGCTCGTCATAAATAATGCTAAACATTCCACCATGCTGTTCATCGTAATTTTTAAATAACGGGGCAATTTTCTCTGCATTTATATTGTATTGATGCAGTGCATATCTATTGAGCATGATTACATCATCAACTCTTTTATTAAAGCTGTTTAAAAGGGAGTTTCTTTTTTTCTTTTTTATTTTCTCTATTTTACTTTGACAATTTTCTGGTCCAGGAAAGTCACAAAAATCATCCACTTTTATTTTAATTTCGGGGTCGGGGTTTTTTATATGAACATCTACGTATTCATTTAAGGTGGGAACAAACTCAGCTATAGTTATTTCCATGTTAATAATCTCCATTCTAATTTCGGTCTAAGAAGCAGAATCCACTTCTTGCTCGGGGCTTTTCTGCATCACTGTATCACATAAATTCAAATGAATTAAGCATAATCTAGCCCAGTAAATGCCACCTGCATAGCAGGTGGCATTAATTGCGTCTCGTGGAGGAGAACTAAATTGGTAAATATTTTTTCTTTAGTTATAGTGATTATTCACACTCATCCCCACAACGTAAGGCTACCTATTCAATTGCTGTTTTCCGTTCTACGACAAGCGGAGAGTGCTTATCTTTGTGAGTTTTCCCGAAGCTAAACATCATAACGCAGGAGAATAAAGTAGCAATTAAGATGAATATGTATAGGATGATTTTTAACCATTTATCCGAAGATAAATGAAGAGAAAATAAAGAGTTATAAGTAGAAAATGCTGTTAATAAAAGCCAGACGAACACTATAAAAAACTGACCCATTGATTAATTTTAGAAACAGATACACTCATGGGGCCCGTTATAAATTTCTCGGCGAGATTTTCGTAACCTGGTCTCTCAAGTAAAGTTTTGTATAGAGGGTCAGTTACTTTATCCTCTAACAAGTCTAAGTGGTTCTCCCAATTTTCTTGCCAATATTTACTCCCTCTGCTTGAAAGAAACCATGCAAAAGTAAAAATAAAACCAATACACGAGACCACAAATGATAAAAAGAACTTACTTGGTATATGTTCTGATGACAGAATAGAGAAGTATCCAGTAAAGGCAACAACTATTAATGCCCAGAAGTAAGTTGCCCTTTTCCAGTAAAGCTCGACCTCAAATTTTCTAATATCTGAAACTTGATTAAATGTAGCCTTTAGTTTTTTTGATTTTCCATTTTCAGCTTCGAATTTTAAATTATATCCATCATGATTCATGATATAAAATCTCTTTGTTGTAAAAATTAATTTTCAACTAACTTAAATGTGTATTAAAATGGCTATAATTAGCAAAAAGCTACTGCCACTGATTGAGCCGAAGTTTAAAGTAATCTATTGTAAACTCCTATATAGCATGCTATCAGTTAATTAGGTAATACCTTTAAATATGACCTTTTTGTCGTTTGAAAAATAACCCAATATAGTTATCATTAGCCATGTATTTTTCATATGAATGATCAAGGCTATCTCTTGACGATCTTATTTTTGTTATTAAGTCTAATAATTTATTTATATGTCTAGTATCTAATGAATAATTTTCATCCAAAGTGGCTTTGCTTATATCAAATTCGATATCTCCTTCTATGGACTCGACCCCAAATACAGCAGAAACAAAAGAATCAATTTCATCATCAAATTTATCGCAAGTTGCTTCTAACAATGATGAGGCATTTGTAATTTCTTCAAGGAAGACTTCTTTTTTCCCAATGGAACCCCATCCGTACCCATCTAGCTTCCTTAAAGAAAGTTTAACACTTTTCTCTTGCTTTTTTATGTTTAAGTAACTACCTCTAATCGCCAGTGAACGATTGAAAATGGTTTTTATTTTTCTGGTGTTGATCTTTTTATCGTTCAATAATTCATTTAATAAACGTTCTATTGAGTTATATCTATAAATGAATCTAACAGCCTTTTTTAGGTTAGGTAATAATTCATCCTTTATTTCAAATGCTAATTTGTATGCGTCATTATTAGTTAAGTTTAATAAGTAATTTCGACCGACACGATAAGCCATAAATGCAGTGACGGCCATCACTATATTCGCTCCAGCAGAAATCCAATCAGTAGCGTTGCTCATTTAGGAAAACCTTTAATTTATCGATTTTGAAGATATTACCCTATGTTAATTAACACCTGCAACGATCTACATGGCCTATTAATGCGCGAGGATCATTTTCATGTCCGTTGTCTAGCACAGGCCTGCCAGTCAGATTGAATTGCAATTTGGATAAAGCGATACTCGATTCAAGTGGCTCACTCAGCCACTGACAAAGCACCTTTCTGCCACCCTCACCGCCGCCTCCAGCTCACTACACCCAAACTCCCGCATAATCCGCATGCGCTCTGCCTTCTCATGCTTCTCCGTCATCCCCAGAGCCAGCCACAGGGCAGGGGAAACCACGCGGAACAGTGCCTCAACACGCGGCGAAAGCACCACGCCTTCGGTATATTTCCCCGGCGCTTTGGTCGCACTTAGCAGGAGCTGTCGCTGTTCCGGCGTCAGGAATTTAAAGCGGCTAACCTGCTCCACCTCCTTGGGTGGCATCACCAGTAGCTCCCACCACTCGATCATATTGAGCAGTTTCTTCGCATCATCCGGGAAGTCGCTCAGGTTCTGCGTTGCCAGCCAAAGCCAGATCCCCAACTTGCGCCACATCTTCAAACCCTTCGTCAGAAACCGCGCCAGTAGCGGGTTGACGGTGATGATATGCGCTTCGTCGGTAATATTAACGATGGGACGAGCCAGATGCTGGTCACGTTCGCCGAAGTTGTTGATATGGTTAATCAGCGAGATATAGGCAATCGCCAGTTGCGCTTCGTAACCTTCGCGGGCAAACATCGCCAGATCCACCAGAGTGATATCCGCTTCCGGCCAGGCCTCGCCTTCACGGTTAAACAGTTCACCCTCAAACCCGGAGCAGAATATATTCATCGCTTCGCCCATCTCCCACAGCCGGTTACGGCGGGATTCCGGTAGTGCTACATCCTGTGCCAGCGTGAACAGGGCGTCGCGGAGATCCTGTGTCAGCGTCTGTCTCTGCTCGCGAGCGGTGAGCCGGGCCGCGTGCAGAATCGCTTCGCGAATTAATGCCCGGTCAGAGCGAGTCAGGCGGGCGTCTTCTTTCAGTTAGCCGCCAGTGATCATCAGGCGGGCCGTGATCTCCATCTCGCCCAGCAGATCGCGTTGTTCGTTATCGGCATCTTCGGGATCGTCATCATCTGGTTCTGCTGAAGGCACATCGCTTTCCGCCAGCTTCCAGGCATCAGCAAATAGCGGCAGCGTGATGCCGGAGCCGGGTTTCAGGCTGATTTTATTCACCGTCAGGCCATGCTCACGGGCGTAATCGGCCATCAGCCCGAACGAGTTGCCCGCCTCGACGATAAAAAGGCGCGGGCGATGCAGCGCCATCAGTTGCGCGATTTTGGCGTTCAGGGTGGCGGATTTGCCTGCGCCAGTTGGGCCGAGCAATAACAGGTGCCTGTTCTGGGCGCGGTCCTCGCGGTTGAGCGGATCCCAGCACAACATCCCGCCTCCCCGGTTAAAGTAGCTGACGCCCGGATGCCCGGTGCCGCTCTCGCGGCCAAATAGCGGCAGCAGGTTGGCGAGGTGCTGCACAAAGCTGAAGCGGGTGTAGAGCTGGCGCTTGTCCCGCGCTGGGTCGAAACACATCGGCAGCCAGCGCAGCCACGAACTGAGCGGGGCGAGTTCGTCATTTTCCTGTACCGGGACCATACCCGCATTCAGCAGCAGACTGTTCAGGCTGCGCACGCGTCGGGTCAGTTCGCCGTTATCCGGGGCGGAAAGATAAAACGCCAGCGCGCTGCGGTAGAGTTTGTGGCCGTCCTTCAGCCAGTGGCGCACCTCCTGACAGTCTTTTTTGGTGTACTCCGATTCGACGTTCTCGCCGATGGCGCGGTCGCTGAGGCGACTTAAATGTTCCTCCAGCCGGTCCTGCGGCCAGACGACGATGGTCAGCGCCATAATCACCCCTTCCGGCAGCAGATCGAACAGCGCGTTAATGCCGTCGCCGCGTGCAGACTCTCCGGTCATATGGCCGACGGTGGGCGTTTTGCGCAGCTATGCGGGCGCTGGTCAAACAGCCATGAGCTCATCTCGCCGAGCAGTTCGTCCTGCACCAGTTGTGGTACCACGGCTTCCGGCTCGCCGTTGAAGGTGGCGAGGGCGGTGCTGAACAGGTCGGTAAATTCGGGCTGGCGCTCCAGCGGTATCAGCTTTGCCCACACCTGTTCCGCTGCGCTGCGTAGCGCCAGCAGGCGATCGATAATCTTTCGGGTCAGGCCGCCGTATAGCGCGTTGGGGATGCAGGGCAGCAGCCAGTCTACGGTCTGTAGCATCCGGCTGATTTGCGACGGGCTGACGGGATAGCCGTCGCGGGTGAGTTGCTCCGCCAGCGCCAGCTGCGTCGAGCATTCAATGCCTGCCTCCTGGTAAAGATCGCGCAGGTGCAGGATCCTTTCCGCGCGTTCGATAAACATCAATCCGTTATGCAGGTCGCTTTCGGCCAGATGGCCGATCAGGCACTGGACTTCGCCTTGCTGCGGTGACAGCGTTTCCGGCCACGGTCTGAACGGCCAGCAGACGCGGTGGTAACGCTCATCCTTCGTCTCCTGCCACAGTTCATTGAGGATGGCGAGGCGCGTATTCCCGCCGCTGGCGAGCATATATTTTTCATCACCGGGGCGACGGGTCAACACCGGTGGGTTATCCAGCTCACGGGCAAGAATTGACGCTTTCAGTACGTCATAGCCGGGGTTGCGGGTGACGCGAGGATTGAGGGAGAACGACTGGATTTGTTCCAGACTGACCTGGACTATTTCCTGTTCTCCGGTAGTGCTGGCACCGTGAAGTCAGCGGTTGAGCAGGTGTGAAGCGCACATAATTTTCCTCCGGCATTCAGACATCGCGGGTGAGGCGGATGCGCTGGTGGATCCAGGCATCCACCTCGCTTTCCAGCCAGGCGACGTGGCGGCTGTTGAGTCGGATGAATGGCGGAAACTGTTGCAGCTGAATTTGCCGATAAATCCACGATTTACCGAAGCCGATTTTGTCTTCCACCTGGCGTAAGCGTAAAAATCTGTCGCTATTCATAACCATTCCTCCTGTGTCCAGATTCGTTCACATCAGCACGATGGGCGTGGTTATCAAAGCAGCAGCGTCCCTGCCAGGCAGTAAAAATCCTTATCTGGGTTAGTGAGAGTTGTTAGTTGAAATGGTTAGTTGATCGCGTTACGACGGTGCGCCGCGCTGGAGTGCGGTTTTCAACGTCTCGGGGCTCAGCGGCAGGTGCATACCTTCCTCACGCGCCCAGCATTCGAAAATGTTCAGCAGTTTGTAGGGATGCCCCAGCATTTCATCGTCCAGCTGCGGGTTGTGCTTGCAGGCCAGCCACAGCAAACGGGAAAGCGCGGAGGTGATCCGCTCCTTTGATTCCGGCTGATGACGGGTCAGGAAGGCCTCGAGATGAGTGCGGCGGATGACGAACAGAGCGTCAGGAGGCAGCGTGTCCTGCAGGTAGCAGACGGACAGACTAAGCCGGGATTTCAGGTCATTGCGACCATTACCATACAGCTGGCCAATCAGCAGATGCAGCTCTTCCTGGAGGTTGTTTTGCGTGGCGAGTAGTTCCAGTAAAAGCTCCCGCAACGATTTGCGGCAACAGAGTTGGTAGTAGCTGTCGTTCTCATCGCAGACCACAATGCCAATCTGGTTGCAGCAGTGGGTATCTTTGGGGCAAGGACGATTCAACGTTTTCGCCAGTTGCTTGTGGAGCAGCAGGCGCTCAAGGCCAATTAACGGCAAATTCCACAGATGGCTGGTGGTCAGTTGCAGAGTCGGGCCGCGTCTGCACGGCGGAGAGTTCGCCATCACTTTGCGGTTGCCGGGTTTGTTGCACTGAGAAGGCGGAAAGGGAGGTTTGCTGAATCGGCAGACAAAGCGGCAAGGAGGATTGAGTGGTCTCAGAAGTACGGGCAAGGGGAAGTAGACCGAGAGTGGCAGATCGCCGTGCAGGGCATGGCGGATCAGGTCGGCGGGCAGCAAAGTGATATTGTGCTGCCGGATGACTTCTGCGGCCTCGTCCAGCGTCAGCCACTCCTGGCGGATTTTGTGTGGGGGCATGGGGCGTTCCTTTTTGTGTTGTTGGTTGTGTGTAGTGCTTGTTGATGGTGAAAACCGGTGTGAGATGTTTTTGCTAAAACAACTAACCTGATCAGTTTAGTTAACGATCTTTTCAGACATAATCCGGTGATGATTTACGCTGGAAAAACAGGATGTAACATTGAATAGCTCGGAAGACGATTTGCTTGAAGTGGCGTGGTATTTGTCGAAGTACGGTAAATCTCAACCACCTGTGGGACTTGGTGTTCAGAAATGGAAAGAGGCTTTTGCCTTGTTTTATCCTCGTTTTGGCGCGGGCAAAACCGCCAGCGAGTTTCACAATAGTCTGAAAAATAGTCGTGACCGTTTTGATTCCTGGCTTAGTGATGTGCGTGTCGGCTGGCTTGACGAGCAGGGCGCTCCTGCTGTGCTTTCTCATTCAGCGCAGCGTGTGCATCAGCGATTGAGTGTGCTTTCAGACAGTGCGATTGAGCAGCGCGTTCTTTCGTTGATATCTTCTGATGGAGATGAACAGGCGCAACGTGACTGTCTTATTATTCAGCAAGATAAAAGTATTGAAGATACCGTACGCGAGCAGCTGATTGCGGCACGGCTGGGGCAGGGTACCTTTCGGAAAAATTGTCTCATGTTGTATCCGGCATGCCCTGTTACGGGAACGACTTTTGCGCCGTTACTGCGTGCCAGCCATATAAAACCGTGGGCTGCCTGCGAGAATGGGAATGAACGCCTTGATCCGTTTAATGGAATTATACTGGCCGCACATATTGATATTCTTTTCGATCAGGGATGGATTTCGTTTGAGAACGATGGGCGCTTATTAATTAGTAATGAGCTGGATATTAGCGTTAAAGAGCAGTGTTTGTTGCCGGAGAAAATAAAGGCGTTTTCTGTTGAATCGTATTGTTATCTGGAGTGGCATCGGGAGAATTTATTGAGATAGTTAAGCTATAAACTATCTTCGACAGCGCTATTTTCTGAACTTACAGGTTCCAATATTGCATTGAACGCTGTCCAGTAGGGCTCACGGGCTTCTGGAGCATGCTGTGCAACCGGTAATCCTCTGCTGCTTCGGTTATAAAGCTTTTATGTGCCATGCAGCAGGATATGGTTGCCTCCTGAACTCCGTATAACCCGAGTATTTGTATCGAAGCGTGAACAAAACATTGCAGCCAGCCTTTCAACGTGGACAATAGTTATCCATACGGTGATTTTATATTCGATAAATCAATGGATTTCATTGAGTCATAGGACTGGTAATGGATGAAAATGCTTTAGGGTTTGCCTCATACTGGCGCAACTCGCTTGCAGATGCTGAGTCAGGAAAGGGCAGTTTTGAACGCAAAGACGCCAAAAATTTCACTCACTGGCATGAGATAGCGGCGGGACGTCTTGACGAAGCGATCGTCGGTAAATTTTTTGAGGGAGAAAAAGACGACGTCGAAACAGTCGATATCATCTTGCGGCCAAAGGTTTATTTCCGGTTACTGCAGCATGGTAAGGACCGTTCCGCTGGTGCGCCTGATATTGTTACCCCGATTGTGACGTCAGCCCTGTTGAGCCGTGAAGGTTTTTTATATCCGACTCCAGCGACTTCCATTCCCAGAGACCTGCTTGAACCTTTGCCAAAAGGGGCATTTTCGATTGGTGAGATTGAGCAGTATGACAAATACAAAACGACACATACGTCATTCTCTATCAACGTTGATTACAGCGTTGATAAGACTGCCGAAACAGATGAAGAACGAGAAGCACGATATGCAGCCTGGCAGCAGGATTGGCGTCAATATCTGGATGATTCAGAGAGGCTACTGAAGAACGTTGTCGGCGACTGGATTAAAAATCCCGAGCAATATGAACTCGCTGAGCACGGTTATATTGTTAAAACGGCGCAATCTGGCGGCGCCAGTTTCCATATCCTTTCGCTTTATGATCACCTGCTTATTTGCAAAAAGGATGTGCCGCTCTTCAATCGCTTCGCCTCGCGAGAGGTTCATGCTGCAGAGTCATTACTTCCTCCGGAAGCAAAATTCAGCGACAGACTTGGACACTCCGGGGATAAGTTTCCGCTGGCAAAGGCTCAGCGCGATGCCTTAAGCCATTTTCTTGATGCAAGACATGGCGATATCCTTGCCGTCAATGGTCCACCGGGAACCGGAAAAACCACGTTGGTGCTTTCTATCATCGCCACGCAGTGGGCCCGAGCGGCTCTCGAAAAAGCGGAACCTCCGGTTATTATCGCGACTTCAACGAATAACCAGGCTGTAACGAACATTATCGAGGCGTTCGGGAAAGATTTTTCCCAGGGCACTGGTGCAATGGCCGGACGATGGTTGCCAGAGCTGAAAAGCTTCGGCGCTTATTTTCCCTCAAGCACTCGTAAAGCCGAGGCAGCCAAAAAATATCAAACTGAAGATTTCTTCAACCAGGTTGAGTCAAAAGAGTATGTAGAGGATGCACTGCTGTTTTATCTCGAGAAAGCTAAAGCAGCCTTCCCTGAAAAAGATTGTTCATCCCCTGAAAAGGTAATTGAACTCCTGCATGGTCAGTTGGCAGCAAAATCCGAACAACTGGTAAGGCTGAACGCAACATGGCAAACGTTAAGCCTGGTTCGGGCGGCGCGAGAGCTTATTGCTAACGACATTGAGCAATATCTCGATAATTTAAATAAATTACTTTCCGGGCAAGAACAAAAAGTCACTCTACTGAAGAGTGCTAAAGCGGAATGGAAAAAATATCGGGCCAGTGAATCACTGATCTATTCATTATTTTCATGGCTACCAGCGGTTCGCAGTAAGCGGCAGTACCAAATACAACTGTTTCTCGAAGATAAATTAGGTGCGCTGATTGCGGGAAATCAGTGGTCTGATCCTGAAACCATCGAACGTAATATAGATGGACTGCTCAACTCCGCTGAGCGCGAGCAAACAACCTACCGGCAGCAGATTGACTCCACCCATGAAATTGTTCTTAAAGAACAGCAGGTAGCTCAGGAATGGCAGAGGCTGGCACTTGATTTAGGGCATGAGGGCGACGAGGAACTGAGCTTCTCACAGGTCGATGAACTGGCTGATACGCAGATTCGCTTCCCTGCATTCTTACTGACGACTCACTACTGGGAAGGCCGTTGGCTGATGGATATGGCCAGCATTGATGACCTGCAGAAAGAAAAGGGCAAGAAAGGTGCTAAAGGGGTAGCCGCCCGATGGCAACGCCGAATGAAACTTACCCCATGTGTGGTCATGACCTGCTATATGCTGCCCGGCAATATGCAGATAAGTGAACACAAAGGACAACGTAAATTCGAGAAAAGCTATTTATATGACTTCGCTGATTTACTCATTGTCGATGAAGCCGGGCAGGTGCTTCCTGAAGTGGCCGCTGCCTCGTTTGCCTTAGCCAAAAAGGCATTAGTGATTGGTGATACGGAACAGATCCCGCCAATATGGAGTATTGCTCCCGCTATTGATATAGGTAACATGCTGGCGGAAAAAATTCTTTCTGGGAGTACGCAAGAAGAGATTACTGAGAAATATACGGCAATCGCAGAGCTTGGCAAAAGTGCCGCATCTGGCAGCGTTATGAAAATAGCGCAGTGTGCTTCGCGCTATCAATATGATCCCGAACTGGCTCGCGGGATGTACTTATATGAACACCGCCGGTGTTTCGATAATATTATTGGATACTGTAATACGCTCTGCTATCACGGTAAGTTGTTGCCTAAAAGAGGGCTTGAAGAGAGCAATTTAATGCCCGCAATGGGTTATCTCCATATTGATGGTAAAGGAGAGTTGGCAAGTAGCGGAAGTCGATATAATTTGCCTGAGGCTGAAACGATAGCTGCCTGGCTTACAGAGAACCAGCAAGATATTGAAACGCATTACGGCAAAGCGCTTCATGAAATTGTCGGTATCGTGACGCCTTTTAGCGCGCAGGTATCCACCATCAAACAGGCGCTGGGTAAACAAGGTATCAGTACAGGCGCGAATGAAAAGTCGCTCACAGTGGGCACCGTGCACTCTCTTCAAGGAGCGGAAAGAGCGATTGTGATATTCTCGCCAGTCTATTCAAAGCATGAAGACGGCGGGTTTATTGATAGCGATAACAGCATGCTGAACGTTGCTGTCTCCCGTGCGAAGGACAGTTTCCTGGTCTTCGGCGATATGGACCTGTTTGAGATTCAGCCAGCTTCATCTCCGCGGGAATTACTGGCAAAATATCTCTTTGAGTCAGAGAAGAATGCGCTCACTTTTGATTATAAAGAGCGTAAGGATTTAAAAACTTCCGAGACCAAAATTTACACACTCCATGGTGTGGAGCAGCATGATAATTTCCTGAATCAGACGTTTGAAAATACCGGTAAACACATCACGATAGTTTCTCCATGGCTGACCTGGCAAAAACTGGAGCAAACCGGTTTTCTTGATTCTATGATTGCGGCGTGTTCACGTGGTATTAACGTCACGATTGTCACTGACAGAAGCTACAACACTGAACATAATGATTTTGAGAAGCGAAAAGAGAAGCAGCAGAACCTCAAAGCGGCGCTGGAGAAACTGAACGCCCTTGGTATTGCGACAAAACTGGTCAATCGTGTTCATAGTAAAATTGTTATTGGTGATGATGGTTTGCTGTGCGTGGGATCATTCAACTGGTTTAGTGCGACACGTGAAGCGCGATATGAACGATACGATACATCGATGGTTTATTGCGGTGATAACCTGAAGGGCGAGATTGAGGCAATTTATAATAGCCTTGAGAGGCGTCAGGTTTAGAGCGGCGATTATATAAGCCATCTTATCGCTATTTCTTTAGGATAAGATGGCTAAATTACCGGTTGTGATATAGGAACCATATGATTTAGCGAAGAATTATGTATGCCGATACTGTAAGATTCACTGCGCAGCTTGTATGTACGCCCCCCACAACAATTGGCAACACTATTGGCTAGCTCTCATAATTTGTACGCTCCGTTGAATCCATATACTGATCAAATATCCAGAATAAATCGTTTCATCTGGGTCAAATGAGTGATATATTTTCACCCATAAACCCCGAGGAGGCGTTATGTCTGAATTCGATTTATTTGCGCAGGAACTGCTCGAAAAAGCAGAAGCTGAAGAAAAACAACAACAAGAGCGCGACAGGAAGCTGATTGATCGGGTACTTGAAATTTACGACCAGAAGTATGTCGCAGAACTGCTAAGAAAAATAGGTAAAAATGAGTGGAGCCGCGAAACGCTTAACCGCTGGGTAAATGGCAAGTGTGAGCCAAAATCGCTCACCATGGCTGAAGAAGCGCTGTTACGGAAAATGCTGCCGGAGCAACCTGCTCATCATCCTGACTATGACTTCCGCTTTATTGACCTGTTTGCTGGTATTGGTGGTATCCGTAAAGGATTCGAGGCCATCGGCGGGCAATGCGTTTTTACCAGCGAATGGAATAAAGAAGCGGTACGTACCTACAAAGCAAACTGGTACAACGATGAAGACGCACACACATTCAATCTGGATATCCGCGAAGTCACGCTAAGCGGAGAAGAAGGCATCTCAGAAGAGAAAGCCTACGCCCATATCGATCAACACATCCCGGATCATGACGTCCTGCTGGCCGGTTTTCCCTGCCAGCCATTCAGTCTGGCGGGTGTAAGTAAGAAAAACTCTCTCGGACGCGCACATGGATTCGAATGTGAAGCGCAGGGCACTCTTTTTTTCGATGTTGCCCGCATAATCAAGGCTAAGCAACCAACCATTTTTGTGCTGGAAAACGTGAAAAACCTTAAGAGCCATGACAAAGGCAAAACGTTTAAAGTCATTATGGATACCCTTGATGAATTAGGCTATGAAGTCGCTGATGCCAATATCACAGGGAAAGATGATCCTAAAATTATTGATGGTAAAAATTTCCTGCCACAACATCGTGAGCGTATTGTTCTGGTCGGATTCCGCCGTGACCTTAATATCCATCAGGGATTCACTTTAAAGAATATTCATAAATTCTACCCTGAGAAAAGACCAACATTTGGTCAGCTTCTGGACCCTGCGGTTGACAGTAAATATATCCTGAGCCCTAAGTTATGGGAATATCTCTATAACTATGCTAAAAAGCATGCCGCCAAAGGTAATGGGTTCGGTTTTGGTCTGGTTGATCCGAATAATGAAAATAGCGTCGCGAGAACATTATCCGCTCGTTACCATAAAGATGGATCTGAAATTCTCATCGACAGAGGATGGGATAAAGAACTCGGCGAAATCGATTTCTCTAATCCAGAGAATCAGGAACAAAGGCCAAGAAGACTGACGCCCCATGAATGCGCAAGATTAATGGGATTTGAGCAACCCGGAGGCAAGCCATTCCGAATCCCCGTTTCCGATACTCAGGCCTATCGACAGTTTGGGAACTCAGTGGTCGTTCCCGTTTTTGAAGCCGTGGCAAAACTGCTTCAGCCTTATATTATGAAAGCCGCTGCAAGCAAGGCGACCAAAAAATAATATAAACAGATCCCCCGGAATTTATCCGGGGGGAAACAGAATCAAATTATTTAATCGACATACAATGATTTAGTTTCATCGATAAATGTTTCTAACGAAATAAGATATTCCCGGATAGCTTTCGGGTACTTATCATGAAGGCTACTGGGTACAACCAACCTGACCCTTTCCTGCTGCATCTCCTGAAATTGAGCAACAGAAACACCTTCCTGAAGGGTAAAGAGATAAATATCCTGAATCCTGTCTGCCTCATTTAATATCTGCCGCCAGCGATCTTTACAGGTCGTTTTTACCGCTAGCATACGCAGCTTCTGCTCTGGAAAAGCTTCATCGTGATAAGCTTGCGCAGAGGGGAATAAAAAATCTGGCTTCTTATTTCCTTCTGTAACGGCCTGAGTCTCAAAAGTTTTCAGTCCATGCTCATTAAAAAGCTGTTCAAGATGCAGCTCAAGTGATTTTCCGGCTCGTGATTTTCGTCTGTTGCTCACGGAATTCGCCAGTGCAATAAATTCATTTACGGAACCAAACCCAGACTGAACTATACCCAGTACATGCATTTCCTCCACCAGTAGGAAAATTTCGTACTCAACACGACGACGTTCAATCAGTTGCTTATCCGGGCCTATGACATTTGGGGAATAGTGAGCTGCTGCATACTGGATAATCTCCTTACCTGAAGGGAAATTTGTTCTCCACTCTTCCGGAAGACGATACCCACTGGAAACTGGTTCTTTTAAAGCCAGACCACCCAGAATCTCATTTGCGGGACCATAGACCAACGATCCAGGAACAATTTCTCCGAGCGATGACTCAACGATATCTTCTTCTTCTGCGTTATGACACACCCAAATATCAACAAATTGGCTATCAGATCCCTGATGGTGATCAAACGCCAATAACGCCAGCGCCCCCGTATTCTCCGGGTCTTGCAGAGGATTCTTTCCTCCCCCCCATCGGGTGATACGCTTTTCATTTCGGGTCTTACCAAAGAAACGACCATTGTAATAAATGGCCCTGGCCTCGCTGTCCGGGCAGTTGTGTGAGGAGGTATGCGCATTCAGCATCACGGACGGGTTAAGATCCCTTGTATGATTAATTGAAGGGAAAAGATGTTCAACAATGCCAGAAGGTATGTAAATGCCAACCTGATGTCCGCCCGTCGCGCCGGTATCGTTGGCTGACAAGCGCTTGATGAACATATAGGTGTCACTGGTTGACTTATCTAACAGCCATGAATGTAGCCCCGACATCATCACTTCCTCGCTGTAAAAATATCGCTGATTTATAGAGAGTTATCCTGCCACAGCTCTGCCTTTGTGAATACTCACGATGCCGTTTTATGTGATGTCGTTATTTTCCTTGTTCTCCCAGATTCAGCTCAGTTCCCGAGATACCTTATAAACCGTTTTCTGGTCGTTTTCTGACATCTCTGTTAAGAGACTTGCACGTGCCAGGGTACGCAAATAATTACGCGCAGTGTTATCCGATACGCCCAGCGCCTCCGCTACGCCTGCTGCGGAATATTTCTTACCAGGCTCAGCCAGAATAATATTAAGTAGTGTGACTTGCCGTCCGCTCAGCCGCGATAAGCTCCCTGATTTATACAAAAAATGATCAATTCGGGCAGCGCGGGCAACCAGATCGTCTACATGCTGTAAGAGCCTTGTCATAGCACGATGGATAATACTGGCCTGATATTCAAGATAGTGCGTCAGATCCATACCATCGGTTTCAGTGTACTGGTAACTGTGGGCATATTTGGCCGGGGCGGCATGCAGTAGCTGGCTGATAGAGACATATTTAAATACGTCGTACTCTGATTTGAGCATGTACCAGTAAAAAAGCCCACGGCTTGTACGCCCGTTACCGTCTCTGAAAGGGTGCTCGTGAACGAGCATGAAGTGAAGAACACAGGCTTTTGCCAAGGGGTGAACGTAGGATTCTGTGTCGTTTACGAAGTCACACACCATTTGCAGACGTGCCTGCAGGTCGGTGGCCGCTGGCGGTTGATGAACAATGTTACCGTCATAATCTGCAATCACTACATCATCGGTATCGCGGAATTCTCCAGGACTGTATTTTTCGTCATTAATTCCACCCATGCCAATGGCATGGAAACGGCGGATTAAATCTGGTGTTAATGGTTCCTGGATAAGTTCCGGAATTTCGGCCATCAACCGCGCATTACCCGCGATCATGTGTTCATCTTCGGTACGGGGGGCTCTGCCACTTTCTAGCATGTCCCGCGCGACAAGCGTAGTTGTGTTAGCGCCTTCCAGTTGCGATGAAGTGATTGGCTCTTCCATACTTAGTGCTGTTAACTCTTTACCTGCCTCCCTGAGTCTGGTGGTAAGTTCTTTGAGCACCAGCCTTGTGGCGTGCTTGTCCACCAGTTCACAGACTGACATGATGTTAGGTGTAAGGACAAAGCCAGCCTGATTGCCTGCTTCGTTGCGATAATGGATCCGTTGCATGGCTGAGTCACGAGAACAGCCTGTCGATAATCCTGCCTCCATTCATCATCTTCGACATCTGTATGTGCATAGTCTCGTCTGGTCCAATCGTTCCTTTATCAAAACTTTTATGATGGGCCACATTGTTTGCGTGTCTGTTGGATAGCGAATCCTACCTCGTCAGCAGAGAGTCATGTTCTTCATCAAAACCACTGGCAACGTTGTGTTCGACGGTCTCTTTTTATTCTCAAACTACGTGAACTTTGCTGCTTATCTACTCTCCCCAAATCCATGCCAAAAAATGTGAACCTCATCCCTGAAGCAAATCGTAATCTCTGAAATCGATCCGTATCGTAAACTTTACTTTACACTTTTGGTGATGTTAGTCACAAAATTAAGCGCGGAGGGTGATCGCAATCTCACAATAGCCTGGTATACAAAATCGACAATGTGAGCGGAAAAGAGGCTGGAAAGTTAAGTTTTCACTGCTTTCTCTCTTTTACCGCGTCTGGAGGGAAACTGCAATTCAAAAGATAAAAAATAACTTGTTGAAATTGAGTCAGTAAAAAAATGGTATGTGATTTAAATCACGCGTATTTACAGATTTTATGATTTACGCCAATGGCGAATATTGACGGAGCTATTTTCTTCATGAATTAAATCTTGCATAGTGCCATCACATTATTTCTCCCCCTGAATCAGGAGGCGGATAGTTATATTCCATCAATCTTTATTGATGGACCAGGTATGCTTTACTTCACATTAATACGAACATGACCACTGTTAACTGGAGAAACAAAATGAATTATCCGGCAGAACCCTTCCGTATTAAAAGCGTTGAAACTGTATCTATGATCTCGCGTGATGAGCGCATCCAAAAAATGCAGGAAGCGGGCTACAATACCTTCCTGTTGAACTCGAAAGATATCTATATCGACCTGCTGACGGACAGTGGTACGAACGCCATGAGTGATAAGCAGTGGGCCGGGATGATGATTGGTGATGAGGCCTACGCAGGCAGTGAAAACTTTTATCATCTGGAAAGAACGGTTCAGGAGCTGTTTGGCTTTAAACATATTGTTCCTACTCACCAGGGGCGCGGGGCGGAAAACCTGTTATCGCAGCTGGCGATTAAACCGGGGCAATATGTTGCAGGGAATATGTATTTCACCACCACGCGTTATCATCAGGAAAAAAATGGCGCCACCTTTGTGGATATCGTCCGTGATGAGGCGCACGATGCCGGTCTGAATATCGCCTTTAAAGGCGATATCGATCTTAAAAAGCTGCAAAAACTGATTGACGAAAAGGGCGCCGAAAATATTGCCTATATCTGTCTGGCGGTGACGGTGAACCTTGCGGGCGGTCAGCCGGTCTCGATGGCGAATATGCGTGCCGTCAGGGAGTTGACGCAGGCGCATGACATTAAAGTCTTCTACGATGCAACCCGCTGCGTAGAGAACGCCTATTTTATCAAAGAGCAGGAAAAAGGCTTTGAGAACAAGAGCATCAAAGAGATCGTCCATGAGATGTTCAGCTACGCCGATGGGTGTACCATGAGCGGGAAAAAAGACTGCCTGGTGAATATCGGCGGGTTCCTGTGCATGAACGATGATGAGATGTTCTCGGCGGCTAAAGAGCTGGTGGTGGTATATGAAGGGATGCCATCCTACGGCGGTCTGGCCGGGCGCGACATGGAAGCAATGGCCATTGGTCTGCGTGAATCCATGCAGTTTGAGTACATTGAGCACCGTGTGAAGCAGGTTCGTTATCTGGGCGATAAGCTGAAGGCGGCAGGTGTGCCGATTGTTGAACCGGTAGGCGGCCATGCGGTATTCCTCGATGCTCGTCGCTTCTGCGAACACCTGACCCAGGACCAGTTCCCGGCGCAGAGTCTGGCGGCAAGCATCTATATGGAAACGGGCGTGCGCAGCATGGAGCGTGGCATCATCTCCGCAGGGCGTAATAAAGAGACGGGCGATCACCACCGGCCAAAACTGGAAACGGTACGCCTGACTATTCCACGCCGCGTTTATACTTATGCGCATATGGATGTGGTGGCCGATGGCATTATTAAACTCTATAAGCATAAAGAGGATATTCGCGGGCTGAAGTTTATTTATGAGCCTAAGCAGTTGCGCTTCTTTACTGCACGTTTTGATTATATTTAATGGTATTGATAGCCCCATTTTTAAATGGGGCTTTTTGTTTTTTATTATCCGAAGATGTACAAATGACAGCCGTAATTATAATTAATAGTCAACAGGAACATTTATCATGGATATTAATGCCATTGAACGACAGAGTTCCCCCGGACTTATTAGCGGGACGATGCTTGTCATCGCAACGGTAGTCGGCGGGGGAATGTTCTCCCTGCCTATTGCGATGGCGGGAGTCTGGTTTCCCGGCGCCTCTGTTATTCTAATCGTTATTGCCATCATGATGTTATTAACCGGCCTGATGCTGGTGGAAGTGAACCTTCACTATGGTGCCGGAGCCAGTTTTAACACCTTTACTCAGGATCTATTAGGGCGAAAGTGGAATATCGTGGTTGGCATCGCCTTTGGTTTTGTACTCTATATTTTAACCTATGCGTATATCTCCGGGTCATCGGCGGTGATGGCGCAGACGGTGTTTAAATATAGCGGTTTTCGTTTCCCGGCAAACATCTCCGTTATTGTCGTCAGTATGCTGGTTGGCGTAATCGCCTGGTATAGCTCGCTGCTGGTCGGGCGGATCACCACCATTCTGATCGTCGGTAAGTTTGTGGCGTTCTTTGCCACGTTCTCCGGGCTAATCGGCCATATTGAGGTGGCGAAACTGGTCGATAGCGTCGCCATCGCACTGCCGAATACGCAATATCTGCCCTATATTCTGATGACGCTGCCGTTCTGCATTATCTCCTTTGGTTTTCACGGCAATGTGCCGAGTCTGGTGAAACTGTATGGCACCCACGGCGTATCCCATATTACGCGCTCCATCGTGATTGGCACCCTGTTTGCCGTGCTGCTCTATATCTTCTGGCTGGCGGTGACGATGGGCAATATCAGCCGCGCCGAGTTTTCGCCGATCATTGCCAAAGGCGGCAATATTGATGTGTTTGTGGAAGCCATCAGTGGGCTGTTTACCAGTCGCTATATGGATTTAATCCTGACCTTTTTCGGTAACTTTGCCGTTGCCAGTTCGCTGCTGGCCGCTACGCTGGGTCTGTTTGATTATATTGCCGATCTGTTCCACTTCCCGGATAACGGCATCGGCAGACTGAAAACCGCGCTGGTGACCTATTTCCCGCCCGCTGCCGTCTGTTTCTTTTTCCCGAATGGTTTTGTCCACGCGATTGGCTATGCGGGACTGGCGTTTACCATCTGGAGCGTGATCCTGCCGCCATTTCTGGTGAAAGCGTCCCGTAAGCGTTTTGCCACGGCGCGTTATACCGCCCCCTGTAACAATACGGTGCTGAATCTGGTGATTGTCGGCGGAGGGATTGTGTATCTGACGGTGGTGCTGGATGTGTTTGGTTTACTGCCGACGTTCCGTTAGCGGGAGGCGCTATGTTTCTGACATTACTCAGGTTACAGCATCCGCTGGTTTATCGTTACGCCTGGCTGAGGGTGTGGGTGGTGGTGTTAAGAAAATGCGGACTGCGCAAGAATAAAACTCACAAAAGCAATCAGGCCTGTCGCTGACAGGCCTGCCTGGATTTACACCCGGAAGTAGCGTGGTGGAATCAACGTTGAGAATGCGTCGATCTTCTTCACCATCTTTTTCCAGAACAACATAACAACAATCCTCTGTTTAAAATGCAGGCGCTATTTTAGTCAGCGCAGGCATTGCGTAAAAGATCGCCGCGTCGTTCTTATCGTGTGCGCGGTGTAAAGCTTTTTGTTCACTCTGCAAAATGTGGAGGAGTAACACGATCGGCAACCCTGCCGCCGGGTTGACAAGCGTTAAAATAGTACGGGCAATCCCAGCCCGCGTTTCACTTCCCGTAGCGTTGTCTGTGTGACCTCATGCGCCCGTTCACTGCCTTGTTGCAGTATCTGCATCAGCATGCCTTTATCCTGAATATAGGTTGCCCGCCGCTCGCGCATTGGGGCAATCAACTCCTGCAAACAGGTTTCCAGTTCGTTTTTACAGGTGCGATCGCCAAGCCCCCCCTGCTGATAATGCGCTTTCATCGCCGCGACTTTCGTTTTGTCCGGGTGAAAGGCATCCAGCCAGGTGAACACGACATTTCCTTCGATCTGACCCGGATCGCTGACGTTAAGGTGGTGAGGATCGGTGTACATGGCGCTAACCGCTTTGTGGATCGCATCTTCACTGGCGGAGAGTTGCAGGGTATTGCCGAGAGATTTTGACATTTTAGCGCCGCCATCAATGCTGGGCAGACGGCCGGTGTCGCTCAGAATCGCCTGACAGTGGCGTAGTAGCGGGGCAGGCAACAGGCTGTTCATCTTGTGTACGATTTCGTTAGTCTGCTCGATCATCGGCAACTGATCGTCTCCTACAGGCACATATTCCGCTTTAAACGCGGTGATATCCGCCGCCTGGCTGATGGGGTAGACCATAAATCCGACCGGTAACGAGCGGGTAAAGCCTTTCTGCGCAATTTCATTTTTCACCGTCGGATTACGCTCTACGCGGGCGACAGTGACGACATTCATATACAGCATGGTCAGTTCCGCCAGTGCAGGTAAGGCGGATTGCAGGCAGAGCGTGGTGAGTTCAGGGTCGATCCCGGCGGCCAGATAATCCGCCAGCACTTCCGGGATGTTGTCGCGGATCTTTTGCGGGTTCGTACCGTTATCGGTCAGCCCTTGCAGGTCGGCAATCAGCACAAATTGTTGATGGGTATGCTGCAAAGCAACGCGCTGGCGCAGTGAGCCAACGTAGTGCCCGAGGTGCAGGGCGCCCGTAGGGCGATCGCCGGTCAGAATGGTGGGTTTTGTGTTCATCAAAGACTCCTTTACGTGAAAAAACCGAAAGACGTCTCTGGAACGCAATAGCCGCCTTTCGGCGGCTATTAATACGGGGATAAAACAGAACCGTGCCGCCTTTAGTCAGGCAGCCACCAGCGGTTATGGCGTTGGGGAATCGCAGTCTGTTTATTCATAAAAATGACCGTATCACGGTTAAGCGCAGGGGTAAACCTGCTATGTCAGGGTTGTTAATGGGCAACCTGTTCACTCTGCTTGCCATCAGCGCTCTTCAGCATTCTCTTTTTTGCGTAAACTGCCGCTGCTTAACAAGTTGAATCATGCTGATGACGGCGCCGAAAAATAAGGCCGCAGCGCCGCAAAGCGTTGCACTGGCGATCGCCTCCGTGCCGCTGCCTAACAGGCTGGTTAACAGTGGGCCGACGATCTGACCGATGCCGTAGGTGAGCGTGACAAGACCCAACAGATTGATATTCCCCGGCACGCTCAGTTGCCGCGCCAGCGGCATCACCAGCGAAGTTGTCCCCATGAACGTCGCGCCAAAACCAATGCTGCTGATAATAAGAAGCGGCAGTGCGTCGCTGGCGAGCGTGAGTATGACGCAGACCCCCTGAATCAGCAGATTCGCCGTCAGGCATTGTAATACGCCCCAGCGCTTTGCCGCCCACAGCCAGCCAAAACAACCGGGAACGATCGCCAGTCCCACCAGCGACCAGAGATGGGCGGTGAGTAGCGGCGAGCCCGCGTTTTTCGCCATCAGCGGCAGATAGGTGGCGACGATGATGTAGCCAAATCCGGCGAAGCCATACAGCAGCGCCAGTTGCCACCAGCGCATCAGCGGATTATGCGTCGGCGCCGGAGGAGCGGGCGGCAACGCGTGGGCGCGGGCAGGGATGAGGAACGCCAGGAGCAGCAGTAACACGGTGGAGATAACGGCTGCGCCCGACCACAGCGCATGGGAAGAAAGCGTATAGCGTAAACCGGCGATAACATACTCGTTGCCCAGCAAGATACCGGCGCCAACGCCGGAGAAAAGCGACGCAATCACAAACGGGTGACGGGTATGTTGCAGGACGATCATCGAGCCAAAAATCATCATTCCGGCGCTGGCGACCCCGGCCAGAAAACGGATCAGCATCACGATGGCAGGTTGCGTAAATATCGCCATCGCAAGGATTAATCCTCCGGTTGCTACCGCCGATGTCAACAGCATTGGCCGTAAGCGAGAGGGGAGGTGAAAGGCGCCGAAGGAGAACAACAGGCTGCCCGCCAGATACCCCGCGTAGTTGGCGCTGGCAATCCAGGAAAGCGCTGCGAAGGTAAACTGACCTTCAGACAGCAGAACCGGTAGCATCGGGGTATACAGAAAACGTCCGATCCCCATTCCCAGCGTTAGTACCATTAAGCCGAAGAGTGCCGTACTGATGGCATGACGGTTTGAATCGGCATTGCCCTGAACCATACTTGCTCTCACTTAGCGCGTTAATTTGTGTTTGTTATATTACATGTGTAAATGATAATAAAAAGTAAAAAATAGAGGGCGTGTGAGAGCCCGGCAAGATATACGCGTTGGGAAATTCAGCAGGCGTCGATCGTTTTTACGCAGTGCCAGCCATCATCCACACAGCGATAGATGGATTCGGTATGACCGGGGATAATCCACCGCGTTTCTTCGCCGGGGGGGCAGCGCAGGTAAATACATAACCCGCAGCCGCCGCGTAGCTGGCGTGGAATATCCGCCACCCGAAAGGTCATTCCCGCAGCCTGAAGCGCTTTGCGGGTCTGAATGACGCCCACCGTCGAATGAAATAAAAACAGATATTCCGTCATCCGCGTTTTCTCTGGCGTTGACCAATCAGCGCCGCACCAATGGCCCCGGCAAACTGCGCGTCAGGATGGGTGTAAACCGGCATCGCAACGTGGCTTTCCAGCATACGCGCGAATGCCGCACAGTGGCTGACGCCGCCGGTAAACAGCAAAGGTCCCCCGGCAGACAGTCGGCCGATAAAATTGGCGCTACGTCTGGCCATCGCGTTGATCACACCGGAAAGAATGGCTTCTGGCGCAACGCCCGCAGAGCGCAGGCTGATCACTTCAGACTCGGCAAAAACCGTGCACATGCTGGTGATGGCATGAGGCTCAACGCCGTCGGTGATCGTATCCAGTTGATCCACGCTGGCGCCGAGGGTGCGCGAAATCACCTCCAGAAAACGCCCGGTTCCGGCGGCACATTTATCATTCATCAGAAAGTCGGTGAGATTACCGTCGTTATCCAGCTGAATAACCTTGCTGTCCTGGCCGCCAATGTCGATGACCGTGCGGGTTTCAGGAGCCAGGAAGCGCGCCCCCAGTCCGTGGCAGGAGATTTCCGTCACCTGTTTATCGGCAAAATCAACCAACTGGCGTCCGTAGCCGGTTAGCGTCAGAAACGGGCGCGTGTCCAGCCCTGCGCTTAGCGTTTCCCACGCCTCGTGGATAGCATCGGCGGGGCGAAACGGCGTGGGGCAGAGGAAACGGCGTGTGATAACGCCCTCCGCCAGCAAAACGCCTTTTGTCGCCGTGGAGCCGGAATCAATGCCAATCGAATACGTCACGGGCGCTCCTTACAGCATTTCGATAAAGGCCGCGACGCGGGTGCTGAGTTGCCCGATATCCGAAGTGGAGTAGTCCGTTTCGATGGCGATATAAGGGATGTTGTGCTGCTGGCGTACGTGGCGCTTAATCGCCATAGACTCAACGGCATAGGTATGACAGGCCTGCAAAATCACATCCACGACGCCGTCCGCCTGATACTCCTCTACCATCTGGCTGAGCAACGTCAGCCGCTGGTCGTTGGGCGAAATGCAGGAACAGCCAATTGCGAGGTATTTGTCGGTCAGCGCGTCATAGACATCGCCCGTCTCTTCAACGCATTGTTCGGTGGCTTTTGCCCCCGTGCAGTTTTCAAATCCGACGACCCAACCGCCGTTTTCTTCAATGGCGCGTACCACTTTTTCTGCCGCGCCGCCAATCGGGCAGCCGGTGATCAGAATACGCGGGCGGGCGTCCAGCCGCTTGCCGTCCTGCCACTCCTGGCGCACGCGGTCAGCCATGCCGTTGAGCTCGTCGATAAGCGCTTCTTTATCAAAACGAAACGTCGCGCCGTACACCACTTTCAGGATATCGCTGCCGCTAAGAGCAGGAGGATTAAGCTGGCCGACGCGGTAGAAATTGGCCAGCGCGCGGCGTTCGCGGTTTTTCAATACGATCGCATCGCGCAGGGCGGCTTCGCTGATGGGGCGGCCAAAACGCGTTTCCACAGCCTGTTGCAGACGCAGGATCTCTGCTTTCCATAACGCACGGGAGGCGGCGTCATTGGCGCTGTTGGGCAGTTGCATGATGTGTACGGCCTTAAATTCGGCCATGTATTCGTACATTTTCTTTTTGCCGTCGCAGGTGGTTTCGCCCACCACCAGATCGGAAAAATAAAAGTAGGGGCACTTGTCCGTTTTGCCGAAGCCGTAGCTGCTTTTGATCAGCGGACACAGGTTGCGCGGCAGATCCTTTTCGGCTTCTTCGATGGTTTCGTCCGACGTTGAACACAGGGAAACGACAACCGCACCCGCCGCCATTGGGATCTCCTGCGGCATAAACGTGCAGTAGGTGCCGACCAGCGGGATCCCCTGTTCTTTAAGATCCATAACGGTGAGAAAGCCTTTCTGACGGGCGTCGGAGAACTGGTTAAAAATGGCGGGTAGATCGGTGATAAGCGACATGGTTTTCCTTCCCCGTAACACGGGAGACAATGAAAAGATCACGCATTATAACCCTGTAAAAACAAGGTGTTTATTGATCTGCTTAAAAGTTGGGTAACGTCAGCAGGGACGGTATTTGCGACAGCAGATACAACACCAGCCCGATGGAGCCGCCGACCAGCGTGCCGTTGACGCGGATAAACTGCAAATCTTTGCCGATGTTCAGCTCTATCTGGCGTGACATATCGCGGGCATCCCAGCTCTTTACCGTGTCGCTGATGTGGCGCGTCAGAAACGCGGCGAACTCCGGCGCGACCCGGTGCGCAGCCTGTTCCAGATGGCCGTTGAGCGAAGCGCGAAGGGCATCATCCGCCACCAGCGTTTCGCCGAACCATTGCCCGGCATGGGCGATCCGCTGCTTCACGCGGGAACCCTCTGCGTTAATATCTGCCTTCAGCCACTGGCGTAAATCAGCCCAGAGTTCACCAAGATAATGGTTAAACGCCTCATCTTCTTTCAGGTACGCTTTGATGCTTTCCGCCCGGGAGGCCATCTCTGGATCGTTTTTGAGTTTGTCGATCAGCTTAAAAGTGGCGCGATCGAAGGCATGGCGGATCTGGTGCGCCTGGTCGTGGCTGATATCATCCAGCAACGAATTCACCGCATCGGAAACCAGTTCTGCGCTGTGTTCCCCCAGCCATTCGGTCGGTAAAATTTTCGCTTTTAGCGGATGTTCCGTCTCCAGCCAGCGCACGATTTGCTGTGCGATAAACGCGCGTGAGCTGTCGCGCTGAAGCAGGGCGATCAACTGCGCGATCAGGGTGTCCAGCAGTACCTGATGACGATCGTTTTTGGTCATGCTCTCCAGCATTAACGCGCTGGTGCCAGAGAAGTCCACTTTATCGATCGCTTTGTGTACCGCCCGCTTGAGCAGGCGCTGAATACGGGCGTCGTCCGTCAGTTCGAGAAAACCGCTCATGATTTGCAGCAAATGCATCCCAACCCGCCGGGCGTTATCCGGCTGACTGAACCAGTTGCCGATCAGCAAGGCCGGTTCATGACGGCGAATGAGCGCGACCAGCGACTGGGTATCAAGAAATTTCTCCTGCACGAACTGGCCAAGATTTTCGCCGATTCGATCCTTATTACGCGGGATAATGGCGGTATGCTGCGCGATAAACGGGATCGGCACCCGACGAAACAGCGCCACGACGGCGAACCAGTCCGCCAGTGCGCCCACCATTGCCGCTTCCGCAATGGCTTTAATGCCGAGTACCCAAAAATTTGGCGGCAGGAAAAGCGTCGTGATGAACGTGGCGGCGGCAATCAGCAGCAGCGAGAGCGCCAGTTGTTTGGCGCGTTTGAGTTCAGCAATTTTATTCATAGCGTTAAGGATAGAGCCAGACGGGGGGATCGTGCAAAAGATCATCCCGGGATCCAGTTATCCCATGCAGGCAATGTTCCCAGTTCCGCCACCAGAAAATCGATAAACGAACGCACCTTCGGGTTGCTGTATTTACTCGGGAAATAGAGCGCATAAAGGGCGTGCGTTTCGCAGGTGATGGTGCCGTCGAGCATCAGCGGCGTGATCTCCTCCTTCTGGATGTGATCGCCAATCAGGTAGGTCGGCAGATAAGCCACGCCCTGGTCTTCCAGCACCGATTTTAGCAATACCAGACTGCTGTTGGCCTGGATCGGCATATGCAGCTTTAACTGGTGCAGGCGCTCCTGCTCGTCCGCCACTTTAAGCACTGGGGTGAGTCCGGGATAGACCAGGCAATCATGATTCACCAGCTCGACGCGACGCTGCGGCATCCCTTTTTTCGCCAGATAGCCGGGGGAGGCGCACCACGCCCAGCGAATCGGCACCAGCTTGCGCATGGCATAGTTTTGCGGCGGCGCGGTGGAGATGCGCAGAGCGATATCGAAATCCGTTTCGTTCAGATTCACAAAATTATCGTTGAGGTCGATGTAGAGATTCACGTCTGGATATTGAGTACGGTATTTATCCACCAGATTAACTAACCGGGAATATCCAAAGGCAATTGAACAGGTTATGCGTAATTCACCTTGCGGGCTGTGATAATAACCAGAAGTGGTATTTAAGGTTTCATCAAACTCGTTGAGTAATTTAGTCGCACGGTTAAATAAATATTGCCCGGCATCGGTCAGGGTAATACTGCGGGTGGTACGTTTAATTAACGTTGTACCCAGCGTATCTTCCATTGCTGCCAGACTTTTACTTACCGCTGAAGGTGACACGTTAAGCTGGGCAGCGGCTTCAGATAATCCACCGCAATCCACAATCTTGATAAAAAACTCTAAATGCTTCAGGGAAATGGATGTGTTCATTGTTTCCTTTTATTCACAAGTGATTTGCAAAAACGGTACGAATAGGCCGTTACATTCGCGTTTGAAACATGCAACTATTGAATCATAGGAAATAACTTGCTGACAAAATGAAAAAATAACAACTTAAGTGAGTTATGTCACAAATTAAACAGGAGGCAAAAGAAAGAACGCGAAAAATTGTGAATTTAATCTCATTTAATATAATTTAAATTAAAAGGTGCCTGTTATGTGGTCACGACTCGAACCCTACAGATCTTCACTTATTTTATTACTCGCTCTGGTTGTCGGCGGCTTATTAGGTATTTATGCTCCGACGTTTGCAAGTCAACTCCAGCCGATAGGTCAGATTTTCCTGAACCTGTTATTTATGATTATCGTTCCGCTGGTGGGGATCAGCGTAATGTCTTCTATCGCCAGCATGACCGACCTGAAACGTCTGGGACGCATTATGGCGATTATCTTTATCGTCTCTATCGCGATGGCTTTTATTCCGGCCGCCGGAATTGTGGCGCTCGCGCTCTGGTATAACCCGGCGCAGGGGGTGACTATCGATCTTTCGCAATCCGTGCAGGCGGGCAGCGGCAAGATGGATTTTGTCAGTATGATCACCACCAGCGACTTTATCGGACTGTTTTCTAAATCGAATATTCTGGCGCTGATCGTGATGGCGATTATCGCCGGGATCGCCATTGGGCAGTCAGAACAGGCGGGCAAACGCATCGCCTCACTGCTGGAAGACGCCAACACGGTGATCATGAAGATTGTGGCGATCATCATGAAGGTGGCTCCCATCGGCCTCGGCTGTTACTTCGCTGCGACGATGGCCAGTCAGGACTCCGGCCTGTTGCTGACCTTTGCCCGGGCTATCGGCCTGTTCATGGTTGCTACGCTGGTTTACTACATCTTCGGTTCTGTTCTTTACTCCTACATTGGCGGCGGGCTACCTGCGGTGAAGGCCTTCTGGCGTAACGCCATTGAACCTTCGGTGACCGCGCTGGGGACGTGTTCCTCGCTCGGCACGCTGCCGGTGACTCTGCGTGCGGGTAAGGCGATGGGCATTAACCCGGAAATCGTTGATGTCTCCATCCCGCTGCTGGTTAACCTCAATAAGGGCGGCGTGGCGATGATTGCCGCACTGAAGATTGTTTTTATCTATTCCGTTTTAGGCATGGAGTTCACCACCGAAACGTTCTTCCTGACGATGCTGATTGCCGTACTTTCGGCGATTATCGTCGGCGGCGTCCCTGGCGGCGCATTCCTCGGTGAGATCTTTATTGTCACCACGCTGGGGTTGCCGATGGAGGCCATTCCAATGCTGGTGGTGCTGGGCACGATTACGGATGCGCCAGCAACGCTTATCAACGTAATTCATGATTTGAACGCGGCGCAGATTGTGGAGCGCTTCGCCGGAAAGAAACCGATGAACGCTGATATCAACACCACGGACGCAGTAGTCCCGGCTTTCCGCATGGATTAAGGATGTAACAGGAGACGTTATGAAAGATTCAGTTAAGCTCGACACGCAGTTAATTATCGCCGGACGCGACAAACGTTATACCCAGGGAGCGGTGAACCCGGTGATCCAGCGCGCTTCTTCACTGGTGTTTGATACCGTGAAGGACAAAAAATTTGCGACGGCCAATCGTGCGAACGGCGAGCTGTTCTATGGTCGCCGTGGTACTTATACCCACTTCGCGTTTCAGAAGGCGATGAGTGAGCTGGAAGGCGGCGTTGGCTGTGCGCTCTATCCTTGCGGCGCAGCGGCGGTGACGAATGCGATTCTCGCCTTTGTGCAGGGCGGCGATCATCTCCTGATGACCGGTGCGGCCTATGAACCCACGCAGGACTTTTGCAATAAGATTCTGAGCAAGTTTGATGTATCAACGACGTATTACGATCCGCTGATTGGCGCGGGCATTGTCGATTTGATCCGCCCGGAGACCAAAGTGGTGTTCCTCGAATCACCCAGTTCCATCACTATGGAAGTTCAGGATGTACCGGGCATGGTGAAGGCGATCCGTGCGGTGAACCCGGAGATTGTCATTATGATCGACAATACCTGGGCGGCCGGCGTGCTGTTTAAGGCGCTCGACTACGGTGTGGACATTTCAATTCAGGCGGGTACTAAATACACCATCGGCCATTCCGACGGTATGCTGGGAACAGCGGTGTCTAACGCCCGCTGCTGGGATCGTCTGCGGGAGAACTCTTATCTGATGGGGCAGACGCTGGATGCTGATACTGCTTATAACGGCAGCCGCGGTTTACGCACGCTGTCAGTTCGCCTGAAGCAGCACCAGGAGAGCAGTATTCAGATTGCCCGCTGGCTGTCGGCTCGCCCGGAAGTGGCGCGAGTGAACCACCCGGCGCTGCCGGAGTGCCCTGGACATGAGTACTTCCGGCGTGACTTTTCCGGTAGCTCCGGCCTGTTTTCATTTGTGCTGAAAAAGCGGTTGACCGATGAGCAGATGGCAAATTTCCTCGATAACTTCTCGCTGTTCCATATGGCCTACTCATGGGGCGGATTTGAGTCGTTGATTCTGGCGAACCAACCGGAAGAGCTGAACAGTATCCGTCCTGCTGGCGATGTGGATTTCAGCGGCACGCTGGTCAGGGTGCATATCGGGCTGGAAGATGTGGGCGACCTTATCGCAGACCTGGACGCCGGGTTTGCGCGTATCGCTTAAAAAAGCAGGCCCCGTATAGCGGGGCCTGCTGTCGGCGCAGATAAGCGTAGCGCCATCAGGCATGAGTTTATTTCTCAGTTGCCAGTTTTGTTACCTCATACTGACGCACGCGCTGTAATAGCCCTTTCAATGTGAACACCGCCGCAATTCCTGCCACCACCGCCAGCAGATGAAACGGAATCTTGCCGCCGTTAAACCACAGCCCGCGTCCGACTTCGATAGCGACGGCCATGACTGTCAGGATGACGATATTCAGCGATGCTGAGACGGTGCCTTTAGGCAGAGTGTTGGAAAACAGCGTAAAGCGGAACAACGTCGAGAAAATCATCCCGATCCCGAAAGCGTACAGACTGGTGCCCAGCACTGACCACAGCCAGACATGAGGCCACAACAGATTTCCTGCGATCAGGATGGCCAGACCGACAAGCTGTATCGGCGGCGCGCGCCAGATAAAACGCGGATCGCCGGGATCTTTCACAACCCGAGCGACCATCATATTGGCGATGATTACCGCGCCAAACACCGGCACCTGCGCCCAGGCGAACTGCGCGGTGGTCATGCCGCCCGCATCGATTAAGATTACTGGCGAGACCGCCACCCAACTCATTAGCGGGATGTAGCTCAGCGAAAGCGTTGCGGCGCCGAAGAGGAAAATCCGGTTGTGAAAGACGTGGCGAAAATCGCGGAGGACAGCGGGAATGCTAAACGGCGCTGCGCCGCGTTGTACCGTCTCTGGCATCGCCAGCGCCAGGCCGCACAGGGCGATCAGCCCCATCAGCGCAATAATGCCGAACAGGGCTTTCCAGTGAACAAAGTGCATTAGCGCAGCGCCTGAGAGCGGGCCGATAACCGGCGCAACCAGGACTATTGAGGTGATGATCGCCATCAGTTTTATGGCTTTGGTCTGGCCGAAGGCTTCCTGCACGGTAACGTAACCGACCGTGGCGATAAAACAGATGCTGGTGCCCTGAATGAAACGCGCGACCAGAAACTGTGTCATTGACGTTGTAAGGAGTGTGGCGGCGCAGGCAACGGTGAAAATAAGCGCGCCCGTAATCAGCACCGGTCGGCGGCCAATCCGGTCGGAAAGCGGGCCGAGCAACCACTGCAATGCCATCCCTCCGGCCAGATAGAGACTGACGGATGCCGGAGCCAGGCTGACATCGGCATTGAAATCATGCACGACATGGATGATGCCCGGTTGAATCAAATCCGTCGACAGATAGGCGGCAAAGTCGTACAGAATCAGCGCCATCGGGAAAAATAGCGTTGTCGCGCGCCGGGAGAAGAATTGACGTATCCGTTGCATATAAATCGCACTCCATGTCGGAGAAAACCCAGAACGGGTACAGTGAAACATTTCTGCGTGGCGTATTCAGAAAAAATGTACGCCTTGCAGAAAGGTGAATTTATCGTTGATAGCGCCTCGCAGCAACGCATAATACCGAATGTCGTTGGCATCCTGACAAGGTAAGGTGACGCCGGGTTGTTTAACACGCGATGGATTGCCATGAAAAAAGGAACGACATCCACTCCGCATGATGCGGTTTTCAAAACGTTTTTATGTCACCCCAACACCGCACGTGATTTTCTTGAAATCCATCTTCCTCTTGCGCTGCTTGAGCTTTGTGACTTGAGCACGCTGAAGCTGGAGTCCGGGAGCTTTATCGAGGAGGATTTGCGCGCTTATTATTCTGATGTGCTCTGGTCGCTGAAAACGACAGGGGGAGATGGCTATATTTATGTTGTGATTGAGCATCAGAGTTCACCGGATGCGCATATGGCGTTTCGTTTGATGCGTTATGCGATTGCCGCGATGCAACATCACCTGGATGCCGGGCATAAACGACTCCCTCTGGTGGTGCCGATGTTGTTTTATCACGGTATCGACAGCCCCTATCCCTATTCCTTATGCTGGCTGGATGAGTTTGCCGACCCGGAACTGGCGAGGCGGCTTTATGCTGCGGCCTTTCCGCTGGTGGATATCACCGTGACGCCGGATAGTGAGATCATGCAACATCGGCGTATTGCCTTGCTGGAGTTGATACAAAAACATATCCGCCAGCGTGACCTGATGGGGCTGGTGGAGCAACTGGCCTCACTTTTGGTGATGGGATACACTACCGACAGCCAGCTTAAAGTGCTGTTTAATTATATGATGCAGTGCGGCGATGCATCTCGTTTTAGCCAGTTTATTCACGAGGTGGCCGAACGTTCCCCCCAACACAAGGAGAGTCTGATGACGATAGCTGAACGATTACATGAAGCGGGTCGCCAGGAGGGTATGCAGCAAGGCTTACAGCAAGGCCAACGGGCTGAGGCGCAGCGTATCGCGCGTACAATGCTGGAAGACGGCATCGATCGCGATACGGTTTTACGTATCACCGGACTTGCTGTTGAAGAGGTTATCGCACTGAACCACTAAACACATATTCGCCAGCGCATCACAGGCCCGGTAAACGCCGTTCTGCCGGGCGGGCTTATTCCATCGCCACTTTCACCGCCTCTCCAAGTTTTTGCATCACTTCACGATGTTTCTCGTTCGGCGGTAACGCACAGTTGATGCGCACGCAGTTGCGATACTTCCCGGAGGCGGAAAACAGTGACCCCGGCGCGACCTGGATTTTCAGGCGGCATAGCTGTCTGGCGACGCAGACCATATCGATATGCTCCGGCAGCTCGACCCATAGCATAAAGCCGCCTTTTGGTCGGGTGACGCAGATCCCGCAGGGAAAATATTCGCGTACCCAGCAGGTATAGATCTCCATGTTGCGCTGGTAGATCTGGCGCATTCGCCGGACATGACGGTGATAGTGGCCCTCGCGGACGAAGGTGGCCGCCGCCAGCTGCGTGGCGGGAACGTTGGTGCCGATGACGGCGTATTTCATATGCAGCAGACGATCGTGGTAACGACCCGGAGCGACCCAGCCTACGCGCAGGCCCGGCGCGACGGATTTGGTAAACGAACTGCACAATAGCACCCGACCATCGATATCCCAGGAGTGGATGGTGTGGGGGCGAGGGTAATCCGTCGCCAGCTCGCCATACACGTCATCTTCAAAAATCACAATATCGTGGCGCTGCGCGAGGCTGAGCACTGCCCGTTTGCGTGCGTCCGGCATAATAAACCCGAGGGGATTATTGCAGTTTGGTACGAGGATAACCCCTTTAATCGGCCATTGATCCAGCGCCAGTTCCAGCGCTTCAATACTGATACCGGTATCCGGGTCGGTCGGGATTTCAATGACTTTTATTCCTAAGCCGCGCAGGAGCTGCATGGTGCCGTAATAGGCGGGGGATTCGACGGCGACAATATCACCCGCCTGGCAGACGGTCAGCAGCGCCAGCGACAAACCGCTCTGGCTACCGTTGGTGATAACGATATCATCAGCGCTGACGACCGAACCGCTGTCAAGCATCAGGCGGGCGATCTGTTCCCGCAGTTCGCGGTATCCGGCCAGTTCATCGTAGCCCAGCACCGCCCCCAGGTTATGTTGCGCCACGCGGCTTAGTTCGCGCCAGAGCGGTTTCAGGCTGGGTTGGTGGATATCGGGGACGCCGCTGCTGAAAGGAATAATTGATTTGTCGTTGTGCCCTTCCAGCATGTCCAGCACCTGATCCCACTGGGTGATCTCTACCGGTCGCTGTACCGGGCGTGACATCAGCGGCACCGGCGGTTGCGCCTTGCGTGGGGCGACAAAGTAGCCGGAGCGCGGCTGTGGAGTGATGAGCTGCAACGTCTCCAGCGTCTGATATGCCTGCTGTACGGTACTGATGCTCACCCCATGCTCCTGACTCAGGCTACGCACCGAGGGCAATTTTTCCCCGTGGCGATACAGCCCTTGCTCAATACGCTCGGCCAGCAGATTAGCCAGATGTTGGTAACGCGTCATGCTGTATCCCTCACTCTTGCCATACAGATGGAAAAACCAGTACAGAACGGTGGTCGAAATCGCGTTCAGATACCGTTTTAGCCAATCTGTATGGCAAAGAAAAGTATTTTTTGAATCTGTATTGTGGTGGTGAAGATCCGGGAAGATAAAGCCTCTGACCAGGTGGGGAGGTGGAGTATGGAATTTCACGAGAATCGCGCAAAACAGCCGTTTATTGGTTTTGTTCAGGTCTGGCGAGCAATAAAAAGATGGCGACTGCGGGCGCAGACGCAGCGTGTATTGCAACGCATGAACGATGAACAGTTAAAGGATGTGGGGCTGCGACGGGATCAGATTGAGTGATCCCCCGTAACACCACAGAGGCTGGGCTGTATTCAGTCCGGCCTTTTTTACATTCACGTAATTTATCAATTTATGCTTCCTTATTAGCTGTTTCTTGATACTTATCCTGATAAGTATTATTTTCCCATCTGCTAAGAGGGGAAAGAGAGATGACTGAAGATGAGCTGTTTGCCCGCCGTCCGATGGGGATGCGCATGGCAATGGTGGTACGCCAGTGGCGTGCAATTATTGATGCTGCCATCACCGATACCGGCCTGACGCAGTCAAGCTGGACGGTGCTGATGCAACTGCATCAGTTGGGTGATAACGTCTCGGTCAGCGAACTGGCGGAGGTGCAGGGCATTGAGCTGCCGCCGCTGATGCGCACCCTCACGCAACTGGAAAAACAGGGCTATCTGGTGCGTTCAACATCGCCATATGACAAACGCATCCGCCTGCTGACGCTGACAGCGCAAGGCCGTTCAAGGCTGGAGGAACTGAACCGGGTGATTGAGACCTATCAGCAACGCGTCACCCGTACTATCCCGGAAGCGGAACTTGCCGCCTTCAGCGCCACATTAAATCAAATCGCCTGCAATCTGCGGTTAATCCGCGAAGAAGATAATTAACTCTAAAAAACTATGATGACCCCAGAACAAAAATTTGCCCGTTGGGTAAGGGTGAGTATTGCCGCTTTCCTTGCGATATTCGCCTGGTTTATTGTTGCCGATATCTGGATCCCGCTGACGCCGGATTCCACCGTGATGCGCGTGGTGACGCCGGTCTCCTCGCGCGTCTCCGGCTATGTCTCGCACGTCTACGTACGCAACAATAGCCAGGTGAAAAAGGGCGACCTGTTGTATGAACTGGACCCAACGCCGTTTATCAATAAAGTTGAGGCCGCACAGATTGCCTTTGAGCAGGCGAAGCTGAGCAACCAACAGCTGGATGCGCAGATCGCCTCTGCGCGCGCCAACCTGCGCACCGCGCAATACACCGCCCGCAACGATAAGCTCACGCTTGATCGCTATCAGCGGCTGAGTGCGATGCAGAATGTTTCGCAGTCGGATCTGGATAAAGTGCGCACCACCTGGCAGACCAGCGAGCAGTCGGTGGCGGCGCTGAATGCCAGTATCCAGAACCTGCTGATCCAGCGCGGTGAACGCGACGACAGTCGCAATGTGACGCTGCAAAAATACCGCAATGCGCTGGAGGAGGCGCAACTGAACCTGGGCTGGACGAAGGTGCGGGCGGAAACCGACGGGACGGTGAGCAATCTCCAGCTCAACCCTGGGCTTTACGCCACCGCCGCTACGCCTTTGATGGCGCTGGTCAGTAACCAGACCGATATTGTGGCCGATTTTCGTGAGAAAAGTCTGCGTCACACCCGCGTAAATACCGATGCCGCAGTGGTGTTTGACGCCATGCCGGGCAAAGTGTTTCCTGCGCATGTGACCAGCAGCGATGCCGGGATTCTGGCCGGGCAGGAAGCGGTTAACGGACAGCTGTCGCAGCCGGAACAGTCGACGCGCTGGGTGCGCGATGCCCAGCGTATGCGCATTCACGTTGCGTTGGATACCCCGCTGGAGAAACCCCTGCCGACCGGCGCTCGCGCTACGGTGCAGTTGTATAACAGCGAGGGGATGTTTGCCCGCACCTTTGCAGGGGCGCAGATCCACCTGGTAAGCTGGCTTCACTATGTCTATTAACACCCTGGCCCACGTCTTTACGCCGCACGGGAATATTGTCTACACCGCCAATGATTTTCGCCAGACTGTGCGTATTTCCGTTGCCGGGACGATAGCGTTGAGTATCTCGACCTTTTACAACGTGCAGTACGGCGTGTTTTTTGTGGTTTATCCGCTGATGCTGTTGTCGCTGGTGCCGGTGTTTAACCGCCATGTGGCTCGTCAGTTTGTATTCAGTGCGGCGGTGAACTGCGTTGAAATGGTGTTGATTGTCGGCTATCTCTCACAGTGGCCGGTAATTATGACGCTGGTGGTGTTTGGCCTGTACGTGATGCGCTTTCGTTTTATGAGCAAGGGGCCGCTGTTTTTGCTCGGTTCGATGGGCGTGGTGTGCCAGAGCACGATGCTCAACTTTATGAGTTACCCTGGCACCAACTGGCATACGCTGATGTTCTCCAATATGGAGGCCTGCGTGATGGCGGTAGCCCTGAGCGCGCTGCTGCACTATCTGATCCCGGATGTCGAACCGCGTCAGCCGCCGCCGCGTATTGAGAAAGATGATGCCCGTATTCGCCATGAATCGCTGCTTTCCGGCACCGTGGCGACGATGATCTTTGTGATTTTCCAGATCTGCGATTTGAGCGATTCGTTGTCGGCGCTGATGGCGGGAATTTTGATTTTGTTTCCGATGCACTATCGTGGCGCGGTGATCAGCTCGATCTGGCGCGTCGTCGGCGTGGTGCTGGCCTGCCTGTATATTCTGCTGGTGCAACTGCTTATTTATGACTTCAGCAACCATATGCTGCTGATGATGCCGCTGATCGGTCTCGGGCTAGGCTTCAGCGCTCGTCTGCATGTGATGGAAAAGGTTGGCGCGGGCGTCGGTTTTGCCAGTATCACCACCATCGGCATTATGTTCGGCCAGAACCTGCACCCGGACAGCGATCTGGTGTTCAGCGATCTGTACCGCATCACTTCAGTCACCGTCGCGCTGGTAGCGACGCTGACGATGGTGTTTCTGGTCCACCGCATCCTCAACTGCTTTGCAGCGACGCGGTTTGTGATTACTGAGTGAGTGGGGGGAGGGGGAGTGAGTGCCGGATGGCGGCTGCGCCTTATCCGGCCTACGTAGTTGATTTGTAGGCCCGGTAAGCGCAGCGCCACCGGGCAATCCAGAATGAGGGTTACTTCTTCAGCCCCGCAAACGCGGCTCTGATCTCGTCTTCCGGCAGTTGAATGCCGATAAACACCAGCGTGCTGTGCGGCTGTTCGTCGCCCCACGGGCGGTCCCAGTCGGCGCTGTACAGGCGCTGGACGCCCTGGAACAGCAGGCGGTTCGGTTCGCCTTCAATCCATAGCATTCCTTTGTAGCGCAACAGTTTCTCGGCGGACTCCAGCAGCAGGTTTTCCATTACGCGGGAAACGTCGCTGATGTCTACCGGATAATCCAGCTCCACCACAATTGATGAGATATCGTTTTGTTTGTCGGCGATAAAGTGGAAGCGCGGTGTGGCGCTGACCACGTTCTCCTCCAGCATAAAGCCGTTGGTGTCGAACAACAGGGAGAGGTCGATATCGCCGTGCGTGACGGTGTAAACCGGGGCGCGGGCGTTGATGCGCGCTAAGCGTTCACGCAGTTTTTCGCTAACTCCCGCCACGTCGGTTTTGGTCAGCAGGATGCGGTCGGCATAACCGACCTGCGACTGGGCGATGGTGAACTGGTTCATCTGCTCGTCGGCGTGTACCGCATCGACCAGCGAAATCACGCCGTCCAGCAGGTAGCGCTGGCAAATCACGTCATGAGAGAAAAAGGTCTGAATAATCGGGCCGGGGTCGGCCATGCCGGTGCACTCAATCACCAGACGGTCGAAATGGATGTTGCCCTGGTCGAGGTTGTCGAGCAGGTCTAACAGCGCGTCTTCCAGTTCACTGGAGCGGGTGCAGCAAATGCAGCCGTTAGTCAGGGTTTTGATCTGGGTGGCGCGGTCGCCAATCAGCTGATCGTCAACGGAAACTTCGCCGAATTCGTTTTCGATAACGGCAATCTTGTAGCCGTGCTTTTCGTTAAGAATATGGCGCAGCAGGGTGGTTTTACCCGCGCCGAGAAAACCGGTGAGTAGGGTAACTGCAATCGGGGTCATCAGTGCCTCCATTAACAGCAGCGCATGCCGCCTTTTCCGTCGCCGCCGTAACGTGCCTGCTGGCGCTCGCGGAAGAATTCTTCATAGCTCATGTACGGCTTGTCTGGATGGTTAGTTTGCATATGCTCGACATAGTTGTCGTAGTCTGGAATGCCAATCAACATCTTCGCCGCCTGGCCGAGATATTTTTTTGCCTGACCTAAGTTACCAAACATTTTCTCATCCAGATATGAATAAAGCCCAGCGAACCGGGCGTTGGTTTTGCCGGATGGCGGCTTGCGCCTTATCCGGCCTACGTTAACTGCATTTTGTAGGCCGGGTAAGCGTAGCGCCACCCGGCATCCGATTAATGGTGTGAAGAGGTCTTCACGCCGCCTTCCGGCACCGGTACATACGGCGTCTCTTTATCGGTACGACCGTTGATGGTGCGGGCTTTCTGCCAGGTACGGAACCCATAGAAGATGATGCTGTACACTACTACCAGGAACAGAATACTCAGGCCTGCGTTGGTGTAGTTGTTCACGACGATGTGGTTCATATTGGCAATTTGCTGCGCGGTCAGTTCGCTGCCGTTGGCAATCTTCTCTTTGTACTGGTTAGCCATGTAGAAGAAGCCTTCCATCTGCGGGTTGGTGCTGAACAGTTTCAGACCCAGCGCCCAGGTGGTGCAGATCAGCAGCCATGCTGCCGGGATAACGGTAACCCAGATGTATTTGGTGCGCTGCATTTTAACCAGTACCACGGTGCCCAGAACCAGCGCTACGGCGGCCAGCATTTGGTTGGAGATACCGAACAGCGGCCACAGGCTCTTAACGCCGCCCAGCGGATCAACCACGCCCTGATACAGCAGGTAGCCCCACAGACCGACGCAACCCGCAGTACCGATGACGCCAGCAACCAGAGAGTCGGTTTTCTTCAGGAACGGGACGAAGTTACCCAGCAGATCCTGCAACATAAAGCGGCCGGAGCGGGTGCCTGCATCCAGCGCGGTCAGGATGAACAGCGCTTCGAACAGAATACCGAAGTGATACCAGAAGCCCATATCAGCCATCGGCAACACTTTGTGGAATACGTGAGCGATACCGACCGCCAGCGTCGGTGCGCCACCTGCGCGGTTCAGTACCGACGGCTCGCCGATGTCTTTCGCGGTTTGCAGGATCTGCTCAGGCGAAATCACAAAGCCCCAGGAGCTGACGGTTGCCGCCGCGTGCGCGGTGACGTCTTTCAGCTGCGCCATAATCAGCGGCGCGTTCTCGCCACCCATTTCGTGCAGGTTCGGCATGGTGATACCGAGGCCCGCTGGCGGGGTGTTCATCGCGAAGTAGAGACCCGGTTCGATGATAGACGCCGCAACCAGCGCCATGATCGCCACGAAAGACTCCATCAGCATTGCGCCATAGCCGATGAAACGCGCGTCGGTTTCACAAGCCAGCAGTTTCGGCGTCGTACCGGAAGAGATCAGCGCGTGGAAGCCAGATACCGCGCCACAGGCGATGGTGATGAACAGGAACGGGAACAGCGCGCCTTTCCACAGCGGGCCGGTACCGTCGATGTACTGGGTCATCGCTGGCATTTTCAGCTCTGGGTTGAGGATCAGAATCCCCAGCGCCAGACCGACGATAACGCCGATTTTCAGGAAGGTTGCCAGATAGTCGCGTGGGGCGAGGATCAGCCATACCGGCAGCAGTGCGGAAATAAACGCGTAACCGATCAGCGCGAAGGTAATGGTGGTGTCTTTAAAGGTCAGCGCCGGGCCCCAGTACGGGTCGTGCGCAATTACGCCGCCGAAGTAAATAGAGGCAACCAGCAGCACGATGCCAATAACGGAGACTTCACCCACACGTCCCGGACGCAGGAAGCGCATGTAGATCCCCATAAACAGCGCGATAGGTACGGTTGAGCAAACGGTGAAGACGCCCCACGGGCTTTCGGCCAGCGCTTTTACCACGATCAGCGCCAGTACCGCGAGGATGATGATCATGATTAAGAAGCAGCCAAACAGGGCGATGGTGCCCGGCACCGGGCCCATCTCTTCTTTGATCATCTCACCGAGAGACGCGCCGTTACGGCGGGAAGAGATAAACAGCACCATGAAGTCTTGTACCGCACCGGCCAGCACTACGCCCGCCAGCAGCCACAGCGTACCCGGCAGGTAGCCCATTTGCGCGGCCAGAACCGGGCCGACCAGCGGGCCGGCGCCAGCGATAGCGGCAAAGTGGTGACCAAACAGTACGTAACGGTTTGTCGGGACGTAGTTCAGGCCGTCGTTATTAATGACCGCAGGCGTAGCACGCGTTGGGTCGAGTTTCATCACCTTCTGGGCGATGTACAGGCTGTAGTAGCGATAAGCCACCAGATAAACAGAGACGGAAGCGACCACGATCCACAGGGCGCTGACGTGCTCACCTCTGCGTAAGGCGACGACCGAGAGGCAGAATGCACCGATGATTCCAAGAATCACCCAGGGTATGTGCTTGAATATCTTTTTCGTATCCATAGTAAAACCTGGTTTTTAAGATTAATAATTGGCCGAAGCCGTTGGGTTTGAGTCTGTGTTTGAGGAGGTAAATTGACTGCTATGCTGAGGTGATCCTGCCAGAGATACGCGCGCGTAAAGTAAGGTAAATAAGTGAGTGGTTATATGTGGGCTTAAGCGGTCAGGAGTGTCAGTGAGTGGTTTTTCCGACGGCGGGATGCGGTCATTTATGTGATTGAGATCACTAATTAAAATCCAGCATTTCTTTTTCGTCGATCGTGAACGGCGAATCATTCGTGCTGATATCGTCCCAACCAGTACGAATTCGGTAAAGTTTTCCCTTTCCAGGCCGAAAATTCTGGTATCTGTCTAGCGGAAAGAGAAAACATGTTAAAACGAATCAAGATTGTGACCAGCTTGCTGCTGGTCCTGGCAATATTTGGCCTTTTACAACTCACCTCAGGCGGTTTGTTCTTTAACTCATTGAAGAATGACAAAGAGAACTTCACCGTTCTGCAAACCATTCGTCAGCAACAGTCCACACTGAACGCCAGCTGGGTTGCGCTGCTGCAAACGCGAAACACCCTGAACCGGGCGGGTATCCGTTACATGATGGATCAGAACAATATTGGCAGCGGCGCGACCGTTACCGATCTTATGCAAATTGCGACGACCTCTCTGAAACTGGCGGAAAAACACTGGGCTGAGTACGAGGCGTTGCCTCGCGATCCGCGCCAGAGTGAAACGGCGGCAGTGGAGATCAAGCGTAACTACGATATCTACCACAATGCGCTGGCGGAGCTGATCCAACTGTTGGGCGCAGGTAAGATCAACGACTTCTTCGATCAGCCGACTCAGGGTTATCAGGACGGTTTTGAGAAGCAGTATGTTAACTACATGCAGCAGAACGATCGTCTGTATGACATTGCGGTAGAAGATAATAACCGTTCATACAGCCAGGCGATGTGGGTACTGGCGAGCGTGTTAATCGTTGTGCTGCTGGTGATCGTCGCCGTCTGGTTCGGCATTAAGCTCTCTCTGATCGCGCCGATGAACCGTCTGATCGAAAGTATTCGTCATATTGCGAACGGCGATCTGGTGAAACGCATTGATGTGGAAGGCTCTAACGAAATGGGACAACTGGCGCAGAGCCTGCGTCATATGCAGGGCGAGTTGGTTCGTACCGTCGGTGATGTGCGTAACGGCGCGAATGCGATTTACAGCGGCGCCAGCGAAATCGCGATGGGCAACAACGATCTCTCTTCCCGTACTGAACAGCAGGCCGCCTCTCTGGAAGAGACCGCCGCCAGCATGGAAGAGCTGACCGCTACGGTGAAACAGAACGCCGAGAACGCGCGCCAGGCCAGCCATCTGGCATTGAGCGCGTCTGAAACCGCGCAGAAAGGCGGTAAAGTGGTGGATAACGTCGTGCAAACGATGCGTGATATTGCTTCCAGTTCGCAGAAAATTGCCGACATCATCAGTGTGATCGACGGTATTGCTTTCCAGACCAACATCCTGGCGCTGAACGCGGCGGTAGAAGCGGCGCGCGCGGGCGAACAGGGTCGTGGTTTTGCCGTGGTAGCGGGTGAAGTTCGCAACCTGGCGCAACGCAGTGCGCAGGCGGCGCGTGAGATCAAGAGCCTGATTGAAGACTCCGTCAGCCGTGTGGATGTGGGCTCAACGCTGGTCGAAAGCGCCGGTGAAACGATGGATGAAATCGTGAACGCGGTGACGCGTGTGACCGATATCATGGGGGAAATCGCCTCGGCATCTGATGAGCAAAGCCGTGGTATCGACCAGGTTGGCCTGGCGGTAGCGGAGATGGATCGCGTTACCCAGCAGAACGCCTCGCTGGTGGAAGAGTCTGCCGCCGCCGCTGCCGCGCTGGAAGAGCAGGCCAGCCGCTTGACGCAGGCTGTTGCCGTATTCCGCATTCAGCAGGAACAGCAGCGTGCGCGTGATGCCGCAGCGGTGAAACCGGCTTCTGCGTCTGTACTGCCGCGTAAAGCAGCCGTCGCGGATAGCGGCGATAACTGGGAAACCTTCTAAGCCGTCATGCCGGATGGCGCTGGCGCTTATCCGGTCTACGGGCAGGGAGCTGCTGTGATGCCGGATGGCGCTAACGCTTATCCGGCCTACGGGTAAGGAGCTGCTGTGATGCCGGATGGCGCTAACGCTTATCCGGCCTACGGGTAGGGAGTTGCTGTGTTGCCGGATGAATCCGGCCTACGGTATGGATGCGGTGCTATGTAGGCCCGATAAGGCGACAGCCGCCATCGGGCGCTTCAAACCAGCCTCAGGCGCATGGCGCAGCGTGATTCATACGCCAGACCGTGCGCCGCTTCTTCCTCTCGCTTTTGACGTAACCCTGGCGACAGGCGCTCATCATCCAGCACCACAAATCCCATTCGCGCATAGAGCGGCGCATTCCACGCCACGTCCCGAAAGGTGGTAAGCGTCAGCGCATCAAAACCGCTGCTGCGCGCCTGCTCCGCGACGTACGCAATCAGTTGACGGCCAATGCCTTTTCCCTGCCATTCACACAGCAGAGACACCTCGGCGATAAACAGCGATGAATCCAGCGCCTCGGCCAGTAAAAAACCGACAGGACGCTCATCGGCCAGCGCCAGCCAGCTTAATCCTTTTGCGGCGTGTTCCCGGTGTTGTTCAACTGAAATAACAGGGCCGTCGGCTATCCATGCCAGCGCAGGCACGTCCCGAAAGCGTTGACCCGCAGAGCGTTCAATGGCGGGCATGACGGTGATATCAGCCAGCGTGGTAGGGCGAAAAGTCATCTTCATGCGCGGGAGTATAGCGTGGATTGTACAGACCCGATTAACGTTGTGTTATCGGGCCTGTACAAAGAATTAGCCTTCGGCATTCACCACTTTAATCTCAACCATTCCGATACCGAGCTTACGCGGGGAGTGGCCGAGAATATTGCCTTCATTGGTCGATACCGGGTCGGGCGGCACAATCACCAGCGTACTGGCATTTGACGGGTTATCAAAATGCAGCGTTGTTGTGGTGACTTCGTTCTCTAACACCAGCGTCTGTTCTTCCTTGCCTACGCGAACAGGAATAGGGCGATTAGCATTCGCGCCAAAGGCTTTGGCGGTGATCACCAGATCGAATTTCTTCGGTAACGGCGTGTTGTATTCAATCTTCACCTCATCACCCAGTTGCGCATTAGACCAGCGCCCCCACGATTCCGGTCGTGAAATCCCGCTGAACTGCTTCACCTCTTCCGGCGCGCCAGCCACGTTAAAGATAAAACTGTCGGCTTTGTAACGAATATCGTTATCGACGATCTTCAACGTATCAACGTTGCCTTTGTAACGTTCCATATCGATAACCGTATCTTTAAACGCCGTTTTGCCTTTCCACTGTGCTTTATCGACGTGCTGGATGCTTTGTTGCCCGCCCAGTTGCCCTTGTGAAACGCACCAGTCGGTGGAGAGCGCCAGCTCCGGCGCCCACAGCTGCGCCATTTTGTAGCAGCGATCGACCCAGACGAAGTTATCGCGCGGGGCAAAATTAGCCAGCTGGAAACGCAGCGGGGCGGAGTATTCACTTTCCGGCAGCGGTTCAACGCGCTTATCCGACACCCGCAACAGCAGCGGCAGGCGGAAATGGCTCCCTGAGAAAGCGATCATGTCTTTATCCCGATCGACGGTAAAATCCTTCATCTCTTTCGGGAAGTTCCACAGGCGAATAATGTCCGGCTTCATCGCCAGGATCTTCTCTTTGCTGTTCAGGAAGACTTCCGACAGCGACTGACCGGAGAGGCTGCTGCGCCCCAGGCCGATAAAGTTATCCCCGCCCAGAATATCCAACACGGTCGCGCCGTTATCCATCGTGTTGCGTTTCACCGCCAGCGTATCCTGCTGAGGCTGGTCGCCGCGCAGCACGAAGAACAGGTTGTTGCGATCCTGTTTGTTCAGGTACTTCCACGCGGTGTTGTTCATCGCCAGATGGTCGGAGGAAACCACGATGACGGTATTTTTAAACCACGGCGATGCTTTGATTTTATTGATAAATTCGGCGATGTTCTCCTGGCTGCAACTGACGGCGCTAAAGGACTGGTTCGGCTTACCGTCGAAGTCGTAACGCTTGCGGTTACAGGTGCGTGAGATAAACCCGTCCGGGTGGTGAGTATCCACCGTCAGCGTAAACAGCGAGAAACGCTGGCCGGAGCGAGAGAGTTCTTCAAACTTTTTCCATGCCTCGTCGAGCACCGTATCGTCGTAAAAGCCCCAGTCGTTACGATAGCTCGGGTCAGCCACCACGGTTTTTAACTCTTCCGCACCATACAGATGATCGAAACCGTGGGATTTGAGGAACACGTCTTTTCCGGCGAAACGCAGATTTGCGCCCTGCACAAAATAGTTCTGATAGCCGGAGTTTTTCAGGATATCGCCCAGGCAGATATTCTGCGGGAAGAAGCTGGATACGGAAGCCGACGCGTTGCCTTCAAACGGCGCAAACAGCGGGATGCCGCACTGCGAGGCGACCATTCCGGCGATGGTGTAATCTGTGCCCGGCAATTGCATGGTGTGGCTGAAATCCAGCCCTTCGTTTTTCAGCGCTCCGAGTTCCGGCGTGAGATCCGGGAAGGCATCGTTATCAAAATAGGTGCGCTCCAGGCTTTCACCGTAGATATAGACCAGGTTGAGCTGCGGATTCGGGATCGTTTTCGACGGTTCTTTGTAATAAGCCGGGAAGTCCGGGTCGCCATCGCGCGACTGGGATTTGACCAGTTCGGAGATCTGGCGAAATGCCGGGCTGGCATCCACCGATCCCAGCGCCAGTAAGAGCGCCAGCAGGCTGTAGCCAAAATGGTGAGGATGGTGGCGACGCCTGCGCAGAACCCAGCCTAACGCGCTAAATACGGCGGCCAGCGCAAGTACGATGCCGGCGCCGGGCAGAATATATTTGCTGACGCCGGCACCCGTCAGGCTGTTGGTCAGCGTGTAGAGAACCGCATCGTTAATGCCGTCACCGGTAAAGTAATCACTGGCATAGAGCGTAATATTTAAGACAACAAAAAGCCCAAGTACCGCTAAAATGGCGGCAAACCACCAGGTGTTGCGACCCGCTTTCCACGCATAAATCAGCACGGACGCGAGAAACAGGGCGATGGAAAGTAACTCAGACAACTGATGATCCTCAATAAACCCGCATTTGGCAGGCGGCGTAATCTCTTTTCAGGACATACAATGTAATGGCGATGTCATATTGCTGCAATTATGGTGACATTAAAATGTGCAGTGATTAAGAATTGGTTTAGAACCTGGCTTTTTTGATCGTCGTCACTTCCCGTGATGCGGGGAAGGCGAGACAGAGAGAAGTAGAAAGATAGAGGTTAGGCCGCGCTCAACGCTAAACGGTTGAAACGCGGCATGTTGGCGTATCAGGAAATGAAGTTCATCCCCTGTTTTAACACCAGGTCGCAGGCTTTGGTTTTCACTTTTTCCGCCAGCGGCGTGCTGCCAATGTTATCGAGGCTAAGCTGTTCGCCGTTTTGGGTATTCAGCAGACCCTGAATGCCATCCAGATAATTGGTGTCCTGCTTCTGTTCGGCGGCGCCAAGTCCCAGTTTATCCAGCACCTGGTTTTTAACGTTTTCCGCATCGGTAACGGAAGTCAGTTTCTGTTTCGCGCAATACTGCAAAATACCCGCCGCGTTGTTCATGTTATCAGCGCTTAATGCCTGATTGCCGCCATTCAGCAGGCTGGTCAGAGAAGACAGCGACATGCCGCTCTGCTGTGAAGAGCTGCTTTGTTTGCTCAGTTCGCTGGCGGCGCTGGAAAGAGAATCCTGCCAGGACGCGGCGAAGGCGCTGGTGGCGATAAACGCGCTGGCGGCAACCGCGCAGCACAGAAGACGTTTTGTGGTTTTCATCGTTATGACTCGTGTGTGTGTACCTTTCGTCGCAGTATAGCGCTTGCCTGGGTCGGAATGGTCTTAATACTCTTTGCCGGTGACGCGGCTACGGTAGCTTTCCCAGTTGAAGATCACCCACAGACTGTTTCCCAGACGCATACGATCCATTACTCGTTCGCCAAGGAGTTTGGTCATCTCATCCATATTGCTGTTGGTTAACATCCCGGTAGGGCGTTTGGATGATGAGCGGCGATCGACGATCTGGTTGATGATCACTTTTTCATAGCGGGATTCGGTCTGCATACCGATCTCGTCGATCACCAGCAGATCCACATTGCTGAGATCGTTGAGCAACTGCTCTTCGCTGGTTTCGCGATTGCTAAAGGTGCCTTTCATCGCGGACATAATATCGGCGACGGTAATGATCAAAACCGATTTTCCGCGCAGCAGCAGTTCATTGCAGATTGCCGCCGCGAGATGGTTTTTCCCGGTGCCGGGTTTGCCCGAAAAGATAAAGCTGGCGATGTTGCCGTCGAACTCTTCGACGTACTGCCGCGCTTTTCTCAGCGCGTTCATCTGCCCGTCGTTCTCAACACGATAGTTATCAAACGAGCAGTTTTGATGCAGCGGACGGATGCCGGAACGGTTGAACGTGCGCTGCATTTTCATCGCCCGGTTTTCACGCGCCAGCGCTGCCGCACGCATTTCGCCTTGCTCTTTCTGCCATGCCAGCAGTTCTTCGCCCGTTTTGAATGCAGGCTCAACATTTGCTGGCATCATTTTTTGCAGACGTTTCATCAGGTCGCCAACGTTTTTCATCGTTACCCTCGAAAACCAGGTGGAATATGGTCGTCAGGTTCGCTGACGTTGTTCACATCACGTTTCGGCATACCGCCGTTACTGGCCCGGCTGATTTGCACGCTGCGCGCCAGCTTTTGCTGCCACTGGATGTGGTGAAAAATCTTACCTTCCGCTTGCCAGTAAGCCACAAACGAGGCCAGCTCTTCGGCGGTGACGGGTTCCCTTAGCGCGACGCCCCACAGCGCGGCCTGCCGCTGGAAGTTAGCATCCGGCTGCCAGTCTGCGTACATGGCGAATTTCCCCAGCGGAACGGCCACAGGCGCGGCCTGGGAGTCTTCGTAGAGTTGAGCATCCAGTGTGACATCGCTTCCCGGGCGCGATAACTTTTCCTCCAGTGCCAGCAGTTCCGCCAGACGTGCCGGCGTCACGGCATAAAACGCGGGCGCGTTATTGGCGAAGACCGCCACCGCGCCGCTTGCCGATTTTGCCAGCACCGCGTTGTGATCGTGTAATAAGGCGTCAATACCGATGACGTCCGGGGTCAAAATTCTGGAAGACATAATGTTTCTCAACAGGGAACCACAACCGAGAAGGAATACTGTTTTTATAGTAACACACAGACGGGAGATATCGGCAGGGTGAGGGAAAGCGGCCTCACCCTGCCTGAGCGCAGGGAGAAAAGCATTACACCCGTGGGCGTTTGCGATACAGCCACAGACCGGGAACGGAAAGCCCGATGGAAAGCGCGCCGACAATAGAGGAGGCTTTCAGGAAATTGGTCAGCAATGTGATCATCAACGGTTCGCTGTAGCCAAAGTGGCTGATTTTGACGGCGGATATCATTGCCGTATAGGCGGATATCCCCGGAAACATCGGGATGACTGCTGCGACGGTAAAGACTTTGGGGTGCGCCAGATACCAGCGTGACCACTGAATGCCGATGCTCCCTACCAGCAGCGAGGCCATAAATGTCGACCATTCGATATTAAACCCGGCGGTCATCATCACCATGCGTGAGCCGTGGCCCAGCGCGCCGAGCAGCGCACACCAGGGGAGCGCCCGGTGCGGCACGTTGAACACCATCGCAAAGCCCACTGCCGGGATTGCGGAGAGAATCATGTCCTGCATCAGCGCCAGAAGAAAATCGATTACACCCATCCGCGTAGCCCCCACAGCGTCATCGACATCACCACGCCGACGCACGTCGCCAGCGTTAACAGACTGGCAATCGCCCAGCGCGCCAGACCGGTATTAATGTGGCCCTTAAACATATCCGCAACGGAATTAATCAGCGGAAACCCCGGCACCAGCAGTAAGACGCTGGCGGCCATGGCGATGGTCGGGGTATGGCTGAAAGTGGGCAAGCGAAGCAAAAGGCCGGAAATGGTAGTGGCGACAAAAGCGGTGATGCAAAAGTTGATTTGTGGGTGTAAATGCCGGTGCGCCAGCATCTGGCGAATATACATCGCCACCATGCTGGCGAAAAAGGTGATCACCGCGCCATCCCATCCGCCGTTATTCAGTTTGCAGAAACAGGCGCAGGAAAGCCCGACCATCAGCGATACCAGCCAGCGCGGGTAGCGCAACGGTCTGAGCTGGCTAAAGCGCTTCTCTACGCCTTTTATATCCAGCAAATTATGTTCGGCCAGGATGACAATATGCTGCACCTCCGTGACAACGTGCATATTAATGCCGCGATCCTGGTTCTTACGTGTCGATGTCAGACACTGCCCATCTTTAATGGTGGTGAGAACGATAGCGTTGGAGGAGATGGCGCTTTCCACGCTGTCCATCCCTAACGCCAGCCCCAGGCGGGTGGAGAGTTCATCAACCAGCGCGCTCTCTGCGCCGTGTTGCAGTAAAAAAAGCCCGCATTGAATACATAACCGTGTAACCGTTCGCTGTAACGACTGCTCTGTTTGCATGACTCGCCCTGACTGAAAAGACGCGTTGCGTACCATCTGAATGACGAAAGTCTTCTTTGTATCATGAAGCCCGACCCTTTTGGCTCTGGCTAAGATCAATTTTGTGATGAAAAAAGAGGCAGGATGCCAGACAATCAGTCGCTGAATGTCATAATTGCAGTATATTGAATGCCTTACGTCGAACGTGAATGACAGGGAATGAAGTATCGTCTGTAACCTCTGAAATTAATGAGACGATATTCTTTTCTTGTGCTTCCTGAAAGCATAATTATCTGATGCGAAACATAGCGTGAGTTTATTAAATTCCCCTTGCATATGTTAGAAATGCTAATGATCTAATTTAGTTAATTTAATTGTACCGCAATTATTTTTAGCGGTAATTATGCAATAATAGTTTGGTGATTTTATACTATGCGGATCATTGTATAGAGTCGTTATTGCTATAACATTTCAAATAAAAGCCAAGGATAAACAATTCACTTCGTCTATTACCACGTCTGTTTTTCTCATTAATTATATTATTTATTAATGAGTGAACAGGAGGGGAGACCTGTGGATATGGAGGAGATATGTTGCCAGGATGCCGCAAAAACATAATTATTATCAGTAAAATACCTGTTATACAGACGGGGTTAAAAGAGGTGGTGCAGGGCCATTTCCCTGCTTATGAACTGATGTACTGCCGTTCCGTAGAAGAACTGACATTAATGCAGCTGCGCCGCTCCGATGTAGTGATTACGGATTTAACGGGAGAATGTAAACATCCCCGCGCTGTCTGCGAGCAATTTTACGCTTTATTATCTCAATACCATGATATTCACTGGGTATTTCTTGTTTCCCGTGCGTTTTACTCACAGGCGATTGAGCTTCTGATGAGCCCCTTCAGTACGTTGCTGTCTGACGTTGAACCGGTTGAGAATCTGGTAAACGTGATTGAAGCAGGCAATGCCCATACGGACAGGATCAGTAAGACGCTGCTATCTCCCGCTCTGCCAGATGTCTCGAGTTTTGGCCATCGTCCGGTTGTTCTTACGCTGTCGGAACGGAAAGTGTTACGGCTTCTGGGTAAGGGTTGGGGGATTAATCAGATAGCGATGTTGCTTAAGAAGAGTAATAAAACGATTAGCGCGCAGAAAAACAGTGCGATGCGGCGTCTGTCAATACACAGCAATGCTGAGATGTATGCCTGGATAAACAGTTCTCAGGGAGCAAGAGAATTGAATTTACCTTCAGTTTATGGAGATGCTACTGAATGGAAAACAGAATTGCCAAGGGAAATGTCGCACTCATAGAGAAGTGCGTAATGAGCAGTATTGGAATGAAGAGTTTATTTGACGCGTTTCCTGATTGCCAATATAAACTTCATATTTTTCCAACTCAATCTGCTTTCCAGAAAGCGATGTTAAGTACTCCCTTTTCCGTCGTTATTTTTTCACTTTCTGCGATGCGGGAAGATCGCCGGTTGGGGCTGGCTTATCTGGCGGAACTGGCTGTGAATTTTCCTCGTGTGCGCCGACTGGTCATCGCGGATGATGATGCGGAAGCCCGGTTAATTGATTCGCTGTCGCCTTCGCCGTTAGATGGGGTATTAAGTAAAGCGTCGTCACTGGCCAGTTTTCAGGAAAAGCTCTTTTTATTATTGAACAGTAAGCGAGAGGTGACGGAACACACTCTGAACCTCTGGTATCTCAATCAGAGCCGAATGATAAGCCCCACTGAGCGTGAAATTCTGCGTTTTATGTCGAATGGTTATTCGATGCCACAGATAGCCGTCCAGCTGGAACGCAATATCAAGACGATTCGCGCCCATAAATTTAATGTGATGTCTAAACTGGGCGTCAGCTCAGATGCCGGATTGCTTGATGCGGCGGATATCCTGCTGTCTCTGCGCGCCGAAAAGCCGGGTCGCTTATCCGCGTAATTCTGTAGTCGCTCTGTATTTACAGGTTGCTTGTGCCGGGTTTATCGCCCGGGCACAAATAGCATCACTGGCACACATCAATCCAGGTTGCTGAAGTGAGTTCTGCCATTCTGTCGGGGGAAATTCGGACTGCACTGTGCGTTGCCCCTGCTGCTGGTAAGACTTCAGCATAATGTTTTAATGAGACGTCGCAATAGACGGGCAGAGGCGTTTCCAGCCCGAAAGGGCAGACACCGCCGACCGGGTGCCCTGTGGCGATCACGACTTCATCGCTGCTGAGCATTCGCGCTTTCGCGCCAAACGTGCTCTTGAGTTTCTTATTGTCCAGGCGAGCATCGCCTTTGGCGACAACCAGAATAATGTCGTCTTTCACCTTAAGCGAAAGCGTTTTCGCTATCTGTCCTGGCGCGACATTGTGCGCTTTCGCTGCCAGTTCCACCGTCGCCGTACTCTGATTTAATTCGATGATTTCAATATCCGGGGCACGTTCGGCCAGAAACTGCCGTACCGATTGCAGACTCATTCTTTTCTCCTGACGCTGTATTAGCAGTCCTGTTTTTCAGAAAACCGCGTGGCGTAATTTGTCATAAGGAAAGCGGCACTGTAAATAATTTATGTAATAAACCAGCAGCATGAGCGATTTTTCGATCGTCTTCACATTCACGGAAACCGGTTACAGTAACCGGTTGCAGTCCGGCGGGCGGGGATTAATACTGAACCTGTCACTTCCTCTGTATCACATAATAAGAGCCATTTATGAAACTTCATTCTCTCTGCTGTATCGCTGGTGTTCTCCCCGGCGCGGTCGCGAAAAGTAGTAATGGACCCTTACACGGCGGTGCTGCTGCCAGCACGTCTATGTTGTTTTGACTGACAGGAGAACGCTATGTCTACCAACCATGCTGTGTTTAATGTGATTTTTCGGTTTGTCGAAAACTACGTGAGTCCCGTTGCCGGACGTATTTCCTCACAACGTCATGTTATGGCGATTCGTGATGGTTTCATTTCGGCAATGCCGTTTATGATTGTCGGCTCCTTCCTGCTGGTTTTCGCCTATCCTCCTTTCTCACCGGACACCACCTGGGGATTTGCCCGTGGCTGGCTGGCGCTGGCGAAACAGTTTGAAAGCCAGATTTTGACGCCGTTTGATATGACGATGGGGATCATGTCCATCTATATCTGTGCGGCCATTGCCTATAACCTGGGCAAACACTATGTTAAATCGCATCAGTTAGATCCGTTTATGTGCGCCATGCTCTCGATCATGGCCTTCTTGCTGGTTGCCGCGCCGAAAACAAACGGCACTATGCCGGTTGACAGCCTGGGCGGAACGGGGATTTTTACCGCGATTCTGGTGGCGATTTACTGTGTTGAAATGATGCGCTTCCTGAAAGCGCATAACATTGGCATTCGCCTGCCAGACCAGGTGCCGCCGATGATCAAGAACTCCTTTGATCTGCTGATTCCGGTGCTGGTGGTGGTTCTGACCTTGTATCCGCTGAGCCTGGCGATCCAGTCGCAGTTCGATATGCTGATCCCACAGGCGATCATGGCGATCTTTAAACCGCTGGTTTCCGCTGCGGATTCGTTGCCCGCTATTTTGCTGGCGGTGCTGATTGGGCATCTGCTGTGGTTTGCGGGGATTCACGGAGCAGCGATTGTCTCCGGGATGCTGCAAATGTTCTGGCTGACCAATCTCGGTATGAACCAGACCGCGCTGGCGCAGGGGGCACCGTTGCCGCATATTTTCATGGAAGCCTTCTGGACTTTCTTCATCGTCATTGGCGGTTCTGGCGCCACGATGGGGCTGGTGATTTGTTATTTACGCAGCCGTTCCGTACATTTGCGCTCTATTGGCCGCTTAAGCGTCGTGCCGAGTATCTTTAATATCAACGAACCGGTTATTTTCGGGACGCCGATTGTGATGAACCCGGTGTTCTTTATCCCGTTCCTGCTGGCGCCAATGGTGAACGCCGTGCTGGCGTGGGCGGCGATGAAACTGGATCTGATTGGGCGGGTGATTTCCGTGGTGCCGTGGACTGCGCCCGCACCGGTTGGCGCTGCGTGGGCACTGGGCTGGGACTACCGTGCGGCGATCCTGGTGGTCATACTGGCGCTGGTGTCCGCCATCATATACTTCCCGTTCTTTAAGGTTTATGAGAAGCAGCTTCTGGCGCAAGAGGCAGAAGAGGCCGGGCGTGCAGAAGAGGAGAGTCAGCAGATGGCCTGACGTGTTGAACAAGGCGCAGCGGCGCCTTGTTTATTTCAGCGTACAGTCACCGCATTGCTGAACGTCTGGCAACCGGTAGCGTTGACAGCAGGTTCGGCGCACCAGCAGACCTTCGCGAGGGACGACGGTACGCCACAGCGGGTTATCCTGACCACTGGAAAGTTGCTTTTCGAAGAAGCAGCTCTGGCGCAGCGTTGCCAGCAAGGCTTCGCCAAGCAGCGGTTTCATTTCGGTCAGATACCAGTTGATCAGATACCCGGTGTTACTCCAGATAAGCTTACCGTTAATATCGCCGGTTGATTCCAGTGCCTGAACGACCGGCATCAGCGCAGAGACGATCAGCGTTTCCATTCTCTGTTGAGGAGAATGCGCGGTTGCCCGCTCGTCCTGATGAACATCAACCCAAAAACAGGCTGCGCGTCCGGTTTCGTGGAACTCAACGTGCATGTGCTCGGGCGAAACGTCAATGGCCCTTTCCTGGGTGAGCAGGGCAAGCATCAGAGGCGGTACCATCAGACCGATATACCATTGCGCCCAAAGTGAAATGAGCGGCTTATTTTCGCGTGGTTGCGTCGGTTGATGACGATAAATATGGTCGGAATAGATAGCCAGCAGAGAGCGCATCGTACCCGGTCGAGCCCACTGCGCCAGCGTCATGGCGCCCGTTGGGTGCGGTTCGTCCAGCCGAATAAAATCAAGCAGATGTTCGCGCGTCCGGGTTATCGTTTCACGCACGGCTTCAGCCAGCGAGGGCATCTCAGGCTGGAGATGGGCTCGCCAGGTGACATCTTCAATGATCGGTGCGGAACGGTAAGGCATAGCGCTGTATATAAGGATAGTAATCTAAATGATAATGATTGCTAATCCTAATGATAGCGATAGTCGATGGCAAGCGCTTTGTCGTGACGCTGTGCGCGGTAGCACGATGATATCTCCCTGTGTCAGACCGTACGCAGTTCGTCACTCGCAAGAATGTTGTTGCGCCCCAGGTTTTTGGCCTCATACAGCGCTTTATCTGCCTTGACGATTGCAGCCTCCATGTCCTGACCCAGTAGCGGCGCGATGCCAACGCTGATGGTGACATTGGTCGCCACGCTGACATTAAACATATGTGGGATTTTGAGATCGTAGACCTTCTGGCGAATACGTTCGGCGGTCGTGCGCGCCTCCTGTGGATCGGTCGCGGTCAGCAGGACCATAAACTCTTCGCCGCCAAAACGGGTGACAATATCCCGGGAACGGACAGCGTCACGAATCGCGGCTGAAACGCGAATGAGAGCCTGGTCGCCCATCATGTGCCCATAGTGATCGTTATAAGCTTTGAAGTGATCGATATCCAGCAGCAATACGTAGTGTTCTTCGTGCGTTTCCAGAGCAAGGAGCGTATTCAGCTTATTTTGCAGGCCGCGGCGATTATACAGGCCAGTCAAAGGATCGAGCATACTCAGCCCGTTCAGCGTTTCTCTCTCTTCCAGCAGTTTGTACATCAGCTGTTGAGCGAAATCGTCATAGCGTTTTTGAATAACATGCTGGATGGCAATGCCCGCCATCGGGAGCGCCATGAGATAAATAATCCGTATGCCGTGTTCGCTGCCATTAAGCCACAGGCAGGCCAGAACGGAAGGCAATGAATGGAACGTAAACGCAATGATATTATTAGCAAAGGCGATGGAGCCAATAAATAACACGCAGAGAAGGGCGATGAGTAGAAAAGTATAATCGCTATGGTTCATAGCATTATATTTCAGTGTGATATGCCAGGCCCACAATATGCCTGATATAACAGAAATAAAGGGGATATTAATCTTTTTATGCGTATATTTTCCGTGCCATATCAGAAGTAACGTACTTGCAACAAAGAGCAGTATTGCCGGGACTGAGACAGCCCTGACCTCATAAAGAGGAAAGACAAGCGTAAACAGCCCGGACACCGCATTGAGAAACAGAAAAAGGCGTAAAGAGAATTGATATTTTTTGGTGCGTAGCGCGCGCCAGGATTGAGCTGTCATATCTGAATGTCGTTATTTATCTATGAATTACGCTGGTTGGGGCCAAAATGAAAAATAACGTGCGGGAAAAAGCCCGCATAAATAAACGTTTTTATTGTTTGTAAGTTAACCACCGCCCAATCTATCACCTTGCTGAATTCATGTCATCAATTGTTAAGACAATCTCATACAAGGAAGTGTGACGAACTGCTGACAAATGAGAAATTTTATCATATGCTATTGGTTATCATTATCGGTATCAGAGGTAAAGCCATGTTGCAGCGTACACTGGGCAGTGGATGGGGGATATTGTTGCCGGGTATTTTTATTACCGGACTGGCGTTTGCCGGCCTCTCCATTGACGCATGGAAGGTACTGATTGTATTAGGATTACTGCTGACTTCGTTGATGCTGTATCACAAACGCTTACGGCATTTCGTCCTGCTGCCGTCATGTGTCGCGCTGATCAGCGGCATGGTGCTGGTTATGATGAATTTGAATCAGGGATGAACAAACAAGACGTAAAACAGAGAAGGGAAATAAGATAATTGGTGCGAGGGGGGGGACTTGAACCCCCACGTCCGTAAGGACACTAACACCTGAAGCTAGCGCGTCTACCAATTCCGCCACCTTCGCACAGTCATCTTACTTTTTTGATATCGCCTCGTTGGTGCGAGGGGGGGGACTTGAACCCCCACGTCCGTAAGAACACTAACACCTGAAGCTAGCGCGTCTACCAATTCCGCCACCTTCGCCCAGTGCGAGCAATATCAACGTGGTTTTGGTGCGAGGGGGGGGACTTGAACCCCCACGTCCGTAAGGACACTAACACCTGAAGCTAGCGCGTCTACCAATTCCGCCACCTTCGCATACCATCGATTCTTAAAAAGAATCGCTACCACGGAGGCGCATTCTAGTGGTTTTCAGCTTTTCGTCAATAGTTAATTACGCAGGATGGATTGATTGCTGCAAAAATGGGCGCTAACCGTAGGCCGGATAAGCGAAGTGCCATCCGGCATCCGCAAACCATGCCGGATGGCGGTGCAGGCACTTTATCCGGCCTACGATGACCACTCTATTTCTTCGCCTGGCGCGTCATCACCGTGCGGTAAACTTTAAAGCGCCCGGTTTGCGCAATCACTTCGTGGAAGCCAAACGTTTCATCCAGCACTTTCGGGTAGGGCAGGAAGGCGTTAGCCACGATGCGCAACTCACCGCCGCTGTTGAGGTGGCGAACCGCGCCGTGAATCAGCGTTTGCGCGGCATCCAGGCTGGTTTGTATTCCATCGTGGAACGGCGGGTTAGAGATGATCATATCAAAACGCCCTTTTACGTCAGAAAAGACGTTACTGGCGAACACCTCACCCTCAACGCCGTTTGCCGCAAGCGTTGCGCGACTGGCCTCAACGGCAGGCGCGGAAACATCACACAGGGTTAAACGCACTTTTGGCGAGTGGCTGGCTAAGGCCGCAGAGAGCACGCCTGCGCCGCAACCGACATCCAGCACTTTGCCTTTGGTATGTGGCGTCAGCGTGGAAAGCAGCAACTGGCTGCCGACATCCAGACCGTCGCGGCTGAAAACGCCGGGCAGCGTTTTGATGGTCAGATCGTTAATGCGGTACTCGCCCCAGTATTTTTCCGCATCAAAGACAGGCTGTTTTTCCAGACGGCCATGATACAGCCCGCAGCGGCGCGCGCTGTCGATTTTGTTCAGCGGCGCGTAGTCGGCCAGCATTTGCTCTGCGCTGCGAACACCGCTACGGTTTTCGCCCACCACGAAGATGTCGGTGCCGAGCGGCAGCAGCGACAGGATATTCATCAACTGGAACTGGGCTTCAGGTTTATTTTTCGGCCAGTAGTAGATCAGCGTGTCGCAGTCCGCGACGTCGTCAGCGTGGGCGACCAGGCTAAAGCGCGCCTTCTCGCCCATCAGCTGGCTTAACAACTGCCAGTGGTGGAATTGTTGCGTATGCACGCGGCTGGCGGCGCTTTCGAAGCGGGCTGGCAGGTCATCCTGCAAATCTCCGGCAAACAGAATACGGCTTTGTTCGAAATCATCACTGTGGCGCAGCAAGACTTCACTTGCCGGGGTAAAAGCAGACATGAAAGGTTCCTCTATTGTTCCTGGCGGCGATTATAGTTGTTTGTTGGCGCAGTTTCGACGAATTTGCTATATTTGCGCCCCTGACAGACAGGAGCGTTTCGCTATGACATCCCGACGAGACTGGCAATTACAGCAACTGGGCATTACCCAGTGGTCGCTGCGTCGCCCTGGCGCGCTACAGGGGGAAATCGCGATTTCCCTTCCGGCGCACGTTCGTCTGGTGGTCGTGGCGGAAGAATTACCGGCGCTGACCGAACCCTTGATGAGCGATATTTTGCGCGCATTGACCGTCAGTCCCGACCAGGTATTACCGTTGACGCCTGACCGCGTCGCCATGCTGCCGGAAGGCAGCCGGTGCAACAGCTGGCGGCTGGGTACTGAAGAGCCTTTGCTGCTGGAAGGCGCTCAGGTGACAAGTCCTGCGTTTAATGAATTACGGGCAAACCCAACGGCACGCGCCGCACTATGGCAACAAATTTGCGCATATGAACACGATTTCTTCCCTCAATCCGACTGATTTACCTGCTGCGTTTCTGATTGAAAAACGCGCCCATGCGTTTCCGTGGAGTGAAAAAACCTTTGCCAGCAATCAGGGCGAACGTTACCTCAACTATCAACTGACGGTCGGCGGAAAGATGGCGGCGTTCGCGATTACGCAGGTGGTGCTGGATGAGGCGACGCTGTTCAATATTGCGGTTGACCCGGATTTTCAGCGTCGGGGGCTGGGGCGAGAACTGCTGGAACATCTGATTGATGAACTGGAAAAACGCGGCGTCCTGACGTTATGGCTGGAGGTGCGCGCCTCAAATGCCGCCGCCATCGCACTCTATGAAAGTTTAGGTTTTAATGAGGCAACGGTGCGCCGTAATTACTACCCGACGGCTGACGGGCGTGAGGACGCGATAATCATGGCATTGCCAATCAGTATGTAAGACAAGGTGGAATGATGAAGTGGGACTGGATTTTCTTTGATGCCGACGAAACGCTGTTTACGTTTGACTCGTTTACCGGCTTGCAGCGGATGTTTCTCGACTATAGCGTCACCTTTACCGCTGAAGATTTTCAGGACTACCAGGCCGTCAATAAACCGCTGTGGGTGGATTATCAGAACGGCGCTATCACTTCGCTTCAGCTTCAGCGCCAGCGCTTTGTCGGCTGGGGCGAGCAGCTGAACGTCCCGCCTGAAGAGTTAAATGATGCGTTTATGAACGCCATGGCGGAGATTTGCGCACCGCTGCCGGGTGCGGTTTCGCTGGTTAACGCCCTGCACGGTAAGGTGAAGATGGGCATCATCACCAACGGATTCACCTCATTGCAGCAAATTCGCCTTGAACGAACAGGGCTTCGCGATCGTTTTGATCTGCTGGTTATTTCTGAAGAAGTGGGCGTGGCGAAGCCCGATCCGCGCATCTTTGATTACGCGCTGGAGCAGGCGGGCAGCCCTGACCGCTCTCGCGTGTTAATGGTCGGCGATACCGCAGAGTCTGATATTCTCGGCGGCATTAACGCCGGGCTTTCCACCTGCTGGCTGAATGCGCACCATCGCGAGCAGCCTGCGGGTATTGAACCGACCTGGACCGTGGCGTCATTAAGCGAACTGGAGCAACTCCTGTGTAAACACTGATTGCCTCCCCCCCGTTGATGGGTAAAATAGCCGCAATTTTTCGTATTCAACATGCGTGGTCAGACGCCGCGCTTACTCAAGAAGATTGAACTATGACGTTGTCTCCTTATTTGCAAGAGGTGGCTAAGCGCCGCACTTTTGCCATTATTTCTCACCCGGATGCCGGTAAAACCACTATCACTGAGAAGGTATTGCTGTTCGGACAGGCTATCCAGACTGCCGGGACGGTAAAAGGCCGTGGCTCCAGCCAGCATGCAAAATCTGACTGGATGGAAATGGAAAAGCAGCGTGGTATTTCTATTACCACGTCGGTAATGCAGTTCCCGTATCATGATTGCCTGGTCAACCTGCTGGACACCCCCGGGCACGAAGACTTCTCGGAAGATACCTACCGCACGCTGACGGCGGTGGACTGCTGTCTGATGGTGATTGACGCGGCAAAAGGTGTCGAAGATCGTACCCGTAAGCTGATGGAAGTAACCCGCCTGCGCGATACGCCGATCCTCACCTTTATGAACAAACTCGACCGTGACATCCGCGACCCGATGGAGCTGCTGGATGAAGTTGAGAACGAGCTGAAAATCGGCTGTGCGCCGATCACCTGGCCGATTGGCTGCGGGAAGTTGTTCAAAGGCGTCTATCACCTTTATAAAGACGAAACTTACCTGTACCAGACCGGTAAAGGCCACACTATCCAGGAAGTGCGCATTGTAAAAGGTCTGGATAACCCGGAACTTGACGCTGCCGTAGGGGAAGACCTGGCGCAGCAGCTGCGCGACGAGCTGGAACTGGTGCAGGGCGCGTCCAACGAGTTCGACCATGAGCTGTTCCTGGCTGGTGAAATCACCCCGGTCTTCTTTGGTACAGCGCTGGGTAACTTCGGCGTTGACCATATGCTGGATGGCCTGGTGGAGTGGGCGCCTGCGCCGATGCCGCGCCAGACCGATACCCGTACGGTAGAAGCGAAAGAAGAGAAGTTCACCGGTTTCGTGTTTAAGATTCAGGCCAATATGGACCCAAAACACCGCGACCGCGTGGCGTTTATGCGAGTGGTCTCCGGTAAGTACGAGAAAGGCATGAAAATGCGCCAGGTACGTATCGGCAAAGACGTGGTGATTTCTGATGCGCTGACCTTTATGGCGGGCGACCGTTCTCACGTGGAAGAGGCGTATCCGGGCGATATTCTGGGCCTGCACAACCACGGTACCATTCAGATTGGCGACACCTTCACTCAGGGCGAAATGATGAAGTTCACCGGTATTCCGAACTTCGCGCCGGAGCTGTTCCGTCGTATCCGCCTGAAAGATCCGCTGAAGCAAAAACAGCTGCTGAAAGGGCTGGTTCAGCTGTCTGAAGAAGGCGCGGTACAGGTGTTCCGTCCGATCGCCAACAACGATCTGATCGTGGGCGCCGTCGGCGTGTTGCAGTTCGACGTGGTGGTTGCCCGCCTGAAGAGCGAATACAACGTTGAGGCTATCTATGAGTCCGTCAACGTCGCCACCGCACGCTGGGTTGAATGTACTGACGCGAAGAAATTCGAAGAGTTCAAGCGTAAGAACGAAGTACAACTGGCGCTGGATGGCGGTGATAACCTCACCTATATCGCACCGACAATGGTTAACCTGAACCTGACGCAGGAACGCTATCCTGATGTTCAGTTCCGCAAAACGCGCGAGCACTAATTGTCCCTCCAGGGCGTGTCATCCGGCGCGCCCTGTTACTTTCCCTGCCTTTTTAACCGCTTGCGGAATGTTCTTAAATCCCTCAGTTTTTCTTATGGTTGCTTGTTTTTTAAGCGTATCAGCAAGCGATTTTGCGATTGTGATCTATATTTAACAAAGTGATGACATAAATGACGACTTTTAACACTGTTCAATGCGTGAATACTGGTTGTTAAGGCCGTCATTTATCTTGTCTGCGATATTAATAACTGAATAAAGATGGGATTAGCGCCGCGATTCTGCATAAGTATGTTGATTGTGACGGCTGCCATCCATACAGGAATGAATCGATGACGACGACAAGACTGAAGATTTCTAAAACTCTCCTGGCCGTAATGTTGACCTCCGCTGTCGCGACCGGTTCTGCATTTGCGGAAACCTCTACGCTGGATAAGGCACAGTCCAGCGCAGAAAGCGCGGGACAGAAAGTCGATAGCTCTATGAATAAAGTCGGTAACTTCATGGATGACAGCGCCATCACCGCAAAAGTGAAAGCGGCGTTGGTGGATCATGAAAGTATTAAGAGCACCGATATCTCGGTCAAAACCGATAACAAAGTGGTGATATTAAGCGGCTTTGTTGAAAGCCAGGCTCAGGCTGAAGAAGCCGTGAAAGTGGCGGAAGGCGTTGAGGGTGTGACCTCCGTCAGCGACAAACTGCATGTTCGCGACAGCAAGTCCGGCACGATGAAAGGCTATGCCGGGGATACGGCCACTACCAGCGAGATCAAAGCGAAACTGTTGGCGGATGACATCGTGCCTTCCCGCAAAGTGAAAGTCGAAACCACCGACGGCGTGGTGCAGCTCTCAGGAACCGTAGATTCTCAGGCGCAAATCGACCGTGCTGAAAGTATCGCAAAAGCGGTTGATGGTGTGAAAAGCGTCAAAAATGACCTGAAAACTCAGTAATTCGTCTTAATTCGCCCTCCCGACGTTTGTCGGGAGGCGCAATGTACACCACACTAAAAATATCGCGAATGAGCAACCTGAACGCTCATATCAAGCGGTCGACATTAACTATGGTAAAGGAGAAGCTTATGTTTCGTTGGGGCATTATATTTCTGGTTATCGCGTTAATTGCCGCCGCTCTGGGTTTTGGTGGACTGGCAGGCACCGCGGCTAGCGCAGCGAAAATTGTCTTCGTCGTCGGGATTGTCCTGTTCCTGATCAGCCTGTTTATGGGCCGTAAACGACCCTAGCACGTCACCCGTAATACCCATGATTCATGCTAAGCCAGTCCATCGGACTGGCTTTTACGGTTTTAGCTATCGCGAATTTGCGTTACTTTGTCATTCTATAAAATAAAACACAGGCAGGCAGAGGTGGGGCAGCGAATACCCGTGACGCTCGGCAATATTGCGCCATTATCATTAAACGCGTTCCGACCAGGCCGAATGGCTCTGGTGTGCGAGGGCGGAGGGCAGCGGGGAATCTTTACCGCTGGCGTGCTGGATGAGTTTATGCGCGCGCAGTTCAATCCGTTCGACCTCTACCTCGGCACCTCTGCCGGGGCGCAAAACCTTTCTGCCTATCTCTGTAACCAGCCCGGCTATGGGCGCAAAGTTATTATGCGTTACACCACGAAGCGGGAGTTCTTCGATCCGGTGCGTTTTGTTCGCGGGGGGAACCTGATCGATCTCGACTGGCTGGTGGACGCGACATCCGGGCAGATGCCGCTGGCGATGGACACCGCCGCGCGTCTGTTCGATAGCGGAAAATCCTTCTATATGTGCGCCTGTCGTGGGGATGACTACACGGCGAACTATTTCTCGCCAACGAAGCAAAACTGGCTCGATATTATTCGTGCGACCAGCGCGATTCCAGGGTTCTACCGTACAGGCGTGGCGCTGGATGGCATCAATTATCTGGACGGCGGGATCAGCGATGCGATCCCGGTACAGGAGGCGGCAAAGCGTGGCGCGAAAACGATTGTGGTGATCCGCACGGTGCCTTCGCAAATGTACTATACGCCGCAGTGGTTTAAGCGCATGGAGCGCTGGCTGGGGGAGAGCAGTTTGCAGCCGCTGGTGAATCTGGTACAGCACCACGAAACCAGCTATAGCGCCATTCAGCGTTTTATTGAGAAGCCGCCGGGTAAGCTGCGTATCATTGAAATCTACCCGCCGAAACCGCTGCAAAGCATGGCGTTGGGCAGCCGTCTTCCTGCGCTGCGCGAAGATTACAAAATCGGACGTCTGTGCGGGCGCTATTTTCTGGCGACGGTGGGGAAACTGCTGACGGAGAAACCGCCGCTCTCCCGCCACACGCCGAAGATTGTCATTCCTGGCCCGGTGGTGGTGCCTCCGGCGGCGGTGGCCAACGATATGCACGTAGCAACGGTCAGCGGCGCGGCGCAGGCCAACGACACTACCTTCAATAATGAGGATCTGGCGTGAGTTGCCGATTTATCGACACGCATTGTCATTTTGATTTTCCGCCTTTCACCGGTGATGAAGCGGCCAGCATCCAGCGTGCCGCTGATGCGGGGGTTGGCAAAATCATTGTTCCGGCGACGGCTGCGGCCTGTTTTTCACGCGTGCTGGCGCTGGCGGAACGCTTCCCGTCGCTGTTTGCGGCGCTGGGGCTGCACCCTGTGTTTATTGAGCAGCACGCAGATGACAGTCTGGATCGCCTGCAACAGGCGCTGGATCAACGCCCGCAGAAAGTCGTGGCGGTAGGGGAGATCGGGCTGGATCTTTACCGCGATAATCCTCAGTTTGATGAGCAAGAACGGCTCCTGGAGGCGCAGCTTAAACTGGCGAAACGCTACGATCTGCCGGTGATCCTTCACTCGCGTCGCACCCATGACAAGCTGGCAATGCATCTCAAACGCCACGCCCTGGCGCGAACCGGGGTGGTACACGGTTTTTCCGGCAGTCTGCAACAGGCGGAACGCTTTGTTCAGTTAGGCTACAAAATTGGCGTTGGCGGCACGATTACTTATCCGCGCGCCAGTAAAACGCGTGATGTGATGGCGCAACTGCCGCTGGATGCATTGCTGCTGGAGACCGACGCGCCGGATATGCCGCTAAATGGTTTTCAGGGGCAGCCAAACCGCCCGGAACAGGCGGCACGGGTATTCAGCAAGCTGTGCGCGCTACGAGATGAACCCTCTGAGGTGATAGCCGAAACGCTGTATCGCAATACGACGGCGCTATTTCGTCTCTGATTGCCGGATGCGACGCAAAAGCGTCTTATCCGGCCTACGGGCCGACATCATTTGTGGGCCGGATAAGGCGGCCAACGGGTCGACATCATTTGTAGGCCGGATAAGGCGCAGCCGCCATCCGGCGATTCACAAATATAAAGCTGGGAAAATCAGGTTATGCACCCCGTGCGCCCATAATGCGTTTGCCAGCTGTTGCACGTCGTCAGGCGTTGCGCCCGGCCACGTTTTTGCTTCGCCATACACCCCATGTGCATGGAAAGCGTTTAACCGGACGGGAATATCGCCCAGACGGGAGATAAACGCGGCCAGCGGCGCTATCTGTTGCAGGTAATCCACCTGACCAGGAATCACCAGCAGCCGTAGCTCGGCCAGCTTGCCATGCTCTGCCAATATCCTGATGCTGTGCTTGATCTGCGCGTTATCCCGCCCGGTAAGACGCTGATGGCAGGCGCTATCCCAGGCTTTTAGATCGAGCATCGCGCCATCACAAACGGGCAGCAGTTTCTGCCAGCCGGTTTCGCTCAACAGACCGTTGCTGTCGACCAGACACGTCAGCGTACACAGCTGCGGATCGGCCTTGATCGCGGCAAACAGCGCGCAAATAAACGGTAACTGAGTGGTGGCTTCGCCCCCGCTGACGGTGATGCCTTCAATAAATGGCGATGCCTTACGGATATGGCCCAGCACTTCATCGACGCTCATCGTCTGCGCCATCGGCGTGGCCTGCTGCGGGCACACCCGCAAACAGGTATCGCACTGCTCGCAGACGTCAGCCTGCCACACCACTTTCCCCGCGCTGAAGCCCAGCGCCTGATGAGGGCACTGGGGAACGCACTCACCGCAGTCGTTGCAGCGCCCGATCGTCCACGGATTATGGCAATTCTTACAGCGCAGATTGCACCCTTGTAAGAACAGAGCCAGACGACTGCCGGGGCCGTCCACGCAGGAGAACGGTATGATTTTACTGACTAAACACTTCATCCTTCGAACTGCCTCTTTGTTGGCTGCACTTATTCACCCCAGTCACGTACTACGTGTACGTGACTGGGGATTCATTCGCTTGCCGCCTCGATGCCTCTCGAATGATTTTGCGTTAGGAAGCGCATCTGCTGTTCATGACTTATTACGCGTGCTTGTCGTTCCAGAATGCGCGTATTGCGCGCGGCTTCTTCCCCCAGCCAGGTGGTGTTTGTTCGCGATCCTTCGGCGCGATATTTTTCCAGATCCGACAGGCGCACCATATACCCGGTAACGCGCACCAGATCGTTGCCGCTGACGTTGGCGGTAAATTCACGCATGCCGGCCTTGAACGCGCCCAGACAAAGCTGCACCAGCGCCTGAGGATTCCGCTTGATGGTTTCGTCCAGCGTCAGGATGTCGCTGATCCCGGCATGGTAGTGCGCATGATGGGGGGCGACGGTTTGCAGGTGGGTAATGGGATCGGGTTCATCGCCGTACGGTAAACGCGCGCCCGGCGTCGTACCGATATCGGAACTGATGCCTGACTGGGCATGCAGCATCGCCCGCTGTTTCCAGCCATGCTTAACAGGCGTGTTTGCGACGAAATCGGCCAACTGCGCGCTGATGCGATAGCCCAGCGCATTGGCTGCGTCGTCTTTCCCGTAGCGCGCGTTCATCCCCGCGTTTTCACACAGCAGGTTTACCGCTTCGGCCAGGCCATACATCCCAAACATCGGTACAAAACGTCCGGGATCAAGCAACCCTTCCTGCACCAGGAAGCTATTCTCAAAGAAATGTGATTGTTCATAGAGGAAGTCACATCGGGCATCAATGATGGCGATTTGCTGCTGGCAGTAGTGCGGTAGCGTGCGCGTAAAGAAGTCATCGACAGAGGTGCTGCGCTCTGCAACGGCTTTCAGATTGATCCTGACCAGCGTGCTGCCGCCGCCCGCAAGCGGCAGAGAGTTGTAACAACTGACGACGCCATATTGACCTTTTGTGAAAATTTTATCATTTACCGGGCCATTAGAAATATGAGGTTTGCTGCATTCACAAATGTTTTTAGCGACATCAAGCAGTAAATCATCCGGTGTGATATCGGGATCATAGATAAACGTCAGGTTAGGTGAAACCTGCTTTAACTCAGCATCGGCACGTAAAATAGCGCGGGTGACAGGCGTGTCGGCCGGGCCAATATTGGCATGCATAAAGGCGTCCGGCAGCGTTCTGTCGAGATAGCGCCAGAAACGTTTTATTCGAATATCGATCTCGTCTTGTGTTAGAATTTTAACATACGGCTGCAACAGCGCATCCAATTGCCCCAGATAGACCGGCATCGATGTTACGGAAGGAACGTGATGGTAGAGGATGGTCAGCAAAGATAGCGCGTCATCCAGATCTTTTGCGCCTTCCAGTTCCAGCCACTGTGAGCCATTCGCCAGAAAACGGGCGTAATCGGGCAAAACATAACGAGGTTTGAACGGGGCATGACCTTCGAACATATCGCAGATAACCCCGTCGTCCAGCGCCTGGCGAGCCTCTGCGGGCAAGGCCGGATAAGGCAACGCGTTCTCAGCTTCCAGCGCCAGAAAATGACGTTTTTGTTCGGGGCTGAGCACCGGACTGGTCACAATTTGCTGGCAACGATGTTGCAGCGCGGTTTCGCATGAAGTGGGCATCTTCGTTTCCTTTTTTGTGCCGAAGGTTAAGCGCCATTGTAGGAAGTTGCGTGATGATGGCTTTTGATCAGGATGCGCCTGTTGCCCACTCGCGAGGCCGGGAAAGGTCATTTATTTGAAGTGGATCTCGTTACAGTAATGCAAATTTGTACGTAGTTTTCATTAACTGTGATGTATATCGAAGTGTAATGGCGAGCGGATGTTAGAATACTAACAAACTCGCAAGGTGAAATTTTATACCGGCGATGAGCCAGGAGAATGTAATGACTGATTTAACCGCAAGCAGCCTGCGTGCGCTGAAACTGATGGACCTGACCACCCTGAATGACGACGACACCAATGAAAAAGTGATCGCGCTGTGTCATCAGGCGAAAACCCCGGTTGGGAATACTGCCGCTATCTGCATCTACCCGCGTTTTATTCCGATTGCGCGTAAGACTCTGAAAGAGCAGGGCACGCCGGATATCCGCATTGCGACCGTCACCAACTTCCCGCACGGTAATGACGACATCGACATCGCGCTGGCAGAAACCCGCGCAGCCATCGCGTACGGCGCGGACGAAGTTGACGTGGTATTCCCGTACCGCGCGCTGATTGCCGGTAACGAGCAGGTGGGCTTCGATCTGGTGAAAGCCTGTAAAGACGCCTGTGCGGCGGCAAACGTGCTGCTGAAAGTGATCATCGAAACCGGTGAACTGAAAGAAGAAGCATTAATCCGTAAAGCGTCTGAAATTTCCATCAAAGCCGGTGCGGATTTCATCAAAACCTCTACCGGTAAAGTCCCGGTTAACGCAACGCCGGAAAGCGCACGCATCATGATGGAAGTGATCCGCGATATGGGTGTTTCCAAAACCGTTGGTTTCAAACCGGCTGGCGGCGTGCGTACCGCTGAAGATGCACAGCAGTTCCTGGCCATTGCTGACGAACTGTTTGGCGCTGACTGGGCGGATTCCCGTCACTACCGTTTCGGCGCATCCAGCCTGCTGGCAAGCCTGCTGAAAGCGCTGGGTCACGGGGACGGCAAGAGCGCAAGCAGCTACTAAGCCTTATATTGCCGGAGTTGTAGTGACGTAGGCCGGATAAGGCGCAGCCGCCATCCGGCATCAATACGACTGCCGGGGGGCGCGTTGCTTACCCGGCCTACAATGGCCTTCTACTCTTTTCCCCTGGGGGTTACCGTGTTTCTCGCACAAGAAATTATTCGTAAAAAACGTGATGGTCATCCGTTAAGCGACGAAGAGATCCGCTTCTTTATCAATGGTATTCGTGATAACACCATCTCTGAAGGGCAGATTGCCGCTCTGGCGATGACCATTTTCTTCCACGATATGTCGATGCCTGAACGTGTGTCGCTGACCATGGCGATGCGAGATTCAGGAACCGTTCTGGACTGGAAGAGTCTCAACCTTAACGGCCCCATTGTTGACAAACACTCCACCGGCGGCGTGGGTGATGTGACTTCGCTGATGCTTGGCCCTATGGTGGCGGCCTGCGGCGGCTACATTCCGATGATCTCCGGGCGCGGCCTCGGTCATACCGGCGGTACGCTCGATAAACTGGAAGCAATCCCGGGATTTGATATTTTCCCGGACGACAACCGTTTCCGCGAAATCATTAAAGACGTGGGTGTGGCGATTATTGGGCAGACCAGTTCGCTCGCACCGGCGGATAAACGTTTTTACGCCACCCGCGACATTACCGCGACGGTGGACTCCATCCCGCTGATCACCGCTTCAATCCTCGCGAAAAAACTGGCGGAAGGGCTGGATGCACTGGTGATGGACGTGAAAGTGGGCAGCGGCGCCTTTATGCCGACCTACGAACTCTCTGCCGCGCTGGCTGAAGCCATCGTTGGCGTTTCCAACGGCGCGGGCGTGCGCACAACTGCGCTGCTCACCGACATGAATCAGGTGCTGGCCTCCAGCGCCGGTAACGCCGTCGAAGTGCGCGAAGCGGTGCAGTTCCTGACCGGTGAATACCGCAACCCGCGTCTGTTCGACGTCACGATGGCGCTGTGCGTGGAGATGCTGATCTCCGGCAAACTGGCGAAAGATGACGCTGATGCGCGAGTGAAACTACAGGCGGTGCTGGATAACGGCAAAGCGGCGGAAATCTTTGGTCGCATGGTAGCGGCACAGAAAGGGCCGAGCGATTTCGTGGAAAACTACGCGAAATACCTGCCGACGGCGATGCTCAGCAAAGCTGTCTATGCCGATACTGAAGGTTTTGTATCCGCGATGGACACTCGCGCGTTGGGCATGGCGGTGGTCTCAATGGGCGGCGGTCGTCGCCAGGCGTCGGACACCATTGATTACAGCGTCGGCTTTACCGACATGGCGCGTCTGGGCGACAGCGTTGACGGGCAGCGTCCGTTGGCTGTTATCCACGCCAAAGACGAAGCCAGCTGGCAGGAAGCGGCGAAAGCCGTCAAAGCGGCAATCAGCCTTGACGACAAAGCGCCTGAAATTACACCGACAGTCTATCGTCGTATTACCGAATAGCTGTATACTGATCTGATCGCTTTTTTGCAGCGCAAGATGTATGGAGAACAAGATGAAACGTGCATTTATTATGGTGCTGGACTCCTTTGGTATTGGTGCAACTGAAGATGCGGATCGCTTTGGCGACGTAGGTTCAGATACCCTGGGCCATATTGCAGAAGCCTGCGCCAGGGGCGAGGCCGACAATGGCCGTAAAGGCCCACTGAATTTGCCTAACCTGACCCGCCTGGGCCTGGTGAAAGCGCATGAAGGTTCTACCGGTAAAATTGCTGCGGGTATGGACGGCAATGCGGAGGTAATTGGCGCGTACGCGTGGGCGCACGAGCTCTCTTCCGGTAAAGATACCCCGTCTGGCCACTGGGAAATCGCGGGTGTTCCGGTTCTGTTTGACTGGGGCTACTTCAGCGACCACGAAAACAGCTTCCCGCAGGAACTGCTGGATAAGCTGGTAAAACGCGCCAACCTGCCGGGTTACCTCGGTAACTGTCACTCTTCCGGTACGGTCATTCTGGATCAGTTGGGCGAAGAGCATATGAAAACCGGTAAACCGATTTTCTATACTTCCGCTGACTCCGTATTCCAGATCGCCTGCCATGAAGAGACCTTTGGGCTGGATAAACTGTACGAGCTGTGCGAAATCGCCCGTGAAGAGCTGACCGAAGGCGGCTACAACATTGGCCGCGTTATCGCGCGTCCGTTTATCGGCGATAAGGCCGGTAACTTCCAGCGTACCGGCAACCGTCACGATCTGGCCGTTGAACCGCCGGCGCCGACCATCTTGCAGAAACTGGTCGACGAGAAAAAAGGGCATGTGGTTTCCGTCGGTAAGATTGCGGATATCTACGCCAACTGCGGCATCACCAAAAAAGTGAAAGCCACTGGCCTGGACGCGCTGTTCGACGCCACCCTTAAAGAGATGAAAGAAGCGGGCGACGAGACGATCGTCTTTACCAACTTCGTTGATTTCGACTCCTCCTGGGGGCATCGCCGCGACGTAGCGGGCTATGCTGCGGGTCTGGAGCTGTTTGACCGTCGTCTGCCGGAACTGATGGAACTGGTCGGTGAAGATGACATTCTGATCCTGACCGCCGACCACGGTTGCGACCCGACCTGGACCGGTACGGACCATACTCGCGAGCACATTCCGGTGCTGATTTATGGCCCGAAAGTGAAAGCGGGCTCGCTCGGTCACCGTGAAACCTTCGCGGATATCGGTCAGACGCTGGCAACGTACTTCGGTACGTCGCCGATGGACTACGGCAAAAACATGCTGTGATGCAATTGCCCGGTGGCGCAAGCTTACCGGGCCTACGGTTTTGTAGGCCTGATAAGGCGTAGCCGCCATCAGGCAATAACAACGAGATAAGGATAAAAGATGGCAACTCCACATATTAACGCAGAAATGGGTGATTTCGCTGACGTCGTTTTGATGCCGGGCGACCCGCTGCGTGCGAAGCACATTGCTGAAACTTTCCTTGAAGACGTGCGTGAAGTGAACAACGTTCGCGGCATGTTAGGTTTCACCGGGACGTACAAAGGCCGTAAGATCTCCGTCATGGGTCACGGTATGGGTATCCCGTCCTGCTCCATCTATACCAAAGAGCTGATCACCGATTTCGGCGTGAAGAAAATCATTCGTGTCGGTTCCTGCGGTGCGGTACGCAACGATGTGAAACTGCGCGATGTGGTGATTGGTATGGGTGCCTGCACCGATTCCAAAGTTAACCGTATCCGCTTCAAGGATCATGATTTTGCGGCGATCGCTGACTTTGATATGGTGCGCAACGCGGTAGACGCGGCGAAAGCGCTGGGTGTTGACGCGCGCGTGGGCAACCTGTTCTCCGCCGATCTGTTCTACTCTCCTGACGGCGAAATGTTCGACGTGATGGAAAAATACGGCATCCTGGGCGTGGAAATGGAAGCGGCGGGTATCTACGGCGTGGCGGCTGAGTTTGGTGCGAAAGCGCTGACCATCTGCACCGTGTCTGACCATATCCGTACTCACGAGCAGACCACTGCCGCTGAACGTCAGACGACCTTCAACGACATGATCAAAATCGCGCTGGAATCTGTTCTGCTGGGCGATAAAGCGTAAAAAAGAAGGGGGCACTTTGCCCCTTACGCCTGATGGCGCTTCGCTTATCAGGCCTACAAAATATTTTACGTGATTTGTAGGTCGGGTAAGGCCTGACCGCCACCCGACATAAATGCTGCACAATCCTTTGTCAGCACTCTGAAGGGGCAGTTTGCCCCTTTTCCCTGCCTGTTTATTTACCGCCCTTTGGCGATTAATGCGTTAGCAACTCCCAGCTTAAATTACTCTCCATCTCAGTATTGTCGCTGACATTACGGAACTGCTTTTCGTTCAGCACTGGCGTTAGCGTTAACGTAAAGTTCAACTGCTGCCCGCGCGCGGCTTCATTGTTCTCGATAGCGATAATGGCTTCGTTATTGTGCAGCAGCTGTGTATCGGCATGGCCGTCTGCGGGAATGAACTCATTGCGATCGGTTGTTTTCCCGATCATATAGCTGCGGCCATCCAGTATCATTTGGCTGGCTTTCAATGCCAGCCCCCCGCCGTTACCGAAAAGAAATCGCCCTTGTGGGCCTGCGGCGCCATGTACAAATAGCGCCATCACCTGTGGTTGCGGGCAATAGATGCTGACATTGATATCGCGCGAGGGCATTTTAAACCAGTTTTGCTGTGAGCCGACGTTGTCATTTCGCTGCATCGGGGGAAAGGCTACGGTAGCGCGAGAGAGCGATACCTGGCAGTTCTCGTCTGCCCATGCCATGCGTGATCCCAGCGCTGCTAACGTACATAATGTAATGATCCACTTTCCGTATGACTTCATTGGCAAATACCCTCCGCCGTTTCGTAAAACGCCTCTTTATTCTGCACATTGCTTAATGTGTAAGTGATTTTGCAGATACGGTTCATATTGTCATCAACGCTATAGAGCGTTGGCGTTTCGTCAATATTGCTAATAAAGACGCGGCCGCTGTCCACTGCGCTGACCAGGTAGTTTCCTTTTTCATCAACAACAGACGTGCCTTTAGGAAGCCAGGAGCCATCCTGCTGTTTTATCTTCAGCATGACGCGACGGGTGTTTAGCACGTTAAAATCCAGGTCGCTGACGGTGGCATGAGCGGGCACCAGTAGCTTTGTTCCGTTAGCCAGATCCATATTTTTGGGCAGCGTATTTGCATTCACCTCAATACGTGACTTACGCCACTCCGTCAGTCCAGGCACCACGGCCTGCCCCCAGAAATCTGTCCAGACCGGGCCTTGCGGCGTTGCGATTTCGATGCCGCTTTCCGGTTCGCTCAGGTGGGCAATGCCAAAGGTATCTTTAATGGTATAGGGGGAGAAGGTCACCCCCTGGCGATGCAGGGCAATGCCGCCCGACAGCATTGCGCTGTAGGTACGCTGATCGTCATTGTTGGTTGTTGCGCCAACGCTCATCTGCGTGTAGTGCAGGTTGCTGTTGATGCTGCCGTTGAGGGTGTTGAGATCGTTTCCGATATCGCGATCCGCCGAAACGGAGTAGCTGGTATTGTCGCTGAGAGGGCCACTGCTGCGTAAGCCATATGTCGTTCGGTCGCCCTGATTGCGCATATATGCGTTAATCGACTGCGACTGGAAAGGAATGTTGAGGTTGATGTAAAACACATCATCGTCATAGCTGTCATCGTTGATGTCGTCATTATCGTTATCGTTGCTAACAGAGTGCTGCCAGTTCACGTTTATTGACGCGTATTTAAATGTTTTTCCCCATGAAAGACTCACGTAACTGGAGTCTTCATAATCATCCGTGGCCTGATTATAGCTATAGGCTAACGAGAAGGTTCCTGCTGTTCTGCCGCTCCAGTTTACATTGGCGCTATAGCTGCTTTGATAGCTTGCGCTGTCGTCGTCCATCGCCTCAGACAACTCACGATAGTCGTCAGAATAACGTGCGGTGCTGACCCCAACAGAGACATGGCCGGGAAGTGTCAGCTGGTTTTGAATTTCCGCCTTTATACCGCTGCGCGTATCGCCGAAGGATTCGCGGCTGCCCAGCAGACTGGCAAATACTTGCCATTTCTCGTTTGAACTCCACTCCAGCATTGCACCGCTTGCCTGATAATCCTCGGCAAGAACCCCCGCCGCCAGCAAACTTGTTTGTGGGGTAAGGCGCCAGCCGTCTGAAATGTTATATACCCAGGGGTCGCTGTAATCGCTGTCGACGTTGCGCACCTGGCCTACTGACATCATAAGCCCTTGTGGTCGCGGAAGGCCGTTCAGGTTGATTGAGGAGGCAGGTACGATGAAACTGGTTGTGACGTTGTCGGTTTCGACGATGCTGACCTGAAGATCGGCGTTATTTAACAGGATGGGGACATTGTCCAGCCTGAATGCCCCCGCGTTTACCAGCGTGGAATAAACAAGCTGCCCCGCCTGGCGGACTTCTACTCGCGCCTGGTTCGTGCGGGCAATCCCCGTCACGGTGACGCCTGAATTATCAGAGGTCATGCTGGACTCGGGGAGTAACTGAATGCCGCTGAGGGATGTTCCAGAAAACAGCGCCGATCTGGAGCTGATCTGCCCAACCTGGACACGCATCTGTTGCGCTTCAAAAACGTGTTCGCCATAAGTGAATAAATTTTTAGCGCTGCGATCGCCGTCAGAGTCCAGCAGAAAATAGCGGCTGCGCAATGCCCAGTTGGCCAGATTGGCGCCCGCTTCTATATCGCCCTGCGTGTAGTTATGGCTGTCGCCGCCGTTGTATTCATTTCGCGTGGAAAACAGGCTGTAGTTGAGCAGCCCGGCGCTGCCGCCGTGGCTATAGTTTTTCTCCCGGGACGCGCTATTTTCCAGTGCGTCGGGCGGGACAGTTAACTCCAGCATCTCCTTACCGGGAAGGGACTTTATGACGGCGGAGGGATAATCTTTTTGCAGGTCATGACAGTGTTCTTGCAGGGAGATCCCCAGAGGACGTAGCCCGATCGCTGTCAGAAAATCGTCATCTACGCAGAGTTGCCCTTGTTCGTCAAATTTGGCGCCCAGCGAACCTTTTTCTGACCCGTTTACGTTGATTAGAACGCTATGTACACCGGGCAAAAAACGCGGCTCTTCTGCGAAGTAATTTGCGATATTTTTACTGATGCCGCGCGTATTGAGTATATCGGTACTGAACGTTACCTCACGGGCTAACGCTGTTGAGGTTAATAACGTACATGAATATAACGCGATCTGAATATGGCGAGACAGCAGGTTGATTCCTTTCATATACACTTACTTTGTCCCCGTTTTTTATTGATTATGGTGTTAACGGCGCAGTGAAATTGGGTATGTCGATGCCGTAGCGGCTGGCCGGGAAGAAGCGTACAGATTGATCGGAAATGATGGATTTCTTGACGGTTACATCCAGAACTTCTCCGGGTAAAATATAGGTTTTTGCGATTTCCCCGGCTGTTTGCGAAGGTAAAAAAATCACCTGTTGCGCCAGGCGCACCACATAGGCGGAAGGGTTGCTGACTTTAATATGCTGCCCGGAGCCGGACCATTTCAGCAGCTTCCACGCATCGGTGACGACCGGTAAATTTTTGGGGCGAATTAATACCGGCAGATCCTGACGCAAATTGAAGTTAACTTTCATTGCGCCTTTAGACACGCCTGATGGCGGGATGCCTTCAAAGGTGACGCGTTTATAGTGCTCTTTGGTTAGCGGGGCGCTGCTTTCCATAATAAAGCGGAGCTGCTGTTCCTGACCGGGTTCCACGCGTACGACGGGCTGGGTGACGTTGACGGTGATGCCACTGTCATCTTTTACATCTTCTATTGTGGTGTACAGCAACATCGGAACCGTATCGCTGTTTTTGACATTTATCGTTCCGCCATTATGGCTTTCTTCAATAACCAGTAGCGTGGAGGCGGGAACCATTCCTGCCGCATAAGCCTGAGATAAAGGTAAACAGAGAAGCGTGGCGGCAAATATATACGCTTTAACGGTACAAGATTTGTCAGACATTATTGTAATTCCTTCTATTGGAAAAACTCCCCACCCATCCATGTAGGGAGTTGTTGTACAGATATGATTAATAACGATGTGATTAGATATATCTCAGGGTAATGGTGGCGGAACCTGAAATATCGGTATCATCGCTAATGGCCAGTTTGGTGGTATTATCTACAGCCAGAGAAACCTTAAGCGGATAAGTTGCATTGTTATAGGCTGCTGGTTCCAGCGTGCCTTTGGCGCCGACGGTGATGATATCCTGCGTCCCTTCCTGGTTCCGAAAAGAAGTTTCCGTTGTCGCCTTAGCCCACAAACCCGTACTTGCGGCGGCGCTTACAATATAGTCAGCGTCAAAAGTGTCTTCGCCATTGACGGCTTTCGCGCTTGCAGCCTTGACAGAATCGATGGATACGGCATAGGCGCCAATGTTGACATTGCCTGCTGTTTTACCTACGCCGAATGAGACTCCTTTACCTTTAATGATGCCGGTTATCCAGATCTCTGCGTTGCTATCCGCTTTGTTATCGGTCAGCGTCCAGCCTACTTTCGTGGCGCTGGGGCACTCGATGACCAGATCGGTGTCTTTCGTGGCGATATCGTTGACGGCCGTTGAGCTAAGGTCGCTGATCAGATGCGAGCCGAAGTCAAGTGCGTTGCCGCCATTGACAGTCGCGGTACAGCCACCGACCAGCAGTTTCCCCGTTACGCGCAGTTCAGTGGTGGCGCCGTCGGCCGCCCATGCGTTAGACATGGTCAGTGCCGCGATTGCGGTGGCAAGAAGTGCTTTTTTCATTTGTTGATCCTTAACTTGAATTGTGTGATGGTACGAAAAGGCATGTTACTTGCCTTCTGAATACGTTTTATATCAACCAGATAGCTATGGAATATGGTTGGGATAGAGTTATATTCCAGAAGTAATATATTATCTGGACACAGCAGACAGTGGTTTTAGTTTTATTTAAAACTGATTTCTGGTGATTTTTGTTATTTTTTGTTTTAGAGTTGCTGCTATTTTGTATGCGGTTGGAATATGGTGAGAGTGTATGTTTATATATTCACGCGATGAATATTATTGATAAATAATATGCCAGCCTGAGCGTTAATCGGCAGGCTTTTAATGCATTGCTGATGGTTATTGAGAAAATAACGTGCCGCCCTTGTTAAGGGTAAACGGGCACGTCCTGGAGAGGGTTAACGCACCGCCCGCGCAATCCATGCCGACAATTCCCGTAGCTCTTTTTCCTGCTCTGGAAAATCGACTAACAGCGCATCACACTCCTGTTGCAGCATATCCGCACGGTACAGACACCCCTGTAAACGGCCCGCCAGCGCTTCCAGCGGCGCAGGGTTAAGGCTGTCGGTAAAAACCTGAGTGCGCGTGATGTGCCCTTTTTCAACGTCGAAGTGCAGTTCAACGCCGCCCCAGATAAAGCGTTCGTCCAGAAGATGCGTAAAGGCTGGCGCCTGGCCGAAGTTCCATTCCCAACTGCTCTGGCGAGCGAACGTTTCGGCAAAATTGGGCAGATCCGGCGTTTTATCTGGAGAGATTATTTCGGCTTCCACGCGTTCGCCGTAGTGGCTGAAGAACGCCTCGGTAATGGCGTCGCAGATGTGTTCATGGGTAATGCCAGGTAGCAGTTCGACCAGATTGGCGACGCGCCCGCGCACGGAAGCGATCCCTTTGGCCTGTAATTTTTTCTTATCAGGATTGAGGTAGTTCGCCAGACGGCTGAGATCGGCATTCAACAGCAATGTGCCGTGGTGGAAGCCGCGATCTTTGGTTTCCCGATAGGCGGAGCCGGAAACCTTGCGGTCGCCTTCCGGCGTTTTCACCACCAGATCGTTACGACCGGAAGCCTCTGCGGTAACGCCCAGCGCGTTCAGCGCATTGAGCACTATCGCGGTGGAGATCGTTTTGTCGTACTCCGGCTTCCCGGCCATAAATGTAAAACAGGTATTGCCGAGATCGTGGAACACCGCGCCGCCGCCGCTGCTGCGACGCGCCAGCCGGACATTGTCTTCTTCCATGCGCCGGGTGTTGCACTCTTTCCACGGGTTTTGCGCCCGCCCGATGACGACCGTATCAGCGTTGCGCCACAGGAACAAAACGCGCTGTGTCGCGGGCATCTGGCGAAAAATACATTCTTCAACCGCCAGGTTGAACCAGGGATCGTAAGAGTCAGAGATAAGCAGACGTAATGTCGTCATGGCAGCATTCCTTTTCGTGGTCTCAACTATATTAACGACAAAGCGGCGGCTATCCTATGGTTCTTTCTTCTCGCTCTCTTCCTCTTCCGGTACGGATTTGCTGGCGGTGAGCAGGAAAGGCGATTGCTGCCAGCGCGTGCGTTTGCCCTGTAGCAAGGTGCGCGTGAGCACCACGCCAATTGCCAGTGACAGGAGCAGCATCAGGCGTAAAATGTTGGTGGTGTTATCGACCTGCTTCGCTTCGGTCGCCAGCGTATGCGTATCCAGCGTCAGGCGCAGATAGCCCAGCGGGCCATTTTTACCCTGAATAGGTTCGACAATCTGCTGATTAAAATAGCCGCCCGCTTTTTTACCGTCCAGCGCCAGCCTGTCGCGCACATTGACGCTTTCGCCTGCGCGCGTAATGAGATCGCCTTGCTCGTCGTAGACACCGGCATCCAGAATGCGGCTCTCTTCCGTTAGCTGGCGGAGTACGACGGCGATCCGCTTCTCATCCGGCGTTTCGGTGCGCATCAGCGGCGCGATATTTAAGGTCACCTGGCGCGCCAGCGTGCGGGCCAGTTCTTCGAGCTGCGGATTGCGCTGCCGTTGATGGTTTTGACTGAACCAGGACGCCCCCTGCATCAGCCCGACGAGCAGTGCGAGACAGAACAATACAATCACTGCACGATGAAGCCGGAATTTCAGTTTTGCGCGAGCCATATTCCACCTGCTGAAAATTTGAGGCTTAATGTTGCCAGAAGCGATGGTTACAGGGTAGCCTCATGCGTTATTTTCCCCAGGATGATTCCCGACCCGAACGATTTTACAGGAGCTTTAATGCCTAACATTACCTGGTGCGATCTGCCTGAAGATGTTTCTTTGTGGCCTGGTTTACCCCTTTCATTAAGTGGTGACGAGGTGATGCCACTGGATTACCACGCAGGCCGTAGCGGCTGGCTGCTGTACGGTCGCGGGTTGGATAAGCAGCGCTTAACGCAGTACCAGAGCAAGCTGGGCGCTGCGATGGTGATCGTGGCGGCCTGGTGCGTTGAAGATTATCAGGTGATTCGTCTGGCGGGTTCCTTAACGCCGCGCGCGACGAAGCTGGCGCACGGCGCCGGGCTGGATGTCGCGCCGCTGGGCAAAATTCCGCATCTGCGTACGCCAGGCCTGCTGGTTATGGATATGGATTCGACGGCGATTCAGATCGAATGCATCGATGAAATCGCGAAGCTGGCCGGGACGGGCGAAATGGTTGCGGAAGTCACGGAACGCGCGATGCGCGGCGAACTGGATTTTACCGCCAGCTTACGCAGCCGTGTGGCGACGCTGAAAGGCGCGGATGCCGATATTCTGCGCCAGGTGCGCGAGAATTTGCCGTTGATGCCGGGTCTGACGCAACTGGTGCTGAAGCTGGAAACGCTCGGCTGGAAAGTGGCGATCGCCTCCGGCGGGTTTACCTTTTTTGCAGAATACCTGCGTGAAAAGCTGCGTTTAACCGCGGTGGTGGCGAACGAGCTGGAGATCATCGACGGGAAATTTACCGGCAATGTCATTGGCGATATCGTCGATGCCCAGTACAAAGCTAACACGCTGACCCGACTGGCGCAGGAGTATGAAATTCCCGTGGCGCAGACGGTGGCGATTGGCGATGGCGCTAACGATCTGCCGATGATCAAAGCGGCCGGGCTGGGGATTGCGTACCACGCCAAACCGAAAGTGAATGAAAAGACGGAAATCACGATTCGTCACGCTGACCTGATGGGGGTGTTCTGCATTCTCTCCGGCAGTATGAATCAAAAATGATTGAATTGCCCGATGGCGCAGGGCCTACGGAAAAGTGACTGTAGGCCGGATAAGTATTCTGTAGGCCGGATAAGCGCCAGCGCCATCCGGCAACTGCATGAAATAAAGAGGTAAACCGTGGCAAAAGCTCCAAAACGCGCCTTTGTTTGTAATGAATGCGGGGCCGATTATCCGCGCTGGCAGGGGCAATGCAGCGCCTGTCATGCCTGGAACACCATCACCGAGGTGCGTCTTGCCGCGTCGCCAACGGTGGCGCGTAATGAGCGACTCAGCGGCTATGCCGGTAACGCAGGTGTGGCAAAGGTGCAGAAATTGTCTGACATCAGCCTTGAGGAGCTGCCGCGTTTTTCCACCGGGTTTAAAGAGTTCGACCGTGTGCTGGGCGGCGGTGTCGTGCCCGGCAGCGCCATCCTGATCGGCGGCAACCCCGGTGCGGGGAAATCCACGCTGCTGCTGCAAACGCTTTGCAAACTGGCCGAGCAGATGAAAACCCTGTACGTCACGGGCGAAGAGTCCCTGCAACAGGTAGCGATGCGCGCGCATCGGCTGGGATTGCCGACGGCTAACATGAATATGCTGTCAGAAACCAGTATTGAACAGATCTGCCTGATTGCGGAAGAAGAACAACCGAAGCTGATGGTGATCGACTCCATCCAGGTGATGCATATGGCGGATATCCAGTCCTCGCCGGGCAGCGTGGCCCAGGTGCGTGAGACGGCCGCTTATCTGACGCGCTTTGCCAAAACGCGCGGCGTGGCTATCGTGATGGTTGGTCATGTAACCAAAGACGGCTCGCTGGCAGGCCCGAAGGTGCTGGAGCACTGCATTGACTGCTCGGTGCTATTGGATGGCGACGCTGACTCCCGTTTTCGCACGCTGCGTAGCCATAAAAACCGTTTTGGCGCGGTAAACGAGCTGGGCGTTTTTGCGATGACGGAGCAGGGGCTGCGTGAAGTCAGCAACCCGTCCGCAATTTTCTTAAGCCGTGGCGATGAGGTGACTTCCGGCAGTTCGGTCATGGTGGTGTGGGAAGGGACGCGCCCGCTGCTGGTAGAGATTCAGGCGCTGGTCGATCACTCGATGATGGCGAATCCGCGTCGTGTGGCGGTCGGCCTGGAACAAAACCGTCTGGCGATCCTGCTGGCGGTGCTGCACCGTCATGGCGGATTGCAGATGGCCGATCAGGATGTATTCGTCAATGTCGTGGGCGGCGTGAAGGTCACGGAGACCAGCGCGGATCTCGCGCTATTGCTGGCGATGGTCTCCAGCCTGCGCGACAGGCCGCTGCCGCAGGATCTGGTGGTGTTTGGCGAAGTGGGGCTGGCAGGGGAAATTCGCCCGGTGCCCAGCGGTCAGGAACGTATTTCTGAAGCGGCTAAACACGGTTTCCGCCGCGCTATCGTACCGGCTGCCAACGTGCCGAAAAAGCCGCCGGAAGGGATGCAGGTTTTTGGCGTTAAAAAGCTTGCGGATGCGTTAAGTGTGTTTGACGACTTATAATCATCTGTATGCACTGATGTTGTATAATTTGCCGGATAGCGACGCCGGCCTACGGATTGATGTTGTAGGCCTGATAAGCGAAGCGCCATCAGGCATTGTTACGCGTTTTTTAGCAGGAGGCTCTTGTGTCATCGTTCGACTATCTCAAAACCGCGATCAAGCAAAAGGGGTGTACCCTGCAACAGGTGGCGGATGCCAGCGGCATGACCAAAGGGTATTTGAGCCAACTTCTGAACGCGAAGATTAAAAGCCCCAGTGCGCAAAAGCTGGAGGCGCTGCATCGTTTTTTGGGGCTGGAGTTTCCCCGGCAGCGGAAAAACATCGGCGTGGTGTTTGGCAAGTTCTACCCCCTGCATACTGGGCATATCTATTTGATTCAGCGCGCCTGTAGCCAGGTGGATGAACTGCATATCATTATGGGTTATGACGATACCCGTGACCGCGAACTGTTTGAAGACAGCGCCATGTCGCAACAGCCTACCGTGTCGGATCGTCTGCGTTGGCTACTACAGACCTTTAAATATCAGAAGAATATTCGTATTCATGCCTTCAATGAGGAAGGGATGGAGCCGTACCCGCATGGCTGGGATGTGTGGAGCAACGGCATCAAAGCCTTTATGGAAGAGAAGGGGATTCAGCCTAACTGGATCTACACGTCCGAGGAAGCCGATGCGCCGCAGTATCTCGAACACCTGGCTATTGAAACGGTGCTGGTCGATCCGAAACGAACCTTTATGAGTATCAGTGGGGCGCAGATCCGTGAAAACCCGTTCCGCTACTGGGAATACATTCCGACGGAAGTGAAGCCCTTTTTCGTGCGCACCGTGGCGATATTAGGCGGAGAGTCGAGCGGGAAATCCACGCTGGTGAACAAGCTCGCCAATATTTTTAATACCACCAGCGCGTGGGAGTACGGGCGCGACTATGTCTTCTCGCATCTGGGCGGTGACGAGATGGCGTTACAGTATTCTGATTACGATAAGATCGCGCTGGGCCATGCGCAATATATTGATTTTGCGGTGAAATACGCCAATAAAGTGGCCTTTATCGATACCGATTTCGTTACCACGCAGGCCTTTTGTAAAAAATACGAAGGGCGCGAGCATCCGTTTGTACAGGCGTTGATCGATGAATACCGCTTTGATCTGGTGATCCTGCTGGAGAACAATACGCCCTGGGTCGCGGATGGGTTACGGAGTCTGGGCAGTTCGGTGGATCGTAAAGAGTTCCAGAATCTGCTGGTGGATATGCTGCGGGAGAACAACATCAATTTCGTCCACGTAGAAGAGGCCGATTACGATGGTCGATTTTTGCGCTGCGTGGAGTTAGTGAAAGAGATGATGGGCGAGCAGGGTTAAGCCTGAAGCGCCGGATGGCGGCCTACAAGGTGTAGGCCGGATAAGTCTGTAGGCCGGATAAGCGTAGCGCCATCCGGCATCTGATACATTACTTGGCGATACGTTTGTACTTGATACGCTTCGGCTCCAGCGCGTCGGCGCCCAGCGTGCGTTTCTTATACTCTTCGTACTCGGTGAAGTTACCTTCGAAGAACTCCACCTTGCCTTCATCCTGGTAATCCAGAATGTGCGTGGCGATACGGTCGAGGAACCAACGGTCGTGCGAGATAACCATTGCACAGCCTGGGAACTCCAGCAGGGCGTTTTCCAGCGCGCGCAGGGTTTCGATATCCAGGTCGTTGGTCGGTTCATCGAGCAGCAGCATATTGCCGCCAACCTGCAACAGCTTCGCCAGATGCAGACGACCGCGCTCACCGCCGGACAGTTCGCCCACGCGTTTACCTTGATCGACGCCTTTGAAGTTAAAGCGGCCCACATAGGCGCGGCTTGGCATTTCGGTGTTGCCGATCTTCATGATATCCAGCCCGCCGGAAACTTCTTCCCACACGGTTTTGCTGTTATCCATCGCGTCACGGAACTGGTCAACGGAAGCCAGTTTTACGGTTTCCCCCAGCGTGATGGTGCCGCTATCCGGCTGTTCCTGACCGGACATCATGCGGAACAGGGTGGATTTACCCGCGCCGTTCGGACCGATGATGCCGACAATCGCGCCTTTCGGTACTGAGAAGCTGAGATCGTCGATCAGCAGGCGATCGCCGTAGGATTTACGCAGGTTGCTGACTTCAACGACCTTGTCGCCCAGACGTGGTCCAGGTGGAATAAACAGTTCGTTGGTTTCGTTACGTTTCTGGTATTCGGTGCTGTTCAGCTCTTCAAAGCGCGCCAGACGGGCTTTGCCTTTAGACTGACGGCCTTTAGTACCCTGACGCACCCACTCCAGCTCTTTCTCAATGGATTTACGGCGGGCCGCTTCCTGAGAGGCTTCCTGCGCCAGACGCTGATCTTTCTGTTCCAGCCAGGAGGAGTAGTTGCCTTCCCACGGGATCCCTTCGCCACGGTCAAGTTCGAGGATCCAGCCCGCCACGTTGTCGAGGAAGTAACGGTCGTGGGTAATCGCCACAACGGTGCCTTCGAAGTCGTGCAGGAAGCGTTCCAGCCACGCGACGGACTCCGCATCCAGGTGGTTGGTCGGTTCGTCGAGCAGCAGCATGTCCGGTTTTTCCAGCAGCAGACGGCACAGCGCGACGCGGCGGCGCTCACCACCGGAAAGATTCGCGATTTTGGCATCCCAGTCCGGCAGACGCAGGGCGTCAGCGGCGCGCTCCAGCTGTACGTTCAGGTTGTGGCCGTCATGCGCCTGGATGATCTCTTCCAGCTTGCCCTGTTCGGCGGCCAGCTTGTCAAAGTCCGCATCTGGATCGGCGTACAGCGCGTACACTTCATCCAGACGTTTCAGGGCGCCGACCACTTCAGCCACCGCCTCTTCGATCGATTCGCGAACGGTATGTTCAGGGGTGAGCTGAGGTTCCTGCGGCAGGTAGCCAATTTTGATGCCTGGCTGTGGGCGAGCTTCGCCCTCAATATCTGTATCGATGCCAGCCATAATGCGCAGCAGGGTAGACTTACCGGCGCCGTTCAGACCCAGTACGCCGATTTTCGCCCCAGGGAAGAAGCTCAGCGAGATGTTTTTCAAAATATGACGTTTCGGCGGAACCACTTTGCCGACACGATGCATGGTATAAACGAATTGAGCCACGTTGGACTTCGCCTCTATAGGTTTATCGTGATGAAGAATAATTTTCAAAGGCGAAGTGTAGCCTTTTTCCCGGGCTAATCCCAGCCAGCAACTCTCACTCGCAATAAAAGTAAAAAAGTGTCCGTAACGTGGCGCATTTAGCAATGTCTGGTTAGCATAAATTCATTACGCGGCATGATGCTGCATTGATGTATCACGACAAGAGGAAGAGCTTGTGGACAAAGCCAAACCATTTACCTGGCGTCTTATCGCCGCCAGCGTATGTCTGCTGACGGTAAGTCAGGCGGCGCGAGCGGATTCTCTGGATGAGCAGCGCAATCGCTATGCGCAAATCAAACAGGCCTGGGATAACCGACAGATGGATGTCGTTGAGCAGATGATGCCTGGCCTGAAGAATTACCCGCTGTATCCCTATCTTGAGTATCGCCAGATCACCGACGATCTGATGAACCAGCCTGCGGTCACCGTCACCCAGTTTGTGCGCGCCAACCCTACGCTTCCTCCTGCGCGTACGCTGCAATCGCGTTTCGTTAATGAGCTGGCGCGTCGCGAAGACTGGCGTGGACTGCTAGCGTTCAGCCCCGAGAAGCCGGGCACCACCGAAGCGCAATGTAATTACTACTACGCGAAATGGAATACCGGGCAGACGGAAGAGGCCTGGCAGGGGGCGAAAGCGCTTTGGCTGACCGGGAAAAGCCAGCCGAACGCCTGTGACAAACTGTTCAGCGTCTGGCGCGCTTCCGGCACCCAGGACCCGCTGGCCTGGCTGGAGCGCATCCGCCTGGCGATGAAAGCAGGCAACACGGGGCTGGTAACGGTGCTGGCCGGGCAGATGCCTGCGCAGTACCAGACCATTGCTTCGGCGATCATCGCGCTGGCGAACGATCCCAATAGCGTGATGACTTTTGCGCGTACGACCGGCGCGACCGATTTTACCCGCCAGATGGCGGCAGTGGCCTTTGCCAGCGTGGCGCGTCAGGACGCAGAGAATGCGCGTTTGATGATCCCGTCACTGGTGCAGGCCCAGCAGCTTAATGAGGAGCAAACTCAGGAACTGCGCGATATCGTCGCCTGGCGGCTGATGGGGAACGATGTGACCGATGCGCAGGCGAAGTGGCGCGATGATGCGATTATGCGCTCGCAATCCACCACGCTGGTGGAACGCCGCGTGCGGATGGCGCTGGGCACCGGCGATCGGCGTGGGCTGAATACCTGGCTTGCCCGACTGCCGATGGAAGCAAAGGAGAAGGATGAATGGCGCTACTGGCAGGCGGATTTGTTGCTTGAACGCGGGCGTGAGGCAGAGGCAAAAGAGATCCTCCATGCGCTGATGCAACAGCGTGGTTTCTACCCGATGGTCGCCGCGCAAAAGCTGGGTGAAGCGTATGTGCTGAAGATCGACAAAGCGCCGACGACAGTGGACGCTTCGCTTACGCAGGGCGCGGAAATGGCGCGAGTACGCGAACTGATGTACTGGAATCTGGATAATACGGCGCGCAGCGAGTGGGCGAATCTGGTCTCCAGCAGGACGAAGTCGGAGCAGGCGCAGCTGGCGCGTTATGCCTTCAATAACCACTGGTGGGATCTGAGCGTACAGGCGACGATCGCAGGGAAACTGTGGGATCATCTGGAAGAACGCTTCCCGCTGGCGTACAAGGATCTTTTCGCCCGTTACACCGGCGGCAAAGCGATCTCGCAAAGTTACGCTATGGCGATTGCGCGTCAGGAGAGCGCCTGGAATCCGAAAGTGAAATCCCCGGTAGGAGCCAGCGGTCTGATGCAAGTTATGCCGGGCACGGCGACGCATACGGTGAAAATGTTCTCAATACCGGGCTACAGCAGCCCCAGCCAGCTGCTTGACCCGGAGACGAACATCAACATTGGCACCAGTTACCTGCAATACGTTTATCAACAGTTTGGTAATAACCGTATTTTCTCTTCAGCGGCTTACAATGCCGGGCCGGGGCGCGTTCGTACCTGGCTTGGCAACAGCGCAGGGCGCATCGACGCCGTCGCGTTTGTTGAAAGTATTCCGTTCTCAGAAACGCGGGGCTACGTGAAGAACGTGCTGGCCTATGATGCCTACTATCGCTACTTCATGGGCGATAAACCAACGTTGATGAATGACGCAGAATGGCAGCGCCGTTACTGATCGCATCGGTTATGTTATGCTATCGTACTCGTTAAAGAGTACAATCGGGGGAGACAGATACGTTTCCCCCTGCAACGATGGCGACATTCTATGACTCAGCAATCACCCTATTCAGCAGCGATGGCAGAACAGCGTCACCAGGAGTGGTTACGCTTTGTTGAGCTGCTCAAGCACGCTTGTGCGGAAGACCTGCATCTTCCCTTACTCAATTTGATGTTGACGCCGGATGAGCGTGAGGCGCTGGGAACGCGCGTGCGTATCATTGAAGAGTTGTTACGCGGTGAAATGAGCCAGCGCGAGCTTAAAAATGAGCTGGGGGCGGGCATCGCCACCATTACGCGCGGTTCCAACAGCCTGAAGTCCGCACCGGTAGAGTTACGCCAGTGGCTGGAGCAGGTGTTGCTCAAGAGCGAAAGGTAATTTCGCCTGATGGCGCTACGCTTATCAGGCCTACGGGAATGACGGACGCTCACGCCTGATGGCGCTACGCTTATCAGGCCTACAGGAATGATGAACGTTCACGCCTGATGGCGCTACGCTTATCAGGCCTACAGGAATGGTGAACGTAGGCCGGATAAGGCGAAGCCGCCATCCGGCGTGGATCGCGAGCCCTACCGATACACCGCATTATGAAACGGGCTGAGCGCCAGAATCACCGCCTGGTGATAAACGCTGGAGCGGGTCAGTTTTCCGGCGGTAAACACCCCGATAGCCCCCTCTTTACGGCCAATCTCATCAATACCGGTATACTGCGACATCACCGGGCCGAGCGCTTCGCCCTGACGAACTTTTTCAAGGATAACCGCAGGAAGCGGCAGCGTTGCTGAGCGCGCCTCGCCTCGCTGGGCGGCATTCTCTATCACCACCCAACTGAACGTACTGTCATCATCAATCCCCGCTTCGATAGCCACCCAAAAATCGGCCTGAGGACGCAGACAGCGCGCATTTTCTACCCGATTCCGTGCGCCAGCGCGCGTTTCCTGACTTCCAAAAGGTTGTTCCGGCACGCCGCTCTCGACGGAGACGGACTCAATATGGCAGGATCCTTCACCGAAAATCTCGTTAAATGCTTGCAGAATTGCCTGAATTTTAGCGGGATTGGTGGTTGCTGAGACAACATGGTGCATAATCAGAATTACTCAGAAATGAATGTCATCGCAGTATAACGGATAAAAAGCATGTTACAGGTATACCTTGTTCGCCACGGTGAAACGCAGTGGAACGCCGAGCGACGTATTCAAGGCCAGTCTGACAGTCCGCTGACCGCTAAAGGTGAGCAACAAGCTATGCAAGTGGGAGAACGCGCCAGAACGCTCGGCATCACCCATATCGTCAGTAGCGATCTCGGTCGCACCCGCCGCACGGCTGAAATCATCGCCCAGGCATGCGGTTGCGATATCACCTTCGACGCCCGCCTGCGTGAGCTGGACATGGGCGTGCTGGAAAAACGACACATCGACACCCTCACCGAAGAAGAAGAGAACTGGCGTCGCCAGTTAGTGAATGGCACGGTTGACGGGCGCATTCCTGATGGCGAATCCATGCAGGAACTGAGCGATCGCGTCAATGCCGCTCTCGCGTCCTGTCTGGAACTGCCGCAGGGCAGCCGCCCGCTGCTGGTCAGTCACGGTATCGCGCTGGGTTGCCTGGTCAGCACCATTCTGGGATTACCAGCCTGGGCGGAGCGTAGGTTACGTCTGCGTAACTGCTCTATTTCCCGCGTCGATTATCAGGAAAGTTTGTGGCTGGCGCCTGGTTGGGTCGTTGAAACGGCAGGGGACGTCTCGCATCTCGATGCCCCTGCGTTAGATGAGCTACAGCGTTAACGGCGAACGGGGATCAGGAATTCGCAACGCAGGTTAATAGGGCGACCACCTGTTTTGGCATCTTCTGCCGGGTAGTATCGCTCTATATCCTGCCCTTTACGGCGGGTCAGGTTCAGCATCGGCATACAGGTGCCGTATACCGTCAGGATAAACTCCTGTACCCCGGTTCCTAAACCTTCGTAGGTGAACATCACATATTCGCCGCCTTGTAGGGTAACAGGCTGCGCTGACGGCACATACCCGTTGGCATGTTCTTGCGGTAGCGCGGTGGTGTAGAACACCTCCTGTTCGTCATCTTTCTCCAGGCTGGGGCGCGTTTCGTTAAGGCCGTAGAGCAGCGGAGGAATCGTTGGCGCCTGGCTGAGAAAGTCTTGCCAGAACTGTACGCGCATTTCGTGTCGAAAATCGGAGATTTGCTCCAGCGAACAGGAATAGCTCTGGGTGGTGCCGAGCAGTTGCGTATCTTCCAGGGTGACAAACTGATGCTCAGGCATGGCGAACTCACCCAGACGCATCGGCGGACGAATGCCAAAGGCGCTCCATTCTGGAGAGCGGCGATATAACGCCGGCGTCTGAGAGAACTGCTTTTTAAACGCGCGGGTAAAGGTTTGCTGAGAATCGAAGCGGTACTGCAACGCGATATCCAGAATCGGACGCGCCGTCAGGCGCAGGGCCACGGCGGATTTAGATAAGCGGCGAGCGCGGATGTAAGCGCCAATAGCATGGCCCGTCACGTCCTTAAACATTCTTTGCAGGTGCCACTTGGAATAACCTGCTTTTGCCGCCACATTGTCAAGCGACAGAGGCTGATCCAGATGGCCTTCCAGCCAGGTTAAGAGGTCGCGAATAATGCCAGCCTGATCCATAAAATATCCTCATCCTTTCCACAACGAGCACCTGACATCAGGTAAGTGGATAATAGCATTTTTTGCTGTTTTAGCATTCGGTGTTTTTTTTGCTCATCTGTGCTTTTTTGGGGCACACTAAAGCATGATTATTCTAATCCTGTGATCTGTAAACAGTTTATCCAGACGTGTCGAATAATTGCGCAGTGTAACTTTTATGAATGGTAACAATATGAAATACAAGAGCTTAATACTTTCCTCAATTCTGTTGATGCTGGGGCAGTTTGCGCATGCAGAACAGGTGGGTTCCGTCGATACCGTATTTAAAATGTTTGGGCCTGACCATAAAATCGTCGTCGAAGCGTTTGACGATCCCGACGTCAAAAATGTGACGTGCTATGTAAGTCGGGCGAAAACGGGGGGGATTAAAGGCGGTCTGGGACTGGCCGAAGATACCTCCGACGCGGCGATCTCCTGTCAGCAGGTAGGGCCGATTGAGCTGAGCGATAAAATTAAGAACGGGAAAGCGCAAGGGGATGTCGTTTTCCAGAAGCGCACGTCGCTGGTGTTTAAAAAATTACAGGTCGTGCGTTTTTATGATGCCAAACGCAATACGCTGGCGTATCTGGCCTATTCTGACAAGGTCGTTGAAGGGTCGCCAAAAAATGCCATAAGCGCGGTGCCCGTTATGCCGTGGCGGTAACGTTCCTGACGCGTCTCTGGAAGTGATTCCCGTTCAGGCCGGATAAGCCATTGACAGACAATAAAAAACGGCGCGTTTTGCGCCGTTTTTGCTGCCGGTGGTAACCGATTAGTCCTGTAGATCACCGCAGAAACGGTAACCTTCACCGTGAATGGTCGCGATGATTTCCGGGGTATCCGGCGTGGATTCGAAATGCTTACGAATACGACGGATAGTCACGTCAACAGTACGGTCATGCGGCTTCAGCTCGCGACCGGTCATTTTCTTCAGCAGTTCTGCACGAGACTGGATCTTGCCCGGGTTCTCGCAGAAGTGAAGCATGGCGCGGAATTCGCTGCGTGGCAGTTTGTACTGCTCACCATCTGGGCCGATCAAAGAACGGCTGTTGATGTCGAGTTCCCAACCGTTGAACTTGTAGCTTTCGACGCTACGGCGCTCTTCACTGACCGTACCCAGATTCATGGTACGGGACAGCAGGTTGCGCGCACGGATAGTCAGTTCGCGTGGGTTAAACGGCTTGGTGATGTAATCGTCTGCGCCGATTTCGAGGCCGAGGATTTTATCGACTTCGTTATCGCGGCCAGTCAGGAACATCAACGCAACGTTAGCCTGTTCGCGCAGTTCACGCGCTAACAGAAGACCGTTTTTCCCTGGCAGGTTGATATCCATGATCACCAGGTTGATGTCATATTCAGAGAGGATCTGATGCATTTCCGCGCCATCTGTCGCTTCGAATACATCATAGCCTTCCGCTTCGAAAATACTTTTCAACGTGTTGCGTGTTACCAACTCGTCTTCAACGATAAGAATGTGCGGGGTCTGCATGTTTGCTACCTAAATTGCCAACTAAATCGAAACAGGAAGTACAAAAGTCCCTGACCTGCCTGATGCATGTCGCAAATTAACATGATCGGCGTAACATGACTAAAGTACGTAATTGCGTTCTTGATGCACTTTCCATCAACGTCAACAACATCATTAGCTTGGTCGTGGGTACTTTCCCTTTGGACCCGACAGTGTCAAAAACGGCTGTCATCCTAACCATTTTAACAGCAACATAACAGGCTAAGACGTACCGGACACCCAATAAAACTACGCTTCGTTGACATATATCAAGTTCAATTGTAGCACGTTAACAGTTTGATGAAATCATCGTATCCAAATGCTAGCGTTCATCACAAATTTGCAATAATCCAACTAGTTGCGCATGCCAACTAATAAATGTAATGAATCCAATAGGTGTGATTCATTCTAAATTAAATTATCCTAAATAAACAGAAGGATATGTAGTATTTCTTAACATAAAACGCAATAGTAAAGATAAGAAATAGTTTAGTGCCTTTTACTGAATGTGAAATGGTTTTTCAATGATTTTCGTTAAAAAATTGTAAATTCGTGCTGCGTAATATGTTGACATTGGTCACATTATTGCCAGCGGCTGGTCAAAAAGAGAATCGAAATGCGTGTAACAATTATTCTGGTCGCGCCTGCCAGAGCGGAAAATATTGGCGCGGCGGCACGGGCAATGAAGACGATGGGTTTTGGCGATATGCGTATTGTCGACAGCCAGGCGCACCTGGAGCCGGCGACCCGTTGGGTCGCACATGGTTCCGCTGATATTATTGATAATATTAGTGTTTATCCAACGCTGGCGGAAGCGCTGCACGATGTTGATTTCACTGTCGCCACCACGGCCCGCAGTCGCGCGAAGTTCCACTACTACGCAACGCCCGCAGAACTGCTGCCGCTGTTACAGGAAAAATCGCAGTGGATGAACCATGCGGCGCTGGTTTTTGGCCGGGAAGATTCGGGCCTGACGAATGAAGAACTGGCGCTGGCAGACGTTTTAACCGGCGTGCCAATGGTTGCTGATTATCCTTCACTCAATTTAGGGCAGGCGGTAATGGTGTATTGCTATCAATTAGCAGGCTTAATGCAACAACTGGCGAAACAAACAGAGGTGACTGACGCACCTCAATTGCAGGCGTTACGCACACGCGTTTCGCAGTTACTGGCGACGCTGGATGTTGCTGATGACATCAAACTGGCGGACTGGCTGCAACAACGACTGGGGCTGTCAGGGCAACGCGACACGGCCATGCTGCACCGTTTATTGCATGATATTGAGAAAAATATAACAAAATAAAATCTTGTTAAATTACTTAATGTAAGATTTTAAATCTGGTTTCAAGAGGTTGCTTCATTCCGTATTGGTTGAAAATAAATGCGCAAGCAGCAGCTCGTGAACATGTTGCGGAATGTGATCAAATTAAAAATTTATTGACTTAGGTCACGAGATACTTTAACCCTTTAAAGATACAAGACAGACAGATAATAATTACAGAGTACACAACATCCATGAATCGCATCAGCACCACCATTACCACAACCATCACCATTACCACAGGTAACGGTGCGGGCTGACGCGTACAGGAAACACAGAAAAAAGCCCGCACCTGAACAGTGCGGGCTTTTTTTTCGACCAAAGGTAACGAGGTAACAACCATGCGAGTGTTGAAGTTCGGCGGTACATCAGTGGCAAATGCAGAGCGCTTTCTGCGTGTTGCCGATATTCTGGAAAGCAATGCCAGGCAGGGGCAGGTAGCGACTGTTCTCTCTGCCCCCGCCAAAATTACTAACCATCTGGTGGCGATGATTGAAAAGACCATCAGCGGTCAGGATGCTTTACCGAATATCAGCGATGCCGAACGTATTTTTTCCGAACTTCTTACGGGTCTTGCAGCCGCTCAGCCGGGGTTCCCGCTGGCGCAGTTGAAAGTTTTCGTTGAACAAGAATTTGCGCAAATCAAACATATCCTGCACGGAATCAGCCTGCTGGGCCAGTGCCCGGATAGCATCAATGCTGCGCTGATCTGTCGTGGCGAGAAGATGTCGATCGCGATCATGGCTGGCCTGCTGGAAGCGCGCGGTCATGGCGTGACGGTTATCGATCCGGTCGAAAAATTATTGGCGGTCGGGCATTACCTCGAATCGACCGTTGATATCGCCGAATCTACGCGCCGTATCGCGGCGGGCCGCATTCCGGCTGACCACATGGTGCTGATGGCAGGTTTCACCGCCGGTAACGAAAAAGGCGAGCTGGTCGTGCTGGGCCGCAACGGTTCTGATTACTCCGCTGCGGTGTTGGCTGCCTGCTTACGCGCCGACTGTTGTGAGATCTGGACTGACGTTGACGGCGTGTATACCTGTGACCCGCGCCAGGTGCCGGACGCCAGGTTGCTGAAGTCGATGTCCTATCAGGAGGCGATGGAGCTTTCTTACTTCGGCGCCAAAGTCCTTCATCCTCGCACCATCACCCCCATTGCCCAGTTCCAAATCCCATGCCTGATTAAAAACACCGGAAACCCGCAGGCCCCTGGTACGCTGATCGGCGCCAGCGTGGATGAAGACGAACTGCCGGTGAAAGGGATCTCGAACCTGAACAATATGGCGATGTTCAGCGTTTCCGGCCCAGGAATGAAAGGGATGATCGGGATGGCGGCGCGCGTCTTCGCGGCAATGTCCCGCGCGGGGATCTCCGTGGTGCTGATCACGCAATCCTCTTCTGAATACAGCATCAGTTTCTGCGTACCGCAGGGCGACTGCGCGCGGGCCCAGCGTGCAATGCAGGATGAGTTCTACCTGGAACTGAAAGAAGGGTTGCTGGAACCGCTGGCGGTGACTGAACGTCTGGCGATCATCTCGGTGGTTGGCGACGGTATGCGCACGCTGCGCGGCATCTCGGCGAAGTTCTTTGCGGCGCTGGCGCGCGCGAATATCAATATTGTCGCGATTGCGCAGGGCTCGTCCGAACGATCGATTTCGGTGGTCGTGAATAACGATGACGTCACAACGGGCGTACGTGTTACCCACCAGATGCTGTTCAATACCGATCAGGTGATTGAAGTGTTCGTTATCGGCGTTGGCGGCGTTGGCGGCGCGTTACTTGAGCAGCTTAAACGTCAGCAGTCCTGGTTGAAAAACAAGCATATCGACCTGCGCGTCTGCGGCGTGGCGAATTCGAAAGCGCTGTTGACCAATGTGCATGGCCTGAACCTGGATAACTGGCAGGCGGAACTGGCGGAAGCGAAAGAACCGTTTAATTTAGGGCGCTTAATTCGCCTGGTGAAAGAGTACCACCTGCTTAACCCGGTCATTGTTGACTGTACCTCCAGCCAGGCGGTGGCGGATCAATACGCCGACTTCCTGCGTGAAGGCTTCCATGTGGTAACGCCGAACAAAAAAGCCAACACGTCGTCGATGGATTACTACCATCAACTGCGTTTTGCCGCGGCGAAATCCCGACGTAAGTTCCTGTACGACACCAACGTAGGCGCGGGCTTGCCGGTTATCGAGAACCTGCAAAACCTGCTGAACGCGGGTGACGAACTGCAACACTTCTCCGGCATCCTGTCTGGATCGCTCTCTTTTATTTTCGGCAAGCTGGATGAAGGCATGAGCCTTTCGGCCGCGACCACGATGGCGCGCGAGTTGGGCTATACCGAACCCGATCCGCGTGACGATCTTTCCGGGATGGATGTGGCGCGCAAATTGCTGATCCTCGCTCGTGAAACGGGACGTGAGCTGGAACTGTCCGATATCGTGATTGAGCCGGTGCTGCCGGAAGGTTTCGACGATTCCGGCGATGTCGCCACGTTTATGACCAATCTGTCGCAGCTTGACGACGAGTTTGCCGCCCGCGTGGCGAAAGCCCGTGATGAAGGCAAAGTATTGCGCTATGTTGGCAACATTGAAGACGACGGCGTGTGTCGCGTGAAGATCGCCGAGGTTGACGGCAACGATCCGCTGTTTAAAGTGAAAAACGGGGAGAACGCGCTGGCGTTTTACAGTCATTATTATCAACCGCTGCCGCTGGTTCTGCGCGGTTACGGTGCGGGGAACGATGTGACGGCGGCGGGTGTTTTTGCCGATCTGCTGCGTACCCTTTCATGGAAGTTAGGAGTCTAAAATGGTGAAAGTCTATGCTCCGGCTTCCAGTGCCAATATGAGCGTCGGATTTGATGTGCTTGGGGCGGCCGTCACGCCGGTTGATGGCTCACTGCTGGGCGATGTGGTCTCGGTGGATGCGGCAGAAAGCTTCACGCTGAATAATTTAGGGCGTTTTGCCGACAAGCTGCCGTCAGCGCCGCGTGAAAATATCGTTTATCAGTGCTGGGAGCGTTTTTGCCAGGAGTTGGGTAAACAGATACCGGTGGCGATGACGCTGGAAAAGAACATGCCGATTGGTTCCGGGTTAGGGTCCAGCGCCTGTTCCGTGGTCGCCGCGCTGGTGGCGATGAATGAGTTCTGTGGCAAACCGCTGAACGACACGCGTCTGCTGGCGATCATGGGGGAACTGGAAGGGCGTATCTCTGGCAGCATTCATTACGATAACGTCGCGCCGTGCTTTCTCGGCGGCATGCAGTTGATGATCGAAGAAAACGGCATTATCAGCCAGCAGGTGCCAGGATTTGATGAGTGGCTGTGGGTACTGGCCTATCCGGGGATTAACGTTTCGACGGCTGAAGCGCGGGCGATTTTACCCGCGCAGTATCGCCGTCAGGACTGTATCGCCCACGGGCGGCATCTGGCCGGGTTTATCCATGCCTGCTATTCCCGTCAGCCGCAGCTTGCTGCGAAGCTGATGAAGGATGTGATTGCCGAACCGTACCGCGCTCGTCTGCTGCCGGGCTTCAGCCAGGCACGTCAGGCGGTCGCGGAAATTGGCGCGCTGGCCAGCGGTATTTCCGGGTCCGGGCCGACGCTCTTCGCGCTCTGTGATAAGCCGGATACGGCGCAGCGTGTAGCAGACTGGCTGGGTAAAAATTACCTGCAAAATCAGGAAGGCTTTGTTCATATTTGTCAGCTGGATACGGCGGGCGCACGAGTACTGGGATAAACAATGAAACTCTACAATCTGAAAGATCATAATGAGCAGGTCAGCTTTGCGCAGGCCGTTACGCAGGGGCTTGGCAAGAATCAGGGGCTCTTTTTCCCGCACGACCTGCCGGAATTTAGCCTGACTGAAGTTGATGAGATGCTGAATCAGGACTTTGTGAGTCGTAGCGCAAAGATCCTTTCCGCGTTTATCGGGGATGAGATCCCGCAGGAAATCTTAGAAGAGCGCGTCCGCGAGGCATTCGCTTTTCCGGCGCCGGTGCGTCAGGTGGAAGGCGATGTCGGGTGCCTGGAGTTGTTCCACGGCCCGACGCTGGCCTTTAAGGATTTTGGCGGTCGCTTTATGGCGCAAATGCTGACGCACATCAGCGGCGACAAACCGGTGACTATCCTGACGGCGACCTCTGGCGATACCGGCGCGGCAGTTGCTCACGCATTCTACGGTCTGAAAAATGTACGCGTCGTGATCCTCTACCCACGCGGCAAGATCAGCCCGTTGCAGGAAAAACTGTTCTGTACGCTGGGCGGCAACATCGAAACGGTTGCGATTGACGGTGATTTCGATGCCTGCCAGGCGCTGGTAAAACAGGCGTTTGATGATGAAGAACTGAAGGCGGCGCTGGGGCTGAATTCGGCGAACTCCATCAACATCAGCCGTCTGCTGGCGCAGATTTGCTATTACTTTGAAGCGGTCGCTCAACTGCAGCAGGACGCGCGTAATCAGTTAGTGATCTCCGTGCCCAGCGGTAACTTTGGCGACCTGACGGCGGGGCTGCTGGCGAAGTCGCTCGGCCTGCCGGTGAAACGCTTTATCGCCGCCACTAACGTCAACGATACGGTGCCGCGCTTCCTGAAAGAGGGGCAGTGGTCGCCGAAAGCGACGCAGGCTACCTTGTCGAACGCGATGGATGTCAGCCAGCCCAATAACTGGCCGCGCGTGGAAGAGCTGTTCCGCCGTAAAATCTGGCGTCTGACGGAGCTGGGCTACGCTGCGGTTGACGATGAGACGACGCAGGAGACCATGCGCGAACTGAAAGCGGCAGGTTATACCTCTGAACCGCACGCTGCCGTGGCGTACCGCGCGCTGCGTGATCAACTGCACCCGGGGGAGTATGGCTTGTTCCTCGGGACTGCGCATCCGGCGAAATTCAAAGAGAGTGTGGAGGCGATTCTTGGTGAAACATTGGATCTGCCAAAAGAGCTGGCGGATCGTGCCGATCTGCCGCTGCTCTCGCATAATCTGCCTGCCGATTTTGCCGAATTGCGTAAGCTGATGATGACACGCGGCTAACGGTTGTGCCCGGTGGCGCTTCGGGGCTATTGTAGCTATTGTAGGCCGGATAAGGCGTTAGCCGCCATCCGGCTTTTTTATGGAGAAAATAAGGAGAAATTTAGCAGGTAAAAAGGAGTAATTCTCAATAAATGCGGTAACTTAGAGATTAGGATTGCAGAGAATAACAACCCGCGTTCTCATCAAGTAATCTCCTTTCATCGACCCAAATCGGGCAATGGTAAAAAGGAGTACCTCATGAACAAGTTGAAACCCGTGCTTCTTGCACTTTCCATGATGCTGGTGGCTCCCCTCGCAGCACAGGCTGCCGAAATTACTCTCGTACCGGCAGTTAAACTTCAGATTGGCGATCGCGATAACCACGGTAATTACTGGGATGGCGGTCACTGGCGCGACCACGGCTGGTGGCAGAAGCATTATGAGTGGCGAGAAAACCGCTGGCAGCCGCATGGACCACGTCCGCAACCGCATCATAATAAGCATGACGAGCATCGTCATGATGATCGCCGCGACGACCACCGCCATTAAGTACGCAAGCCTGATAAGCATAGCGCTATCAGGCAGTTATGCGATTTTAGCGCCGGATAGCGACAAAAGGCGTCTTATCCGGCCTGCGCTTCAGGGCATCAGTTTTGCTCGTGGCGTTTAAACACCAGCTCGCCTTTTCCTGACGCTTGCTCATCATAGAAATAGCCTTCGCTGTTAAATGCGGTGAGCTGTTCCGGCTTCGTCAGCCGGTTTTCAATGATGTAACGGCTCATCAGGCCGCGCGCTTTTTTGGCGTAGAAGCTGATAACTTTGAATTTGCCGTTTTTCTCATCAAGGAACACAGGCTTGATAATCTCCGCATTCAGCTGCTTCGGCTTCACGGATTTATAATATTCATCCGAGGCCAGGTTGATGACGATTTTATCGCCTTGCGCAGCCAGCGCTTCGTTCAGCTTATCGGTAATCACATCGCCCCAGAACTGATAAAGGTCTTTCCCTTTGGCGTTCTCAAGGCGAATGCCCATCTCCAGACGGTAAGGCTGCATCAGATCCAGCGGACGCAGGACGCCGTACAACCCGGAAAGCATACGCAAATGCTGCTGCGCGAAATCAAAATCGGCTTCGCTGAACGTTTCCGCCTGTAGTCCGGTATAGACGTCGCCTTTAAACGCCAGAATCGCCTGGCGGGCGTTTTCAGGGGAGAAGTCAGGCTGCCAGTCATGAAAACGGGTGGCATTCAGATCGGCCAGTTTGTCGCTAATGCCCATCAGCTTGCCAATCTGCGGCGCCGAGAGCTTGCGCGCCTCGTGGATCAACTGCTGTGAGTAATCCAGCAGTTCAGGCCGCGTATAGCGCGTCGTGACCAGCGGGCTTTGGTAATCGAGCGTTTTTGCAGGTGAAATCAGAATCAGCATATCCAGTCCTTGCAGGAGATTTACTGCGACTTTAGCAAAAAAACCGACCGATTTGATCGATGGTTGTGATTGCCGCGCTAGTGACGCGGCAATTCATCCCATGTATCCGGCGCCAGTTGCTGCTCAATTTCAGGGTAGCGGAACGGGTCGAACACGGGTTGTACGCCGAGCTTACGCTGTCGCAGATAGTCGCTGGCGATCGTATGCACCACCGGCGAGAGCAGCAGAATCGCCGTCAGGTTGGTGATGGCCATACAGGCCATAATAATGTCGGCCAACTGCCAGACGAGCGGAAAGCTGAGTAACGTGCCCGCCACGACCATCCCGACGGTGACAATACGCAGCGCCCAGCGCATTCGCAGACTGTCCAGACGCAGAAAAATCAGGTTATTTTCGGCGTAAACGTAGTTGGCGACAATTGAGCTGAAGGCGAACAACACCACAATAAACGCGACAAGGCTTGCGCCCCATTCGCCGGTCAGTGAAATCATTGCCTGTTGCACCAGCTGGATGCCTTCCGTTGGCATATGCGAGGCGCCATTGCCTGCCAGCAGAATAATCATCGCGCTGGCGGTGCAGATAATAATGGTATCGGTAAAGACGCCGATCATCTGCACAATTCCCTGCGCGGCAGGGTGCGGCGGCCAGGATGAGGCGGCGGCCGCAATGTTAGGCGCAGAACCCATTCCCGCTTCGTTGGAGAACATGCCGCGCTGGAAACCGCTGGTAATCGCCTGGCTGAGCGTATATCCGGCCGCCCCGGCAGTGGCTTCCTGCCAGCCGAATGCGCTTTTCACAATCGACGCGATAATGTCGGGCAGCTGTTCGATGTGCCAGAGGCAAATCACTAAACCGGTGAGCGTCCACAGAAGGGCCATCGCAGGGACGAACCATTGCATGAGTTTTGCGACATCTTTAATGCCGCGAACGATGACAAAAAAGGCCGCCAGCGCCAGCACGATACCGGAGATAATGGGCGGTATGTCAAAGGCAAAAGCGAGCGCCCGCGAGACGGAGTTCGCCTGTACGCTATTAAAAATCAGACCATACGCAATGAGTAAGAAAATCGCGAAGAGAACGCCCATCCAGCGCATACCCAGACCACGCGCCATATACCATGCCGGGCCGCCGCGATACTGTCCTGTGCTGTCGCGCTCTTTGTAGAGCTGGGCCAGAGAGCATTCGGCAAACGAGGTCGCCATGCCGATAAGCGCAGATACCCACATCCAGAATACGGCGCCTGGCCCGCCTGCGGCGATAGCCAACGCAACGCCTGCCAGGTTACCGCTGCCAATACGCGCGGCAAGGCTGGTACACAGCGCCTGAAATGACGTTAGCCCGCCCGGCTGGGGATGTATGCTGTTTTTAAGACTTTTGCCAAACTGGCGGATATAGCGAAACTGAACGAATCCGGTACGGTAAGTAAACCAAAAACCTGCACCAAGCAGGAGGTAGATCATTACCGATCCCCAGAGTATTTCATTAATAAAGGCGAAGAAATCAGGCATTAACATCCCTCTTGTTGATGCCGGTACGCTTTTGGGTTCCAGTGTAAGCGTTACCAATTCACGAACAGTATAGACCCTGTCAGGCTATTGAATGGGGGGAGTCTACCATACTATATGGCAATATCCTTTAATTGCGCGCCGCCCTGGCGAGGGGCCGAAAAGGGGCAAACAAAGAGGGGAGTGGGATAACCGCATTGTCTGCGGTTGCGCTGTGAGTGCGTCGTGTTATCATCAAGGCAGACCGGTTACATCCCCCTAACAAGCTGTTTAAAGAGAAACACTATCATGACGGACAAATTGACCTCCCTTCGTCAGTTCACCACCGTGGTGGCCGACACCGGAGACATCGCGGCAATGAAGCTGTACCAGCCGCAGGATGCCACAACCAACCCTTCTCTCATTCTTAACGCAGCACAGATCCCGGAATACCGTAAGCTGATTGACGATGCCGTTGCCTGGGCGAAACAGCAGAGCAGCGATCGCGCGCAGCAGATTGTTGACGCGGCCGACAAGCTGGCGGTGAACATTGGTCTGGAGATCCTGAAACTGGTTCCGGGCCGTATCTCCACCGAAGTTGACGCTCGTCTGTCCTACGACACCGACGCGTCTATCGCCAAAGCAAAACGCATCATCAAGCTCTACAACGACGCGGGCATCAGCAACGATCGCATCCTGATCAAACTGGCGTCTACCTGGCAGGGGATTCGTGCTGCTGAACAGCTGGAAAAGGAAGGTATCAACTGTAACCTGACTCTGCTGTTCTCCTTCGCGCAGGCGCGTGCTTGTGCGGAAGCGGGCGTATACCTGATCTCTCCGTTCGTGGGTCGTATTCTTGACTGGTACAAAGCCAATACCGACAAGAAAGAGTACGCTCCGGCAGAAGATCCGGGCGTGGTTTCCGTTACGGAAATCTACGAATACTACAAACAGCACGGTTATGAGACAGTGGTGATGGGTGCGAGCTTCCGCAACGTCGGTGAGATTCTGGAGCTGGCGGGTTGCGATCGTCTGACCATCGCTCCGGCGCTGCTGAAAGAGCTGGCGGAAAGCGAAGGCGCTATCGAACGTAAACTGTCCTTCTCTGGCGAAGTGAAAGCGCGTCCAGAACGCATCACCGAGTCTGAGTTCCTGTGGCAGCACAACCAGGACCCGATGGCGGTAGACAAACTGGCGGACGGTATCCGTAAGTTTGCTATTGACCAGGAAAAACTGGAAAAAATGATCGGCGATCTGCTGTAATCATTCGGCGTGACCAGACAGGTTTCTGGTCACGCTACCTCTTCTGAAACCTGTCTGTCCTTCCCTTTGCAGTGTATCATTCTGTTTAACGAGACTGTTTAGACGGAATAATCATGAACACCTTACGTATTGGTTTAGTTTCCATTTCTGACCGCGCGTCCAGCGGCGTATACCAGGATAAAGGCATTCCTGCTCTTGAAGAGTGGCTGGCCTCCGCGCTGACTACCCCTTTTGACGTGCAAACCCGACTGATCCCGGATGAGCAGGCGATCATTGAGCAAACGCTGTGTGAGCTGGTGGATGAAATGAGCTGTCACCTGGTACTGACGACGGGCGGTACGGGGCCAGCGCGTCGTGATGTCACGCCTGACGCGACTCTGGCCGTCGCCGACAGAGAAATGCCCGGCTTTGGCGAGCAGATGCGCCAGATCAGCCTGCACTTTGTTCCTACGGCGATCCTTTCCCGCCAGGTTGGCGTGATCCGCAAGCAGGCGCTGATCCTGAACTTACCGGGGCAGCCAAAATCCATCAAAGAGACCCTGGAAGGGGTGAAAGATGCCGAGGGTAAGGTTGTTGTGCCGGGAATTTTCGCAAGCGTACCGTATTGTGTACAGTTGCTTGAAGGGCCTTATGTGGAAACCGCAGCGGAAGTGGTAGCATCTTTCCGCCCGAAAAATGCCAGACGCGACATAAACGCCTGAAGTTGGCCTTTCTGTGACATAAATTACGCAGGTGGTGGAGTATTGAATTGTTTACGATATAGTAATTTTTGATTTACACATATCGATAAGCGCCCTCAATAACTCCACTGACTCATGGTTTGCTATGTCACGACACACACGACCTCTGAATCGCCAGGATTATAAGACTCTTTCACTTGCCGCTCTCGGCGGCGCGCTCGAGTTTTACGACTTCATCATCTTTGTTTTCTTCGCAGCGGTTGTGGGCGAACTATTTTTCCCCGCCGATATTCCTGAGTGGCTTCGTCAGGTTCAGACGTTTGGGATCTTCGCCGCCGGTTATCTGGCGCGCCCGCTGGGCGGCATTATCATGGCGCACTTTGGCGATCTGGTAGGGCGCAAGAAGATGTTCACCCTGAGTATTCTATTGATGGCTGTTCCAACGCTGGCGATTGGCTTGCTGCCGACTTACGCCTCAATGGGCATCCTTGCGCCGTTGTTATTGCTGCTGATGCGTATTTTGCAAGGCGCAGCGATTGGCGGCGAAGTGCCGGGAGCGTGGGTGTTTGTGGCTGAACATGTGCCGGAGCGCCGTATCGGCATCGCCTGCGGCACGCTGACTGCGGGACTGACGGTCGGTATCCTGCTTGGCTCTGTCGTGGCGACGCTGGTGAATACCAGTATGACCCAGCAGGCGGTGCATGATTATGGCTGGCGTATTCCCTTCCTGCTCGGCGGCGTATTTGGTCTGATTGCGATGTATTTACGTCGTTGGTTGCAGGAAACGCCCATCTTCCTTGAAATGCAGCAGCGCAAAACGCTCGCGCAGGAATTGCCCGTCAAAGCGGTAGTGGTGAAACATAAAAAAGCGGTGGCGATTTCGATGCTGCTGACCTGGTTGTTATCGGCCGGCATTGTCGTCGTGATTTTGATGTCGCCGGTCTGGTTGCAAAAGCAGTACGGGTTTGCGCCCGCGTTAACTTTACAGGCAAATAGCGTGGCGACCATTATGCTGTGCGTGGGATGCCTGCTGGCAGGGTTCATTGTCGATCGGGTTGGCGCCAGCAAAACCTTTATTGTAGGTAGTTTTCTGCTGGCCTGCTCAAGCTGGATCTTCTATCACTTGTCTGGCGCGCATCCCGAGCAGTTGTTTTTATTATACGGGCTGGTGGGGCTGTGTGTTGGTGTTGTTGGCGCGGTGCCGTACGTAATGGTGCGAGCCTTCCCGGCGGAAGTGCGTTTCACCGGCATCTCTTTTTCTTACAACGTCTCGTATGCCATTTTTGGCGGCCTGACGCCAATTGCGGTCACCATGTTGATGGGCGTGTCGCCAATGGCGCCGGCCTGGTATGTGCTGGCGTTGTCACTGGTGGGGCTGGGGTTGGGCGTCTGGTTGCGACAGGATATTTATTATCGCGATGCGGATGTGCAGGCAGAATTACAACAGCTGTAAAAATTATCCCCCCGGTCGGGGGGATAACGGAAGATTAGTGCGCTTCACCGATTGGCAGGATGGTGCGGCCAAACTGTTCGTTCAGCACTTCGCCCATCGCCAGGTAAATGGCGCTGGCGCCACACACTAAGCCAATCCAACCCGCAACGTGGATCACCGCTTCATTACCCGCGATGTTGCCGAAGGCCAGCAGGGCGAACAGTACGGTCAGGCTCAGGAAGACAAACTGTAGCGCGCGAGCGGCTTTCAGCGTGCCAAAGAACATGAACAGTGTGAACACGCCCCACAGCCCCAGGTAGGCGCCCAGGAACTGCGCGTTCGGCGCTTCTGTCAGACCCATTTTCGGCATTAACAGGATCGCGACCAGCGTCAGCCAGAAAGAACCGTAAGAGGTAAATGCGGTTAAGCCGAAGGTGTTGCCTTTTTTATATTCCAGCAGGCCAGCAAAAATTTGCGCGATACCGCCGTAGAAAATGCCCATCGCCAGAATAATGCCGTCTAAAGCGAAGAAACCCGCGTTGTGCAGGTTAAGCAGAATGGTGGTCATGCCGAAGCCCATCAGGCCCAGCGGAGCCGGGTTAGCCAACTTAGTGTTGCCCATAATTCCTCAAAATCATCATTAATCGAATGGTGAAATAGTTTCCCCGAACAACCGATACCGTATTCGGGGCGCGGCATGATAATCAGGGGAATAGAGGCTGTCTATGATCTAATAGGGGGAAAATGAAATATTTCCCCTTGTGATGACGATCACGGAAGAAAAAGGCTTAACCGTTGCGCCGGCAGAGGTGTTTTCCATATGCCCGGTGAAGAAAATTATCGTTTTTCGCAAAAAAAATTTTTCATGCCCCCCTTGATGACGTGGGTTACGACCCCATCTTGTAGTCAACCGCAGTGAGTGAGTCTGAAAAAAAACGATTCAGGGTAGTTGAAACCGCACGTTTCGCCCTTATTACAGATTCACAACCACATGATGACCGAATTTTTAGTGGAGACGTTTAGATGGGTAAAATTATTGGTATCGACCTGGGTACTACCAACTCTTGTGTAGCGATTATGGATGGCACAACTGCACGTGTGCTGGAGAACGCCGAGGGCGATCGCACCACGCCTTCTATCATTGCTTATACCCAGGATGGTGAAACTCTGGTTGGTCAGCCGGCTAAACGTCAGGCAGTGACAAACCCGCAAAACACCCTGTTTGCGATTAAACGCCTGATTGGCCGCCGCTTCCAGGACGAAGAAGTTCAGCGTGACGTTTCCATCATGCCGTACAAAATCATCGGCGCCGATAACGGCGACGCATGGCTTGATGTGAAAGGTCAGAAAATGGCACCGCCGCAGATCTCTGCTGAAGTGCTGAAAAAAATGAAGAAAACCGCAGAAGATTACCTGGGCGAACCGGTAACTGAAGCTGTTATCACCGTGCCTGCTTACTTCAACGATGCTCAGCGTCAGGCAACGAAAGATGCCGGTCGTATCGCAGGTCTGGAAGTAAAACGTATCATCAACGAACCGACCGCCGCCGCGCTGGCTTATGGTCTGGATAAAGAAGTCGGCAACCGTACTATCGCGGTTTACGACCTCGGTGGTGGTACTTTCGATATCTCTATTATCGAAATTGACGAAGTTGACGGCGAAAAAACCTTCGAAGTTCTGGCAACCAACGGTGATACCCACTTGGGTGGTGAAGACTTCGACAGCCGTATGATCAACTACCTGGTTGAAGAATTTAAGAAAGATCAGGGCATTGACCTGCGTAACGACCCGCTGGCGATGCAGCGTCTGAAAGAAGCGGCAGAAAAAGCGAAAATCGAGCTTTCTTCCGCACAGCAGACCGACGTGAACCTGCCGTACATCACCGCAGATGCCACCGGTCCGAAGCACATGAACATCAAAGTGACTCGCGCGAAACTGGAAAGCCTGGTCGAAGACCTGGTGAACCGTTCCATCGAGCCGCTGAAAGTCGCGTTGCAGGATGCTGGCCTGTCCGTATCTGATATCAACGACGTTATCCTCGTTGGTGGTCAGACGCGTATGCCGATGGTGCAGAAAAAAGTGGCGGAGTTCTTTGGTAAAGAACCGCGTAAAGACGTTAACCCGGACGAAGCTGTTGCTATTGGCGCAGCGGTGCAGGGCGGCGTACTGACCGGTGATGTGAAAGACGTTCTGCTGCTGGACGTTACCCCGCTGTCTCTGGGTATCGAAACCATGGGCGGCGTAATGACGGCGCTGATCAGCAAAAACACCACTATCCCGACCAAGCACAGCCAGGTGTTCTCTACCGCGGAAGACAACCAGTCTGCGGTAACCATCCATGTGTTGCAGGGTGAGCGTAAACGCGCGTCTGATAACAAATCTCTGGGTCAGTTCAACCTGGATGGCATCAACCCGGCGCCGCGCGGTATGCCGCAGATCGAAGTCACCTTTGATATCGATGCTGACGGTATCCTGCACGTTTCCGCGAAAGACAAAAACAGCGGTAAAGAGCAGAAGATCACCATCAAGGCTTCTTCTGGTCTGAACGAGGACGAAATTCAGAAAATGGTTCGCGATGCTGAAGCGAACGCAGAATCTGACCGTAAGTTCGAAGAGCTGGTTCAGACGCGTAACCAGGGCGACCATCTGCTGCACAGCACGCGTAAGCAGGTTGAAGAAGCGGGCGATCAGCTGCCAGCAGACGACAAAACGGCTATCGAGTCTGCACTGAGCGCGCTGGAAACGGCGCTGAAAGGTGAAGACAAAGCGGCTATCGAAGCGAAAATGCAGGAACTGGCGCAGGCTTCCCAGAAACTGATGGAAATCGCTCAGCAGCAGCATGCACAGCAGCAGGCTGGCGGCGCTGACGCTTCTGCAAACAACGCGAAAGATGACGATGTTGTCGACGCTGAGTTTGAAGAAGTGAAAGACAAAAAATAATCGCCCTTTGAACGGGTAAAATACTGGCACGGGCGAAGAGGGTTCCTCTCCGCCCGTGCACGCATGTTAGGGGCAGATAAAAACAAGATGGCTAAGCAAGACTATTACGAGATTTTAGGCGTTTCCAAAACAGCGGAAGAGCGTGAAATCAAAAAGGCGTACAAGCGCCTGGCCATGAAATATCACCCGGACCGTAACCAGGGTGATAAAGAGGCCGAGGCCAAGTTCAAAGAGATCAAGGAAGCCTACGAAGTTCTGACCGATGCGCAAAAACGTGCGGCATACGATCAGTACGGGCACGCTGCGTTTGAACAAGGCGGTGGTGGATTTGGCGGCGGCTTCGGCGGCGGTGCTGACTTCAGCGATATCTTTGGTGACGTTTTCGGCGATATCTTTGGCGGCGGACGTGGTCGTCAGCGCGCAGCGCGTGGTGCTGATTTACGTTACAACATGGATCTCACCCTGGAAGAAGCCGTACGTGGCGTGACCAAAGAGATCCGTATTCCGACGCTGGAAGAGTGCGACGTTTGCCACGGCAGCGGTGCGAAAGCAGGCACTCAGCCGCAGACCTGTCCAACCTGTCATGGCTCCGGTCAGGTGCAGATGCGTCAGGGCTTCTTCGCCGTGCAGCAAACCTGCCCGCACTGTCAGGGGCGCGGTACGCTGATTAAAGATCCGTGCAACAAATGCCACGGTCATGGCCGCGTGGAGAAAACCAAAACCCTGTCGGTTAAAATCCCGGCGGGTGTGGACACAGGCGATCGTATTCGTCTTTCCGGTGAAGGTGAAGCGGGCGAGCATGGCGCGCCAGCGGGCGATCTGTACGTTCAGGTGCAGGTGAAGCAGCACCCGATCTTCGAGCGTGAAGGCAACAACCTGTATTGCGAAGTGCCGATTAACTGTGCAATGGCAGCGCTGGGTGGTGAGATTGAAGTCCCGACGCTGGATGGCCGTGTGAAGTTGAAAGTGCCGCACGAAACGCAAACCGGCAAGCTGTTCCGTATGCGCGGAAGAGGCGTGAAATCCGTACGCGGCGGCGCACAGGGCGATCTGCTGTGCCGTGTTGTGGTCGAAACGCCGGTAGGTCTGAACGAGAAGCAGAAGCAGTTGCTGAAAGATCTGCAAGAAAGCTTCGGTGGCCCGACAGGCGAGAAAAACAGCCCGCGTTCGAAGAGTTTCTTCGACGGCGTGAAGAAGTTTTTCGATGATTTGACGCGTTAATTACCGCTGTTACATTGCATAAAAAGCCCGGGATTGCACAATCCCGGGCTTTTTTGTTTGTCGGCGGTGATGATTTTATTTCGTAAAAACCGAATGTTTCACCATAAATAATCTAATTTTAACGATAGATCATGCGAGGTAAGATAGACGCCACGAGGTTTGATTATATTGAGAGAATAAAAAGTGAAACACCTGCATCGTTTTTTTAGCAGTGATGCCTCCGGGGGCATCATTCTCATTATCGCCGCCGTGCTGGCTATGCTGATGGCGAACAGCGGATTCACCAGCGGGTGGTATCACGCCTTTCTGGAGACGCCCGTTCAGCTACGGGTTGGGGCGCTTGAGATCAACAAAAATATGCTGCTGTGGATCAACGACGCGCTAATGGCGGTATTTTTCCTGCTGATTGGTCTGGAGGTCAAGCGTGAGCTTATGCAGGGCTCGCTTGCCAGTTTACGTCAGGCGGCGTTTCCGGTGATTGCCGCCATTGGCGGTATGATTGTTCCGGCGCTGCTCTATCTGGCTTTTAACTATTCCGACCCGATTACGCGCGAAGGTTGGGCGATCCCGGCGGCAACGGATATTGCTTTTGCGCTGGGCGTATTGGCCTTGCTGGGCAGCAGGGTGCCGCTGGCGTTGAAGATATTCCTGATGGCGCTGGCTATTATTGACGACCTGGGCGCGATTGTGATCATTGCGCTGTTCTACACCAGCGATCTTTCGATGGTCTCGCTGGGAGTTGCGGCATTTGCGATTGTGCTTCTGGCCGTGCTGAACCTGTGTGATGTCAGACGAACAGGGGTTTATATCCTGGTCGGCGTGGTGCTGTGGACTGCCGTATTGAAATCTGGCGTCCATGCCACTCTTGCCGGGGTGATCGTCGGTTTCTTCATCCCATTGAAGGAGAAGCATGGTCGTTCTCCGGCGAAGCGTCTGGAACATGTGCTGCACCCGTGGGTGGCGTATCTGATTCTGCCGCTGTTCGCCTTCGCCAATGCGGGCGTCTCGCTACAGGGGGTAACGCTTGACGGGCTGACCTCAATACTCCCGCTGGGAATCATTGCCGGGTTGCTGATCGGTAAACCGCTGGGGATTAGCCTGTTTTGCTGGCTGGCGCTGCGTCTCAAACTGGCGAAGCTGCCGGAAGGAACACGTTTTCAGCAAATAATGGCGGTCGGTATTCTGTGCGGGATCGGTTTTACGATGTCGATTTTCATCGCCAGTCTGGCGTTTGGTAGTGTAGATCCGGCACTGATTAACTGGGCGAAGCTGGGGATTTTGATTGGTTCTCTGCTTTCGGCAGTGATCGGCTATAGCTGGCTGCGTACACGTTTAAGCCCGGTGGTCTGAGCGGGGAGAGGGGGGGGCTGATGTGGCCCCCCTTGCGACACAGATCAGGGAGAGGAGTGAGCATGTCTCATATTAACTACAACCATCTTTATTATTTTTGGCATGTGTATAAAGAAGGTTCCGTTGTCGGGGCGGCAGAAGCGCTTTACCTGACGCCGCAAACTATCACCGGTCAGATCAAAGCCCTTGAGGAGCGCTTGCAGGGAAAATTATTCAAGCGTAAAGGGCGTGGGCTGGAGCCCAGTGAATTAGGGGAACTGGTGTTTCGCTATGCGGACAAAATGTTTACCTTAAGCCAGGAAATGCTGGATATCGTTAACTACCGCAAAGAGTCTAACCTGCTGTTTGATGTCGGCGTGGCGGATGCGTTGTCAAAACGTCTGGTCAGCAATGTGCTGGACGCGGCCGTGGTTGACGACGAACAAATTCATTTGCGCTGTTTTGAATCCACCCATGAGATGCTGCTTGAGCAGCTTAGCCAGCATAAGCTGGATATGATTATCTCGGATTGCCCAATCGACTCTACTCAGCAGGAGGGGCTGTTTTCGGTGAAGATAGGTGAATGCAGCGTGAGCTTCTGGTGTACGAAACCGCTGCCTGCAAAACCCTTCCCGGCGTGTCTGGAAGAGCGTCGGCTGCTGATCCCTGGCCGTCGCTCTATGCTCGGTCGCAAATTATTAAACTGGTTTAATTCGCAGGGCTTAAACGTCGAAATCCTTGGCGAGTTTGATGATGCGGCGCTGATGAAAGCGTTTGGCGCTACCCACAATGCGATTTTCGTCGCGCCGACGCTCTATGCGCATGACTTTTACGCCGATGAGTCGATTGTTGAGATTGGCCGTGTGGAAAACGTCATGGAAGAGTACCACGCCATTTTTGCCGAGAGGATGATTCAGCACCCGGCCGTACAGCGTATTTGTCACGCGGATTACTCGGCGCTATTTAGCCACAAAGGGTAAGCGCTACAGGCCGGATAAGGCGTTTGCCCGCCATCCGGCAGACATAAAAAAACCCGCTTGCGCGGGCTTTTTTACAAAGCTGATAACAAGCGGGCGATTAAGCCAGTTTGTTGATCTGTGCAGTCAGGTTTGCTTTATGACGTGCAGCTTTGTTTTTGTGGATCAGACCTTTAGCAGCCTGACGGTCCACGATCGGTTGCATTTCGTTAAATGCTTTCAGTGCAGCAGCTTTGTCGCCAGCTTCGATAGCTGCGTATACTTTCTTGATGAAAGTACGCATCATAGAGCGACGGCTTGCGTTGTGCTTACGAGCCTTTTCAGACTGAACGGCGCGCTTCTTAGCTGATTTGATATTAGCCAAGGTCCAACTCCCAAATGTGTTCTATATGGACAATTCAAAGGCCGAGGAATATGCCCTTTTAGCCTTCTTTTGTCAATGGATTTGTGCAAATAAGCGCCGTTAATATGGCGGCACTCGTTACGTAGTGATGGCGCAGGATTCTACCAGCTTGCGGGTCGTGAATACAGCTTTTCCATGATAAAAATTACATTGAATGGGCAGTTTCTTGTTCTGATTTGCCCCATAACAATGAAAACAATCTTCTTTATGTTTCACAGGGGCAATCGTCGGTTAACCTTGACCGCTGTACAAGGTATACTCTGACGATTTTCACTGTTTTGAGCCAGACATGAAGCTGATACGCGGCATACATAATCTCAGTCAGGCCCCGCATGGGTGTGTGCTGACTATTGGTAATTTCGACGGTGTGCATCGTGGCCATCGTGCATTGCTGCAGGGCTTGCGGGAAGAAGGGCGCAAGCGGGGTTTACCAGTGATGGTAATGATTTTCGAACCGCAGCCGCTGGAACTCTTCGCTACGGAAAAGGCCCCTGCGCGCCTGACCCGCCTGCGGGAAAAACTGCGTTACCTGGCGGAATGCGGCGTGGACTACGTGCTGTGCGTACGCTTCGATCGCCGCTTTGCCGCCCTGACCGCACAAAACTTTATCAGCGATCTGCTGGTGAAGCGTCTCGGCGTGCGGTTCCTCGCTGTCGGTGATGATTTCCGTTTTGGCGCTGGTCGCGAAGGCGATTTCTTGTTATTACAGAAAGCCGGAGCGGAGTACGGTTTTGACATCACCAACACGCAGACCTTTTGCGAAGGTGGCGTACGAATCAGCAGTACGGCCGTGCGTCAGGCGCTGGCGGAGGACAACCTGCCGCTGGCTGAAAGTTTGCTGGGGCATCCATTTACCATCTCCGGGCGTGTCGTCCACGGCGATGAGTTAGGGCGCACCATTGGTTTCCCGACGGCGAATTTACCGCTGCGTCGTCAGGTCTCCCCGGTAAAAGGGGTTTATGCGGTGGAAGTGATGGGGCTGGGTGATAAACCCATGCCTGGCGTTGCCAATATCGGCACGCGTCCGACAGTGGCAGGTGTACGCCAACAGTTAGAAGTGCATCTGCTGGACGTTGTAATGGACCTCTATGGTCGCCATATAGATGTAATACTGCGTAAAAAAATACGCAACGAACAGCGATTCGCATCGCTGGATGAACTAAAAGCGCAGATTGCGCGTGATGAGTTAACTGCCCGCGATTTTTTTGGGCTATCAAAACCGGCTTAATGCCTATACGAGTTTTAAATACGGAACCGAGAATCTGATGAGTGACTATAAATCAACCCTGAATTTGCCGGAAACAGGGTTCCCGATGCGCGGCGATCTCGCCAAGCGTGAACCGGGAATGCTGGCGCGTTGGACCGATGATGATCTGTACGGCATCATTCGTGCGGCCAAAAAAGGCAAAAAAACCTTCATTCTGCATGATGGCCCTCCTTATGCGAATGGCAGCATTCATATTGGTCACTCGGTTAATAAGATTCTGAAAGACATTATCGTGAAGTCCAAAGGACTCGCGGGATTTGACTCGCCTTACGTTCCGGGCTGGGACTGCCACGGTCTGCCGATCGAGCTGAAAGTCGAGCAGGAATACGGTAAGCCGGGCGAAAAATTCACGGCTGCGGAATTCCGTGCGAAGTGTCGCGAATACGCCGCCACCCAGGTTGACGGCCAGCGTAAAGACTTCATCCGTCTGGGCGTGCTGGGCGACTGGTCGCATCCGTATTTGACGATGGACTTCAAAACTGAAGCCAACATCATTCGCGCGCTGGGTAAAATCATCGGCAACGGCCATCTGCATAAAGGCGCGAAGCCGGTGCACTGGTGCGTGGACTGCCGTTCCGCGCTGGCGGAAGCGGAAGTTGAATATTATGACAAAACGTCTCCGTCTATCGACGTGGCGTTCCACGCCGCTGACCAGGATGCGGTGAAAGCGAAGTTTGGCGTTTCCAGCGTCAACGGCCCGATCTCGCTGGTTATCTGGACCACCACCCCGTGGACGTTACCTGCGAACCGCGCGATCTCTCTGGCGCCGGATTTTGATTACGCCCTGGTACAAATTGACGGCCAGGCGCTGATTCTGGCGAAAGACCTGGTGGAAAGCGTGATGCAGCGCCTTGGCGCGGCTGACTATACCATCCTCGGCACCGTAAAAGGCGCGGAGCTGGAGCTGTTGCGCTTTACCCATCCGTTTATGGACTTCGACGTTCCGGCGATCCTCGGCGATCACGTCACGCTGGATGCCGGTACGGGGGCGGTGCATACCGCGCCTGGTCATGGCCCGGACGACTATGTCATCGGTCAAAAATACGGTCTGGAAACCGCTAACCCGGTCGGACCGGACGGCGCTTACCTGCCAGGCACGTATCCGACGCTCGATGGCGTGAACGTTTTCAAAGCGAACGACATCGTCGTTGCGCTGCTGCGTGAAAAAGGCGCGCTGCTACACGTTGAGAAGCTGCAACACAGCTATCCGTGCTGCTGGCGTCACAAAACGCCGATCATCTTCCGTGCGACGCCGCAGTGGTTCGTCAGCATGGATCAGAAAGGCCTGCGCGAGCAGTCGCTGAAAGAGATCAAAGGCGTACAGTGGATCCCGGACTGGGGTCAGGCACGTATTGAATCAATGGTTGCGAACCGTCCTGACTGGTGTATTTCTCGTCAGCGTACCTGGGGCGTGCCGATGTCTCTGTTCGTACATAAAGACACTGAAGAGCTGCACCCGCGCGCCATCGAACTGATGGAAGAAGTGGCGAAGCGCGTTGAAGTGGACGGCATTCAGGCATGGTGGGATCTCGATCCGAAAGAGATCCTCGGCGACGACGCTGACCAGTACGTGAAAGTGCCGGATACGCTGGACGTCTGGTTTGACTCCGGTTCGACGCACGCTTCTGTGGTCGATGTGCGTCCTGAGTTTGCCGGTCATGCGGCGGATATGTATCTGGAAGGTTCCGACCAGCATCGCGGCTGGTTCATGTCCTCCCTGATGATCTCCACTGCGATGAAGGGCAAAGCGCCGTACCGTCAGGTACTGACCCACGGCTTCACCGTGGATGGTCAGGGCCGCAAAATGTCCAAATCCATCGGTAACACCGTTTCTCCGCAGGATGTGATGAACAAACTGGGCGCGGATATTCTGCGTCTGTGGGTGGCGTCTACCGACTACACCGGCGAAATGGCCGTTTCCGACGAGATCCTGAAACGCGCTGCCGACAGCTATCGTCGTATCCGCAACACCGCGCGCTTCCTGCTGGCGAACCTGAACGGGTTTGATCCGGTAAAAGATATGGTGAAACCGGAAGAGATGGTGGTGCTGGATCGCTGGGCGGTGGGCTGCGCGAAAGCGGCGCAGGACGATATCCTGAAAGCCTACGAAGCCTATGATTTCCACGAAGTGGTACAGCGTCTGATGCGCTTCTGCTCCGTTGAGATGGGCTCGTTCTATCTCGACATCATCAAAGACCGTCAGTACACCGCGAAAGCCGACAGCGTGGCGCGTCGTAGTTGCCAGAGCGCGCTGTACCATATCGCAGAAGCGCTGGTGCGCTGGATGGCGCCGATCATGTCCTTCACCGCAGATGAAATCTGGGGTTATCTGCCAGGCGATCGTGAGAAGTACGTCTTTACCGGTGAGTGGTATGAAGGTCTGTTTGGCTTAGGCGAAACCGAAGCGATGAATGACGCTTACTGGGATGAGCTGCTGAAAGTGCGTGGCGAAGTGAACAAGGTTATCGAGCAGGCGCGTGCAGATAAGAAAGTCGGTGGTTCTCTCGAAGCGGCTGTCACCCTGTACGCTGAACCGGAACTGGCGGCGAAGCTGACTGCACTGGGCGATGAATTACGATTTGTCCTGTTGACCTCTGGCGCGAAAGTCGCTGACTATGCGGAGGCTTCTGCTGATGCGCAGCAGAGCGAACTGCTCAAAGGGCTGAAAGTCGCGTTGAGTAAAGCCGAAGGTGAGAAGTGCCCACGCTGCTGGCACTACACCACGGATGTCGGCAAGGTAGCGGAACACGCAGAGATCTGCGGCCGCTGTGTCAGCAACATCGCCGGTGATGGCGAAAAACGTAAGTTTGCCTGATGAGTAAGCCTCTCTGTTCAACAGGACTGCGCTGGCTGTGGCTGGTGGTGGTCGTGCTGATTATCGATTTAGGCAGCAAGTACCTGATCCTCCAGAACTTTGCTCTGGGGGATACGGTGTCGCTGTTCTCGTCGCTTAATCTGCACTACGCGCGTAACTATGGTGCGGCGTTTAGCTTCCTCGCCGACAGCGGCGGCTGGCAGCGCTGGTTCTTTGCCGGTATCGCCATCGGTATTTGCGTTATCCTGATGGTGATGATGTATCGCTCGAAGGCGACGCAAAAGCTGAACAACATCGCTTATGCGTTAATCATTGGCGGTGCGCTGGGCAACCTGTTCGACCGTCTGTGGCATGGCTTTGTTGTCGATATGATCGACTTCTATGTCGGCGACTGGCATTTCGCCACCTTTAACCTGGCCGATAGCGCGATTTGTATCGGTGCGGCGTTGATTGTGCTGGAGGGTTTCCTGCCGAAAAAGCAGGCGTAATAAAATGCCGGATGGCGGCGTAAGCGCCTTATCCGGCCTACAAAATAGCGCGATTCTTGTAGGCCCGGTAAGCGTAGCGCCACCGGGCAAACAGGTAGCCCAAAACAAGCCTCTCGTAGGCCCGGTAAGCGTAAGCGCCACCGGGCAAACAGGTGACCCAAAACAAGTGAGCAAACCTGCATGTCTAAATCAGTACAGAGTAACAGTGCGGTGCTGGTGCACTTCACCTTAAAGCTTGACGATGGCTCTACCGCTGAGTCAACGCGTAACAATGGTAAGCCAGCGCTATTCCGCCTGGGTGACGGCTCCCTGTCTGAAGGGCTGGAGCAGCATCTTCTGGGACTGAAAGACGGCGACAAAACCACGTTTTCTCTGGAGCCGGATGCCGCGTTTGGCGTACCGAGCCCGGACCTGGTTCAATACTTCTCTCGCCGCGAGTTTATGGACGCGGGCGAGCCTGAAGTGGGGGCAATTATGCTCTTTACCGCAATGGACGGCAGTGAGATGCCTGGCGTGATCCGCGAAATTAACGGTGACTCGATTACCGTCGATTTCAACCATCCGCTGGCCGGGCATACCGTTCATTTTGATATTGAAGTGCTGGAAATCGATCCGGCACTGGAGGCGTAAAATGCAGATCCTGTTGGCCAACCCGCGCGGCTTTTGCGCAGGTGTAGACCGCGCTATCAGCATTGTAGAAAACGCGCTGGCTATTTACGGCGCGCCAATTTATGTCCGTCACGAAGTGGTGCACAACCGCTACGTGGTGGATAGCCTGCGTGAGCGCGGGGCGATTTTCATCGAGCAGATCAGTGAAGTGCCGGACGGCGCGATCCTGATTTTCTCCGCACACGGGGTTTCCCAGGCGGTACGTAACGAGGCGAAAAGCCGCGATCTCACCGTTTTTGACGCCACCTGTCCGCTGGTAACAAAAGTGCATATGGAAGTGGCGCGCGCCAGCCGTCGCGGCGAAGAGTCAATCCTGATCGGCCACGCCGGGCACCCGGAAGTGGAAGGGACGATGGGGCAGTACAGCAACCCGGAAGGGGGCATGTATCTGGTCGAGTCGCCGGACGACGTTCTGTCGCTTGATGTCAAAAACGAAGGCAAACTCTCCTTTATGACCCAGACGACGCTCTCCGTCGACGACACGTCTGATGTGATTGACGCGCTGCGTCAACGCTTCCCGAAAATTGTCGGGCCGCGTAAAGATGACATTTGCTACGCCACGACGAACCGCCAGGAAGCGGTGCGCGCGCTGGCGGAACAGGCCGATGTCGTGCTGGTGGTCGGTTCGAAAAACTCCTCCAACTCCAACCGTCTGGCTGAACTGGCGCAGCGTATGGGGAAAGCGGCGTTTCTGATCGACGATGCCACCGACATCCAGGAAGCCTGGGTGAAAGAGGCGAAGTGCGTTGGCGTGACCGCTGGCGCTTCCGCACCGGATATTCTGGTGCAGAATGTGATCGCTCGCCTGCAAGAGCTTGGCGGCGGCGAAGCCATTCCGCTGGAAGGCCGCGAAGAGAACATTGTTTTCGAAGTGCCGAAAGAACTGCGTGTGGATGTTCGTGAAGTAGAGTAATTACGCTTTGACGCCGGTCTGCTATCCGACCGGCATCTTTTATGCCATTACGTTTCGCTCAGGCGATACATCCTGCGCGGATGCCCTGGCTTGCCATACAGCATTTCGACGCGAAGAAAACCCGTCTCGACACCGTGTTCAACATAGCGGCGTGCCGTGGTTTTACTTAACCCCGTTCCGGCAACCACATCGTCAACGGAGAAGCTGCGCGTGCTGTTTTCTGTAAAAAGCTTCTGCACCAGCGCCAGCGTGATTTCTTCAATCCCCTTACTGCTATTCTCCTGACGGTAATTCTTCGCCTGTAACAGGTAGAGTGAATCGACGTTTTGCTGATCGACAATTTTCCATACCCGCTGCTGTTCGGCAAACTGGACAAAACGTTCCAGCGACTGGCTGAGCCGTTTCCACGAGATTGGCTTCAGGATATAGTCAAACGCGCCGTTGCGAATCGCCAGGCTACAGGTATCCATATCACTGGCGGCAGTAATAAAGATCACTGAGCAATTCGTGTTCATGACTAACGGATCGCTGATGAGCGTAATACCCTTACCATCCGGTAGATAGTTGTCCAGCAGCAGTAGCTGAGGCCGCAGCTGGTTGAGTTTTTGCCGGGCATCGGCAAGCGTGGAGGCAATGCCTGCCAGTCGGAGTCTCGGATGTTTGTCGATCAGTTCAGCGTGCAGCTGCGCCAGTTCGTTCTCGTCCTCAACGATCAGGACATCGATAAGTTCAGGTTGCATAATCGGTACCTTCCAGTTCCTGTACGGGACTGCGGGAAATTCCCGTAGCGGGAATAAACAACGTAAATATGGCGCCGCGCGGCGAATTATCAGCGACTTCTATCACCCCTCCCGCCTGAGTGACATAACTTTCAATCAGATACAATCCAATGCCATGATCGCCCCGGGTTTTCGTGGTGACGCCACGTTCGAAAATATGCTCGCGAATCTCCGGTTTAATACCGACTCCCTGATCGGCCACTTCGATAATCAGCTCATGCTCGTTGAGTCTGATCAGCACGTCCACTGGCGCATGCGGTAATGGCGATCGCTGCGTTGCTTCGATCGCGTTATCGAGTAAATTGCCCAGGATCGAAATCAGTTCTGATTCCGCAAGTGGCGGAAAAGGCCTATCCATCCGGCAACTGGGATCGAAATTCAGTTCCACCCCTTTTTCACCCGCTCTTGCCGCTTTACCTAACAACAGGCCGCACAACGTCGGTGAACTGAAGCGCGATGAGATAAAGTCCAGCAGCTCCTGGGCATGTTCCGACTGGGCCTGAATATAATCAATGGCTTCATTGTAACGACCCATATGCAGTAAACCAGAAAGGGTCGTCATGCAATTGAGCTGCTCGTGGCGCATGATGCGCAAATTATCTACGTAACGTTTTACCTGGCTTAGCTGAGCGCTCAAACTGTCTATTTCATTGCGATCGCGGAAGGTTATCACCCATCCCTGAAGCGAGTTCTCCAGCATGATGCGCACCCGGCTGGCGATAACCGTCAATTCATTGAAACGGCAGATTTCATCATGAGTGTCATTCTTCAGCATTACCTCTTTAAGGAAGAAGGGGGATGGCGTAATCACTTCGGTAATGTGTTGACCGCGTATCGCCTGCGCAGGCTGGCCTAAACCCAGCAGCTCGCGGGCAGCCTGATTGATCACCTCAATGTGCAAATTATTATCAATGGCGATTACCCCTTCATAAATCGATTCCATCATCGCTTTTTGCTGACGAACCAGCAGGCCTATCTCTCGCGGCTCCAGTGAAAAAATCTGTTTTTTAATACTGCGGGTGAAGAACCAGGAAAAGACAAAAAGGGATATCAGCAGCAGGATGGCGGCAACCAGGATACTGACGGCTTTATTCACCGTAATAGTGTTGAGGTAACTGGTGAGGTATCCAACGGAGACGATACCAATAACCTCGCCCTGATCGTCAACAATGGGCGCTTTACTGCGCAGGGAGATGCCCAGGCCGCCACGGCGAATTGTCGTGGTGCTCTTTCCGTGAAGCACTTCAGTGTTATCGTCGCCAACCAGCTTTTTTCCTACTCTGTCGGCATAAACCGAATGAAACAGATGGATGCCTTCTTTATCTCCGATAACAATAAAACTGGCGTCGCTATGCGCGGCTATTTTTTGCATAAATTGATGAATCGCCGTGGTATCTCTTTCCACGACTTCTTTTCGCAAATTCGGAATAAGCGCAATTTCTTCCGCCTGTATTTTCGCCCTGGCTCCCATCTCCTGATAAAGCTGTTTTTCTACGTGCATATAATAGTATCCACCCAGTAAGGCAAATAATATGGAGAAAAAAGCAATCAGCGATATAAACAGTTTGATCTGAAATGAAACTTTCATAATGTTCAGGCATCGTCATCAGGGATACGTCACTGTATCATCTTTTGGCCTGAATGAAGCGATTTTGCCAGAAACCTGTGATCTTTTGCACAGCAGAATATATTGCAGTAGGCAGCGCGCAGGCGCAACGGTGTTGCCAAACGTTGCTTTAAATACGCGCTGAAAAGAAACCATAAAAACCACGGCGTTAAATAAGAGATAAATCACATAAAATAATAGAAACCATTAAAACTATAGAGACCATTAAAACTTCTTTTTGAATTCGTCAGTACTCACACAAAGTAAATATTGAAGCCCATAAACTAACCCTGAAAAATAACCGAGGGCTTAATAATGAGCACGACTGATGATTCTTTCTCTGTTACTCATGAACCGTTAAACATTCAGCGCTTGTCACTTAAAGAGCGCTGGTGGCACATTATGGATACATGGAAAATCGGTATTATTCCATTACCGATGTTTTTGTTGGCCGGCGCATTAATCGCGATTGATTGCCTGGGCGGGAAGCTGCCGAGCGATATTGTCGTGATGGTCGCCACGCTGGCTTTTTTTGGCTTTGCCTGCGGAGAGTTTGGGAAGCGTTTGCCCATCGTCGGCAAACTGGGGGCCGCCGCAATTTGCGCGACCTTTATTCCTTCCGCGTTAGTTTACTATGGCCTGCTGCCGGATGTGGTGGTGGAGTCGACGACCAAATTCTATAAATCTACCAACATCCTGTATCTCTATATCTGCTGCATTATCGTCGGCAGTATTATGAGTATGAATCGCACCGTGCTGATTCAGGGTTTCCTGCGTATTTTCTTCCCAATGTTATGCGGTGAAATCGTCGGCATGGTTGTTGGTATGGGCGTCGGCCTGGCGCTTGGCCTCGAACCCTTTCAGATTTTCTTCTTTATTATTTTACCCATCATGGCCGGCGGCGTTGGCGAAGGCGCCATTCCGCTTTCAATTGGCTATGCGACCCTGTTACACATGGATCAAGGGGTGGCGCTTGGTCGTATCTTACCGATGGTGATGCTGGGCAGTCTGACCGCCATTATCATCTCCGGCTGCCTGAACCAACTGGGCAAGCGCTTCCCGCATCTGACCGGCGAAGGTCAATTGATGCCAAACCGTGCGAATGCCGATGAACAATCGCCGTCACTGGCGGAAGGCGTCTCTGGCAAAACGGATGTGACCACGATTGCCGCAGGCGCGCTGCTGGCGATACTGCTCTATATGCTGGGGATGTTAGGGCACAAGCTGATTGGCTTGCCCGCACCGGTTGGCATGTTGTTTGTGGCTGTGCTGGTCAAGTTAGTTAACGGCGTATCGCCCCGCGTTCTTGAAGGCTCGCAAGTGGTGTACAAATTCTTCCAGACTTCAGTGACTTATCCCATTCTGTTCGCGGTTGGCGTAGCCATTACGCCGTGGGAGGAGCTGGTGAACGCCTTCACCCTGACCAATCTTCTGGTCATTATCAGTACCGTTGCTGCGCTGGTCGCGACAGGATTCTTTGTCGGTAAAAAAATCGGTATGCATCCTATTGATGTCGCCATTGTCTCCTGCTGTCAGAGTGGGCAAGGCGGTACGGGCGACGTAGCGATTTTAACCGCAGGCAACCGCATGAGCCTGATGCCATTCGCACAAATTGCGACGCGTATCGGTGGGGCGATAAATGTTTCCATTTCGCTGCTGGTGCTGGGTAACTTTCTTATTTAATTGAAGTATGCAGGATTGATAATTATGAAACTCGCAAGCTTTCTTTATCAGGGCACTCGCAGCTATGGCATCGTTACTGCCGGAGGCGTTATTGATTTGGGGAACCGCATCGGCGACCAGTATCGGGACCTGAAGGCGCTATTGCAGGGGGATGGTCTGGAGCAGGCGCGGCGCTTCGCGCAGGCGCCGGTCGATCTAAAAATGGATGCAATCACCTTTTTACCGGTAATAGAGCGACCGGAAAAAATACTCTGTGTCGGCATGAACTACGCCGAAAAGCGCCAGGAGTTCGATCAGCATGACCCCGCGCCGACGCTGTTTGTTCGTTTTGCGGATTCGCAAACCGGGCACAACATGCCGGTACTCAAGCCACGTCATTCGCATGAGTTTGATTACGAGGGGGAGCTGGCGGTGATCATAGGTAACGGTGGCGAGAATATCTCCCGCGACCATGCGCTTGACCATGTCGCCGGATACAGCTGCTATATGGATGGCTCCGCACGCGACTGGCAGCACAGCTGGTTTACTGCGGGGAAAAACTGGCGGCAGACCGGCGCTTTTGGCCCGTGGATGGTCACTGCCGATGAAATTCCCGACCCGCATCAGCTGGCGATCCGCACCTGGCTCAACGGCCGCATGGTACAGGAAGATAACACCAGCAGTATGATCCATAAAGTTGCTGAATTAATTGAGTATATAAGCACTTTCACCCGTCTTAATTCCGGTGACGTCATCATTACGGGCTCGCCGGGCGGCGTAGGGAAAAAGAGGAATCCGCCGTTATTCATGCAGGAAGGCGATCGTATTGAGGTGGAGATTGAGCACATTGGCCATCTGAGTAATGTCATTATGGAAGCCCCGCTACAGGCCTTTGCGGCGGCGCATTAATACGATGAGCCAACACGTTTTGGCGTATGGGATTAATGACAAATTTTGTTTCGTCTCCTTTTGTCGGTCGGTCGCTTGCCAACCGGCAAAAGGTTTGCCAATAATCGGATGCCAACCCTGGAGCTTGTCATCTTTTTATGGAGGAAACATGCGCCTGCCCATTATTCTGGATACCGATCCGGGTATCGACGATGCCGCCGCCATTGCCGCCGCCCTGTTTGCCCCGCAGCTTGACCTGCAACTGATGACCACCGTCGCGGGGAATGTCTCCGTAGAGAAAACCACCCGCAACGCGCTGCAACTGCTGCATTTCTGGAACGTGGATATCCCGCTGGCGCAGGGGGCCGCCACGCCGCTGCTGCGCCCGTTGCGCGATGCTGCTTACGTCCACGGCGAGTCGGGCATGGAAGGCTATGACTTTGTTGCCCATGATTGCCAGCCACTGGCAAAACCGGCCTTTATCGCCATTCGGGATGCCCTGATGAGCGCCCCGGAACCCGTCACGCTGGTCGCGATCGGCCCGTTAACCAATATTGCGCTGCTGCTGACTCACTACCCGGAATGCGCTTTTAACATTCGTCGTCTGGTGATCATGGGCGGTTCTGCGGGGCGGGGGAACTTTACGCCGAACGCCGAATTCAATATTGCCGTCGACCCGGAAGCCGCTTCCCGCGTTTTTCAGAGTGGGATAGAGATTGTGATGTGCGGGCTGGACGTGACCAACCAGGCCCTGCTGGCGCCGGATTATCTGGCAAAACTGCCCGAACTTAACCGGACGGGAAAAATGCTGCATGCGTTGTTTAGCCACTACCGCAGCGGTAGCATGAACACCGGGCTGCGCATGCACGATCTCTGCGCCATTGCCTGGCTGGTTCGCCCGGATCTGTTCACCGTTAAACCCTGTTTTGTCGCGGTAGAGACGCAGGGGGAATACACCGCAGGCACAACGGTTGTTGATATTGAAGGCCGGCTGGGTAAAAGCCCTAACGTGCAGGTGGCGCTGGAGATAGATGTGGCTGGCTTCCAGCAGTGGGTCGCCGACGTGCTGGCGCTGGCGCCCTAGGATTTTAGTTGTTGGCTAAGGTAATCAATCATGGCCCGTATTTTGAGAGGCATATGCTTGTTTCCAGCCCACAAAAGCCATAGCTCGCCGGAGTAGTTGCTGATAAACGTCCACTCCGGCAACACCTGCATGATTTCGCCGTCTTGTAACGCTTCTCTGGCTGTGAATGCGGGGAGACTGCCAATTCCCAGATGGCGCTTTACTGCGTCCAGTCTTACACCCGTATGATTAGCCGCATAGCGCCCCGTTGTTTGAACGACTTCTGTCTTACCTTGTTTACGAAATTTCCAGCGTGAGTCCGTTGGCGTCTCTCCGAGGCTAATGCAACTGTGCTGACGTAAATCTTCCGGGTGCGTCGGTGTCCCCTGTTTTTGCAGATACTCTGGCGTGGCGCAGAGGATGTGGGTGATTGGCATTAACGGCTTGCCATGCAACCCGGGCGAGGGGGTATTGGTGATTTGCAGCGCCAGATCGACACCATCATCAATGAGATCCATATAGCGGTCTTCGAGCCTCAGGCAAACATCAACCAGGGGAAAACGTTCAAGAAATTGCGGGATCAGTGGATGAATAACGAAGCGTCCGACGGCTTTGGGTACGCTGAGCGTAATCTTTCCCTGAGGAACGTGTTGTACGCTTCCCCCGGAATCAATGGCCTGTCGCGCTGCTTCCAGCATCATTTTTGCGTGTTCATACACCATCTTTCCTGTTTCACTTAATGCCAGCTTACGTGTTGAACGATGCAACAACTGGCTGCCCGTTTCGCGTTCAAGGCGTGAAACGCTGCGGCTCATGGCTGATGGGGTCACACCTGCTGCGCGCGCTGCGGCAGAAAAGCTACCGTGATCAACAATCAACACAAAAGTGGCCAGATCGGGAAGGAGTGTCAAATTCATTTGTGTTTCTCAGGCAAAGATTCATTGCCGGGCAGGCGGATTATCTGCTCCGGGATAAATAATATACTGCCCTTCACGACAGGAGGACATATGACAGAACGTCTTTATTACAACACCGATGATACAGAAGGCATGGCATGTGTGACGGGGTGCTCTCCACAAATGGATGGCCTGTATGCCGTTACGCTCGATAAAACATTATTCCACCCTCAGGGAGGTGGACAACCCGCAGACAAAGGCTGGATTGCGGATATTCCGGTTTGCGGAATCATGTTACGTGATAATCAAATTATACATATTCTGCCGCAACCCGTTGCAGCGGGAGTGGTGCAGCTAAAAGTCGATGCACAGACACGTTTGCTCAACTCTCGTCTGCATTCAGCAGGCCATCTTATCGGGTGTGCGGGAGAAACATGGGGTTGGTCGCCAGTGAAAGCGCACCACTGGCCGGGTGAGGGGCGCATTACCTTTTCAGCAGGTGAACATGCTCGTCTTCCTGATGCTGAAAATCTGCTGGCGTGTATTGAACAGTGGCAGGCGAAGGATTATGCCCGCCGAATTGAGTTTGACGGTGAGCGACGTAAAGTGGGGTTTGGCGAACTTCCGATGTACTTCTGTGGAGGAACACATGTCACTTCGCTCGGCCAACTTGGTCGTATAATGATCGGTGGGATTAAAATGAAGAAAGGGCAGCTCATCATTAACTATTCCATTGAATAGCGCCCATTTGCTCTTGATCGCAGGCAGAGTTGCCTGCGGTGTCCCGCTTTTCCCGCATATAGCTTTTACTGATATCTCTCCCTGTTTATCATTAAATTCTAATTATCGACGTTTTTGGCTAGCGGCGCGGCGTGGCGCTGGTTAATCTGAAAACGATTTACGCAAAATTAACAAAAGAGAATAGCTATGCATGATGCACAAATCCGCGTTGCCATCGCGGGAGCCGGGGGACGCATGGGACGTCAGCTGATTCAGGCCGCCCTGGGGATGGACGGCGTTCAACTCGGCGCGGCGCTGGAGCGGGAAGGTTCTTCATTACTGGGCAGCGATGCCGGTGAATTAGCAGGCGCAGGGAAAACGGGCGTCACCGTGCAAAGTAGCCTGGAAGCGGTAAAAGATGATTTTGACATCTTTATCGATTTCACTCGCCCGGAAGGGACGCTGGCGCACCTGGCGTTTTGCCGTCAGCACGGTAAAGGCATCGTCATTGGCACGACGGGATTTGATGACGCAGGCAAGCAGGCCATTCGCGATGCCGCGCAGGATATCGGCATTGTGTTCGCCGCCAACTTTAGCGTCGGTGTTAACGTCATGCTGAAGCTACTTGAGAAAGCGGCGAAAGTGATGGGCGACTATACCGATATTGAAATTATCGAAGCGCACCATCGCCATAAAGTGGATGCGCCGTCAGGCACCGCGCTGGCGATGGGGGAAGCGATCGCCCACGCGCTGGACAAAGATCTGAAAGCGTGCGCGGTATACAGTCGTGAAGGTTATACCGGCGAACGCGTGCCGGGCACCATCGGTTTTGCGACGGTTCGTGCTGGCGACATTGTGGGTGAACATACCGCGATGTTTGCTGATATCGGTGAACGTATTGAAATCACGCATAAGGCCTCCAGCCGTATGACGTTTGCGAATGGCGCGGTCAGATCGGCTATCTGGCTAAAATCAAAGCCAAATGGTCTTTTTGATATGAGTGATGTACTGAATTTAAACAATTTATAGCTGGTTTTTACCCTTCGTGATGTGGTTATGGTAATCATAATTTGTTGATTACATAGGGCAATAATTTATTGCCCTATTATTTTTAGCATTATCTTTCTGTTTTTTATTTAAACTCGTGAATTTATCTGTTTTCTTCTGTTTATTTGTTGCTTTTATGTAAATTTTGACCAAATGGTCCACTTTTTCCTTCTCTCTGGTTTCATAATGCATTCTTTCAGCCACGCAAGCGTTTTCCAGGACAAGTTAGCTGATCTTTTTGCCTGTTAAATCAGAACATCCTTCCCTGAGTCGTAAAACAATACAAAAAATACCGCCTTTAAGTTGACTTTTACCCGCCTTATCTTCAGAATGCCGCCGTTTGCCAGAAATCCACGGGTAAGCAGATTTGCATTGATTCAGGTTATACAAATGAATTAATATGCAAATAAAGTGAGTGAATATTCTCTGGAGGGTGTTTTGATTAAGTCAGCGCTATTGGTTCTGGAAGACGGAACCCAGTTTCACGGTCGGGCCATAGGGGCAACAGGTTCGGCGGTTGGGGAAGTCGTTTTCAATACTTCAATGACCGGTTATCAAGAAATCCTCACTGATCCTTCCTATTCCCGCCAAATTGTCACTCTTACTTATCCTCATATCGGTAATGTCGGCACCAATGAAGCCGATGAAGAATCCTCTCAGGTTCATGCGCAAGGTCTGGTCATTCGCGATCTGCCGCTGATTGCCAGCAACTTCCGCAATACTGAAGACCTCTCTTCTTACCTGAAACGCCATAACATCGTGGCGATTGCCGATATTGATACCCGTAAGCTGACGCGCCTGCTGCGTGAGAAGGGCGCACAGAACGGCTGCATTATCGCGGGTGATAACCCGGATGCGGCACTGGCGCTGGAGAAAGCGAAAGCCTTCCCGGGCCTCAATGGAATGGATCTGGCGAAAGAAGTGACCACCGCTGAATCCTATAGCTGGACGCAGGGAAGCTGGACGCTTGCAGACGACCTGCCGGAAGCCAAATCAGAAACTGACCTGCCGTTCCACGTTGTGGCTTACGACTACGGCGCGAAACGCAACATCCTGCGTATGCTGGTAGACAGAGGCTGCCGCCTGACGGTGGTTCCGGCGAAGACCTCCGCCGAAGAGGTGCTGAAGATGAACCCGGACGGTATCTTCCTCTCTAACGGCCCTGGCGATCCGGCGCCGTGCGACTACGCTATCGAGGCGATTCAGGCATTCCTCGAAACCGATATTCCGGTTTTCGGCATCTGCCTCGGCCATCAGCTGCTGGCGCTGGCGAGCGGCGCGAAAACCATCAAGATGAAGTTCGGCCACCACGGCGGTAACCATCCGGTAAAAGATATCGATAACAATACCGTGATGATTACGGCGCAGAACCACGGTTTTGCGGTGGATGAGGCTTCTATGCCTGCAAATCTGCGAGTGACGCACAAATCGCTGTTCGACGGCACTCTGCAAGGGATTCATCGCACCGATAAACCGGCGTTCAGCTTCCAGGGACACCCTGAGGCGAGCCCTGGCCCGCATGATGCCGCGCCATTGTTCGACCACTTTATCGAGTTAATTGAGCAGTACCGTCAGTCCGCGAAATAATCAGGAGTAAACAGAGCCATGCCAAAACGTACAGACATAAAAAGTATCCTGATTCTGGGTGCGGGCCCGATTGTTATCGGCCAGGCGTGTGAGTTTGACTACTCTGGCGCCCAGGCGTGTAAAGCGCTGCGCGAAGAAGGTTATCGCGTCATCCTGGTGAACTCTAACCCCGCGACCATCATGACCGACCCGGAAATGGCCGATGCGACCTACATCGAGCCGATTCACTGGGAAGTGGTGCGTAAAATTATTGAGAAAGAGCGCCCGGATGCGGTGCTGCCGACGATGGGCGGCCAGACGGCGCTGAACTGCGCGCTGGAGCTGGAGCGTCAGGGCGTGCTGGCTGAGTTCGGCGTGACCATGATTGGCGCCACTGCCGATGCGATTGATAAAGCCGAAGATCGCCGCCGTTTCGATGTGGCGATGAAGAAAATCGGCCTCGACACTGCCCGCTCCGGTATTGCGCATACGATGGAAGAGGCGCTGGCGGTTGCCGCTGACGTCGGTTATCCGTGCATTATCCGTCCATCCTTTACGATGGGCGGCACCGGCGGCGGTATTGCCTACAACCGCGAAGAGTTCGAAGAAATTTGCGCGCGCGGTCTGGATCTCTCCCCAACCAACGAACTGCTGATAGATGAGTCGCTGATTGGCTGGAAAGAGTACGAAATGGAAGTGGTGCGTGATAAGAACGACAACTGCATTATCGTCTGTTCCATTGAGAACTTTGACGCGATGGGCATCCACACCGGTGATTCCATCACAGTGGCTCCGGCGCAAACGCTGACGGACAAAGAGTACCAAATCATGCGTAACGCCTCGATGGCGGTACTGCGTGAAATCGGCGTGGAAACCGGCGGTTCCAACGTTCAGTTTGCGGTGAACCCGAAAAACGGTCGTCTGATTGTTATCGAAATGAACCCGCGCGTCTCCCGCTCCTCGGCGCTGGCGTCAAAAGCCACCGGCTTCCCGATTGCCAAAGTGGCGGCGAAACTGGCGGTGGGTTACACCCTCGATGAACTGATGAACGACATCACCGGCGGCCGTACTCCGGCATCGTTCGAACCGTCCATCGACTACGTTGTCACCAAAATTCCTCGCTTCAACTTTGAAAAATTCGCGGGCAGCAACGACCGTCTCACCACCCAGATGAAATCCGTCGGCGAAGTGATGGCGATTGGCCGCACTCAGCAGGAATCCTTACAGAAAGCGCTGCGCGGCCTGGAAGTGGGCGCCGCCGGTTTTGACCCGAAAGTGAGCCTGGATGACCCGGAAGCGCTGACCAAAATTCGTCGCGAGCTGAAAGATGCGGGCGCCGAGCGTATCTGGTACATCGCTGATGCGTTCCGCGCGGGGCTGTCTGTCGATGGCGTCTTTAACCTGACCAACATCGACCGCTGGTTCCTGGTGCAGATTGAAGAACTGGTTCGTCTGGAAGAAAAAGTGGCGGAGCTTGGCATCACCGGCCTCGACGCTGACTTCCTGCGGATGCTGAAGCGCAAAGGCTTCGCCGATGCGCGCCTGGCTAAACTGGCGGGCGTGCGCGAAGCGGAAGTGCGCAAACTGCGCGACCAGTTCAACCTGCACCCGGTTTACAAGCGCGTGGATACCTGTGCGGCGGAATTTGCTACCGACACCGCCTACATGTACTCCACTTATGAAGATGAGTGCGAAGCGAATCCGAACCAGGATCGCGACAAAATCATGGTGCTCGGCGGCGGCCCGAACCGTATCGGCCAGGGGATTGAATTTGACTATTGCTGCGTACACGCCTCGCTGGCGCTGCGCGAAGACGGTTACGAGACCATTATGGTCAACTGTAACCCGGAAACGGTCTCCACCGACTACGACACCTCCGACCGCCTGTACTTCGAGCCGGTCACGCTGGAAGATGTGCTGGAAATCGTGCGCGTCGAGAAACCGAAAGGCGTCATCGTACAGTACGGCGGCCAGACTCCGCTGAAACTGGCGCGCGCGCTGGAAGCGGCAGGCGTGCCGGTTATCGGCACCAGCCCGGATGCGATTGACCGCGCGGAAGACCGTGAGCGCTTCCAGCAGGCGGTTGACCGTCTGAAACTGAAACAGCCTGCTAACGCCACCGTGACGGCGATTGAACAGGCCGTTGAGAAGGCAAAAGAGATTGGCTATCCGCTGGTGGTTCGCCCGTCCTACGTGCTGGGCGGCCGCGCGATGGAAATCGTTTACGACGAAGCTGACCTGCGTCGTTACTTCCAGACCGCAGTCAGCGTCTCTAACGATGCGCCGGTACTGCTGGACCGCTTCCTTGATGACGCGGTGGAAGTGGATGTGGATGCTATCTGCGACGGCGAAATGGTGCTGATTGGCGGCATCATGGAACACATCGAACAGGCGGGCGTGCACTCCGGTGACTCCGCATGTTCTCTGCCGGCCTACACGTTAAGCAAAGAGATTCAGGACGTGATGCGCCAGCAGGTGCAGAAGCTGGCCTTTGAGTTGCAGGTGCGTGGTCTGATGAACGTGCAGTTCGCGGTGAAAGACAACGAAGTCTACCTGATTGAAGTGAACCCGCGTGCGGCGCGTACCGTACCGTTCGTCTCCAAAGCGACCGGCTTACCGCTGGCGAAAGTGGCGGCGCGCGTGATGGCGGGCAAATCGCTGACCGAGCAGGGCGTGACGAAAGAAATCATCCCGCCGTACTACTCGGTGAAAGAAGTGGTGCTGCCGTTCAACAAATTCCCGGGCGTTGACCCGCTGTTAGGGCCAGAAATGCGCTCTACCGGGGAAGTGATGGGCGTCGGCCGCACCTTCGCTGAAGCGTTCGCCAAAGCACAGCTTGGCAGCAGCTCGACGATGAAGAAATCGGGCCGTGCACTGCTCTCCGTTCGTGAAGGCGACAAAGAACGCGTGGTGGACCTGGCGGCGAAGCTGCTGAAACAGGGCTTCGAACTGGATGCGACTCACGGTACGGCGATTGTGCTGGGTGAGGCGGGCATCAACCCGCGTCTGGTCAACAAGGTGCATGAAGGTCGTCCGCACATTCAGGACCGTATCAAGAATGGCGAATACACCTACATCATCAACACCACCGCAGGTCGTCAGGCGATTGAGGACTCTAAACTGATTCGCCGCAGCGCGTTGCAGTATAAAGTGCATTACGACACGACCCTGAACGGCGGCTTCGCCACGACGATGGCGCTGAACGCCGATGCGACTGAAAAGGTGATCTCCGTACAGGAAATGCACGCGCAAATTACGAAGTAAGCGGCAGACGCATTTATCTGGTGATATAAAAAGGTTCCTGCAAAGGAACCTTTTTTTACGCCATAAGGTCATTCCTGGTCACATACGCTTCCTGGATGTGGTTTTCAATGTAACAAGCACGATTTCGCTCACACTAATCAACAATTAAGTCGCATACTATCCCCCTATATCCACAATTTATTTATGGTTAATGGCGTTATTTATATTCAGGCCATAACGAACCGTAGCAAGATTTTTAATTTGTAAAATGGTGTGCTTATGAGTGAAAAATATGTTGAGAAACCACTTTATTTGTTAATTGCTGATTGGGTAATGGCAGAAAACCGGTGGGTGAGCGCCAAAGAGATCGCGAAGCAATTTAATATGGATTATTGCAAAGCGATTAATACGGTTTCGTATATTCTTTCTGAAGTGGGGGAAATAGAGTGCGAGACCAGGACGATCCCTAATCAGCTGGAAGGGCGAGGATGCCAGTGCCAACGCCTGGTGCGTATTAAGCGTATTGACGCGCAGCTCTATGCGCGTTTGGGTCATAGCGCGCAGGAGAAGATGGTAAAAGCGGAGAGAACCCCGCGAATGCCGGTTCCGCCCGCAGAGCTAAACCGTGAGCAGAAATGGCAGATGATGCTATCAAAAAGTATGCGTCGGTAATGTCGGTGTGCCGGATGATGGCGTAAATGCCTTATCCGGCCTGCAACGGCGTGTTGACCTGTAAGCCGGATAAGCGTCAGCGCCATCCGGCACAAAGCGCTACGCCGATTTTGGCTTCACCTCCGTCGTGCCTTTCAGGCGCGGCCGGTTCTTTTCGACCTGGGTTAAGGGTTGCGTTTCACATAGCGATGCCCGACAGCGTACCGCGAGATCCTGATATTCCTGCGTGTTGAGCCGTTTCCAGTGCAGTTCTTCATCCGTGACATCACGTTTGACGCGCGCAGGCGCGCCAACCAGCAGTTGCCTGGGCGCGCCGACAAAACCCGCTTTTACAAAACTCATGGCGGCGACGATACTTTCTTCGCCGATGATTGCGCCATCCATGATTACGCTGTTCATGCCTACCAACGCATCACGACCAATCACGCAGCCGTGAAGGATTGCGCCGTGCCCGATATGCCCGTTTTCATGCACGATGGTGTCGGTATCGCAATAACCGTGCATGATGCAGCCATCCTGAAGGTTAGCGCCCGCCTCAAGAATCAGACGCCCATAGTCGCCGCGCAGCGATGCAAGCGGGCCGATGTAGACGCCGGCGCCGACGATGACATCGCCAATCAACACGGCGCTGGGATGCACGTACGCCTCTGGATGTACTACCGGAATCAGGCCTTCAAAGGCGTAATAGCTCATGGTTATTCCTCCGTGATTGTTGTCGGATGGCGGATAAGCGTTAGCGCCATCCGGCAGCGCGGCGCTAGCGGCCTTTCCAGACCGGATCGCGTTTTTCGGCAAACGCCTGCGGGCCTTCGATCGCATCTTCAGAGTGCAGTACCGACGGGTAGTGCTTCAATGCGCCGCTGCGAATGTAGCGATAACCTTCTTCCACCGGCATTTCACTGGTTGCGCGGTAGATCTCTTTGAGGGCGGCGATCGCCAACGGCGCGCTGTTCACCAGCTGTTGCGCCAGTTCACGGGCGCTGTCCATTAACGCTTGTTGGCTGACAACCCGGTTCACAATTCCCCAGCGCAAGGCTTCTTCTGCGTCCATTCGTCTGCCGGTCATCAGCATTTCGTTGACGATAGCAGGCGGCAACAGCTTAGGCAGGCGCAGCACGCCGCCGCTGTCAGGCACAATGCCGAGCTTTGCTTCAGGCAGCGCGAAACTGGCGTTATCGGCGCAGACGATAAAATCCGCCGCCAGCGCCAGTTCGAACCCGCCGCCGAAGGCATAGCCGTTAACGGCGGCAATCACCGGTTTATCCAGGTCAAAGATCTCGGTTAAACCGGCAAACCCGCCGGGGCCAAAATCGGCGTCCGGGGCTTCGCCTTCGGCCGCCGCTTTTAAATCCCAGCCTGCGGAGAAGAATTTTTCGCCGCCACCGGTGATGATCGCCACACGCAATTCGGGATCGTCACGGAAATTGAGAAAAACTTCGCCCATCTCAAAACTGGTTTTTGCGTCTATTGCATTCGCTTTCGGGCGATCCAGCGTAATTTCCAGAATCGGGCCGTGACGGGTAAAATGTAATGATTCACTCATATCTTCACTCCATTATTTAAAATCGGACGGGTAAGAATGCTTATTTCAGGTTCTTTTTAATTATTTTTCCTGAACAGTTTCGGGGCAGATCATTTCTTATCTCAAGAAAAGAGGGGACTTTGAATTTCGCCATATTCTGTTCACAGAAAGCGAAAAACTCCTCTTCCGTTAATGTTTCACCTTCATTAAGCACCACAAAGGCTTTAATGGCTTCATCGCGGATCGAATCGTGAATACCAATAACGACGATGTCCTGAATTTTGGGATGAGCCGAAATAATGTTTTCCAGTTCGATGCAGGAGACATTTTCGCCGCCGCGTTTAATCATGTTGCAACGCCTGTCGACGAAATAGAAAAATCCTTCCTCATCCCGATAGCCGGAATCACCGGTATGCAGCCAGCCGTTGGCTTCCAGCGCTTTGGCGGTGGCTTCCGGCCTGGCGTAATACTCTTTAAAGATGGTTTTTCCCGGCACGCCTTTAATACAGATTTCACCGATTTCTCCGGCGGGCAGCGAGCGGTTCTGCTCATCGCGGATGTCCGCCTCATAGCAAAATCCAGGGCGACCAATAGATGGCCAGCGCCGTTTATCGCCGGGACGATCGCCAATAATGCCGACAATGGTTTCCGTCATCCCGTAAGAGGTCAGCAGCCGGACGCCGAAACGTGCAATAAAAGCGTCTTTTTCCTGCACGGAAAGGTTGAGATAGAACATCACTTCGCGCAGACAATGCTGCCTCTCTTCCGGGGAGGCGGGCTGCACCATCAGCGTCCTGATCATCATCGGAATACATTCCGTGACGGTGGCGCGATACTTTCGTACCTGTCCCCAGAACGCGCGGGCGCTGTATTTTTCGATCAGCACAAAGGTGCTGCCTGCGGAGAATGCCGCCATTGCCGCAGTACACTGACAGTCAATATGAAAGGCGGGCATCACCGTCAGATAGACGTCATCTTCACGCAGCGCACACTGCCAGGAGGAGTAGTAACCCGCAAAACGCAGGTTGTAATGGGTAATGACCACGCCTTTGGGCCGCGAGGTGGTGCCAGAAGTAAACAGAATCTCCGCCGTGTCGTCAGTGGATAACGGCGGCGCATAGCACAATGTGGCAGGCTGCTGGTCTTTCAGTTGAGAAAAATGGCTAACGTTATCTTCAACGGGCGCATTTTCGCCAATCAGACAGATATGATTGAGCAGGGTATCGTCCTCAAGCAGTATCTGGCGATACATCGGATAAAATTCAGCGCTGGTGACGATGAGCTGCGCGCGGCTGTTTTGTAAAATCCAGGCGCTCTCTTCGCGCAGGAGCCTGGCATTGATCGGCACCATGATGGCGCCAATTTTGGCCAGACCAAACCAGCAGAAAAAGAACTCCGGGCAGTTATCCAGATGCAGCGCGACGTTATCGCCTTTCTGAATGCCTGAGGCGAGGAAAAGGTTCGCCGTGCGGTTGATCTCTTCATTCAGCGACGCGTAGCTGAATTGCCGGACAACGCCTTCGCTGGATTCAAAAATAAGCGCCGTTTTATTTCCGTATACCTCGGCCAGGTCGTCCCACATCTGACGTAAGTTTTGTCCGCCAACGATATCCATTGCACTGTTATCCGTTCGAAAATAGGCATGCGCGCTAACCGGATAAACCGGTTAGCGCTTTGCGTTTAATCCTCAACTTTGGCCAGACCCTTGCTGACCAGTTCCTGTATATCTGCTTCGTTGTAACCGATGTTTTTTAGAATGGCGGCGGTGTCCATGCCATGCGACGGCATGCCACGCCAGATTTTCCCTGGGTTGTTTTTGAATTTCGGCATGATGTTTGGCCCTTTACAGGTGCGGCCATCCATCGTGTGCCACTCGGTAATGGATTCGCGGGCGACGTACTGCGGGTTGCTTTCCAGTTCTGGAATGGTCAGCACTTTCGCGCAGGCGATATTCAGCTCGGCGAAACGCGCCTGCACGTCGGCGATGGAACGGGTCGCCAGCCACGCATCCAGTTTTTCCTCGACTAACGGCCCGTAAGGGCACTCAACGCGATGGATAAGCTGGGTGCCTTCCGGCACCTCTGGCGTACCCAGAATGTGCGCCAGGCCGATATCCTTAAAGCACTCGTTGATCTGCGTAATGCCGACCAGCTCCATCACGATGTAACCGTCTGCGCATTTATACAGCCCGCATCCGGCGTAGTAGGGGTCTTTGCCTTTGGTCATGCGCGGGCAAATTTCGCCGCCGTTGAAGTAATCCATCATGAAGTACTGGCCCATGCGCAGCATCACTTCATACATCGCCACATCAATGCTTTCGCCTTTGCCGGTTTCACGCACTCTGTGCAAAGCCGCCAGCGCGGCGGTGGTGGCGGTCATCCCGGAAAAATAGTCCGCCGTATACGGGAACGCGGGCATGGGTTGATCGACATCGCCGTTCTGAATCAGGTAGCCGCTAAAGGCCTGGGCGATGGTGTTGTAAGCCGGGAGGTTGGTGTACTCCTCCGTGCCGTACTGGCCGAAACCGGAAAGGTGGGCGATCACCAGTTTAGGGTTGTGCTCCCACAGCACGTCATCGGTAATTCCGCGACGGGCAAACGCCGGGCCTTTGCTGGCTTCGATGAAGATGTCAGTGGTTTCCATGAGTTTCAGAAACGCTTCCCGACCTTCATCTTTGAAGATGTTTAGGGAGAGGGCATGCAAGTTTCGGCGTGAAAGCTGCGGATAGTTCGGCTGGACGCGAATGGTATCGGCCCAGGCGACGTTTTCAATCCAGATCACTTCCGCGCCCCACTCTGCGAACATTTGTCCGGCGAACGGCCCGGCGATTTCAATCCCGGAGAACACGACCCGCAATCCGGCGAGCGGCCCGAAAGTGGGCATCGGTAAACGGTTCATAAATAAATTCCTGCATTTTTTGTAGGCCCGGTAAGCGCAGCGCCACCGGGCAATGTTTAACGGTATTGCTTCAGCACGGCGCGGCCGAGCGTCAGGATCTGCATTTCGTCAGAGCCGCCGGAGACGCGGTCAACGCGCAGGTCACGCCAGAAACGCGTAATGCGGTGGTTGCCCGCAATCCCGACGCCGCCCAATACCTGCATGGCGCTGTCTACCACGTCAAACGCGGCGTTGGCGCAGAAGTATTTACACATCGCGGCATCGCCCGAGGTGATGGTGCCGTTATCCGCTTTCCACGCGGCTTCCAGCAGCATGTTTTTCATGGAGTTTAATTTGATCGCCATATGCGCGAACTTCTCCTGAATCAGCTGGAAGCGACCGATCGTCTCGCCAAACTGCACACGCTGATTGGCGTAACGCGCGGCGTCTTCGAACGCGCACATCGCCGTACCGTAGTTGGTTAAAGCCACCAGGAAACGTTCGTGGTCGAACTCTTCTTTTACGCGGTTAAAGCCATTACCTTCCCGGCCGAACATGTCTTTTTCGTCCAGCTCAACATCGTCAAAATTGATTTCACAGCAGCTGTCCATGCGCAGGCCGAGCTTCTCAAGTTTGTTAACCTTGATGCCGGGTTTGCTCATATCGACAAACCATTCGGTATAAATCGGTTTGTCCGGGGAGGCGCCGTCCCGTGCCATCACCACGATGTAGGGGGTGTAGGCGCTACTGGTGATGAAACACTTGCTGCCGTTAAGATAAACCTTACCATTTTTACGGGTATAGGTAGTTTTTAAACTGCCAACATCCGATCCCGCTCCCGGTTCGGTGATCGCCGAGTTCCACATCTGCTTGCCGGTCCCCTGGAACGCCATGATTTTATCAATTTGTTCCTGGGTCCCTTCACGCAGGAAAGTGTTAAAACCTCCCGGCAATTGGTACAACACGTAAGTTGGCGCGCCCAGACGCCCCAGTTCCATCCATACGGCGGCAACGGTGACGAAACCGGCTTCCAGCCCGCCGTGTTCTTCCGGGATCAACAGGCTGTCGATGCCCATATCCGCCAGCGCTTTCACAAAACGTTCCGGGTAGACGCTGTCGCGATCGCACTCGGCAAAGTAGGCTTCCCAGTTCTCACTGGCCATCAGTTCACGAATACCGGCGACAAACAGTTCCTGCTCGTCATTCAAATTAAAATCCATCTTCCAGCCTCATTTGTAAGGAGTTTATTGCGTTTATTTATCTTTCCAGTGCACTTTGGCGTCTTTGATAAAGGAGAGCGTTACCATGATGTTGACGAAGAACAGCGGGCATCCTCCGGCGATAATCGCGGTTTGAATGGGTTTTAACCCGCCGAGCGCTAACAGGACGATGCCGATAACGCCAACCAGCACCGACCAGCCGATACGTACCAGCAGCGGCGGCTCTTCACCGTCGCGCACTTCGCGGCAGGTGGACATGGCCAGCGTGTAGGAGCAGGCGTTAATCAGCGTGACGGTAGCGATAAAGCAGAGGATGAAGAATCCCCACATCGTAGCCGTGCTGAATGGCAGTGCGGCCCAGGTTTCGATGATGGCGCGCGCCACGCCGTGCTGTTCGATCAGTTGTGGAATATTGAGGATATTTTTATCCATCAGCAGCAGGGTGTTGCTGCCAAGAACGGTCCACAGAATCCAGGTGGAGGCGGTCAGGCCGAGCACCATCCCAAAGCACAGTTCGCGCACGGTACGGCCGCGGGAAATACGCGCGAGGAAGATACTCATCTGGATGGCATAAATGACCCACCATGCCCAGTAGAAAACGGTCCAACCCTGCGGGAAGCCGCCTTTGCCGATCGCATCGGTGTAGAACAACATGCGTGGCAGATACATCAACAGCATACCGACGGAATCGGTGAAGTAGTTCATGATGAAGCTGGCGCCGCTGACGATAAACACCCAGCCGAGCATCAGGAAGCTGAGATAGCTACGCACGTCACTGGCGATTTTCACCCCTTTTTGCAGGCCGCAGGCCACGCAAATGGCGTTCAGAACGATCCAGCAGGTAATGATGATGGCGTCCAGTTCCAGCGTATGAGGGATGCCGAACAGATACTGCATACACTCTGTCACCAGCGGCGTCGCCAGACCGAGGCTGGTGCCCATCGCGAAGATCAGCGCCACCAGATAGAAGTTATCGACAATAGTACCGAATAACCCTTTCGCGTGTTTCTCGCCCACTAAAGGCACCAGCGTGGAGCTGGGACGAATCACGTCCATTTTGCGAACAAAAAAGAAGTAGGCGAACGCGACGGAGAGGAAGCTGTAAGTCGCCCACGGTAACGGCCCCCAGTGAAACAGGCTGTAGGCGAGGCCGATCTCTTTGGCGCCGTTGGAGCCAGGTGCCAGAGCAAAGGGCGGCGTCGAGATGTAATAATAAATTTCGATTGAGCCCCAGAACAGCACGGCGGCGGAAGTGCAGGAGGCGAACATCATGAAAATCCAGCTGGCGGTGCTGAATTCCGGCGGTTCATCACCTAATCTTTTTTTAGCGTAAGGGCCGAAGACCAGCCAGAACCAGCCAAAAAGCATCACCACCATGTACCATTCAAATGCCCAACCCCAGATATTTGTGACATAACTGAAGACGGCATTAATAACAATATTCGCAGCGTCGAGATCTCTGACGGTTAGCCAACAAAGTATCCCTACAATTATTAACGGCGGGAAAAAAACCTTAGGTTCAATCCCGGACTTTCTCTTTTCATTTTTCATGAGTCAATTCCAGTGTCAAAACGAAATTTATGTTACGTTCCCGTTTGTTATATTTTGTTTATTTTTCTTAGTAATAATCTGATGACAGTTAGACCTCAGAGTCGCTTTGGCGAGTAACTCATAATGGGTATTCATTTTGCGGTAATCCGTTATGTTGATCACACTTTTTTGTCTGGTATTTTTGACCCTTATTTTCAAATAAAATCAATGTAAAACAATTGGATGTGTTGCATTTTGGTCGAATTGTGCGCATCTCTCATTCAATATTGGTGATCCATCAAACAATATTGAAATTTTTTATGTTCTACGGGGGCTGTTCAATATTAGTGAGATGCTTAACAATATTGAAAGTTGTAAATATCAGCGTGTGACATTTTCAATATTGGTGATTAAAGTTTTATTTCCGAATTAAAGAGCGTGATATCTGTATTTAACACCGCCGATATGGATGACGTTTCCTTCATGATTTCTGGAGATGCAATGAAGATAATTACTTGTTACAAGTGCGTGCCTGATGAACAGGATATTGCGATCAATAATGCCGATGGTTCATTAGATATCAGCAAAGCGGATGCCAAAATCAGTCAGTACGATCTGAATGCGATTGAAGCTGCCTGCCAGTTAAAGCAGCAGACAAGCGATGCCCAGGTGATTGCCATGAGCGTAGGCGGCAAGGCGCTGACCAACGCCAAAGGGCGTAAAGATGTGCTTTCCCGTGGGCCAGATGAACTGGTCGTGGTGATAGACGAGCAGTTTGAACAGGCTTTGCCGCAACGCACCGCCGCAGCGCTTGCCGCCGCCGCGCAAAAATCGGGCTTTGATCTGATCGTTTGCGGCGACGGTTCCTCCGACCTTTATGCCCAGCAGGTCAGCCTGCTGGTGGGTGAAACGCTGAACATTCCGGCCATCAACGGCGTGAGCAAAATCCTCTCCCTGACGGAAAGTGCGCTTACCGTTGAGCGTGAACTGGAAGATGAAATTGAAACCCTGAGTATTCCCCTGCCTGCGGTGGTGGCGGTCTCCACAGACATTAACGCTCCGCAGATCCCGTCGATGAAAGCGATTCTGGGCGCGGCAAAAAAACCGGTGCAGGTCTGGTCTGCGGCGGATATTGGTTTCAGTGCGCCAGACGCGTACTCCGTCCAGAAGGTCGCCGCACCGAAACAACGCGAGCGTCAGCGCATCGTTATTGAAGGCGATGGTGAAGAGCAGATCGCCGCGTTCGCCGAACATCTGCGCAAAATCATTTAATTACCGGGGGATATTATGAACACGTTTTCTCATGTCTGGGTATTCAGCGATACCCCTTCTCGTCTGCCGGAACTGATGAGCGGCGCACTGGCTTCAGGCGAGCAGATTCATGCGTTTGTGCAGCACGACGCCGAGGGCGAGACGGCACGCCAGCTGGGGGCGAATCACATCTGGCATTTACGCGGTAAACCGGACGACTGCATGGTGGAAGATTACGCCGGGGTGATGGCGCAGACGATTCACCAGCAGGGGGATTCGGGTCTGGTGCTGCTGCCTAATACCCGCCGTGGCAAACTGCTGGCGGCAAAGCTGGGATTTCGTCTCGCGGCGGCCGTCTCTAACGACGCCAGTGCGGTAACGCAGCAGGAGGGCCATGCGACCGTCCGGCATATGGTCTACGGCGGGCTGGCGATTGGCGAAGAGACCATCACATCACCGTATGCGGTGATCACCGTCGGCAGCGGCACGTTCGAGGCGCAACAGGCGGACGCGTCCCGCCACGGCGAGTCGCATGACGTGCAGTGGCAGTCGCCAGATGTCGTCGTAACGCGCACCGCAACGCAGGCGCGCCAGAGCAACACGGTCGATCTTGATAAAGCGCGACTGGTGGTTAGCGTTGGGCGCGGCATCGGCAGCAAAGAGAATATCTCGCTGGCCCAGGCGCTGTGTCAGGCCATTGGCGCGGAACTGGCGTGTTCTCGTCCGGTGGCGGAAAACGAAAAATGGATGGAGCACGAGCGTTATGTCGGCATCTCCAACCTGATGCTTAAACCAGAGCTTTACCTCGCGGTGGGCATTTCCGGGCAGATCCAGCACATGGTGGGCGCGAACGGTTCACAAACCATCTGCGCCATCAACAAAGATAAAAATGCGCCGATATTTCAATACGCTGATTACGGCATTGTCGGCGATGTGATGAAGATTCTGCCTGCGCTTACGAGCGCTTTAGCACGCTGATCCACTCGGGCAGGGCTTGTGGGTATCGGCCCTGCCGCTGACAGGTAAATCTGGAGTTCTTATGTCCGAAGATATCTTTGATGCCATCATCGTGGGGGCCGGGCTGGCGGGTTCCGTCGCGGCGCTGGTGCTCGCCCGCGAAGGGGCACAGGTGCTGGTTATTGAGCGCGGCAATTCCGCTGGCGCGAAGAATGTCACCGGCGGGCGCATCTACGCGCACAGTCTGGAGCGCATTATCCCCGGTTTTGCTGAACATGCCCCGGTTGAACGCGTGATCACCCATGAAAAACTCGCTTTTATGACCGAAAAAGGGGCGATGGCGGTGGATTACGTCAATGGCGAGGATGCCGCGCCTTCGCAGGTCTCTTATTCCGTATTGCGCAGTAAATTTGACGCCTGGCTGATGGAACAGGCTGAAGAGGCGGGCGCGCAGCTGATAACCGGCATCCGCGTGGATAATCTTGTTCAGCGCGACGGCAAAGTGGTGGGCGTTGAGGCGGATGGCGACGTTATTGAAGCGAAAACGGTCATTCTCGCTGATGGCGTGAACTCGCTGTTGGCGGAAAAACTGGGAATGGCGAAACGTGTAGATGCCGCCCATGTCGCGGTAGGCGTAAAAGAGTTAATTGAGTTGCCTGAATCGGTCATTGTGGATCGCTTCGGATTACAGGGAAATGAAGGCGCAGCCTGTCTGTTTGCCGGTTCTCCGACCGACGGTCTGATGGGCGGCGGCTTCCTCTATACCAATAAAACGACCCTCTCTTTGGGGCTGGTTTGCGGTCTGCATCATCTGAAAGAGGCGAAAAAGTCGGTTCCACAAATGCTGGAAGATTTTAAACAGCATCCGGCGGTGGCGCCGCTGATTGCGGGCGGAAAACTGCTGGAGTACGCCGCGCACGTCGTCCCGGAAGCGGGAATGAATATGCAGCCGGAACTGGTGGGCGACGGCGTGCTGATTGCCGGTGACGCCGCCGGTATGTGTATGAACCTCGGTTTTACGATTCGCGGTATGGACCTGGCCGTCGCGGCAGGGGAAGCGGCGGCGAAGACCGTACTTTCGGCCATGCAGAGCAACGATTTCAGCCGACAGGGGCTGGCGGAATATCGACAGCATCTCGACAACGGGCCGATGCGGGATATGCGTATGTACCAGCGCTTACCGGCGTTTCTGGACAACCCGCGTATGTTCACGCGCTACCCTGAAATGGCGGTGGGCATTGCCCGCGATCTGTTTACCGTCGATGGCAGCGCGCCCGTCCCTGTGCGTAAAAAAATCCTGCGCCACGCGAAGAAAGTGGGCTTCATCAACCTGATGAAGGATGGCATCAAAGGAGTGACCGTATTATGACTTCTCCCGTCAATGTGGACGTCAAACTGGGCGTCAATAAATTCAATGTGGATGAAGACAATCCGCACATCATCCTGAAAACCGAACCGGATAAGCAGGCGCTGGAAGTGCTGATCAAGGCGTGCCCGGCCGGGTTGTATAAAAAGCAGGACGACGGCAGCGTGCGCTTTGATTACGCCGGGTGCCTGGAGTGCGGCACCTGTCGAATTCTCGGGTTGGGGACGGCGCTGGAGAAATGGGAATACCCGCGCGGCACCTTTGGCGTGGAATTTCGCTACGGCTGAGGTTGATGCCGGATGGCGTCGCTGACGCGTCTTATCCGGCCTACAAAATACGTGATTCGTAGGCCTGATAAGCGTAGCGCCATCAGGCATCAAGTGAAAACAAAACAGGACGCGGCTATGCAGCAGCCCAGGAACTTTGACGACATTAAATTCTCCTCTATTCACCGCAGAATTATGCTGTGGGGAAGCGGCGGGCCGTTCCTGGACGGTTACGTACTGGTCATGATTGGCGTGGCGCTGGAGCAGCTCACGCCTGCGCTGAAGCTGGATGCGCAGTGGCTGGGGTTACTGGGGGCAGGCACGCTGGCCGGGCTGTTTGTCGGTACGTCGCTGTTCGGCTATATCTCAGACAAAGTGGGGCGACGTAAAATGTTCCTCATCGATATCATCGCCATTGGGGTGATATCGGTAGCGACGATGTTTGTCTCATCGCCGATGGAGTTGCTCGTCATGCGCGTGCTGATTGGGGTGGTGATTGGCGCGGATTATCCTATCGCTACCTCGATGATCACCGAGTTTTCCAACACCCGCCAGCGCGCCTTCTCGATCAGTTTTATTGCCGCGATGTGGTACGTCGGCGCCACCTGCGCCGATCTGGTCGGCTACTGGTTGTACGATGTGGCGGGCGGATGGCGCTGGATGCTGGGGAGCGCGGCAATTCCCTGCATTATGATCCTGATCGGACGCTTCGATCTTCCCGAATCACCGCGCTGGCTGTTGCGTAAGGGGCGGGTGAAAGAGTGCGAGGAGATGATGATTAAACTGTTTGGCGAGCCGGTGGCGTTCGATGAAGAACCGCCCCAGGAGACGCGCTTCTTACAGCTGTTTAATCGCCGTCACTTCCCGTTTGTTTTGTTTGTCGCCGCCATCTGGACCTGCCAGGTCATCCCGATGTTCGCCATCTATACCTTTGGCCCGCAGATTGTCGGCCTGCTGGGGCTGGGCGTCGGGAAAAGCGCGGCGCTGGGCAATGTGGTGATCAGTTTGTTCTTTATGCTGGGCTGTATTCCGCCGATGTACTGGCTGAACAGCATAGGGCGACGGCCATTGCTGATCGGCAGCTTTGTCATGATGACGCTGGCGCTGGCTGTGCTGGGGTTGATCCCAGAAATGGGGATCTGGCTGGTGGTTGCGGCCTTTGCGGTGTACGCCTTTTTCTCCGGCGGCCCGGGGAACCTTCAGTGGCTCTACCCGAATGAGCTGTTCCCGACGGATATTCGCGCGTCTGCCGTGGGCGTCATTATGTCCCTGAGTCGAATTGGCACCATCCTTTCAACGTGGGCGCTGCCGATCTTCATCACCAGATATGGGATCAGCTACGTCATGCTGATGGGGGCGGGAATTTCACTTATCGGTCTGCTTATTTCCATCGCTTTTGCGCCGGAGACGCGTGGACTGACGCTTGCCCAGACGAGCAGTATGACGATTCGCAACAAGCCTCTGTGCTAGGGGATATCTTCAGAGTGTTCTGTATTTTCTTTTAAGGTCAGTCAGTTAGTCTATAGTTAATGGGTATACCACTGAAAATGACTGAAAAGCAGGGAGAACACCATGCAAAAACAACTTCTTATTGCGTCTCTTTTTGCCGCTGCGACGGTATTTACCGTAGCGGGCTGTTCATCAAACCAGGCCATAAAAACCACCGACGGCAAAACGATCGTCACCGATGGTAAACCACAGGTCGATGATGATACTGGACTGGTGTCCTACAAAAACGCAGAAACCGGTAAAACGGAACAGATCAACCGCGATCAGGTGAAGAACATGAGCGAACTGGATAATTAATTCAGTTTTATCCATTTAGCTGCTCAATAATATTCACTATTAGCCTGTTAAATTACTGACTACACTCTGTGATAAAACAGAGATGTAAAATAACAGGCTACTTCATGATCCTCATTATTTATGCCCATCCGTATCCGCAGCACTCGCATGCGAATAAACGGATGCTGGAACAGGCAAGGACGCTGGATGGCGTCGAAATTCGCTCGCTCTATCAGCTTTACCCTGACTTCAATATTGATGTTGCCGCCGAGCAGCAGGCGCTGGCGCGCGCGCGTCTTATCATCTGGCAGCATCCAATGCAGTGGTACAGCGTTCCCCCTTTACTCAAACTCTGGATGGACAAAGTCCTCGCGCATGGCTGGGCCTACGGGCATGGCGGCACGGCGCTCCGGGACAAAGATCTGATGTGGGCCGTGACGACTGGCGGAGGCGAAAGCCACTTCGCTATTGGCGCCTATCCGGGCTTTGACGTGCTCTCGCAGCCGTTACAGGCTACTGCGCTCTATTGTGGGCTCAACTGGCTGCCGCCTTTTGCGATGCACTGTACGTTTGTCTGTGATGACGAAACGCTCCAGGCGCAGGCGCGCCACTACAAGCAACGTTTGCTGGCGTGGCAGGAGGCAAATCATGGATAGCCATACGCTGATACAGGCGCTGATTTACCTGGGGTCGGCCGCGCTGATTGTGCCGATTGCCGTCCGGCTGGGCTTAGGGTCGGTGCTGGGCTACCTCATTGCCGGGTGTATTATCGGCCCGTGGGGGCTGCGTCTGGTGACGGACGCTGAAGCTATTCTCCATTTCGCCGAAATTGGCGTGGTGCTGATGCTGTTTGTGATTGGGCTGGAGCTGGACCCGCAGCGTTTGTGGAAACTGCGTGCGTCGGTTTTTGGCGGCGGCGCGTTGCAGATGGTGGTATGCGGTGGGTTGATTGGCCTGTTCTGTATGTTCCTCGGTCTGCGCTGGCAGGTGGCGGAGCTGATCGGCATGACGCTGGCGCTCTCTTCCACGGCGATTGCGATGCAGGCGATGGATGAGCGTAACCTGACCGTCTCGCAAATGGGCCGTAGCACATTCGCCGTGCTGCTGTTTCAGGATATTGCCGCTATTCCGCTGGTGGCGATGATCCCCTTGCTGGCCGCCAGCAGCGCCTCAACGACGCTGGGCGTCTTTGCGCTGTCTGCGTTAAAAGTGGCAGGGGCGCTGGCGCTGGTGGTGCTGTTAGGGCGCTATGTCACGCGCCCGGCGCTGCGTTTTGTCGCGCGTTCCGGTTTGCGTGAAGTGTTCAGCGCCGTGGCCCTGTTTCTGGTCTTTGGCTTCGGCTTGCTGCTGGAAGAAGTGGGGCTGTCGATGGCGATGGGGGCGTTTCTGGCGGGCGTGTTGCTGGCAAGCTCGGAATACCGGCATGCGCTGGAAAGCGACATAGAACCGTTTAAAGGGCTGCTGCTGGGGCTGTTCTTTATCGGCGTCGGCATGTCTATCGACTTTGGCACGCTGATCGATAATCCGTTACGCATTCTTATCCTGCTGGTCGGTTTCCTGGTAATTAAAACGGTAATGCTGTGGCTGGTCGCCAGGCCGCTACGGGTGCCGAATAAGCAACGTCTCTGGTTTGCCGTATTATTAGGACAGGGGAGTGAGTTTGCCTTTGTGGTATTCGGCGCGGCGCAAATGGCCAATGTACTCGACCCGGAATGGGCGAAGGCGCTGACGCTCACCGTTGCGCTCTCAATGGCGGCGACGCCCATTTTTCTGGTGCTCCTGAGCCGTCTGGAAAAATCCGCAACCGGCGAAGCGCGTGAAGCGGATGAGATCGATGCGGAGCAACCGCGCGTGATCATCGCCGGATTTGGCCGTTTTGGGCAGATTACGGGGCGTTTGCTGCTGTCGAGCGGGGTAAAAATGGTGGTTCTCGACCATGACCCGGATCATATTGAAACGCTGCGCAAATTTGGCATGAAGGTCTTTTACGGGGACGCGACGCGCATGGATCTGCTGGAGTCTGCCGGTGCGGCGAAAGCGGAAGTGCTGATCAACGTGATTGACGATCCGCAAACCAGTTTACAACTGACAGAAATGGTAAAAGCCCATTTCCCCGACCTGCAAATTATTGCCCGCGCCCGCGATGTCGATCACTACATCCGTCTGCGACAGGCCGGTGTTGAGATGCCGGAGCGTGAAACATTTGAAGGCGCGTTAAAAACAGGGCGTCAGGCGCTGGAAAAATTAGGGCTGGGACGCTACGAGGCGCGCGAGCGTGCCGATCTGTTCCGTCGTTTTAATACGCAGATGGTGGAAGAGATGGCGAAAGGGGAAAACGATCCAACGTCCCGCGCGGCTGTCTATAAACGCACCAGCGCTATGTTGAGCGAGATTATTACTGAAGACCGTGAACATTTATCGTTAATTCAACGCCACGGCTGGCAAGGCACGGATGAAGGTAAACATACGGGTGACGCAGCTGATGAGCCGGAAGTGAAACCGTCAACGTAGGCAGGATAAGGCATTTACGCCGCCATCCGGCAATTTGCCCGGTGGCGCTGCGCTTACCGGGCCTACAAACCATCGTAGGCCGGATGGCGCGTCTGATTGCTGCGAGCTGACACCGCTTTAAATAAGTCGGGTTGCCAGCAGAACGGAAAATTTTCGTGCTATTCCTCTTTTCGTTAGTCGACGAAAGATTGCTCTTTCCGTATAGTGGCGACAATTTTTTGTATCCAGGAAATATTCAATGATCAGTCTGATTGCGGCGTTAGCGGTAGATCGCGTTATCGGCATGGAAAACGCCATGCCGTGGAACCTGCCTGCCGATCTCGCCTGGTTTAAACGTAACACCTTAAACAAGCCTGTGGTTATGGGGCGCCATACCTGGGAATCCATCGGACGACCGCTGCCGGGGCGTAAAAACATCGTCATCAGCAGCCAGCCTGGCACTGACGATCGCGTGCAGTGGGTGAAATCGGTCGATGAAGCGATTGCCGCCTGCGGCGATGCGCCAGAGATTATGGTGATTGGCGGCGGACGCGTGTACGAACAGTTCTTGCCGAAAGCGCAGAAACTGTATTTGACGCATATTGATGCCGAAGTGGAAGGGGACACCCATTTCCCGGACTACGAACCGGATGACTGGGAATCGGTCTTCAGCGAGTTCCACGACGCCGATGAGCAGAATTCTCACAGCTACTGCTTCGAGATTCTGGAGCGTCGTTAATCCGGCATGTTGTAATGCGGATTTGTAGGCCTGATAAGCGAAGCGCCATCAGGCAATAATGTGGCGTGAATGCCGGATAGCGGCGTAAACGCCTTATCCGGCCTACAAAATAACGCTCAGGCGTTTACCGCCTCGCCTTTGCCTGAATCAAGATGACGATTCGACGGCTGCACGAAGTAGCGCTTATCTTCCCAACGCAGGCAGGTTAAATCCCCGCCCCAGCAGCAGCCTGTATCCAGACCATAAATGCCTTCCGGCGTCCCTTTACCTTCCAGCGACGCCCAGTGACCAAAGACAATGCTGTATGCTTCGCTAACCGGTCCCGGAATGGCGAACCAGGGTTTCAGCGGCGCAGGGGCGTTTTCCGGCGACTCTTTGCTGTACATATCCAGTTGGCCGTTCGGGAAACAGTAACGCATACGGGTGAAGGCATTCGTGATAAAACGCAGCCGCGCCAGACCCGTTAGCTCCGGCGTCCAGTTGTTCGGCATATCGCCGTACATCGCGTCGAGGAAGAAGGGATAGGAGTCGCTCGACAGCACGGCTTCAACATCGCGCGCGCAGTCTTTCGCTGTCTGTAAATCCCACTGCGGCGTAATGCCCGCATGCGCCATCACCAGCTTCTTCTCTTCGTCGACCTGCAACAGCGGCTGACGGCGCAGCCAGTTGAGCAGTTCGTCGGCGTCTGGCGCCTCCAGCAGCGGAGTCAGCCTGTCTTTCGGCTTATTGCGGCTAATGCCCGCAAAGACGGCCAACAGATGTAAATCGTGATTGCCAAGCACCAGACGCACGCAGTCGCCCAGTGATTTCACGTAGCGGAGCACTTCCAGAGAACCAGGGCCGCGAGCGACCAGATCGCCGGTAAGCCACAGGGTATCTGAACCGGGGGTAAATTCCACCTGGTGTAACAATGCGATCAGTTCGTCGTAGCAACCGTGAACGTCGCCAATGAGGTATGTTGCCATTGCTTTAGTTTTAATGAATAAGTGTTGGAACGGCGAGTCGGAACACGGGAATATCGATAGTAAAGGCGACGCCTTTTTCATCGATCATTTCGTAGTGACCCTGCATGGTGCCCAGCGGCGTTTCAATAACGGCGCCGCTGGTGTACTGGTACTCTTCTCCGGGCGCGATGTGCGGCTGTACGCCAACCACACCTTCGCCCTGTACTTCGGTTTCGCGGCCATGACCATTGGTTATCAGCCAATAACGCCCCAACAACTGCACTGGCGCTCGCCCCAAATTGCGGATGGTTACCGTGTATGCGAATACGTAACGTTCATCATCAGGTGAAGATTGCGCTTCAATGTAGACGCTCTGAACCTGAATACACACTCGGGGCGAATTGATCATGCTTAACTCTCCTTCGAAGGCGCGTTTTCTGACAGATAGTTCGCCATCTGGCAATATTGCGCGACAGAGATATTTTCCGCTCGCAATGCCGGGTCAATGCCCAGTTCCGTCAGCACCTCGACGCTGAACAGATTGCCGAGGCTGTTGCGAATCGTTTTACGACGCTGGTTAAACGCCTCGGTGGTGATGCGGCTCAACACGCGTATGTCTTTCACCGGATACGGCATCGTCGTGTGAGGCACCAGACGCACAACGGCGGAATCGACTTTAGGCGGCGGCGTGAAGGCGGATGGTGGCACTTCCAGCACCGGGATCACCTGGCAATAATATTGCGCCATGACGCTTAATCGACCATACGCCTTACTGTTTGGCCCTGCAACCAGACGATTGACCACTTCTTTTTGCAACATAAAGTGCATGTCGGCAATGGCATCAGTATAGCTAAAGAGGTGGAACATCAACGGGGTGGAGATGTTGTAGGGCAAGTTGCCGAATACGCGCAGCGGCTGACCTATCTTCTCAGACAGCTCGCCAAAGTTCATGGTCATGGCATCTTGCTGATAAATCGTCAGTTTCGGCCCCAAAAACGGGTGCGTTTGCAGACGCGCGGCCAGATCGCGGTCAAGTTCGATCACCGTGAGCTGGTCCAGACGTTCGCCGACAGGCTCCGTCAGCGCCGCCAGACCGGGGCCGATTTCGACCATTGCCTGACCCTTTTGCGGGTTAATGGCGGAGACAATACTGTCGATCACAAACTGATCGTTGAGAAAGTTTTGCCCGAAACGTTTACGGGCTAAGTGGCCCTGATGGACTCGATTATTCATTGGGTATTAACAATCATTTTGATGGCGAGATTAAGCGCCGTAATAAAACTGCCGACATCCGCTTGCCCCCGACCCGCCAGTTCAAGCGCGGTGCCGTGGTCTACGGATGTTCGAATAAAAGGCAGGCCCAGCGTGATATTCACGCCGCGACCAAATCCCTGGTATTTTAGCACGGGGAGACCCTGATCGTGGTACATCGCCAGCACGGCATCGGCATGATCGAGATATTTAGGCTGGAAAAGCGTGTCGGCGGGCAAAGGGCCGCTTAAGCGCATCCCCTGAGCGCGCAGATCATCCAGTACCGGAACGATCGTGTCGATCTCTTCGGTTCCCATATGGCCGCCTTCACCCGCATGCGGATTTAGCCCGCACACCAGAATATGCGGATCGGCAAGGCCGAATTTCGTGCGTAAATCATGATGCAGAATGCCGATCACCTCATGCAGCAAAGCGGGCGTAATGGCGTCGGCAACCGCTCTTAACGGCAGGTGCGTTGTCGCCAGCGCGACCCGCAGCTCCTCGGTGGCCAGCATCATCACCACTTTCTTCGCCTGCGAACGCGCTTCAAAAAACTCCGTGTGTCCGGTAAACGGTACGCCAGCGTCATTGATGACGCCTTTGTGAACCGGCCCGGTGATCAGCGCCGCAAATTCCCCTTGCAGACAACCGTCGCAGGCGCGCGCCAGCGTATCCACCACATACTGCCCATTCTCAACGCTGAGTTGACCTGGGGTGACAGGAGCGCGAAGCGCTGTCGGCAACAGGGTCAGCGTGCCGGCGGATTGCGGTTTTGCAGGGTGATTTGGCGAGTAGGGAAGAAGCGAGAGGGGCAAACCGAGCAACGCGGCCCGGTCGGTTAACAGACGGGCATCTGCACAGACGACGAGTTCGACCGGCCACTCACGCTGTGCGAGCTGAACGACTAAGTCAGGACCAATCCCGGCGGGTTCGCCGGGAGTGATAACAACGCGTTGAACAGTAGCCATTAATTGCTCAGGATTTTAACGTAAGCGCTGGCGCGTTGTTCCTGCATCCAGGTCGCCGCTTCCTCCGAGAACTTACGGTTCATCAGCATACGGTAAGCTCTGTCTTTCTGCGCCGCGTCGGTTTTATCAACGTTACGCGTATCCAGCAGTTCGATCAGGTGCCAGCCAAAGGAAGAGTGCACCGGGGCGCTCATCTGGCCTTTGTTGAGGCGGGTCAGCGCGTCGCGGAAGGCAGGATCGAAAATATCCGCTGCCGCCCAGCCCAGATCGCCGCCCTGGTTGGCAGAACCTGGGTCCTGTGAAAACTCTTTCGCTGCGGCAGCAAAGGTCGTTTTGCCGCTCTTAATGTCTGCTGCGATCTCTTCCAGTTTCAGGCGCGCCTGCTGATCGGTCATGATCGGCGAGGGTTTCAGCAGAATATGGCGAGCATGAACTTCAGTGACGGAGATGCTCTGGCTCTGGCCGCGCAGATCGTTCACTTTCAGAATGTGGAAGCCAACGCCGGAACGAATCGGGCCAACGATGTCGCCTTTTTTCGCCGTGCTCAGCGCCTGCGCGAAAATGCCCGGCAGCTCCTGAATACGTCCCCAGCCCATCTGGCCACCTTTCAGCGCCTGCTGGTCGGCGGAGTAGGTGATCGCCAGTTTGCCGAAATCACTGCCGTTACGCGCTTCATCAACAATCGAACGCGCCCGGGCTTCCGCTTCGCTTACCTGATCCGACGTCGGGTTTTCCGGCAGCGGGATCAGAATGTGGCTCAGGTTCAGCTCTGTGCTGGCATCGTTCTGGTTACCGACCTGTTGGGCCAGCGCATCCACTTCCTGCGGCAGGATGGTGACGCGACGACGCACTTCGTTGTTACGCACTTCGGAGATGATCATCTCTTTGCGGATCTGGCTACGGTAGGTTGAGTAGCTCAGACCATCGTAAGCCAGACGGCTGCGCATCTGGTCCAGCGTCATGTTGTTCTGTTTAGCGATATTGGCGATAGCCTGATCCAGCTGTTCATCAGAGATTTTCACCCCCATCTTCTGACCCATCTGGAGAACGATTTGATCCATGATCAAACGTTCCAGGATCTGATGACGTAGCGTGGCATCATCAGGAAGCTGCTGACCAGCCTGACCCGCATTAAGTTTTACTGATTGCATTAAGCCATCAACGTCGCTTTCCAGCACGACGCCGTTATTGACGACGGCTGCGACTTTATCGACCACCTGCGGGGCAGCGAAACTGGTATTCGCGATCATGGCGATACCGAGAAGCAGCGTTTTCCAGTTCTTCATACTTTTTCCATTTCAATTAACCGCAATGCGGATTACGTGGTAAATCAATCAAATCACAGAGAGCTTTGATACGGCAAAATGTTCGAACGCAACATCTCTTTGGTGCCGAGACCGTAGTTGGAGCTCAGACCACGCAATTCAATGTTAAAGCCGATCACGTTGTCATAAACAGCGTGTTCTTTATCGTTATCCCAACCGTTCAGCTTACGCTCATAACCGAAGCGAATCGCATAGCAGCAGGAGTTGTACTGCACGCCGAGCATCTGGTCGGCAGGCTTATTCACATTGGTATCAAAGTAGTAAGCGCCTACGATAGACCAACGATCGGCAATCGGCCAACTGGCAACGCCCCCGACCTGGGAAATCCCGTTTTTATACTGCTCCGCAGTGGAATAAGACGGCAGCGTAGCCTGAATATATTCCGCGCTGGCATAACGGTAGTTCAACTGTAAGAGACGATTTTCATCGCGACGGTATTCGATCGTACTGCTGCTGGTCGCGACGCTGTCCAGACGCGTGTCGTACTGAATACCGCTACGCAGTCCCCAGCGGTCGGAGATACGCCAGTAGGTGTCGCCCGCCCAAACCAGTGAGCCCGTTTTGTCGTCATTCTCCCAGGTTATGTTGTCATCGCCGGTGCGAGACTCCGTGAAATAGTAGATTTGACCCACGGAAACATTAAAACGTTCAATTGCGGCATCATCATAAATACGCGATGTGACGCCGGTCGTGACCTGGTTTGCGGAGGCGATACGGTCCAGACCGCCATATGTGCGGTCGCGGAACAGGCCGCTGTAGTCGGACTGCAATAATGAGGAGTCGTAGTTATAGATTTTGCTCTGGTCGCGGTATGGCACGTACAGATACTGCGCGCGCGGCTCCAGCGTCTGGGTGTAACCCGGCGCAAGCATATTCATATCGCGTTCAAATACCATCCTGCCGTCGACTTTGAACTGCGGCATCACGCGGTTGGCAGAATCATCCAGTTTGGTACTGTTTCGCGAGTTGTACCAGTCCAGATTGGTTTGCTGGTAGTGCGTCGCCAGCAGCTTCGCTTCAGTATTGATGCTGCCCCACTGATTCGATAACGGCAGGTTGATGGTCGGCTCCAGGTGAACGCGAGTCGCTTCCGGCATGTTGTCTCGGGTGTTCACAAACTTCACGGCCTGGCCGTAAATACGCGTATCGAATGGACCGACGTCATTCTGGTAGAAGTTAACGTCTAACTGCGGCTCAGCGGAGTAACTGCTGGTATTCTGATCGCTGAACACCTGGAACTGTTTGGTCGACACCGTGGCATCAAAGTTCTGCACGGCATAGCCGACGCTGAATTTCTGCGTGGCGTAACCGTCGGTACTGGAACCGTACTTATTGTCAAAGTCATTGAAGTAGCTGGAGTCGCTGACCTTGGTATAGTCGACATTAAAGCGCCATACCTGATCCATCACGCCACTATGGCGCCAGTAGAACAACCAGCGACGGGAGTTGCTGTCGTTCGGATGATCATCGTCGTAAACGCGATCGGAATTCAGATAGTCGAACTCCATTAAACCCGCGCCCGCCTGGCTGAGGTAGCGGAACTCATTCTCCCACATGACACCGCCACGACGGTGCATATAATGCGGCGTAATGGTGGCGTCCATATTGGGCGCGATGTTCCAGTAATACGGCAGGTAGAACTCAAAATAGTTCTTGGTGGTGTACTTCGCGTTCGGGATCAGGAAACCGGAGCGGCGTTTGTCACCGACCGGCAGCTGTAAATAAGGGCTGTAAAAGACGGGAAGCGGACCCAGTTTAAAACGGGCGTTCCAGATTTCCGCTACCTGTTCTTCACGATCGTGAATCACTTCGCTGCCCACAACGCTCCAGGTATCGGAGCCTGGCAGACAGGAGGTAAAGCTGCCATTTTCCAGAATGGTGTAGCGGTTTTCGCCACGCTGCTTCATCAGATCCGCTTTCCCGCGCCCCTGACGGCCGACCATCTGGTAGTCGCCTTCCCACACGTTTGTGTCTTTGGTGTTCAGGTTCGCCCAGCCTTTCGGCCCCTTCAGAATAACCTGATTGTCGTCATAATGGACGTTGCCGAGCGCATCGACGGTACGCACCGGTTCCGGCTGGCCTGGCGCCTCTTTTTGATGGAGTTGCACCTCGTCAGCTTGCAGGCGACTGTTACCCTGGTTGATATCGACATTACCGGTGAATACCGCGTCGTCCGGGTAGTTCCCTTTCGCGTGATCGGCGTTGATCGTCACGGGTAATTCGTTCGTCTCGCCTTTCACCAGAGGACGGTCGTAGCTTGGCACACCCAACATGCACTGCGAGGCAAGGTCGGCGGCCAGGCCCTGCTGACTATAAAGGGCGCTGGCGATCATGGTGGCCAGGAAAGTGGGAATACGTTTTTTCATACGTTGTATTTATTGTTCCATCATCAGTAGCGTTGCGCGTGACAAACGGTCAGAGACTAACGTACTCATCTTCACTACGCTAGTGTTAATCCTGTCCCTTTTCTACCCGTCGTCTTTCAGGTTGCGCTTTCGTGGACGTTATTCGCACGCCCCCGGCGACTTGCCTGGATAAGCGTCTGGCGGCTGTGCGGCGGTCTTGCTGCAACGTGAAATCCAATGGGTATGTGTCTGTGGTGTTAGGCACGGCATTGAATGACAGGTATGATAATGCAAATTATAGGCGATGTCCCACAATTGACCGCAGCCTTCATTCCAGGAAAAGCACTCTATATTGTGGGACATAGCCTCACTGTCAGCGTAAAGATTTGGGGAGTCTATGCAGTACTGGGGAAAGATTGTAGGTGTCGCAGTGGCGCTGATGATGGGAGGCGGCTTCTGGGGCGTGGTATTAGGTCTGCTGATAGGCCACATGTTCGACAAAGCCCGCAGCCGCAAAATGGCATGGTTCGCCAATCAGCGTGAACGGCAGGCACTGTTTTTCGCCACCACTTTTGAGGTCATGGGGCATTTAACCAAATCGAAAGGGCGCGTGACGGAAGCGGATATCCATATTGCCAGCCAGTTGATGGACCGGATGAACTTACACGGCGAATCACGTACCGCCGCCCAACACGCGTTTCGCGTGGGAAAATCGGATAATTACCCGTTACGTGAAAAAATGCGCCAGTTTCGCAGCGTCTGCTTTGGGCGGTTTGATCTGATACGGATGTTTCTGGAAATTCAGATTCAGGCGGCGTTTGCGGATGGAACGCTCCATCCGAACGAGCGGGAAGTGCTGTACGTTATCGCCGAGGAGCTGGGGATTTCCCGCGCTCAGTTCGATCAGTTCTTGCGCATGATGCAGGGCGGGGCGCAGTTTGGCGGCGGTTATCAGCAACAGCAGTCCGGCGGCGGCTGGCAGCAGGCGCAGCGTGGCCCTACGCTGGAAGATGCCTGCAACGTGCTGGGGGTTAAGCCGACAGATGATGCGACAACCATTAAACGCGCGTACCGCAGACTGATGAGCGAGCACCACCCGGACAAACTGGTCGCGAAAGGGTTGCCGCCGGAGATGATGGAGATGGCGAAGCAAAAAGCGCAGGAAATTCAGAAAGCGTATGAAATGATTAAAGAGCAGAAAGGTTTTAAATAATGGTTTTGCCGGATGGCGACGTAAAGCGTCTTATCCGGCCTACGTTGAGAACGGTAGGCCGGGCAAGCGAAGCGCCCCCGGCACAAATGGGCACAGAATTTAAAAATCTACCGGGGCTTTAAAGGTCATACTGTTGCCATACGCGGGATGGGTGATGGTTAGCGTTTCGGCATGCAGCAACAGACGCGGTGCCATCGCCAGCGCTTCTGGCGACGCGTAGAAGCGATCGCCGAGAATGGGGTGTCCCAACGCCAGCATATGCACACGCAGCTGATGAGAACGCCCGGTAATCGGTTTAAGCACCACCCGTGCGGTGTTATCCGCAGCGAAGTCCACCACCTCATACCCGGTTTGCGCAGGCTTACCTGTCTCATAGCACACTTTCTGTTTCGGCCTGTTCGGCCAGTCGCAGATCAGCGGTAAATCAACCAGCCCTTCGGCAGGGGCTGGATGCCCCCACACGCGCGCAACGTACTGTTTTTTCGGTTCACGCTCGCGGAACTGGCGTTTCAGTTCCCGTTCCGCCGCTTTGGTCAGCGCCACTACAATCACGCCGCTGGTCGCCATATCCAGACGATGCACCGACTCCGCCTGCGGATAATCGCGTTGAATACGCGTCATCACGCTATCTTTGTGCTCCTCAAGGCGACCCGGCACGGACAACAAGCCGCTGGGCTTGTTGACCACCATAATGTGCTCATCCTGATACAGGATAATCAGCCAGGGCTCCTGCGGCGGATTGTAGTTTTCCATCCCCATTTTTTGCTCCGTTACTGATGCGTGACGACGATAAGACGCAAGGCATCCAGACGCCAGTTGGCCTGATCCAGGCTTTCCATTACCTGCTGACGGTTGCTGTCGATCGCCGCAAGTTCATCATCACGGATGTTCGGGTTAACGGCGCGCAGCGCTTCCAGACGCGACAGTTCGGCAGACAGTTTTTCATCCGCTTCGCTACGCGCGGCGTCGATCAGCGCCCGGGCCGATTTCTCCGCCTGCGCTTCGCCCAGTTGCAGAATCGCGTGTACGTCCTGTTGCACCGCGTTGACCAGCTTGCTGCCGGTATGACGGTTAACGGCGCTCAGCTGGCGGTTGAAGGTTTCAAACTCCACCTGCGCGGCCAGGTTATTGCCGTTTTTATCCAGCAGCATGCGCACCGGCGTCGGCGGTAGGAAACGGTTAAGCTGTAAATGTTTCGGTGCCTGCGCTTCAACGACATACACCAGTTCCACCAGCAGCGTTCCCACCGGCAACGCTTTGTTTTTCAACAGCGAAATCGTGCTGCTGCCGGTATCGCCAGACAGAATCAGATCCAGGCCGTTGCGAATCAGCGGATGTTCCCAGGTAACAAACTGCGCATCTTCACGCGACAGCGCCACATCACGCTCGAACGTAATGGTGCAGCCATCTTCCGGCAGGCCAGGGAAGTCCGGCACCAGCATATGATCGGAAGGCGTCAGCACAATCAGGTTCTCACCACGGTCATCCTGGTTAATCCCGACGATATCAAACAGGTTCATGGCGAAGGCGATCAGGCTGGTGTCGTCATCCTGTTCTTCAATGCTCTCTGCCAGCGCCTGCGCTTTCTCGCCGCCGTTAGAGTGGATCTCCAGCAGACGGTCGCGCCCTTGCTCCAGCTGCGCCTTCAGCGCTTCGTGCTGCTCGCGGCAGGTTTTGATCAGCGCGTCAAAACCGTCGGTATTTTCAGGCGTCGCCAGGTAAGCGATCAGATCGTGATACACCGTATCGTAGATGGCGCGACCGGTCGGGCAGGTGTGCTCAAAGGCATCCAGCCCTTCGTGATACCAGCGAACCAGCACGGACTGCGCGGTTTTTTCCAGATACGGAACGTGGATCTGAATATCGTGCGCCTGACCGATACGGTCCAGACGGCCAATACGCTGCTCCAGCAAATCCGGGTTAAACGGCAGGTCAAACATCACCAGGTTGCTGGCGAACTGGAAGTTACGGCCTTCAGAACCGATTTCCGAGCACAGCAGAACCTGCGCGCCGCTGTCTTCTTCGCTAAACCACGCGGCGGCGCGGTCGCGTTCAATAATGGACATGCCTTCATGGAATACGGCGGCGCGGATGCCTTCGCGCTCGCGCAGCACCTGCTCCAGTTGCAGCGCGGTGGCGGCTTTCGCGCAGATCACCAGCACTTTCTGCGAGCGGTGGCTGGTCAGATGCCCCATCAGCCACTCCACGCGCGGGTCGAAGTTCCACCAGGTGCCGCTATCCCCTTCGAATTCCTGATAAATCTGCTCCGGGTAGAGCATATCGCGCGCTCTGTCCTCCGCGCTTTTACGCGCGCCCATAATGCCGGAGACTTTAATCGCCGTCTGATATTGCGTTGGCAGCGGCAGCTTGATGGTGTGCAGCTCGCGTTTCGGGAAGCCTTTGACGCCGTTACGGGTGTTGCGGAACAGTACGCGGCTGGTGCCGTGTCTGTCCATCAGCATGGAGACCAGCTCCTGGCGGGCATTCTGCGCGCCATCGCGGTCGCTGTTCGCCGTTTGCAGCAGCGGTTCGATGTCCTGCTCGCCAATCAGGTCGCCGAGCATGTTCAGCTCTTCGTTGCTCAGCTTGTTGCCTGCCAGCAGCATGGCGACGGCGTCGGCGACCGGGCGGTAATTTTTCTGCTCTTCGACAAATTGTTCGAAGTCGTGGAAACGGCTCGGGTCGAGCAGACGCAGACGGGCGAAGTGGCTTTCCATTCCCAGCTGTTCCGGCGTTGCGGTCAGCAGCAGGACGCCAGGCACGCGTTCCGCCAGTTGTTCAATCGCCATATATTCGCGGCTTGGCGCGTCTTCGCTCCACACCAGGTGGTGAGCTTCATCGACGACCAGCAGGTCCCATTGTGCATCGCACAGATGTTCCAGACGCTGTTTGTTGCGACGCGCGAAGTCCAGCGAGCAGATAACCAGTTGCTCGGTTTCAAACGGGTTGTAGGCATCGTGCTGGGCTTCGGTGTAACGCTCGTCGTCGAACAGCGCGAAGCGCAGGTTGAAGCGGCGCAGCATTTCAACCAGCCACTGATGCTGCAAAGTTTCCGGGACGATGATCAGCACGCGTTCCGCCGCGCCAGACAGCAGCTGTTGGTGCAGGATCATCCCGGCTTCGATGGTTTTTCCTAAGCCCACTTCATCCGCCAGCAGGACGCGCGGCGCGTGGCGGCGACCGACATCATGGGCAATGTTGAGCTGGTGGGGAATCAGGCTGGTGCGCTGACCGCGCAGGCCGCTCCACGGCATGCGGTACTGCTCGCTCTGAAATTTACGTGCGCGGTAGCGCAGAGCGAATCGGTCCATCCGGTCGATTTGCCCGGCGAACAGGCGATCCTGCGGTTTACTGAAAACCAGCTTGCTGTCGAGCAGGACTTCACGCAGCGTGACGGCGGTTTCTTCGGTATCAAGGCGGGTGCCAGTATAGGCAAGCAGACCGTTTTCTTCTTTTACTTCATCGATTTGTAGCTGCCAGCCTTCATGGCTTGTAATCGTATCACCAGGGTTAAACATCACGCGGGTCACGGGGGAGTCACTGCGCGCATACAGACGGTTTTCACCTGTCGCCGGGAAAAGTAAGGTGACAGTTCGCGCATCCATCGCGACGACGGTTCCAAGTCCCAGTTCGCTTTCTGTATCGCTGATCCAGCGTTGACCAAGTGTAAAAGGCATATATGTTCGGCTCTATATCTTTAATTGCAGGCAATAATCACCCGCTACCAAAATAGAATGGCAGCAGTGTTAATTGGGTCCAGGAATGGAAAGGGCGCTATGGTAATGGATGGCGGCGCATTCGTCACGCGTCAAAATAACCCCAGTTGTCCTGTGAGTAGTGTAGCAAAATTATCATCGATGAAGGGAAGTATTCCCTCTGCGACTGGCTGTAGCTGGCGGGTTAAATAGTGCTCGTAATCCAGCGGTGAATGCCGGTAATCCAGCGGCTCAGGGCCGTTAGTCGTCCACACGTATTTGATCGTGCCTCGGTTCTGATACTGCGCCGGGCGCCCCAGTTTGATGTTTTGTTCATCGGCGAGCCGGGCGGCGCGAACGTGCGGCGGAACGTTACGCTGATATTCGCTCAACGGGCGGCGCAGTCGCTTGCGGTAAACCAGCTGTTCATCCAGCTTGCCCGTCATCAGGTTATCGATGGTTTCCCGGACATACTCCTGATAGGGCTCCTGGCGGAAGATACGCAGGTAAAGCTCCTGCTGGAATCGTTGCGCCAGCGGCGTCCAGTCGGTGCGCACGGTCTCCAGCCCTTTAAATACCATTCGCTGCTTCTCGCCTTCCTGAATCAGCCCGGCATAGCGCTTTTTGCTGCCGGTGTCCGCCCCGCGAATGGTCGGCATCAGAAAGCGGCGGAAGTGGGTTTCAAACTCTAATTCCAGCGCGCTGGTCAGCTTTTGCTGTTGCAGGGATTGCGTCCACCAGTCATTCACATGACGCACCAGCTCGCGGCCAATCCTTGCCGCCTCGTCTTCAGAATGTGCGCCTTTCAGCCAGACGAAAGTGGAATCCGTATCGCCGTAGATCACGTCATAACCCTGCGCCTCGATCAGCGCTTTGGTCTGACGCATGATCGCGTGGCCGCGCATGGTGATCGACGAGGCCAGTCGGGGATCGAAAAAGCGGCAGGCCGTCGTCCCGAGCACGCCGTAAAACGCATTCATGATGATCTTCAGCGCCTGGGACAGCGGTTTATTGCCGTGGCGTTTGGCCTCATCGCGCCCGTGCCAGATCTGCGTGACGATCTCCGGGAGACAGTGCGTTTCTCGCGAGAACCAGGCGTCAAGAAAGCCTTCGGTGCTGTGTGTCGGGTCCGGTTGCGCCATCCCTTCCACCAGCCCAACCGGGTCGATCAGGAACGTGCGAATGATCGACGGGTACAGGCTCTTATAATCCAGCACCAGTACGGAGTCATACAGGCCAGGGCGCGAGTCCATCACGTAACCGCCAGGGCTGGCATGCGGCGGGACTTCACCGAGATTCGGCGCAACGTAACCGGCGCGATGCATACGGGGAAAATAGAGATGACCGAAGGCGGCGACAGAACCGCCGTGGCGGTCAGCGGGCAGACCGTTAACGGTGGCGCGCTCCAGTAAAAACGGCATGATCTCCGTCTTATGAAAAATCTGCGTCACCAGTTCGCAGTCCTTGAGGTTATACGTGGCGAGCGCGGGCTTATCTTCGGCGAAACGGCGGTCAATTTCGTCCATTCTGTCCCAGGGATTATCGATTGATTTCCCTTCGCCAAGCAGCTCCTGGGCCACGGTTTCCAGTGAAAATGATGAGAAATTCCAGAACGCGGATTTGAGCGCCTCAATGCCGTCAATAATCAACCGCCCTTTGGCCTGGGCGAAAAACACGCCGTTCTTGAAACCGTGCTCGCGCCATTCCAGCTCGGTGTTGTCGCGCCCCAGACGTAGAGGGATACGATAGCGCTCGGCATGTTTTTGCAGGACGCGTAAATCAAACTGCACCACGTTCCAGCCGATGATCACATCGGGATCGTGCCGGGCAAACCAGTCGTTGAGTTTTTCCAGCAGCAGCGGGCGGCTCGCCGCATACTCAAGCTGGAAATCCAGCGCCGAGGCATCGCCATTCGCCGGGCCGAGCATAAAAACGACGCGTTGCCCGCAGCCTTGCAGGCCAATGCAGTACAGCTCGCCGTGTCGGGTGGTTTCAATATCCAGCGATACCCATTTCAGCGGGGGACGGTAGTCTGGGTGCGGTTTCAGGCGGGCATTGACGATCGCGCCGTCTTTTGTGTCGCCCTCCAGCCAAACGGGAGCGGTGATAAACCGCTCCATCAGGTAACGTTCCGGTGGGCGCACATCGGCTTCATAGACCGTTACGCCCTGTTCTTTCAGCTGTTTTTCCAGACGCATCAGCTGTCGGTGAGAGCGGCAGTACAACCCCGAGACGGGCTGGCGATGAAAATCCTGCAAATTGAGCGGCGTCAGGCGATAGCCGTTTTCTGTGCGCAGCAGCGAGGTGACGCGGGCGGCCTGATGCGTAGGGATAAACGCGACCGACTCCTGCGGCGCGAGCGTGACCTGCAAAGGACCGGTGTCCGTTGCCAGCCAGAATGAGACCTCCGTTCCTTGCGGGGTATCCCGCCAGTGCCGGGTTAAAATAAAACCTGCCTGCGCCACGCTGCGTACTCATTAAAAAACCAGGCATGATTATAGCCTGGTTTGGAACGTTTTGCTGTGGTTTTATACAGGTGTGGTTGCGCCGTCGGGCTATCCATTACTGCCCGTAATAGGCCTTCGCCCCGTGTTTGCGCAGGTAGTGCTTATCCAGCAACGTTTGCTGCATATCCGGCAACTGTGGCGCAAGCTGGCGGCAGAAGATGCCCATACAGGCGACCTCCTCCAGCACAATGGCGTTATGCACCGCGTCTTCGGCGTTTTTGCCCCAGGTGAATGGACCGTGTGAATGCACCAGCACGCCCGGCATCTGCGCGGCATCGATACCCTGTTTTTCAAAGGTTTCGACGATGACGTTGCCCGTTTCCCATTCATATTCGCCGTTGATCTCCGCATCGGTCATTTTGCGCGTGCAGGGGATCGTGCCGTAAAAATAGTCCGCATGGGTCGTCCCCGTCGCCGGAATGGATTGCCCGGCCTGCGCCCAGATGGTCGCGTGGCGCGAATGGGTGTGGACGATGCCGCCAATCGACGGGAAAGACTGATACAACAGACGGTGGGTCGGCGTATCGGAGGAGGGTTTTTTCGTTCCTTCCACCACTTCACCCGTGGCAATGCTGACCACCACCATATCCTCTGCGCTCATCACGCTGTAGTCGACGCCGGAAGGTTTAATGATGAAGACGCCGCGCTCGCGATCGACGGCGCTGACGTTCCCCCAGGTGAGAGTCACCAGATTGTGTTTTGGCAGCGCCAGATTGGCTTCCAGTACCTGACGTTTGAGATCTTCTAACATAGCTGTCTCCACGCCGGATGGCGCTGCGCTTATCCGGCCTACAAGGTTGGTGCGACCTGTAGGCCGGATAAGGCATTTACGCCGCCATCCGGCAACTGTTAACGTTTGAAACCGTAATAAACTTCGTTCCAGCGCAGCGCGTCTTTAAAGGCGGGCAGGCGGGTATCGTTATCGATGACGGTGATTTCAATATCGTGCATCTCTGCGAACTGGCGCATATCGTTCAGATCCAGCGCATGGCTGAAGACGGTGTGGTGCGCGCCACCGGCGAGAATCCACGCTTCGGATGCGATGGTCAGATCCGGCTGGGCTTTCCACAGCGCGTTGGCGACCGGCAGCTTCGGCAGGTCATGCGGCGTTTTTACGGTGTCGATGCAGTTGACCAGCAGACGATAGCGATCGCCGAGGTCGATCAGGCTGGCGACGATCGCCGGGCCGGTTTGGGTGTTGAAGATCAGACGTGCGGGCGCGTCTTTACCTCCGATGCCGAGGTGCTGCACGTCGAGGATCGGTTTTTCTTCCACCGCGATAGACGGGCATACTTCCAGCATGTGCGAGCCGAGCACCAGATCGTTGCCCTTCTCAAAGTGGTAGGTGTAATCCTCCATAAATGAGGTGCCGCCCGGCAAACCGCCAGACATCACTTTCATGATGCGAAGCAGCGCGGCGGTTTTCCAGTCGCCTTCGCCAGCGAAACCGTAGCCCTGTTGCATCAGGCGCTGTACGGCCAGCCCTGGAAGCTGCTTCAGGCCGTGCAAATCTTCAAACGTCGTGGTGAACGCGTGGAAGCCGCCCTGTTCCAGAAAGCGCTTCATGCCCAGTTCAATACGCGCGGCTTCCAGCACGTTCTGCCGCTTGTCGCCGTGAATTTGCGTCGCGGGCGTCAGGGTATAGTGGCTTTCGTATTCATCCACCAGCGCGTTAATGTCGCCGTCGCTAACCGCATTCACGACCTGCACCAGGTCGCCCACTGCCCAGGTATTCACCGAGAAGCCGAACTTGATCTGCGCCGCCACTTTATCGCCGTCGGTCACGGCCACTTCACGCATGTTGTCGCCAAAGCGGCACACTTTCAGGTGGCGGGTGTCCTGTCTGGAGACCGCCTGGCGCATCCATGAGCCGATACGCGCGTGCGCGTGTTTATCCTGCCAGTGACCGGTCACTACCGCGTGCTGCTGGCGCATACGCGCGCCGATAAAACCAAACTCGCGTCCGCCATGTGCGGTCTGATTCAGGTTCATAAAGTCCATGTCGATGCTGTCCCACGGCAGGGCGGCATTGAACTGGGTGTGGAACTGCAACAGCGGCTTGTTGAGAATACTCAGCCCGTTAATCCACATTTTCGCGGGCGAGAAGGTGTGCAGCCAGACCACCAGGCCCGCACAGCGATCGTCATAACTGGCGTCACGACAAATCGCGGTGATCTCGTCAGGTGACGTCCCCAGCGGTTTCAGCACCAGTTTGCAGGGCAGTTTCGCTTCGGTATTCAGCGCCTTTACCACATGTTCGGCATGCTGAGTAACCTGGCGCAGCGTTTCAGAGCCATACAAATGCTGGCTGCCAATCACAAACCACACTTCATAGTTGTCAAAAATCGTCATTGTCGTGTCCTTAATGGGTCAGGGTTGCCTGGCTGACCGGGGTTTTTGGCGCCGGGGTGGCAGTCGGAAGATAGTGTTGTTCAGCGCTGACCGCCCACTGCCGGTAGCGCTGATAAAGCTGTTCGAAGCGTTGAGCCTGTTCCGGGCGCGGTTGCAGGGTGTTCTCTACGGCGCTGGCCATTTTTTGTTGTGCGGCAGGGATATCGACATGCGCTTTTGCGGCGACGGCGGCAAAAATGGCGGCGCCTAACGCGCAGCACTGGTCTGAGGCGACAATCTGTAGCGGGCGGTTGAGCACGTCGCAGCAGGCCTGCATGATCACCTGATTCTTACGGGCGATGCCGCCCAGCGCCATCACGTTGTTGACGGCAATGCCCTGTTCGGTAAAGCATTCCTGAATGGCGCGTGCGCCGAAGGCAGTGGCGGCGATCAGCCCGCCAAACAGCGCTGGCGCATCGGTGGCGAGATTCAGATCGCTAATCACCCCTTTCAGACGCTGATTAGCGTTCGGCGTGCGGCGACCGTTAAACCAGTCGAGCACCACGGGCAGATGATCCAGCGATGGATTCTTCGCCCACGCCTCGGTCAGCGTCGGGAGTAGCTGCTTTTGGCTGATGGCGATTTGGTCTTTCAGTTCAGGATGCTGCGCCGCAAGCTGCTCCAGCGGCCAGCCGAGAATGCGGCCAAACCAGGCATAGATATCGCCGAATGCCGACTGTCCCGCTTCCAGGCCAATAAAATCAGGCACGACGCTGCCGTCTACCTGGCCGCAAATGCCTTTCACCGCGCGGTCGCCGACGCTCTGCTTGTCGGCAATCAGAATGTCGCAGGTCGATGTGCCGATCACTTTCACCAGCGCATTCGGCTGCGCGCCCGCGCCAACCGCGCCCATATGGCAGTCAAACGCGCCGCCAGAGATGACCACGCTTTCCGGCAGGCCGAGGCGTTGCGCCCACTCCGCGCACAGCGTGCCAACTGGCAGATCGGCAGTGAAGGTATCGGTAAACAGCGGCCAGGCGAGGTGGCGGTTGATGATGGGATCGAGGTCATCGAAGAAACTGGCGGGCGGCAAACCGCCCCAGCTCTCATGCCACAGCGATTTATGTCCGGCGCTACAGCGACCACGGCGAATATCCTGCGGGCGCGTGGTGCCGGAGAGCAGGGCAGGCACCCAGTCGCACAGCTCAATCCAGGAGGCGGCGGCCTGCGCGACGGCGCTGTCCTGACGCGTAACGTGCAGAATTTTCGCCCAGAACCATTCGCTGGAGTAAATGCCGCCGATGTAGCGGGAATAATCGGTTTTGCCCGGCGTATGGCACAGGCGGGTGATGGCTTCCGCTTCTTCGACCGAGGTGTGATCTTTCCACAGGACGAACATCGCATTCGGGTTTTCGGCGAACTCAGGACGCAGCGCCAGTACGTGGCCGTCGACATCAATGGGGGCAGGGGTGGAGCCGGTGCTGTCGACGCCGATGCCGACCACCTCGCCACGCTGTGACGCACTCAGGGTCGTGAGGACGTTTTTCAACGCGGCTTCCATTGACTCTATGTAGTCGCGTGGATGATGGCGGAACTGGTTGTTCGGGGCGTCGCAATAGCACCCTTCCTGCCAGCGGGGATACCACTCTACGCAGGTGGCGATCTCTTCCCCGGTGGCGCAATCCACCGCCAGAGCACGAACTGAATCACTGCCAAAATCGAGGCCAATTGCAATCGCCATCGTCTTACTCCAATCGAAAAAAACAGGTATGGAGAAACAGTAGATAGCGGGGATAAAAACCGTCAGGCAGGATCCGCTAATCTTATGGATTAAAATGCTATGGCATTGCAAAGTGTGACGCCGTGCAAATATTCAATGTGGACATTTCTGTCGTAGTTATAGACACTTTTGTTACCCGTTTTTATCGCCTTCGCAATCGGCCTTTGTTACAAATCTCTTTTCGCAAGCGGGGTTGATGGTCCGTAACCGCAATGACGGCGGGGCGCAGAGGGGAAGGTGAAGATGTCTCACTCAATATGGACAATTGGTTTCTTCTCAGAACGCCGGGAGTATTGAATTTATGGCTGAAACGCAAAATGATCCCCTGCTGCCGGGTTATTCGTTTAATGCGCATCTGGTTGCCGGGCTGACGCCTATTGAGGCGAACGGCTATCTGGATTTTTTTATCGACCGCCCGCTGGGGATGAAGGGGTATATCCTTAATCTTACGATTCGCGGGGAAGGGGTGATCAATAACCACGGCAAACAGTTTGTCTGCCGTCCGGGGGATATTTTGCTGTTTCCGCCTGGTGAGGTACACCACTACGGTCGCCATCCCAATGCGAGCGAATGGTATCACCAGTGGGTGTACTTCCGACCGCGCGCCTACTGGCAGGAGTGGCTCACCTGGCCGACGATTTTTGCGCAGACCGGTTTTTTCCGCCCTGACGAAGCGCACCAGCCGCGCTTTAATGAGCTTTTTGGTCAAATCATCAATGCCGGGCAGGGGGAAGGGCGCTACTCTGAACTGCTGGCGATTAACCTGCTGGAGCAGCTTCTGCTGCGACGTATGGAGGCGATCAATGAATCGTTGCATCCGCCGATGGACAGCCGAGTGCGCGACGCCTGTCAGTACATCAGCGATCATCTGGCGGACAGCCAGTTTGATATTGCCAGCGTGGCGCAGCACGTCTGTCTGTCGCCGTCCCGCCTGTCGCACCTGTTCCGCCAACAGTTAGGCATTAGCGTACTGAGCTGGCGCGAGGATCAGCGTATCAGCCAGGCGAAGCTGCTGCTCAGCACGACGCGGATGCCGATAGCCACCGTCGGGCGCAATGTCGGGTTTGACGATCAGCTTTATTTCTCTCGCGTCTTTAAAAAATGTACCGGGGCCAGCCCGAGCGAGTTCCGCGCTGGTTGTGAATAAAAAGTGAATGATGTGTCTGCAAAGATGTCATAACGCGTAATCTATTCAGACAATTGGCGACTTGACGAAGCGAGTGAGGGTTAGCAGAATCGCTGCTTCGTAAATCTGACGGACACATTATGCAAGCATTGCTGGAACACTTTATTCTCCAATCCGCTCTGTACTCGCTAATTGCGGTGGCGCTGGTGGCCTTTCTGGAGTCGCTGGCGTTGGTCGGTCTGATTCTGCCCGGTACGGTGATGATGGCGGGGCTGGGGGCGCTTATCGGCAGCGGTGAGCTGAATTTCTGGCATGCGTGGCTGGCGGGCATTATCGGTTGCCTGCTGGGGGACTGGATCTCCTTCTGGTTGGGCTGGCGCTTCAAAAAGCCGCTGCATCGCTGGTCTTTTATGAAAAAGAACAAAGCGCTGCTGGACAAAACCGAACACGCGCTGCATCAACACAGCATGTTCACTATTCTGGTCGGGCGTTTTGTCGGCCCGACGCGGCCGCTGGTGCCGATGGTGGCGGGGATGCTGGATCTGCCCGTCGCGAAATTTATCGTGCCGAATATTATTGGCTGCGTGCTGTGGCCGCCGTTCTATTTCTTGCCGGGGATTCTGGCGGGCGCTGCGATCGACATTCCGGCCGATATGCAGAGCGGCTATTTCAAATGGCTGTTGTTGGCAACGGCGCTGCTGCTGTGGCTGGCGGCCTGGCTGTGCTGGCGGTTATGGCGTAGCGGTAAGGCTGCCGCCGATCGCTTAACGCCGTTTTTACCGCGAGGCCGCCTGTTATGGCTGGCGCCGGTGATGCTCGGCGCGGGCATTGTCGCGCTGGTGATGCTGCTTCGTCATCCGCTGATGCCGGTGTATATCGATATTCTGCGTAAAGTTGTGGGTTACTGAGGAATCTTTTGCCGGATGGCGCTGACGCTTATCCGGCCTACAACGGATGCCTGTCCGTAGGCCCGGTAAGCGCAGCGCCACCGGGCACCCCATTACGCTTTAATGCCCAGCAATGCTGAGGCGCTGGCCTGACCGCTTAATAACTCATCCGTTTTGCCCTGCCATGCGATACGCCCGTCGGCCACGACAATCGAGCGTGACGCAATGCGCGCGGCATCCTCCACGCTATGTGACACCATCAGCAGGGTTAATTGCTGGTCGCGGCAGACGTCGCTGACCAGCGTCAGCATCTCCTGACGCAGGGCGGGATCGAGAGCGGAAAACGGCTCGTCGAGCAGCAATACCGGTTGTTCGCGCACCAGGCAGCGCGCAAGCGCCACGCGTTGACGTTGCCCGCCGGAAAGCTCGCCCGGCAGGCGCTCCAGCAGATTTTCGATCCCCATCTGGCGTGCAATATGATGCAGCTTCTCCCGCTGAGCCGCGTTCAGCTTTAGCCCAGGGTTTAACCCCAGCCCGATGTTCTGCCGCACGTTGAGGTGGCTGAACAGATTATTTTCCTGAAACAGCATGGAAACGGGACGGCGGGAGGGCGGTGTCGTGGTGTGATCCTGACCTTCAATCATTATTGTGCCGCTGGCCGGTGTCAGAAACCCGGCGATTAAATTCAGCAACGTACTTTTCCCGGCGCCGCTTGGCCCGAGAACTGCCACCTGTTCACCGCGCGCTACCGACAGTGTAAAGCGCATGGGCAAATGGTGATAAAGCCAGGTGATATCAGTCAGTTTTAACATTTCGCCCCGGTAATTTTTCGATAACGGTAAACAGCATAAAGCAGAGCATCAGCAGTAATAATGCGGTAACCGCGCCGTCCTGGCTGCGATAGGAGCCAATTTGCTGATACAGATAAAACGGCAGCGTGCGGAAATCGTCGTTGCCAAACAGCGCCACCACGCCAAAATCACCGATGGAGAGCACGCAGGCAAAGGCCAGCGCCTGCGCCAGAGGGCGTTTCAGGGCGCGCAGTTCCACCACCTTCAGTCGCGACCATCCCTCAATGCCCAATGACTGACACAGCATACTGTAGCGTGCGGTCACGTCGCGCATGGGGTTTTCCAGCACTTTTAGCGCATAGGGAATCGCCATTAGCGCGTTGGTGAAAATCACAATACCGTCAGCCGACTCCGGTAGTCCAATGCTGTTGTTGAGCAGTAAAAAGAAGCCGGTCGCCAGCACGATGCCGGGCATAGCAAGGATCAACATCCCGCTCAGTTCCAGCGCCTGGCCTGCCAGTACCTGCTGGCGGGCGCGCAGTTCGCGGCTGCTCCATAAAAGCATCATCGTCAGGATGACGCACAGCACTCCCGCCGCCAGCGCAATGCGCAGAGAGGTCCACAGCGCCTGCCACAAAATGGGTTGCGCCAGCACGTCCAGCAGGCTGCGATTGACGCCATCAATAATAACCGCCAGCAGCGGCGGGAGAAGCAACAGCAGCGCCAGGGCGATCAGCAGGCTGTCCGTCAGGCGGCTGTGGAGCCGATCGTCAGGGTCGCGCCAGCCTTGCACCAGCGTGACGCCGGGGGCAATGGCTTTACTCAGCCGCTGGCTCAGCAGCACCAGCGCCAGACAACATATCATCTGGATCAGCGCCAGCATGGCCGCACGGGCAGGATCGTAGTCGTAGCTCAGCGCCTGATAGATGGCCAGCTCGATAGTGGTAGCCTGCGGGCCGCCGCCAAGTGACAACACGGTGGCGAAACTGGCGAAACAGAGCATAAAAATCAGCGCCGCCACCGGCGGGATTTGACGACGCATCCACGGCCATTCAACAAAGCGGAAGAAGTGCCAGCCGCGCATACCTAGCTGCGCGGCGAGCTGTCGCTGTTCGCCGGGAATGTTTTCCAGCGCCTGAAGCAGCAGGCGGCTTGCCATCGGCAGGTTAAAAAAGACGTGCGCCAGTAAAATCCCCTGCAAGCCGTAGGGCGAGAAATGCCACTCCAGCCCCAGCGTATGCCACAGCGAGGCCAGCCAGCCCTGACGACCGTAGACGCTGAGGATACCGAAAACGGCGACCAGCACCGGTAAAATCAGCGTCATGGCGCACAGGCGCAATAACGCAAGACGTCCGGGAAAACGGCGACGATAGAGCGCTCTGGCGAGGAAAATCGCCGGGATGACGGAGAGCAGCGCCGACAGGAACGCCTGCCAGAACGAGAAACGCACGACGTGCCACAGGTAGCTGTCCTGCCACAGCGACGACCATTCACCCTGCGGCGCGTTAAGCCATAGCGCCAGAAATGCCGCCAGAGCCACTGCCACCATCAGCGCGGCGGCAGAAAGCCCGGGTATCAGCCAGCCGGGAATTAGTGGCTGACGGCGCGTTGCCATTCGCTAATCCATGCCTGACGCTGGGATGCCACTTCCGCAGGCGTAAATTCCAGCGTGGTGGATGGCTTCGTCAGTTGTTCAAATCCTGCGGGCAGGGCGACGTCAGCGACCGGATACATCCAGTTGCCGGTGGGAATGGCGTTCTGGAATGCTGGTGAAACCATAAACTTGAGGAATTTTTCTGCCAGTTCCGGCTGTTTGCTGGCGGCAGTGCGCGCAGCTACTTCCACTTGCAGGTAATGACCTTCGCTGAAGCTGGCGGCGGCGTAGTTATCTTTCTTCTCTTCGATGATGTGATACGCCGGAGAGGTGGTGTAGCTCAGCACCAGATCGCTTTCGCCTTTCAGGAACAGGCCGTAGGATTCGCTCCAGCCTTTGGTAACGGTGACCGTTTTGGCCGCCAGTTTTTGCCAGGCTTCCGGCGCGTTATCGCCGTAGACTTTCTGCATCCACAGCAGCAGACCCAGCCCCGGTGTACTGGTACGCGGGTCCTGATAAATCACGCGCCATTTCCGATCGCTCTCTACCAGTTCTTTCAGGCTTTTCGGTGGGTTTTTCAGTTTGTTTTTGTCATAGATGAAGGCGAAGTAGCCATAATCAAACGGCACGAATGTGTCGTTATGCCAGCCGCCTGGCACGTTAACCGCATCAGGCGCAATGCCGCTTTTCGCGAACAGGCGGGTTTGCGTGGCGGCTTCCAGCAGGTTGTTGTCCAGGCCAAGCACCACGTCGGCTTTGCTGTTTTTCCCTTCCATTCGCAGGCGGTTGAGCAGCGACACGCCATCTTCCAGCGCCACCAGCTTCAGTTCGCAATCACAGTCAGCTTCAAAGGCTTTTTTGATTGTCGGGCCAGGCCCCCAGTCGGCCGCGAAGGAGTCATAGGTATAGACGGTCAGAACAGGTTTGGCGAAGGCAGGCGCTGCGCACAGGAGTAGCAAGGGAAGACATTTTTTTAACACTTTGCACCTCATAAAGTGGGTGGCAAAGGACTTGAGAAGCAGTCTCAAATCCCTTCGCCGGCGTTATCCGGATCAGGTTCGACGGGTATTTTCTCAGCCCATACACTTCACGAATGGTTTTGCGTATGTTTATCAGCACCCCGTTGAGGACGGCGTTAGTGTAGTGATTTTGTTGCTAAGCGGCAATCATGGGTCGGGTGGCGCAAACCATGCCGATTTAAAGTCAAACCAGCCAAGGGTGTTCATACGTAGCCCGCGCATACTGCGCTGCCCCTGGATAATCAGCCAGTGGTGGATCAGCGGGACGATCGCTTTACTGGCGAGCAATTGCTGGCACCACACTGCCAGGTTCATCTCGCCGTTTCGCCACTGCGCGGCGTCGCCCTCCCAGTCCAGCGGGATGCAATGCTGCAACAGCGGGACTTCGCACAGGTGCGCAAACAGGGAAAAATCGAGCGGTAGCGTAAAGTTGGCGCTGTTGAGCCAGATGTCGCTTGTGACCTCCCCCGCATGCCATTGATCGTAGTCGATCTCATGGATATCCAGATGTACCTGATGTTCAGCCAGCAGCTGGCTCATGATCTGCGCGATCACCCGATGTTCAATGTGGTCGTGGTAGTAGGTCAGCGTGATCGTCTCCAGCCCGGCGGGTTTTTCGCCGTGTCCCGGGCGGGCATGGTGCCAGCGGGGCAGTAATCCGTAAGCCGGGAACCAGTGGCGCTGGTATTGCTCGTCGGCATAGAAGAGCAAATTGCTGGGGGAGAGCACGCGGCTTATCCACTCTCTGACTTCCTGATTCGCGCCGCGATTCGTCCGGGCGTCGAACAGCATATAGTAGCAGCCCTCTTCCAGCCGGCTTTCGATGGCTTTTTCATCTTCGGTCGGCCCTTTTAACGTCAGACCGCCGTTCGGCTCGTCGCCAATGTCCGGCAATACCCAGACGTTCACTTCATCAATCAGCGCCCGATAGCCGAAGAAATCATCAAAGGCGTGGATTTTTAACTGGTTGCGCGTATTACGCATCACCGCGTAAGGGCCGGTGCCGATCGGATGGCTGGAGAAATTATTCAGCGTTTCCCACTCCCGCGGCAGGATCATCGCCGGAACCTGACCCAGCAGCCACGGCAGCCAGCGATCCGGCTGCGACAGGTGAATATCCAGCGTCCAGGCGGTGGGGGAGACTATCTCGGTAATGTGCGAGTAGAGCGGCAGGGCGTTGATGCGCGTCAGTGAGGCAATGACATCCTCCATCTCCAGCTCACGTCCGTGATGGAAGTGAATCCCCGGACGAAGAAAAAAACGCCACTGCAAAGGGGAAATCTGTTGCCAGTGGTGAGCAATATCGGCTTCCAGTTCCCCATTTTCCTCATTTACGCGCGTCAGTGCGCTGAAAATTTGCCGGGCGATATGGGTTTCTGAACGACGCAATGCGGTGCCAGGCAGCAGGTTGTGCATTGGACGATAGTAGAGCACGCGCAGAATATGCCGCCCCTGGCGAAAGCTGCGCCCCAGGTGGGACACCAGCATTTGCCGCACGGCGGTTTTGTCGCCCACCAGCTGTACCAGCTGGTCGATGCGATCTTGCTCCAGCAGGTCTTCCGCCCGCTGCTGCTGTAGCGCCAGCCCGGTATAGAGGAAGGTCAGACGGGAGCGTTTCCCGCGTCCGACCTCCGCCTCCCACGTCAACCAGCCACGTTCCTGCATGGTATTCAGCAGCGTACGCATATGGCGGCGGGAGCAGCTCAGCAGGTCCGCCAGCTCGTTGAGCGTGGTGTCTTGCGTTTTGCCGTCGCAGCATTGCCACAGACGGATGAACTGTTGTTGCAGACGACCTGAAGACATAAAAGGGGAACTCCTGCGCAAAACTCAGCAATTTTACTATCCCCATATTAGGTCAATAATGGATTCCGATGAAGCAATATGGAGAGGTCTTCGATGCGTCAGTTTTATTTGAAGTACTTTACCGCGACAGAAGGGTTGTCCTGGTTGGCTTGTCCGAGCGCGCCGCAGCGCTTAAAGATGCTTGAAGAACTGATGCAGTGGGAGGTGACTGCCTGACCTCGGATTTCCGAATTGCAGACATCATGTGTGACTGAGTATTGGTGTTTATCGCCGCGCCAGCAGATAATTCCTGCTGGCTTTTTTCGTTTCGGCTGCGTTTAGACATAAAAAGGGAAAGTATGCTCTGGTTAATGACGATGGGACGGCGCCTCAACGGTGTTTATGCCGCTTTTATGCTGGTTGCCTTTATGATGGGCGTGGCGGGAGCGTTGCAGGCACCGACGCTGAGCCTGTTTTTGAGTCGTGAAGTCGGTGCGCAGCCGTTCTGGGTCGGCCTTTTTTACACGGTCAACGCGATTGCCGGGATTCTGGTCAGCCTTGCATTAGCAAAACGCTCGGACAGTAAAGGCGATCGCCGTAAGCTGATTATGTTCTGCTGCCTGATGGCGATTGGCAACGCGCTACTGTTCGCCTTCAATCGCCATTATCTCACCCTGATCACCTGCGGCGTGTTATTCGCGTCGCTGGCCAATACCGCCATGCCGCAGCTATTTGCGTTGGCGCGGGAATATGCCGATAACTCCGCGCGTGAAGTGGTGATGTTCAGCTCGGTAATGCGTGCGCAGCTTTCACTGGCATGGGTGATTGGCCCGCCGCTGGCTTTTATGCTGGCGCTGAACTATGGCTTCACGGCGATGTTTTCCATTGCCGCCGGCATATTCGCCATCAGCCTGGCGTTGATTGCTTTTATTCTGCCCTCGGTGGCGCGCGTTGAGCAGCCTGCCGATGTTCCGGTCACGGAAGCGGGCGGCTGGCAGGATAAAAACGTCCGTATGCTGTTTATCGCCTCCACGCTGATGTGGACCTGCAACACCATGTACATCATTGATATGCCGCTATGGATAAGCCTTGAGCTGGGTTTACCGGATAAACTGGCCGGAATATTGATGGGAACCGCAGCAGGTCTGGAGATCCCGGCGATGATTCTGGCTGGCTACTCGGTGAAGCGCTTCGGTAAGCGGCGGATGATGGTTATCGCCGTGGCTGCGGGGGTACTGTTTTATCTCGGCCTGATTTTCTTTCACAGCCAGACGGCGTTGCTTATCCTGCAACTGTTTAACGCGGTGTTTATCGGCATTGTGGCGGGGATTGGTATGCTGTGGTTTCAGGATTTAATGCCTGGCCGCGCCGGTTCAGCTACCACGCTGTTTACCAACAGTATCTCCACGGGAGTGATTCTGGCGGGGGTGATTCAGGGCGCGGTCGCGCAAAGCTACGGGCATTTCGCTGTTTACTGGGTGATAGCGGCGATTTCGCTGGTGGCGCTGGTGATGACCGGGCGGGTGAAGGATGTGTAAAAAATGCCGGATGACGGCTTCGCCTTATCCGGCCTACACAGAGTGACAGGCCGGATAAACGAAGTGCTATCCGGCAGGTATGCTGAGAATCAGCGCATAAACGACGGTTGTTTCTCTTCGTATGCCGCAATTGCGCTTTCGTGTTGCAACGTCAGGCCGATGCTGTCCAGACCGTTCAACATGCAGTGGCGGCGGAAGTCGTCGATTTTAAAGCTGTAGGTCTTATCGCCCGCTTTTACTACCTGCGCTTCCAGATCCACTTCAAATTTAATCCCCGGATTGGCTTTCACCAGGGCGAACAGTTCATCGACCTCTTCATCGCTCAGTTTTACCGGCAGCAGCTGGTTGTTAAAGCTGTTGCCATAGAAGATATCCGCGAAGCTCGGCGCGATGACCACTTTAAAGCCGTAATCAGTCAGCGCCCACGGCGCGTGCTCGCGCGATGAACCGCAGCCGAAGTTTTCCCGCGCCAGCAGAATCGATGCGCCTTTATATTCCGGGAAGTTCAGCACGAACTCCGGGTTCGGCTGCTGACCCTTTTCATCCAGAAAACGCCAGTCATTGAACAGATGCGCGCCAAAACCGGTGCGGGTGACTTTCTGTAAAAACTGTTTCGGTATAATCGCGTCGGTATCGACGTTAGCAGCATCCAGCGGGACGACCAGGCCGGTGTGTTGGGTAAATTTCTCTGCCATGGTGTGCTCCTTATTTGATGCTGCGAATATCGGCGAAATGACCGGTGACGGCGGCAGCGGCAGCCATCGCCGGGCTAACCAGATGCGTGCGTCCGCCGCGCCCCTGACGACCTTCAAAGTTACGGTTGCTGGTGGAGGCGCAGCGCTCGCCCGGATTCAGACGGTCGTTGTTCATCGCCAGACACATGGAACAGCCTGGTAAACGCCATTCAAAACCGGCTTCGATAAAGATCTTATCCAGACCTTCCGCCTCTGCCTGCGCTTTTACCGGGCCGGAGCCGGGAACCACCAGAGCCTGAACGCCCGGTGCAACTTTACGCCCTTTGGCGATTTCCGCCGCCGCGCGTAAATCTTCAATACGCGAGTTGGTGCAGGAACCGATAAACACTTTGTCGATCGCCACGTCGGTTAACGGAATGCCCGGTTTCAGCCCCATATAGGCCAGCGCTTTTTCGGCGCTTGCGCGCTCGACAGGATCGGCAAACGAGGCCGGATCGGGGATATTGTCGTTGACGGAGATAACCTGACCCGGGTTGGTTCCCCAGGTAACCTGCGGCGCAATGTCTTCCGCTTGCAGGGTCACGACGGTATCGAACGTTGCGCCGTCGTCGGTTTTCAGGGTTTTCCAGTATGCGACGGCATCGTCAAAATCGCTGCCTTTCGGGGCGTGCAGACGCCCTTTTACGTAGTTGAAGGTGGTGTCATCCGGCGCGACCAGACCGGCTTTGGCGCCCATCTCGATCGCCATGTTGCACAGGGTCATACGACCTTCCATGCTCAGATTGCGAATTGCTTCGCCGCAGAACTCGACCACATGGCCCGTACCGCCCGCGCTGCCGGTTTTACCGATAATCGCCAGCACGATATCTTTCGCCGTAATGCCCGGCGCAGCCGTGCCTTTCACCTCAATCTTCATGGTTTTTGCGCGGCCCTGTTTCAGGGTCTGCGTCGCCAGAACGTGTTCAACTTCGGAGGTGCCGATGCCAAACGCCAGCGCGCCGAATGCGCCGTGCGTGGCGGTATGGGAATCGCCGCAAACAATGGTCATCCCCGGTAAGGTCACGCCCTGTTCCGGCCCCATTACGTGGACGATCCCCTGATACGGGTGGTTCAGGTCATACAGCTCCACGCCGAACGCTTTGCAGTTTTTGATCAACTCCTGCATCTGAATCCGCGCCATCTCGCCAGAGGCGTTGATGTCTTTGGTTTGCGTAGAGACGTTATGATCCATCGTCGCGAAGGTTTTACCGGGCTGGCGAACCGGGCGGCCGTGGGCGCGCAGGCCGTCAAACGCCTGCGGAGAGGTCACTTCATGCACCAGATGCCTGTCGATGTACAGCAGCGGGGTTTCGTTCTGCGCCTCATAAACCACATGCGCATCGAACAATTTTTCATACAACGTTTTAGCCATGATTACACCCCTTCGGCGACATAACGGGCAATGATGTCGCCCATCTCATCAGTACTGACAGCGGCAGCGCCACGGGCTAAATCACCGGTGCGAATACCTTCTTCTAATGCGCGGTTAATAGCGCTTTCAATGGCCGTTGCCGCATCGTCGGCATCCAGGCTGTAACGCAGCAGTAACGCCAGCGACAGGATCTGCGCGATCGGGTTGGCGATGTTTTTCCCGGCGATATCCGGCGCAGAACCGCCCGCAGGTTCATACAGGCCGAAACCCTGCTCGTTCAGGCTGGCGGAAGGCAACATCCCCATTGAGCCGGTGATCATCGCGCATTCGTCAGACAGAATGTCGCCAAACAGGTTGGAGCACAGCAGCACGTCAAACTGAGAGGGATCTTTAATCAACTGCATCGTGGCATTGTCGATGTACATGTGCGCCAGTTCGACATCCGGGTACGCTTTGGCGACCTCATTGACGATCTCGCGCCACAGAATGGATGTTTGCAGGACGTTGGCTTTGTCGATCGACGTAACCTTACGGCGACGTTTACGCGCCGATTCGAAGGCGATGCGCGCAATACGTTCGATTTCAAAACGGTGATACACCTCGGTATCGAAGGCTTTTTCATGTTGCCCGCTACCTTCGCGGCCTTTCGGCTGACCAAAATAGATCCCGCCGGTCAATTCACGCACGCACAGGATGTCGAAACCGTTGGCCGCGATGTCGGCGCGCAGCGGACAGAAGGCTTCCAGCCCCTGGTACAGCTTTGCCGGACGCAGGTTGCTAAACAATTTGAAGTGTTTACGCAGCGGCAGCAATGCGCCGCGTTCCGGTTGGCTGTCCGGCGGCAGATTTTCCCATTTCGGGCCGCCGACGGAGCCAAACAGAATGGCATCCGCCTGTTCACAGCCTTCAACGGTCGCCTTCGGCAGCGGTTGACCATGGTTGTCGATAGCGGCGCCGCCGACATCGTAATGGCTGGTGGTAATGCGCATGGCAAAACGACTGCGAACGGCTTCCAGGACTTTCAGGGCTTGCGCCATCACTTCCGGGCCAATACCGTCACCCGGCAAAACAGCAATATGGTAATTCTTCGACATCACACGGTTTCCTTATTGTTCTCTTTATTCTGAGCTTTGCGTTGCAATTCTTTTTCGACTTCGGCGGCGCGCCAGATGTTGTTCAGGACATGCACCATCGCTTTCGCGGAGGATTCGACGATATCGGTCGCCAGACCGACCCCGTGGAAGCGACGGCCGTTATAGTTGGCGACGATATCCACCTGGCCCAGCGCATCTTTGCCGTGGCCTTTCGCCGACAGGCTGTATTTCACCAGTTCGATGTTGTAATCGGTGATGCGGTTGATGGCCTGGTAAATGGCATCGACCGGGCCGTTGCCGTTCGCGGCTTCCGCTTTGATGTCGTCGCCGCAGGCCAGTTTGACGGAGGCCGTGGCGATATCGTTAGAGCCGGACTGCACGCTGAAATAGTCCAGACGGAAATGCTCTGGCTCTTCCTGTTGTTTATTGATGAAGGCCAGCGCCTCCAGGTCGTAATCGAATACCTGACCTTTTTTATCCGCCAGCTTCAGGAAAGCGTCGTACAGGTTATCCAGATTGTATTCACTCTCTTTATAGCCCATCTCGTCCATACGGTGTTTTACGGCCGCACGCCCGGAGCGAGAGGTCAGGTTCAACTGGATCTGGTTCAGGCCGATAGACTCTGGCGTCATGATTTCGTAGTTTTCACGGTTTTTCAGCACGCCGTCCTGGTGAATGCCGGAGGAGTGGGCGAATGCGCCGCTGCCGACAATCGCTTTGTTCGCCGGGATTGGCATGTTGCAGATCTGACTGACCAACTGGCTGGTGCGCCAGATCTCCTGGTGATTGATGCGGGTATGCACATTCAGAATGTCCTGGCGTACCTTGATCGCCATGATGACTTCTTCCAGCGAGCAGTTACCGGCACGTTCGCCGATACCGTTCATGGCGCCTTCAACCTGACGCGCGCCCGCGTGGACAGCCGCCAGCGCGTTGCCGACGCCCAGACCTAAATCATCATGGGTATGTACGGAGATGATGGCCTTGTCGATATTCGGTACGCGCTCATACAGCCCGGAAATAATACCGCCGAACTCGAAGGGCATGGTGTAGCCCACAGTATCGGGAATGTTGATTGTTTTCGCGCCCGCATTGATCGCCGCTTCCACGACGCGAGCGAGATCGTCAATCGGGGTACGGCCTGCGTCTTCACATGAGAACTCCACGTCATCAGTGTAATTACGTGCACGCTTAACCATATAGATAGCACGCTCAATCACTTCATCCAGCGTGCTGCGCAGCTTGGTGGCGATATGCATCGGCGAGGTGGCGATAAAGGTATGGATGCGGAAAGCGTCCGCGACCTTCAGTGATTCTGCCGCGACGTCGATATCTTTTTCCACGCAGCGGGCTAACGCGCAAACGCGGCTGTTTTTGACCTGGCGGGCGATAGTCTGTACCGACTCAAAATCGCCAGGTGAAGAGACGGGAAAACCCACTTCCATCACATCGACGCCCATACGTTCAAGGGCCAGGGCAATTTGCAGCTTTTCTTTCACACTCAGGCTAGCCTGTAACGCCTGTTCACCGTCGCGTAAAGTGGTATCGAAAATAATGACTTGCTGGCTCATGGTTTAGGTCCTTGTCTCTTTAGGGCGCCTTGCTTCGAGCATAAAAAAACCCGCGCAACGGCGCGGGTTTTTAATCTTACTGATGCTGACTTAATGCTGAATGTCGCTCACCAGTCTACCGCGCAACGAAGATGCGTTTAGTAGTAGTAGACCGTTAAAGCGAGCGATACGAATCATTAAATCAACTCCAGATGAATGCGATATGCTTTTAGTGGTACTGGATACGCTGCGCGATGTCAACCCTGTTGCAGATAAACCCTCCCATGCAGAGGGGATCTTGCGTTCTGTACTTTAGCTAATTGTGCTGAACTTTCAGGCGAATGCAAAATAAATCGACAGGAGGTGCGTACATACTTTTCACTGTTTGACATATTTGAGCATGTTTATTTGCAACTACAGCAAGCTGAAAGGGGGGTAAAGGTATTGCAAAGGTCGTACTTATCTTTTTGATTTTATTTATTTTTATATCTTTCGTGAATAAATTAATGAATCCGTTGCACTCGTTATTGATAAATTATTGTTAAGAGTAAAAGCACAACTAATATAAACAATTAATTAAAACTTAATTTATTATTCACCAAAAGCATGATTGTATATTCGCCACGCTTATGTTTATATTGCTTTTGTAATTTAAACATTATGAATCATCGTGCTGTGGCCTCTGCCGTATTGTACTGGCATGGGCTTTCGCCTTTTCCTGAACGATGCCTTTATGTTTTCCTAATTTTTATGTTTTCTCTTTTTCTTATTTTATATGCATGATAAATCATATTTCCTGAGATTATTTCTGCATTTCGTCAAGAAAAAGGGAGTTTAGTGTGACAGTGGAGTTAACTATGCCAGAGATAGAAATAGATAAACCGCATCCGATAGAAATGGTTAAGCCTCAGCTTCGTATGGTTGATCTGAATTTACTGACCGTCTTTGACGCCGTGATGCAAGAGCAGAATATCACGCGGGCGGCCCACTCCCTGGGGATGTCGCAGCCTGCCGTCAGTAATGCGGTGGCGCGTCTGAAAGTCATGTTTAATGACGAGCTGTTTGTCCGGTACGGACGCGGTATCCAGCCAACGGCGCGCGCTTATCAGCTATTTGGTTCCGTTCGCCAGGCGTTACAGTTGGTGCAAAATGAGTTGCCCGGTTCAGGTTTTGAACCCGCCAGCAGCGAGCGTGTATTCCATCTTTGCGTGTGCAGCCCGCTGGATAATATTCTGACGTCGCTTATTTATAATCGCGTTGAAAAGATTGCGCCGAATATTCATGTCGTTTTTAAATCATCGTTAAATCAAAATACGGAACATCAGCTGCGTTATCAGGAAACGGAATTTGTTATTGGGTATGAAGAGTTTCGCCGTCCTGAGTTTACCAGCGTATCGTTATTTAAAGATGAAATGGTGCTGGTCGCCAGCAGAAAACATCCGCGTATCAGCGGTCCGTTGCTGGAGAGCGATGTTTATAATGAACAACATGCGGTCGTTTCACTCGATCGTTATGCCTCGTTTAGCCAGCCGTGGTATGACACGCCAGACAGACAAAGCTGCATCGCTTATCAGGGAATGGCATTGATCAGCGTGCTTAATGTTGTCTCTCAAACGCAACTGGTGGCAGTTGCGCCGCGTTGGTTAGCCGATGAATTTGCCGAGTCATTAGCGTTACAGATATTACCGTTGCCTTTAAAACTGAATAGCCGGACCTGTTATCTTTCCTGGCATGATGCCGCGGGTCGGGATAAGGGTCATCAATGGATGGAAGAGTTATTGGTTTCTGTCTGTCAAAAGTGAATACGGGCGGAATAAATCAGAGTGAAATATCTGGTTTATTCTGCTTTTTCGTCTGTGTGTGAAATTTTATACTGAATTGTGCATTCAGGCGCTTTACGCATATCGCAAAAAATGGCGATATTGCTGTAAGTCCCCATTTTTAAGCGATTATTTATCATCACATCTGCTTATCCTGGTGTAATTCGCCGTTTCTTCTGCGCTTTCATCTCATTTATTCTTATTTATCTTCGAACGACGACATCAGCCTGAATTGCCTGCGTCATGGTGAGCAGTTAATGTGTTAGCAAAAGGTAAATCATCATAATAGTGGAGCAAGCCATGGAGATGTTGTCTGGAGCCGAGATGGTCGTCCGATCGCTCATCGATCAGGGCGTGAAGCAGGTATTCGGTTATCCCGGGGGCGCGGTCCTCGATATTTATGATGCGCTGCACACGGTCGGTGGTATCGATCATGTGCTTGTCCGTCATGAACAAGCGGCTGTGCATATGGCGGATGGCCTGGCACGGGCAACAGGTGAAGTCGGGGTCGTTCTGGTCACTTCCGGGCCAGGCGCCACGAATGCGATCACCGGTATTGCCACGGCCTATATGGACTCCATTCCTCTGGTCATCCTTTCCGGGCAAGTGGCGACGTCGTTGATTGGCTATGACGCCTTTCAGGAATGCGACATGGTGGGGATCTCACGTCCGGTGGTGAAACACAGCTTCCTCGTTAAACAGACGGAAGACATCCCGCAGGTGCTGAAAAAAGCGTTCTGGCTGGCGGCAAGCGGGCGTCCTGGACCCGTGGTCGTGGACCTCCCGAAAGATATTCTGAATCCGGCGAAAAAGTTGCCTTACGTCTGGCCGGAGTCGGTCAGTATGCGCTCTTATAACCCGACCACGACAGGGCATAAAGGGCAGATTAAGCGCGCGCTGCAAACGCTGGCGGCGGCAAAAAAACCGGTGGTCTACGTCGGCGGCGGTGCAGTGAATGCGGGTTGTCATGAACAACTGCGGCAAACCATTGAAGCGCTCAACCTGCCGGTCGTCTCGTCGCTGATGGGGCTGGGCGCATTCCCGGCCACGCATCGTCAGTCGTTAGGGATGCTGGGGATGCACGGCACCTATGAAGCCAACATGACCATGCATCATTCCGATGTGATTTTTGCCGTCGGGGTGCGTTTTGACGATCGCACGACCAATAATCTGGCGAAATACTGCCCGAATGCGACCGTGCTGCATATCGATATCGATCCGACCTCTATCTCTAAAACCGTGACGGCGGATATTCCCATTGTGGGCGATGCGCGCCTGGTTCTGGAGCAAATGCTGGAATTACTGCCGCAGGAAGTCGCGCAGCAGCCGCTGGATGATATTCGCGACTGGTGGCAACACATTGAACGCTGGCGCGCCCGTCAGTGCCTGAAATATGACACCCAAAGCGAGAGCATTAAACCGCAGGCGGTGATCGAGGCTATCTGGCGTCTGACGAAAGGCGATGCGTATGTCACTTCTGATGTCGGTCAGCACCAGATGTTCGCCGCGCTCTACTACCCCTTTGATAAGCCGCGTCGCTGGATTAACTCCGGCGGTCTCGGCACGATGGGCTTTGGCCTGCCAGCGGCCCTGGGCGTGAAGATGGCGCTGCCGGATGAAACGGTGGTGTGCGTCACGGGAGATGGCAGCATTCAGATGAACATTCAGGAGCTGTCGACGGCGCTGCAATATGAACTGCCGGTGCTGGTGCTCAACCTTAACAACCGCTATCTCGGCATGGTCAAACAGTGGCAGGACATGATCTACTCCGGGCGCCACTCCCAGTCTTACATGCAGTCGCTGCCCGATTTTGTACGCCTTGCCGAGGCTTATGGGCATATCGGTATCCAGATTAATCATCCAGATGAACTGGAGAGCAAGCTGGGCGAAGCGCTGGAACATGTGCGTAACCATCGTCTGGTGTTTGTCGATGTCACCGTCGATGGCAGTGAGCATGTCTACCCGATGCAGATTCGTGGGGGCGGGATGGATGAAATGTGGTTAAGCAAAACGGAGAGGACCTGATTATGCGCCGGATATTATCAGTATTGCTGGAAAACGAGTCGGGTGCATTGTCGCGTGTGATTGGCCTCTTCGCCCAGCGTGGATACAACATTGAAAGCCTTACCGTCGCGCCGACCGACGATCCGACGTTATCGCGTATGACCATCCAGACGGTTGGCGATGAGAAAGTTCTGGAGCAAATTGAAAAGCAACTGCACAAGCTGGTGGATGTTCTGCGCGTAAGCGAACTTGGGCAGGGCGCGCACGTTGAGCGAGAAATCATGCTGGTGAAGATTCAGGCCAGCGGATACGGAAGGGAAGAGGTGAAGCGCAACACGGAGATTTTCCGTGGGCAGATTATTGATGTCACGCCTTCTATTTATACCGTCCAGCTGGCAGGCACCAGCGATAAGCTGGACGCGTTTCTGGCGACGCTGCGTGAAGTGGCGAAAATTGTTGAAGTTGCTCGTTCCGGCGTCGTCGGGCTTTCGCGCGGCGACAAGATCATGCGTTAGTCATTGTGTTGTCTTTCAATTGTAGGCCTGATAAGCGAAGCGCCATCAGGCCATTATACCCTGCCGGATGGCGCTAATGCTTATCCGGCCTACAGGCGACGTCTCAACCTCCGCCGACGCTACCCGTTGGCTTTTTTTTGCGAAATCAGTGGTAACCCGGAATAAAAGCGGTTGCCGCAGTCACTATTCTGCGCTTAGATGTTAAGAAATTTAACCCATGCCGTCACAATGGTTATGGTTTGTACATTTTACGCAAGGGGCAATTGTGAAACTGGATGAAATCGCTCGGCTGGCCGGTGTATCGCGAACGACTGCAAGCTACGTTATTAACGGAAAAGCAAAGCAATACCGCGTGAGCGACAAGACCGTCGAGAAAGTCATGGCGGTGGTGCGTGAGCATAATTACCACCCGAATGCTGTGGCCGCCGGGCTGCGTGCTGGACGCACACGTTCTATCGGACTGGTCATTCCCGATCTGGAGAACACGAGTTATACCCGTATCGCAAACTACCTGGAGCGCCAGGCGCGCCAGCGAGGTTATCAACTGCTGATTGCCTGCTCAGAAGATCAGCCGGATAACGAAATGCGGTGTATCGAACATCTTCTACAACGCCAGGTGGATGCGATCATTGTATCGACCTCGTTACCGCCGGAGCATCCGTTCTACCAGCGCTGGGCCAATGGTTCCTTCCCCATCGTGGCGCTGGATCGCGCGCTGGATCGCGAACATTTCACCAGCGTTGTCGGGGCGGATCAGGATGATGCGGAAATGCTGGCGGCAGAGTTACGTAAATTCCCGGCGGAAACGGTGCTTTACCTGGGCGCGTTGCCGGAGCTGTCCGTCAGTTTCCTGCGCGAGCAGGGGTTCCGTACCGCATGGAAAGACGATCCGCGCGAAGTACACTATCTGTATGCCAACAGCTACGAGCGGGAAGCGGCGGCGCAGCTGTTCGAAAAATGGCTGGAAACTCACCCGATGCCGCAGGCGCTGTTTACCACGTCGTTTGCGCTCTTGCAGGGCGTGATGGATGTAACGTTACGTCGTGACGGGAAGCTGCCTTCCAACCTGGCGATCGCCACCTTTGGCGATAATGAGCTGCTCGACTTCTTGCAGTGTCCGGTTCTGGCGGTCGCACAGCGTCATCGTGATGTTGCTGAACGCGTCCTGGAGATCGTCCTGGCCAGCCTGGATGAGCCGCGTAAACCGAAGCCAGGTTTAACGCGAATCAAACGTAATTTGTACCGTCGCGGTATTCTTAGCCGCAGTTAGTCCATTTCTGTATGCCGGATAAGGCGGTTATGCCGCCATCTGGCAAATCGCCCGGCGCGTTGTCGCTGACCGGGCAAATATTCACCTGCCAACAATACTCACACCATAATTAAGATTATTCCTTAGAATTATCCGACTTATCTTTCAAATATGCTGATTTTAAACCTGTCGATACCGACTTCAGGTTTATTGAGACGTCGTATTGAACCCGTTTTGTATTATTTTGTTACATGCGGGCGACGAATTGCCGAATTAACAAACACTTTTTTTCGATGTGGCCTCTACGTCGCGGCTGGCTTGTCGGTGCGGGGCGTAGAGAGCGATAAACAGGTACTGTTATCTCGCTGCATATTGTCCTAAAATGCCGCTCGCGTCGCAAACTGACACTTTATATTTTTATCAGATGATATTGAGTCGTTTTAAACGGTGATGAGTTTTTGGATCTTTTTTCTTACAAATATTCATGACGTTAATTTGCTTCGCTCGTTGGACGGAATTTAATCAACGCTGATATTAGCCGTATACATTGGGTTTTTTACTCCGGTAAGCGTCCTGACTTGCTTGACAAGCTTTTCCTCCGCTCCGTAAACTCCTTTAAGTGGGAATTTGTGGGGCAAAGTGGTAATAAGGGGTGAGGCTGGCATGTTCCGGGGAGCAACGTTAGTCAATCTCGACAGTAAGGGGCGCTTATCTGTGCCCACCCGTTACCGGGATCAACTGATCGAGAACGCTACCGGTCAAATGGTTTGTACCATTGACATCCATCACCCGTGCCTGCTGCTTTACCCCCTGCCTGAATGGGAAATTATCGAGCAAAAATTATCGCGTCTGTCGAGCATGAACCCGGTTGAGCGCCGCGTGCAGCGTTTACTGTTGGGGCATGCCAGCGAATGTCAGATGGATAGCGCGGGTCGCTTATTGATCGCGCCGATTCTGCGGCAACATGCCGGGCTGACGAAAGAAGTGATGCTGGTTGGACAGTTCAATAAGTTTGAACTGTGGGATGAAACGACCTGGTATCAACAGGTCAAGGAAGATATCGACGCTGAGCAGTCAGTAACCGAAACCTTGTCGGAACGACTGCAGGACTTGTCTCTATAATGATGATGGAAAATTTTAAACACACTACGGTGCTGTTGGACGAGGCCGTAAACGGTCTGAACATTCGCCCTGACGGCATCTACATTGATGGGACATTTGGTCGCGGCGGCCACTCACGTCTGATCCTCTCCCGGCTTGGCGAAGAGGGACGTTTGCTGGCGATCGATCGCGATCCGCAGGCTATTGCCGAAGCCCAGGCCATCAATGATCCTCGCTTCTCCATCATTCATGGACCTTTCTCTGCGCTTGCTGATTATGTAAGTGAGCGCGAACTTATCGGCAAGATCGACGGGATTCTCCTTGATCTTGGCGTCTCTTCACCGCAACTCGATGATGCCGAACGTGGTTTTTCTTTTATGCGCGATGGCCCGCTGGATATGCGTATGGACCCAACGCGCGGTCAGTCTGCCGCAGAATGGCTGCAAACCGCGGAAGAAGCCGATATTGCCTGGGTGCTGAAAACCTTTGGCGAAGAGCGTTTTGCGAAACGTATTGCCCGCGCCATTGTGGAGCGCAACCGCGAACAGCCCATGACCCGCACCAAAGAACTGGCGGAAGTGGTCGCAGCGGCGACGCCGGTGAAGGACAAATTCAAACATCCCGCGACCCGTACCTTCCAGGCGGTGCGCATTTGGGTGAACAGTGAACTGGAGGAGATAGAGCAGGCGCTAAAAAGCTCGCTCAGCGTGCTGGCCCCGGGTGGGCGGCTTTCCATTATCAGTTTCCACTCGCTGGAAGACCGTATTGTGAAGCGCTTTATGCGTGAGCAAAGCCGCGGTCCACAGGTTCCAGCAGGGTTGCCGATGACGGAAGAGCAGCTCAAAAAACTGGGCGGTCGTGAGCTAAGAGCATTAGGCAAGTTGATGCCGGGCGAAGAAGAAGTGGCGGAAAATCCACGCGCCCGTAGTTCAGTTCTGCGTATTGCAGAGAGGACGAACGCATGATCAGCAGAGTGACAGAAGCCCTGAGCAAAGTGAAGGGATCGACGGGAATCACCAATCGCCATGCTTTGCCTGGCGTGATCGGTGACGATCTTTTGCGATTTGGGAAGCTGCCACTCTGCCTGTTCATTTGCATTATTTTAACGGCGGTCACCGTCGTGACAACGGCGCACCATACGCGCCTGTTAACCGCGCAGCGCGAGCAACTGGTGCTGGAGCGTGATGCGCTGGATATCGAATGGCGCAACCTGATTCTTGAAGAAAACGCGCTCGGCGATCATAGCCGGGTAGAACGGATCGCAACGGAAAAGTTGCAGATGCAGCATGTCGATCCCTCACAAGAAAATATCGTAGTGCAAAAATAAGGATAAACGCGACGCATGAAAGCAGCGGCAAAGACGCTCAAACCAAAACGCCAGGAAGAACAAGCCAACTTTGTCAGTTGGCGTTTTGCGTTGCTGTGCGGCTGCATTCTGCTGGCGCTGGGGTTCCTGCTGGGGCGCGTGGCCTGGCTGCAAATTATTGCGCCTGACATGTTAGTGCGTCAGGGCGACATGCGCTCCCTGCGTGTACAGGAAGTCTCCACCTCTCGCGGCATGATCACCGACCGCTCAGGTCGCCCACTGGCGGTGAGCGTGCCGGTAAAAGCCATCTGGGCGGACCCGAAAGAGCTGCATGATGCAGGCGGGATCACGCTGGACAACCGCTGGAAAGCGCTGGCGGACGCGCTGAAAATGCCGCTCGACCAACTGGCGGCTCGCGTTAATGCGAACCCGAAAGGCCGCTTTATCTATCTGGCGCGTCAGGTTAACCCGGATCTCGGCGACTACATCAAAAAACTGAAGCTGCCAGGCATTCATCTGCGCGAAGAGTCCCGCCGTTACTATCCTTCCGGGGAAGTGACCGCTCACCTTATCGGTTTTACCAACGTTGACAGCCAGGGGATCGAAGGGGTTGAGAAGAGCTTTGATAAATGGCTGACCGGCCAGCCTGGCGAACGTATTGTACGTAAAGACCGCTATGGCCGGGTTATTGAAGATATCTCTTCTACCGACAGCCAGGCCGCGCACAATCTGGCGCTGAGCATTGATGAGCGCCTGCAAGCGTTGGTCTATCGCGAACTGAACAACGCCGTGGCCTTCAACAAAGCGGAGTCAGGCAGCGCCGTGCTGGTGGATGTCAATACTGGCGAAGTGCTGGCAATGGCGAACAGCCCGTCCTACAACCCGAATAACCTGACCGGTACGCCGAAAGACGCCATGCGTAACCGCACCATCACGGACGTGTTTGAACCCGGTTCAACCGTCAAACCGATGGTGGTGATGACCGCGTTACAGCGCGGGGTTGTGCGTGAAAACACCGTGCTGAACACGGTGCCATATCGAATTAATGGTCACGAAATCAAAGACGTGGCGCGTTACAGCGAATTGACCCTGACCGGGGTTTTACAGAAGTCGAGTAACGTCGGCGTTTCTAAGCTGGCGTTAGCGATGCCGTCCTCAGCGTTAGTAGATACTTACTCACGTTTTGGGCTAGGAAAGGCGACCAATTTGGGGTTGGTCGGAGAACGCAGTGGCTTATATCCTCAAAAACAACGGTGGTCTGACATAGAGAGGGCCACCTTCTCTTTCGGCTATGGGCTAATGGTAACCCCGTTACAGTTAGCGCGAGTCTACGCAACGATTGGCAGCTACGGCGTTTATCGTCCGCTGTCGATTACCAAAGTTGATCCTCCTGTACCGGGCGAGCGCGTCTTCCCGGAAGCGACCGTTCGTACCGTCGTCCACATGATGGAAAGCGTGGCGCTGCCGGGCGGCGGCGGCGTGAAGGCGGCGATCAAAGGTTATCGCATCGCCATTAAAACCGGTACGGCGAAAAAAGTGGGGCCGGATGGCCGCTACATCAACAAATACATTGCTTATACCGCAGGCGTTGCGCCTGCGAGTCAGCCGCGCTTCGCGCTGGTGGTTGTTATCAACGATCCGCAGGCGGGTAAATACTACGGCGGCGCCGTTTCCGCGCCGGTATTCGGTGCCATTATGGGCGGCGTACTGCGCACCATGAACATCGAACCGGATGCGCTGGCAACGGGCGAAAAAAGTGAATTTGTAATTAACCAAGGCGAGGGAACAGGTGGCAGATCGTAATTTGCGCGACCTTCTCGCTCCGTGGGTGCCTGGCGCACCGGAGCGAGCACTGCGGGAGATGACACTTGACAGCCGTGTGGCTGCATCGGGCGATCTCTTTGTGGCAGTGGTGGGTCATCAGGCGGACGGGCGTCGATATATCCCGCAGGCGATAGCGCAAGGTGTGGCTGCCATTATTGCAGAGGCCAAAGATGAGGCGACCGACGGGGAAATCCGTGAAATGCACGGTGTGCCGGTTATCTATCTGAGCCAGCTCAACGAGCGTTTATCTGCACTGGCGGGCCGCTTCTACCACGAGCCATCTGAACATATGCGTCTGGTCGGCGTGACCGGAACGAACGGAAAAACCACCACCACGCAACTGCTGGCGCAGTGGAGCCAACTGCTTGGCGAAACCAGCGCGGTAATGGGAACGGTGGGTAATGGCCTGTTGGGCAAAGTGATCCCGACGGAGAACACAACCGGTTCCGCCGTTGACGTACAGCATGTGCTGGCCGGTCTGGTTGAGCAGGGCGCAACATTTGGCGCAATGGAAGTCTCTTCCCACGGCCTGGTGCAGCACCGGGTCGCCGCGCTGAAATTTGCCGCCTCTGTTTTCACGAATTTAAGCCGCGATCACCTTGATTATCACGGTGACATGGAACATTACGAAGCGGCGAAATGGACGCTCTATTCAACGCACCATTACGGCGAGGCTATCGTCAATGCCGATGATGAAGTCGGACGCCGATGGCTGGTGAGGTTGCCGGATGCCGTTGCGGTCTCGATGGAGGATCATATCAACCCGAACTGCCACGGACGTTGGCTGAAAGCGGTTGAGGTGAAGTACCACGATAGCGGCGCGACGATCCGTTTCGACTCCAGTTGGGGCGAAGGCGAGATTGAAAGCCGTCTGATGGGCGCGTTTAACGTCAGCAACCTGCTGCTGGCGCTGGCAACGTTGCTGGCGCTTGGCTACCCCCTGGCGGATCTGCTGAAAACCGCCCCTCGACTGCAACCGGTTTGCGGGCGGATGGAGGTGTTCAGCGCGCCGGGCAAAACCACGGTGGTGGTCGATTACGCCCACACGCCGGATGCGCTGGAAAAAGCGTTGCAGGCTGCGCGGTTGCACTGTACTGGTCAACTGTGGTGCGTCTTTGGCTGCGGCGGCGATCGCGATAAAGGTAAACGTCCGCTGATGGGGGCGATTGCCGAAGAGTTCGCGGACGTGGTGGTCGTGACAGACGATAACCCACGCACCGAAGAGCCGCGCGCGATCATTAACGACATTCTGGCGGGTATGCTGGATGCCGGGCACGCGAAAGTGATGGAAGGCCGCGCGGAGGCGGTGACCTGCGCCATTATGCAGGCGAAAGAAAACGACGTGGTTCTGGTCGCGGGTAAAGGGCATGAGGATTACCAGATTGTCGGTACTCAGCGCCTTGATTACTCCGACCGCGTGACGGCTGCGCGTCTGCTGGGGGTGATTGCATGATTAGCGTAACGCTCAGCCAACTGGCCGGTATTCTGCACGGCGAATTACAGGGCGCAGACCTGACGATTGACGCGGTCACGACTGATACGCGTAAAGTGACGCCGGGCTGCCTGTTTGTGGCGCTGAAAGGCGAGCGTTTCGACGCCCATGATTTTGCGGATAACGCGAAAGAGGGCGGCGCCGGTGCGCTGCTGGTGAGTCGCCCGCTGGATTGCGATCTGCCGCAGCTGATCGTCAAAGATACGCGGCTGGCCTTCGGCGAACTGGCCGCATGGGTTCGGGCGCAGGTTCCCGCTCGCGTCGTGGCGTTAACCGGCTCCTCCGGCAAAACATCCGTTAAAGAGATGACCGCCGCCATTCTGAGTCAGTGTGGCAACACCTTATACACCGCGGGCAACCTGAATAACGATATCGGCGTACCGATGACGTTGCTGCGGTTAAACAACGATTATGACTATGCCGTCATTGAGTTAGGCGCCAATCACCAGGGCGAAATTGCCTGGACCGTCGGCCTGACGCGTCCTGAAGCGGCACTGGTTAATAATCTGGCGGCAGCGCACCTGGAAGGATTCGGTTCGCTGGCGGGCGTGGCGAAAGCGAAAGGCGAAATCTATACCGGCTTGCCGGTGAATGGGATCGCCATTATGAACGCCGATAACAACGACTGGCTGAACTGGCAGGGCATTATTGGCGATCGCAAAGTGTGGCGTTTTTCACCGAATGCCGCCAACAGCGATTTTACCGCGACCAATATCCATGTGACCTCGCACGGTACGGAATTCACGCTGCAAACGCCGACGGGCGACATTGACGTCCTGCTGCCGCTTCCTGGTCGTCACAATATTGCAAACGCGCTGGCGGCGGCTGCGCTGTCGATGGCGGTAGGGGCGACCCTTGACGCCATTAAAACCGGTCTGGCGAACCTGAAAGCCGTGCCGGGGCGCCTGTTCCCCATCCAGTTGAATGACAACCAGCTGTTACTTGATGACTCCTATAACGCCAACGTCGGTTCGATGACCGCCGCTGTGCAGGTGCTGTCTGAAATGCCAGGCTACCGGGTGCTGGTGGTTGGCGATATGGCGGAGCTGGGCGCGGAAAGCGAAGCATGCCATGTTCAGGTCGGTGAAGCGGCAAAAGCGGCGGGTATCGACAGCGTGCTGAGTACAGGAAAACTGAGTCAGGCGATCGGCAATGCCAGCGGCGTTGGCGAACATTTTGCGGATAAATCGGCTCTGGTCGCGCGTCTTAACACGCTGATTGCGGAGCATCAGATTATTACCATTTTAGTGAAGGGTTCACGTAGTGCCGCCATGGAAGAGGTAGTACGCGCATTACAGGAGAATGGAACATGTTAGTTTGGCTGGCCGAACATTTGGTCAAATATTATTCCGGCTTTAACGTCTTTTCCTATCTGACGTTTCGCGCCATCGTCAGCCTGCTGACCGCGCTGTTCATCTCCTTGTGGATGGGCCCGCGTATGATTGCCCGCTTACAAAAATTGTCTTTTGGCCAGGTCGTGCGTAATGACGGCCCGGAATCGCACTTTAGCAAGCGCGGTACGCCAACAATGGGCGGGATTATGATTCTGACGGCGATTGTGGTCTCCGTCCTGCTGTGGGCTTACCCGTCTAACCCGTACGTCTGGTGCGTGCTGGTGGTGCTGGTGGGCTACGGCATTATTGGTTTTGTCGATGATTACCGCAAAGTGGTGCGTAAAGACACCAAAGGGCTGATCGCTCGCTGGAAATATTTCTGGATGTCGGTGATTGCGCTGGGCGTGGCGTTCGCGCTGTATCTGGCGGGGAAAGACACGCCGGCCACCGAACTGGTGGTGCCGTTCTTTAAAGACGTGATGCCGCAACTGGGTCTGTTCTACGTGCTGCTGGCGTACTTCGTGATCGTCGGAACGGGCAACGCGGTTAACCTGACCGATGGCCTGGACGGCCTGGCGATTATGCCGACCGTATTCGTCGCCGCCGGTTTTGCGCTGGTGGCGTGGGCAACCGGCAACATGAATTTCGCCAACTACCTGCATATTCCGTACTTACGTCATGCCGGTGAACTGGTGATTGTCTGTACGGCGATTGTCGGCGCGGGCTTAGGCTTCCTGTGGTTTAACACCTATCCGGCGCAGGTCTTTATGGGAGACGTCGGGTCGCTGGCGCTGGGCGGCGCGCTGGGCATCATCGCGGTGCTGCTGCGTCAGGAGTTTTTGCTGGTGATTATGGGCGGCGTGTTTGTCGTGGAAACCCTGTCAGTCATTTTGCAGGTCGGTTCCTTTAAATTGCGCGGGCAGCGCATCTTCCGCATGGCGCCGATTCACCATCACTATGAACTGAAAGGCTGGCCGGAACCGCGCGTTATCGTGCGCTTCTGGATTATTTCGCTGATGCTGGTCCTGATTGGCCTGGCAACGCTGAAGGTACGTTAATCATGGCTGATTACCAGGGTAAAAAAGTCGTCATTATTGGTCTGGGATTGACCGGACTTTCCTGCGTGGACTTTTTCCTGGCGCGCGGTGTAACGCCGCGCGTAATGGATACCCGTGCGACGCCGCCGGGTCTGGACAAATTACCGGAAGCGGTAGAGCGTCACGTCGGCAGCCTGAATGATGACTGGCTACTGGCGGCGGATCTGATTGTCGCCAGCCCTGGTATTGCTCTGGCGCATCCTTCACTGAGCGCTGCCGCCGATGCGGGTATTGAGATTGTCGGCGATATCGAACTGTTCTGTCGCGAAGCGCAGGCGCCGATCGTGGCGATCACCGGATCGAACGGTAAAAGCACCGTGACCACGCTGGTAGGCGAGATGGCGAAAGCGGCGGGCGTGAACGTGGGCGTTGGCGGTAACATTGGTCTGCCTGCGTTGATGCTGCTGGACGCCGCTCGCGAGCTGTACGTACTGGAGCTTTCCAGCTTCCAGCTGGAAACGACATCCAGCCTACAGGCCGTTGCCGCAACCATCCTGAACGTTACCGAAGACCATATGGACCGATATCCGTTTGGTCTGCAACAGTATCGCGCGGCAAAACTGCGCGTGTATGAGAATGCGAAAGTTTGTGTGGTGAATGCTGATGACGCGCTGACCATGCCGGTACGCGGCGCGGATGCGCGTTGCGTCAGTTTTGGCGTCAACATGGGGGATTATCACCTCAATCGCCAGCAGGGCGAGACCTGGCTGCGGGTGAAGGGGGAAAAAGTGTTGAACGTGAAAGAGATGAAGCTTTCCGGCCAGCACAACTACACCAATGCGCTGGCGGCGCTGGCGCTGGCCGATGCAGCGGGTTTACCGCGCGCCAGCAGCCTGAAAGCGTTGACGACCTTTACCGGCCTGGCGCATCGCTTCCAGCTGGCGCTGGAGCATAACGGCGTGCGCTGGATTAACGATTCCAAAGCCACCAACGTAGGCAGCACGGAAGCGGCGCTGAATGGCCTGCACGTAGACGGTACGCTGCACCTGCTGCTCGGCGGCGATGGTAAATCGGCGGATTTCTCTTCGCTCACCCGTTATTTGGGCGGCGATCGCGTTCGCCTGTACTGCTTTGGTCGTGATGGCGCGCAGCTGGCGGCGCTGCGCCCGGAAATCGCAGAACAAACTGAGACGATGGAAGAGGCGATGCGTCTGCTGGCGCCGCGTTTGCAACCGGGCGATATGGTTCTGTTGTCTCCGGCCTGCGCCAGCCTCGATCAGTTTAAGAATTTTGAGCAACGGGGCGATGTCTTTACCCGTCTGGCGAAGGAGTTAGGTTGATGCGTTTATCTCTCCCTCGCCTGAGAATGCCGCGCCTGCCGGGATTTGGAATCCTGGTATGGGTCTTTACGGCGCTTAAAGGCTGGGTGATGGCGTCGCGCGATAAAGACGACGATAGCCTGATCATGTACGACCGCACGTTGCTCTGGCTGACATTTGGCCTGGCGGCGATCGGTTTCATCATGGTGACGTCGGCGTCAATGCCTGTCGGACAACGTCTGGCGAACGATCCTTTCCTGTTTGCCAAGCGTGACGCGCTGTACATACTCCTGGCGTTTTGCCTGGCGATGATCACGCTGCGTTTACCGATGGAATTCTGGCAAAAGTACAGCACCACGATGCTGATCGCGTCGATCATCATGTTGTTGATCGTGCTGGTGGTGGGTAGCTCAGTTAACGGGGCATCGCGTTGGATTGCGCTGGGGCCGCTGCGTATTCAGCCTGCGGAATTTACCAAACTGTCGCTGTTTTGCTACCTCGCCAACTATCTGGTGCGCAAAGTTGATGAAGTGCGTAATAACCTGCGCGGCTTCTTAAAACCGATGGGCGTGATTCTGGTGCTGGCGATTTTGCTGCTGGCGCAGCCCGATCTCGGGACGGTGGTGGTGCTGTTCGTTACCACGCTGGCGATGCTGTTTCTCGCCGGGGCGAAGTTATGGCAGTTCATTGCCATCATCGGCATGGGGATATCGGCGGTGATCCTGCTGATCCTCGCCGAACCGTATCGTATTCGCCGTGTGACCTCTTTCTGGAACCCCTGGGAAGATCCGTTTGGCAGCGGCTACCAGCTGACGCAATCCCTGATGGCATTTGGCCGTGGTGAGATGTGGGGGCAGGGGCTGGGGAACTCGGTACAAAAACTGGAGTATCTGCCGGAAGCGCATACTGACTTCATCTTCGCCATTATTGGGGAAGAACTGGGTTATATCGGTGTGGTACTGGCGCTTTTAATGGTATTCTTCGTCGCTTTTCGCGCGATGTCGATTGGCCGTAAGGCGCTGGAGATTGATCACCGTTTTTCAGGGTTCCTGGCCTGCTCGATTGGAATCTGGTTCAGCTTCCAGGCGCTGGTCAACGTCGGCGCGGCGGCAGGCATGCTGCCAACGAAGGGGCTGACGCTGCCGCTGATCAGTTATGGTGGTTCCAGTTTGCTGATCATGTCGACGGCCATCATGTTTTTGTTACGTATTGATTATGAAACGCGTCTGGAAAAAGCGCAGGCGTTTACACGAGGTTCACGATGAGTGGTCAACCGAAGCGGTTAATGGTGATGGCGGGCGGTACTGGCGGACATGTGTTCCCGGGACTGGCCGTCGCGCACCATTTAATGGACCAGGGCTGGCAAGTACGCTGGCTCGGAACCGCCGATCGTATGGAAGCGGATTTAGTGCCGAAGCATGGCATTGAGATTGATTTTATTCGCATTTCCGGTTTGCGCGGAAAAGGCGTGAAAGCGCTGCTAGCGGCACCGCTGCGTATTTTTAACGCCTGGCGCCAGGCGCGGGCGATCATGAAGCAGTTTAAGCCTGATGTGGTGCTCGGCATGGGCGGCTATGTCTCTGGCCCCGGCGGTCTGGCGGCGTGGTCGCTGGGTATTCCGGTTGTGCTGCATGAGCAAAACGGCATTGCAGGGTTGACCAATAAGTGGCTGGCGAAAATCGCCACGACGGTGATGCAGGCTTTTCCCGGCGCGTTTCCGAAAGCGGACGTGGTCGGAAACCCGGTACGTACTGACGTACTGGCGCTCCCCTTGCCGCAAGAACGCCTGGCCGGACGTGAAGGGCCGATTCGCGTGCTGGTGGTGGGCGGCTCTCAGGGGGCGCGGGTATTGAACCAGACGCTGCCGCAGGTCGCGGCAAAACTGGGCGATACGGTCACTATCTGGCATCAAAGCGGTAAAGGCGCGCAGCAGACCGTAGAGCAGGCTTATGCCGGGGCGGGGCAACCGCAGCATAAGGTGACGGAATTTATTGATGACATGGCCGCAGCCTATGCGTGGGCGGATGTTGTCGTTTGCCGCTCTGGCGCGTTAACGGTGAGTGAAATCGCCGCCGCCGGTTTGCCCGCGCTGTTTGTGCCGTTTCAGCATAAAGACCGGCAGCAGTACTGGAATGCCCTGCCGCTGGAGAAAGCGGGGGCCGCCAAAATTTTTGAGCAGCCGCAGTTTACTGTGGATGCCGTCGCCAGCACCCTGTCCGGGTGGTCGCGAGAAACGTTATTAACCATGGCAGAACGTGCCCGCGCTGCATCTATTCCAGATGCCACCGAGCGTGTTGCAAATGAAGTGAGCCGGGCTGCCCGGGCGTAATTGTGGCGGTGCCTTTTGCACCGCATGAATTGAGAAGTGAATGGCGTAAAGAATGAATACACAACAACTGGCAAAACTGCGTTCCATCGTGCCCGAAATGCGTCGCGTTCGGCACATCCACTTTGTCGGCATCGGTGGTGCCGGTATGGGCGGTATTGCCGAAGTTCTGGCCAATGAAGGGTATCAGATCAGTGGTTCTGATTTAGCGCCGAATCCGGTTACGCAGCAACTGGCGAGCCTCGGCGCCACCATTTTCTTCAATCATCGCCCGGAAAACGTGCGCGATGCGAGCGTGGTGGTGGTTTCCAGCGCGATCTCTGCGGATAACCCGGAGATTGTCGCGGCGCATGAAGCGCGTATTCCGGTGATCCGCCGCGCGGAGATGCTGGCGGAATTAATGCGTTTTCGTCACGGCATCGCCATTGCCGGGACGCACGGTAAAACTACGACCACCGCGATGGTCTCCAGCATTTACGCGGAAGCGGGACTGGATCCGACCTTCGTCAACGGTGGGCTGGTGAAAGCGGCGGGCGTGCATGCGCGTTTAGGCCACAGCCGTTATCTGATTGCGGAAGCGGATGAGAGCGATGCGTCGTTCCTGCATCTGCAACCGATGGTGGCGATTGTCACCAATATTGAAGCCGACCATATGGATACTTACCAGGGCGACTTCGAAAATTTGAAGCAGACCTTTATTAATTTCCTGCACAATTTGCCGTTTTATGGTCGTGCAGTGATGTGTGTTGACGATCCGGTGATCCGCGAGCTGCTGCCGCGCGTGGGCCGTCAGACCACAACTTATGGTTTTAGCGACGACGCTGACGTGCGTGTGGAAGAGTACCAGCAGGTTGGGCCGCAGGGGCATTTTACGCTGCTGCGTCAGGATAAACCTGCAATGCAGGTGACGCTGAATGCGCCGGGCCGCCACAATGCGCTGAACGCGGCGGCAGCCGTGGCGGTGGCGACCGAAGAAGGGATTGACGACGAGGCGATTCTGCGCGCGCTGGAAAGCTTCCAGGGTACCGGGCGTCGCTTCGATTTCCTCGGCGAATTCCCGCTTGAGCCGGTAAACGGTAAAGCAGGGACGGCGATGCTGGTCGATGATTACGGCCATCATCCAACGGAAGTTGACGCCACCATTAAGGCCGCGCGTGCAGGCTGGCCGGATAAAAATCTGGTGATGGTTTTCCAGCCGCACCGCTTCACGCGTACGCGCGATCTGTACGACGATTTCGCCAACGTGCTGACGCAGGTTGACGCGCTGTTAATGCTGGATGTTTACGCCGCAGGCGAAGCGCCAATTCCGGGAGCGGACAGCCGTTCGCTGTGCCGTACGATTCGCGGTCGCGGTAAAATTGACCCGATTCTGGTCTCCGATCCGGCGCAGGTTGCGCAAATGCTGGCGCCGGTATTAACCGGTAATGATTTGATTTTGGTGCAAGGCGCGGGAAATATCGGCAAAATTGCGCGCACCTTAGCTGAAATTAAACTGAAGCCGCAAACCCAGGAGGAGGAGCAACATGGCTGATAAAATCGCGGTCCTGTTGGGTGGAACCTCCGCCGAACGTGATGTTTCGCTGAATTCCGGCGCGGCGGTGCTGGCCGGGTTACGCGAAGGCGGCGTGGATGCGCATCCGATCGACCCGAAAGAGGTTGATGTCACCCTGCTGAAATCAATGGGTTTTCAGAAGGTGTTTATTGCGTTGCATGGTCGCGGCGGCGAAGATGGCACGCTGCAAGGGATGCTGGATCTGATTGGCCTGCCCTATACCGGCAGCGGGGTGATGGCTTCAGCAATCTCAATGGATAAACTGCGCAGCAAATTGCTGTGGCAGGGCGCCGGATTACCGGTTGCGCCGTGGGTGGCATTGACGCGCGCTGAGTTTGAAAAAGGGCTTAGCGACGACGCGCTAACGCGAATTTCTGCGCTGGGTTTGCCGCTGATTGTGAAGCCGAGCCGTGAAGGTTCCAGCGTCGGCATGTCGAAAGTGGTAGAAGAAAATGCTTTGCAGGCAGCATTAGCATTGGCTTTTCAGCATGATGAAGAAGTACTGATTGAGAAATGGCTCAGTGGCCCGGAATTTACGGTTGCGATACTCGGTGAAGAAATTTTACCGTCAATTCGTATCCAACCCGCCGGAACCTTCTATGATTATGAGGCGAAGTATCTCTCTGATGAGACACAATATTTCTGCCCGGCAGGTCTGGAAGAGGAACAAGAGGCTATTTTGCAGACATTGGTCCTGAAAGCGTGGACCGCGTTGGGTTGCAAAGGATGGGGCCGCATCGACGTCATGCTGGACAGCGATGGCCAGTTTTATCTGCTGGAAGCGAATACCTCGCCGGGTATGACCAGCCACAGTCTGGTGCCGATGGCGGCGCGTCAGGCGGGCATGAGCTTCTCGCAGTTGGTGGTACGAATTCTGGAGTTGGCGGACTGATATGTCGCAGGCTGCGCTGAACACGCGAAACAGTGATGAAGAGGTGTCTTCTTCACGGCGCAATAATGGAACGCGTCTTGCAGGAATACTGTTCCTGCTGACGGTGCTCTGCACCGTGTTTGTCAGCGGCTGGGTTGTGTTGGGCTGGATGGAAGATGCGCAGCGTTTGCCGTTGTCGAAACTGGTGTTGACCGGCGAGCGGCATTACACGCGCAATGATGACATCCGCCAGTCGATTCTGGCGTTGGGCGCGCCGGGTACGTTTATGACTCAGGATGTGAACATTATCCAGAGCCAGATAGAGCGTTTACCGTGGATTAAACAGGCCAGCGTCAGAAAGCAATGGCCTGATGAATTGAAGATTCATCTGGTTGAATATGTGCCGATTGCGCGTTGGAATGATCAGCATATGGTTGATGCCGAAGGCAATACCTTCAGCGTACCGGCAGAGCGAACCAGTAAACAGGTATTACCCATGTTGTATGGCCCGGAAGGCAGCGCGAGTGAAGTGTTGCAGGGGTATCGCGATATGGGGCAGGTGCTGGCTAAGGACAGATTCACCCTGAAGGAAGCGGCAATGACCGCGCGTCGTTCCTGGCAGTTGACGCTGAATAACGATATTAAGCTCAACCTCGGCAGGGGCGATACGATGAAACGTTTGGCTCGCTTTGTAGAACTTTATCCGGTTTTACAGCAGCAGGCGCAAACCGATGGCAAACGGATAAGCTACGTTGATTTGCGTTATGACTCGGGGGCGGCAGTAGGGTGGGCACCCTTACCTCCAGAGGAATCTAATCAGCAACAGAATCAGGCACAGGCAGAACAACAATGATCAAGGCGACGGACAGAAAACTGGTAGTAGGACTGGAGATTGGCACCGCGAAGGTTGCCGCTTTAGTAGGGGAAGTTCTGCCCGACGGTATGGTCAATATCATTGGCGTGGGCAGTTGCCCGTCGCGAGGTATGGATAAAGGCGGGGTGAACGACCTCGAGTCAGTGGTGAAGTGCGTACAGCGCGCCATTGACCAGGCGGAGCTGATGGCGGATTGCCAGATCTCCTCGGTGTATCTGGCGCTTTCTGGCAAGCACATTAGCTGTCAGAATGAAATTGGTATGGTGCCGATCTCCGAAGAAGAAGTGACGCAGGAAGATGTGGAAAACGTCGTGCATACCGCGAAGTCGGTGCGCGTGCGTGATGAGCATCGTGTACTGCATGTCATTCCGCAGGAATATGCGATCGATTACCAGGAAGGCATTAAGAATCCGGTTGGCCTTTCCGGCGTGCGTATGCAGGCAAAAGTGCACTTGATCACATGCCACAACGACATGGCGAAAAACATCGTTAAAGCGGTGGAACGTTGTGGCCTGAAAGTTGACCAACTCATATTTGCCGGGTTAGCGGCCAGTTACTCCGTTTTAACGGAAGATGAACGTGAACTGGGCGTCTGCGTGGTTGATATCGGTGGTGGTACAATGGATATCGCCGTTTATACTGGCGGGGCGTTGCGCCATACCAAGGTAATCCCTTACGCAGGGAATGTCGTGACCAGCGATATCGCGTATGCCTTCGGTACGCCGCCGAGCGATGCTGAAGCCATCAAAGTGCGTCACGGCTGCGCGCTGGGCTCTATCGTCGGCAAAGACGAAAGCGTTGAAGTGCCGAGCGTGGGCGGTCGTCCGCCGCGTAGCCTGCAACGTCAGACGCTTGCGGAGGTGATTGAGCCGCGTTACACCGAGCTTCTCAACCTGGTCAACGAAGAGATTTTGCAATTACAGGAACAGCTTCGCCAGCAGGGTGTGAAACATCATCTGGCGGCGGGGATTGTATTAACCGGCGGCGCGGCGCAAATTGAAGGTCTTGCTGCCTGTGCTCAGCGCGTGTTCCATACGCAAGTGCGTATTGGCGCGCCGCTGAATATTACCGGACTGACGGATTATGCCCAGGAGCCGTACTACTCAACGGCGGTGGGGCTGCTTCACTACGGGAAAGAGTCCCACTTAAGTGGCGAAGCGGAAGTGGAAAAACGTGTTACGGCATCAGTTGGCTCGTGGATCAAGCGACTTAATAGCTGGCTGCGAAAAGAGTTTTAATTTTTATGAGACCGGCGACTATTAACGGTCTCAGGCGACAGGCACAAAACGGAGAGAAACTATGTTTGAACCTATGGAACTGACCAACGACGCGGTGATTAAAGTCATCGGCGTCGGTGGCGGCGGCGGTAATGCCGTTGAACACATGGTGCGCGAGCGCATCGAAGGTGTTGAATTCTTCGCGGTGAATACCGACGCTCAGGCGTTGCGTAAGACTGCGGTTGGGCAGACCATTCAGATTGGTAGCGGCATCACCAAAGGTCTGGGCGCGGGTGCAAACCCGGAAGTCGGTCGCAATGCGGCGGACGAAGATCGTGAAGCACTGCGTGCAGCGCTTGACGGCGCAGACATGGTGTTTATCGCAGCAGGCATGGGCGGCGGTACCGGTACCGGTGCAGCGCCAGTGGTTGCGGAAGTGGCAAAAGATTTAGGTATCCTGACCGTTGCCGTGGTGACGAAGCCTTTCAACTTCGAAGGCAAGAAGCGCATGGCATTTGCGGAGCAGGGTATTACTGAGCTGTCCAAACATGTGGACTCGCTGATCACCATCCCGAACGACAAACTGCTGAAAGTGCTGGGACGCGGTATCTCCCTGCTGGATGCGTTTGGCGCGGCGAACGACGTGCTGAAAGGCGCGGTGCAGGGTATCGCTGAGCTGATTACCCGCCCGGGTCTGATGAACGTCGACTTTGCAGACGTGCGCACCGTGATGTCCGAAATGGGCTACGCGATGATGGGCTCCGGCGTGGCAAGCGGTGAAGACCGTGCGGAAGAAGCGGCAGAAATGGCGATCTCTTCTCCGCTGCTGGAAGATATCGATCTGTCTGGCGCGCGCGGCGTGCTGGTTAACATCACTGCGGGCTTCGACCTGCGTCTGGATGAGTTCGAAACCGTCGGTAACACCATCCGTGCTTTTGCGTCGGATAACGCGACCGTGGTTATCGGTACTTCTCTGGACCCGGATATGAACGACGAACTGCGCGTCACCGTTGTGGCAACCGGTATTGGTATGGACAAGCGTCCTGAAATCACCCTGGTGACCAACAAACAGGTACAGCAGCCGGTGATGGATCGTTACCAGCAGCACGGCATGGCGCCGCTGACGCAAGAGCAGAAGCCGGTCGCAAAAGTGGTGAACGACAATACGCCGCAAACGGCAAAAGAACCGGATTATCTGGATATCCCTGCGTTCCTGCGTAAGCAAGCCGATTAAGAATTGGCTGGAATTTGGGATTCACGGCTCTTTGTGCTAAACTGGCCCACCGAATGTATAGTACACTTCGGTTGGATAGGTAATTTGGCGAGATTATACGATGATCAAACAAAGGACACTTAAACGTATCGTTCAGGCGACAGGTGTCGGTTTACATACCGGCAAGAAAGTCACCCTGACCTTACGCCCTGCGCCGGCCAACACCGGGGTCATCTATCGTCGCACCGACTTGAATCCACCGGTAGATTTCCCGGCCGATGCCAAATCTGTGCGTGATACCATGCTCTGTACGTGTCTGGTCAACGAGCATGATGTACGGATTTCAACCGTAGAGCACCTTAACGCTGCTCTGGCGGGTCTGGGTATCGATAATATCGTTATCGAAGTCGATGCGCCGGAAATCCCGATCATGGATGGCAGTGCTGCTCCGTTTGTCTACCTGCTGCTTGATGCGGGTATTGATGAGCTGAACTGCGCCAAAAAATTTGTACGCATCAAAGAGACGGTTCGCGTCGAAGATGGCGATAAGTGGGCTGAATTTAAGCCGTACAATGGTTTTACGTTGGATTTCACCATCGACTTTAACCATCCGGCGATTGATTCCAGCAGCCAGCGCTATGCGATGAACTTCTCTGCGGACGCGTTCATGCGCCAGATCAGCCGTGCGCGTACCTTCGGTTTCATGCGTGATATCGAATATTTGCAGTCCCGTGGCCTGTGCCTGGGCGGCAGCTTCGATTGTGCCATCGTTGTTGACGATTATCGCGTACTGAACGAAGACGGTCTGCGTTTTGAAGACGAATTTGTTCGTCACAAAATGCTCGACGCGATCGGTGACTTGTTCATGTGCGGTCACAACATTATTGGTGCGTTTACCGCGTATAAGTCCGGTCACGCATTGAATAACAAACTGTTGCAGGCTGTCCTGGCGAAACAGGAAGCCTGGGAATATGTGACCTTCCAGGACGACGCAGAACTGCCGTTGGCTTTCAAAGCGCCTTCGACTGTACTGGCATAATAGCTATACACAAAATCATTCAAGTTGCATCAAGACGGCAACTGAGCGAATTCCCAGGAGTGTACAACCAGTACGTGACTGGGGTGAGAGAAGGCAGCCAACAAAGAGGCAGCTTGAAGGATGAAGTGTATACCTGTCGCATAAATTCGACTGGTTAATCTGGCACCCTCTCCGGCCAGGTAAGCCAGTCGTTTTTTTATCTCTTCCGTCCGGCGTTTGCCTTCGCCTTTTTCTCTGCCTCTGAACCGAAATACAGTGCGTTCGCTGCTTTCTTAAGCATTTTTATCCTCAGCGCCATGTCATTACTGCTGTAGAGCGTACGCTTTAATGGTAAGATTTGTGCGCAAAAAACGTTTTGAATTCGTAAGCCCACATGCCGGGCATATCAGGGTGGCAATGACGTGAGTGGAATACTGACGCGCTGGCGACAGTTAGGTAGACGGTACTTCTGGCCGCATCTCTTATTGGGGATGGTCGCGGCTAGCTTTGGTCTGCCCGCTCTCAGTAACGCAGCCGAGCCTAATACGCCGGCGAAAGCGACCGCCAGTAATCACGATCAATCCGTTAAGGTTAACTTCAGCCAGCTCGCGCTGCTGGAGGCGAGTAACCGCCGCCCGAATTTTACCGTCGACTACTGGCATCAGCATGCGATTCGCACGGTTATCCGCCATCTCTCTTTTGCCATGGCGCCGCAAACGCTGCCGGTTGTTGAAGAGTCTTCGCCACTTCAGGCGCACCATATTGCGTTACTGAACACGCTCAGCGCGATGCTGACGCAGGAAGGCACACCGCCAACGATTGTACGTCGCGTCGCCCGTGCGCACTTTACGCCTCAGGCCTCATTTAGCGTTCCCGCCTGGATAAGTCAGGCGCAGGGAATCCGCGCTGGCCCTCAACGCCTCAGCTAAAAACAAAAAACCTTCAACTAATTATAGAGACTCCGCATCGCGGGGCGTTTGAGATTTTATTATGCTAATCAAATTGTTAACCAAAGTATTCGGTAGTCGTAACGATCGTACCTTGCGTCGTATGCGTAAAGCGGTCGGCATCATCAATGCCATGGAACCGGAGATGGAAAAACTCTCCGATGACGAACTGAAAGGGAAAACGGCAGAGTTTCGCGTGCGTCTGGAGAAAGGCGAAAGCGTTGAAAGCCTGATCCCGGAAGCGTTCGCCGTGGTTCGTGAAGCGAGTAAGCGCGTATTCGGCATGCGTCACTTTGACGTCCAGTTGCTGGGCGGTATGGTGCTGAACGATCGCTGTATCGCGGAAATGCGTACCGGTGAAGGTAAAACCCTGACCGCAACGCTGCCTGCTTACCTGAACGCGTTAAGCGGTAAGGGCGTACACGTCGTCACAGTGAACGACTATCTGGCGCAACGTGATGCTGAAAACAACCGCCCGCTGTTTGAATTCCTCGGGATGAGCGTCGGTATTAACCTGCCGGGCATGCCTGCCCCAGCAAAACGTGAAGCTTACGCCGCCGACATCACTTACGGCACCAACAACGAATACGGCTTTGACTACCTGCGCGATAACATGGCGTTCAGCCCGGAAGAGCGCGTACAGCGTAAACTGCACTATGCGCTGGTGGATGAGGTCGACTCCATCCTGATCGATGAAGCGCGTACGCCGCTGATCATTTCCGGCCCGGCTGAAGACAGCTCGGAAATGTACAAGAAAGTAAACAAGATCATCCCGCACCTGATTCGCCAGGAGAAAGAAGACTCTGATACTTTCCAGGGTGAAGGCCACTTCTCCGTTGATGAGAAAGCGCGTCAGGTCAACCTGACGGAACGCGGTCTGGTGCTGATCGAAGAACTGCTGGTGAAAGAAGGCATTATGGATGAAGGCGAGTCCCTGTACTCTCCGGGCAACATCATGCTGATGCACCACGTAACCGCCGCGCTGCGTGCGCACGCGCTGTTTACCCGCGATGTGGATTACATCGTTAAAGATGGCGAAGTGATCATCGTTGACGAACACACCGGTCGTACCATGCAGGGTCGCCGCTGGTCCGACGGTCTGCACCAGGCTGTGGAAGCGAAAGAAGGCGTGGAAATCCAGAACGAGAACCAGACGCTGGCGTCCATCACCTTCCAGAACTACTTCCGTCTGTATGAGAAACTGGCCGGTATGACCGGTACCGCAGATACCGAAGCGTTCGAATTCAGCTCCATCTATAAGCTGGATACCGTTGTGGTTCCGACCAACCGTCCGATGATCCGTAAGGATATGCCGGATCTGGTCTACATGACCGAAGCGGAAAAAATTCAGGCGATCATTGAAGACATCAAAGAGCGTACCGCGAACGGCCAGCCGGTACTGGTGGGTACGATCTCGATCGAAAAATCTGAAGTGGTCTCTAATGAGCTGACCAAAGCGGGCATCAAGCATAACGTTCTGAACGCCAAATTCCACGCCAACGAAGCGGCGATTGTTGCACAGGCGGGCTACCCGGCTGCGGTCACTATCGCCACCAACATGGCCGGTCGTGGTACGGACATCGTGCTGGGCGGTAGCTGGCAGGCTGAAGTGGCGGAGCTGGAAAACCCAACGCCAGAGCAGATCGCGCAGATCAAAGCGGACTGGCAGGTTCGTCATGAGGCGGTGCTGGCGTCTGGCGGTCTGCACATCATCGGTACTGAGCGCCACGAATCTCGCCGTATCGACAACCAGTTGCGTGGTCGTTCCGGTCGTCAGGGTGATGCGGGCTCTTCCCGTTTCTATCTGTCAATGGAAGATGCGCTGATGCGTATTTTTGCCTCTGACCGTGTGTCGGGCATGATGCGTAAACTGGGTATGAAACCAGGTGAAGCCATTGAGCACCCGTGGGTGACTAAAGCGATTGCCAATGCGCAGCGTAAAGTTGAAAGCCGCAACTTCGATATTCGTAAGCAACTGCTGGAATACGATGATGTCGCGAACGATCAGCGTCGCGCTATTTACACCCAGCGTAACGAACTGCTGGATGTCAGCGATGTCAGCGAAACCATCAACAGCATTCGTGAAGACGTCTTTAAAGTGACGATCGATGCGTACATTCCGCCGCAGTCGCTGGAAGAGATGTGGGATATTCCGGGTTTGCAGGAACGTCTGAAAAACGACTTCGATCTGGATATGCCAATTGCCGAGTGGCTGGATAAAGAGCCGGAGCTGCACGAAGAGACGCTGCGTGAGCGTATTCTGGCGCACTCAATCGAAGTGTATCAGCGTAAAGAAGAAGTGGTTGGCGCAGAGATGATGCGTCACTTCGAAAAAGGCGTCATGCTGCAAACTCTCGATTCGCTGTGGAAAGAGCACCTGGCGGCGATGGATTACCTGCGTCAGGGTATCCACCTACGTGGTTATGCGCAGAAAGATCCGAAGCAGGAATACAAACGCGAGTCCTTCTCCATGTTTGCAGCAATGCTGGAATCGCTGAAGTATGAAGTGGTCAGTACGCTGAGCAAAGTTCAGGTTCGTATGCCTGAAGAAGTGGAAGCGATGGAACAACAGCGCCGCGAAGAAGCCGAGCGTTTAGCGCAGATGCAGCAGCTCAGTCATCAGGATGACGACAGCGCAGCGGCGGCCGCTCTGGCAGCGCAAACGGGCGATCGTAAAGTGGGTCGTAACGATCCTTGCCCTTGCGGTTCCGGTAAAAAATACAAACAGTGCCACGGCCGTCTGAGCTAAGGTCTGAATAAAGACAATGAGGCGCAGGTGACTGCGCCTTTTTTATGGATGTAACCGTATGAAAAAACTGCAAATCGCTGTCGGGATTATTCGCAACCCGAACCACGAAGTTTTTATTACCCAACGTGCGGCCGATGCCCATATGGCCAACAAACTGGAGTTTCCCGGCGGGAAAATCGAAGCGGGCGAAACGCCGGAGCAGGCGCTGATCCGGGAGTTGCAGGAAGAAGTGGGGATTACCCCGCGTGAAGCGACGCTATTTGAAAAGCTGGAATATCAGTTCCCGGACAGGCACATCACACTGTGGTTCTGGTTAGTTGATCACTGGGAAGGGGAGCCGTGGGGAAAAGAGGGGCAACCGGGGCGGTGGATTGCGCAAGATGCTCTGAATGCGGAAGATTTCCCGCCCGCGAATGCGCCAGTAATTGAAAAGCTGATTGCTGGCTAATGGTGTTCGTAGTTCGTAGGCCGGATAAGGCAACGCCGCCATCCGGCAAATTATGGCGGGGGCGCTGCGCTTGCCCGCCCTACGTTTTAGTTGAATTACTTCTGCTCTTCACTCCAGTCGTCGCTTTCTGACAAGTCGCCAGAGCTTGGAATACGCTTCTCTTCAGCGGCCCACTCGCCGAGATCGATCAACTGGCAGCGTTTAGAACAAAATGGACGGAACGGACTCACTTCGCCCCAGACAACGGTTTTCCCGCAGGTTGGGCAGTTAACGGTGATAGTTTCTGACATCTTTACTCCTTAACAACATGCCAGTTCGAAATCGAGGCGCTCAGGCACCAGGCCATTTTCGCTATCCAGCGGCATAAAGCGAATCGCAAAGCGGCTCTTATGCCCGGAAATTTGCGGATAGAGCTGTGAATCAAGCGCCAGTTGCAAACGCAGCAGGTCGGCATCATCGCCATTGTCCTGATAAAAACCATTCAGGCTGGTTTGCTTACGGAACGGCGAGGAATTACGAATCAAATCCAGGATCAGCGTTAATGCCTGATTGAGCGGATTCAGGCTGGCGATCCAGGTTTCAACCTGCGCATCACGCTGTTCCTGCGGCAAATGCAGCCAGATATGCAGGGTCGGCAAATCAAAACTACAACAACCGCCCGGAATACTCAGGCGCTGACGAACCAGAGCAATCAGGCGATCTTCACGTAGCTGCTGTCCGATACGCGGAGCAGAAATCAGAATGCTGCCCGCCGTCTTCAATTGCTGGCGCAGAGCCTCAATTCGACTCTGGTCAACCCCCGGCACTTCAACCCAGGCCTGAAGTTTGCGCTGCTGACGCTCAAGCTCTTTTAGCAACTCGGTCCGCACTTCGCCACGTTCGAACACATCCAGCAAATCCCCAATGTTACGGAAAAAATGCAGGGCGTCCGCATGATCTGCGAGGGGCAAATTGACGGAGAGTTGCTGAATCAGAAACTCAATGCGCAGCCATGTACGCATCTTCTCATTGAGAGGGTGTTCAAAAAGGACCTGGGTGTGCATTACGGTTTTTCCTGTGAGACAAACTGCGACGCAAGCTGTAAATAGCGCGCGTGCAGGCGGGCGACATCCGACGCGATAGCGTCCGGTGCGCCATTATTATCAATAACATCATCTGCCACGGCAAGGCGTGCTTCACGCGTTGCCTGGGCAGCCAGAATTTGTTCAGCATGTTCACGCGTCACATCATCGCGCTGCATGGTTCGCAAGAGCTGCGTTTCGGGCGTCACGTCGACCACCAGAACGCGATTGGCTTGTTTATACAGCGCATTTTCGACGAGCAGGGGCACAACCCATAGCACGTAAGGGGACGTTGCCTGCTGAAACTGACGCCGGGTTTCCTGCTGAATTAACGGATGGAGCAGGGCATTCAGCCAGGATTTCTCTTCAGGACTGGCAAAGATACGTTCGCGCAACATCCGGCGTTGTAGCGAACCGTCTGGCGCGATAAGTGCAGAACCAAAATGTTCAGCGATCGCCATAAGGGCGGGTTGACCGGGTTCAACCACCTGACGCGCAATAATATCGGCGTCGATAACGTTTATTCCGAGGTCAGCGAATGCATTCGCAACGGTGCTTTTACCACTGCCAATGCCGCCGGTTAAGGCTACTGTATACCTCATAAGTCCAGATCCTGGGATTTAGGTTTGATAATCAAATGGTTAAAAGTTGAGCGCGCGAAGGCGATATTACTGTAGGCATTATCTACTATTCGCCAGGTAAATTTATGGGATTGTAGCGTAAAAAAAGAGAATTTCGCAGTCTTGCGCAAGCCTGATTAGTGCGTATGATAACGTCACTGGAGTTGTGAGTTTCGCTTTTTTGCCATTAACCCCAGGAATCCGCACATGCGTATCGAAGAAGATCTGAAATTAGGTTTCAAAGACGTTCTTATCCGCCCTAAACGCTCTACCCTCAAAAGTCGTTCTGATGTTGAACTGGAACGTCAATTCACCTTTAAACATTCAGGTCAGACCTGGTCCGGCGTGCCGATTATCGCGGCCAATATGGACACCGTCGGGACTTTCGAGATGGCAAGCGCTCTGGCATCGTTCGACATTCTGACTGCCGTACATAAGCACTATTCCGTTGAGGACTGGAACGCCTTCACCAGTACCGCCTCTGAGGATGTTCTCAGGCATGTGATGGTTTCAACAGGCACCTCCGATGCTGATTTCGAAAAAACCAAACAGATTCTGGCGCAGAGCCCGGCACTGAACTTTGTTTGTATTGATGTGGCAAATGGTTACTCCGAACACTTCGTGCAGTTTGTTTCAAAGGCGCGTGAAGCATGGCCGACAAAAACCATTTGTGCCGGTAACGTGGTGACCGGTGAAATGTGTGAAGAGTTGGTTCTCTCCGGCGCGGATATTGTAAAAGTCGGGATTGGTCCTGGATCCGTATGTACCACGCGTGTGAAAACCGGCGTGGGCTATCCGCAGCTTTCTGCGGTGATTGAATGCGCCGATGCCGCGCATGGTCTGGGCGGTATGATTGTCAGCGATGGCGGTTGCACCATGCCTGGCGATGTCGCAAAAGCGTTCGGCGGCGGCGCGGATTTCGTGATGCTGGGCGGTATGCTGGCAGGCCATGAAGAAAGCGGCGGTAAAATTGTTGAAGAGAATGGCGAGAAATTTATGCTGTTCTATGGCATGAGTTCTGAATCCGCTATGACCCGTCACGTTGGCGGCGTTGCGCAATATCGTGCAGCAGAAGGGAAAACCGTTAAGCTGCCGCTGCGTGGCCCGGTGGAATACACCGCGCGTGATATCCTCGGCGGCCTGCGTTCAGCCTGTACCTACGTTGGCGCCTCCCGTTTGAAAGAGCTGACGAAACGCACGACGTTTATTCGGGTACAGGAACAAGAAAACCGCGTTTTCAATAGCCTGTAATCCCCTGCGCTGGCGCAGCACAATGCGCCAGCATTATCCCATACCGCTCATTGCATCCCCCAGATGGAAAACGGGCAAATACATTGCCACGACCAACGTACCAATAATGACCCCTGTGATAACAAGCAAGGCGGGTTCCAGTAGCGCCGCCAGGTTATCCGCCAGCGATAGCGTATTCTCACCGTGGTGCCGGGCAAGGTTATGTAACATTGCATCCAGCGCGCCGGAAGTTTCACCGGTCATGACCAACTGTATGCACAATGGGCTGAACTCACCGGCATTTTTAAGCGCCTGCCAGACCGGCTTTCCGGCATGAATATCGCGATGAACCTGAGCTAAACGCTGAGACCAGTAAGGGCAATTCAGGGTTTCTGCGATACTTTCCAGCCCTTGTGAAAAGGGGATTCCGGCGCGTTGCGTTAATGCCAGGATGGTGAAAATCTGCGTGAGTTTTTGGCCTCTGACCAGGCGTGCAATAACGGGACAGCGCAGCAGCAGACGCTGGCGTTGAATCTGCCAGTACGGTTTTTTTATTATCAAACCGTAGATTACCCCCGTTGCGATACCGAGCAGCGCCATCAGCCAGCCCCATTGGGCACTCCACTGCGCCAGTGTGATGATGCCCTGCGTCAGTGCCGGTAACGGCGTATTGAATGTCCGGTAGATAGCGGCAAACTCTGGCAGGACAAAGTGCAGCATGGCGAAAACAACCATCACGGCCATCGTCAGAATTATGATGGGATAACGCAGCGCTTTTTTGACTTTGTCAGCAAGCTGTTTTTGGGCATTTTGCTGACGCGCCAGCTCAAAGCAGCATTCATCGAGTTTTCCGGTAAGTTCCCCGGTACGGATCATCGCCTGATAGAGTGGAGGAAAGACCTGCGGCCATTGCGCCAGCGCGGAAGAAAGCGGGGCGCCTTGCTCCAGGTTATGGGCCAGCGTTTGCAGCAGCGCCTGCCATTGTCGACTGGGATGCTGCCCGGCAAGCAATGTCAGTCCTTCGGAAAGCGTAAGCCCCGCTTTGAGAAGCGTCGCCAGTTGGTGGACGATCTCCGCGCTTTGCTCTGCGCGCCAGTGTGCCGCTTTAATGCTCAAGCGTTTTGCGCGTATCGGCATGATGTGCTGATGTTCCAGAGCAACGAGCAGTGCGGCACGATCGTCAGCCCATAAGGCCCCTTCTTCCGAATGGCCCGTGGCGTTAATCCCTTGCCAGCGCCAAAGCTGTTTAGCCGACATGGGGTAGCCCCAGAACGCGCAGGAGTTCTTCAAAGGTCGTCAATCCTTGTTCAACCGCATGACAGCCGTTCTCAAAAAGCGTACTCATCCCTTCCTGTCGGGCGCAGGACTCCAGCGCCTCAACGGTTGCATTGTTGATAAGCAACTGTCGCAATGCGGGCGTAACAGGTAAAACCTCGAAGAGTGCGGTACGCCCATAAAATCCGTGGTAGCAACGTTCGCAACCGGGTGCTTGCCAGCGGGGAAGCGTGGTAGGCCATAGCGCGGCGGGAAGTGAGACAGACTCTGCGGCAAGATGACGGCAGTACGGACATAATTTTCTGACCAGTCGCTGGGCGACGACCAGCGTCAGGGCGGATGAGATCATCCAACGCGCGACGCCCATCTGTTGTAAACGTATCAGCGTTTCACTGGTGGAGTTGGTGTGCAGCGTGGACAGCACCAGGTGGCCGGTTTGCGCGGCTTTAATCGCAATTTCTGCCGTTTCGCCATCACGGATTTCGCCCACCATTATAATGTCGGGGTCCTGACGCAGCAGCGCGCGTAATACGCTCTGAAAAGTAAGTCCGGCGCGCGGATGAATTTGTGTCTGATTAAGGCCCTCGACAGGGATTTCGACCGGGTCTTCTACGCTACAGAGATTCACATCCTGGGTGTTGCGCGCCTGTAGCGCGCTGTAGAGCGTTACGGTTTTTCCACTGCCGGTAGGGCCAGTTACCAGAACCAGTCCCTGCGGTTGCCGTAGTGCCTGCATGAACAGGGCGAGTTGCGTATCAGGCATGCCTAACGCGTTGAGATCAAGCGCCTGCTCGACCTGGTGAAGTAACCGCAGCACCACTTTCTCACCGTCCCGGCAGGGGAGGACCGCGACACGAAATGAAACCGCATTGCCCGCAAGCGTCACGGTAAATTGCCCGTCTTGCGGGAGTCGATGTTCGGCAATATCCAGATTGCCCAGTACCTTTAACCTTGCCGTCAGTGCCGCGCCGGTGACGGATGACACGCCGGGCAAGGCATGAAGTACGCCATCCACGCGCAGCCTGATTCGGTAGTGGTTTTCCGCAGGTTCAATGTGGATGTCGGAAGCGCGTTTTGCCAGAGCGGATTCCAGCGTCTGCTGCAAAAGTTCCGCCGCCGTGCGGCTATCGTCGGCGATGACGGCCGGGAGCATTTTTCGGGGCTTATGCATATGGCCTTCCATTTGTTGACGAGTCCAGCAGACAATGTCGATCCGCTTTGTTGTGGCAAAGTGCAGGGCGTCCAGCAGTTCATGGGACGGTGAATCCACGACAGCGACGTGAACCACCTCGTTATCGGCATCGAGCAATATTCCCTGATGACGCAGGCACAGCGCCGTAAGTTGCGTGATGTTCATCGCGTTCTCCTTAGCTGGCGTCAAAGCGGAAAACATCTTCACAAGCCTGTTGCAGCGCGCTGTCGCTCTGGATGTTGCAACTGCGCGTCCAGCCGGTGATGCCGTTGGCGTTATCCCAGTTGGGCGTCATGGTGATGCTCAGGCCGTTGAGACTCTCCTGCCCGGTGAGCATTACCACGCCTTTTTCTATGCTCATGCCAGAGACATAGCGGGTGGTGGTCGGAGAGGGGATGCCGTTGCTGCTGGCGTCGCAGGTTGTAATGCCGCCGTGTTCCAGCGCGCAGAGTTCGACGGCGGTGCGGTAAGGAACGAATGTCTGCAACATATCCGTCAGTGCGGCTTTGCGCAGGTAGTTCTGGTAGGCCGGAATGCCGATGGCGCTCAGGATGGCGATAATGCCGATCACCACCATCAGTTCGATAAGCGTAAATCCGCGTTGTTTGTCCATTGTCTGCTCCTTGAGTTAACAGGCGCTACTTTGACAAACGTAGGGGATAATTCGCGAGCGGCAAAAATCGAAACGGGAAAGAGGATTCAGAAGATTGTTAGCGGGTTGCATAGCAAGGCAACAGGTTTGCGAGGCCGCTCGAAAAAATGTGCCGGATGGCGGCGTAAACGCCTTATCCGGCCTACGGATTTACATCGTTTGTAGGCCCGATAAGCGGAGCGCCATCGGGCATAACCATCCGGCGTTAGCGAAAACGCATGGAGAGATCGAGCGCTCTCACATGTTTGGTCAGCGCGCCAACGGAGATAAAATCCACGCCGGTTTCGGCAAATTCGCGCAGGGTTTCATCAGTGACATTGCCGGAAACTTCCAGCCGCGCCTGTCCGTTGGTGCGTTTCACCGCTTCACGCATCTGATCCGTTTCGAAGTTATCCAGCATGATGATGTCTGCGCCCGCTTTCAGCGCGTCGTCCAGCTCATCCAGATTCTCAACTTCAACTTCAACCGGCACATCAGGATGCAGCCAGAAGGCTTTCTCGACCGCCTGGCGCACTGAGCCGGAAGCGATGATGTGGTTCTCTTTAATCAGAAAGGCGTCGGAAAGCCCCAGACGGTGATTCGCGCCGCCGCCGCACAATACGGCGTATTTTAATGCGGTTCGCAGACCCGGCAGGGTTTTGCGGGTGTCCAGCAGTTGCGTTTTTGTCCCCGCCAGTAAATCAACGTATTTACGGACTTCGCTTGCGACGCCGGAAAGCGTCTGAACAAAGTTCAACGCGGTGCGCTCGCCGGTCAGCAGGATGCGAGACGGTCCGTCCAGTTCAAACAGCGGCTGGTTGGCTTTAATGCTGTCGCCGTCCTGTACGCGCCAGGTGATGCTGACATCATCGCCGGCCAGTTGAATAAAGACCTCTTCTACCCAACGTTTTCCGCAGAATACGCCATCTTCACGGGTAATCACCGTGGCGTGAGAACGGGTGTTCTCCGGTAAAAGCTGCGCGGTAATATCGTTATTTGCGTCAACTTCTCCGCCTAAATCTTCACGCAGCGCCTGGGCGACAGCGGTGGGGATATCCAGATTTATGCGTTCCAACAGCGCGTCACGTCGGTAGTCAGGGTTGTAGCGGCGAGGCGGCATGATAAAACTCCAAATTGGTAACGAATCATAAGGTAGAAACATGCTACTCTGAACCGGATAACTGCACCATATAAAAGGAGGTTCTGTATGCTGTTAGACAAGGGCTGGCTGGCGGAGGCGCGACGCGTCCCCTCTCCCCATTTTGACTGCCGCCCGGATGACGAAACCCCTTCTTTGCTGGTGGTGCACAATATCAGCCTGCCGCCGGGCGAGTTTGGCGGTCCGTGGATTGATGCGCTATTCACCGGAACACTCGATCCCGCTGCCCATCCTTTTTTTGCCGAGATTGCCCATTTGCGCGTTTCGGCACATTGTCTGATTCGCCGTGATGGCGAAATTGTGCAGTATGTCCCTTTCGATAAACGTGCCTGGCATGCGGGCGTGTCGAACTATCAGGGGCGTGAGCGCTGTAATGATTTTTCCATTGGTATCGAGCTGGAGGGAACGGACACGCTGGCTTATACCGATGCGCAGTATCAGCAACTGGCCGCCGTGACGCGCACGCTGATTGCGCTTTACCCGGCGATAGCCGACAACATGACCGGACACTGCAATATTGCGCCTGAGCGTAAAACCGATCCCGGTCCGTCTTTCGACTGGGCGAAGTTTCGCGCGCTGGTCACCGCCTCGTCACACAAGGAGATGACATGACGCTGTTTACGACATTACTGGTGCTGATTGTTGAGCGCCTGTTCAAGCTGGGTGAGCACTGGCACCTCGACCACCGACTGGAGGTCCTGTTCCGCCGGACGACGCATTTTTCGATGGTGCGTACGCTGGGGATGACGATTGTTGCGATGGCGGTGACGTTCCTGCTGCTGCGTGCGCTGGAAGGTTTACTGTTTAACGCTCCCACGCTGGTGGTCTGGATACTGATTGGTGTGTTGTGTATTGGCGCAGGGAAGGTTCGTCTGCATTATCACGCGTACCTGAACGCGGCTTCCCGTAACGATGCCCATGCCCGTGAAGCGATGGCTAACGAACTGACGCTGATCCACGGCGTGCCGCCAGACTGCAATGAACGGGAGTTTTTGCGCGAGCTGCAAAATGCGCTGCTCTGGATAAATTTCCGCTTCTATCTGGCGCCGCTGTTCTGGTTTATTGTCGGCGGCCCGTGGGGGCCGGTGACGCTGGTCGGCTATGCGTTTCTGCGCGCCTGGCAGTCCTGGCTGGCGCGTTATCAAACGCCGCATCAACGTTTGCAGTCCGGCATCGACGCGATTCTTCATGTTCTGGACTGGATTCCGGTGCGTCTGGCTGGCGTGGTTTATGCGCTGCTGGGGCATGGCGAGAAGGCGCTGCCCGCCTGGTTTGTTTCGCTGGCGGATCTGCGCACGTCTCAGTACCAGGTGTTGACGCGTCTGGCACAGTTCTCGCTGGCCCGCGAGCCGCACACGGATAAGGTCGAAACGCCGAAAGCCGCTGTTTCAATGGCGAAGAAAACGTCTCTGGCGGTGGTGGTGGCGATCGCATTTCTGACCATTTACGGAGCGCTGGTGTAATGTCGTTTTGCCGGATGGCGCTGCGCTTATCCGGCCTACGGCATCACTCATTTATAGGTTTATAGGCCCGGTAAGCGCAGCGCCGCCGGGCAACGTGCTCAGACGGTATCCGCAGGCGGGATGCCAAAATCTGGCATTCCGTTTTCGTCCCAGCGAATCAGCTTCAGGCGGGTATGACGGTTCGGATCGTACAGCGGATCGCCTTCAATCTCCGTATAATTTCGCGCATGGTAGACCAGTACATCATCGCCTTCCGGCGTTTGGGTAAAGCTGTTGTGCCCTGGCCCATACTGGCAGTTTTCATTGCTGGTGGTAAAGACCGGACGCGGTGATTTGTGCCAGTTTGCCGGGTTTTGCGGATCGGCATGCATATCAATCCACAGCAGACCCATACAGTAGTTTTCGTCGGTGGCGCTGGCGGAATAGCTGATAAACAGCTTATCGCCGTGCGTTATAACCGCAGGCCCTTCATTGACGCGAAAACCCCGGCACTCCCAGTCGTATTCCGGCTTGCTGAGCATCACCGGCGCGCCTTTGATCGTCCACGGATTTTCCAGCCCGGCAAGATAGATATTGGAATTTCCGGCGATATCCGGCGCTTTCTGCGCCCACAAATACCACTGTTTTCCCTGATGGCTAAAAGTCGTGGCATCCAGCGCGAAGGTATCAAATGGTGTTTTGACCTGACCTTTTTCTTCCCAGACGCCGCTGAGTGGGTCGGCATCTGTACACTCCAGGACAAACATGCGGTGCTGGAACATTCCCAGTTTGTCGAGCGCCTGGGTATGCGCGGCGGCGAAATAGATGTACCACTTGCCGTCGATGCGGTGAATCTCTGGCGCCCAGATAAGCTCGCACATCGGGCCGCTTTCAGGTTTACGCCAGACGACGACAGGGGAGGCGGTGCGTAAGTTTTCCAGCGAGTTTGCCCGACGGATCTCCAGCCGGTCATACTCCGGTACCGAGGCGATAAAGTAATAATGGTTGCCGTCGCGAAGGATAAACGGATCGGCGCGTTGTTCAATAAACGGGTTGGGCCAGTTTTGCATCAGGCTTTCCTTACTGTTTCAGCGACGTTAAATTGCGGGTCATCGTTGAGCTCGCGGTAGTTGGCGCGGCGTTTTTCCAGGTCCTTCTGAATCTGTTTCATCAGTTCGCGATCCACTTTCAGCAGGCGAACCACGCCGGCGGTGATCAGATAGCCGACGCCGGGGATCACCGTGAAGAGCAGAACAATACCGCCGATTGCCGTGTCGCTCTGCGCTTTGGCGCCAGCGTCGTAGCCATACCAGGATAACAGGAAACCGACCATTGCTCCGGCAATCGCCAGACCCAGTTTCAGGAAGAACAGGTTGCCGGAAAAGCTGATGCCGGTGATGCGCTTGCCGGTTTTCCATTCGCCGTAGTCATCGACGTCTGCCATCAGCGACCAGTGCAGCGGGGAAGGGATCTGATGCAGGATGTTTAGCAGGAAGTAGAGCACCACGATAAGCGTAGTGGCTTTTGGATCGAAGAAGTAAAAGGCGCAGGAGAACAGCGCCAGCGCGATATTGGTCCAGAAGAAGACCTTCAGTTTGCACCAGCGGTCGGTCAGCACTTTCGCCAGCATACTGCCGATCATCATTCCCACCACGCCAAGGCTAATGAAAAGGGTGGCGAAGTGAGTGCTTTGCCCCATTACCCAGGTCACGTAATACATGGTTGCCGCCATGCGGATAAAACCCGGACAGACGTTGCACAATGTCAGCAGCAGGATGCGCACCCATTGATCGTTTTTCCATACGTCTTTGAAATCGTTCTTCATGTCATCATGGGTAGGAACGGCGGGACGAATGCGTTCACGAACGGTGGCAAAGCAGAACAGGAACATGCACATGCCGATAATCGCCAGTACGGTCATCGCCATCTGGTAGCCTTTGGCTTTATTATCGCCGCCAAGCCACTCCACCATCGGCAGCAGCGTTAATGACAACAGCAGAGTGGCAATCCCGACCAGCACAAAACGGTATGACTGGCAGGCCACGCGCTCTTGCGGATCGTTGGTGATGACGCCGCCTAATGAGCAGTAGGGAATATTGATGGCGGTGTAGGTAATCGACAGCAGAAAATAGGTGACAAACGCATAGATAACCTTGCTGTTATATGTCCATTCCGGGGTGGTGAACATCAGGATGCTGAACAGCGCATAAGGGAAGGCAATCCACAGCAGCCAGGGACGAAATCGCCCGTATTTGCTTTGGGTACGATCGGCGATTGCGCCCATAATCGGGTCGGTAACGGCATCAATCACGCGAACGGAGAGGAGTAATACACCGACCAGAGCGGGAGCCAGCCCAAAAATATCTGTATAAAAATAGTTAACAAACAGCATTATGGCGCCAAAGATGATGTTGCATCCGGCGTCACCCATGCCATAGCCGATTTTTTCTTTTATCGACAGCTTACCCTTTTCCATTGAAACGTCTCCCATCAGATGATATAGAGAATTATTCTGCGCAAGCGAAGTAATTGCGTTGTAGGATAACGCCGCTGATATGGATAAAATGGCTATACAGAGGAAAATGTGAGGCAGGTTGCAACCCTCACTCTTGCGAGTGAGGGCTGTGGGGATTAATGCGCTTTAACGGTTTTTGCGGTTTTCTGTTTACACAGATAGCCAACGCCCAGAATGACAATCCACACCGGAATCAGGTAGACCGAGATGGCCATGCCTGGCGTCATCAGCATAATGACCAGCACCGCCGCCATAAACAGCAGGCAGACCCAGTTACCCAGCGGGTAGAACAGCGCCGGGAAGCGAGTTTTCACTCCCTGCTGCTGTTTGGCGCGACGGAACTTTATGTGCGCGAGGCTGATCATTGCCCAGTTGATCACCAGAGCAGAGACCACCAGCGCCATCAGCAAGCCGAATGCCGAGTCCGGCGCCATATAGTTAATCAGCACGCAGAGCGCGGTAACCAGTGCGGAAACCAGAATGGTGTTCACCGGTACGCCGCGTTTATCCACGCTTAAAAACACTTTCGGCGCGTTGCCCTGCTGAGCCAGGCCGAACAGCATACGGCTGTTGCAGTATACGCAGCTGTTATAGACGGACAGCGCCGCAGTCAGTACCACGATATTCAGCGCGTTGGCTACGAGGGTATCGCCCAGTTCGTGGAAGATCAGGACGAACGGGCTGGTATCAGCCGTTACGCGCGTCCACGGCAGCAGAGAAAGCAGCACCGCCAGCGAACCAATATAGAAAATCAAAATACGGTAGATAACCTGGTTCGTCGCTTTCGGAATGCTTTGCTCCGGGTTGTCCGCTTCCGCCGCCGTGATCCCGACCAGCTCCAGTCCACCGAAGGAGAACATGATAATCGCCATCATCATGACCAGCCCGGTGAAACCATGCGGCAGAAAGCCGCCCTGTTCCCACAGGTTACGCACGGTTGCCTGCGGGCCGCCGTTGCCGCTAAACAACAGCCAGCCGCCGAAGAGGATCATCGCCACCACTGCGATAACTTTAATGATGGCAAACCAGAATTCCATCTCACCAAACACTTTCACGTTGGTCAGGTTGATGGCGTTGATGAGCACAAAGAAGGCCGCAGCGGAGACCCAGGTGGGGATTTCAGGCCACCAGAACTGAATGTATTTCCCGACCGCCGTCAGTTCCGCCATCGCAACCAGCACATACAGCACCCAATAGTTCCAGCCGGAAGCGAAGCCTGCAAATCCGCCCCAGTATTTATAGGCAAAGTGGCTGAACGAACCGGCAACCGGCTCTTCAACCACCATTTCACCTAACTGACGCATGATCAGAAAAGCGATAAAGCCCGCGATGGCATAACCCAGAATAATCCCTGGCCCTGCTGACTGGATAACGGATGCACTGCCCAGAAACAGCCCGGTACCGATTGCGCCCCCCAGGGCGATTAGCTGGATATGGCGGTTTTTAAGACCGCGCTTTAGCTGCTCGCCATGCTGTTGACCTTCCATCATGAAACCTCGTGTGTGGTTATTTTTGAACTACGCAGTGACGCGTGTGTAAGTTTGCAATTCCATTTGTTGTATTAATATGTTTACGCTGATGAAATCTTAATTGTTACCGAAAGTCTTTCGTCGGCTAAAGAATAATGGTATGCGGGCGTTAATGCACCTGCTTTATGAAGGGACGATGACGAGTTGAATAAAAAGAAACCATTTGTAAATACCACCTCTCCCACCTCAAATTTTAGCTGATAAATATTTATTCATTATTTGTGAATATAAAATCATTAAATAAGCGGTTGAATCGGTTCAGATAAAATTTTTCCTCGTTTCAATTACGTTAAATCTACTCCCAGGGGAGTAAATTTAACATTTGTGCATAGTTACATCTTTGAAACGTTATTTCTGTAATCTTGTTAAAATGTGCGTGGTTTACTGATTTCAATCAAAACCTGTATGGACAGAAGGTGAATACTTTGTTACTTTAGCGTCACGAACGTGAAATTGGTAAGACCAATTGACTCCGGGCAAATGGCTTAAGACAGGAAATCATGGCCTACAGCAAAATCCGCCAACCAAAACTATCCGATGTGATTGAGCAGCAGCTGGAGTTTTTAATTCTTGAGGGGACTTTGCGCCCCGGCGAAAAACTCCCACCGGAACGTGAACTGGCTAAACAGTTCGACGTCTCCCGCCCCTCTTTACGCGAGGCGATCCAACGTCTCGAAGCGAAGGGTTTGCTGCTTCGTCGCCAGGGCGGCGGAACTTTTGTGCAGAGCAGTCTGTGGCAGAGCTTTAGCGACCCACTGGTAGAACTGCTCTCCGATCATCCTGAATCCCAATTTGACCTGCTTGAGACGCGCCATGCGTTGGAAGGCATTGCCGCTTATTACGCGGCATTGCGTAGCACGGATGAAGACAAAACCCGCATTCGTGAACTCCATCATGCCATCGAGCTTGCACAACAGTCCGGCGATCTGGATGCCGAATCCGACGCGGTTCTCCAGTATCAAATCGCTGTCACCGAAGCGGCGCACAATGTGGTGCTGCTCCATCTGCTAAGGTGTATGGAGCCGATGCTGGCGCAAAACGTTCGTCAGAACTTTGAATTGCTGTATGCGCGCCGGGAGATGCTTCCGCTGGTGAGCAGTCATCGCACCCGTATTTTTGAAGCGATCATCGCCGGTAACCCGATCGATGCGCGTGAAGCGTCGCATCGTCACCTGGCGTTTATCGAAGAGATTCTCCTGGACAGAAGCCGTGAGGAAAGCCGTCGTGAACGCGCCTTACGCCGTCTGGAGCAACGAAAGAATTAGTGATTTTTCTGGCAGAACGTTAACCAGAAGATGTTGTAAATCAAGCGCAAATTATAGCGCGCGGCAACTAAACGCAGAACCTGTCTTATTGCGCTTTCTGGCGAAAGCTCAATGGGACAGGTTCCAGACAAATCAACGTATTAGATAGATAAGGAATACCCCCATGTCAGAACGTTTCCCAAATGACGTGGATCCGATCGAAACTCGCGACTGGCTACAGGCGATCGAATCGGTCATCCGTGAAGAAGGTGTTGAGCGTGCTCAGTATCTGATTGACCAGCTTCTTTCTGAAGCCCGCAAAGGCGGCGTGAAAGTAGCGGCAGGTGCAGGGGCTAGCAACTATGTAAACACTATTGCCGTTGAAGATGAACCGGAATACCCGGGCAATCTGGAACTGGAGCGTCGTATCCGTTCAGCTATCCGCTGGAACGCCATCATGACCGTACTGCGTGCGTCTAAAAAAGACCTCGAACTGGGTGGCCACATGGCTTCCTTCCAGTCTTCCGCAACTGTTTATGATGTTTGCTTCAACCACTTCTTCCGCGCACGCAATGAGCAGGATGGCGGCGACCTGGTATACTTCCAGGGCCACATCTCCCCGGGCGTGTATGCACGCGCATTCCTGGAAGGCCGTCTGACTGAAGAACAGATGGACAACTTCCGTCAGGAAGTTCATGGCAAAGGCCTCTCTTCCTACCCGCACCCGAAACTGATGCCGGAATTCTGGCAGTTCCCGACCGTATCTATGGGTCTGGGCCCAATCGGTGCGATCTACCAGGCTAAATTCCTGAAATATCTGGAACACCGTGGTCTGAAAGACACGTCCAAACAGACCGTTTACGCTTTCCTGGGCGACGGCGAGATGGACGAGCCGGAATCCAAAGGGGCTATCACCATCGCCACCCGTGAGAAACTGGACAACCTGGTCTTCATCATCAACTGTAACCTGCAACGTCTGGACGGCCCGGTAACCGGTAACGGCAAGATCGTTAACGAACTGGAAGGCATCTTTGACGGCGCTGGCTGGAACGTGATCAAAGTGATGTGGGGCGGTCGTTGGGATGAGCTGCTGCGTAAAGACACCAGCGGTAAACTGATCCAACTGATGAACGAAACCGTTGACGGCGACTACCAGACCTTCAAATCCAAAGATGGCGCTTACGTACGTGAGCACTTCTTCGGTAAATATCCAGAAACCGCAGCCCTGGTTGCTGACTGGACTGATGAGCAGATCTGGGCACTGAACCGTGGTGGTCACGATCCGAAGAAAGTCTACGCTGCACTGAAAAAAGCGCAGGAAACCAAAGGCAAAGCAACGGTAATCCTGGCCCATACCATCAAAGGTTATGGCATGGGTGACACTGCCGAAGGTAAAAACATCGCGCACCAGGTTAAGAAAATGAACATGGACGGCGTTCGTTACGTCCGCGATCGTTTCAATGTGCCGGTATCCGATGCTGACATCGAAAAACTGCCGTACATTACCTTCCCGGAAGGTTCTGAAGAGCACACTTATCTGCACGCACAGCGTCAGAAACTGCACGGCTACCTGCCGAGCCGCCAGCCGAACTTCACTGAGAAGCTGGAACTGCCGACCCTGGAAGACTTCGGCGCGCTGCTGGAAGAGCAGAACAAAGAGATCTCCACCACTATCGCTTTCGTTCGTGCCCTGAACGTGATGCTGAAGAACAAGTCGATCAAAGATCGTCTGGTTCCGATCATCGCTGACGAAGCGCGTACTTTCGGTATGGAAGGTCTGTTCCGTCAGATCGGTATTTACAGCCCGAACGGCCAGCAGTACACCCCGCAGGACCGTGAGCAGGTTGCTTACTACAAAGAAGACGAGAAAGGTCAGATTTTGCAGGAAGGCATCAACGAGCTGGGCGCAGGTTCTTCCTGGCTGGCCGCTGCGACCTCTTACAGCACCAACAACCTGCCGATGATCCCGTTCTACATCTACTACTCCATGTTCGGGTTCCAGCGTATCGGCGACCTGTGCTGGGCAGCAGGTGACCAACAGGCGCGCGGCTTCCTGATCGGTGGTACTTCCGGTCGTACGACGCTGAACGGCGAAGGTTTGCAGCACGAAGATGGCCACAGCCATATTCAGTCTCTGACTATCCCGAACTGTATCTCTTACGATCCGTCTTACGCGTACGAAGTTGCGGTCATCATGCACGATGGTCTGGAGCGTATGTACGGTGAGAAACAAGAGAACGTTTACTACTACATCACCACGCTGAACGAAAACTACCACATGCCAGCCATGCCGGAAGGTGCTGAGGAAGGTATCCGTAAAGGTATCTACAAACTCGAAACCCTCGAAGGTAAGAAAGGTAAAGTTCAGCTGCTGGGCTCCGGTTCTATCCTGCGTCACGTTCGTGAAGCAGCAGAGATCCTGGCGAAAGATTACGGCGTAGGTTCTGACGTTTACAGCGTCACCTCCTTCACTGAACTGGCGCGTGATGGCCAGGATTGTGAGCGCTGGAACATGCTGCACCCGCTGGAAACTCCACGCGTTCCGTACATTGCTCAGGTAATGAACGACGCGCCGGCAGTGGCATCGACTGACTATATGAAACTGTTCGCCGAGCAGGTTCGTACTTATGTACCGGCTGATGATTACCGCGTACTGGGTACTGACGGTTTCGGCCGCTCTGACAGCCGTGAGAACCTGCGTCACCACTTCGAAGTGGATGCATCTTATGTGGTTGTTGCGGCTCTGGGCGAGCTGGCTAAACGTGGCGAAATCGATAAGAAAGTGGTAGCGGAAGCCATCACCAAATTCAACATCGATGCAGATAAAGTTAACCCGCGTCTGGCGTAAGAGGTAAAAGAATAATGGCTATCGAAATCAACGTACCGGACATCGGGGCTGATGAAGTTGAAATCACCGAGATCCTGGTCAAAGTGGGCGACAAAGTTGAAGCTGAACAGTCGCTGATCACCGTAGAAGGCGACAAGGCCTCTATGGAAGTTCCATCGCCGCAGGCGGGCGTCGTTAAAGAGATTAAAGTCTCTGTTGGCGACAAAACCGCGACGGGCGCACTTATCATGATTTTCGATTCCGCCGACGGTGCAGCTGACGCTGCGCCTGCTCCGGCAGAAGAGAAGAAAGAAGCCGCTCCGGCAGCCGCTCCTGCTGCTGCGGCAGCGAAAGACGTACACGTACCAGATATCGGCGGCGACGAAGTTGAAGTCACCGAGATCCTGGTCAAAGTGGGCGACACCGTTGCGGCTGAGCAGTCGCTGATCACCGTAGAAGGCGACAAAGCTTCTATGGAAGTGCCGGCGCCGTTCGCGGGTACGGTTAAAGAGATCAAAGTCAACGCTGGCGATAAAGTGTCTACCGGCTCTCTGATCATGGTCTTCGAAGTGGCGGGCGCTGCGCCTGCTGCTGCGCCCGCTCAGGCGGCAGCACCAGCAGCGGCGGCTCCGGCAGCAGCGGCTGGCGCGAAAGACGTTAACGTACCGGACATCGGCGGCGACGAAGTTGAAGTCACCGAAGTGATGGTTAAAGTCGGCGATAAAGTTGAAGCCGAACAGTCGCTGATCACCGTAGAAGGCGACAAAGCCTCTATGGAAGTGCCGGCGCCGTTCGCGGGCGTGGTTAAAGAGCTGAAAGTTAACGTTGGCGACAAAGTGTCTACCGGCTCTCTGATTATGGTCTTCGAAGTGGAAGGCGCTGCCCCTGCCGCGGCTCCGGCTGCTGCTGCTCCGGCACCTGCCGCTGCACCTGCTCAGGCCGCTAAACCGGCTGCTGCGCCTGCGGCAAAAGCGGAAGGCAAATCTGAGTTTGCTGAAAATGACGCTTACGTTCACGCGACCCCGCTGATTCGCCGCCTGGCGCGCGAGTTCGGCGTTAACCTGGCGAAAGTGAAGGGTACTGGCCGTAAAGGTCGTATCCTGCGCGAAGACGTTCAGGCTTACGTGAAAGACGCTATCAAGCGCGCTGAATCCGCGCCAGCGGGCGCAACCGGCGGTTCTCTGCCAGGTCTTCTGCCGTGGCCGAAAGTGGACTTCAGCAAGTTTGGTGAAGTGGAAGAAGTTGAACTGGGCCGCATCCAGAAAATCTCTGGTGCTAACCTGAGCCGTAACTGGGTGATGATCCCGCACGTTACGCACTTCGACAAAACGGATATCACCGATCTGGAAGCGTTCCGTAAGCAGCAGAATGCGGAAGCTGAAAAACGTAAGCTGGACGTGAAATTCACGCCAGTGGTCTTCATCATGAAAGCCGTTGCCGCTGCTCTGGAACAGATGCCGCGCTTCAACAGCTCTCTGTCTGAAGACGGTCAGCGCCTGACGTTGAAGAAGTACATCAACATTGGTGTCGCGGTCGACACGCCGAACGGTCTGGTTGTTCCGGTGTTCAAAGATGTGAACAAGAAGAGCATTACTGAGCTGTCCCGTGAACTGACGACCATCTCTAAGAAAGCGCGTGATGGTAAGCTGACCGCTGGCGAAATGCAGGGCGGTTGCTTCACTATCTCCAGCATCGGCGGCCTGGGCACCACCCACTTCGCGCCGATTGTGAACGCGCCGGAAGTGGCTATCCTCGGCGTTTCTAAGTCCGCAATGGAACCGGTGTGGAATGGTAAAGAGTTTACTCCGCGTCTGATGATGCCGATTTCTCTCTCCTTCGACCACCGCGTGATTGACGGTGCTGATGGTGCTCGCTTTATCACCATCATCAACAACACGCTGTCTGACATTCGCCGTCTGGTGATGTAAGCAAGCAAAAAAGTCGGCCTGACGGCCGGCTTTTTTCTGGTAATCTCATGAAGTGAGTGAGGTTATCGTGCGAAAGACAAATCGGTTGCCGTTTGTTGTTTCAAAATTGTTAACAATTTTGTAAAATACGGGCGGATAGAACGACCCGGTGGATGATGGGCGACAAGACCAGGGATCGCCGGGAATAAATTAAGAGGTCATGATGAGTACTGAAATCAAAACTCAGGTCGTGGTACTTGGGGCAGGCCCGGCAGGTTACTCTGCTGCCTTCCGTTGCGCTGATTTAGGTCTGGAAACCGTAATCGTAGAACGTTACAACACCCTCGGCGGTGTTTGTCTGAACGTCGGCTGTATCCCTTCTAAAGCTCTTCTGCACGTAGCAAAAGTTATCGAAGAAGCCAAAGCACTGGCTGAACACGGTATCGTTTTTGGCGAGCCGAAAACCGATATCGACAAAATTCGTACCTGGAAAGAGAAAGTTATCACTCAGCTGACCGGCGGTCTGGCTGGTATGGCGAAAGGCCGTAAAGTGAAAGTGGTAAACGGTCTGGGTAAATTCACCGGGGCCAACACCCTGGAAGTGGAAGGCGAGAACGGCAAAACCGTGATCAACTTCGACAACGCGATTATCGCAGCAGGTTCCCGTCCGATCCAACTGCCGTTTATTCCGCACGAAGATCCGCGCGTCTGGGACTCCACCGACGCACTGGAACTGAAATCCGTACCGAAACGTCTGCTGGTTATGGGTGGCGGTATCATCGGTCTGGAAATGGGTACGGTGTACCATGCGCTGGGTTCAGAGATCGACGTGGTTGAAATGTTCGACCAGGTTATCCCGGCGGCTGACAAAGACATCGTTAAAGTCTTCACCAAACGCATCAGCAAGAAATTCAACCTGATGCTGGAAACCAAAGTGACTGCCGTTGAAGCGAAAGAAGACGGTATTTACGTTTCTATGGAAGGCAAAAAAGCACCAGCAGAAGCACAGCGTTACGATGCGGTGCTGGTGGCTATCGGCCGTGTGCCGAACGGTAAAAACCTCGATGCTGGCAAGGCTGGCGTAGAAGTTGACGACCGTGGCTTCATCCGCGTAGACAAACAGCTGCGCACTAACGTACCGCACATCTTTGCTATCGGCGATATCGTCGGTCAGCCGATGCTGGCGCACAAAGGTGTTCACGAAGGTCACGTTGCCGCTGAAGTTATCGCCGGTAAGAAACACTACTTCGATCCGAAAGTTATTCCGTCCATCGCCTACACTGAGCCAGAAGTTGCATGGGTAGGTCTGACGGAGAAAGAAGCGAAAGAGAAAGGCATCAGCTACGAAACCGCCACCTTCCCGTGGGCTGCATCTGGCCGTGCTATCGCTTCTGACTGCGCAGACGGTATGACCAAGCTGATTTTCGACAAAGAGTCTCACCGTGTTATCGGTGGTGCGATTGTCGGCACCAACGGCGGCGAGCTGCTGGGCGAAATCGGTCTGGCGATCGAGATGGGCTGTGATGCTGAAGACATCGCGCTGACTATCCACGCTCACCCGACTCTGCATGAGTCCGTTGGCCTGGCAGCCGAAGTGTTCGAAGGCAGCATCACCGACCTGCCGAACCCGAAAGCGAAGAAGAAATAATCTTCTGAGTGGATAAAGAAAAAGCGGCTTAGCGGCCGCTTTTTTATTGGGGTAAATCCTGACCCGGGTTTTGCCGGATGGCGGCATCAACGCCTTATCCGGCCTGTAATCTTTGATAACCGCTTTTACTCAACGGTCTGCCAGTGGGCATCGGCATTGAATTTATTGATTGTCGCGACGTTCTTTTCCGTCTCTCTTCCCAGGTTCGCCTGATACACCTTATCGTCCTGATTCACCATAAAGCTCATGACGCCCGTCTTCCCCCAAATTACCGGCCAGGCCAGCAGGGCGAAACCGTCCTTTTCGCTATCGGGAATAATGCGGAAATGGTAGCCGTGATAACCCTCACCGGGTGCCGAAGGACTGAATGCCGGGCCTAACGGGCTGGGCATCTCGCCGGGTTGTACCGGCCAGTACAGTCCATCCTGCTGACCTTTGCTACTGATGAGTTTTGTCGCGAACCTCTGTTTGCGTTGCCAGTAATCGTATTGGGCATCCACATAGGCGCGCATCGCTTCTATCGCCGACAGTTCATTGCGGCCAATGGCGCGGGTGAGGATCTCGTCCTGAGCGGCCGCCATATCAAAATGCCAGCCATCAGCATCTTTCATCATCGGTACAGGCAGTTGCCACTCGTCGCGCCCGACGTTCAGGTGCGCGGTATCGCCTTGCTGCACGATACGGTGGCTGATTTTCCAGTCGCGGTTAAAGCGAGCAACGGCTTCGGGGTCGGCGCCTTCCTGCGGCAGAAACTGTCGCCAGTTGTCGCCCAATAGCGCAGTCAACTGCGCCTCGTTTTGCGTGGCGACTGCGGTCGCGAACGCCGTTGCCGCGTCGTCAGGCGAAGGGAAGCGTTGTTGCGCGTAGCTCAACAACGGCAGCGACAGCAGCAGGGTGCTTAACAGGATTTTTTTCATCATCGACTCCGGTTAACGACGGCGAAATTCATGGCGCTCGGAAAGGTGTTCACGCGCAGCGGCACGCTGTTCAGTATTGAGATTGCCGACGTGACGACTCTGCTGGCCGCGCTGCTGCTGAGATTGCCAGGAGGGCGAACGGCTGTCGTTACCGCTGAACACATTGGCATGGTTCTGCCGGAAGGTCTGACGCTGCTGCGGCGTGGCGGATGCGACGCGCTGGTGAACGGTCTCCCGTTGCTGCTGTGACAGTGAATGTGACTGAACCGACTCCCTGTGAACGCTGTTTTGCCGGGTGTCGTAGCCGCGATAGTTATTCCGCTGGGCAATCTGGTTTAGCTGCTGCGAGGCCGCTTTGCGCTGGGCATCGCGGGACGTCGCGCCAGGTGGTTGGGTTCGCGTGGCGGGAGACGCGTGGCTGTGCTGCTGGAATTGCGCCATCGCCGCCTGACGCTGGCCGTCGCGGGAGGCTGGCGTCTGTTGAGTGGCGCTTAACCCGCCGCTGACATCGGTTTGATGAAAACGTTGGGACACCGCGTTGTTCTGATAGGGCACGCCGTTGCGATACGCCGGGTTGTGCTGCCAGGTCATTGTCTGCCCTTTGAGATTTTGCCCGGTAATGTGATTGAAGTTATTCACATTGATATTGATGTTATCCCCGTTGTGCTGGTAGCCATTGCCGCCGTGATGGTCGTTATCATCGTGGTGGTGATAGTCATCGTCGTGGTGATGATGATCGTCGTCCCAGTCGATGCTGCTGAACAACGCGTAGGTGGTGGCGACGCCGAGGCTATAACCAAAGCCTTTCACGAAACTGTCGGCGAATTGCTGTCCGGGAGGCGGCGGCAGATACACGGGCGGGTAAGCGGTGTTCGGCCAGGCGCCGTAAACGGTCGCGGGATTATAGTTGGGAACATAGACGACCTGTGGATCGGCGGGCTCAATTTTGATCACCGTCGGCGTCGTGCTTTGTACGTTAGCGGCGGCGGTCGCCTGCGTAGCTGCGGCGCTCTGCTTCGGCGTGCTGCTAACCGTTTGCTGCGGCGTGGATTTCAGCGAGCCGGTTTGCTGCGCCAGTAAACGCAACCGTTGCACCGCGTCCATGACGTCCTGCGGCTGGGCCAGAAAAGCGTCGCCAAGGTTTTGCACCCACGTTGGGTTTTCGCCCATCAGCGCCATCAACTGGGGAAACGCCAACAGTGATTTCACGCTCGGGTCCCAGGGCTGACCGGAGACGGCCTGTATTGCCGCATCGCCTTGCAGGGTTGGGTTGTCATGCGACCACTGCACTGCCTGAACCACGTTCGCCGGATAGGTGGCGGCCATCAGCACCTGAGAAAGCAGCGAGTCAGGGTAGAGCGCTATCGGGGCGACCCATTGATCGATTTGCGCTGCGGTAAACGCGGCTTTTGCTTCAGGTTCCGCGGCGGCGGTCGGCTGCACGGCGACGGGCGCGGGTTGAAGCGGGGCTTCGGGCGTGCGGCTTTTTACATACAACACACCCGAAGCGGCAAATAACCCTGCGCTGCATACCAGCGCAATTACATGGGGCTTAAAGGGCAACGTCATTTTATCTCTCCCGATTCCTGAAGAATCGTCATGGTCATTATGCCTGCCGCCAGCGGGTGCGGTGTTGCGTGAGTATAGGGCGGCGGGAGTTTAATTTTTGACTAATATTGGGATCGCTACCGTCAGGTGATGATTAGCGTTCGAAATAATGTGAGCAAACGTTGCAGGGGAAAATGTCTCTTTCCTGGAAAGGCGAAGGGCAATAGACCATGCGTAACGATTCAGCCACTTTTTTATGTTGCTTTTTTGTAAACAGATTAACACCCCACTAAAATCCTGCTATTCTGCCCGTTGCGGTATCGGGCATTTACCCTACAAACTGCTGTCTCACAGGAGCGTGAAGAGAATCGCCCATATACAAAAGCGCCGCACTATGACAATGAGAGCGAGGAGAACCGTCGTGCTAGAAGAATACCGTAAGCACGTAGCTGAGCGTGCCGCCCTTGGGATTGTGCCCAAACCCTTAGATGCAACCCAAATGGCCGCACTTGTCGAGCTGCTGAAGACCCCGCCTGTGGGCGAAGAAGAATTCCTGTTAGACCTGTTAATCAACCGTGTTCCCCCTGGCGTCGATGAAGCCGCCTATGTAAAAGCGGGCTTTCTCGCTGCCGTCGCGAAAGGCGACACCACCTCCCCGCTGGTTACTCCAGAAAAAGCCATTGAACTGCTGGGCACCATGCAGGGTGGTTACAACATTCATCCGCTGATTGACGCGCTGGACGATGCCAAACTGGCGCCGATTGCCGCCAAAGCGTTGTCTCATACCCTGCTGATGTTCGACAACTTCTACGATGTAGAAGAAAAAGCCAAAGCGGGCAACGAATATGCGAAGCAGGTGATGCAGTCCTGGGCCGATGCCGAATGGTTCCTGAACCGTCCTGCTCTGGCTGAAAAAATCACCGTTACCGTCTTTAAAGTGACCGGTGAAACCAACACCGACGACCTTTCTCCGGCGCCAGATGCCTGGTCCCGCCCGGACATTCCGCTGCACGCGCTGGCGATGCTGAAAAACGCCCGTGAAGGTATTGAGCCGGATCAGCCTGGCGTGGTGGGGCCGATCAAACAGATCGAAGCGTTGCAGCAAAAAGGCTATCCGTTAGCCTACGTGGGCGACGTTGTCGGCACCGGTTCTTCGCGTAAATCCGCCACCAACTCCGTGTTGTGGTTCATGGGCGATGACATCCCGAATGTGCCGAACAAACGCGGCGGCGGTCTGTGTCTTGGCGGCAAAATTGCGCCTATCTTCTTTAACACGATGGAAGATGCGGGCGCGCTGCCCATTGAAGTGGACGTGAATAACCTGAACATGGGTGATGTGATTGACGTTTACCCGTACAAAGGTGAAGTCCGCCATCACGAAACCGGCGAACTGCTGGCGAGCTTTGAACTGAAAACCGACGTGCTGATCGACGAAGTGCGCGCGGGCGGTCGTATTCCGTTGATCATCGGTCGCGGCCTGACCACCAAAGCGCGTGAAGCGCTGGGTCTGCCGCACAGCGATGTGTTCCGTCAGGCGAAAGACGTGGCGGAAAGCGCTCGCGGCTACTCGCTGGCGCAGAAGATGGTGGGCCGCGCCTGCGGCGTTGCCGGTATCCGTCCGGGCGCTTACTGCGAACCGAAAATGACCTCCGTAGGTTCTCAGGATACCACTGGCCCAATGACCCGTGACGAACTGAAAGACCTGGCGTGCCTGGGCTTCTCGTCTGACTTGGTGATGCAGTCTTTCTGCCATACCGCAGCGTATCCGAAACCGGTTGACGTAACTACGCACCACACGCTGCCGGATTTCATCATGAACCGTGGCGGCGTCTCTCTGCGTCCGGGCGATGGCGTAATCCACTCCTGGCTGAACCGTATGCTGCTGCCGGATACCGTTGGTACCGGCGGCGACTCCCATACCCGTTTCCCGATTGGCATCTCCTTCCCGGCGGGTTCTGGCCTGGTGGCGTTTGCGGCGGCGACCGGCGTCATGCCGCTGGATATGCCGGAATCAGTGCTGGTGCGCTTCAAAGGCAAAATGCAGCCGGGTATCACCCTGCGCGATCTGGTACACGCGATCCCGCTGTACGCGATCAAACAGGGTCTGCTGACCGTTGAGAAGAAAGGTAAGAAAAACATCTTCTCCGGCCGTATTCTGGAAATCGAAGGGTTGCCGGACCTGAAAGTGGAACAGGCGTTTGAGCTGACCGATGCCTCTGCGGAGCGTTCTGCGGCAGGCTGTACCATTAAGCTCAACAAAGAGCCGATTATCGAGTACCTGAACTCCAACATCGTTCTGCTGAAGTGGATGATTGCGGAAGGTTACGGCGATCGCCGCACCCTGGAGCGCCGTATTCAGGGCATGGAAAAATGGCTGGCGGACCCGCAGTTGCTGGAAGCGGACGCGGATGCCGATTATGCGGCGGTGATCGAGATCGATCTGGCTGATATCAAAGAGCCGATCCTCTGCGCGCCGAACGATCCTGACGATGCGCGTCTGCTGTCTGATGTGCAGGGCGAGAAGATTGACGAAGTCTTTATCGGTTCCTGTATGACCAACATCGGTCACTTCCGTGCGGCAGGTAAACTGCTGGATGCGCACAAAGGCCAGCTGCCGACCCGCCTGTGGGTGGCGCCGCCAACCCGTATGGATGCCGCGCAGTTGACCGAAGAGGGCTACTATAGCGTCTTTGGTAAGAGCGGCGCGCGGATTGAAATTCCAGGCTGTTCACTGTGCATGGGGAACCAGGCGCGTGTGGCTGACGGGGCGACGGTTGTTTCTACCTCAACCCGTAACTTCCCGAACCGTCTGGGAACCGGGGCGAACGTCTATCTGGCTTCTGCGGAACTGGCGGCGGTTGCGGCGCTGATCGGCAAACTGCCGACGCCGGAAGAGTACCAGACCTACGTTGCGCAGGTGGATAAAACCGCCGTGGATACCTACCGTTATCTGAACTTCGATCAGCTTTCCCAGTACACCGAGAAAGCCGACGGCGTGATTTTCCAGACCGCGGTGTAACGGCTCCGACCTGTTCTGCGTAAAAACGCATCAATGCCCGGTGAACCTTGCGTCACCGGGCATTTTTATTTCTATTCCTTCCGCCCGTTCCGCTTTTTTTCTTCCGTTGTGCTGCGATAATTACAGCATGGGCGCAATGCGGTAATGGCGCATTGCCGGGAGCAGAGGAACACATTATGGATTACGAATTTCTGCGCGATATTACCGGAGTGGTAAAAGTGCGAATGTCCATGGGCCACGAGGTGGTGGGGCACTGGTTTAACGAAGAAGTGAAAGAGAACCTGGCCTTGCTTGATGAAGTGGAACAAGCGGCGCGTGCGCTAAAGGGCAGTGAGCGTTCCTGGCAACGGGCGGGACATGAATATACGCTCTGGATGGATGGCGAAGAGGTGATGGTTCGCGCTAATCAACTGGAGTTTACCGGCGACGAAATGGAAGAGGGGATGAACTACTACGACGAAGAGAGCTTATCGCTCTGCGGCGTGGAGGACTTTCTTCAGGTTGTTGCGGCTTACCGTCATTTCATTCAACAACGCTAAATACGGTGGAGCCTCCGTGCTCCGCCGTTACGCTTATACCGCAGGGATATTGCGGCCGTAGTAAATCTCGCGCATCTCTTTCCACAGCGCAGCGGTAATCTCTTTGCGCTCGGTTTCCGTCAGATCTTCCGGTTTAGTGTGGAACATGTAGTGCTTAAGATCGAACTCTTTAAGCAGCATCTTGGTATGGAAGATATTTTCCTGATACACGTTCACATCCACCATGTCATACAGCGACTTCATGTCGTCGGACATAAAGTTCTGAATGGAATTAATCTCATGATCGATAAAGTGTTTCATGCCGTTGACGTCGCGGGTAAACCCACGCACGCGGTAGTCGATGGTGACGATATCGGACTCTAACTGGTGGATCAGGTAATTCAGCGCCTTCAGCGGGGAAATCACGCCGCAGGTCGAAACTTCAATGTCGGCGCGGAAGGTGCACAATCCGCCTTCCGGGTGGCTTTCCGGGTAGGTATGCACGCAGATATGGCTCTTATCCAGATGGGCGACGACGGCCTCGGGCAGCGGGCCGGGATGCTCTGTTTTGTCGATAAGCTGCGGGTCGACCGGCTCTTCGCTTACCAGAATAGTGACGCTGGCGCCCTGGGGTTCATAATCCTGGCGGGCGATATTCAGGATATTCGCGCCGATGATGGAGCACGTCTCTGACAGAATTTCCGTCAGGCGATTGGCGTTATAGAGTTCATCGATATAGGCAATGTAACCATCGCGCTCTTCTGCGGTTTTGGCGTAGCAGATATCGTAAATACAAAAACTCAGACTTTTGGTCAGATTATTAAAGCCATGCAGTTTCAGTTTTTTCAATTTCTTATCTTCTCCTTAGGACGACGGTGTTGCGAGCGCGTCTTGCAAATACTGAGGTAAGGCAAAAGCTGCCGTGTGAACAGACGGATTGTAGTAACGGCATTTCAGGCCGGAGGTATGGAAACGCGCCTGAATAATCTCGGTCGACAGGTGGCGCAGCGCGTCATTGTCCGTCGCCCACGCGAAGGTCATAATGCCGCCGTAGTAGGTCGGAATGGCTGCCTGGTAGAAGCTGACATCGCCAAAGTAATGGCTGAGCTTGCGGTGGCTGTCAATGGCTTCATCCTGTTGCAGGAAGCAGACGCCGTTCTGTGCGACAAAGATCCCGCCAGGATTCAGACAGCGCTTGCAACCTTCATAGAAGGTTGAGGTGAACAGACTCTCGCCGGGGCCGATCGGATCGGTACAGTCGGAGATGATCACATCAAAGGTCTGGCTGGTCTGATTCACGAAGTTAACGCCATCGTCGATCACCAGATTAAAACGCGGATCGTCATAGCTGCCTGCGTTGTGATTCGGCAGATACTGACGGCAGAAAGAGACCACGCCTGCGTCGATCTCCACCATCGTGATGGTTTCGACATTTTTATGCCGTGTCACTTCACGCAGCATTGCGCCGTCGCCGCCGCCGATGATCAGCACATGTTTCGCGTGGCCGTGTGCCAGCAGCGGAACGTGGGTCATCATCTCGTGATAGATAAACTCATCGCGCTCGGTGGTTTGCACCACGCCGTCCAGCGCCATTACGCGGCCAAACGCGGCGTTCTCGAAAATAATCAGATCCTGGTGATCGGTTTTCTCGTGATACAGCACGTTGTCCACGGCAAAGTACTGACCAAACTGGTCGTGTAGCGTTTCATGCCACTTCGTATTTTCGGCCATTGGCTGATACCTCCATTGTTAACACCCGTAAAAAATGGGCGCAACATAATAGCTAACAATGACCGATGATGCACGGTCATTATTTCAGCAATAAGGTATCCGTTGGGTATAACGCGAGTTATTTTACGTAGGCCAGCAAACTCAGGGAATCGCGCGCCAGCGCTTTGCATTTTTTGGCGACGGGAATACCGATGCCGCTCAGATCGCGGTAGCTGTCTTCACCGAGGGATTTCATGTCGAAGGAGTCGTAATTGCTGAGGTCCCACTGGTTTTGCTGAGCAAAAAAGACCAGTGCGCGACGAATCTGACCGTTCGGGAGATTCTGGTAGCCGCAGTCATTTTTCAGAAAGACGAACACCGCCGTTAAATCTGCCATATCTTCGGCTTCGGATTCACTGAGCGCATAGCTGTTTGCGCATACGGCCATCAGGCTGCCGAACAACACTGTTCTGAAAAACGTCTTCATTGCTTCTACCACTGCATCACGGAAATTAAACGTTAGCACACTGCGGGCGAGGCGACGACATTTATTATTGTATCCGACGGGCGTCTGTGACTTGACCTTCCCGTAAGGGGAGGGTCTATGCTCAAAGGTCAGACTGCGTCCCGCCGGTTGAAAATAAGGAAGTGATTATGCAACGTCGTGATTTCTTAAAATATTCTGTGGCGCTTGGGGTCGTATCGGCACTGCCGTTGTGGAGCCGCGCCGTGTTTGCTGCGGAACGTCCCGCGTTACCCATTCCCGATCTTTTAACCGCCGACGCGCGCAATCACATTTCGCTGATTGTCAAAGCCGGACAGTCGACCTTCGCGGGTAAAACGGCAACGACCTGGGGCTACAACGGCACGCTACTCGGGCCGGCGCTAAAACTGCGCAAAGGTCAGCGTATTACCGTGGATATTCATAACCAGCTTGCCGAGGAGACGACGCTGCACTGGCATGGGCTGGAAGTTCCCGGCGAGGTGGACGGCGGCCCGCAGGGGGTGATTGCGGCGGGCGGCAAGCGCTCCGTCACCTTCACGCCTGAACAGCGTGCGGCAACCTGCTGGTTCCACCCTCATCAGCATGGGAAAACCGGTCGTCAGGTGGCGATGGGACTGGCGGGCCTGGTACTGATTGAAGATGAAGACATTGGCAAACTGCTCCTGCCAAAACAGTGGGGGATAGACGATGTGCCGGTGATTATTCAGGACAAACAGTTTTCCCCTGACGGACAAATCAATTATCAGCTGGATATGATGACCGCCGCCGTCGGGTGGTTTGGCGACACGCTGCTGACTAACGGGGCGATTTATCCGCAACATGCTGCGCCAAAAGGCTGGCTGCGTCTGCGCCTGCTGAATGGCTGCAACGCGCGTTCACTGAACATCGCCACCAGCGACAACCGTCCGCTGTATGTTATCGCCAGCGATGGCGGCCTGCTGGCGGAGCCGGTGAAGGTAAACGCACTGCCCATGTTAATGGGGGAGCGTTTCGAAGTGCTTATCGACATCAGCGACGGCAAAGCGTTTGAGTTGATGACGCTGCCCGTCAGCCAGATGGGGATGACGATCGCGCCGTTTGATAAACCGCACCCGGTTATGCATATTCAGCCGCTGGCGGTCACGGCCTCCGGCACTTTGCCGGATACGCTGACCACGATGCCTGCATTGCCTTCTCTTGATGGCCTGACGCAGCGAAAACTGCAACTGTCGATGGACCCGATGCTCGACATGATGGGTATGCAGATGCTGATGCAAAAGTATGGCGACCGGGCGATGGCGGGAATGAATCATGGGCAGATGATGGGGCATATGAATCATGGCTCAATGAATCACGGTAGTGGTGGACATATGAACCACGGCGGGAAGTTCGATTTCCACAATGCCAATAAGATCAACGGCCAGGCGTTTGATATGACGACACCGATGTTTGCCGCCGCCAAAGGGCAGTATGAGCGCTGGGTTATTTCCGGCGAAGGCGACATGATGCTGCATCCGTTCCATATTCATGGTACGCAGTTCCGCATCCTGTCGGAAAACGGCAGCGCTCCGGCGGCGCATCGCGCAGGCTGGAAGGATACGGTGCGGGTTGAAGGCGGGATCAGCGAGGTGCTGGTGAAGTTTGATCACGATGCATCGCAAGAACATGCTTACATGGCGCACTGCCATCTGCTGGAGCATGAAGATACAGGCATGATGCTTGGCTTTACGGTATAAACATGCCGGATGGCGCTGGCGCTTATCCGGCCTACAGTAAAGTGAGCATCCTGTAGGCCGGATAAGGCGAAGCCGCCATCCGGCATAAACGTTACTGCGCGTCGTCAGGCAGAGCGTACGCGACAATATAGTCGCCCATCTTCGTCCCGAACGAACCGTGACCCCCGGCGGAAATCACGACGTACTGCTTACCGTTGACTTCATACGTCATCGGCGTTGCCTGACCGCCTGCGGGCAGACGGCCTTCCCACAGTTTTTCACCATTGCTCATGTTGTAAGCGCGCAGGTAGTTATCTGCGGTCGCGGCAATAAACAGCACGTTGCCAGCGGTAGAGATTGGGCCGCCCAGCATTGGCATCCCCATATTGAACGGCACTTTAAACGGCATCGGGAACGGCATGCTGTCCTGCGGCGTACCAATACGTTTTTTCCAGACAACTTCGTTGGTTTTCAGATCCAGCGCGGAGATGTAACCCCAGGCAGGCTGTTTACACGGTAGACCAAACGGCGACAGGAACGGGTTCAGCGTCACGCCATACGGTACGCCATACTGCGGCTGAATACCCGATTCCGAACCGGTGCCTTTGGCATCTTCCGGCGGCTCCATCGGATTACCCGGGCCGCGTGGGATCAGTTTAGAGACAAACGGCAGCGCCATCGGGTTGGCAATCGCCACCTGACGGTTCGGATCGACGGAAATGCCGCCCCATTCGAACATACCGAGGTTGCCCGGGAAGACCAACGTGCCTTTTTCTGATGGCGGGGTAAAGATCCCTTCATAACGCATCTGGTGGAACATCACGCGGCACACCAGCTGATCGAACATGGTGGCGCCCCACATATCCGCACCGGTCAAGTCTTTCGTCGGACGGAAGCTCAAATCAGAGAACGGCTGCGTTTTGGTGACGTAATCCCCTTTGGCCGCGCCCTGCGGCACCGGTTTTTCCGGGGCAGGCACCACAAGTTGACCATTGCGACGGTCCAGCACGAAAATATTGCCGGTTTTTGCCGGAGCGTAGATGACCGGAACGGTTTGCCCTTTCACGGTGATATCCGCCAGCGTCGGCTGGGACGGCATATCCATATCCCACAGATCGTGATGAACGGTCTGATAGCTCCAGGCCAGTTTACCGGTCGTTGCATTGAGCGCCAGGATCGAGCTGGCATAGCGCTCCTGCTCTGGCGTACGGTTGCCGCCCCAGATATCCGGGGTGGTGACGCCCATCGGCAGATAGACCAGATCCAGCTTTGCGTCATACGCGGCTGGCGCCCAGGAGTTTGGCGAGTTTGGCGTGAAGTGGTGCTCATCCGACGGGATCGCGTTCGGGTCTTTCGCACCGGGATCGAATGCCCACAGCAGTTTACCGCTGTTCACGTCAAAGCCGCGAATAACCCCGGACGGCTCGCGGGTAGAGAAGTTATCGGTGACGGCGCCTGCAATGACGATCACCTTGTCGGTCACGATCGGCGGTGACGTGGGTTCATACATGCCCGGCGTAGTGACCGGCATATTGGTTTGCAGGTTCAGAATGCCGTTGTTGGCAAAGGATTCGCACAGCTTGCCGTTGTCTGCGTTGAGGGCGAAAATACGGCCATCGTTCACCGGCAGAATAATGCGGCGTGGGCAGTCTGAAACGACATCCGGCGAGGCGTTATCGGCCGTGGCTTCATGATAGGAGACGCCACGACAGGTGACATGCTGGAAGCTGGGATCGGTATTGAGTTGCGGGTCGAAATGCCACTTCTCTTTCCCGCTCGCCGCGTCCAGCGCGAACAAACGCTGGTGGGCGGTACACAGATACAGCGTATTGCCGACTTTAATCGGGGTCACTTCGTTGGTGATTTCACCCGGATCGTTCGGCTGCTTCAGATCGCCGGTACGGAACACCCACGCCTCTTTCAGGTTGTGGACGTTATCAGCAGTGATCTGCTTCAGCGGAGAGTAGCGCTGCCCTTCCTGATTGCGGCCATAGGCAGGCCAGTCCTGGTCCGCAACCGGAGAGATCGGTTCGGCAGGCACCGCGTCCGCGCTTAGCGTACCGTTGATCTCTTGCGGGTCGTTGAAGCCAGCCCAGGTGAGGATGCCGCCGCTTATCAGCAGGGCAACCACCAGTGCGCTGACAGCGCCGCTGGAAGGGACGCTCAGGCGATGCCAGACAAACGGTAAAATCAGCCAGATGCCGAAGAAGACCAGAATGTCGCTACGCGGGGTTAGCGCCCAGAAGTCGAAGCCGACTTCCCACACGCCCCAGATCATAGTGGCGAGGAGCAGGGCGGCATACAGCCACAGCGCGGAACGCTTGCTGCGCCATAATAGCCCGGCGACGCCAAGCATGACGATGCCCGCAATCGGGTAGTACCAGGAGCCGCCGATGGCGACCAGCCAGCCGCCGCCGATCAGCAGATACAGCCCGCAGAGTGCAGCGAAGAGGGCTGTCAGCGTCACGAGAAGCCGTGGCGCTTTTGCGTTGTTATTTGCCATAAAAAGATACCATCTCAATTTGTTAATTTTTTAGTAGCAATTAATTATAGGATTTAACAAGTGTGATCGTCATCACAAAATGAGCTTTATTAACAGATGCCGCGAATAAATACTTTTGCTGGTATACTGCGTGCCTTGCGCTTCGATGCTGTCTTATCAAGAGCAGGCATGAAGTGATTTGTTTTTAAATCATATGGTTAGAGATATGAAACATACTGTAGAAGTAATGATCCCCGAAGCGGAGATCAAAGCGCGCATTGCCGAACTGGGTCGTCAAATTACTGAACGTTATAAAGACAGCGGCAGTGACATGGTGCTGGTAGGTCTGCTGCGTGGCTCATTTATGTTTATGGCGGATCTGTGCCGTGAGGTACAGGTGTCTCATGAAGTCGATTTTATGACCGCCTCCAGCTACGGTAGCGGCATGTCCACCACTCGCGATGTGAAAATTCTCAAAGACCTGGATGAAGATATCCGTGGCAAGGATGTGCTGATTGTCGAAGATATTATCGATTCCGGGAATACGCTGTCGAAAGTGCGGGAAATCCTGAGCCTGCGTGAGCCAAAGTCTCTGGCGATTTGTACGCTGCTGGATAAGCCGTCTCGCCGTGAGGTTGACGTCCCGGTTGAGTTTATCGGTTTCTCGATCCCGGATGAGTTCGTTGTGGGTTACGGCATTGACTATGCCCAGCGTTATCGCCATCTGCCGTATGTTGGTAAAGTGGTGCTGCTGGACGAGTAAGAACGTTGTGCCGGATGGCGCTACAGGTGCTATGTCCGTAGAAATGTAGGCCGGGTAAGGCGTAGCCGCCACCCGGCAATACACGTTTACTTGTGGTTAATATGCTTTTTGCTGAGGTTTGAAACCCCCCGACGATAGCGCTGTTCCAGCGTTTCACGGTTGGTCGCCGTGACTTCCAGATCGCGCAGCAGGCCGTCGTGAATACCGTAGGCCCAGCCGTGAATCGTCACTTTCTGACCGCGTTTCCACGCGGACTGCATGATGGTTGAGTGGCCCAGGTTGTATACCTGTTCCATCACGTTCAGCTCGCACAGGGTATCGATTCGACGCTCCTGCGGCATTTCTCCGAGTAATGAGCTATGTTTGAACCAGATATCGCGAATGTGCAGCAACCAGTTGTTAATTAACCCCAGTTCCGGGTTTTCAACAGCCGCCTGGACGCCGCCACAACCGTAGTGACCACAAATAATAATGTGTTCAACTTCCAGTACATCGACGGCATACTGCACCACGGAGAGGCAGTTGAGATCGGTGTGAATGACCAGGTTGGCAACATTGCGGTGAACAAATAATTCGCCCGGCTCAAGGCCGGTTAAACGTTCTGCGGGAACGCGGCTGTCGGAACATCCAATCCATAGAAAGCGCGGTTTTTGCGCTTGCGCCAGTTTCTCAAAAAATCCGGGATCCTCTTCCACCAGCATTTTTGACCATAGTGCATTGTTGCTGATGAGTGTATCTATGTCTTTCATGGAGGTTAACGACCTGTAACCAAATAAGTGCGTTGGGCTAATATAGGGCAACTCCGGGATTATTTAAACCATATACTCGTCATTCTTCACGTTGCAGGTGCGTTGGCTTCCTCGCTCACCCCGGTCACTTACTGGTGTAAGCTTCCGGGGATTCACTGCGTTGCCGCCTTCCTGCAACTCGAATTATTTAGAGTGTAAATAAAGTGTAAGAACGTAAGGTAAGTAAAAATTCATGACCATTGCACTGGAACTTCAGCAACTTAAAAAAACGTATCCGGGCGGCGTTCAGGCGCTCCGTGGGATCGATTTGCAGGTTGAGGCGGGTGATTTTTATGCGCTTCTGGGGCCAAACGGGGCGGGGAAATCAACCACCATTGGCATTATCAGCTCGCTGGTTAACAAAACCTCCGGGCGCGTCTGCGTCTTTGGTTACGACCTTGAAAAAGATGTGGTCAACGCCAAACGCCAGCTTGGCCTGGTGCCGCAGGAATTTAACTTCAACCCGTTTGAAACCGTCCAGCAGATCGTCGTCAATCAGGCGGGGTACTACGGCGTTGAGCGTAAAGAAGCCGTTGCGCGCAGCGAAAAGTACCTGAAACAACTCGATCTGTGGGAAAAACGTAACGAACGCGCGCGTATGCTCTCCGGCGGGATGAAGCGTCGTTTGATGATCGCCAGGGCGCTGATGCATGAGCCGAAACTGTTGATTCTGGATGAACCCACCGCAGGGGTGGATATTGAACTTCGCCGCTCAATGTGGGGCTTTTTGAAGGATTTAAACGACAAAGGCACCACGATTATCCTGACGACGCACTATCTTGAAGAAGCGGAAATGCTGTGTCGCAACATCGGTATCATTCAGCACGGCGCGCTGGTGGAAAACACCTCGATGAAAAATCTGCTCTCTAAGCTGAAATCCGAGACGTTTATTCTCGATCTGGCGGCGAAAAGCCCGCTGCCGAGGCTGGAAGGCTATCAGTACCGTCTGGTGGATACCTCGACGCTGGAGGTCGAAGTATTGCGGGAACAGGGCATCAATAGCGTCTTTTCGCAACTGAGCAGCCAGGGCGTTCAGGTTCTCAGTATGCGTAACAAGGCAAACCGCCTGGAAGAACTGTTTGTCTCTCTGGTGCATGATAAAAAAGGAGATCGCGGATGATGCAGCTGTATTGGGTCGCGCTGAAAAGCATCTGGGCGAAAGAGATTAACCGCTTTATGCGTATCTGGGTGCAGACGCTGGTGCCGCCGGTCATCACCATGACGCTCTATTTTATTATCTTCGGTAATCTGATCGGCTCACGCATTGGCGAGATGCACGGTTTTAGCTATATGCAATTTATCGTGCCGGGCTTAATCATGATGGCGGTGATCACCAACGCGTATGCCAATGTGGCCTCATCCTTCTTTAGCGCCAAATTCCAGCGCAACATTGAAGAACTGCTGGTGGCGCCTGTCCCGACGCACGTCATTATCGTCGGATATATTGGCGGCGGCGTGGCGCGCGGGCTGTGCGTAGGGGTTCTGGTTACGGTAATTTCGCTGTTCTTTGTGCCGTTCCAGGTACACTCCTGGGTGTTCGTGGCGTTAACGCTGGTGCTGACGGCGGTGCTGTTTTCGCTGGCAGGGCTGCTGAACTCGGTCTTTGCGAAGACCTTTGATGATATCAGCCTGATCCCGACGTTCGTGCTGACGCCGCTCACTTACCTGGGCGGGGTGTTTTATTCCCTGACGCTGCTACCGCCGTTCTGGCAAGGATTGTCGCATCTGAACCCGATTGTCTACATGATCAGCGGCTTCCGCTATGGTTTCCTGGGCATTCACGACGTACCGCTGGTCACTACGTTCGGCGTTCTGGCCGTGTTTATCCTGGCGTTTTACCTGCTGTGCTGGTACTTAATTCAGCGCGGACGCGGCTTGCGCACGTAATGTTTTTCCTCTCCTCCGCCGGGGGGAGGGGCAGACTTTGACGTTTATCACCCTTACTCATTTATCACACTGATAAACTACTTGCTTGCTAAGGAGGTAGGCTATGTTGGGTTGGGTGATTACCTGTCATGACGATCGCGCGCAGGAGCTACAGGATCGTCTGGAAGAAAAACATGGCCCGCTGGCGCAGTGCCGGGCGGTGAACTTCTGGCGCGGCCTGAGTACTAATATGCTCAGCCGTATGATGTGTGAAGCATTACACCAGGCGGATTCCGGCGATGGGGTGATCTTTTTAACGGACACATCCGGCGCCGCGCCTTATCGTGTGGCGTCGCTGATGAGCCATAAACATTCCGGCTGCGAAGTGATTGCCGGTGTGACGTATTCATTGCTTGAAGAAATGCTTGCCGCGCGGGAATCCATGAGCAGCGCGGCGTTCCGTGACACCATTGTTTCCCTCGGCGCGCCCGATGTCACCAGTCTCTGGCATCAACAGCAAAAAAATCCGCCTTTTGTGCTGAAGCATGATTTGTACGCGTACTGACGGTCAATTCGTGGAGGCGATGATGCGGCTGACAGGCAGTCAGCCGCAGGGAACGTTATTCGTAGCTGAGGGTGAAAGTACCGACGGTTTCAAAAGTGCCGGCTTTAATTGTACCGATTTTGATTAACTGCCCGGTGAAATCCAGACCAATAGATTCATGATACCACTCACGATTTCCGCTGTAGGTGATACCGACACGCTCCGAACCGTCTACCTTCATTGTTTGTGTGTTGTTATTGATAATGGAACGAATTTTTACGCCCACGCCCTCGGCGCTCCCTGAAAAGTTGGTGAGAATCGTATTGTCTGCGCCATGATTGCCGGTCAGGGTGACAGTAACGGTCGTCAATGAGCAGCGGAATAAGTTAAACGTAAACGGCTTTTCTACCGACTCGCCCGTTTTTTCGAAATCGGAACGGTAAAAGTCGCCAAAATCCACGTCCCGATCGTATTCGTCATTATTTATCCCCATTCCCTGGCAGGTCGGCTCCATGACGGAAAACGCCATCGATGCTCCACTCATCATAAGGTCGAGATCGTTTTGCCCGGCATCTCCTATGTGCAGAGTACCGATTTTCCCTGGCAGCGCGTTCCCGTCCGTCTGACCATTTCGGGGGTGGTAGTCTGGCGTCTGATACATCGTGACGAAGATATCCCAGTTGCGTGTTGCGCTCGGCCCCGTCCAGGGGGCATCGCCATGGCTTGGGAAGGTTGACGTTCCTCCGGGCAGCGGCAGGTTTAAATCCAGATCGTTAGTGTTGTTGCCGTTGTGGCAGTTCCCGATACACCTCACGGAATAGGTGTAAACAATGCCGGGAATCGAGGTTTTGAGCAGCCCGGTAGGGCCATCTGACCCCTGAGTGGTATATTGATCCCACAAATTGGCGTCGGTAGGGCCGGTCAACGTTACGGCATTGCTCCCATTACCTCCGCATGTGATGGGCGCCGCTCCCTGGAATAAAGGGAAATCACCCTCCATAGACTGAGGGTTCATAATGATGAGCGGCGTATCGATGCCTCCGATGGGGCCAATGAGCGTTCTGGCAGTCCAGAAAGCAGGGATACTGGCCTGCTGTGTCGTAAAATGACATGCGGTGTCTGCTAACGCTTGCCTGGCGAAAATGGAGAGCACGCAAAATAATAGCGGCAGTAAATAGCGTAATTTCATCATAAATCCCTTTACTGATAGGTTACATTGACCACCACATTGCTGGTCACCAGTCCGTTGCCGACATCGCCCGTGTTCTGATAGCGGGCGTAAAACACATAATCTGCTGGAAAGAGCGGTGCCGCTTGCCCGCTAAGGTCATACGCTACGTCGGAACTGCCATCGCTATTCAATACGTTCGTGTGGTGTGTGGCGGAAAAAACAACCACACCGACATTTCTGGCCTGATCGCTGACCGCGTTATTGATAAATACCTGGCTGTTGTCGGGGTTTATACCGAATTGCGGTTCAAATCGAAAATGAAGCTGCTGGCTTCCTTCGCTTCCTGCTGGCGGCACGTCGCAGTTGACAACCTGAATGGTAAACGTTGTACCGCCAGCGTCCGTTTCCGGCCGCAGGCGATCGCTGTTGTCCGTATTGTAAAACCAACTGCGCGTGACGGTTGGCAACTCGACATTACCGCCATTTTCCAGGCTTACTTGGCAGGTATTGGCCAGAATCTTCGCCTTAAAATTGACGTCCATTCCGCTGTCGTCAGCCTGACTGACGACAGGCCACAGTCCTGCCAGGCCCACCAGCAGGGCGAAAGTAAATCGCATAAAAAATAGTGTCTGTCGCATAGTTGCCCGCTGGCTACATTACTGGTAGGTGACTAAAAAGGTGATAAGCGACGTCGCTTCACCTGTTGTGATATCAGCGGCTGTTTTACCGTTCGCAACGACCCAGCGAGCCACCAGAGGATAGGTGTAGCTCTGGTTCATATTCTTCGAACCAAACGAATGCGTCAGTACATTCGAAGGGTTGCCCGTCTGGCAGGCTAACTGGGTGCCTGAGTCTGCGGCGGTTTCCCAAATCTCAACGGCGGTATTCGTGGCACCTGTTGTCGCGTAGGAGTCGCCGGAACAGGTATTGCCCGCCCCTGGCTGAGCCGCCACGGTTGTGGTCAACACGCCCGCGCATTCGGTCAGTGCGATATTAAAGGATTCGGTACGCGTACCGACTTCGTTCTTATACAGATCGCCGAAGTCAATCGTGCTGGTCGGGCCATCTGCATCCGTCACCTGGGTGTTACAGGTGCCGGGGAGGATCTCAGTGGTAAAGATAGCCTGCAACTGATTGGTGCCTGTCACCGGGGCGGCGTGGGTCAGGCCGCTGAATAATCCACCAGCTACCGCCAGCGCGAGAAAAAGAGAATTAGATTTCATTATGATGCTCCGTTATATCGCAGGAATTATTCATAGCTAAAGTTAAAGGTTGCTGTTGCCTGGAAGGCGCCAACCGCCGGGGTTGTACCGGAGATCCTTGTCGTCACCAGACGCGCCACAAGGTCGACCTGTTTGCTGTCTATTTCAGCAGGACTCCATTTAATCACCTCGGCATCGTTATCTGAGGTCTCCGTTTCGTTGGCAAAAATAGCAAAATAGCTGGTTGGCGCACTGACACGAGAGAATTTCAGGCCAATCCCGGTGGGGCCTGTCTCACCCGTACCGGGGAGGAGGATGGTTTTCGGCGTACCGCCGTCGTAACCGGAGGTCGTGCCGCTGATGGAGGCTTTCATTCCGGTTACGGATTCCGGGCAGTTTTTAATTTTCAGGGCGAATTGCGCCATCGTTGGTCCTGACGCTGCCTCGCTGGTCTGGTATTTAATGATATCGCCCAGCGACACTTTGCCGTCGGCGCCGATGATGATGGTGGAGCTACTGTCCGAGTCATTAATCGTCATATCACAGGTTGTGTCCCGGATATTGGCTCGGAAGGTAATGTCGATGCTGTCGCCGTTGTCTGCATGAACGGATGAACACACCGCCAGCGCTAACATAGCGACAGGTAAACTGCGGAGATATTTATTACTTTTTAAAGTCATTAAGGGAACTCCCTGTAGAAAAATAACTTATTGCATATGACAGAGTTGATTGTTCAGGATTGTGGTTAATCCTGCCTTTTGTGCGCTGTCGGTAATGTGATAATTCACCGTACAGGCGCTACCTGCTTCTTTACCCCAGACAACTCGCAGGGTGCCCTGATCTTCTACGCCGCGCACATAAGCCTGCCCGGCCTGACCGACGGCGCCGACCAGCTCACCTTTATCGGTCAGGACGTCTGCGCCGAGTGGAATAAAGCCTTTATCGTTGCGTAGAAGTTCAAGGATGAGAGAACGACCTTCGTCGGTTTCGAAGTTGACCAGCACCACGGCGCCATCACGCGGGACGATGGTTTCACTGGTGTTTTTGACCTCGACGTCGGCGTCCAGAGAACTGATATTCAGCCCAACGCGGTTCTCACGGTAAGCCGAGGCATACGGCATAATCGCGTATCCTGAACGACCTATTTCACCTTTGCCGTAACCGAGCTGCGCGCCTTTTGCGCCGCTGGCATGAACCAGAATGATGGGGCCGGTGTCACTTAATGTTCCTGGCGCCATCGTCAGGCCGCCAGTGTGAACCACCATGCCGCCGCTATAGTTGGCGGAATATTGTTTGCTGCTGTCATCGCTAAAAGAGGTAGAGACTGACAGGGGGCCATACGGACTGCTCCACGAGCCGTAACCGCTGATCTGATTCAAATCGCCATAATCACCGGTATTGCTTGCCGTACTGATGGAGTAGTTAATCTTACCGTCTTCAGTATTACCGCTGGCGGTGTTGTTAAAGTTGGCGCTGCCTTCCATATCCGTACGCGCGCTCATATTGACGTTGTTAAAACCGGCAATATTTTTACGTTCACTGGAGAACGTGCTTAACGGAATGCTGACGTTGAGATAAACGCTGTCATCTTTTTCGCCATCTTCATCATAGGTACGCTGGAGCGAGATGCTGTAGCTGCCATAGCGGAAGTCATTGCTGTAACCTGCGCTGTAGTTTGAGGTGGAGCCACTCTCATTCCAGTAGTCTTCCCAGGTGCCGGTGACATAGAGCGAGCCGTAGTTTTCACCATTGAACGCCAGCGGTTGACTGACGCTAATCTGAAACTGGTTTTTCATACGCTGATAGTCAGAATAGAGTTCGTCGCTGGACTCATATGACTGATTCTTATAGCTGCCGTATTTCACGTCGTCCTGTAGCGCGGCGGCGTCCCGCAAGCTGAGGTAGTCTTCCGTCGAGAAACGGTATGCCGCCACATTGAATGAGGTGTCGGTGGTTTCGATGACCTTGCTGTACGTCAGGCGATAGCTTTGGCCGGTCAGCGTCCCCAGCTCGTCAATTTGTGCATGTGACTGCGTGACGTCTAACGCGAAGGCGCCGATCGCGGTGTTCATCGCCACGCCAAGCAAACCGGCGTAAAAATCCATGTCGCTGTACTGCACGCCCGCGTAGCCGGTAAAGGTGTTGTTGAGACCGTAATACCAGGTGGCGTAACCAATGTTCGGTCTGTCATGCAGCGAATCGTCGTTCAGTTCGCCCGCGCCAAACTCCCAGCGTGAGGTTCCCGGACGCATCATCTGCGTAACCGAGGAAAAAGGAACCGTGAAGGTTCTCTTGCTGCCGTCAGACTCTTCTACAGTCACCTGTAGATCGTTACCGTAGCCGGTGGTGCTGAGATCGCTCAGTTCAAACGGGCCTGGCGGTACGGTGGTTTCATAAATTTTGCTGCCGCTTTGCATGACGGTGACTTTGGCGTTGCTGTTAGCGACGCCACGAATGACCGGTGAGTAGTTGGTACGGCCTTCCGGGCGCATGCGATCGTCGCTGTACAGGCGCATCCCGCGCAGGCTGACGGAGTCGAAGGTATCGCCGTTGGTGTAGGTTTCGCCCGCCACAACCTGCGCGGTTAACGCCGGAATGTCGCGCTGGAGGTAAATGTCCTGGCTGGAGTAATCCGAACCGTTGTCTTTATCCCAGTTGTAGGTGCCGCGGGAGCGCAGCCGCCATGCGCCCAAATTCAGCCCATATTGCAGACCGGCGTAAGCCGTGTCGGAATTATTGCCATCGCTTTCGCTATGCCAGGCGTTGAGGTTGTACGACAGCAACGCCGCCGGAATACCTGCATCCCATAATGATGGATCGACATATCCCGCCGGGCGTTTGAGAACGTAAAGCTGCGGCATCGTCAATTCCAGGGTGAGTTTTGAGGTATCGAAATTCACCGACGAGTGGGGGTAATATTTTTTGATATCAATACAGGTTGTATCATCGTCGGAAATAGTATTCCCCAGCACGCTACTATCAACGCCCGCTTGTTTCAGCAACAATGCGGTAATACACGGCGTGGCGCGTGGCGTTCCGTTATCTTTAAATTCGATGTTTTGCGTCGATTTATTTTCACCGTTCAGGCTTATTTTCGCCCGGTAGGTTCCCGGTAATATTGGATTACCCTGAGCATAACGGCTTACATCGACTGCACTCCCCATATTCAGCAGGAATTGATCGTTAAACTCTACCATTTCCTCTGAGTCGGGAGCAGAGGACTGTGCAGGCGTATTTCCCGTCGCATGAACAGAGAACGGCAATGCCGCACTAATGGCGAGACATAATAGAGATCGTCGAAAAATCATAACAAGTCCAGTCGATTAAAGCGGGTTGCCGTTATATAAGAAGAAAAAATATATTTTTAATTTATTAATTAACGTTGGCGGTGAGTTTTTCCGTTCCGCCAAAATCATTGATAGCGATATACACCACTTCTCCGCTGGCGCTATTCGTTAATCCTTTAACCGTCATGGTTTCGCTGGAGAATGGCTTAATCGACTTACTGTCAATTTCATACTCTTTGGCGCCGACCTTAAACGTTGCGCTGGAGAGTGAAACGTTATAGGGCGAGTCGTTACGGCCAACTAAAGACAGGGTGTTGCCCTGGCGCGTTTGCGACCATTTAACCTGCTTCATCGCCTCACCCGGGGTGCCTTTTAAGCCGTCCGGGCGGAAAAATAGCTTAATACGGGTACGGAAAGCGAGTTGCAGTTGGTTCTGGCTTTCGCCGTCTTTCGCCGTTGCTTTTTTGGGAATTTCCAGCACGTTAAACCAGAATAAGGATTCCCGATCCTGCGGCAGCGGCTGCTGTAAATATGTCACACGCACAGACTGGCCTTTCCCTGGATCGATGCGTGAAATGGGCGGGGTAATGACAAAAGGCAGTTTTAATTCCTGCGGGTTAACGTTCGGGCTCCCGTCATCCAGCCAGATCTGAAGTAACAGCGGGTTTTTGCCTCGGTTATCCAGGTTCACAATCACATCTTTCATGGATTGTTGATATACGATGCGTGTGCCGGAGATAACCACGTCGGCGCATGCCTGAAACGAGGCGACGCCGATCATGGCGGCGGTGAGGGTTTTTAATCCGGTTTTTAACGTCAGGCTGAACATAATGCTATCCACTCCCTGTTGGATGTAACGAAAACATCCTCTGGCTTAAGCCAGAGGATGAAGAACAACAGTCCTGTTGCTTATTGGTAGTTCATGGTGAAGGCAACCTGTGCCTGCACGGAACCGCTGGTTACGCCAGTAGCCGGGCCCATATAAGCGACGGTGTAGTTCAGTTCGCCTTTGCCATCAGTCAGCGTGGTTGACTGAGTGTTGTTAGGATGATCGATTTTGATCAGATCGGTCTTCGTGTTGCCATCGTTGTGCAGAACCAGGCTTACGTTGGTTGCTGAACCTTGCAGGCCAGTTGGTGGAACCAGTGCGCCTTCGTTGTTTGCGGAAGAACCGCCCCAGGAATCAAACTGCGCATCAGCAGACTGCAACTCAGTATCCGCACAGGAAATAGACAGCGCGAATTTAGCCTGGCCCAGGGTACTGTTAACGTCGGCAGCAGTACCTGGGGTGAAGTCTTCTACTGACACGGTCGGCAGAGTGACGTTGAAGTCTTTAGTTGTCTGGGAACTCAGTGGATCATCTTTCAGCGTGATGTTACAGGTATTCGGGGTGACCAGGCCGTGGAAGGTGATGGTGCCACGATCCGCGTCTGCTGCGAATGCTGAACTGGAAATAGTTGCCAGAACTGCCGCAGCTAATGCGTATTTTTTCAATGCCATTTTGATAAACATCCGTATTAGATAATAAGTGTACTTTACGTTTTTAGAAAAAGTACTTCGTCTGTTAAGCGTAAAGGCCGGCCGGGGAATTACATTAACTTTGCGGAGTATAGGAAAATATTTATTGATAATTGTAATTATCTTTACTTAAATGGTGTTTAAGTAAACTTAACTGATGGTTATTTTGTTGAAAGGTAAGTGTTTTTATTTTTGGTTATTCATCTGATGAATTTGTGAGGAAAAGAATTTAATGATATAAATAAATATAACGATGGATTGTTGAACGTTTGTTTAAATTTTCTGATAACGCCTCAACTAATAATATTAGTTGTCCTGATAAGAAAGGCTGGAATTATTTAAAATAAAAGGAGCTGAAGTTTTTCGGCTCCTTTTATTAATATAATAATATATTTTGGAAATATCAGGCAACCTGTACCGGGATCGCTTTCGCGGTGCGCTTCATTTCATTATCGCCTTCAAAATAGGCGACGTTGGGCTGCCAGCGACGCGCTTCTTCGTCTGACATGGTAACGAAACTTGCGATGATCACGATATCGCCCACCGCAGCGCAGTGCGCCGCTGCGCCGTTCACGGAGATGATTCTGGAACCACGCTCGGCGGCAATCGCATAGGTTGAGAAGCGCTTGCCGTTAGTCACGTTCCAGATATCAATGGCTTCGTTTTCAAGAATACCGGCTGCATCCAGAAAATCTTGATCAATGGCGCAGGAACCTTCGTAGTGCAGGTCCGCCTGAGTCACTTTCACGCGGTGGAGTTTGCCCTGCAGCATAGTGCGAATCATAACTTCTACCTTTAAATCTTAGCGATAACGAAGCAGGCGTCGCCTGCTTTGAGGAAATTCTCAGGCAGTATTGCCTGATTTTTAACCCCTGTCTACTGGGTTAATGTAACGGACTGATTGTCGATCAGGCGAGCCTGACCCAGCCATGCCGCCATCAGGATCACCGCGCGTTTGCTACTATCGGTGAGTTCCAGCAGCGTGTCCGCGTCGCGAATCTGAATGTCATCGGCGCGGAAGCCTTTCTCATTCAGCTCCTGCTCGGCGACGGCGATCATCTCTTCCAGATCGCGATTACCCGCCAGCAATTTCTCGGCGACGCTGTTCATCACCTTATTTAAGCCGGGAGCAATTTTGCGCTGTTCGGCGGTCAGGTAACCGTTACGCGAACTCAGCGCTAAACCATCTTTGGCGCGAATAATCGGTACGCCGACGATCTCGATGTCGTAGCCCATATCGGCCACCATCTTGCGGATTAAAGCCAGTTGCTGGAAGTCCTTTTCGCCAAAGCAGGCGATGTCCGGCTGGACGAGATTGAAGAGTTTGCTGACGATGGTGGAAACACCACGGAAATGGCCCGGACGGCTGGCGCCTTCCAGCATGGTGGACAGCCCGGGAACATCAACGTAAGTCTGGCCGTCGGTGCCTTGCGGGTAAATTTCCGCGGGTGCCGGCGCGAACACGAAATCCACTTTGCGTTTGTTCAGCTTTTCGCAATCTTCCTGCAACGTTCGTGGGTAGCGTACCAGATCGTCCGGGCGGTCAAACTGCATTGGGTTCACGAAAATACTGACCACCACGACGTCAGCGCGCGCTTTCGCTTCCTCTACCAGTTTCATATGACCATCGTGCAGGTTGCCCATCGTTGGCACCAGCGCAATGCGTTTACCGTCCTGGCGCAGGCGGCGAATATGCTGTCGCAGCAGCGGCAGGGTTTCAATAATTAGCACAACAAGACTCCTTAAGTTGCCTGATGGACCGTGGTTTGTAGGCCTGATAAGCGTAGCGCCATCAGGCATTTTGCCGGATGGCGACGCAGGGCGTTTTATCCGGCCTACAAGCACCCCATTAATGGAAGCTGTGTTCTTCGCCCGGATAGACGCTGGACTCAACCTCGGCAATATACTGCCGCACGGCGGCGCGCATGTCGCCTGCTTCCGCCAGGAAATTTTTAGCAAATTTCGGAATGTGGCCGCCGGTAATGCCGAAGGCGTCGTGCATCACCAGGATCTGACCGTCGGTTACGTTGCCTGCGCCAATGCCGATGACCGGAATAGAGAGCGCTTCGGTGACGCGTTTAGCAAGCTCAACCGGCACGCATTCCAGCACCAGCAACTGCGCGCCTGCCGCTTCCAGCGCCAGCGCATCATCCAGCAGTACCTGCCCCGCATCGCCGCGCCCCTGGATCTTATAGCCGCCAAAGATATTGACGGACTGCGGCGTCAGTCCCAGATGGCCGCACACCGGCACCGCGCGTTCGGTGAGCATTTTTACCGTATCGACCAGCCAGGCGCCGCCTTCGATTTTGACCATATTCGCCCCTGCGCGCATCACCACGGCGGCGTTTTCAAACGCCTGCTCCGGGGTGGCATAGGCCATAAACGGCAGGTCGGAGAGCAGGAGACAGTTAGGCGCGCCACGGCGCACCGCACGCGTGTGGTAAGCGATATCTTCTACGGTAACAGGCAGGGTGGAATCGTGTCCCTGAACCGTCATGCCCAGCGAGTCGCCTACCAGCATCACGTTGATACCCTCGTCAGCGAAGAGTCTGGCAAAGCTGTAATCGTAGGCGGTGATAGTCGCGAAGCGCTTTTTCTCTTGCTTACATTTTTGCAGCAAGGCGATAGTCGTCGGTTTCATAACGTTTCCTGATGGTGGAGGTCATATTAACCGGCATTTTAACAGCAGCATTGATGGGGGCAATGGATTTAAGCAATCGATTAACCCGAAAGCAGTAAACGCTAAAGAGGGGCGGGCAATTTACCAGTAGGCAGGTTTTTCTGCTGCGAGGCGTGTGAGGTAATGATGCAGCGTAACGCCGTCCGGGAACACCAGGTCGGGGGCGATTTCAAAGAGCGGCCACAGCATAAAACCGCGATTTTTCATGTCGTAGTGCGGTATCGTCAGGCGGGGCGTGTTTATTACGTCATCACCAAACAGCATGATGTCGAGATCGAGCGTGCGCGGCCCCCAGCGTTCGGCTTTGCGAACGCGGCCCTGTTGTAACTCAATACGCTGCGTGTGGTTGAGCAGTTCTTCCGGCGCCAGTTGGGTTTCCAGCGCAACGGCGGCGTTCAGGTAGTCCGGCTGATCCTGCGGGCCTAGCGGGGGAGTGCGGTAAAACGAGGAAACGGCAACAATACGGCTGTCCGGGATGTCGCCGATAGCCTTCACGGCAGCATTAACCTGCTCCAGCGGAGAGGCTAAGTTGCTGCCGAGCGCGATATAGGCAACCGTCACGCGGTTCCCTCGCGGCGTGGCGCGCGTTTGCGCGGACGACGATGGCGGCGGCGCGGCGCGGGGTCTTCATCCAGTTCATTCAGCATGCCTTTCTGATCGGGCGGCGCTGAAACCTGGAACTCGCCCCACCACTGCGCCAGACGTTGCAGTTCAGCGTTGTTTTCTACCTCGGCGCGCAACGCCAGCAGATCGTATGCGGCGCGGAATTTCGGATGCTCCAGCAGCTTCCAGGCGCGTTTGCCCTGGCGGCGGGACATCCGCAACTGGAGTTGCCAGATATCACGGGTTAACGTGGTGAGGCGTTTCGGGATCGCCAGCGAACGGCACGCTTCGTCCAGCACCTCGTTCATGGCCAGCGCAAAGGCGTCGTAATAGGCCAGGCCGCTCTCCTGAGCGATTTTCTGCGCCATTTCCAGCAACGGATACCAGAACATGGCGGCAAACAAGAACGCCGGGTTAACGCGCATGTCGTTATGGATGCGGTTATCGGTATTTTTCAGCACCTGCGCAATGATGCGCTCCATCGCGCTGTCGCCGTTTTCGGTGAAATAACGCGTAATGGTGGGGAACAGGGGCTGGAACAGGCTGTATTCCCGCAGCTTTTTGTAGGTTTCGAAACCATATCCCGCTTGCAGAAGTTTCAGGGACTCTTCAAACAGACGCGCGGGCGGAATATCGTTGAGTAAGGTCGCCAGGCGCGGAATCGGCTCTGCGGTTTCCGGGCTGATGCGCATATCGAGTTTTGCGGCGAAACGGACTGCACGCAGCATTCGCACCGGATCTTCGCGGTAACGCGTTTCAGGGTTGCCGATCAGGCGAATCACGCCATCTTTCAGATCCTGCATACCGCCGACATAGTCGCGCACGGTGAAATCCGCCACGCTGTAATAGAGGCTGTTAATGGTGAAGTCGCGACGCTGGGCGTCTTCTTCAATGGAGCCGAAGATGTTATCGCGCAACAGCATGCCGTTTTGCCCGCGCTGGGAGGTGGCGCGGTCGCTGTCGTTGCCTTCATGGTGACCACGGAATGTCGCCACTTCGATAATCTCCGGGCCGAACATGACGTGCGCCAGACGGAAACGGCGACCCACCAGACGACAGTTACGGAACAACTTCCGCACCTGATCCGGCGTTGCGTTGGTGGTGACATCGAAATCTTTCGGTTTTTTGCCGAGCAGAAGATCGCGCACGCCGCCGCCAACCAGCCAGGCCTCATATCCCGCTTTATTGAGCCTGTACATTACTTTCAGAGCATTTTCACTGATATCTTTGCGGGAAATAGCGTGCTGCTCACGCGGGATTACCGTCATATGTGGACGGGCGACGGCAAGCTCAGCCTCGCTCTCCTCGCGGTTTAGCACCTTGCGGCAAAAATTAGCGACTCGGGTAAAAATAGTGCACCTCGGTAGTGTCAAACATCAATCAGGACAAGTTACTGCGTAAAAATAGCGGCTAATCATAGCTCAGCAAGACGCATTTGAGAATGCTGGATTTACACTTGCCGATTCCGGCACCGTCGTAAGCGTCCAGTTATCCACCGCATACTGCAATAATTCGTCGGTATGCATATCCTGCCATTGCGCCGTGGCGTTCTGGCCCAGAAAGCGCAGCGCGGCAATGAGTACGGGGCGTGGATCGCCCTCCGGCAAGGCTGGGGCATGATTCTGTTTGGAAAGTTTAGCGCCTTGTTCGTTGAGCGCCAACGGCAGATGAATATAGTCCGGCGCGCGCCAGCCGAACTGCTGGTACAACGAAATTTGCCGTACCGTGGGTTCGATTAAATCCGCGCCGCGCACGATTTCCGTGACGCCCTGAAAATGATCGTCCACGACCACCGCCAGGTTATAGGCGAACAGACCATCGCGGCGATGAATAATAAAATCCTCGCGCGCCAGCAGCGGGTCGGCCTGGATATCACCGCGCAGCACGTCATGAAATTGCATCACCGGGCTGAACTGTTTAATCCGCACGGCGGCATTTTCCGGCCCATGCTGCAAGGTTCGGCAATGGCCGTCGTAAACGCCGCCGATGCGTTGAATACGCGCGCGCGGGCAGGTGCAGTAGTAGCTTAAATTCTGCTGGCGCAGCCAGGCGAGCGCGTCGCGGTAGGCGTCATGGCGTTGGGACTGCCACAATATATCGCCATCCCAGTGCAGGCCGTAATGTTCCAGCTGACGCAGAATTGTCTCTGCGGCACCGGGAACTTCACGAGGGGGATCGATATCTTCAATGCGTACTCGCCAGATCCCATGCTGAGAGCGGGCTCGCAGGTAACTACCGAGGGCGGCGATCAGTGAACCAAAGTGCAGCTCGCCAGAGGGGGACGGGGCGAAGCGGCCAATATAGTGTGCGTTGGTCATACCGGTGGACAATATAAAAGAATAAGGCGGGAGATAACCCCGCCCGGATTTTGCCGGATGGCGGCGCAAACCCTTCATCCGGCCTATGAATTGTTGCCAGGCAGGATAAGCGTAGCGCCATCCGGCGTTCTACGGTCTGACGGGATTAGCCCGCCATTTGTTTTTCGCGGATCTCAGCCAGCGTTTTGCAGTCGATGCACAGATCGGCTGTTGGACGCGCTTCCAGACGGCGAATACCAATTTCGACACCGCAGGATTCGCAGTAGCCAAAATCTTCGTCTTCCACTTTCTTCAGCGTTTTCTCGATCTTTTTGATCAGTTTGCGCTCACGGTCGCGGTTACGCAGCTCAAGGCTAAATTCTTCTTCCTGCGCGGCACGGTCAACCGGATCAGGGAAGTTAGCCGCTTCGTCCTGCATATGAGTCACAGTGCGATCGACTTCATCCCTGAGTTGATTACGCCATGCTTCAAGAATACGCTTGAAGTGCGACAGCTGGGCTTCGTTCATATACTCTTCGCCCGGTTTCTCCTGGTACGGCTCCACCCCAGCGATGGCGAGAATACTCAGGGACGATGTTTTACGGTTTTGCCCTTCTTGCATGTTGCTTCTCCTTAACACGCACTATCGATCCCCATTGTCGGGGGAAAAATCAGGTCGCTATAAATAGCAGATGCTTTTCAGGATAGCAATTATCTAAACGTAACACTTGACAACCCTGTGAGGAAAAGCGTATTTGCGTACGCGACCAGAATACTAATTAACCGATTGTTTACGCCATTATAAAGTCATGGGTAACGGTTCTTTTAGAGTCATACCTTCGGCAGAAAGTTCGGCTTTATAAACCAGAATTTCTACCCCCTTTAGCTGTGCTTCAATCAATAGTTGCGCATATTTTGCATCGATATGCCGCGCGGGTGAAAACCGTGTAATGGCTGAATGCAGCACCGCGAATAACACCACGGCGCGATGGCCTTCAGCCGCTACGCTCATCAGTTCCCGAAGGTGTTTTTGTCCCCGTAAGGTGACGGCATCGGGAAAATAACCATACTCTTGTTCCGCTAATGTGACCGATTTCACTTCAATATAGCAGTCGGGTCGGGAATCTGCCTGTAACATGAAATCAATACGGCTGCGTTCCGCGCCGTATTTTACTTCGCTTTTTAACAGGCTGTAGCCTGAAAGTTCTGAAAGCTGCTCATTCTGAATCGCTTCCTTCGTTAATCTGTTTGCCCACAGGGTGTTAACGCAGATAAGTGCGCCTGTCCGGGTTTGCGTTAATTCCCAGGTGTGCGGATATTTGCGTTTAGTATTTTCTGATGTCGAATACCAGACGGTATCGCCCGGCGTGGCGCATCCGGTCATCGCACCGGTATTTGGGCAGTGTAACGTTAATTCCGTGCCGTCCGGCGTAATGACATCGGCTAAAAAACGTTTGTAGCGCTGAATTAAGGTGGCGCGCTGCAATGGCGGAGAGAACTGCATGTGATTTCCTTAAAGCCTGCTTTGCAGACTATTTTATTCGGCAAGCGTCCAGCGCTGTAGTTGTGTGTAACGTGTGCGGCCGCGTTCGAACGACGAGGCATAAAGCGCAAATTCATTGACCGGAAACGACCAGCAAAAACCCGGCGCTGGAATGGCGACCGCATGGCTGGCGTCGCGCAGCAGCGTAATATGCGGATGAAAAGGCTGCGGGCTTTGATAACAACCGCTACGCGCCGCCTGGGCACGTAACATGTTCGCCAGTTGCAGCAGCCCGCGCGGCGGCTGTCGCATCCCCAGCCAGACGACCCGCGAACGTAGCCACTGGCCCGCGTCATCCAGCCTGAGCGTAAAGCTCGGCTGACGGATGCGTCCGGCAAGCTGTGATAACGCCTGTTGCTTGCTCGCGCTCACCTCGCCTAAAAACGCCAGCGTCAGGTGCAAATTCGCTGCGGCGACCGGCCTGCCGTCGTCCGGGGAAAAATGACCGGCGCGCCAGGCGATGATCTGCTCACGAACCTCGTCGGGCAATTCAATGGCAAAGAACAGCCTTTTCGGCTCAGACATGATGGGTACTCGGTTATGAATTAACGCGATGCTACAATGCAGCGCGAAGAATGTTAACCCTCTGGAGCCATTTGTGACGTCGTTGCCCGTTGCCGCCATACTGCCCGAATTACTTGCCGCGCTTGAAGGCGCGCCCCAGGTTTTGCTCACCGCCCCAACCGGCGCGGGGAAATCGACCTGGCTGCCGTTGCAGTTTCTGACGCATAAAGGCATTCAGGGGCGAATTATTCTGCTGGAGCCGCGCCGCCTGGCGGCACGTAATGTGGCGCAGCGGCTGGCGGAACTCCTGAACGAGAAGCCCGGCGAGACGGTTGGTTATCGGATGCGCGCGCAAAGCTGTGTTGGCCCGCAGACGCGGCTTGAAGTAGTGACGGAAGGGGTGCTGACAAGAATGATCCAGCGCGATCCCGAGCTGAACGGCATCGGGCTGGTGATCCTCGATGAATTTCATGAGCGTAGTTTGCAGGCGGATCTGGCGCTGGCCCTGCTGCTGGACGTGCAGCAAGGGCTGCGTGACGATCTGAAACTGCTGATCATGTCTGCGACGCTGGACAACGGGAAGCTGCAACAGCGCCTTCCTGATGCGCCACAGGTGGTGTCTGAGGGGCGTGCCTGGCCCGTTGAGCGTCGCTACCAGTCACTTCCGGCCCAACTGCGTTTTGATGAGGCGGTGGCCATCGCCACGGCAGATTTGCTGCGTCACGAAACCGGCTCTCTGCTGCTGTTTTTACCGGGCGTTGGGGAAATCCTGCGCGTACAGGAACACCTGGCCGCGCGCGTGGCGGATGATGTGCTGTTATGCCCGCTGTATGGCGCGTTGTCTCTGGAGGCGCAGCGTAAAGCGATACTGCCTGCGCCGCGCGGGATGCGCAAAGTCGTGCTGGCGACCAATATTGCCGAAACCAGTTTAACCATCGAGGGTATCCGTCTGGTGGTGGACAGCGCGCAGGAGCGCGTGGCGCGCTATGACGTGCGAACCGGCCTGACGCGGCTGATTACCCAGCGCGTCAGTCAGGCCTCCATGACGCAGCGAGCCGGACGCGCCGGGCGTCTGGAACCGGGCGTGTGTGTTCACCTGCTGGCGAAAGAGCAGGCGGAAAGGGCGGCGGCGCAAAGCGAGCCGGAGATTTTACAAAGCGATCTGTCCGGTTTATTGCTGGAGCTGCTGCAATGGGGATGCAGCGATCCCGCGCAGCTAAACTGGCTGGACCTTCCCCCGTCTGCCAACGTGCAGGCAGCCCGGCGGCTGTTGCAGATGCTGAATGCGCTGGATGGCGAGCGGCTGAGCGCGACGGGGCAGAAAATGGCGCGGCTTGGCAACGACCCTCGTCTGGCGGCGATGCTGGTCAGCGCCGGTAATGACAGCGAAAAGGCGACAGCGGCGAAACTGGCGGCGATTCTGGAGGAACCGCCGCGCGCGGGCAATACCGACCTCAGCGTGGCGCTTTCGCGCCAGCAACCGGGCTGGCAGCAGCGTAGCCAGCAGCTCCTGAAACGGCTCAACGGGCGAGGCGGCGAAGTGGACGGCACGATGCTGGCGCCGCTGCTTGCGCAGGCGTTTGCCGATCGTATCGCGCGTCGACGCGGTCAGGAAGGGCGCTATCAACTGGCGAATGGCATGGGCGCGGTGCTCGACGCCGATGACGCGCTGGGTCGCCATGAGTGGCTTATCGCACCGTTGCTGTTGCAGGGGAGCGCGTCGCCGGATGCCCGTATTCTGCTGGCTTTACCGCTGGATATTGAGGCGCTTATTCAGGCATGTCCGGCGCTGTTGCAGCAGTCCGACACGGTAGAGTGGGACGACGCGCAGGGAACGTTAAAGGCGCTGCGCCGAATGCGCATCGGGCAACTGACGGTAAAAGTTCAGCCGCTGGCTAAGCCTTCGGAAGAGGAACTGCACCAGGCGATGCTCAATGGCATTCGCGATAAAGGGCTAAGTGTGCTCAACTGGACGCCGGAGGCTGAACAGTTCCGCCTGCGTCTGCTGTGCGCGGCGCAATGGTTGCCGGAGTACGACTGGCCCGCCGTTGATGACGCTTCTCTTCTGGCGACGCTGGAAAGCTGGCTGCTGCCGCACATGACGGGCGTTCATACGCTGCGCGCCCTGAAAGCCCTGAATATTACCCAGGCGTTACGTGGCCTGCTGGACTGGTCTATGCTGCAACGTCTGGATAGTGAGCTGCCCGCGCATTACACTGTGCCGACGGGAAGCCGGATAGCCATTCGTTATCACGAAGATAACCCGCCAGCGCTGGCGGTCAGAATGCAGGAGATGTTTGGCGAAGCGAATACGCCTGCTATCGCGCAGGGGCGCGTGCCGCTGGTGCTGGAGTTGCTCTCACCAGCTCAACGCCCGCTACAGATTACGCGCGATTTAAGCGCGTTCTGGCAGGGAGCGTACCGCGAGGTACAAAAAGAGATGAAAGGGCGTTATCCCAAACATGTCTGGCCGGACGATCCGGCGAATACCGCGCCAACGCGGCGCACGAAGAAGTATTCATGACTGCCGGATGGCGCTGTGCTTATCAGGCCTGCTCGCTCAAATGTAGGCCGGATAAGGCGAAGCCGCCATCCGGCATAAACATGGCAGAAAATTGAGAGATTTCTTCTTCTGTCGACTGACGGAAGAACAGAGAATCGGGCCTTTGCGCCTGTATGTTGCGGAGAAAAAGCATGGCCGGGAATGACCGCGAGCCAATTGGACGCAAAGGGAAACCACCGCGTCCGGTGAAACAAAAGGTAAGCCGTCGTCGACTCAGAGATGAAGAGTACGACGACGATTATGATGATGACTATGAGGATGAAGAACCGATGCCGCGTAACGGTAAGGGCAAAGGGCGTAAGCCTCGTGGCAAACGTGGCTGGCTCTGGCTACTGCTAAAACTGTCGATTGTTTTTGTCGTGCTGATTGCGATCTACGGCGTCTATCTGGATCAAAAAATCCGTAGCCGTATTGATGGCAAAGTCTGGCAGCTTCCTGCGGCGGTATATGGCCGGATGGTTAACCTTGAGCCGGAAATGCCCGTCAGCAAGAATGAAATGGTGAAATTGCTGGAGGCCACCCAGTACCGTCAGGTGACGAAAATGACGCGTCCCGGCGAGTTTACCGTGCAGGCGAACAGCATCGAGATGATCCGCCGTCCGTTTGACTTCCCGGACAGCAAAGAAGGGCAGGTGCGTGCGCGTCTGACCTTTGACGGCGGCCACCTGGATACGATCGTGAATATGGATAACAACCGCCAGTTTGGTTTCTTCCGTCTCGATCCGCGCCTGATCACCATGCTCTCTTCGCCGAATGGCGAACAGCGCCTGTTCGTGCCGCGCAGCGGTTTCCCGGATCTGCTGGTGGATACGCTGCTGGCGACGGAAGACCGTCATTTCTATGAGCACGATGGCGTTAGCCTGTATTCCATCGGTCGTGCGGTGCTGGCGAACCTTACCGCCGGGCGCACGGTTCAGGGGGCGAGTACGCTGACGCAACAGCTGGTGAAAAACCTGTTCCTCACCAGCGAACGCTCCTACTGGCGTAAAGCGAACGAAGCTTACATGGCGCTGCTGATGGATGCGCGCTACAGCAAGGACAGGATCCTTGAGCTGTACATGAACGAAGTCTATCTCGGCCAGAGCGGCGATAACGAGATTCGCGGCTTCCCGTTGGCGAGCCTGTACTACTTTGGCCGCCCGGTTGAAGAGTTGAGTCTCGATCAGCAGGCGCTGCTGGTGGGGATGGTGAAAGGGGCGTCAATCTACAACCCGTGGCGTAACCCGAAACTGGCGCTGGAGCGTCGTAATCTGGTGCTACGTCTGCTGCAACAACAGCAGGTGATCGACCAGGAGCTGTACGACATGCTGAGTGCGCGTCCGCTGGGCGTGCAGCCGCGCGGCGGGGTGATCTCGCCACAGCCAGCCTTTATGCAGATGGTGCGTCAGGAGTTGCAGGCGAAGCTCGGCGACAAAGTGAAAGACCTTTCTGGCGTGAAGATCTTCACCACCTTCGATTCCGTGGCGCAGGATGCGGCTGAAAAAGCGGCCGTTGAGGGCATTCCGGCGCTGAAGAAACAGCGTAATCTGAGCGATCTGGAAACCGCGATTGTGGTGGTAGACCGCTTCAGCGGCGAGGTGCGTGCGATGGTCGGCGGGGCGGAGCCGCAGTTCGCCGGGTACAACCGTGCGATGCAGGCGCGCCGTTCTATCGGCTCTCTGGCAAAACCGGCGACCTATCTGACGGCGTTAAGCCAGCCGAAGCTGTATCGCCTGAACACCTGGATTGCCGACGCGCCGATCGCGCTTCGTCAGCCGAACGGGCAGGTCTGGTCTCCGCAGAACGATGACCGTCGTTACAGCGAAAGTGGCAAAGTGATGCTGGTGGACGCGCTGACGCGCTCCATGAACGTACCGACGGTGAATCTGGGGATGGCGCTGGGGCTTCCTGCCGTCACCGATACCTGGATGAAGCTGGGCGTGCCGAAAGATCAGCTGCATCCGGTTCCGGCCATGCTGCTGGGGGCGCTGAACCTGACGCCAATCGAAGTGGCGCAAGCGTTCCAGACTATCGCCAGCGGCGGCAACCGGGCGCCGTTGTCAGCATTGCGTTCGGTGATTGCGGAAGACGGTACGGTGCTGTATCAGAGCTTCCCGCAGGCTGAGCGCGCGGTTCCGGCGCAGGCGGCGTATATGACGTTGTGGACGATGCAGCAGGTTGTGCAGCGCGGCACCGGGCGTCAGCTGGGCGCGAAATATCCGGGCCTGCATCTGGCGGGTAAAACCGGGACTACCAACAACAATGTCGATACCTGGTTTGCAGGGATTGATGGCAGCCAGGTGACGATTACCTGGGTGGGTCGCGATAATAACCAGCCGACGAAACTGTACGGCGCCAGCGGCGCGATGTCGATTTATCAGCGTTATCTGGCGAACCAAACGCCAACGCCGCTGACGCTGACGCCGCCGGAAGATGTGGTGGATATGGGCGTCGATTACGACGGTAATTTCGTCTGTAGCGGTGGAATGCGTGCGCTGCCGGTCTGGACGACCGACCCGGACGCGCTGTGCCAGCAGGGCGAAATGATGCAACAGCAGCAGCCGACCGGGAATCCGTTCGATCAGTCTTCTTCGCAGCAACAGCAGCCTCAACAGCAGCAACCGGCGCAGCAGGAGAAGAAAGACAGCGACGGCGTGGCGGGGTGGATCAAGGATATGTTTGGTAGTAACTAACCGTTGCGCCTGATGGCGCTGTGCTTATCAGGCCTACAGAACCAATAAACGCATTGGATCTTGTAGGCCGGATAAGACGCGCCAGCGTCGCCATCCGGCAAATTTCCGCAGAATAACATTCCAGCCTAAATCATTAACCCTTCCTTTTCATCTGGTTATTTCTTAACCCCTTAGTTTTGATAGGGGCGCGTATTGCTTGCTATCGCGCCAACGTTTCGAATATTATGCTGCGGTCATAAGAATAATTCTCGTTTACGTTATCATTCACTTTTCATTAGAGATATACCAATGGCGCGTCTTAAAACTGCTCAGCCAAACTCTTCGCTGCGTAAAATCGCAGTCGTAGTAGCCACAGCGGTTAGCGGCATGTCTGTCTATGCACAGGCGGCGGTTGAACCGAAAGAAGAAACTATCACCGTAACCGCTGCACCTGCCCAGCAGGAAAGTGCCTGGGGGCCGGCGGCGACCATCGCGGCCAGACAATCCGCCACAGCGACCAAAACGGATACCCCCATTCAAAAGGTGCCACAGTCTATTTCTGTGGTAACTGCCGAGGAGATGGCGCTGCATCAGCCTAAATCTGTGAAAGAGGCGCTCAGCTACACTCCTGGTGTTGCCGTGGGCACCCGTGGCGCGTCTAACACTTATGATTACCTGATCATCCGCGGTTTCGCCGCTGACGGCCAAAGTCAGAACAACTATCTGAATGGCCTGAAGATGCAGGGTAACTTTTACAATGATGCGGTGATTGACCCTTATATGCTGGAGCGCGCTGAAGTCATGCGCGGCCCGGTTTCCGTTCTCTACGGAAAAAGCAACCCTGGTGGTTTGTTGAATATGGTCAGCAAGCGTCCAACCACGGAACCGCTGAAAGAAGTTCAGTTCAAGATGGGCACCGACAGCCTGTTCCAGACCGGTTTTGACTTTAGTGATGCTCTGGATGACGATGGTGTTTACTCTTATCGCTTAACCGGCCTTGCGCGTTCTGCGAATGCCCAGCAGCAAGGTGCAGAAGAACAGCGTTATGCCATTGCGCCATCTTTCAGCTGGCGTCCGAATGATAAAACCAACTTTACCTTCTTGTCTTATTTCCAGAATGAACCGGAAACAGGTTATTACGGCTGGCTGCCGAAAGAAGGGACAGTGACTAAGTTACCGAACGGTAAGCGTCTCTCTACCGATTTCAACGAAGGTGCGAACAACAATACCTATTCTCGTAACGAGAAGATGGTGGGCTACAGCTTCGACCACGAATTTAACGACACCTTTACCGTGCGTCAGAACCTGCGTTACGCGCAAAATAAAGTCTCGCAGAACAGCGTGTATGGCTACGGTATGTGCTCCGATCCGCTCTATACAAAGGATCCGGCTAATAGTCCTTGCGCCAGCGTTCCTCAGTCAGATTGGGGTCATACGCTGACTCGTCAGTACGTTATCGATAATGAGAAATTGCAGAACTTCGCTGTCGATACCCAACTGCAAAGCAAGTTTGCAACGGCCGATGTGGATCACACGCTGCTGACCGGCGTTGACTTTATGCGTATGCGTAACGATATTGACTCCTGGTTTGGCTATGCTGGTTCTGTAACGCCGTCCGACATCTATAACCTTGATCGCAGTGACTTCGATTTTGGCTCACACCCTGGCCCTTCAGGCCCTTACAAAGTGCTGAACAAGCAGAAGCAGACTGGCTTGTACGTGCAGGATCAGATGCAATGGGATAAGGTGCTGGTTACCCTGGGTGGTCGTTATGACTGGGCTGACCAGGAGTCCTTCAACCGTGTTTACGGTACTACCGATAAGCGCGATGACAAACAGTTCACCTGGCGTGGCGGTGTTAACTACCTGTTCGACAATGGCGTAACCCCGTATTTCAGCTATAGCGAGTCGTTTGAACCGGCTTCGCAGACGGGGGAAAGCGGTAATATCTTTGCTCCATCCAAAGGTAAGCAGTACGAAGCTGGCGTGAAATACGTGCCGAGCGATCGTCCGATCGTGATTACCGGTGCAGTGTATCAGCTCACCAAAACCAACAATCTGATGCCCGACCCGAATGGATCGTCCTGGTCAGTCGAAGGCGGTGAAATTCGTTCACGTGGTGTGGAAATTGAAGCGAAAGCCGCGCTGTCTGCAAGCGTCAACGTGGTTGGTTCTTATACCTATACCGATGCGGAATACACTACCGACACCAGCTACAAAGGCAACACGCCTGCTCAGGTGCCTAAACATATGGCATCATTGTGGGGTGATTACACCCTCTATGACGGCGCGCTTTCCGGGCTGACGTTGGGTACGGGTGTTCGTTATACTGGCTCCAGCTATGGCGATCCGGCAAACTCCTTCAAAGTGGGGAGCTATACGCTGGTGGATGCGTTAGTACGTTACGATCTGGCGCGCGTTGGTATGGCTGGGTCTAACGTGGCGCTGCATGTGAACAACTTGTTTGACCGTGAGTACGTCGCAAGCTGCTTTAACACCTATGGCTGCTTCTGGGGCGCGGAGCGTCAGGTCGTTGCAACCGCAACCTTCCGTTTCTAATTTCTCTTTGGGCACGGTTCGCCGTGCCCGCTTTACAAGTTGGCCGCTATGCAGGAAAACATAACCCGTCCCGACACGACTTTCGCCCTACGTAATGTCTCCTTTCGTGTGCCTGGCCGCACGCTTCTACATCCTCTTTCGCTGACCTTTCCGGTGGGTAAAGTTACCGGGCTTATTGGTCACAACGGTTCAGGTAAATCAACCTTACTGAAAATGCTGGGGCGGCATCAACCGCCGTCGGAAGGCGACGTGTTGCTCGACGATCAGCCGTTGAACAGCTGGAACAGTAAAGCGTTTGCCCGCAAGGTCGCCTATCTGCCGCAGCAGCTTCCGCAGGCGGAAGGGATGACGGTGCGCGAGCTGGTGGCGATTGGGCGTTATCCGTGGCACGGCGCGTTGGGTCGTTTTGGCGTAACCGACAGAGAAAAAGTGGAAGAGGCGATTACGCTGGTGGGACTAAAACCACTGGCGCACCGTCTGGTGGACAGCCTCTCCGGCGGGGAACGTCAGCGGGCGTGGATCGCCATGCTGGTGGCCCAGGATAGCCGCTGTTTGCTACTCGACGAACCCACCTCCGCGCTGGATATCGCGCATCAGGTTGATGTGCTGGCGCTGGTGCACCGCTTAAGCCAGCAGCGTGGGCTGACGGTGATTGCCGTTTTGCACGACATCAACATGGCGGCCCGCTACTGTGATTATCTGGTGGCGCTGCGCGGTGGCGAAATGATTGCCCAGGGAACGCCAGCAGAGTTGATGCGTGGTGAAACGCTGGAGCTGATTTATGGCATCCCGATGGGAATTTTGCCGCATCCGGCTGGCGCCGCACCCGTGAGTTTTGTCTATTAATGAGCGGTTTACATTCTATTACCCGACGTCGATTGTTAACGGCGATGGCGCTTTCTCCTCTGCTCTGGCAAATGGGGCAAGCCCGGGCCGCAACCGTCGATCCTCATCGTATTGTCGCCCTGGAGTGGTTGCCGGTAGAGCTGCTGTTAGCGCTCGGCATCATGCCTTACGGCGTGGCGGATATTCCCAATTATCGCCTGTGGGTTAACGAGCCGGCATTGCCGGAGTCGGTCATTGACGTTGGGCTGCGTACCGAACCTAATCTGGAACTGCTGACCGAAATGAAGCCCTCATTTATGGTCTGGTCGGCAGGCTATGGCCCTTCGCCTGAAAAGCTGGCGCGTATCGCGCCGGGGCGCGGTTTTAGCTTCAGCGACGGCAAAAAACCGTTAGCGGTAGCGCGTCAGTCGTTAATTGAAATGGCGCAACTGCTTAATCTTGAGTCTGCGGCCAGCCGCCATCTGGCGGAATACGATAGCTTTATCGACAGCCAGAAACCGCGCTTTGCCCGGCGTGGCGACCGGCCTCTGCTGCTGATGACGTTGCTCGATCCGCGCCATATGCTGGTTTTCGGCCCGAACTGCTTATTCCAGGAGACGCTGGACGCGTTCGGCATTCGCAATGCCTGGCAGGGGGAAACCAATTTCTGGGGCAGCACTGCGGTTGGTATCGACCGGCTGGCGGCCTATAAAGACGCTGACGTCCTCTGTTTTGATCACGGCAATAACCCGGATATGGCTGCGCTGATGGCGACGCCGCTGTGGCAGGCGATGCCGTTTGTGCGCGCCGGACGTTTTCAGCGCGTGCCTGCCGTCTGGTTTTATGGCGCGACGCTGTCGAGCATGCGTTTCGTGCGCATTCTGGATAATGCGCTGGGAGGTAAAGCGTGAGCCGACGTATTGCGCTATTTCCGGCGTTGCTGCTGGCGGTGTTATTTATCGCCGCTGCCTGGCTGACCTGGTTTAACTTCTCCATCGCATTGCCGCGCAGCCAGTGGCAGCAAGCGTTCTGGTCGCCGGATATCGACAGCATTGAGCAAATGATTTTCCACTATAGCCTATTGCCGCGTCTGGCGATCGCCTTGCTGGTCGGGGCCGGACTTGGGCTGGTGGGCGTATTGTTCCAGCAGGTGCTGCGTAACCCGCTGGCGGAGCCAACGACGCTCGGCGTGGCGACAGGGGCGCAGCTCGGGATTACTGTAACGACGCTATGGGCGATTCCCGGCGCGATGGCCACGCAATTTGCGGCGCTGGCAGGCGCGTGCGTGGTGGGGGCGCTGGTGTTTGGCGTCGCCTGGGGAAAACGCCTGTCACCGGTTACGCTGATTCTCGCCGGTCTGGTGGTGAGCCTGTATTGCGGGGCGATTAACCAGCTGATGGTGATTTTCCACCACGACCAGTTGCAAAGCATGTTCCTGTGGAGCACCGGAACGCTGACGCAAACCGACTGGAGCGGGGTGCAGAGGCTGTGGCCGCAGCTGCTGGGCGGCGTGATGCTCACCTTGCTATTGCTGCGTCCGATGACCCTGATGGGGCTGGATGACGGCGTGGCGCGCAATCTGGGGCTGGCCTTGTCGCTGGCGCGTCTGGCGGCTTTATCGCTGGCGATCGTGCTTAGCGCGATGCTGGTTAACGCTGTTGGGATTATCGGCTTTATCGGCCTGTTCGCCCCGCTGCTGGCGAAAATGCTTGGGGCGCGTCGCTTACTGGCGCGCCTGATGCTGGCGCCGCTGATTGGCGCGCTGATCCTCTGGCTTTCCGATCAGACCATTTTGTGGCTGACCCGCGTCTGGATGGAGGTCTCCACGGGTTCCGTGACGGCGCTGATTGGCGCGCCGCTGTTGCTGTGGCTGCTGCCGCGTCTGCGCAGCATGAGCGCGCCGGCAATGAACGCCAATGACCGCGTAGCGGCGGAACGCCAGCATGTGCTGAGTTTTGCGCTGGCAGGCGGTGTCGTGCTGCTGTTAGCGGTGTTCGTGGCGCTCTCTTTTGGCCGTGACGCGCACGGCTGGAACTGGGCGAGCGGCGCGCTGCTGGATGAACTGATGCCCTGGCGCTGGCCGCGTATTCTGGCGGCATTGATTGCGGGCGTGATGCTGGCGGTAGCGGGGTGCATTATTCAACGCCTGACCGGAAACCCGATGGCCAGCCCGGAAGTGCTGGGTATCAGCTCCGGCGCGGCGTTCGGCGTGGTGCTGATGCTGTTCCTGGTGCCGGGTAACGCTTTTGGCTGGCTGCTGCCTGCCGGGAGCATCGGCGCGGCGGCGACGTTGCTGATCATCATGGTCGCGGCAGGACGCGGGGGCTTTTCTCCGCACCGTATGCTGCTGGCGGGGATGGCGCTCAGTACGGCGTTTACGATGCTGTTGATGATGTTACAGGCGAGCGGCGATCCGCGCATGGCGGGAGTGCTGACCTGGATCTCCGGTTCGACCTACAACGCGTCGGAAGAACAGGTGGTACGCACCGGCATTGTGATGGTGATTCTGCTGGCGATTACGCCGCTGTGTCGTCGCTGGTTAACCATTTTACCGCTGGGCGGCGAGACGGCGCGGGCGGTGGGTATCGCGTTGACGCCATCGCGTGTTGGGCTGTTGTTGCTGGCGGCCTGTCTGACGGCGACCGCGACGATGACCATTGGGCCGCTGAGCTTCGTTGGGCTGATGGCGCCGCATATCGCGCGGATGCTCGGTTTTCGCCGCACGATGCCGCATATGATTATGTCGGCGCTGGCGGGGGGAATACTGCTGGTTTTTGCCGACTGGTGCGGCAGAATGGTGTTGTTCCCGTATCAGATCCCGGCGGGATTGCTCTCGACGTTTATCGGCGCGCCGTATTTTATTTATTTGTTACGCAAGCAGAGCCGGTAATGGTGCCTTACCCGGCCTACGGCGCCATATGTAGGCCGGGTAAGCGTAAGCGCCACCCGGCAATGACGATTTACAGCTTCGCAAATACCCGACGCGCGGCATCGATGGTGTTGTTGATATCGTCCATGCTGTGCGCCACGGACATAAAACCTGCCTCGAAGGCGGACGGCGCCAGGTAAACGCCTTCATCCAGCATCATGTGGAAGAAACGTTTGAAGCGCTCAACGTCGCATGCCATTACATCCTGATAGCAGTTTACGGATTCCGCATCGGTAAAGAAGATGCCGAACATACCGCCGACGTGATTCACCACCAGTGGAATATCGGCTTCCTGCGCGGCGTCCAGCAGGCCTTCTGCCAGTCGGGTCGTCAGTTCGTCCAGCGTCTCGTGAATCCCCGGCTGGGCGACTTCGGTCAGGCAGGCGAAACCCGCCGCCATGGCAATCGGGTTGCCGGAAAGCGTTCCCGCCTGGTAAACCGGGCCAGTCGGCGCCAGTGCGTCCATCACATCGCGGCGTCCGCCAAATGCGCCTACCGGCATGCCGCCGCCGATGATTTTGCCCAGACAGGTCAGATCCGGCACTACGCCGTAATAATCCTGTGCGCCCGCCAGCGCCACGCGGAAACCGGTCATCACTTCGTCGATGATCAGCAGCGCGCCGAATTCGTCGCACAGGGCGCGCAGGCCCGGCAGGAATTCCGGCTGCGGAGGGATGCAGTTCATATTGCCCGCCACCGGCTCGACGATAATACAGGCAATCTCTTGCGGATATTGTTCGAACGCCGCGCGTACAGAAGCCAGATCGTTATAGGTGCAGGTCAGGGTATGTCTGGCGAAATCAGCCGGAACGCCCGGTGAGTTCGGCTGGCCCAGCGTCAGTGCGCCGGAACCCGCTTTCACCAGCAGGCAGTCGGCGTGGCCGTGGTAGCAGCCTTCAAATTTGATGATCTTGTCGCGACCGGTGAAGCCGCGCGCCAGGCGAATCGCACTCATTGTGGCTTCGGTGCCGGAGTTCACCATCCGCACCATGTCCATAGTCGGCACCAGTTCGGTGACCAGCTCCGCCATTTTAACTTCCATCTCGGTCGGCGCGCCGAAGCTCAGCCCGCGCGCAGCGGCTTCAATCACTGCATTACGGATGGCGGGGTGGTTATGGCCCAGCACCATCGGACCCCAGGAGCCGACGTAATCGATGTACGCTTTGCCATCGACATCATACAGATACGCGCCGTCTGCTTTTTCGATAAACAGCGGGGTGCCGCCCACGCCAGTGAAGGCGCGAACAGGGGAGTTGACGCCGCCGGGGATAAGCTCGCGCGCTGCGCTGTAGAGGTTTTCAGACTTGCTCATGGATGGGGTTCCTGGTTCGTAGAAAAAGTGAATGCCCTTTATTCTAAGTTATTCACAGAAGGTTATGAACATTTTGCGCATTTGAAACATGACGATTTACAGGGGATTTTCCCGAAACAGGCGGGTACAATGCCGCTTCTGTATTTGTATTACCAATTAATGATCATCTGATGAACACAGACACTCCCACTTTCGAAGCACAGCAAGTTGTGCGCTTACGGCGCGGGGATCTGATCCGCAGACTACTTCAGCGGGATAAAACACCGCTGGCCATCTTATTAACGGCGGCGGTGGTCGGCACCGTCACGGGTCTTATTGGCGTTGCGTTTGAGAAAGCCGTGACCTGGGTGCAGAACTTACGCATCGGCGCGCTCGTTCAGACGGCCGATTACGCGATTCTGGTCTGGCCGCTGGCCTTTATCCTCTCTGCGCTGCTGGCGATGGTCGGTTATTTTCTGGTGCGTAAGTTTGCGCCGGAAGCCGGTGGGTCGGGCATCCCGGAAATAGAAGGCGCGCTGGAAGAGTTGCGTCCTGTTCGCTGGTGGCGCGTGCTGCCGGTGAAATTTGTGGGCGGTATGGGAACGCTGGGCGCTGGCATGGTGCTGGGGCGGGAAGGGCCGACGGTACAAATCGGGGGCAATATCGGGCGGATGGTGCTGGATCTCTTCCGTATGCGTAGCGCCGAGGCGCGTCACACCTTACTGGCAACCGGCGCGGCCGCAGGGTTATCGGCAGCCTTTAACGCGCCGCTGGCGGGGATCTTATTTATCATCGAAGAGATGCGCCCGCAGTTTCGCTACAATTTAATTTCGATCAAAGCCGTGTTTACGGGCGTGATCATGTCGAGCATTGTGTTTCGTATTTTTAACGGTGAAGCGCCGATTATTGAGGTCGGGAAGCTCTCAAACGCACCGGTTAATACGCTATGGTTATATTTAATCCTCGGCATGATTTTTGGCTGCGTCGGGCCGCTGTTCAATCACCTGGTATTGCGCACTCAGGATATGTTCCAGCGTTTTCACGGCGGCGAAATCAAAAAGTGGGTTCTGATGGGCGGCGCGATCGGCGGCCTGTGCGGTATTCTCGGCTTAATTGAGCCGGAAGCGGCGGGCGGTGGATTTAATTTGATCCCCATTGCGGCGGCGGGGAATTACAGCGTAGGCCTGCTGCTGTTTATTTTTATCGCCCGCGTCCTTACCACGCTGCTTTGTTTCTCATCCGGCGCGCCGGGCGGAATTTTTGCGCCAATGCTGGCGCTGGGGACGTTGCTCGGCACCGCATTTGGTATGGCGGCTGCGGCGTGTTTTCCGCAGTACCATCTGGAAGCCGGAACATTCGCGATTGCCGGAATGGGCGCGTTGCTGGCGGCGTCGGTGCGTGCGCCTTTAACGGGAATCGTGTTAGTGCTGGAGATGACCGATAACTATCAGCTCATTTTGCCAATGATTATTACCTGTCTTGGCGCAACACTATTAGCACAATTTATGGGCGGAAAACCGCTATACTCCACCATCCTTGCGCGCACGCTGGCGAAACAGGATGCGGAGCAGGCGGCAAAAAGCCAGCGGTCGGTCGCTGGTGAGAATACTTGAATGAAATACCAGGGTATTAGATAATGCCATAACGATTGGGTTATAATTTGCCCAATTGCCAATGTCGTTTGGAGCAAAAAATGAGTGATGACGTAGCGCTGCCACTGCAATTTACTGAAGCAGCAGCCAAGAAAGTAAAAAGCCTGATCGCTGACGAAGATAACCCGAATCTGAAACTGCGCGTGTATATCACCGGCGGTGGTTGCAGCGGTTTCCAGTACGGTTTTACCTTTGATGATCAGGTGAACGAAGGTGATATGACCATCGAGAAGCAGGGTGTTGGCCTGGTGGTTGACCCGATGAGCTTGCAATATCTGGTAGGCGGCGCTGTCGATTACACCGAAGGTCTGGAAGGTTCCCGCTTTGTGGTCACCAACCCGAATGCGAAAAGCACCTGCGGGTGTGGTTCGTCCTTTAGTATCTGATGTATTGCCGGATGGCGACGCAGGGCGTCTTATCCGGCCTACGGTGCGTGTTGCTGCGTTCCTGAATGTAGGCCCGATAAGCGTCAGCGCCATCGGGCAGTGAAATCAACGCCCGTTCTCATCCAGAGCAAACGTCGGTAATTTTAAATGCCAACGAATTGCGGCCAGACGAATCATTAACGTCACAACCATCCCCATCATACTGGCGCTTTCCAGCGGCACGGAAAAGGTATAAAACGCCGTCGCATGCACGATGCCGCCGATAATACAGGCCGTGGCATAAATCTCCGTGCGCAAGATCATCGGCACTTCACGCGCCAGCACGTCGCGGATAATCCCGCCGCCGACGCCGGTAATCACGCCCATACAGATGGCGACCAGCGGGCCTGTTTCAGCAAGGAACGCCTTATTGACGCCGATACCGACGAACACCGCGAGGCCGACGGCATCCAGCACGGGAAGCATCCATTTAGGCAATCGTCTCGGCTGGCGCACCAGCAAAATGGTGAGCATGCTGGTGACCATCGCCACTACCAGGTCGGTCGGATCTTTGACCCAAAAGACGGGCCCGTTATCCAGCGCCATATCGCGGATCGTCCCGCCGCCCACTGCGGTCACGACGCCCAACACCAGTACGCCAAACGGGTCCATACGCAACTTTCCGGCCAGCAATACGCCAGAGATAGCAAAGACAGCTGTGCCTACAATATCCAGCCAATAGACGAGCATTATCGAATCCCCACTGAGAACCTGACTGCGCAGGTTCTATTCTACTTGTGAAAGCGCATTACAGAGTTGTTTTGCGGCGAGGATGATACGCGGGCTCGCGCGTTCAAACCAGTCACCATTCAGCGGTATAACCGGGATTTTTAGCTGGTTTTGCCAGTATTGTTCGATTTTAGGAATTTCGCCCGCATCGCCGGTAACGACAATCGCCTGCGGATGTCGGGCCAGCACCTGCTCGCGGCTGACCTGCGGCCAGGGGACGCGACTGCCCGCAAAAATATTTTCTCCGCCGCAGACCTCAAGAACCTGGTGCTGGATGGAGCCTTTTCCGCTGGTGAATAACGGATTCGCGCCAAACTGGAGAAAAACGCGTTTTTTCGGTTTATCAGCGTACTGCGACTTTAGCGCGGCATACTCGTCCAGCAGCGTTTGCGCCGCGCGTCTGGCTTTTTCTGGCTCAGGACTCCATGCGGCAAGCTGGCGCAGTGCGTCGGCGACCTGCTCAATGGTTACAGCATCCACCCACATGATTTTAATGCCCAGGGACGCCAGCTGGTTAACCTGCCGTTCAGCATTGCCCCCTCGCCAGGCGATGACCAGGTCGGGTTTGAGCGCCACAATACGTTCCAGATTCATCCCTTGCCAGGTGGAGACTTCTTCGATGTTTTTCGCTTGCGGGGGATAGTCGGAATAACTGCTGACGCCAACGGGCGTGATCCCTGCGGCAAAGGCAAGTTCGGTGTTGGAAGGGGAGAGGGAAACGACGCGCGGTGCGGCGCAAAGCCACAGCGGAAGGGCTAAAAGCAGGGCGGCCAGCGCCCTGGAGAATAATTTAGCCATGCGCCAGTTTCTGCACCAGCGTTTCAACCATCAGACTGGACTGCTTCGCGGCTACGGCCAGGAATTCGTCAAAGCTGAGGTGGGATTGCTGATCGGCCACATCAGAGATGGCGCGAACCACCACGAAAGGCACGTTGAAGTTATGGCAGACATGCGCGATCGCGGTCGCTTCCATTTCTACGGCAATCGCCTGCGGGAAATTGTGGCGGATTTTCGCCAGGCCCACGGAACCGTTAATGAAAGCGTCGCCGCTGACGATCAGTCCGCGAACCGCATTCAGGTTGAGTTTTGCGATGCAGGATTCCGCCGCTGCGATCAGCGCATCGTCGGCTTTAAAACCTGCCGGGCAGCCAGGGAGCTGACCAAATTCATAACCAAACGCGGTAACGTCGGCATCGTGATAACGCGCTTCATCGGAAACGACGATATCGCCGACTGTCAGCGTCGGGGCCAGACCGCCAGCGGAACCGGTATTAATAATGACATCCGGCTTGCAACGTTCCAGCAGCAACGTTGCGCCCAGCGCCGCCGCGACTTTACCGATGCCGGATTTCAGCAGCGCAATCTCGGTCCCGTTCAGTTGGCCGGTGTAAATTTCACAACCGCCCAGGGTGATCGTCTGACGGTTTTCGATTTTGTCACGCAGCAGCGTAACTTCTTCTTCCATTGCACCAATGATGCCGATTTTCATAGATTTACTCGCGATAAGCCAGATTTGAGGGCATAGTCTATCATGCGCTTAAGGGGAAGCGCATTTCTCAGGCGGGAGAGGACATGGCACAGATCGATTTCCGAAATAAAATTAACTGGCATCGTCGTTATCGTTCACCGCAGGGTGTGAAGACCGAACATGAGATCCTGCGGATCTTTGAAAGCGATCGTGGACGCATCATCAATTCCCCGGCGATCCGTCGGCTTCAGCAAAAAACGCAGGTCTTTCCACTGGAGCGTAACGCCGCCGTTCGGACGCGGTTGACGCATTCTATGGAGGTGCAGCAGGTCGGACGTTATATCGCGAAAGAGATCCTGAGCCGGTTAAAAGAGTTAAAGCTGCTGGAACAATACGGTCTGGATGAACTGACCGGCCCCTTTGAGAGCATTGTGGAAATGTCCTGCCTGATGCATGACATTGGCAATCCGCCGTTTGGTCATTTCGGCGAGGCGGCGATCAATGACTGGTTTCGCCAGCGCCTGCACCCGGCGGATGCGGAAAGCCAGCCGCTTAGCGACGATCGCTGCGCGGTGGCGGCGCTGCGTCTGCGTGAAGGCGAGGAGTCTTTGAATGATATTCGTCGCAAGGTGCGTCAGGATTTATGTCATTTCGAGGGCAACGCGCAGGGCATCCGCCTGGTGCATACATTAATGCGCATGAATCTGACCTGGGCGCAGGTGGGCGGCATTTTAAAATACACTCGCCCGGCATGGTGGCGAGGAGAAACGCCCGCGACGCACCGTTATTTAATGAAAAAGCCGGGGTATTATCTCTCTGAAGCGCCGTATATTGAGAGGTTACGTAAAGAACTTGCGTTAGCGCCTTACAGCCGCTTCCCATTAACATGGATTATGGAGGCCGCCGATGATATCTCTTATTGCGTGGCCGATCTGGAAGATGCCGTCGAGAAAAGAATCTTCAGCGTTGAGCAGTTATATCACCATCTTTACGAAGCATGGGGCCACCATGAAAAAGGATCGCTGTTTACTCAGGTTGTTGAGAATGCCTGGGAAAAGTCTCGTTCAAATTCGCTAAGTCGCAGTACGGAAGATCAGTTCTTTATGTATTTGCGCGTGAATACGCTAAATAAACTGGTGCCCTACGCGGCTCAGCGTTTTATTGATAACCTGCCGCAAATCTTTGACGGCAGTTTCAATCATGCGCTGCTGGAAGACGCCAGCAGCTTCAGCCAGTTGCTTGAGTTATATAAAAATGTGGCGATAAAACATGTGTTTAGCCACCCGGATGTTGAACAACTGGAATTACAGGGCTACCGCGTCATCAGCGGGTTATTAGAAATTTATCAACCGTTATTACGTATGTCCCTGGTAGATTTCAGGGAACTGGTTGAAAAAGAGCGGGTGAAGCGTTTTCCAATAGAATCTCGTTTATTCCAGAAGCTCTCTACGCGCCATCGCCTGGCTTACGTGGAGGCCGTCAGTAAATTATCGCCGGAGGCGCCGGAGTATCCCACGCTGGAATATTATTATCGCTGCCGTTTGATCCAGGATTATATCAGTGGGATGACGGATCTGTACGCCTGGGATGAATACCGGCGTCTGATGGCGGTTGAATAATAAATACGCTTTTGTAAAGATGGACAATAAATTTTTACTTTTTCCAGAAACTTTATTCTGGAACTTCGCGCTATAAAACGAATCTGACGTACACAGCAATTTTGCGTTATCTGTTAATCGAGATTGAAACACATGAAAAAAACCACATTAGCAATGAGTGCACTGGCTCTGAGTTTAGGTTTGGCGCTGTCCCCCCTGTCTGCAACGGCGGCTGAGACGGCGTCTTCGGCAACGACTGCCCAGCAGATGCCAAGTCTGGCACCGATGCTCGAAAAAGTGATGCCATCGGTGGTGAGTATCAACGTGGAAGGTAGCACAACCGTCAACACGCCGCGTATGCCGCGTAATTTCCAGCAGTTCTTTGGCGATGATTCGCCATTCTGCCAGGACGGTTCGCCGTTCCAGAGTTCTCCGTTCTGCCAGGGCGGGGGTCAGGGCGGCGGTCAGCAACAGAAATTTATGGCGCTGGGCTCCGGCGTCATTATTGATGCCGCAAAAGGTTATGTCGTCACCAACAACCATGTGGTGGATAACGCGACGGTCATCAAAGTTCAACTGAGCGATGGCCGTAAATTTGACGCTAAGGTCGTCGGTAAAGATCCGCGCTCTGATATCGCGCTGGTTCAAATTCAGGACCCGAAAAATCTGACGGCCATTAAGCTGGCGGATTCCGACGCGCTGCGCGTGGGGGATTATACCGTCGCTATCGGCAACCCGTTTGGTCTGGGCGAAACGGTGACTTCCGGTATCGTCTCCGCACTGGGTCGTAGCGGTCTGAACGCGGAAAACTACGAAAACTTTATCCAGACGGATGCCGCCATCAACCGTGGTAACTCCGGTGGCGCGCTGGTGAACCTGAACGGCGAGCTGATCGGGATTAACACCGCGATTCTTGCGCCGGACGGCGGCAACATCGGTATTGGTTTTGCTATCCCCAGCAACATGGTGAAAAACCTGACCTCCCAGATGGTGGAGTATGGCCAGGTTAAACGCGGTGAGTTGGGTATCATGGGGACGGAGCTAAACTCTGAACTGGCGAAGGCGATGAAAGTTGATGCCCAGCGCGGCGCGTTTGTCAGCCAGGTGATGGCGAACTCTTCTGCGGCGAAAGCCGGTATTAAAGCCGGGGATGTGATCACGTCCCTGAACGGTAAGCCGATCAGCAGCTTTGCCGCGCTGCGCGCCCAGGTGGGTACGATGCCGGTAGGCAGCAAAATCAGCCTTGGTCTGCTGCGTGATGGCAAGCCGGTGACTGTCAACCTGGAACTGCAACAGAGCAGCCAGAATCAGGTTGATTCCAGCTCCATCTTCAATGGTATTGAAGGCGCGGAAATGAGCAACAAAGGCCAGGATAAAGGCGTTGTTGTCAGCAACGTGAAGCCGAATACGCCGGCTGCGCAGATTGGCCTGAAGAAAGGGGATGTGATTGTGGGGGCCAACCAGCAGGCGATTAAGAACATCGCTGAGCTGCGTAAAATCCTCGACAGCAAACCTTCTGTTCTGGCGCTGAATATTCAGCGCGGCGATAGCACCATCTATCTGCTGATGCAGTAATTTCCTCTCTTGCCCTTTTCCTGTCCGGGAAAAGGGCATTTCTCACATTCTGTGAGGCCTCCCACAACTCCATACTTCTCTGCTTTAGTTTGTGCAGATGCACAATGATGCAGGTTAGCATCTTCCCTATGCTTGAGCTCTGCTCACAGGAGGGGATTATGGCTGGCTGGCATCTTGATACCAAAATGGCACAGGATATTGTGGCGCGCACAATGCGCATCATCGATACCAATATCAACGTAATGGATGCCCGTGGGCGTATTATCGGTAGCGGCGATCGGGAGCGTATTGGTGAATTGCACGAAGGCGCGCTGTTGGTGCTGTCGCAGGGGCGCGTGGTCGATATTGATGATGCGGTGGCGCGGCATCTTCACGGCGTGCGCCAGGGGATCAATCTGCCGTTGCGCCTGGAAGGGGAGATCGTCGGCGTTATTGGTTTAACCGGTGAGCCGCAACACCTGCGAAAATACGGTGAGCTGGTCTGTATGACGGCCGAAATGATGCTGGAGCAGTCGCGGCTGATGCATCTGCTGGCCCAGGACAGTCGTCTGCGTGAAGAACTGGTGATGAACCTGATTCAGGCTGAGGAAAATACGCCAGCGTTGACGGAGTGGGCGCAGCGGCTGGGTATCGACCTGAACCAACCGCGTGTGGCTGCCGTGGTTGAAGTGGACAGCGGGCAGCTTGGCGTTGACAGCGCGATGGAGGAGTTGCAGCAGTTGCAAAATGCGTTAACGACGCCTGAACGCAACAATTTGATTGCTATCGTTTCTTTGACGGAAATGGTTGTGCTGAAACCGGCGCTGAATCAGTTTGGGCGCTGGGATGCGGACGACCATCGCAAGCGTATTGAGCAGTTGATTTCCCGGATGAAAGAGAACGGGCAATTGCGCTTTCGGGTCGCACTGGGGAACTATTTTACCGGCCCGGGCAGTATCGCCCGTTCCTGGCGCACTGCGCGTACCACCATGATGGTGGGCAAGCAGCGTATGCCGGAGCAACGCAGCTACTTTTACCAGGATTTGATGCTGCCAGTGCTGCTGGACAGCCTGCGTGGTGGCTGGCAGGCCAATGAGCTGGCGCGCCCGCTCTCAAAGCTGAAGGCGATGGATAATAATGGGCTGTTACGCCGGACGCTGGCCGCGTGGTTTCGCCATAACGTGCAGCCGTTGGCAACGTCGAAGGCGCTCTTTATTCACCGTAATACGCTGGAATACCGTCTGAACCGCATCTCTGAGTTGACGGGGCTGGATTTGGGCAATTTTGATGATCGGCTGTTGCTGTATGTCGCGTTGCAACTGGACGAGCAGCATTGATTGCCTGATGGCGCGACGCTTATCAGGCCTACCGGGAGTTACCTGTAGGCCGGATAAGGCGTAACACGCCGCCATCCGGCAACACACAGCTTACTTACGCGTTAGTTTTTCCAGATCCGCTTCAATTTCGTTGATCTTGTTGGCGACCACGCTTTCCAGATGACGTAAATCATCCAGGATCTTACGTTTGAGATCGACTTCCGTGCGATCGCGCTGGCAGATCTGATCCAGTTCATCGATCACATAGCGCAGGTTAGGACTGATCTCCTGCACCTCTTTGTAACCTTGCCCGATACCATCGGCGACGACGGTTTTACGCTGGCGGGGATATTTGAACTTTACGCTTTTGGCAAAGAACTCGCCTCTATCCTTCTGGAAATAGATTTTCAGGATATCGTTGTTGGCTTCTTGCCGCAGGCTGTAACGATCGATTTCTTCAGGATTGGTAATGCCCAGACTTTTCAAATTGTCATACATAGCGGTACCCTTCATCTCAACATAACCTATGAATAATTAACGAAAAGTTCTCTTTCCGCCAGCCACAGATGTAAAAAAAGCGGGCTCAGCCCGCTTTTTCAAATCATTGTTAGTCGATGGTACGTAACAGCTCGTTGATCCCGACTTTGCCGCGCGTCTTCGCGTCGACTTTTTTCACGATGACCGCACAGTACAGGCTGTACTTACCGTCTTTCGACGGCAGGTTGCCGGAAACCACAACGGAGCCTGCCGGTACGCGGCCATAATGGATTTCGCCCGTTTCGCGATCGTAAATACGGGTGCTTTGACCGATGTACACGCCCATAGAGATCACGGAACCTTCCTCAACGATCACCCCTTCAACCACTTCAGAACGCGCGCCGATGAAGCAGTTATCTTCGATGATTGTCGGGTTCGCCTGTAGCGGTTCCAGTACGCCGCCGATGCCGACGCCGCCGGACAGGTGTACGTTTTTACCAATCTGCGCGCAGGAACCTACGGTCGCCCAGGTATCTACCATCGTGCCTTCATCAACGAATGCGCCGATGTTTACGTAGGATGGCATCAGCACAGTGTTGCGTGCGATAAACGCGCCCTGACGCACAGCGGCAGGCGGCACTACGCGGAAGCCTTCTTTCTGGAAGCGCGCTTCGTCATAGTCGGCGAATTTCATCGGTACTTTATCGAAGTAGCGGCTTTCCGCACCGTCGATAACCTGGTTATCGTTAATACGGAAAGAGAGCAGAACCGCTTTCTTCAGCCACTGGTGAGTCACCCACTGGCCATCAATCTTTTCTGCCACACGCAGCGCACCGGAATCCAGCAGAGAAATGACCTGGTTAACCGCTTCGCGGGTCACGGTATCTACATTCGCCGGAGTGATGTCGGCACGGCGCTCGAAAGCGGACTCAATAACGTTCTGTAACTGCTGCATTGTTAAACTCTTTCCATATGAATAAACACACTACCCTTTATCGTTTGGATTGAGGGCCGCTGTCAACCGTTGATGCACTTCCTGCTGTAGCTCATTATTAAGGGCACGCCGGTCGGCTGTCGCGATTATGAATAAATCTTCTACTCGCTCGCCAATGGTTGTAATTCGGGCGCCATGAAGCGAAATTCCCAGATCGGCAAAAATTTGCCCGACCCGCGCCAGCAGGCCCGGCTGATCGAGAGCGATAAGTTCAAGGAACGATTTTCTGTCGGTGTGAGTAGGCAGAAAAGTGACCTCGGTATCGACGGTAAAGTGGCGCAGTTTGGCCGGCTGGCGACGCGGCTGCGGAGGCTGCCAGCTGCTCTGGGTAATCGCCTGCTCCAGTCCAAAACGGATGGCTTCGTGACGGTCGGCGGAGAGAGGGCTGCCGTCCGGCTCCAGCACAATAAAGGTATCCATCGCCATGCCGTCGCGGGTGGTGAAGATTTGCGCGTCATGAACGCTCAGATTGCGCCTGTCCAGCTCTGCGCAAACGGCGGCAAACAGATAAGGGCGGTCAGGACTCCAGATGAAGATCTCCGTTCCGCCGCGCGTGGCCTGCGGGCTGACCAGAATCAGCGGTCGGGTCAGATCGTGCTGTAACAGATGACGCGCATGCCAGGCCAGCTGATTCGGGCTATGGCGCACGAAATAGTTAGCGCGGCAGCGTGTCCAGATTTGATGCAGCGCCTCTTCGTTTATATTGTCCATTCGCAGCAGCGCCAGCGCCTGAAGCTGATGATGGCGCACGCGTTCGCGCATATCCGGCGTGTTTTGCATGCCGCGACGTAGCTGTTTTTCGGTGGCGAAGTACAGTTCGCGCAACAGGCTTTGCTTCCAGCTGTTCCACAGCGTTTCGTTAGTGGCGCAAATGTCAGCGACCGTCAGGCATACCAGGAAGCGCAGGCGGTGTTCCGTTTGCACCTCTTCGGCGAACTGTTTGATGACCTCAGGGTCCTGGATATCGCGCCGCTGGGCGGTAACCGACATCAGCAGGTGCTGGCGTACCAGCCAGGCGACCAGTTGCGTTTCGCGTGAGTTCAGGCCGTGCAGTTCGGCAAATTTGAGCACGTCCTGCGCGCCGAGTACCGAGTGATCGCCGCCGCGCCCTTTGGCGATATCATGGAACAGCGCCGCGATCAGGATCAGTTCCGGTTGCCGCAGGCGCGGCCAGAGATCGACGCACAGTGGATGGCGCTGGCGGGTCTCTTCTTTGGCGAAACTTTCCAGCTTCAGCATTACGCGAATGGTGTGCTCATCCACCGTATAGGCATGGAACAGGTCGAACTGCATTTGGCCGACGATATGCGACCATTGCGGCATGTAAGCCCAAAGCACGCTGTGGCGATGCATTGGCAGCAAACCGCGGCTGACGGCGCCCGGATGACGCAGCATACTGAGAAACAGAGAGCGCGCTTCCGGGATGTAGCACAGCGGCTGGGTCAGGTGGCGGCGGGCATGGCGCAGATGGCGCAGCGTGGTGGAATAGATGCCAGTGATGGTGCTATTGCGCACCATCATATAAAACATCCGCAGGATCGCTTCCGGTGAACGGATAAACAGATCGTCATCGCGCAGGTCGATCAGCGTGCCGCGCAGTTGAAAATCGTCATCAATCGGGCGAGGTTTTTCATCGGCGGGCAGGGCGAGGATTGCTTCATCAAACAGCTGTAATAGCATCTGGTTTAGTTCGCTGACCCGACGCGTGACCCGGAAATAGTCTTTCATCATGTGCTCAACCGGCTCGTTGCCTTCGCCTGTGTAGTTGAGCCGCTGGGCAACGCTGAGCTGCCTGTCGAACAACAGGCGGTTGTCGTAACGGCTGACCACCAGGTGCAGCGCGAAGCGAATGCGCCACAAAATATGCAGGCACTCGTTTAGCTCAGCGCGTTCTGCCTGGGTTAAGAAGCCGAAGCCGACCATCTCATTGAGAGACGTTGCGCCGAAGTGGCGGCGGGCCACCCATTGCAGGGTGTGGATATCACGCAGGCCGCCGGGGCTGCTTTTAATATCGGGTTCAAGGTTATAGCTGGTGCCGTGATAGCGCTGGTGGCGCTGGTTTTGCTCTTCGACTTTGGCGGCGAAAAATTTCTCCGACGGCCAGAAGCCTTCACTGAAAATATGCTTTTGCAGTTCCAGAAAAAGCGCCACGTCGCCGATCAGCAGACGTGTTTCAATCAGATTGGTGGCGACGGTTAAGTCCGACAGCCCTTCCAGCAGACACTCTTCCAGTGTGCGCACGCTATGCCCGACTTCCAGCTTCACATCCCACAGCAAGGTCAGCAGTTCCCCGACCTTTTGCGCCTGAGCGTCGGGCAGCTTTTTACGGCTCAGGATGAGCAGGTCAATGTCGGAAAGCGGATGCAGCTCGCCCCGGCCATAGCCGCCGACGGCCACCAGGGCCAGATCGGCAATTTGCCCGAATCCGGCGTCGATCCACAGTCGTTGCAGCAGCTGGTCGATAAATTCGGTGCGGGCTTCAATCAATTGCTCTGCGGAAATCCCGCTGTCAAAAGCGTCTCCCAGCCACTGCTGGAAAATATCAATGTGGGCTTTAATTCCGCTGACGGTAAGCTCGTCACGTGACCAGGCTCCCGGATTTTGCGGTTGGCCGGGTAGGGTGGGGAGAGCCGTATTCGCGTGCTGTTCAGGAAGAGTATTCATTATGCGCCACCCATTAAAAAGCCGGATGCGGCGTTAACGCCTTATCCGGCCTACGGGTAAACGCTGATTGTAGGCCTGATAAGCGGTAGCGCCATCAGGCAAAAGTTTATGCGTCGTGCGTGATAATCGCCGGGATGGTGTCATCCTTGCGTAACGTCAGAATTTCACAGCCGTTTTCGGTTACCACAATAGTATGCTCGTACTGCGCAGACAAGCTTCTGTCTTTGGTTTTTACCGTCCAGCCGTCTTTCATGGTGCGGATGCGGTAATCACCGGCGTTCAGCATCGGTTCAACGGTGAACGTCATTCCCGGTTGCAGAACCACGCCGCCGTCGTCCGCATCGTAGTGCAGAACCTGCGGTTCTTCATGGAAGCCGCGCCCAATCCCGTGACCGCAATATTCGCGAACGACAGAGAAGCCTTCGCCTTCCGCGTATTTCTGAATGGCCGCGCCCAGCGTGCGCAGACGGATGCCCGGTTTGACCATTCGCAGCGCCAGATACAGACTTTCCTGGGTTACACGGCACAGGCGCTCGCCCAGAATCGTCGGTTTGCCGACGATAAACATTTTTGACGTATCGCCGTGGTATTCATCTTTAATTACGGTTACGTCGATATTGACGATATCGCCGTCTTTCAGCAATTTGCCGTCGTCCGGGATACCGTGGCACACCACTTCATTAATGGAGATGCAAACGGATTTCGGATAACCGTGGTAGCCGAGGCAAGCGGAGATCGCGTGTTGTTCATTGACGATGTAGTCGTTGCAGATGCGATCCAGTTCCCCGGTGCTGACGCCCGGTTTGATATACGGTTCGATCATCTCCAGCACTTCAGCGGCCAGGCGGCCAGCGACGCGCATTTTTTCGATTTCTTCAGGGGTCTTGATTGAGATAGCCATGAATTCTGTCCATCGGTGTCGATTATTTCGACAATAATTGTGTAAGTGCTGTCAATGGTATCAGTCCAAAGCGTAGCCTGCCAAATTGAGAATCATTAACAGCACATCGAGCCAACAATTATTGGTGTCCGCGGCGTATTTGTGGTATAAAGCGCGCCGGACTTCCGTTCCATTCGAAGACTACACAAGATGGACTGAAGCGACAAATCTCACTTTGTGTAACAACACACACGTATCGGCACATATTCCGGGGTGCCCTTTGGGGTCGGTAATATGGGATACGTGGAGGCATAACCCCAACTTTTATATATAGAGGTTTTAATCATGGCAACTGTTTCCATGCGCGACATGCTCAAGGCTGGTGTTCACTTCGGTCACCAGACCCGTTACTGGAACCCGAAAATGAAGCCGTTCATCTTCGGTGCGCGTAACAAAGTTCACATCATCAACCTTGAGAAAACGGTACCGATGTTCAACGAAGCGCTGGCTGAACTGAACAAGATTGCTTCTCGCAAAGGTAAAATCCTTTTCGTTGGTACTAAACGTGCTGCAAGCGAAGCGGTGAAAGACGCTGCTAACAGCTGCGACCAGTTCTTCGTGAACCATCGCTGGCTGGGCGGTATGCTGACTAACTGGAAAACCGTTCGTCAGTCCATCAAACGTCTGAAAGACCTGGAAACTCAGTCTCAGGACGGTACTTTCGAAAAGCTGACCAAAAAAGAAGCGCTGATGCGCACTCGTGAGCTTGAGAAACTGGAAAACAGCCTGGGCGGTATCAAAGACATGGGCGGCCTGCCGGACGCACTGTTCGTTATCGATGCTGACCACGAGCACATTGCTATCAAAGAAGCAAACAACCTGGGTATCCCGGTATTTGCTATCGTTGATACCAACTCTGATCCGGACGGTGTTGACTTCGTTATCCCGGGTAACGACGACGCAATCCGTGCTGTTAGCCTGTACCTGGGCGCTGTAGCTGCAACCGTTCGTGAAGGCCGTTCTCAGGATCTGGCTTCTCAGGCGGAAGAAAGCTTCGTAGAAGCTGAATAATAAGGCACGCTCGTTCGAGCCCCCTTATAAACCAGGTAGTATCACGTTTGGTTAGGGGCCCTTTAGGCCCCTTTTTCACTTTTAAATCTGTGCGGTTTGATGCCGGGCAGATCAAATCTTCCGAGGATTTTAGAATGGCTGAAATTACCGCATCCCTGGTAAAAGAGCTGCGTGAGCGTACTGGCGCAGGCATGATGGATTGCAAAAAAGCACTGACTGAAGCGAATGGCGACATCGAGCTGGCAATCGAAAACATGCGTAAATCCGGTGCGATCAAAGCAGCGAAAAAAGCAGGCAACGTTGCTGCTGACGGCGTGATCAAAACCAAAATCGACGGCAACTACGGCATCATTCTGGAAGTTAACTGCCAGACTGACTTCGTTGCTAAAGATGCTGGTTTCCAGGCATTTGCTGACAAAGTGCTGGACGCCGCTGTTGCTGGCAAAATCACTGACGTTGACGTGCTGAAAGCACAGTTCGAAGAAGAGCGCGTTGCTCTGGTGGCAAAAATCGGTGAAAACATCAACATTCGCCGTGTTGCTTCCCTGGAAGGCGACGTTCTGGGTTCTTACCAGCACGGTGCGCGCATCGGTGTTCTGGTTGCGGCTAAAGGCGCTGACGAAGAGCTGGTTAAACAGCTGGCAATGCACGTTGCTGCAAGCAAGCCTGAGTTCGTTAAGCCGGAAGACGTGTCTGCTGAAGTGGTAGAGAAAGAATACCAGGTACAGTTGGACATCGCGATGCAGTCTGGTAAGCCGAAAGAAATCGCAGAGAAAATGGTTGAAGGCCGCATGAAGAAATTCACCGGCGAAGTTTCTCTGACCGGTCAGCCTTTCGTTATGGAACCGAGCAAATCTGTTGGTCAGCTGCTGAAAGAGCACAACGCCGACGTAACTGGCTTCATCCGCTTTGAAGTGGGCGAAGGCATCGAGAAAGTTGAGACTGACTTTGCAGCAGAAGTTGCTGCGATGTCCAAGCAGTCTTAATTGTCGAAAAGGAGCCGCCTGAGGGCGGCTTCTTTTTGCGTCCATCTTGTAAATTCAGCCAACCCCTATAGTGGCTGCGCTGAAAAGCGACATACAATGTCGCCGGAATTAACTCATCTCAATCGTTGACAGTCTCAGGAAAGAAACATGGCTACCAATGCAAAACCCGTCTATAAACGTATTCTGCTTAAATTGAGTGGCGAAGCTCTGCAGGGTTCGGAAGGCTTCGGTATTGATGCAAGCATACTGGATCGTATGGCTCAGGAAATCAAAGAACTGGTGGAACTGGGCATTCAGGTTGGTGTGGTGATTGGTGGCGGTAACCTGTTCCGTGGTGCTGGTCTGGCGAAAGCGGGTATGAACCGCGTTGTGGGCGACCACATGGGCATGCTGGCCACCGTGATGAACGGTCTGGCGATGCGCGATGCGCTCCACCGCGCCTATGTGAACGCCCGCCTGATGTCCGCTATTCCGCTGAATGGCGTGTGTGACAACTACAGCTGGGCAGAAGCCATTAGTCTGCTGCGTAATAACCGTGTGGTTATCCTGTCTGCGGGCACCGGCAACCCCTTCTTCACCACCGACTCTGCGGCTTGCCTGCGCGGTATCGAAATTGAAGCGGATGTGGTGCTGAAAGCCACGAAAGTCGATGGCGTATTTACTGCGGACCCGGCCAAAGATCCGTCCGCCACGATGTATGAGCAACTCACTTACGGCGAAGTGCTGGATAAAGAGCTGAAAGTGATGGATCTGGCCGCGTTCACGCTGGCTCGTGACCACAAATTGCCAATTCGTGTCTTCAATATGAACAAGCCGGGCGCGCTGCGTCGCGTCGTGATGGGCGAAAAAGAAGGGACTTTAATCACGGAATAATTCCCGTGATGGCCAATTCCGGGTAAGATTCGCCTTTACCCGGCAGGATTTATATATCCTGTGGCATGAATTAAACGAGACTATACTGAGCATACTCTGTATACACGAAATCATTCATGCTGCATCACGGCGGCAAGAGCGTGAATCCCGAGGCGCGTACACTGGTACGTGGCAGGGAAGAACGTTCGCAGCCAACGCAGAGGCAGCCTGAAGGATGAAGTGTATTGTGTGATTGTCTGGTCGACTGAGACTAGTTTTCAAGGATTCGTAACGTGATTAGCGATATCAGAAAAGATGCTGAAGTACGCATGGAAAAATGCGTTGAAGCGTTTAAAAACCAAATCAGCAAAATTCGCACGGGTCGTGCTTCTCCCAGCCTGCTGGATGGCATTGTCGTGGAATATTACGGCACGCCGACTCCGCTGCGTCAGCTGGCGAGCGTAACGGTAGAAGACTCCCGCACGCTGAAAATCAACGTGTTCGATCGCTCCATGAGCCCGGCGGTTGAGAAAGCGATTATGGCTTCTGACCTCGGCCTGAACCCGAGTTCTGCGGGTAGCGATATCCGTGTTCCGCTGCCGCCGCTGACTGAAGAACGTCGTAAAGACCTGACCAAAATCGTTCGTGGCGAAGCAGAGCAGGCGCGTGTTGCCGTGCGTAACGTACGCCGTGATGCGAACGACAAAGTAAAAGCGCTGCTGAAAGATAAAGAGATCAGCGAAGATGACGATCGCCGATCTCAGGACGAAGTACAGAAACTGACTGACGCTGCCATCAAGAAAGTTGATGCGGCGCTGACGGAAAAAGAAGCGGAACTGATGCAGTTCTGATTTTCCTGTACGACTAAAACGCCGCTGGTTGACCCTGACGGGTCTTCCGGGCGGCGTTTTGCTTTCTATCCTGTCTCAATTCTTCTGGACGTTTCATGAAGCAACTAACCATTCTGGGCTCGACCGGCTCTATTGGTTGCAGCACGCTGGATGTGGTGCGCCATAATCCTGAAAGCTTCCGTGTTGTCGCGCTGGTTGCGGGTAAAAATGTCACCCGTATGGTAGAGCAGTGCCTGGAGTTTTCGCCGCGTTATGCGGTGATGGACGATGAACAGAGCGCTCAACGGCTGAAAACTGCGCTTCTGGAACATGGAAGCCGCACTGACGTCCTGAGCGGACAACAGGCCGCCTGCGATATGGCTGCGCTGGATGAGGTCGATCAGGTGATGGCGGCTATCGTGGGCGCGGCAGGTCTGCTGCCTACGCTTGCGGCGATTCGCGCCGGTAAAACCATCCTGCTTGCCAATAAAGAGTCGCTGATTACCTGCGGGCGTCTGTTTATGGACGAGGTGAAACGCAGTAAAGCCCGGCTTTTACCGGTAGATAGCGAACATAACGCGATTTTTCAGAGTATGCCCCAACCTATTCAAAACGATCTGGGATACGCTGAGCTGGAGCAAAATGGCGTGATGTCGATTTTGCTTACCGGGTCTGGTGGCCCTTTTCGTGAAACGCCATTGTGCGATCTGGCGGCCATGACGCCCGATCAGGCATGTCGTCATCCGAACTGGTCTATGGGACGAAAAATTTCCGTCGATTCCGCCACCATGATGAATAAAGGTCTGGAATACATTGAAGCGCGTTGGTTGTTTAACGCCAGCGCAAGCCAGATGGACGTGTTGATTCACCCGCAGTCGGTTATTCACTCAATGGTGCGTTATCAGGACGGCAGCGTTCTGGCGCAACTGGGGGAGCCGGATATGCGTACGCCAATCGCGCATACGATGGCGTGGCCGAATCGCGTGAACTCTGGCGTGAAGCCGCTCGATTTTTGCAAGCTCAGTGCGTTGACGTTCTCTGCGCCGGACTATCAGCGCTATCCGTGCCTGAAACTGGCGATGGACGCGTTTGAGCAAGGTCAGGCCGCGACAACCGCGCTGAATGCGGCGAATGAAATCACCGTCGCCGCATTTCTGGCTGAAGAGATTCGCTTTACAGATATTGCTGAGCTCAATTTATCTGTGCTGGAGAAAATGGATTTGCAGGAACCGGGAAGCGTTGACGACGTTCTCAGGGTTGATGCCGTCGCGCGTGACGTCGCCAGAAAACAGGTGATGCGACTCGCAAGCTGATGATAATCCCTCTACACAGGATCGTGCTATTTGTTAGCGTTGGGCTTCAGTGATATAGTCTGCGCCACCCGATCGCAGATATTTGGCTTTATGCGGTCAGGTAAGCCGTGGTTTGACACGGCTTTTTTGTGGATGCACAAAATCATTCAGGTTGCATCATTCATAGCCAACGAAGAGGCAGCCTGAAGGATGAAGCGCAAAAGGCTTCAGTATTCCTGAGTACCGTTAAATCCTTTCAGGGACTAAAAACGCGTTATGTTGTCTGCAACTCAACCATTAAGCGAAAATTTGCCAGCACATGGCTGTCGCCATGTAGCAATCATTATGGATGGCAATGGCCGCTGGGCGAAAAAGCAAGGGAAGATTCGCGCCTTTGGGCATAAGGCCGGAGCAAAATCCGTCCGTCGGGCCGTATCTTTCGCTGCCAACAACGGTATTGATGCGTTAACGCTGTATGCCTTTAGCAGTGAGAACTGGAACCGACCAGCGCAGGAAGTGAGTGCGTTAATGGAGCTGTTCGTGTGGGCGCTGGATAGCGAAGTAAAAAGCCTGCATCGCCATAACGTTCGCCTGCGCATTATTGGCGACACCAGTCGATTTAACTCGCGTTTGCAAGACCGTATTCGCAAGTCTGAAGCGCTTACCGCCCAGAATACCGGGCTGACGCTGAATATCGCGGCGAATTATGGCGGACGTTGGGATATTGTCCAGGGAGTCAGGCAACTGGCAGAACAGGTGCAGGAAGGACTGCTGCGCCCTGATCAGATTGACGAAGAGATGCTAAACCAGAAAATCTGTATGCATGAACTGGCTCCTGTAGATTTAGTAATTAGGACTGGGGGAGAGCATCGCATTAGTAACTTTTTGCTTTGGCAAATTGCCTATGCCGAACTTTACTTTACTGATGTTCTTTGGCCCGATTTCGATGAACAAGACTTTGAAGGGGCGCTGCATGCCTTTGCCAATCGAGAGCGTCGTTTCGGCGGCACCGAGCCCGGTGATGAAAAAGCCTGATGGGGGTCGCTTTTGCTGAAGTATCGCCTGATTTCTGCTTTTGTTTTAATACCCGTTGTCATCGCGGCGCTTTTTTTACTTCCGCCGGTGGGGTTCGCCATTGTCACGCTGGTCGTTTGTATGCTGGCCGCCTGGGAATGGGGACAGTTAAGCGGTTTTACCACGCGTACTCAGCGGGTCTGGCTGGCGGTGCTGTGCGGGTTATTGCTGGCGCTGATGCTGTTTTTGCTGCCTGAATATCACCGCAACATTCATCAACCGCTTGTTGAGGTTTCGCTTTGGGCGTCGTTGGGCTGGTGGGTCGTTGCATTATTACTGGTGTTATTTTATCCCGGTTCGGCGGCGATCTGGCGTAATTCAAAGACATTACGCGTAATTTTCGGGGTGTTAACCATCATTCCTTTTTTTTGGGGAATGCTGGCGCTGCGCGCCTGGCACTATGATGAGAATCATTACAGTGGCGCCATATGGCTGCTCTATGTCATGATCCTCGTCTGGGGGGCAGACTCCGGGGCATATATGTTTGGCAAACTGTTCGGCAAACATAAACTTGCGCCAAAGGTTTCTCCTGGTAAAACCTGGCAGGGCTTTATTGGCGGACTCGCGACTGCCGCCGTGATTTCATGGGGTTACGGCATGTGGGCGAATCTGGATGTTGCGCCTTCAACCTTACTGATTTGTTCTGTCATCGCGGCCCTGGCGTCAGTGCTGGGCGATCTGACTGAGAGCATGTTTAAGCGTGAAGCAGGAATTAAGGACAGTGGTCACTTGATCCCAGGGCATGGTGGTATTCTGGATCGTATTGATAGCCTGACGGCGGCAGTACCGGTCTTTGCTTGCCTGTTGTTACTGGTATTCAGGACACTCTAACGGAAGGTTTTATGCTGAGTATTCTCTGGAATCTGGCTGCATTCATCGTCGCACTGGGTGTGCTTATCACCGTGCATGAATTTGGTCATTTCTGGGTTGCCCGGCGCTGCGGTGTTCGTGTCGAGCGCTTTTCTATCGGTTTTGGGAAAGCGCTTTGGCGGCGTACCGATCGATACGGTACGGAATATGTGATCGCCATGATTCCCCTCGGCGGTTACGTCAAAATGCTGGATGAGCGCGCTGAGCCGGTTGTGCCGGAACTGCGCCACCACGCTTTCAACAATAAAACCGTGGGACAGCGGGCGGCGATTATCGCCGCAGGTCCGATTGCAAATTTTCTTTTCGCTATTTTTGCCTACTGGCTGGTTTTTATCATCGGCGTCCCTGGCGTTCGTCCGGTGGTTGGTGAAATAACACCCAACTCGATTGCCGCTCAAGCGCAAATTCTTCCTGGTACGGAACTTAAAGCCATTGATGGCATCGAAACCCCTGATTGGGATGCGGTGCGCTTACAGCTGGTGTCCAAAATCGGCGATGAGCGTACGACAATCAGCGTGGCGCCGTTCGGCAGTAATCAGCGCCAGGATAAAACGTTAGATTTGCGCCACTGGGCATTTGAGCCAGATAAAGAAGATCCTGTATCTTCTTTAGGGATTCGGCCGCGTGGTCCACAGATCGAACCGGTGCTGTCAGAAGTGCAGGCGAACTCCGCTGCAAGTAAGGCGGGTTTGCAAGCAGGCGACAGGATCGTTAAAGTCGATGGTCAGTCGTTAACGCAATGGATGACGTTTGTGACGCTTGTGCGCAACAATCCAGATAAGCCGTTAGCGCTGGAAATTGAAAGGCAGGGGAGTTCCTTGTCTTTGACGTTAATCCCGGATACAAAGCCGGTTAACGGAAAGGCAGAAGGTTTTGCGGGTGTTGTGCCTAAAATTATTCCTCTGCCGGATGAGTACAAGACTGTACGCCAGTATGGGCCATTCAGCGCCATCCTCGAAGCCACGGACAAGACGTGGCAGTTGATGAAGCTGACGGTCAGTATGCTGGGAAAATTGATAACCGGTGATGTGAAACTGAACAACCTCAGTGGGCCGATTTCTATCGCTCAGGGGGCTGGGATGTCAGCGGAATTTGGGGGCATTTATTACCTGATGTTTCTTGCGCTTATCAGCGTGAACTTAGGGATAATCAACCTGTTTCCGCTGCCCGTTCTTGACGGGGGGCATCTGCTGTTCCTGGCGATTGAAAAGCTGAAGGGCGGGCCGGTATCCGAGCGGGTTCAAGACTTTAGTTACCGCATTGGCGCGATTTTGCTGGTGTTGTTAATGGGGCTTGCACTTTTCAATGATTTCTCTCGGTTGTAAGAGAGTTAGTTAGGAAGAACGCATAATAACGATGGCGATGAAAAAGTTGCTCATAGCGTCGCTGCTGTTTAGCAGCGCCACCGTATACGGTGCTGAAGGGTTCGTGGTGAAGGACATTCATTTCGAAGGCCTACAGCGAGTCGCCGTTGGTGCGGCCCTCCTCAGTATGCCGGTGCGCACAGGCGACACGGTTAATGATGAAGATATCAGTAATACCATTCGTGCTCTGTTCGCCACTGGCAACTTCGAGGATGTCCGCGTCCTGCGCGATGGTGATACGCTTCTGGTTCAGGTAAAAGAACGTCCGACGATTGCCAGCATCACTTTCTCCGGTAACAAATCGGTGAAAGATGACATGCTGAAGCAGAACCTTGAGGCGTCTGGCGTGCGTGTTGGCGAATCACTGGATCGCACCACGCTCTCTGATATCGAAAAAGGACTGGAAGACTTCTACTACAGCGTTGGTAAATACAGCGCCAGCGTAAAAGCGGTCGTCACGCCGTTGCCGCGTAACCGTGTGGACCTCAAACTGGTGTTCCAGGAGGGTGTATCGGCGAAGATCCAACAGATCAATATCGTCGGCAACCATGCCTTCAGCACTGACGAACTCATTTCTCACTTCCAGCTGCGCGATGAAGTGCCGTGGTGGAACGTCGTGGGCGATCGTAAATACCAGAAACAGAAACTGGCTGGCGACCTTGAGACGCTGCGCAGCTACTATCTGGATCGTGGTTATGCCCGTTTCAACATCGATTCGACGCAGGTCAGCCTGACGCCGGATAAGAAAGGCATCTACATCACCGTTAATATCACCGAAGGCGATCAGTACAAGCTTTCCGGTGTGCAGGTGAGCGGTAACCTGGCTGGACACTCCGCCGAGATTGAGAACCTGACGAAGATCGAACCAGGCGAACTCTATAACGGTACCAAAGTGACCAAAATGGAAGACGACATCAAGAAACTTCTTGGTCGTTATGGCTATGCCTACCCGCGCGTGCAGTCGCAGCCTGAAATCAATGATGCCGACAAAACCGTTAAATTACGTGTGAACGTTGATGCGGGTAACCGTTTCTACGTGCGTAAGATCCGTTTTGAAGGCAACGACACCTCGAAAGATTCCGTCCTGCGTCGCGAAATGCGCCAGATGGAAGGGGCATGGTTAGGCAGCGATCTGGTCGATCAGGGTAAAGAGCGTCTGAACCGTCTGGGTTACTTTGAAACCGTCGATACCGACACGCAGCGCGTTCCGGGCAGCCCGGACCAGGTTGACGTCGTCTATAAAGTGAAAGAGCGTAACACCGGTAGCTTTAACTTCGGTATTGGTTACGGCACAGAAAGCGGCGTGAGCTTCCAGGCGGGCGTTCAGCAGGACAACTGGTTAGGTACGGGTTATTCCGTGGGTATTAACGGAACCAAAAACGACTACCAGACCTATACTGAACTGTCTGTCACTAACCCATACTTCACCGTTGATGGCGTCAGCCTCGGCGGCCGTATCTTCTATAATGACTTCCAGGCAGATGATGCGGATCTGTCCGACTATACCAACAAAAGTTATGGTACGGACGTTACGCTGGGCTTCCCGATTAACGAGTACAACACGCTGCGTGCAGGTTTAGGTTATGTACATAACTCCTTGTCCAACATGCAGCCGCAGGTTGCCATGTGGCGTTACCTGAACTCGATGGGTGAATATCCGTCCAATACGAATGACCGCAACTCATTCAGTGCTAACGACTTCACCTTCAACTACGGTTGGACTTATAACAAGCTGGACCGTGGCTTCTTCCCGACGGAAGGTACGCGTGTCAACCTGAATGGTAAAGTGACCATCCCGGGCTCTGATAACGAATACTACAAAGCGACGCTGGATACCGCGACCTATGTGCCGATCGATGACGATCACAAATGGGTAGTTCTGGGTCGTACTCGTTGGGGTTATGGTGACGGTATTGGCGGCAAAGAGATGCCGTTCTATGAGAACTTCTATGCCGGTGGCTCAAGCACCGTGCGTGGCTTCCAGTCCAATACTATCGGTCCAAAAGCGGTGTACTACCCGGCGAGCAGCCGTCATGACGGTGATGACGACTACGATAACGATTGTAAGAGCACTGAAACTGCGCCATGTAAGTCTGATGACGCAGTAGGCGGTAACGCTATGGCTGTCGCCAGCCTCGAATTCATCACCCCGACGCCGTTTATTAGCGACAAGTACGCTAACTCGGTTCGTACCTCCTTCTTCTGGGACGTAGGTACTGTCTGGGATACGAACTGGGATTCGAACGCGTATGCCGGTTACCCGGACTACAGCGATCCGAGTAATATCCGTATGTCTGCTGGTATCGCATTACAATGGATGTCCCCATTGGGGCCGTTGGTCTTCTCCTACGCCCAGCCGTTCAAAAAGTACGATGGAGACAAATCGGAACAGTTCCAGTTTAACATTGGTAAGACCTGGTAATTGTTCTGTGCAAAGGAATGTAATGGTAGTGTAGCGATGACTTTTGGCGATCTCGTCTGAGATCGCCTGGCCACGCAAAGAACTGTGCCTGCGGGCACAAATGGGATGGTAAGGAGTTTATTGTGAAAAAGTGGTTATTAGCTGCAGGTCTCGGTTTAGCGATGGTAACGTCCGCACAGGCTGCTGACAAAATTGCGATCGTTAATATGGGTAGCCTGTTCCAACAGGTCGCACAGAAGACGGGTGTTTCTAACACGCTGGAAAACGAGTTCAAAGGCCGTGCCAGCGAATTGCAGCGTATGGAAACCGATCTGCAATCTAAAATGCAGCGTTTGCAGTCCATGAAAGCAGGTAGCGAACGTACTAAGCTGGAAAAAGACGTGATGGCTCAACGCCAGACTTTCTCTCAGAAAGCCCAGGCTTTTGAACAGGATCGCGCGCGTCGTTCCAACGAAGAGCGTGGCAAACTGGTTACCCGTATCCAGACTGCTGTGAAATCCGTTGCTAACAGCCAGAGCATCGATCTGGTCGTTGATGCCAACACCGTTGCTTATAACAGCAGCGACGTGAAAGACATCACTGCTGACGTACTGAAACAGGTTAAATAAGTAATGCCTTCAATTCGACTGGCTGATTTAGCAGAGCAGTTGGATGCAGAATTACACGGTGATGGCGATATCGTCATCACCGGCGTTGCGTCCATGCAATCTGCGCAAACAGGCCACATCACGTTCATGGTGAATCCTAAATACCGTGAACACTTAGGCGTATGCCAGGCTTCTGCCGTTGTCATGACGCAGGACGATCTTCCTTTTGCTAAGAGTGCTGCGTTGGTAGTGAAGAACCCCTACCTGACGTATGCGCGAATGGCGCAAATTTTAGATACCACGCCGCAGCCTGCGCAGAATATTGCACCGAGTGCAGCGATCGATGCGACAGCGACGCTGGGTAACAATGTTTCAGTTGGCGCGAATGCGGTCATTGAGTCTGGCGTAGAACTGGGCGATAACGTGATTATCGGCGCAGGTTGCTTCGTCGGGAAAAACACAAAAATCGGTGCAGGTTCGCGTCTGTGGGCGAATGTAACGATTTACCACGACATTCAGATCGGTGAGAATTGCCTGATCCAGTCGAGCACTGTCGTCGGCGCAGACGGTTTTGGTTACGCTAACGATCGGGGTAACTGGGTGAAGATCCCGCAGCTTGGTCGCGTCATTATTGGCGATCGTGTTGAGATCGGCGCCTGTACGACGATTGACCGTGGCGCGCTGGATGACACTGTGATCGGCAACGGCGTTATCATTGATAACCAGTGCCAGATTGCACATAACGTTGTGATTGGCGACAATACGGCGGTTGCCGGTGGCGTCATTATGGCGGGCAGCCTGAAGATTGGCCGTTACTGCATGATTGGCGGGGCCAGTGTGATTAACGGGCATATGGAAATATGCGATAAAGTCACGGTGACGGGTATGGGGATGGTCATGCGTCCTATCACTGAGCCTGGCGTCTATTCTTCAGGCATTCCGTTGCAGCCTAACAAAGTATGGCGTAAAACCGCTGCACTGGTGATGAACATTGATGATATGAGCAAGCGTCTCAAAGCGATTGAGCGCAAGGTTAATCAACAAGACTAGCGTTCCACCTGTAGTGCCATCCTTTTACGGCCTGTCACATTCATATGATTGCGGCAGGCCGTGTTATTATTGCCTTTTAGTATATTTGGACAGGAAGAGTATTTTGACTACTAACACTCATACTCTGCATATTGAAGAGATTTTAGAACTTCTGCCGCACCGTTTTCCGTTTTTGCTGGTTGACCGTGTGCTGGACTTTGAAGAAGGTCGTTTTCTGCGCGCAGTGAAGAATGTCTCCGTAAATGAGCCTTTCTTCCAGGGCCATTTCCCGGGTAAACCGATTTTTCCGGGTGTGCTGATTCTGGAAGCGATGGCGCAGGCAACAGGGATTCTGGCGTTTAAAAGCGTTGGAAAACTGGAGCCGGGTGAACTGTATTACTTCGCGGGTATTGACGAAGCGCGCTTTAAGCGTCCTGTCGTGCCTGGCGATCAGATGATCATGGAAGTGACTTTCGAGAAAACGCGCCGTGGCCTGACCCGCTTTAAAGGGGTTGCTCTGGTCGATGGCAAAGTCGTGTGCGAAGCAACCATGATGTGTGCTCGTAGCCGGGAGGCCTGATACGTGATTGATAAATCCGCCTTTATTCATCCAACCGCCATTGTGGAAGACGGCGCCTGTATTGGCGCTAATGTTCATATTGGTCCTTTTTGTATTGTTGGACCCCATGTCGAAATTGGTGAGGGTACCGTACTGAAGTCTCACGTTGTCGTGAATGGCCATACAAAAATTGGTCGCGATAACGAGATTTATCAGTTCGCCTCCATCGGTGAAGTAAACCAGGATCTGAAATATGCTGGCGAACCGACCCGTGTGGAAATTGGCGATCGTAACCGCATTCGCGAAAGCGTCACCATTCATCGTGGCACAGTGCAGGGTGGTGGGTTGACGAAGGTGGGCAGCGATAACTTACTGATGATCAATGCCCATGTGGCGCACGATTGTACAGTAGGCAACCGCTGTATTCTGGCCAATAACGCTACGCTTGCGGGCCACGTTTCGCTGGATGATTTTGTCATCATCGGCGGCATGACCGCAGTGCACCAGTTCTGCACCATTGGCGCACATGTGATGGTTGGCGGCTGTTCTGGCGTTGCTCAGGACGTTCCGCCGTACGTTATTGCTCAGGGCAATCACGCGACGCCGTTTGGCGTTAACATCGAAGGGCTGAAGCGTCGCGGTTTCACCCGCGAAGCGATCACCGCGATCCGCAACGCTTACAAAGCGTTGTACCGCAGCGGCAAAACGCTGGATGAAGCTAAACCGGAAATTGCCGAACTGGCGAAGCAGTACCCGGAAGTGCAACTCTTTAGCGATTTCTTTGCCCGCTCAACGCGCGGTCTGATTCGTTAATGGCGGAACAGCGTCCCTTAACGATAGCCCTGGTCGCCGGAGAAACCTCCGGCGATATTCTTGGTGCAGGCTTAATTCGCGCGCTGAAGGCGCGCGTGCCCAACGCGCGTTTCGTCGGCGTGGCGGGGCCGCGTATGCAGGCTGAGGGCTGCGAAGCCTGGTATGAGATGGAAGAGCTGGCGGTAATGGGCATTGTTGAAGTGCTTGGTCGCCTGCGTCGCTTATTGCATATTCGTGCCGATTTGACCCGCCGCTTTACCGAGCTTCAGCCGGATGTTTTTGTCGGCATTGATGCGCCGGACTTCAATATTACCCTTGAAGGCAACCTGAAAAAGCAGGGTATAAAAACCATCCATTATGTCAGTCCGTCCGTCTGGGCGTGGCGACAGAAACGCGTTTTCAAAATAGGCAGATCCACCAATATGGTGCTGGCTTTTCTGCCTTTCGAAAAAGCGTTTTACGACAAGTTTAACGTGCCATGCCGTTTTATCGGGCATACGATGGCGGACGCTATGCCGCTGGACCCGGATAAAAACGCCGCGCGTGATGTGCTGGGAATCTCGCATGATGCACACTGCCTGGCGCTACTGCCCGGTAGCCGTGGCGCGGAAGTGGAGATGCTGAGCGCGGACTTCCTGAAAACCGCGCAGCTGCTGCGTCAGACCTATCCTGACCTTGAAGTTGTCGTACCGCTGGTGAACGCCAAACGCCGCGAGCAGTTTGAGCGCATTAAAGCTGAGGTTGCGCCGGAGCTTTCCGTGCATCTGCTCGACGGAATGGGACGTGAAGCGATGGTGGCCAGCGACGCCGCATTGCTGGCGTCTGGTACGGCGGCGCTGGAGTGTATGCTGGCGAAATGCCCGATGGTGGTGGGGTATCGGATGAAACCCTTTACCTTCTGGCTGGCGAAGCGCCTGGTAAAGACCGATTATGTTTCGCTGCCTAATCTGCTGGCGGGAAGAGAATTAGTCAAAGAGCTGTTGCAGGAAGAGTGTGAGCCGCATGCGCTTGCAGAGGCCTTGCTGCCGCTGCTGGCGAATGGCAAAACCAGCCATGCGATGCATGACACCTTCCGCGAGTTGCACCAGCAAATCCGTTGCAATGCCGATGAGCAAGCGGCGGACGCTGTCCTGGAGTTAGCACAATGATCGAATTTGTTTATCCGCATACGCAGTTGGTCGCGGGTGTGGATGAGGTTGGACGCGGCCCGCTGGTCGGCGCGGTGGTGACGGCCGCTGTGATCCTCGATCCGGCTCGCCCAATCGTGGGTCTCAATGATTCCAAGAAGCTCTCAGAAAAGCGCCGTCTGGCGCTGTATGATGAAATCAAAGAAAAAGCGTTAAGCTGGAGTCTGGGACGCGCGGAACCTCATGAAATTGATGAACTAAATATTTTGCACGCCACGATGCTGGCGATGCAGCGCGCTGTTGCCGGTTTGCATATTGCGCCGGAATATGTGCTGATTGACGGCAACCGCTGTCCGGCACTGCCCGTGCCCTCTATGGCGGTGGTGAAAGGCGACAGCCGTGTGGCCGAGATCAGCGCGGCATCTATTATTGCGAAAGTGACGCGCGATGCCGAAATGGCGGCGCTGGACGGTATTTTCCCACAGTATGGTTTTGCCCAGCACAAAGGGTATCCGACCGCTTTTCATCTGGCGGCGCTTGCTGAACATGGTGCGACGGAGCATCATCGACGTAGTTTTGCTCCTGTCAAACGCGCCCTGGGACTCGCGTCCTGATTCTTGTGTCGAGATTAAGTAAACGGGAATCTGAAGATGTCTGAACCACGTTTCGTCCACCTGCGGGTGCACAGCGACTACTCCATGATCGATGGGCTGGCGAAAACCGGGCCGCTGGTAAAAAAGGCGGCCGCGTTAGGCATGCCTGCGCTGGCGATCACCGATTTTACCAACCTTTGCGGTCTGGTGAAGTTCTACGGAACGGGCCACGGCGCAGGGATTAAGCCCATTGTCGGCGCTGATTTCCATGTTCGCGGCACTCCGCTGGGAGATGAACTTTGCCAGTTGACCGTGCTGGCGGCAAATAATACGGGCTATCAGAATCTTACTCTGTTGATCTCAAAAGCCTATCAGCGTGGCTACGGCGCAGAAGGGCCGGTGATCGACAGGGAATGGCTGACTGAATTAAAAGACGGTCTGATTTTGCTTTCCGGTGGCCGGATGGGCGATGTGGGCCGCAGTTTGTTGCGCGGCAACAGTGCGCTGGTGGACGAATGCGTCGCCTTCTATGAAGAACATTTCTCCGACCGCTACTATCTGGAGCTGATCCGCACGGGTCGGCAGGATGAGGAAACGTATCTGCATGCGGCGGTTGAGCTGGCGGAAACGCGTGGCTTGCCGGTTGTCGCAACGAATGATGTCCGCTTTATTAACAGCGAGGACTTTGACGCGCACGAAATCCGCGTGGCTATTCACGATGGTTTTACGCTCGACGATCCTAAACGCCCGCGTAACTATTCGCCGCAGCAATATATGCGTAGCGAAGACGAGATGTGCGAACTGTTCTCCGACATCCCGGAAGCGCTGGAAAACAGCGTTGAGATAGCCAAACGCTGTAACGTGACCGTCCGTCTGGGCGAATACTTCCTGCCGCAGTTTCCGACGGGCGACATGACCACCGAAGACTTCCTGGTCAAGAAATCGAAAGAGGGTCTGGAAGAACGTCTCGAATTCCTGTTCCCTGACGAAGCGGTGCGTAAAGAGAAGCGTCCCCCCTATGACGAACGTCTGGACATTGAACTTCAGGTTATTAACCAGATGGGGTTCCCTGGCTACTTCCTCATCGTGATGGAGTTTATCCAGTGGTCGAAAGATAACGGCGTACCGGTAGGGCCGGGGCGCGGTTCCGGTGCGGGGTCGCTGGTGGCCTATGCGCTGAAAATTACCGACCTTGATCCGCTGGAATTCGACCTGCTGTTCGAACGTTTCCTTAACCCGGAACGTGTCTCCATGCCTGACTTCGACGTTGACTTCTGCATGGAGAAACGCGACCAGGTTATCGAACACGTAGCGGACATGTACGGCCGCGATGCGGTATCTCAGATTATTACCTTCGGTACGATGGCGGCGAAAGCGGTTATCCGCGATGTGGGGCGCGTGCTGGGGCACCCATATGGTTTCGTGGATCGTATCTCGAAACTGGTGCCGCCTGACCCGGGCATGACGCTGGCGAAAGCGTTTGAGGCGGAACCGCAACTGCCGGAAATTTACGAGGCGGATGAGGAAGTTAAAGCGCTGATCGATATGGCGCGCAAGCTGGAAGGCGTCACGCGTAACGCCGGTAAGCACGCCGGTGGCGTGGTTATCGCGCCGACTAAAATCACCGATTTTGCGCCGCTGTACTGTGATGAGGCCGGTCAGCACCCGGTAACGCAGTTTGATAAAAACGACGTGGAATACGCCGGGCTGGTCAAATTCGACTTCCTGGGGCTGCGCACGCTCACCATCATTAACTGGGCGCTGGAGATGATCAACGCCCGCCGCGAGAAGAATGGCGAACCGCCGTTGGATATCGCGGCGATCCCGCTGGATGACAAGAAAAGTTTCGACATGCTGCAACGCTCGGAAACCACGGCGGTCTTCCAGCTTGAATCCCGTGGCATGAAAGATCTGATTAAGCGTCTGCAACCTGACTGCTTCGAAGATATGATCGCGCTGGTGGCGTTGTTCCGCCCCGGCCCGTTGCAGTCGGGCATGGTGGATAACTTCATCGACCGTAAGCATGGCCGTGAAGAGATTTCCTATCCAGACGTGCAATGGCAGCATGAAAGCCTGAAACCCGTACTGGAGCCGACCTACGGCATCATCCTGTACCAGGAACAGGTTATGCAGATTGCCCAGGTGCTTTCCGGTTACACCCTTGGCGGCGCGGATATGCTGCGTCGTGCGATGGGTAAGAAAAAGCCGGAAGAGATGGCGAAACAACGTTCCGTCTTTGAAGAGGGCGCCAGAAAGAACGGCATCGACGGCGAGCTGGCGATAAAAATCTTCGACCTGGTGGAAAAGTTCGCCGGGTACGGGTTTAACAAATCGCACTCCGCCGCCTATGCGCTGGTGTCTTACCAGACGCTGTGGCTGAAAGCGCACTACCCGGCAGAGTTTATGGCGGCGGTAATGACCGCCGATATGGACAACACCGAAAAAGTGGTCGGTCTGGTGGATGAATGCTGGCGCATGGGGCTTAAAATCCTGCCGCCGGATATCAACTCAGGGCTGTATCACTTCCACGTTAACGACGACGGCGAAATTGTTTACGGCATCGGCGCGATCAAAGGCGTGGGTGAAGGCCCGATTGAAGCTATCATCGAGGCGCGCAATAAAGACGGTTACTTCCGCGAGCTGTTTGATTTATGCGCCCGCACGGACACGAAAAAGCTCAACCGCCGGGTACTGGAAAAACTGATCATGTCCGGGGCGTTTGACCGCCTTGGGCCGCACCGCGCCGCGCTGATGAACTCGCTGGGCGACGCGCTGAAAGCCGCCGATCAGCATGCCAAAGCGGAAGCGATTGGGCAGGCGGATATGTTTGGCGTACTGGCGGAAGAGCCGGAACAAATTGAACAATCCTATGCCAGCTGCCAGCCGTGGCCGGAACAGGTGGTGCTGGACGGGGAACGTGAAACGTTGGGGCTTTACCTGACGGGACACCCTATCAATCAGTATTTAAAAGAAATTGAGCGCTATGTCGGAGGCTACCGGCTGAAAGACATGCATCCGACAGAACGTGGTAAAGTCACCACGGCTGCGGGGCTCGTGATTGCTGCAAGGGTTATGGTCACCAAGCGCGGCAATCGTATCGGCATCTGTACGCTGGATGACCGCTCTGGACGTCTGGAGGTTATGCTGTTTACCGACGCTCTGGATAAATATCAGCAATTGCTGGAAAAAGACCGCATACTTATCGTCAGCGGACAGGTCAGCTTTGATGACTTCAGCGGCGGGCTTAAAATGATGGCCCGTGAAGTCATGGATATTGACGAAGCCCGGGAAAAATATGCTCGCGGGCTTGCTATCTCGCTGACGGACAGGCAAATTGATGACCAGCTTTTAAACCGACTCCGTCAGTCTCTGGAACCCCACCGCTCGGGGACAATTCCAGTACATCTCTACTATCAGAGGGCGGATGCACGCGCGCGGTTGCGTTTTGGCGCGACGTGGCGTGTCTCTCCGAGCGATCGTTTGCTAAACGATCTCCGTGGCCTCATTGGTTCGGAGCAGGTGGAACTGGAGTTTGACTAATACAGGAATACTATGAGTCTGAATTTCCTTGATTTTGAACAGCCGATTGCAGAGCTGGAAGCGAAAATCGATTCTCTGACAGCGGTAAGCCGCCAGGACGAGAAACTGGATATTAATATCGATGAAGAAGTGCATCGTCTGCGTGAAAAAAGCGTAGAACTGACGCGCAAAATCTTTGCCGATCTTGGCGCATGGCAGGTTGCTCAACTGGCGCGCCATCCGCAACGTCCATACACCCTGGATTATGTTCGCCTGGCGTTTGATGAATTTGACGAACTGGCGGGCGATCGCGCCTATGCGGATGATAAAGCTATCGTCGGCGGCATCGCGCGTCTGGATGGTCGTCCAGTGATGATTATTGGTCATCAGAAAGGCCGTGAAACGAAAGAGAAAATCCGTCGTAACTTCGGCATGCCGGCACCTGAAGGGTATCGCAAAGCGCTGCGTCTGATGGAAATGGCTGAGCGTTTCAACATGCCGATCATTACCTTTATCGACACCCCTGGCGCTTACCCTGGCGTGGGCGCGGAAGAACGCGGTCAGTCTGAAGCGATCGCCCGTAACCTGCGTGAAATGTCACGCCTGAGCGTACCGGTGATTTGTACCGTTATTGGCGAAGGGGGTTCCGGCGGCGCGCTGGCGATTGGCGTGGGCGATAAAGTGAATATGTTGCAGTACAGCACCTATTCCGTTATCTCCCCGGAAGGCTGTGCGTCCATTCTGTGGAAAAGCGCGGACAAAGCGCCGCTGGCCGCCGAAGCGATGGGTATTATCGCGCCGCGCCTGAAAGAGCTGAAGCTGATTGATTCCATCATTCAGGAACCGCTGGGTGGCGCGCACCGTAACCCGGAAGCGATGGCGGCTTCTCTGAAAGCGCAACTGCTGGCCGATCTCGCCGATCTCGACGTGTTGAGCAAAGACGATTTGAAAAACCGTCGTTATCAGCGCCTGATGAGCTACGGCTACGCGTAAATATCATCAATGCCCGATGGCGCTTGCGCTTATCGGACATGGAGTAAAAAGGGTCACATTTTGTGGCCCTTTTTTTTATCTGCGGTTTGACCAGGCTATGATTAGCTAAGGTTTTTCCAGGAGGAACGCATGAATATCATTGCCATCATGGGGCCGCATGGCGTTTTTTATAAAGACGAACCCATCAAGGAACTTGAGCTTGCCCTACAGTCTCAGGGGTTTCAGATTATCTGGCCGCAAAATAGCGTCGACCTGCTGAAATTCATTGAACACAATCCGCGAATCTGTGGCGTCATTTTTGACTGGGATGAGTACAGCCTCGATTTGTGTAGCGATATCAACCAGCTAAATGAATACCTGCCGTTGTATGCGTTTATCAATACGCATTCGACGATGGATGTCAGCGTGCATGATATGCGTATGGCACTGTGGTTTTTTGAATACGCGCTCGGCCAGTCAGAAGATATTGCAACCCGCATCCGCCAGTATACGAATGAATACCTTGATAACATCACGCCGCCGTTCACCCGGGCGCTGTTTACCTATGTGAAGGAAGGGAAGTATACCTTCTGTACGCCGGGACATATGGCGGGAACCGCTTACCAGAAAAGCCCGATTGGCTGTCTGTTTTATGACTTCTTCGGAGGGAATACGCTAAAAGCGGATGTGTCTATTTCCGTGACCGAACTGGGTTCGCTGCTGGACCATACCGGGCCGCACCTGGAGGCGGAAGAGTATATTGCCCGCACCTTCGGCGCCGAGCAGAGTTATATGGTGACCAACGGCACCTCCACATCGAACAAAATTGTCGGCATGTACGCGGCGCCGTCGGGCAGCACGCTGCTGATTGACCGTAACTGCCATAAATCTCTCGCGCACCTGTTGATGATGAGCGATGTGGTGCCCCTCTGGCTGAAACCCACGCGCAACGCACTCGGTATTCTGGGGGGCATTCCTAAGCGTGAATTTACGCGTGAGAGTATTGAACATAAGGTTTCGGAGACGGCGCAGGCGCAGTGGCCGGTACATGCGGTTATCACCAACTCGACCTATGACGGCCTGCTGTACAACACCAACTGGATTAAACAAACGCTGGATGTCCCTTCGATCCATTTCGACTCGGCCTGGGTGCCCTATACCCATTTTCACCCGATTTATCAGGGGAAAAGCGGGATGAGCGGCGAGCGGGTGCCGGGAAAAGTCATCTTCGAAACGCAGTCGACGCATAAAATGCTGGCGGCGCTGTCTCAGGCATCGCTTATTCACATTAAAGGGGATTACGATGAAGATACCTTTAATGAAGCGTTTATGATGCACACCTCAACATCGCCAAGCTACCCCATCGTGGCGTCGATTGAGACGGCTGCGGCAATGCTGCGTGGCAATCCGGGTAAACGATTGATCAATCGCTCCGTGGAGCGGGCGCTTCATTTTCGCAAAGAGGTACAGCGGCTGCGCGAAGAGTCGGAAGGCTGGTTCTTTGATATCTGGCAACCGGAAGAGGTGGATGAAGCGGAATGCTGGCCCGTTGCGCCCGGCGAGGAGTGGCACGGTTTTACCGATGCGGATGCCGACCATATGTTTCTCGATCCGGTGAAAGTCACCATTTTGACGCCCGGTATGGATGAGCAGGGTAACATGAGCGAGGAGGGGATCCCCGCCGCGCTGGTGGCGAAGTTCCTTGATGAGCGCGGCGTGGTGGTAGAAAAAACCGGGCCTTATAACCTGCTGTTCCTGTTCAGTATTGGTATTGATAAAACCCGGGCGATGGGATTGCTGCGCGGCCTGACGGAGTTTAAACGCGCTTACGATCTTAATCTGCGCGTTAAAAATATGCTGCCGGATCTGTACGCCGAAGATCCCGATTTTTATCGTAATATGCGGATTCAGGATCTGGCGCAGGGTATCCATAAACTGATCCGCCAGCACGATCTTTCCGGGTTGATGCTACGGGCGTTCGACACATTGCCCGAAATGAAAATGACGCCGCATCAGGCCTGGCAGAGGCAGATAAAAGGCGAAGTGGAGACTATCGCGATTGATCAACTGGTGGGGCGTATTTCCGCCAGTATGGTGCTGCCGTATCCGCCTGGCGTGCCGTTGCTGATGCCGGGGGAGATGATCACCGAAGCGAGCCGTGCGGTACTCGATTTTCTGCTGATGCTGTGTTCCATCGGCCACCATTACCCTGGCTTTGAGACCGATATTCATGGCGCAAAACAGGATGAGGATGGCGTTTACCGAGTGAGAGTCTTAAAAACGGCATGATGGCTTGCCCTCGCGACGGCAAGGCGGGTAACGTGCTGATAACACATTAAGGAGACGCTATGCTGGGATTAAAACAGGTTCACCATATTGCGATTATTGCGACGGATTATGCGGCGAGCAAAACGTTTTATTGTGACGTACTGGGCTTCACGCTGTTGAGTGAAGCGTACCGGGAAGAACGTGATTCCTGGAAAGGCGACCTGGCGTTAAACGGGCAATATGTGATTGAGCTTTTTTCTTTTCCCTTCCCGCCTGCGCGACCGAGCCGACCGGAGGCCTGCGGTCTGCGGCATCTGGCGTTCAGCGTGGAAGACGTAGACAAAGCGGTAGCGCATCTGGAGGCGAACAACGTTAAATGCGAGCCGGTTCGCGTTGACCCGTTTACGAATAAACGTTTTACCTTTTTCAACGATCCAGACGGACTGCCGCTCGAACTGTATGAGCAGTAAAGCTTGTCATCACGGTTTCTGCCCGGTAACGTGCCGGGCAGTGCCACAGTTAAGCAATGATCATGACAACACTCACCCTGAACGCGTCACTCCTGCCATACCGCCAGATTCTGGTGGCCTTTAGCGGCGGGCTGGATTCTACCGTACTGCTGCATCAACTGGTGCAATGGCGAGAACAGCAGCCTGATGTCACGCTGCGCGCCATCCATATTCATCATGGGTTAAGCTCCCATGCCGATAGTTGGGTGACGCATTGCGAGGCTGTGTGCCAGCAGTGGCAGGTGCCGCTGGTTGTCCGACGAGTGCAGCTTCAGGATGAGGGGTTGGGGATTGAGGCTCAGGCGCGCCAGGCGCGATACGCGGCCTTTGCGCAGGCGCTGCATCCCGGTGAAGTCCTGGTCACGGCCCAGCATCTTGACGATCAATGTGAAACGTTTCTGCTGGCGTTGAAGCGTGGCAGCGGCCCGGCGGGATTGTCCGCTATGGGGGAACGCTCGTCGTTTGCCGGAACGCAGCTGATCCGCCCGTTACTTGGGGAAACCCGTGCGGCGCTGGAGCAGTGGGCAAAACGCTATGCGCTGCGCTGGATTGAGGATGAAAGCAATCAGGATGATGTCTACGATCGTAATTTCCTGCGCCTTAGGGTGCTACCGCTGCTGCAACAACGCTGGCCGCATTTTGCTGAAGCGACTGCCCGTAGCGCCGCGCTTTGCGCAGAACAGGAGCGCCTGCTGGATGAGCTTCTGGCAGAGGATTTAGCGGGCTGTATCACCGCTGATGGAGCATTGCAGTTAGCGCCGTTAATGGCGATGAGCGGCCCGCGACGTGCTGCGCTATTGCGCCGCTGGCTGGCCGCGAAGCATGCGCCGATGCCTTCCCGAGACGGGCTGGAACGTATCTGGCAGGAGGTGGCGCTGGCGCGTGAGGACGCCGCTCCCTGTTTGCGCTTTGGCGAGTACGACATTCGCCGTTATCAGTCACAGCTATGGTGGATAAAATCCGTTACCGGCCAAAGCGCGACGGTGATCCCGTGGTCATCGTGGCAAACACCGTTATCGCTGCCCGTTGGACTTGGGACGGTGCGGCTCGTTCCAGGAGACGACCTGCGCATGCCGCGTGCCGACGAGCCGGTTAGCATACGCTTTAAGGCATCTGGGTTACTGCATATTATCGGGCGCAATGGCGGGCGTAAGCTAAAGAAAATCTGGCAGGAGCTGGGCGTACCGCCCTGGCGGCGGGATACCACGCCGCTGCTGTTTTATGGCGAGACGTTGATTGCTGCCGCAGGTATTTTTGTTACCTGTGATGGTCTGGCGGAGGAGAGAGCAGGCGTCAGGCTGGAATGGAAGGAAGAGACGTCGTCATCGCGTAATGCCTGATGGCGCTGCGCTTATCAGGCCTACGTATCGCATGGAAAGTAGGCCGGATAAGGTGCTTGCACCGCCATCCGGCAACAAAAGAATCAGGATTCGCTGACGATTACAGTACCGATTTGTGGATGACTGAAGCTGGTAATTTTGTCCAGACGCAGCTCGCGTGTTTCACCGGCGACATCCGCGATCAGATATTCCACGTTTTTGCGCGACACCAGATCGTTGGCTTTCGCCTGTAAAACTTCTCCATCCTTAAGTTCCAGCGTCAGTAACAGATGATGCTGGCAGGCGAGCTCAAGATTATCGTAATCATCGCAGTTGATGGGTTGATACGTTTCATTCATTGACATAATCGCTCACCAGTAAGTTCGCGGCAGCATATGCCGCCTTTTCCCTGACCGACTCTGAAAGGGCATCGTCTGCTGCCACTTCATTAAGCACTTTCAATACACAACCCAGCGCATCCGGGACATACCCTAAGTCTCCGCTGGCGATTTCCGCATACCGCTTGCGTATTAACTCACAATATTTTTCCACATGCCCTCCTGTCAGCACTCTGACTTAACCGTGGATGCAAGTCTAAGCCTACGAAGATAAACTCTGTTTAGCAAGGTGACTATAACATACCCATCCAGGCAATATCAGCAGGTTGACGGCGCAGGTATACGACATCCGTTAACAGCCTTTTGACGCAGATTTCGCTACAATGTGTCCCTGATTCGAAAGGAGTTCTCTCATGGCGCTTAAAGCGACGATTTATAAAGCCGTAGTCAATGTGGCGGATCTTGACCGCAACCAGTTTCTTGACGCGGCATTGACGCTGGCGCGTCACCCTTCTGAAACGCAGGAGCGCATGATGCTGCGCCTTCTGGCCTGGATTAAATATGCCGATGAGCGCCTACAGTTCACGCGTGGTCTGAGCGCAGAAGATGAGCCTGAGGCATGGCTGCGTAACGACCATCTGGGGATTGATTTATGGGTTGAGCTGGGGCTGCCGGATGAGCGCCGCATTAAGAAAGCCTGTACCCAGGCTGCGGAGGTTGCGCTGTTTGCCTATAATAGTCGTGCCGCGCAAATCTGGTGGCAGCAGAACCAGAGTAAATGCGCGCAGTACGCTAACCTGTCCGTGTGGTATCTGGATGATGAGCAACTGGCGAAACTGAGTGATTTTGCCGGCCGAACCATGACGTTGCAGGCAACGATTCAGGATGGCGCCATCTGGCTGTCGGATTCTCAGAATAATCTGGAAATTCATCTGGCTGCATGGCAACAGCCTTCATGATTGTCATCTCCCGAAATGTCTCGATTCCCGACAATGAGCTGGAAATCACAGCCATTCGTGCGCAGGGAGCGGGTGGACAGCACGTTAATAAGACCTCAACGGCTATCCATTTGCGCTTTGACATTCGGGCCTCTGGCCTGCCAGAGTATTATAAGGAACGTTTGTTGGCTGCCAGCCATCATCTTATTAGCAGCGATGGCGTCATTATTATCAAGGCGCAGGAGTATCGCAGCCAGGAGCTCAACCGGGAGGCGGCTATCGCCCGGCTGGTGGCAGTCATCAAAGAATTAACCGCAGTGCAAAAAAGCCGACGGGCAACCCGCCCTACGCGCGCGTCGAAAGAACGCAGGTTGTCATCGAAGGCACAAAAATCCACAGTGAAGGCGCTTCGCGGTAGAGTTCGTCGTCCTCAGGAGTGACGAGCGGGGATAACATTTCATAAGGAATTTATGGTGAAAACAGCGATATTGTCAGTAGCGGCAGCATGTACGCTCTTTGCCTTGATCGGATGTAATAATCGTACTGAAGTGGAGGCGCTACAGCCGACGCAGACGGCAGAATTAAAACCGATGCAGCAAAGCTGGCGTGGCGTATTGCCTTGCGCAGACTGTGAAGGGATCGAAACCTCTTTGTTCCTGGAAAAAGATGGAACATGGGTGATGAATGAACGTTATCAGGGCGTTCGTGAAGAACCCTCTTCGTTTGCCTCGTATGGCACCTGGGCGCGTACAGCCGATAAACTGGTATTGACCGACAGCAAAGGCGAGAAGTCTTACTATCGTGCGAAAGGCGACGCTCTGGAAATGCTTGATCGTGAAGGTAATCCGATTGAGTCGCAGTTTAATTACACGCTTGAGTCGGTGTCTGCCAGTTTGCCCGTAACGCCAATGCCGGTGCGCGGCATGTATTTCTATATGGCGGATGCGGCGACCTTTACCGATTGCGCTACCGGGAAACGCATGCCGGTGGCGAACAATGCTCAGCTGGAACGTGATTATCTGGCGGCACGAGGCGCTGCGGAAAAACCGGTATTATTAACGGTGGAAGGCCACTTTACGCAGGAAGCCAACCCGGATACGGGCGCGCAGGTAAAAACGCTGGTGGCCGATAAAGAGATTAAATTCGTTCCTGGACAGGATTGTTCCAGCAAGTAATTGCGGTATCGACCCCGTCTGGACATTAAAAAACCCCGCATCAGCGGGGTTTTTTTGTTTAGCCTTTGATGGCTTTCACCAGGAAATCGACGATCTCGCCAGTTTTAATCAACTGCTTCTCGCCGTTACGACGGTATTTGTATTCAATATCGTCGTTGTCCAGGTTACGGTCGCCCAGCACGATAGTGTGCGGGATGCCGATCAGTTCCATATCCGCGAACATGACGCCAGGACGCTCTTTACGGTCATCCATCAGCACTTCGATGCCTTGTGCGCGCAGTTCACCGTACAGTTTTTCCGCCAGTTCCTGCACCCGGAAGGACTTGTGCATGTTCATCGGCAGAATGGCAACCTGGAATGGCGCAATGGCGTCAGGCCATACAATACCGCGTTCGTCGTAGTTCTGCTCAATCGCCGCCGCCACCACGCGCGTTACCCCGATACCGTAGCAACCCATCGTCAGGATCTGGTTACGACCATCTTCACCCTGTACGGAGGCTTTCAGCGCTTCGGAATACTTGGTGCCCAGCTGGAAGATATGACCCACTTCGATGCCGCGTTTAATCAGCAGCGTGCCCTGGCCGTCCGGGCTTGGATCGCCTGCCACGACGTTACGGATATCGGCGACTTCTGGCGTCGCGACATCGCGATCCCAGTTGATGCCGAAGTAGTGCTTACCGTCGATGTTGGCGCCTGCCGCGAAATCGCTCATTACTGCAACGGTACGGTCGATCACCACCGGAACCGGCATATTCACCGGGCCGAGAGAACCCGGGCCGGCTTTCACCAGCGCACGAATCTCTTCTTCTGTGGCGAAGGTCAGCGGGCTGGCAACCTGCGGCAGTTTTTCCGCTTTCACTTCGTTCAGTTCGTGATCGCCACGTACCAGCAGAGCAACCAGCGGGTAGCTGCTTCCTTCAACCGCTTTCACCAGCAGCGTTTTGACGGTTTTCTCAATCGGCAGATTGAACTGCTCAACCAGCTCCGCGATGGTTTTCGCGTTTGGCGTATCAACCAGCGTCATCTCCTGGCTGGCAGCCGCGCGCGGCGCTTTCGGCGCAACGGCTTCGGCGAACTCAATGTTAGCCGCGTAGTCAGAAGAATCAGAGAAGATCACATCATCTTCACCGCTTTGCGCCAGTACCTGGAACTCGTGGGATGCGTTACCGCCGATAGACCCCGTGTCTGCCTGTACCGCGCGGAAATCCAGGCCCATACGGCTGAAGATTTTGCTGTAAGCGGCATACATCGCGTCGTAAGTTTCCTGTAGCGATTCCTGAGAGGTATGGAAAGAGTAGGCGTCTTTCATCAGGAACTCGCGGGAACGCATTACGCCGAAACGCGGACGTACTTCGTCACGGAATTTGGTCTGGATCTGGAAGAAGTTCAGCGGCAGCTGTTTGTAAGAGCTGAGTTCGTTACGAATCAGGTCGGTGATAACTTCTTCGTGAGTCGGGCCGAGTACGAACGGACGCTCGCCACGGTCAACAAAACGCAGCAGTTCCGGGCCGTACTGTTCCCAACGACCACTCTCTTGCCACAGGTCAGCAGGCTGAACCACTGGCATTGACACCTCGATGGCACCGGCGTTATTCATCTCTTCACGCACGATGTTTTCGACTTTTTTCAGGACGCGCAGGCCAGTCGGCAGCCAGGTATATAACCCGGAGGCGAGCTTGCGGATCATCCCGGCGCGCAGCATCAGCTGATGGCTGATAACCTCGGCGTCGGCAGGTGTCTCCTTCAGAGTGGAGAGCAGATATTGGCTAGTACGCATGTTGTTACGGTTCCAGTTGGACGATCGAACAGGCTCAACGCGAGCCTGACACAAAAAAAGTGATTTAGTTTACCAGCGAGAAAGGGATGTCAAAAGAGAAGGGCGTGAAATTAGCGGGGTTCCAGCGCAAAGACTTCAAAACCCTCTTCGGTGACGCGCCAGCGCACGTTGAAATCGTGCAGCCAGACGGCGTACGTTTTACCGGTCTCTTCACCTTTACGATAGGCAGGACGCGGATCTTGCGCCAGCACTTCGCCGATAAATGTTTTCAGTTGCGGGTAACGTTGTTCAAGCCGTGAAAGCTGTTGGTCAATGTCGGCCGTGAAGCTGACGTGCATCTCTGCCACAGGCGCCTGTTGCGCGTAGCTGGCCGTTGCGCCCGGTAATGACTCGGCAAACGGCAGGTAGGGTTTGATATCAATAACCGGCGTACCATCAACCAGATCCAGGCTGCCCAGCTTCAGGATGACTTTCTCTTTCTGACAGACAATCTCTTTCAACTCAACCAGCGACATGCCGACAGGGTTAGGGCGAAAGGTGGAGCGGGTCGCGAAGACGCCCATCCGGGCATTGCCGCCGAGACGGGGAGGGCGAACCGTCGGGCGCCATCCGCCAGCCATCGTCTGATGAAAGACGAAGATTACCCACAAATGGCTGAACGCTTCCAGACCGCGAACGGCATCGGCCTGATTATAGGGCGCAACAAGATGCAGTTCGCCGTCGGCGCTTTTTACCAGACCAGGCTGGCGCGGGACGGCGAACTTTTCTTTATAGGGGGAGCGAATAACGCCTATTTGCTCGAACTGAAAACTGCTCATTTAGCCGAGATGTTAAGGGCGGAACCGATGCAAACAGCCTGACGGTAGCAGCCTGGCGTTCCACTGGTGACTTCGCAGCTGTGCAGCAGTACAGCATTCGCCTTCATTTTAGAGGCGTTAATCTGCATGCGTTTACGTGCCGTCGGGATGCTCGGCGGGGAATCCTGATTAGATGCCTGGCAGGAGTCACCGCTGACTTCGCCAAGATCGCGGAACGGTTTACCCACTAACTCTTCGGCGTTGGTGTAAATTCGGACCGGTGCGGCACGCGGCGCTTTCGGTTTTTCCGACTCCGCTTTTGGCGGGGTTGCGGTGCTTTGAACGGGTTCAACAGGGGATCTGCTTAGCATGGAACAACCGCCCAGCATGAGTGCCAATAAACAGATCGGTAAAGCACGCATAATATTTCCTCAATGAATGATCTAATCGTCAGATATTGAATCAGGAGCTTGCATAAATGACAAGACGGGCAAGCGCCCGTCCTGAATGATATTACAGATTGTGGAAACCGCCTAAAAATTACCAGCCTTTAACAGCACCGCCGTTGAAGACTTTATTCGCGGCTTCGTAGACTTCGTCAGACTGATAAGCCTGAACGAATTTCTTCACGTTCTCTGCGTCTTTATTGTCTTCACGCGTTACGATCAGGTTAACGTACGGGGAATCTTTATCTTCCACGAAGATACCGTCTTTTGCCGGCGTCAGGTCAATCTGGCTGGCGTAAGTGGTGTTAATCACGGCCAGGGCAATTTGCGCATCGTCCAGAGAGCGCGGCAGTTGCGGTGCTTCCAGCTCAACAATTTTCAGGTTCTTCGGGTTTTCGGTCACGTCCAGAACGGTCGGCAGCAGGCCAACGCCATCTTTCAGTTTGATTAATCCTACTTTCTGCAACAGCAGCAGTGAACGACCAAGGTTAGTCGGATCGTTTGGTACGGCTACCTGAGAACCATCCTGTAGCTCATCAAGTGATTTGATTTTTTTGGAATAACCGGCAATCGGATAAACAAAGGTATTGCCAACGGCAACCAGCTTGTAACCGCGATCTTTGATTTGCTGATCCAGGTACGGCTTGTGCTGGAAAGCGTTCGCGTCGATATCGCCTTTGCTTAACGCTTCGTTCGGTAATACGTAGTCGTTGAACGTCACCAGCTCAACATCCAGACCGTATTTTTCTTTCGCTACTTTTTGCGCGACTTCCGCAACCTGCTGTTCAGCGCCGACAATCACGCCCACTTTGATGTGGTTCGGATCTTTTTCATCCTGGCCGCAACCCACAAGTGCCAGAGAACCAATCAGGGCTCCCACTGCCGCAAAGGTTTTAAATTTGAACGCCATGCTTATTTCCTTAATGAGTCATTTGTGTTGTGTTTAATGTTACTTGTGCGTCACTGCCCGAACGATGCGATCGCCGGATAACTGAATTAAATAAACCAGAACGACCAGTAATACCAGCACCGTATTCATCACGGTAGCATTGTAGCCAATGTAACCATACTGATAGCCAATCTGACCGAGTCCGCCAGCGCCAACGGCGCCGCCCATAGCAGAGTAGCCCACCAGAGTGATCAGGGTAATGGTTGCGGCATTGACCAGACCCGGTAATGCTTCCGGCAGCAGCACCTTACGCACGATTTGCAGCGGCGTGGCCCCCATCGCACGGGAGGCTTCGATCAATCCGGTTGGGATTTCCAGCAATGCGTTTTCCACCATGCGGGCGATAAACGGCGCGGCGCCGACGGTTAACGGCACAATCGCCGCCTGCAAACCGATGGAGGTGCCGACAATCACACGGGTAAACGGAATCATCCATACCAGTAAGATAATGAACGGGATGGAACGGAAGATATTGACGACCGCAGAGAGTGTGCGGTAGAGCTTCGCGTTTTCAATAATTTGCCCTGGACGCGTAACGTACAGCAGTACGCCAACCGGCAGACCAATAACAAAACCAAAAAAGCCGGATACAAAAGTCATCGCCAGCGTTTCCCAGACGCCGCGCGCCAGTAACCACATCATCGCCTCAGACATAACCCAGTACCTCTACTTTCACATGGTGTTCCTGCAACCAGGCAATTGCGGCTTGCGTCTCTTCTTGCGTGCCGTGCATTTCCGTCAGCATAATGCCGAACTTCACGCCGCCTGCGTAATCCATCTGCGCGCTAATAATGTTGTTGTTCACATTGAAGCGGCGGGCCGTCTCAGACAGCAGCGGGGCGTCTACGGATTGTCCGGTAAATTCCATACGCAGCATGGGGACGCTGTCCGCATACGGCTCCGCTTTTAAACGTTCCAGATAATCTTCCGGGATATCCAGATGCAACGTGGACTGGATAAACTTCTGCGCCAGCGGCGTCTTTGGATGGGAGAACACTTCGCTGACCGTATCCTGCTCAATCAGTTCTCCGTTACTGATAACTGCGACACAATCGCAAATGCGCTTAACCACATCCATCTCATGAGTAATAAGAAGAATGGTCAGGCCAAGGCGACGGTTAATATCTTTCAGCAGTTCCAGAATCGAACGGGTCGTTGCCGGATCGAGGGCGCTGGTGGCCTCGTCGCACAGCAGGACTTTGGGATTGCTGGCTAATGCGCGAGCAATCGCTACACGCTGTTTCTGGCCGCCGGAAAGGTTGGCCGGGTAGCTGTCGTGCTTATCGCCGAGCCCTACCAGATCCAACAGCTCTGTGACGCGGCGTTTTATCTCGTCTTTCGGCGTATTGTCCAGTTCCAGCGGCAACGCCACGTTGCCAAAAACGGTACGTGAAGCTAACAGGTTAAAATGCTGGAAAATCATGCCAATCTGGCGACGGGCTTTCGTCAACTCAGATTCAGAAAGGGTGGTCAGCTCCTGGCCGCCAACCAATACGCTCCCTTCCGTGGGACGTTCCAGCAGATTCACACAGCGAATGAGTGTGCTTTTACCGGCGCCGGAGGCGCCAATAACGCCATAAATTTGTCCGGCAGGGACATGCAGGCTGACGTTGTTCAGCGCCTGAATGGTGCGAGTCCCCTGTTGGAACACTTTGGTGATATTCGAAAGTTTAATCATTGATTATTTATTATCGTAATTAAGTTAGCCGTGGCATTTTCTTCTGCCTGATACGGTCGAAGCCGTCAACAAAATGGATGTTAAGGCATCCAGACGTCTAAATCAATCAGGCTTTCGATGATGAGCACTTTCTTGCTCGCTGAAACATGCGATACTAACGGCACATGCCTTATTCAGGAGCTATAAAAGGTGGCAAAGTCCGTACCCGCAATTTTCCTCGACCGTGATGGCACTATTAATGTGGATCATGGTTACGTACATGAAATCGATGAGTTCGAGTTTATTGAAGGCATCATTGACGCGATGCGTGAACTGAAAAAGATGGGCTTTGCGCTTGTCGTTGTTACCAATCAGTCTGGTATTGCGCGCGGTAAATTTACGGAAGCGCAGTTCGAGACACTGACCGAATGGATGGACTGGTCGCTGGCGGACCGCGATGTCGATCTGGATGGCATCTATTATTGTCCGCATCATCCGCAGGGCAGCGTAGAAGAGTTCCGTCAGGCGTGTGATTGTCGTAAACCGCATCCGGGGATGCTTATCTCTGCGCGTGATTTTCTGCACATTGATATGGCCGCGTCTTATATGGTGGGTGACAAAATAGAAGATATGCAGGCGGCGGCAGCGGCAAATGTTGGTACGAAAGTATTGGTACGCACTGGCAAGCCCGTTACGCCTGAAGCAGAAAATGCGGCAGATTGGGTGTTAAATAGCCTTGCTGACCTGCCATCGGCGATAAGAAAGCAGCAAAAATAAGCGTTATGATTAAAAGATGAGCGGTTGAGATAAAAATGCATTTTTCCGCTTGTCTTCCTGAGACGACCCCCTATAATGCGCCTCCATCGACACGGCGGATGTGAATCACTTCACACAAACAGCCGGTTGATTAAAGAGAAAAATCCTGAAATTCAGGATTGACTCTGAAAGAGGAAAGCGTAATATACGCCACCTCGCGACAGAGCGCTAAAGCGCGTCGCAACTGCTCTTTAACAATTTATCAGACAATCTGTGTGGGCACTCAAAGTGACATGGATTCTTAATGTCTTCGGACAATAAATGAATACCAAGTCTCTGAGTGAACACGTAATTCATTACGAAGTTTAATTCACGAGCATCAAACTTAAATTGAAGAGTTTGATCATGGCTCAGATTGAACGCTGGCGGCAGGCCTAACACATGCAAGTCGAACGGTAACAGGAAGCAGCTTGCTGCTTCGCTGACGAGTGGCGGACGGGTGAGTAATGTCTGGGAAACTGCCTGATGGAGGGGGATAACTACTGGAAACGGTAGCTAATACCGCATAACGTCGCAAGACCAAAGAGGGGGACCTTCGGGCCTCTTGCCATCAGATGTGCCCAGATGGGATTAGCTTGTTGGTGGGGTAACGGCTCACCAAGGCGACGATCCCTAGCTGGTCTGAGAGGATGACCAGCCACACTGGAACTGAGACACGGTCCAGACTCCTACGGGAGGCAGCAGTGGGGAATATTGCACAATGGGCGCAAGCCTGATGCAGCCATGCCGCGTGTATGAAGAAGGCCTTCGGGTTGTAAAGTACTTTCAGCGGGGAGGAAGGTGTTGTGGTTAATAACCGCAGCAATTGACGTTACCCGCAGAAGAAGCACCGGCTAACTCCGTGCCAGCAGCCGCGGTAATACGGAGGGTGCAAGCGTTAATCGGAATTACTGGGCGTAAAGCGCACGCAGGCGGTCTGTTAAGTCAGATGTGAAATCCCCGGGCTCAACCTGGGAACTGCATCTGATACTGGCAGGCTTGAGTCTCGTAGAGGGGGGTAGAATTCCAGGTGTAGCGGTGAAATGCGTAGAGATCTGGAGGAATACCGGTGGCGAAGGCGGCCCCCTGGACGAAGACTGACGCTCAGGTGCGAAAGCGTGGGGAGCAAACAGGATTAGATACCCTGGTAGTCCACGCCGTAAACGATGTCGACTTGGAGGTTGTGCCCTTGAGGCGTGGCTTCCGGAGCTAACGCGTTAAGTCGACCGCCTGGGGAGTACGGCCGCAAGGTTAAAACTCAAATGAATTGACGGGGGCCCGCACAAGCGGTGGAGCATGTGGTTTAATTCGATGCAACGCGAAGAACCTTACCTGGTCTTGACATCCACAGAACTTGGCAGAGATGCCTTGGTGCCTTCGGGAACTGTGAGACAGGTGCTGCATGGCTGTCGTCAGCTCGTGTTGTGAAATGTTGGGTTAAGTCCCGCAACGAGCGCAACCCTTATCCTTTGTTGCCAGCGGTTAGGCCGGGAACTCAAAGGAGACTGCCAGTGATAAACTGGAGGAAGGTGGGGATGACGTCAAGTCATCATGGCCCTTACGACCAGGGCTACACACGTGCTACAATGGCATATACAAAGAGAAGCGACCTCGCGAGAGCAAGCGGACCTCATAAAGTATGTCGTAGTCCGGATTGGAGTCTGCAACTCGACTCCATGAAGTCGGAATCGCTAGTAATCGTGGATCAGAATGCCACGGTGAATACGTTCCCGGGCCTTGTACACACCGCCCGTCACACCATGGGAGTGGGTTGCAAAAGAAGTAGGTAGCTTAACCTTCGGGAGGGCGCTTACCACTTTGTGATTCATGACTGGGGTGAAGTCGTAACAAGGTAACCGTAGGGGAACCTGCGGTTGGATCACCTCCTTACCTTAAAGAACCTGCCTTTGCAGTGCCCACACAGATTGTCTGATGAAAAACGAGCAGTAAAAACCTCTACAGGCTTGTAGCTCAGGTGGTTAGAGCGCACCCCTGATAAGGGTGAGGTCGGTGGTTCAAGTCCACTCAGGCCTACCAGATTTTCCCTGAATACTGCGTTGTGAAATGACTCACATACTTTAAGTATGCTTCGTCATTCCACGCCTTGTCTCAGGAAAAATCATCGGTAAGAGGTTCTGACTGTACTGTATGGGGCTATAGCTCAGCTGGGAGAGCGCCTGCTTTGCACGCAGGAGGTCTGCGGTTCGATCCCGCATAGCTCCACCATATTTTACTGCTCATATAAGAAAACTTCAGAGTGTACCTGAAAAGGTTCACTGCGAAGTTTTGCTCTTTAAAAATCTGGATCAAGCTGAAAATTGAAACGACACACGTAAAGTGTGTATGAGTCTCTCAAATTTTCGCAACGCGAAATGTTTCACGAAACATCTTCGGGTTGTGAGGTTAAGCGACCAAGCGTACACGGTGGATGCCCTGGCAGTCAGAGGCGATGAAGGACGTGCTAATCTGCGAAAAGCGCCGGCGAGGTGATATGAACCCTTGACCCGGCGATGTCCGAATGGGGAAACCCAGTGTGACCTGTCACACTATCGTTAGCTGAATACATAGGCTAACGAGGCGAACCGGGGGAACTGAAACATCTAAGTACCCCGAGGAAAAGAAATCAACCGAGATTCCCCCAGTAGCGGCGAGCGAACGGGGAGGAGCCCAGAGCCTGAATCAGCTTGTGTGTTAGTGGAAGCGTCTGGAAAGTCGCACGGTACAGGGTGAAAGTCCCGTACACGAAAACGCACAGGCTGTGAGCTCGATGAGTAGGGCGGGACACGTGGTATCCTGTCTGAATATGGGGGGACCATCCTCCAAGGCTAAATACTCCTGACTGACCGATAGTGAACCAGTACCGTGAGGGAAAGGCGAAAAGAACCCCGGCGAGGGGAGTGAAAAAGAACCTGAAACCGTGTACGTACAAGCAGTGGGAGCCTCTTTATGGGGTGACTGCGTACCTTTTGTATAATGGGTCAGCGACTTATATTCTGTAGCAAGGTTAACCGAATAGGGGAGCCGAAGGGAAACCGAGTCTTAACTGGGCGTTAAGTTGCAGGGTATAGACCCGAAACCCGGTGATCTAGCCATGGGCAGGTTGAAGGTTGGGTAACACTAACTGGAGGACCGAACCGACTAATGTTGAAAAATTAGCGGATGACCTGTGGCTGGGGGTGAAAGGCCAATCAAACCGGGAGATAGCTGGTTCTCCCCGAAAGCTATTTAGGTAGCGCCTCGTGAACTCATCTCCGGGGGTAGAGCACTGTTTCGGCTAGGGGGCCATCCCGGCTTACCAACCCGATGCAAACTGCGAATACCGGAGAATGTTATCACGGGAGACACACGGCGGGTGCTAACGTCCGTCGTGAAGAGGGAAACAACCCAGACCGCCAGCTAAGGTCCCAAAGTCATGGTTAAGTGGGAAACGATGTGGGAAGGCCCAGACAGCCAGGATGTTGGCTTAGAAGCAGCCATCATTTAAAGAAAGCGTAATAGCTCACTGGTCGAGTCGGCCTGCGCGGAAGATGTAACGGGGCTAAACCATGCACCGAAGCTGCGGCAGCGACACTATGTGTTGTTGGGTAGGGGAGCGTTCTGTAAGCCGTTGAAGGTGTGCTGTGAGGCATGCTGGAGGTATCAGAAGTGCGAATGCTGACATAAGTAACGATAAAGCGGGTGAAAAGCCCGCTCGCCGGAAGACCAAGGGTTCCTGTCCAACGTTAATCGGGGCAGGGTGAGTCGACCCCTAAGGCGAGGCCGAAAGGCGTAGTCGATGGGAAACAGGTTAATATTCCTGTACTTGGTGTTACTGCGAAGGGGGGACGGAGAAGGCTATGTCGGCCGGGCGACGGTTGTCCCGGTTTAAGCGTGTAGGTGTGTGCTCCAGGCAAATCCGGTGCACTTTAACACTGAGGCGTGATGACGAGGCACTACGGTGCTGAAGTGACAAATGCCCTGCTTCCAGGAAAAGCCTCTAAGCATCAGGTAACACGAAATCGTACCCCAAACCGACACAGGTGGTCAGGTAGAGAATACCAAGGCGCTTGAGAGAACTCGGGTGAAGGAACTAGGCAAAATGGTGCCGTAACTTCGGGAGAAGGCACGCTGATATGTAGGTGAAGTGGTTTACCCATGGAGCTGAAATCAGTCGAAGATACCAGCTGGCTGCAACTGTTTATTAAAAACACAGCACTGTGCAAACACGAAAGTGGACGTATACGGTGTGACGCCTGCCCGGTGCCGGAAGGTTAATTGATGGGGTTATCCTCGCGGAGAAGCTCTTGATCGAAGCCCCGGTAAACGGCGGCCGTAACTATAACGGTCCTAAGGTAGCGAAATTCCTTGTCGGGTAAGTTCCGACCTGCACGAATGGCGTAATGATGGCCAGGCTGTCTCCACCCGAGACTCAGTGAAATTGAACTCGCTGTGAAGATGCAGTGTACCCGCGGCAAGACGGAAAGACCCCGTGAACCTTTACTATAGCTTGACACTGAACACTGGTCCTTGATGTGTAGGATAGGTGGGAGGCTTTGAAGTGTGGACGCCAGTCTGCATGGAGCCGCCCTTGAAATACCACCCTTTAATGGCTGGTGTTCTAACGTGGGCCCGTAATCCGGGTTGCGGACAGTGTCTGGTGGGTAGTTTGACTGGGGCGGTCTCCTCCTAAAGAGTAACGGAGGAGCACGAAGGTCAGCTAATCCTGGTCGGACATCAGGAGGTTAGTGCAATGGCATAAGCTGGCTTGACTGCGAGCGTGACGGCGCGAGCAGGTGCGAAAGCAGGTCATAGTGATCCGGTGGTTCTGAATGGAAGGGCCATCGCTCAACGGATAAAAGGTACTCCGGGGATAACAGGCTGATACCGCCCAAGAGTTCATATCGACGGCGGTGTTTGGCACCTCGATGTCGGCTCATCACATCCTGGGGCTGAAGTAGGTCCCAAGGGTATGGCTGTTCGCCATTTAAAGTGGTACGCGAGCTGGGTTTAGAACGTCGTGAGACAGTTCGGTCCCTATCTGCCGTGGGCGCTGGAGAACTGAGGGGGGCTGCTCCTAGTACGAGAGGACCGGAGTGGACGCATCACTGGTGTTCGGGTTGTCATGCCAATGGCACTGCCCGGTAGCTAAATGCGGAAGAGATAAGTGCTGAAAGCATCTAAGCACGAAACTTGCCCCGAGATGAGTTCTCCCTGACTCCTTGAGAGTCCTGAAGGAACGTTGAAGACGACGACGTTGATAGGCCGGGTGTGTAAGCGCAGCGATGCGTTGAGCTAACCGGTACTAATGAACCGTGAGGCTTAACCTTACAACGCCGAAGATGTTTTGGCGATTTGAGAGACGATTTTCAGCCTGATACAGATTAGTGTTTAATGCGAGAGGCATTAGACGAACAGAATTTGCCTGGCGGCCGTAGCGCGGTGGTCCCACCTGACCCCATGCCGAACTCAGAAGTGAAACGCCGTAGCGCCGATGGTAGTGTGGGGTCTCCCCATGCGAGAGTAGGGAACTGCCAGGCATTAATTAAGTGAAGAGGCCATCCTGAGGGATGGCCTTTTTGCGTTCATGCGTCCGGGTGCAGCCGGATGGCGGTGTGAACACCTTATCCGGCAAACCTGTGCCGCCCGCGTACTATCGTCCCAGCCAACGCAAAACAAATGTAGCGATCTGTGGTATATCATTGATATCTAATAGCGGGACGTCCAGGGAAAGCGGAATGTCGCTGGCGACGGCGATCACATGTTCATCAATGGTCAGCTCATCCACTTCATGCCCACACCCCTGTCGGAATAATAAGATCTTCGCCACCGCTTCGTGTTTAAAACCTTCAACAAGCACTATATCCAGCTTAGAAACATCCATTCGACTCACCAGATACGTTAAATCCAGCTCAGGTTCTTCCGGTGTTTCTGTCATCAGCGCCCAACGTTGCCGACTTGCTACAAGCGTTTGTGCTGCGCCTGCCTTGCGTAACTCGTAACTGTCTTTGCCGGGCTTATCTACGTCCATATTGTGATGGGTATGCTTAATTAATCCTGGGCGAACCCCTCTGGCGCATAACGCTGGAATCAATTTCTTGAGCAGCGTAGTCTTACCGGTGCCGCTCCATGCGGCTATGCCGAGTAGTGGGATCATGATTTCTCCTGCCATCTGGCGAGTTCTTCCGGCGTATTCACATTCACAAATGCCTGCTTAAAATCACTGAAATCAACAGCATGACCACCGGCCTGGCGCATAAAGACCATGACCCGCCGTTCACCTGACCGGAGATATTCCTGTAAGAAAGGTGCTACGGAGCGATTAACCAGTGCAATTGTCGGGTGGTCCCGCTCGCCGTCGTGAACCCATACGACAGGCGCGTTATTACGCTGAGCTTTTAAACGTGCAACCAGATCGCGGGGAATGTAAGGCGTGTCGCAAGGGCAAAACAGAAACCAGTCTCCCTTCTCTTGCTGTAAAACAGACAACATACCCGCCAGAGGCCCCGGAAAATCGGCCAATGAATCGGGGATCACTTTCAGACCGCTTTGTTGATAAATATCCTGATGGCGATTCGCGTTAATCACGACGGTTTCAAGCTGAGATGCCAGCGTATCAGCAACATGCTTCCAGAGTGGTTTGCCATCCAGCTCAAGCAGACCCTTATCTGCCCCCCCCATTCGCCTGGCCTTACCGCCTGCCAGCACAACCCCCGTTATTGCACTCTCCAGATTCACTGATATCGCCTCTTTTATTGTGGGATTGACCCTGCTAACGTATCTACATCAAATTAAGGAGCACAGCCATGAAATGTAAACGCCTGAATGAAGTCATTGAACTCCTGCAACCAGCCTGGCAGAAAGAGCCCGATCTTAATCTGCTGCAATTTTTACAGAAACTGGCGAAAGAGTCAGGTTTTGACGGCGAACTGGCGGATTTAACCGACGACATTCTGATCTATCACCTGAAAATGCGTGACTCCGCAAAAGATGCGGTGATTCCTGGCATTCAGAAAGATTATGAAGAAGATTTCAAAACGGCGCTATTACGCGCACGCGGCGTGATTAAAGAGTAAAACCTTGTAAGCGGCGCCACCGAAATCGCCACAAAATGATATCCTGAATCATTCGTAGTATTTTCCGGATGATGGGATGAACGACAACGCTTTTACTTTCCAGACATTACACCCGGATACCATCATGGATGCGCTGTTTGAACAGGGAATCCGGGTGGATTCCGGTCTTACCCCGCTCAACAGCTATGAAAACCGCGTCTATCAGTTTCAGGACGAAGACCGTCGACGCTTTGTCGTTAAGTTTTATCGCCCTGAGCGTTGGTCTGCCGATCAAATACGGGAAGAGCATCAGTTTGCACTGGAACTGGTAAAAGATGAGGTGCCGGTCGCGGCGCCGCTTGTCCTCAATGGCCAGACGCTACTGAACCACCAGGGATTCCACTACGCGATTTTCCCAAGCGTCGGCGGGCGACAGTTCGAAGCGGATAATATCGATCAGATGGAGGCGGTAGGGCGCTATCTGGGTCGCCTGCATCAGACCGGGCGTAAACATTCTTTTGCCTTCCGGCCGACAATGGGCCTGGAAGAGTATCTCATTGAACCTCGCAAACTTTTCGAAGGCGCATCACTGATTCCCGCAGGGCAAAAAGCGGCTTTCCTGAACGCGACGGACACTCTTATTGCCGCCGTTACCGAACGTTGGCATACCCGTTTTGAGACGCTGCGTTTACACGGGGATTGCCATGCCGGAAATATCCTCTGGCGCGATGGCCCGCTGTTTGTCGATTTAGATGATGCCCGCAATGGCCCTGCCGTTCAGGATCTGTGGATGCTGCTGAATGGCGATAAAGCCGAGCAGCGGATGCAGCTTGAAACGATTATCGAGGCTTATGAAGAAGTTAGCGAGTTCGATACTGCTGAAATAGAACTTATTGAGCCTTTACGCGCGATGCGTTTGGTTTATTATCTTGCCTGGCTGATGCGTCGCTGGGCTGATCCTGCGTTTCCTAAAAATTTCCCGTGGTTAACCGGGGAAGATTACTGGCAACGGCAGACTGCGACATTTCTTGAGCAGGCAAAAGTGCTGCAAGAACCCCCTTTACAATTAACGCCAATGTATTAAACGGACACATCAGGAGAGAGTTGATCATGAAAAAGATTTGGCTGGCGCTGGCTGGTATGATTTTAGCTTTTAGCGCATCGGCAGCGCAGTTCAGTGATGGTAAGCAATACATCACACTGGATAAGCCCGTTGCTGGCGAGCCTCAGGTTCTGGAGTTTTTCTCCTTCTACTGCCCGCACTGCTATCAGTTTGAAGAAGTGCTGCACGTTTCTGATAACGTGAAGAAAAAGCTGCCTGAAGGCACCAAAATGACCAAATACCACGTTGAGTTCCTGGGCCCATTGGGTAAGGACCTGACGCAGGCATGGGCTGTGGCGATGGCACTGGGCGTAGAAGATAAAATCACTGCGCCGATGTTTGAAGCAGTACAGAAAAACCAGACCGTTCAGTCTGCTGCCGATATTCGCAAAGTATTCGTTGATGCGGGTGTGAAAGGTGAAGACTACGATGCGGCATGGAACAGCTTCGTGGTGAAATCACTGGTTGCGCAGCAAGAAAAAGCGGCCGCTGATCTCCAGCTTCAGGGTGTACCGGCGATGTTTGTAAACGGCAAATATCAGGTTAACCCGCAAGGGATGGATACCAGCAGCATGGATATCTTCGTACAACAGTACGCCGATACCGTGAAACATCTGGTTGAAAAGAAATAAAAAAATCGCCGGTCATTGACCGGCGATTTTGTTTTCCGCTTTAATCTTTTCTATCTGTTCGTCTTTTTCATTCCAGAGTGCATTCAACCAAAGTTGGAAACGGCGTTTGAATCCTTTGTCATTCACATAGTCACCGTGCAGCTCTTCTTTAATCGGCTCCAGATCGATACGTACCACGATGCGCGTCAGTTTACCGCTCAACATATCGTAGAATGGTTTCCGATCGTTTTCCGGGTAGCAGAGGGTAACGTTGAGCAGCTTATCGAACTGAGACCCTAATACGTTTAGCGCCATCGCGATCCCCGCCGCTTTTGGTGGGAGAAGGTTTTTATATGGCGAGCGAGTTTGCCGACGTTTCTCTTCGGTAAAACGCGAACCTTCGACAAAATTTACGATCGTTGTGGGATGCGCGCGAAATTTCTCGCAAGAACGGCGGGTTGTTTCTACATCTTTACCGCGTTGTTCGGGATGACGGAGCAAATAAGCGCGCGAGTAGCGTTTCATAAACGGCATATCCAGCGCCCAGCAGGCCAGGCCGATAAACGGCACCCAGGCCAGCTGCTGCTTAAGAAAGTATTTGTTCATTGGAATGTGCTTACGGAACAGAACGCAAAGCACCACGATATCGGCCCAACTGTGATGGTTACAAATAAGCAGATACCAGTTTTTCTTGTTCAGGCCTTCCAGCCCTTCCACGTCCCATTTAAGCCACGGATTGAGATGCAGCAGCAGCGCCAACCCTTCACACCAGCAGTACATCATGAAATTACAAAAAACGGATACCTTGCGCCAGACGACAGGAATGGGCAAAAGGAGCTTCACGATCCCGGCAAGGATGATCGGCACAGAACAAAAAATAGTGACCAAAATGGTCAATACGATACTCAGCAACAGCGTTATCGCAGCGAGTATTCTTGTCATAATTAAATTATTCAACGGGTTAGCCATAAATAGTGCGCGAAAGAGACGCAAGGGGCTGATTTTATCAGAAAACGCATCAAATGACGGGTCTTAGCGAAACAGAAAAAATATTGATATCTATCCACACACTGAGATGACGCTGAATAATGGGATAAAGTTCTGGTGATTTAATTAACATATTGAAAAATATGAGTAAGTTTAATGAAAATTAAATCATCAGGATGAAATTAAATGAAATGTAATAATTTATGCACAAAGTTATCCACAGCTCGCTTTGCGAGCGATCCAGAAGATCTACAAAACTTTTTCGACAAATGCGGCGAAAAACTCATGTTTTCATCCTGTCTGTGGCATCCTTTACCCATAATCTGATAAACAGGCACGGACATTATGGTTCAGATCCCAGAAAACCCACTTATCCTTGTAGATGGCTCATCTTATCTCTATCGCGCGTATCACGCCTTTCCTCCTCTGACGAACAGCGCAGGGGAGCCTACAGGGGCGATGTACGGTGTTCTCAACATGCTGCGCAGCCTGATTATGCAGTATCAGCCGACGCATGCCGCAGTGGTATTTGATGCCAAGGGTAAAACCTTCCGTGATGAGTTATTTGAACATTACAAATCGCATCGCCCGCCGATGCCTGATGACCTGCGTGCGCAGATTGAACCGCTGCATGCGATGGTAAAAGCGATGGGCCTGCCGCTGCTGGCCGTTTCGGGCGTGGAAGCGGACGACGTTATCGGTACGCTGGCGCGTGAAGCCGAGAAGGTGGGCCGTCCGGTGCTGATCAGCACCGGTGACAAAGATATGGCCCAGCTGGTGACGCCAAATATCACGCTGATTAATACCATGACCAATACGATTCTGGGCCCGGATGAAGTCGTGAACAAGTACGGTGTTCCACCCGAATTGATCATCGATTTCCTGGCGCTGATGGGCGACTCTTCCGATAACATTCCTGGCGTGCCGGGCGTGGGTGAAAAAACCGCCCAGGCGCTCCTTCAGGGGTTAGGCGGGCTGGATACCCTGTATGCCGAATCAGATAAAATTGCGGGCTTAACCTTCCGTGGCGCGAAAACCATGGCCGGGAAGCTTGAGCAGAATAAAGAGGTGGCTTACCTCTCTTATCAACTGGCTACCATCAAAACGGATGTCGAACTGGAGCTAAGCTGCGATCAGCTTGAAGTACAACAACCAGCGGCTGAAGAGTTGCTTGGCCTGTTTAAGAAATATGAATTTAAGCGCTGGACCACCGATGTGGAAGCGGGTAAATGGCTACAGGCGAAAGGTGCGAAGCCCGCAGCAAAACCGCAGGAATCCATTGTTATTGATGAAACGCCAGACGTGCCTGCGACCGCGCTTTCTTACGATAACTACGTCACTATCCTGGATGAAGAGACGCTGGAAAGCTGGATTGAGACGCTGAAAAAGGCGCCCGTTTTTGCATTTGATACCGAAACGGACAGCCTGGATAACCATGCGGCGAATCTGGTCGGTCTCTCTTTTGCTATTGAACCGGGCGTGGCGGCCTATGTTCCCGTGGCGCATGACTACCTGGATGCACCCGATCAGATTTCCCGCGAGCGAGCGCTGGAGCTATTGAAGCCGCTGCTGGAAGATGAGAAGGCGCGTAAGGTTGGGCAAAACCTGAAGTACGATCGCGGCGTATTGCAAAACTATGGCATTGAGCTGCGCGGTATTGCTTTTGACACTATGCTCGAATCCTACATCCTGAACAGCGTTGCTGGCCGCCATGATATGGACAGCCTGTCCGAACGCTGGTTGAAGCATAAGACCATCACTTTTGAAGAGATTGCCGGTAAAGGCAAAAATCAGCTGACCTTTAACCAGATTGCCCTGGAAGAGGCCGGACGTTATGCCGCAGAAGATGCGGACGTTACGTTACAGCTGCATTTGAAAATGTGGCCAGAGCTACAGCAGTACAAAGGGCCGCTGAATGTCTTCGAGAATATCGAAATGCCGCTGGTGCCGGTGCTTTCCCGCGTAGAGCGTAACGGTGTAAAAATCGACCCTGCCGTGCTGCACAAGCATTCAGAGGAGATCACGCTGCGTCTGGCGGAGCTGGAGAAGAAGGCGCATGAGATCGCCGGAGAAGAATTTAACCTCTCTTCTACCAAACAGTTGCAAACCATTCTGTTTGAAAAACAGGGTATTAAGCCGCTGAAGAAAACGCCGGGCGGTGCGCCGTCCACCTCGGAAGAGGTGCTGGAAGAGCTGGCGCTGGACTATCCGCTGCCGAAGGTGATTCTGGAATATCGCGGGCTGGCGAAGCTGAAATCAACCTACACCGATAAACTCCCGCTGATGATCAACCCGAAAACCGGGCGAGTGCATACCTCTTATCATCAGGCGGTAACCGCGACGGGGCGTTTATCGTCTACCGATCCTAACCTGCAAAATATTCCGGTACGTAACGAGGAAGGACGCCGTATCCGTCAGGCGTTTATCGCTCCGCAAGATTACGTCATCGCATCAGCGGACTACTCGCAGATTGAGCTGCGTATTATGGCGCACCTTTCCCGCGATAAAGGTTTGTTAACCGCCTTTGCCGAAGGAAAAGATATCCACCGGGCGACGGCTGCTGAAGTGTTTGGACTGCCGCTGGAGAGCGTTACGGCTGAACAGCGCCGCAGCGCCAAAGCGATTAACTTTGGTCTGATCTACGGCATGAGCGCATTCGGTCTGGCGCGTCAGCTCAATATTCCGCGCAAAGAGGCGCAGAAGTACATGGATCTCTACTTCGAACGCTACCCTGGCGTACTGGAATATATGGAACGCACGCGCGCTCAGGCAAAAGAGCGAGGTTATGTTGAAACGCTGGAAGGGCGTCGTCTCTACTTGCCGGATATTAAATCCAGCAATGCTGCGCGTCGTGCCGGTGCGGAACGTGCCGCCATCAACGCTCCGATGCAGGGGACGGCAGCAGACATCATCAAGCGCGCTATGATTGCCGTCGATAAATGGCTGCAAGATGAACAGCCGCGCGTGCGTATGATCATGCAGGTACACGATGAACTGGTGTTCGAAGTGCATAAAGATGATCTCGACGTGGTATCGAAAAAGATCCATCAACTGATGGAAAACTGCACGCGTATTGATGTGCCGTTGCTGGTGGAAGTGGGTAGCGGCGAAAACTGGGATCAGGCGCACTAAGGCTTTACTGAATAACGCGCTTTTTTCGTAACTAAGCAACATAAGATAGAACGTTTTGTGATGATCATTAGAATTCCCTATGTAAAGAATGAAAAAAAATTAACAAAAAGTGCTTTCTGAGCTGCTCAAAAAAGAGTAAAGTTATTCGCGTAGGGTACAGAGGTAAGATGTTCTATCTTTCAGACCTTTTACTTCACGTAATCGGATTTGGCTGAATATTTTAGCCGCCCCAGTCAGTAATGACTGGGGCGTTTTTTATTTTGCTCGTCATACTTCAAGCTGCATACGCGTTGGCTTCGAATTACTCGGCTCATCCATGAGCCTCACCCTTACGGGCCGCCGCTTCGCGGCGTTCAAATCTGTTCCAGACAGATTTGTCGCTCACCCCAGTCACTTACTTATGTAAGCTCCTGGGGATTTGCTGTGTTGCCGCCTTAGAGCAAGAATAAAGAACTGTAGGCCGGATAAGACGCGCAGCGGCGCCATCCGGCATATCGGTGGGTTATTCCCCGTCCTGCGTCTCTTCCACGGGAGCCAGATCGTTAAACCAGCTATCCAGTTTCTGACGTAATTTATCCACGCCTTGCTTCTTCAGGGAAGAAAACGTTTCTACCTGCACATCGCCGTTAAAGGCCAGTACCGCTTCACGCACCATATTCAACTGCGCTTTACGTGCGCCGCTGGCCAGTTTGTCCGCTTTGGTGAGTAAAACCAGAACCTGAATGTTGCTCTCTACGGCCCACTGGATCATCTGCTGGTCGAGATCTTTTAACGGGTGACGGATATCCATCAGTACCACCAGGCCTTGCAGGCTCTGACGTTTTTCCAGATATTCGCCCAGCGCGCGTTGCCACTTACGCTTCATCTCTTCCGGGACTTCTGCATAGCCATAGCCGGGCAGGTCAACCAGACGTTTGCCTTCAACCACCTCAAACAGGTTGATGAGCTGAGTACGGCCCGGTGTTTTGGATGTACGCGCCAGACTCTTCTGATTCGTAAGCGTGTTCAGCGCGCTGGATTTGCCTGCATTGGAACGGCCAGCAAAAGCCACTTCGATTCCGGTATCGGAAGGTAAATGGCGAATATCAGGCGCACTCATCACAAAGTGCGTCTGTTGATAATTCAAATTAGTCAAAGCGGTCGTCTCCGTCAGTCAAAGCTTTGCAGCGATTATACCTGAACAGCGGCAAAAGACGGATTTTTCAGCATGCGGGGTGTGTGTAAGCTAAAACCATGCTCTTTGTGAGACATTGCCGATTGTTCTTATGCGAAATTTCAGAGTAAGCGCAGACCGAAAATTAAGATAAAATAATAAAATCATAACGTTATGTTTCAGGCAATATTCTGAAAAGTGGACATTCGCGTTTCGATTACTTGTGCGTTTATGCCAGAAGAGTAAAGTAGCATCCATAGCGAGGAAGCTGTCAGGATTACGACTCAGGATGAGGGTCAGGAGCGCTAGGAGGCGAAGACGCAGGATTTGTCAGGAAGACAAACGTTCGGAGACGTTAGTAAAAGGAAATGGAAACAACACGGAATGTTTCAGGCTAAGGGAAAAACAGGGCGTGTTGGTAGCCAACAGGGATCGTAGAGCCCGTTAGGGTTGTTAGACAGCAAAAAAGGCGACAGATTACTCTGTCGCCTTTTTTCTTTATAGGGTTTCTGCTAGATTCCGCGGCAAATGAAACTCGTCATACTTCAGGTTGCATGTGCGTTGACTTCCTGCAACTCGAATTATTTAGAGTATATACTGACTAAAACAGCCAAAGACGAATCACTATGAAATCAACTTCTACACCACGCGGTAAAGGTCCCGCAAAAGCGCGTCGTAAAACACGCGAAGAGCTGAATCAGGAAGCGCGCGACCGTAAGCGTCAGAAAAAACACCGTGGTCATGCGGCGGGGAGCCGTGCGACAGGTGACAACGCGGCTTCAGGCGGTAAAAACCAGAACAAGCAGAAAGATCCACGAATTGGCAGTAAAACCCCCATTCCCCTGGGTGTGACCGAAAAAGTCACCAAACAGCACAAACCGAAGAGTGAGAAACCTATGCTTTCACCGCAGGCTGAGTTGGATTTACTGGAAACGGATGAGCGCCTGGATGCGCTGCTGGAACGTCTGGAAGCAGGCGAAACCCTGAGTGCGGAAGACCAAACCTGGGTAGATGCCAAACTGGATCGTATTGATGAGCTGATGCAGAAGTTGGGCCTCTCTTATGATGACGATGAAGAAGAGGAAGAGGACGAAAAGCAGGAAGATATGATGCGCCTGCTCCGGGGCGGCAACTAACGGGTTTACACCGTGGGCCTTCCCGTCCTGCTTATAACCCTTCCGGTTGTATGTTATCTGGTGTGGTTATTCGTTAAACTACAGCGGTTGTCGCGGCGACAGAAGTGGCTGCGCAACCGGTTTATTACCCGTAGTGGGGTAAAGCCGGTACGCCGTACCCGCCAGCGACGCCATCGGAAGGAGTGAGCATGTCTGAACAGTTGATAGACTGGGATCTGGCCCTGATCCAGAAATATAACTATTCCGGGCCACGATATACCTCGTATCCCACAGCGCTGGAGTTTTCGGAAGACTACGGCGAAGAGGCATTTCAGCACGCTGTGGCGCGTTACCCTGAACGTCCGCTGTCTCTGTACGTTCATATCCCGTTTTGCCATAAATTGTGCTACTTCTGCGGTTGCAACAAGATTGTGACCCGCCAGCAGCATAAGGCCGACCAATATCTCGATGCGCTTGAACAAGAAATTATTCATCGCGCGCCGCTGTTTGCCGGACGTCGCGTTAGTCAACTGCACTGGGGCGGCGGAACGCCAACGTACCTGAATAAAGCGCAAATCAGTCGGTTAATGACGCTTCTGCGTGGAAACTTTCATTTTAACGACGACGTCGAAATCTCGATCGAAGTCGATCCCCGTGAAATTGAGCTGGATGTGCTCGATCATTTACGTGCGCAAGGGTTTAACCGCCTGAGTATGGGGGTGCAGGATTTCAATAAAGACGTTCAGCGTCTGGTTAACCGCGAGCAGGATGAAGAGTTTATCTTCTCGCTGCTCAATCATGCGCGCGAGATAGGCTTCACCTCGACGAATATCGATCTGATTTACGGGTTGCCAAAGCAAACGCCGGAAAGCTTCGCCTTTACGCTCAGACGCGTGGCAGAGCTGAGCCCCGATCGCCTGAGTGTCTTTAACTACGCTCATTTGCCCACGTTATTCGCCGCTCAGCGCAAAATCAAAGAGGCCGACCTGCCCAGCGCGCAGCAAAAACTCGATATCCTGCAAGAGACCATCTCGTCGCTGACGGAGACGGGCTATCAGTTCATCGGGATGGATCACTTTGCCCGCCCGGATGACGAACTGGCCGTTGCCCAGCGTGAGGGCGTTCTGCATCGTAACTTCCAGGGCTATACCACTCAGGGCGATACGGACCTGCTGGGGTTGGGCGTTTCCGCCATCAGTATGATTGGCGACAGCTACGCGCAGAACCAGAAAGAGCTGAAGCACTACTATCAGCAGGTGGATGAGCTGGGGAATGCGTTATGGCGCGGCATTGTGCTGACCCGCGATGACTGCATTCGTCGGGATATTATTAAGTCGCTGATCTGCAACTTCCGTCTCGATTACGCAGCGGTTGAACAGCAGTGGGATCTCAACTTCGCGGCGTACTTTGCGGAAGATTTAGCGCTGCTGGCGCCGCTGGCGAAAGATGGGCTGGTGGATGTGGATGATAAGGGGATTCAGGTTACGCCGAAAGGCCGTCTGCTGATCCGTAACATCTGTATGTGCTTTGATGCTTATCTGCGCCAGAAAGCGCGGATGCAGCAGTTCTCACGGGTGATTTAGTGGCGTTGCCCGGTGGCGCTACCGCTTACCGGGCCTACAAGTTAACATCAACCGTAGGTCGGATAAGCGGTAGCGCCATCCGGCACGCATTTAGCTAAACAGCCCAACCAGCGCTGCACACAGTACTGCGGCAACCGCAGTTTGTGGCGTGTGGCTGTCGACCGCTCCGCTCGATACCAGATTGATTAATGATTCCAGCATGATGATTCCCCCTGTTTGCCGGGCATGATCATACTCAACTCATCGGAACAGTAAAGCGCAAAATAACGGCAATTTGCGCTTAAATATTAATCTTTACACAACGACGAATCGTCACTCCATACCCAGCTCTTTTAGCTTGCGAGTCAGGGTGTTACGACCCCATCCCAGCAGCCGTGCCGCTTCCTGTTTATGCCCCTGGGTATGACGCAGCGCGGTGGTTAACAGCGTACGCTCCAGCTCAGGCTGCGCTTCAGAAAGCAGGTTTTGATGACCGGAACGCAACGCGCGATCCGCCCACTGCGCCAGCAATGTGGCCCAACTGTCTGACTGTATGTGCGACTGGCTGTCTGGCACCGTGGCTTCAAACAGCTCGCCGGGTAAGTCCTGAATCAGAACCTCCTGTCCGGCGGCCATCACCGTTAACCAACGGCAGGTATTCTCCAGTTGACGCACGTTGCCAGGCCAGGCCAGACGCGTCAGCGCCGCTTCGGTTTCCGGGTGGAGCAATTTGGCTTCGACGCCCAGTTCGCGGGCAGCCACTTGCAGGAAATGCCGCGCCAGGCGTGGAATATCTTCCCGGCGCTCGCGCAGCGGCGGCAAATGTACGCGAATCACGTTCAGGCGGTGGAACAGATCTTCACGGAACTTACCTTCCTGTACGCGTAATTCCAGGTTCTGATGGGTGGCGGCGATAATCCGCACATCAACCTTCACCGGCGCATAGCCACCAACGCGGTAAAACTGCCCATCGGCTAAGACGCGTAGCAAACGCGTCTGCACATCCAGCGGCATATCGCCGATCTCATCGAGAAACAGCGTGCCGCCGTCGGCCTGCTCAAAGCGCCCCTGACGAATGGTATTCGCCCCGGTGAACGCCCCTTTTTCATGACCAAACAGTTCGGACTCGATCAAATCCTTCGGAATAGCCGCCATATTCAGGGCGATAAAGGGAGCTTTTACGCGTGGGCTATGGCGATGCAGCGCATGGGCGACCAGCTCTTTACCGGTCCCGGACTCGCCGTTGATCAGCACGCTGATAGACGAGCGTGAGAGGCGGCCAATAATGCGAAAGACATCCTGCATCGCGGGCGCTTCGCCGATGATATCGGTTGTCGGGCCGTTGATCTGGACATTGCGCGGCTGTTGCTGCTCCTGATAATGGCTGATCGCGCGTTCAACCAGCGCGACCGCTTCGTCAATATCAAAAGGCTTTGGCAGATAATCAAACGCGCCTTGTTGATAAGCGCTGACGGCGGCATCGAGATCGGAATGCGCCGTCATTATGATGACCGGAAGCATGGGGTGACGCTGTTTGATCTGTTTTAACAGCGCCAGTCCGTCCATTCCCGGCATACGGATATCCGACAGCAGGACATCCGGCGTTTTACTCGCCAGCGCGTCCAGCACTTCGTTGCCGCTTTCAAATGTGGTGCAATGTAATCCCGCCCCGGCGAGCGCACGTTCAAGCACCCAACGGATGGAACTATCGTCATCGACTACCCAGACTATCCCTCGTTGCATAAACGTCACCTTTATTTCCTGATAGGCAGGTAAACCGAGAACTCGGTATGACCCGGCCAACTGGTAAATTCAATTTTGCCGGAATGCTGATCAATCAAATTACGGGCAATGGATAAGCCCAGCCCGGTGCCGCCTTCGCGACCGCTGACCATCGGGTAAAACAGCGTGTCCTGTAAATGGGACGGAATACCCGGCCCGTTGTCCTCAACGTCGATGCGTGCCGCCAGGCGATAACGCACGCCATGCAGCGTCAGCTGGAATGCGGTACGGGTACGCAGAATGATTTCACCGCCTTCCGGCCCTAACGCCTGTAAGGCGTTACGCACGATGTTCAGCAGGACCTGTTCAATCTGGTCCGGGTCGTGAGGCAGTTCCGGCAGACTGGGGTCGTAATCACGAATCATCGTGACGTTCTCTGGCAGCTCCATCGACACCAGTGCGACGACGCGTTCTGCGACTTTGTGGATACTCTCCGTGACGTGCATACCCGGCTGTTGCGGTCCCAGCAGTCGGTCAACCAGATTACGCAGCCTGTCGGCCTGCTCAATAATGACTTTGGTGTACTCCAGCAACGCCGGGTCAGGCAGGGCTTTACTGAGCAGTTGGGCCGCGCCGCGTAAACCACCAAGCGGGTTTTTGATCTCATGCGCCAGACCGCGCACCAGGTCGCGGGCGGCGATTTGCTGGGCATGCTGAAGCTGTTCCTGGCTCAGGCGACGCTGGTTATCCATCGGCGCCATTTCCAGCAGGATGAAGTTATCCGGCAGGCGCTGGGCGGTTAGCGAGAGAATATGGGAGCGTCCGTCGATCACCAGCGTGACTTCGTTGTCCGTAAATCCCTGACCTGCTTCCAGGCTTTCGCGCATCAGCCCAATATTTAATGAAAAATAGCTCAACAGCTCAGGCAGCGGCGTACCAAACAGCTTGCGGGCGCTTTGGGCGAGCAGCTGTTGTGCGGCCGGGTTGGCGTAATGCACCGCCAGCTCGTCGTCGACCAGTAAAATGCTGTTGATTAAAGAATTGAGGATCTGCCCAGCATCGGGCTGCGTGCCTGTTGCCATTTAGCAGTCTCCTGGAATAGTTTGCACCAATTTAGTGCATTATAGCTTTTTACGTGTAAAAAGCGCGTGGGATCAGAACGTTGGTGGAGAAAAAAGCCCATCGTGTGATGGGCTACAGATGAGTGGCAAACGTTGTGCCGGATGGCGGCTTTGCCTTATCCGGCCTACAAGGTGATGTTACCGGTAGGCCTGATAAGCTTGCGCCATCAGGCGTCTTATCATTCGCCATCAATCTCAAACCTGCCTGAACAGGCTAAAAGTTCCACGGCAACTCAACGATTAAACGCTGTAGTACAGCTCAAACTCTACCGGGTGCGGCGTCATGCGCACGCGGTCATTTTCTTCAATGCGCAGGGCGATGTACGCGTCGATCGCTTCATCAGTGAACACGCCGCCTGCTTTCAGGAATTCGCGGTCAATATCCAGCTCGTTGAGCGCTTCTTCCAGAGAGCCTGCAACCTGTGGGATCTCTTTCGCTTCTTCCGGCGGCAGGTCATACAGGTTTTTGTCCATCGCTTCGCCTGGGTGGATCTTGTTCTTAATACCGTCAAGACCCGCCATCAGCAGAGCGGCAAAGCACAGGTACGGGTTCGCAGCCGGGTCCGGGAAGCGCACTTCGATACGACGCGCTTTCGGAGAGGCCACAACCGGAATACGGATAGAGGCAGAACGGTTACGGGCGGAGTAGGCCAGCATGACCGGTGCTTCATAACCCGGGACCAGACGCTTGTAGGAGTTGGTGGTCGGGTTCGCCAGGGCGTTGATCGCTTTTGCGTGTTTGATTACGCCGCCGATGTAGTACAGCGCCTGCTCAGACAGACCCGCATATTTGTCGCCGGAGAACAGGTTAGTCCCGTTTTTGGACAGGGACATGTGGCAGTGCATACCGGAACCGTTATCGCCGAACATCGGTTTTGGCATAAAGGTCGCAGTTTTACCGAAACGGTGAGCGACGTTGTGCACAACGTATTTGTAGATCTGAATTTCGTCCGCTTTTTTGGTCATGGTGTTGAAGCGGGTTGCCACTTCGTTCTGACCTGCGGTTGCCACTTCGTGGTGGTGTGCTTCTACAACCAGACCCATTTGCTCCATAACGGAACACATTTCAGAACGGATGTCCTGAGAAGAGTCTACCGGCGGAACCGGGAAGTAACCGCCTTTTACTGCCGGACGGTGACCTTTGTTGCCACCTTCGTACTGGGTGGAGGAGTTCCATGCGCCTTCGATATCGTCGATAGCGACGTGGGAACCGGAGATAGAAGAACCGAAGCGGATATCGTCAAACAGGAAGAACTCTGGCTCTGGCCCGAACAGAACGGTGTCTGCGATGCCGGTAGAGCGCAGGTACTCTTCCGCGCGCTTGGCGATGGAACGCGGGTCGCGATCGTAACCTTGCAGGGTGCCTGGCTCCAGGATGTCGCAACGAATAATCAGCGTAGAATCAGCGTAGAACGGGTCAATGACCGCAGTGGATGCGTCCGGCATCAGAACCATGTCGGATTCGTTGATACCTTTCCAGCCACCGATCGAGGAGCCGTCAAACATTTTGCCTTCTTCAAAGAATTCGGCATTCACCTGATGAGCAGGAATCGTGACGTGCTGTTCTTTACCTTTGGTATCGGTGAAGCGCAAATCAACAAACTTCACTTCATGCTCATTCAGCATCGTCAAAACGTGTTCAGCGGACATACTTAACTCTCCCGGATTGGTCATTGTCGTCGTGGTAACGAAGTCTTCAATTCTGCAAAAATTGGCCGTGTCGCCGTAAAAAATACAAAGCGAAATCTGTGCCAACTTTTAAATTGCCCCTAAAAGGCGTTATCATGCGCACCATCGTGCAAAAGGGCCGCACCATAGTGGATATGTTGCACCAATATAGTGCTTTAATGTGAACATTAAGCACCATGTTGGTGCAATGGACAGTGAGTGACCCTTTTAACGCTCCGTGAAAGCGATCACAAAGAAACTCTGCAATACTTGTTTGCGGAGGATCTCTGTGATCCTGTTTTGTAGTGCGATTAATCCGTGTACAATAACGCGCTATTTCTAATGCCTGAGGCAAAGTTGTGATCGAAAATTTGCGTAACATCGCCATCATCGCGCACGTTGACCACGGTAAAACTACCCTGGTCGATAAGCTGCTACAGCAATCCGGTACGTTTGATGCGCGTGCCGAAACTCAAGAGCGTGTGATGGACTCCAACGATTTGGAGAAAGAGCGTGGGATTACCATCCTCGCTAAAAACACTGCTATCAAATGGAATGATTACCGTATCAACATCGTTGATACCCCAGGACACGCCGACTTCGGTGGTGAAGTTGAACGTGTAATGTCCATGGTAGACTCCGTGCTGCTGGTGGTTGACGCATTTGACGGCCCGATGCCGCAGACGCGCTTCGTGACCAAAAAAGCCTTTGCTCATGGCCTGAAGCCGATTGTTGTTATCAACAAAGTTGACCGTCCTGGCGCGCGCCCTGACTGGGTTGTAGACCAGGTATTCGACCTGTTCGTTAACCTCGACGCGACCGACGAACAGCTGGACTTCCCGATCATCTACGCTTCGGCGCTGAACGGTATCGCAGGTCTGGATCACGAAGATATGGCGGAAGACATGACCCCGCTGTATCAGGCGATCGTTGACCACGTACCGGCACCGGACGTTGACCTGGACGGCCCGCTCCAGATGCAGATCTCTCAGCTGGACTACAACAACTATGTTGGCGTTATCGGCATTGGTCGTATCAAGCGCGGTAAAGTGAAGCCGAACCAGCAAATCACTATCATCGATAGCGAAGGCAAAACCCGTAACGGTAAAGTGGGCAAAGTGCTGACTCACCTGGGTCTGGAACGTATTGATAGCGACCTGGCGGAAGCGGGCGATATCATTGCAATCACCGGTCTGGGCGAGCTGAACATCTCCGACACCATCTGCGATCCGCAGAATGTTGAAGCGCTGCCAGCGCTGTCTGTTGATGAGCCGACCGTTTCTATGTTCTTCTGCGTAAACACCTCTCCGTTCTGCGGCAAAGAAGGTAAATACGTGACCTCTCGTCAGATCCTTGAGCGTCTGAACAAAGAACTGGTACACAACGTTGCGCTGCGCGTTGAAGAAACCGAAGATGCGGACGCGTTCCGTGTATCCGGTCGTGGTGAACTGCACCTGTCCGTTCTGATTGAAAACATGCGTCGTGAAGGTTTCGAGATGGCGGTTTCCCGTCCGAAAGTTATCTTCCGCGAAATCGACGGCCGTAAACAGGAGCCGTACGAAAACGTCACGCTGGACGTCGAAGAGCAGCACCAGGGTTCTGTGATGCAGGCGCTGGGCGAGCGTAAAGGCGACCTGAAAAACATGAATCCAGATGGCAAAGGCCGCGTACGTCTCGACTACGTGATCCCAAGCCGAGGTCTGATCGGTTTCCGTTCAGAGTTCATGACCATGACCTCCGGTACGGGTCTGCTGTACTCCACCTTCAGCCACTACGACGATATCCGTCCGGGCGAAGTGGGCCAGCGTCAGAACGGCGTACTGATCTCCAACGGTCAGGGTAAAGCGGTTGCGTTCGCACTGTTCGGTTTGCAGGATCGCGGTAAGCTGTTCCTGGGTCACGGCGCGGAAGTTTACGAAGGCCAGATCATCGGTATTCACAGCCGTTCTAACGACCTGACCGTAAACTGCCTGACCGGTAAGAAACTGACCAACATGCGTGCGTCTGGTACTGACGAAGCAACGGTTCTGGTTCCGCCAATCAAGATGACCCTGGAGCAGGCTCTGGAGTTCATCGATGACGACGAACTGGTAGAAGTGACTCCAACCTCTATCCGTATTCGTAAACGTCACCTGACGGAAAACGATCGTCGTCGTGCAATGCGTGGCGCGAAAGAAGAGTAATACGGGCTTACAAAATCGGCCTGATAACTCCGATTCGTAGGCCGGATAAGGCGTTAGCCGCCATCCGGCAACAAAAAGCCGCTGATTTCAGCGGCTTTTTTATTATCCTGTTCAGAAGAAATATTTTACCCCGACACGAATCTGGTTTTGCTCCCGATGGTAGGGCTCCACATTGCGATCCAACCAACGTAACTCTAAGTACGGCAGCCAGTTCTGGTTAATCCGGTATCTGAAAGTATTGGTAATTTCCCAGTGGTGTTTGGTTCCGTTGCTGCTGTTAAAATCATTCACATTATAAAAATAGTGTGGCTCAAAGGTATAAGAAAATTTATCAGTAATGATGAAATTCCAGTAGTTGCCGATTTCATAGCTATCGTTATTATCTAATTCACCATTTAAATCAGTAGAACTGTAGTTATTATGGTTGTAACGGTTACGAACCGTCAGATTAAACCACGGTGTGAATTTATAATTGACGTCCAGATAAACAGCGCCGCCAGAACCGATGCTTTTATCGTTTATCAGACCACCGGGTTGAATGGTTAACCGGTCCGTCGGTTTAAATAACGGATACCAACCCTCAATTTCATTATAACCATGCTTTAATTCATCATCACGCTGTAGCGTATAGGTGTTGGTCAACATAATTCCAGCCCCCATATCGGAGTTGTAGCCAACGCGCAGCATGAATTCCATTTGATCGGATGCCAGATTATAGGCCTCGCGGTTTTCCACATAAGCGCCCGCAAAAACAGAAGTGGAGATAACAGAGGATAACAGCATTATTGTGTTCAACGTTTTCATAGTAAATCCATTTTTTAAGCGTAGGGAGCCGCTATCCATCGAAATGGATAGAGCGGCAATTATTTTATTTAATTAGAACAGAGGTTTTTTAATGGCTTACAACGCCGGTTTGTATCGATTGTTTCTTTCGTTGGCTAATTTCCTCAATAATAAAAGCAAAACGTTTTTCATTGAGCTTATAAAAAAAGCCCATTGTGAGTGCGGCGATAATCGCCAGGCCGCATGGCCAGAGAAATATCAACTGACGTAGGCCAAGTAACGTCTCCGCGCTTTGCGCTATGTTCGGCACGTAGCCAATTTGCGTCAGCATAATGCCGGGCAAGAAACCCGCCAGCGCCGCAGAAATTTTTCGTGAGAAGGTATAACCGGTATAGACCGACCCTTCCGCACGAATGCCTGTTTTCCATTCGCCGTAATCGACCGTATCAGGAACCAGCGCCCAGTTCAGGCTGTTAACGAACGCGGTGCCGAAAAACGCCATGCAGGAGAAGATCACGAACAGGAAAGAGGTTCCACCCCAGAGAAAGTTCAGCACATCGCCGATAGCCCACAGCGTCAGGCCGCCGAGGTAGACCTGCTTTTTCCCAAACCGTTTTACGGTTACGGGCACCAGCAGTACGCCGACCAGAATGCACCCCATACTGAAAAATCCCATCCATGACAGCAAATGGATGTCGTTCAGCACGTACTGGGTGTAATAGACCTGAATCGCCAGTTTGATGTTAAACGCGGCCAGCGTACATAAGTTGGCCACGCAGAGCACCAGCAGCGGCGGATTGCGGAAAATCGCACAGAAGGATTTAAGAATGCTGGGCTTATGGTGGGCCGGAACGATATCGATATACCGTTCTTTCACCCCGCTGAAACACCACCACATACTGAACAGGCCGCAAACGGAGAAAATCAACGCGGCTACCAGATAACCCAGAGAAGATGACTGGGTGAAGAGCGCCTGAATCGGCATAAAGCCAACGGTACACAGCAACAGACCGAGCGTTGCGCCGCCCTGACGCCATGCTGCGAGTTGGGCGCGCTCATGCGGGTTTCTGGTGATAGCGGGCACCATCGCCCCGTATGAGCAATTCATCAGGCTGTAAAACAGGCCAAACAGCATGAACAGTACGGTTGCCAGCGCTGTTTTGACCGTCAGTGTAAAATCGGTGGCGAGAAACTGCGCGCTGGCAACCAGCGCGACAGGAAATGATGCATACAGAATGAAAGGGCGAAACTTACCTTTAGCGCCAATATGACGACGGGAATCCAGCAGCACCCCCGTCAACATATCGGTGAACGCGGTAAAGAACTTCGCCACCAGAAAGATAATCCCACCGTAATATGCGGGCATCCCCAGTTCATCGGTATAAAACTTAAGCAGATACAGCGTACCGATACACAGCATCAAATTTGAGCCGAAGTCACCCATGCCATAGGCATATTTTTCCCGTAGGCTCAGTTTTAGCGTCAGCGGATCATGGTCAGACATAATCGCTCCTCAATAACGCCCCGAAGGGCGCCTTTATTATCATTGTTAAGCCGTTTGTTTACGGGCTTCTATCTCTTCAACGATGCGGACATACATCTTCTCGTTGAGGTTGTAGAAACATCCCATTGCGATGATGGTTATCACCGCCAGCGCGCACGGATAAATAAAGATCAGCTGCCGCAAACCTTCGACAGTGCCTGCCGATTGCACCACATTGGGCACGTAGCCGATTTGGGTCAGCATCCAACCGGGGAAGAAGCCCGCCAGCGCCTGAGACACCTTACGGAAGAAGGTAAAACCGGTGTATACCGTTCCTTCTGAACGCACGCCGGTGCGCCATTCACCGTATTCCACCGTGTCGGAGACCAGCGCCCAGTTCAGGCTGTTCACAAACGCTGAACCGAAAAACGCCAGGCAGGAAAACGCGACAAAACTGACCGAGCCGCCGCCAAAGAAGTAGTTGAGAAGATCGCCGATAACCCAAACCAGCAGGCCGCCGATGTAGACCTTTTTCTTGCCGAAGCGTCTTACCGCGCCGGGCATTAAAAAGACGCCGATGAAAATGCAGCCCATGCTGAAAAAACCCATCCAGGAGAGGAGGATCGGGTCATTCAGTACGTACTGGGTGTAATACACCTGGATCGCCAGCTTAACGTTGAAAGCGCCCAGGGTGCAGAGATTCGCGATACATAAAATGAACAGCGGACGGTTCCCGGCAATGGCGCGAAACGACTGGAGCAGCCCCGGTTTTTCGGTCGCTTCAACCGGTTTTACCTCCACATAACGCTCTTTGACGCCTGCGTAGCAGAGCCACATAAACAGCAGGCCAAACAGTGAGAACAGCGTGGCGGCGAAAATATAGCTTAGCTGTGCGTTCCCTTCGATCAGATTCATCACCGGAACAAAACCGACGGTGCACAGCAGCAGGCCGAGCGTGGCGCCGCCCTGACGCCAGGCGGCAAGCGAGGCGCGCTCATCCGGGTTTTTGGTAATGGCGGGCACCATCGCGCCATACGAACAGTTCATCATGCTGAAGAACAGGCCGTACAGCATAAACAGCACCGTCGCCATCACCGTCTTACCGGTGATTTCAAACGGCGTGCCGACAAAGTTGGCGATGGCCAGCAGGGTCACCGGAAACGCGGCATAGAGCACGAACGGACGGAACTTGCCTTTCGGGCCGATTTTACGCCGCGAGTCGAGCATAATCCCGGTGCCCATATCGGTGAAGGCGGTAAAGAATTTGGCGATCAGGAAAATAATACCGCCATACGTGCCCGGTAGACCCAGCACATCGGTATAAAACTTAAGTAAATAAAGCGTACCAATATCCAGCAGGATATTGGAGCCTAAATCACCCATCCCATAGGCAAGTTTTTCTTTAAACGGCAAGCGTAGGGTCGCCGGATTTGATGACGTTTGACTCATTATTTTTCTCCATATGCCCGTGAGTTTCCCCACGGGCGAGCCGTATTAGATAGTGCGTAAAGAGGCAAACAGTGATGCCCACTCGCTCTCTGCACGGTAAAAGACCGGAGGCTTGCCGAGCGGCGCGTCCACGGTAATCTCGCCGCCGCGAAGCGTTTCGCCCGTCCACGCGTTGATCCAGTTATCCTCAGGCAGATATAGCGTCCAGTCGCGGCGTCCTTGTTCGTGGACCGGCGCAACCAGCAGGTCGCGACCCAGCAGATACTGGTATTTCAGGGTGTAGGTCTGCGCATCGTCCTCGTAGTGCAGGAACAGCGGGCGCATGACCGGCAGACCGGTTCTGGCGTTCTGCGCCACCGCCTGTTTGAGATACGGTTTCAGGGTGGTAAAAACGGTTGTCATACGGGCAAAGTGGGCGATGGTTTCCGCGTCGCCATCAAACTACCAGTTATCGCCGGGGCGGTTCCCTTCGTGGGTACGCATCATCGGGGTGAAGGCGCTGAAGTCACACCAGCGCAGCAGCAGCTCTTTACTGCGCTTCATGTCGAACAGGGTGGTATAACCGCCAATATCGCTGTGATGCAGACCGTGACCCGTCATCGCCAGCGACAATGCGGCAGGCACCACGGAGGCGAGACCGTCGTCCAGACTCCAGTCGACGTTCTGATCGCCCGCCCACATCATGGTGGAATATTTCTGGCTGCCGGTATAACCCGCACGCATAAAGAACAGGATCTCGCCCAGCTTGCCGGTCTCTTGTAGCGCTTCGTAGTTACATTTCGCCCACAGCGCCGGCCAGGCGTTATGCATAATTTCCGCGCTGACGCCGTTATGCAGGTAAGTGTCGGTTGGCAGGTATTCCCCGAAATCCGCCATCCAGCCGCCGCAACCCAGCTCAATCATGTTTTTCTTGATGACATTCTTGAACCAGTCATAGGCTTCAGGATTGGTCAAATCCACGACGCCGCCATAAAACTCGCCGAACTCAACCAGATAGTCATCGCCCGCAGCGTCTTTTGCCAGATAACCGTGTCTGGCTGCTTCGGCGCAAAGATCTTTATCGCTGGCGACGTAAGGATTGATGTAGGAGAGGAACTGCACGCCTTCTTCTTGCCACTGCTTGATACGGGTATCCAGCTGCGGATAGTTGTCGCTGTTCCACTTCCAGTTCCACATCACGCGTTTGCCGAAAGAGGTCATGCGGATGCCGGACCAGTCCTGCGCCCAGATGCCATTCACCTTCACGCCTGCGTTGCGCATGGTGTCCAGCTTCTGCTGGCAGACGTCGGTGCCGCCCTGAATGCCGAGCGTCACGCCGTCGTAAACCCAGTCCGGCAACACCGGCTGGCGGCCTAACAGCGCCGTCAATTTTTCCAGCAGGGCGATGTAGCTGTCGGCGCATTCAAAACGCAGGGTGGCGTTGTCTTCCCATAGCGCCAGCTCATGGTATTCCGGCGCGCTAAAGTCGAAATTCATGTAGCAGCTGTTATCGACGTGGCAGTAGTACTTTTGCGTGCTGACAAAAGTGGGCTGTGGGAAAAAGGTCCAGTAGTAATCCCCGCCCGCGTTTTCTTTGCAGTCCGCCTGCCAGGTGACATAGCTGTTTTTGTTGCGCCCGACGCCTTGTTCGCTGGTCCAGAGCGGGAAAGGCTTGCCGCGCAAATCGAAATAAGAGAATTGTTCGCCGCAGCCATAGATGTGATCTTCTGGCTGGGCGGCCAAGCGTAACCAGATGCGGTTATGGGTAAGATCGCTGTTTTGCAGTTTCAGCGTCAGGCGGCCCGCCTCATCGGTGGCGATGTGTAACGCTGCGCTGATGGCATCGCCGCGATTGAAATGGATCAACCAGCCATCCGGGGACTGGCTTATCGTTGCGTCAGTCAGCGCGATTTTCTCATTCAGCTTATCTTTTATGCTGAAATTACCGCGAAACATGTCGATATCGGCGACGCCGGTACCAATCCACAGGCAGGGATTTTCTGCGCTGTGGGATAGCAACAGACGATCTTGCCAGCTCAGGGTGAAGCCGTCATCGGTTGTTGTCAGGGTGATATTGTGTAGGGTATGCATAAGTTTTCTATCCTCAATGTTGCCGGACGGCAGCGCTCTTGCCTACGGTTAGCATGGCGCTCGTCGGCCGGATAAGACGCCTTAACGTCGCCATCCGGCATGTCATATTGTTATTTCGCGTTGCTATCCAGCAGGCCCGCAGCAACGGCGGGTGCCAGCCCCGGCGCCAGCGGCAGGCGCGGGATCACCAGGCAATGCAGCAGGTGGTAAATATCCTGCTTGCCGTCCCACACTTTGGTGGTCACCTGGTTATTGGTATCCAGCTCCTGCCACCACGAACCGTTCTCGTAGTCCATCAGATAAGTGATGCAGTAATCCCACCACTTCTGATACCAGGTTTCGTATTGGCTATCGCCGGTGAGGGTATACAGGGCGTAAGCGGTGCCCATTGCTTCCACAATCGGCCAGCGTACTCTTTCACGTACAATCGGTTTGCCGTCCCAGTCCACGGAGTAGACGAAGCCGTCTGCGCCATCGGGCGCCCAGGCGTCGCGAAGGGTGGCGTGGAATAACCCTTTGGCATCTTCCAGCAGCCAGGCGGGCGGAGTTTCAAAACGCGCTTCCAGGGCCGCATGCAGGTGCAGCATCAGGCGACCCCACTCGATCCAATGCCCCGGCGTGCCGCCGTAAGCGCGGAAACGGTGGGCAGGGTTATCTTTGTTGTAATCGCGGATGGGGTTCCACTGCGCATCGAAGTGCTCGTTGACGCGGTAGTCGCCGTTGCGGGCCACATCGTGAATAATGACGGAGGCGATGCGCAGCGCGCGGTCGAGCCATTTACGATCGTGGGTCACGTCGTACACGATCAAAAAAGCCTCTACGGCATGCATGTTGGCGTTGCCGCCACGGTAATCTTCGGTCTGGCTGAAGGCTTCGTCCCAGGACTCCAGGCACATCTGCTCCTCTTCGCTCCAGAAGTATTTTTCGATGACCTCGATCGCGTCATCCAGCAGTTTTCTGGCCTGTGGATGGCCCGTGGTGACGGCGCTTGCCGCCCCTAACAGGACGAAGAAATGCTGATATCCCTGTTTGGAGGCGTCCATCACGCCTTCATCGTTCACACAGGCATACCAGCCGCCGTAGCGCCGATCGCGTAACGCGCCGTTCAGCGCGTTAATACCATGGTCGACTAACTGATATGCGCCCGGACGGCCCATTGATGCAGCAACGGAATAAACGTGCAGCATACGGGCGGTAATCCACAGGTGCGTACCCATCTCCGCTCTGATCTGCCCCTGGTTTCCCAGCCAGCCGAAACCGGTAGGTACTGCGGATTTTTTCCCAAAGTCAAAAATGCGATCGGTTTCTTGCTCCAGCCAGCGGTTGTGGCTCAACGTGTTAAACCATTTCATGCTTTCATCCTCACATTAACGACGGCGGGCCATCATTTCGTCGACGATCTCACCCAAACGCTGCAACTTAGGCACAGAAATATCACGCAGCATCAGTTCGGTATCCGGCAGGCCAATCACCGATGACCAGACGGCGCGACCCGCCAGAAAACCGGATGCGCCCGCGGTCATTGCGACTCTGACCGCCCGAGGGAACAATTTTTCATCAATACCGGAGGAGAGGATGACCCACGGCATATTGATATGCTCGTTCAGGCGCTGTGACGCGGCGAGAAGGTCGTGCTGCGCGCCTTTGCCGTACAGCGGCATTTCAACTTTGTAGAGATCCGCGCCGCTGTCGCCCAACTCTTTCGCGGCATCAATGATGGCCTGTTCACGGTCGAACTTATCGCCACGGCGAGGTGGGCGCACAACCGGTTCGATAATGCTCACCAGACCATTGCTGTGGCACATCTCATTAAATTCTTTGACCATATCAAGACGCTGTTGGGCATCTTCATCGCTGCGCCAGAGCACCAGCAGTTTTAGCGCTTTACCGCCGTCTTGCTTTATCGCTTGTGGATTGATCTTTTTATCAATGACGACGCTATCGACAGGAATGCCATTGCCGGGAATGAACGCATCGGCGGCGACGATCATGGCGCAGTTTTTTGCAATCGCGTTTTGCTCCACCACCTGGCGGTAACAGAACTGTTGGTCAATCAGAATGGCGGAGGCATAAGGAGACAGCGCTTTTGCGGCATTCACTTTGAAATCCGTCAGTACGCTGTCGGCAATAGGAGACTTCGCACCAGCAGCTGCAAACATTAAGCGCATCGCTTCACGCTGATCGACCGCCAGCATGGCAAAGCCGCCGGATGCGCGCGTAATGTCTTTGATGGTGTAGTTGTTCATTCAGTTTTCCTTTATTCAGTCGTTACATTTTGAATTTGTTCGGTAATCCGGCGCTGTTACGCACCTGTTCGAGAATGGCTGTCCAGTCTTCCCGGCCACGACCGGCGGCGCGAGCCTGGTTATAAACTTCACGGGATGCGGCGCCGAGCGGCATCGGCACATGCAGTTGGTTGGCAACATCCAGCGCAATCCCCAGGTCTTTGTGCGCCAGATCGATCATGAAGGAGGGAGAAAGGTCGCCTTTCAGCACTTTGTTCGGCCAGGAGGTGGTGAAGTGGCCTTTGCCTGCCGGGGTTCCGCTCATCACTTTTAACGCGACGTCGAAGGAGAGGCCCAGCGCTTCGCATAACGCGGCGGCTTCGGCAGAAAGCGCATTCAGCGCGATGCTCATATAGTTATTGATAAGCTTTACGCGAATCCCCATGCCGGGGCCGCCAGCGTTAATCAACTCATTGCCCATCGCCATCAGTACCGGCGTTGCGCGCTCCACCTGTTCTGCGCTGCCGCCTGCCAGTAATAGCAACGTCCCCGCAATGGCGTGATCGGATGTTCGACCGACCGGGACATCCATCATGCTGAACCCTCTGGCGCGCATATCTGCGATAAGTTTGTCCGTCTGTAGCGGATGGATGGTGGACATATCGATCACCAGCGCGTCCTGTGACAAGCCTTCGCAAACGCCTTGATCGCCGAATAACACGCTGCGAACGAGATCGCCATTAGGCAGCATTGTGATGACAAACTCGGCCTCTTTCGCCGCCTGCGCCGGGCTGCTGGCAGGACGAGCGCCTTTTTCCACCAGGGTCTGTATGGCGTCGGGGTTCACATCAAAGACGCTGAGCTGATGGCCCTGCTTGAGCAAATTACTCGCCATGGGCGAACCCATCTGGCCTAATCCGACAAATGCAATCACTGCCATATCGTTCTCCTGAAACGTGAATGTCATTTTTTGTCACTTGCGTGACGCTGATTTTGTCTGTTTTTGATCGTATTTGTAATTTATGGTCAAAAAATTGACAGCCGTCACTTTTTAAACATTTTGCGAAATTAAAATAATCGCATCCCGAAATGCTTAAGGAATGACCATGATTCGTGTTGCTTGTGTGGGTATCACCGTGATGGATCGCATCTATTACGTTGAAGGTTTACCGACTGAAGGAGGTAAATATGTGGCGAAACGTTATACGGAAGTGGGCGGCGGGCCTGCTGCAACTGCCGCAGTGGCTGCGGCGAAACTGGGGGCGCAGGTGGACTTTATTGGGCGTGTGGGAGATGACGACACCGGAAACAGCCTGCTGGCGGAGCTGGAATCCCTGGGGGTAAATACCCGCTATACCCGGCGTTACGCGGGGGCGAAGTCCTCACAGTCTGCGGTCATCGTCGATGCGAAAGGGGAGCGGATTATCGTCAATTATCCCAGCCCGGATTTATTGCATGACGCTGACTGGCTTAATGAGATCGACTTTTCTCAATGGGATGTGGTGCTGGCGGATGTTCGCTGGCATGAAGGGGCGAAACGGGCGTTCACGCTGGCGCGCCGGGCCGGAGTCATGACGGTTCTGGATGGCGATGTGACGCCACAGGACATCAGCGAGCTGGTGGCGTTAAGCGATCATGCCGCCTTCTCTGAACCGGGTCTGACGCGCCTGACGGGAATACAGGATACCGTAAGCGCGTTAAAAAAATCACAAATGCTCACAAATGGACATGTCTATGTCACGCGCGGCAGTGAAGGATGCGACTGGTTAGACGATAATGTCTTTCGGCATCAACCCGGATTCCCGGTAGAGGTGGTCGACACCACCGGCGCGGGGGATGTTTTTCACGGTGCGCTCGCCTTTAGCCTGGCGGGTGGAACGCCGGTCGAAGAGGCCGTCAGGTTTGCCAGCGGCGTGGCCGCACTGAAATGCACCCGACCAGGCGGGCGTGCCGGAATCCCTGACTGTGATCAAACCCGATCTTTTCTGTCACTTTTTGTATAAAATGTAAGGCAATGGTTTTTCGAGGAATTTGCATGAGTCTTACTGAACTGACCGGTAACCCACGGCATGATCAGTTGCTGGCGCTGATTGGCGAGCGCGGTTACATGAATATTGACGAACTGGCTGGCCTGCTGGATGTGTCCACGCAGACCGTGCGTCGCGATATCCGCAAACTGAGCGATCAGGGATTGATTACGCGTCATCACGGTGGCGCGGGACGGGCTTCCAGCGTTGTGAATACCGCCTTTGAGCAGCGAGAAGTCTCCTGGACGGAAGAGAAAAAAGCCATCGCGGAAGCGGTGGCGGACTATATTCCAGACGGCTCCACGGTCTTTATCACCATTGGTACGACCGTTGAGCAGGTAGCGCGGGCGCTGTTAAACCACAATCATCTGCGCATTATCACTAACAGCCTGCGTGTGGCGCATATTCTGTACAATAATCCGCGTTTTGAAGTGATGGTGCCCGGCGGAACGCTTCGCCCGCATAACAGCGGCATTATCGGCCCTTCTGCGACGGCGTTTGTGGCGGGGTTTCGTGCGGACTATCTTGTCACCAGCGTCGGCGCGATAGAAAGCGATGGCGCGTTGCTGGAGTTTGACGTCAATGAAGCCAGCGTGGTGAAAACCATGATGGCTCACTCCCGGCATATCCTCCTTGCTGCCGATCATACGAAATACCATGCTTCCGCAGCGGTAGAGATTGGCAACGTGTCGCAGGTAACGGCGCTGTTTACTGATGAGTACCCTGGCCCGGCATTGCATAACCTGCTTCAGTCACAGCAGGTTGAGATTGTCCAGGTTAGCCCAGGCCAGGATGACGCAACGTCAGTCTGAAGGGGTTATAAACAGAACCGTCTTTTTAGACGGTTCTTTTTCACCTTTTTGCTAAATATATAATCATCCTGGTGGTGATATAAAAATCTTAAAATAAAAACCGCCTGCTTATTGTTACCCTGATAGCTGTTGTTTTATAAGGCGTTTATTCTCCTGCCGGAGATGCTTTTATTTTATAAAAATAGTTATTAAGAATAATGCAAATAAATAAGGTGCATTTTATTTACTGTTATCTCATGAGCCTCTGCCGTACATTGACAGATTAAATGAATACTTGTATTTATTCTGCTAAGGTGACAATTCATTACGCCTTTGAATTCTGACTCTTTAACTATTTAAAGATGAGCGGATGGATTTCGCCTTTTATAAATATCTTATGCACGCGTCTTTGATGCTTTTATCCGAATAAAAAAGCCTTACGGAAAAGGTGGCTCTCATGAAATCTTCTCGTCTTATTCAAAAAACGCCGATCCCGGCAAAGCTCGCGCTCTGTATTGCCAGTGCGCTGGCGTTGAGCGGGTTGAGCGGACACGTTCTGGCAGCAGGATGTAGCCAATCCTCCAGTACGCAATTTTTCTGCGATGATACGACGATCTATTATTTTGGTAATCCTCTGAATGGTGGTTCTCGTGATTACACCACGTTTGATGAAGTATTAATTAATACCAGCCAGAATGGTATAACCACACCGCTTCAGGGGTGGGGAGTCTATCTTGATTCAACGGGGTACAAATTTAAAGACCTGGTAATTAACACCACGGGATCTGAAGCTGACGGTATTCACTCCAAAAACGTAGGGGGGAGGCTGGAAGCGGAAAATATCAAGATTACCACGACCGGAACCAGTTCTGATGGGATTAATCTGGGACGCGAACTTAACAGCGCTTACTCTGTTGTTGAAGTCAGCGGTAATGTTTCTATCGATGCTTCTGACGGCATGGGACTACGCGCAAATATCTCCAGAGTAAATACGAGTGCGAAATCTTCTATTATTATTCATGGGAATGCTGATGTTGTAACCCGAGGTAATGGTGGTGCAAATTCTGGCTATGGTATTTATGCTGGTAAAGATCCTGGAGATTTATTTGGTAGCGCGGCAGGCGTTGCGGATGTCACGATCAATGGGACTGCAAAAATCACCACTTCTGGTTCGAATGCTCATGGGGTTTATGCGGGACGAAAAGGTGAGATTAACCTTAATAACACTGATATCACGACAACCGGGAACGGGGCGAATGGTATCTATGCTTACGCCAACAGTGACTTTTCCAGAGTAAATCTGGGTGGGAATACAACCATTAAAGTGACAGGCAATAATGCCTATGCGATGTATGCCTACCAAAGTAAAGGTTTAATCCGCTCCTGGGATGCCGCAACGGATACCGCAAGCTCTGGTATCTATGATATTGAGGGCAATTTGTATGCGCGTTCGAGTGGCATTATTGACCTTACAATGGATGATGGCAGCCAGTTTGTCGGTATAGCCAACTCATCACAATTGGAAAATACAACATCGCTTCGTGCCACAATAAATCTCAACATGAACGGTGCAAACAGCGAATGGACGATGACCGGGAACTCTGTGGTCTCTACTCTGACGCTGAACCAGGCCACATTGCGTTATAGCGCAGATGGCGTGTCCCGCGATGACGAAAGTACCTTTAAAACCCTGACCGTGATGGGCAACTACACCGGCACAGATGCGTTACTGGTGTTGAACACCGTGCTTGAAGGCGATGACTCTTTTACCGATAAACTGATCGTCAAAGGGGATACCTCCGGCAATACCAACGTAGGCATCAATAACATCGGCGGTGTGGGCGATCTGACCCTTAACGGCATTGAGATTGTGGACGTTGAGGGCGTTTCCGACGGAACGTTCACCAAAGCCGGACGTATTGTGGCGGGCGGCTATGACTATGACGTGGTGAAAAATGCCAGCAACTGGTATCTCACCAGCCAGCTAAGCCCGGTGGAGCCAGAACCAGAACCTGAGCCGGAACCGGAACCAGAAAACCCGGACCCGGTCGATCCACCAACACCGCCGGGACCGGTTGACCCGGTGGACCCGCCAGCACCACCAGGGCCGGTTGATCCCGTGGAACCACCAACGCCACCAGGACCGGTCGATCCTGTTGATCCCCCCGCGCCACCAGAGCCACCGCTGCCGCCAGCGCCTGAACCTGGTGAACATCAATACCGCCCTGAATTTGGTAGCTATCTGGCGAACAACTATGCCGCTAATACGCTGTTTATCACCCGTCTGCACGATCGCCTGGGTGAAACCCAGTACACCGACATATTAACGGGCGAGCAGAAAGTGACCAGCATGTGGATGCGTAACGTAGGTGGTCATATGCGCTTTACTGATGGCAGCAAGCAGCTGAAAACGCAGGCTAATCGCTATGTATTGCAGATTGGCGGCGACCTGGCGCAGTGGAGCAGCGATGGTCTCGACCGTTGGCATCTGGGGGTGATGGCGGGTTACGCCAATCAGAAAAGTAAAACGCATAACACCCATAATGGCTACGCTTCACGCGGTCATGTGAACGGCTACAGCGCGGGGGTGTATGCGACGTGGTATGCGAATGAAGCGGATAAAACCGGGACGTATCTGGATAGCTGGGTGCTCTATAACTGGTTTGATAACACCGTGCAGGGTGACCATCTTGCCAGTGAAAAATACAAATCTGACGGTATCACGGCGTCTATCGAAGGGGGATACACCTTCCTGATAGGCGAAAGCGAGCGTACGAGTTACTGGCTCCAGCCAAAAGCCCAGGTGACTTGGATGGACGTGCAGGCTGACTCGCACCGTGAAAGCAACGGCACTCAGGTGAAAGACAAAACTGACGGCAACCTGATGACCCGACTCGGTGTGCGCGCATACCTGAAAGGCCATAACGCCATTGATGATGGCAAAGACCGTGAGTTCCAGCCGTTTGTTGAAGCAAACTGGCTCCACAATACTCACAACCAGAGCGTCCAGATGGGGGCGATCCGGGATGAAATCAGCGGCACCAAAAATATTGGTGAGTTGAAAGTTGGTATGGAAGGGCAAATTAACCCGCGTTTGCAGGTGTGGGGGAATGTAGCTCAGCAGGTAGGCGACAACAGTTACAGCGATACCGCAGCGATGTTGGGGGTGAAATACAGCTTCTGAACCATAACGGCGGATAGCTTACCGGGCCTACGGACTATTTTGTAGGCCGGATAAGGCAAAGCCGCCATCCGGCAGGTCGCCCGGTGGCGCTACCGCTTACCGGGCCTACGGGCTATTTTGTAGGCCGGATGAGGCAAAGCCGCCATCCGGCAGGTCGCCCGGTGGCGCTACCGCTTACCGGGCCTACGGGCTATTTTGTAGGCCGGATAAGGCAAAGCCGCCATCCGGCAAAAAGTGTTAAGGCGATGCATTGCATCGCCTTTTTTCCGTTTGCGTTAGTCGATTTTTTCCCTGTCCGGCGCATAGTCAAACTCCTGCTTTCCCGCTACAGTTATTCATCCACGGCTTGCAAGGAGAGGATCATGCTCTATATCTTTGATTTAGGTAATGTGATTGTCGATATCGACTTCAACCGCGTGTTAGGTGCATGGAGTGACCTGAGCCGTGTCCCGCTGGCTTCGTTGAAGCAAAGTTTTACGATGGGAGAGGCGTTTCATCAGCATGAGCGGGGGGAGATCACTGATGAAGCCTTCGCAGAAGCATTGTGCCATGAGATGGCGTTGCCGCTGAGCTATGAGCAATTTTCCCACGGCTGGCAGGCGGTATTTGTCGCATTACGGCCCGAGGTTATCGACATCATGCATAAGCTTCGCGAGCAGGGGCATCGTGTCGTCGTATTGTCTAATACCAACCGTCTGCATACGACCTTCTGGCCGGATGAATACCCTGAAGTTCGCCAGGCTGCCAATCATATTTATCTGTCTCAGGAATTGGGCATGCGTAAACCTGAGGTGCGGATTTACCAGCATGTTTTGCAGACAGAAGGTTTTTCTGCCGCCGATACGGTCTTTTTTGACGACAACGCCGATAATATAGAAGGGGCTAACCAGTTGGGGATCACCAGTATTCTGGTGACGGATAAAACGACCATCCCGGACTATTTCGCGAAGTTGTTATGCTAAAAAACGTGCATCAAAAAGCCAGGCATCATACGCGTCCAGTCAGGGCCTGGCTTAAACTGTTGTGGCAGCGCATTGACGAGGACAATATGACCACCCTGGCGGGGAACCTGGCCTATGTCTCGTTGCTCTCGTTAGTGCCGTTGATCGCCGTCGTTTTTGCGCTTTTCGCCGCCTTTCCCATGTTTTCCGACGTCAGCCTCCAGTTACGCCATTTTATTTTTGCTAACTTCATCCCGGCGACGGGAGATGTTATTCAGCGTTATATTGAGCAGTTCGTCGCAAATTCCAACAAAATGACGGCGGTAGGCGCTTGTGGACTGATCGTCACGGCGCTGTTGCTGATGTATGCCATCGACAGCGCCCTGAACACCATCTGGCGTAGCAAACGCACGCGTCCAAAAGTGTATTCTTTCGCCGTTTACTGGATGATCCTGACCCTGGGGCCACTGCTGGCGGGCGCCAGCCTGGCGATCAGCTCCTATCTGCTTTCTCTGCGCTGGGCCAGCGAGCTCAACACGGTTATCGATAACGTCCTGAGGGTATTCCCTCTGATTCTCTCCTGGATTTCGTTCTGGCTGCTGTACAGCATTGTGCCGACCACGCGCGTACCAAACCGCGATGCCGTTGTCGGCGCTTTTGTCGCAGCGGTACTGTTCGAAGCAGGAAAGAAAGGATTCGCGCTTTATATCACCATGTTCCCGTCATATCAGTTGATTTACGGCGTGCTGGCGGTTATCCCCATTTTGTTTGTCTGGGTGTACTGGACATGGTGTATCGTCTTGCTTGGTGCCGAAATAACTGTCACTCTCGGGGAATACCGCAAACTCAAACAAGCCGCAGAACAAGAAGAAGCAGACCAATCATGATTGCATTAATTCAGCGCGTAACCCGTGCCAGCGTCACCGTGGAGGGCGAGGTGACGGGTGAAATCGGCCAGGGACTTTTAGTGTTATTAGGTGTCGAAAGGGATGATGACGAACAGAAAGCGAATCGCCTGTGCGAGCGCGTGCTCGGTTATCGAATTTTTAGCGATGCCGAAGGCAAAATGAATCTCAACGTGCAACAGGCGGGGGGAAGTGTGCTGGTGGTGTCGCAATTTACGCTGGCCGCCGATACCGAACGCGGTATGCGACCGGGCTTCTCAAGAGGCGCCGCGCCGGATCGCGCTGAAGCGCTATATGAATACTTTGTTGAGCGCTGTTGCCAACAGGAAATGAACACGCAAACCGGACGTTTCGCTGCCGATATGCAGGTCTCGCTGGTCAATGATGGCCCCGTAACGTTCTGGCTACAGGTATGAGCCAGCTTCCGGCGTGGCCGCGGGTAACAAGAGAGAGTACAGCTATGTATCACCTTCGAGTACCGCAAACAGAAGAAGAATTAGCACGTTACTACCAGTTTCGCTGGGAAATGCTGCGCAAACCGCTCCACCAGCCGAAAGGTTCCGAACGCGATGCCTGGGATGCGATGGCGCATCATCAAATGGTGGTGGATGAAGAGGGGAACCTGGTTGCGGTAGGGCGTTTGTATATCAATGCGGATAACGAAGCCTCTATTCGTTTCATGGCCGTTGAACCGTCTGTTCAGGATAAAGGGCTGGGAACGTTGATGGCGATGACCCTGGAGTCCGTGGCGCGCCAGGAAGGGGTAAAACGCGTCACCTGTAGCGCCCGTGAAGATGCGGTAGCGTTCTTCGCCAAACTTGGTTTTGTGAATCAAGGGGAAATCACGACCCCGCAAACCACGCCGGTTCGCCATTTTCTGATGATTAAACCGGTCGCGACGCTGGATGACATTCTGCACCGAGGCGACTGGTGTGGGCAGCTTCAGCAGGCCTGGTATGAGCACATCCCGTTAAGTGAAAAAATGGGGGTGCGCATTCAGCAGTACACTGGTCAGAAATTTATTACGACCATGCCTGAAACGGGCAATCAGAATCCGCACCACACGTTGTTTGCCGGGAGTTTGTTTTCACTGGCAACGCTTACCGGCTGGGGGCTGATCTGGCTCATGCTGCGCGAGCGTCATCTGGGCGGTACGATTATTCTCGCCGATGCGCATATTCGCTACAGCAGGCCCATCAGCGGCAAACCCAGCGCAATTGCCGATCTGGGGTCGTTGAGCGGCGATCTGGACAGGTTGGCGCGAGGCCGTAAAGCACGCGTGCAACTGCAAGTGGAGTTGTTTGGCGACGAGACGTCAGGCGCAGTTTTTGAAGGTATTTATATCGTATTGCCGGCAAAACCGTTTGGCCCCTATGAAGAGGGCGGCAACGAGGAAGAGTAGGATAAAGGGGGTAATCCTCCTTTATTCGATATTTTGCTCCCTTTGTCTGTATGGATATACAGCGTTGTAACCTGGTTTTTAGCGAAAAGAAACGGGGAGTGCTGACGAGGTTGCAATTCTGGAAAGCGGCTCGTAAAAGCAAAAATCGCGCTCATAGAGTCTTTTTTCTGGTCTTTCATCGGTGTATGTTGTTTGAAAATTAATCGCCAATGATATACTGGAGGTATATATGAGTATGATGGCTGGGATGGAAATGGGCAGAATATTACTTGATTTATCAGATGAAGTTATCAAGCGGCTTGATGACCTCAAACAACAGCGTAATCTTCCGCGAGCAGAGCTATTACGCGAAGCAGTTGAACAATACCTGGAAAGGCAGGGACAAGCCGAAACCACTATTTCCGATGCGCTGGGGCTCTGGCAAGGTTGCGAAGAAGATGGCGTTGAATACGAAAGGAAACTTCGCGAGGAGTGGTGATGATTAAAGGTCCGGTGTTGTTTGACACCAATATTCTCATTGATTTATTTAGCGGGCGTGGTGAAGCGAAGAAGGCTCTCGAAGCTTACTCACCCCAGAATGCCATTAGTCTCATTACCTGGATGGAAGTGATGGTAGGGGCAAAAAAGTACCATCAGGAATCCCGCACACGTATAGCATTGAGCGCTTTTAACGTTATCGGCGTTTCACAGGATATTGCTGAAAGAAGTGTCAGTCTCAGGCAGGAATACGGGATGAAGTTGCCGGATGCGGTCATTCTGGCTACAGCGCACATTCATCGTTTTGCGCTCGTGACGCGCAATACAAAGGACTTTGCGGGGATTCCGGGAGTCATTACGCCTTACCATTTATAAGCCGGGCGGCACGCACCACCCGACCTGACGTCAGAATTACTCCCCTTCGCCCGGGAACAGGAACGGGTTGATGGAGCTGCGGGCAAAGCCCTCTTGCTCCATGCGCGCGTCCAGCACCAGTGAGGCGAGATCGTCGGCGACGGCTTCCACTTTCGGGTCTTTTTCCTGATACAGAATCTTCAGGTAAGTACCGCAGTCGCCACAGCTTTCTGCTTTAATCGACGCCTGTTCGTTATCCAGCGACCAGTAGTGCAGATCGCGACTCTGCTCGCAGTTGCTGCATTTAACGCGCACCACATGCCACTCGGTTTCGCACAGGTTGCAGTGCAGGTAACGCAGACCCTGCGTGGTGCCGATTTGCACCATGCTGGAAACCGGCATTGAGCCGCACACCGGGCAATACTGACGCTGTTCGCCGTACTCCGCACGGGCTTTACCGGGGATCAGGCTGGCCATTTGCGCCCAATAGAGCGACAGCGCCGCCCAGATAAACGGGGCCTTATCACTGCTGACGGAGGCAAAATTGGATTCAAACAGCGCGCTCGCCATTTGCTCCAGTTCCTGTTCCGAAGCCTTCTCCAGATTTTCGATTACCGCCAGCGCGGGGCCGCTCATCTCCGGTTTCAGCTCAGCAATCAGCGAATGCAGCAGTTTCTGCCAGTGCTTATCGCGCGGTAAAACGTGAATATCCAGCGGCGGTTTGCCCTGCGCGTTCGCTTCTTTGATGCGCGCGGTCAGATCCATCTCCAGCGGATGGTCGTACAGCACCACTTCCTGGGCATGTGCGATCAGCGCGGCAAAGCGCAGGTAATCGCCCAACGGGTTATTTTCGGCCAGCTCGCGCAGACGCTCGGCGCGGCGGTTATACAAATTTTTGAGCCGGGGGAACAATAACGGCGGAATCATATCCGCCGTACGTTTCTCGCTCTTCTCCAGCTCATCTTGCGGGATTATGCGAATACTCATTCAGATGACTTTTCCTGTTTCTGGCGGACTTCACGGTACCAGCGCGGGTGATGTTTCTTCGCCCATGACCGGGTTACCCATCCCTCCACCATCGCGGTAATGGTGCCTTTCACCCAGAGGGCGGCGTAAATGTGCACCATGATAACCACAATTAACGCTACTGCGGCAAATGAATGCAGCATTAACGCGAATCGGATCACCGGGATTGAGAAAGCAGGCGCAAAATACGGACGCCAGATGATCACTCCGCTGACCAGCAACAGGACCAGGAAAATAATCGCCGCCCAGAATACGCATTTCTGGCCGAAGTTATAACGTCCGGTGTCGCCGACTTCCTCGTTGACGACGATCTTACGAATATTCTTCGCCCAAAAGATATCATCCCGATTGATTAGATTGTGGTGCCAGTAACGGAAAAACATGATGATGAATGAGGCGAACATGATCACGCCCACGAACGGGTGCACAATGCGCGCCAGCTGTGGGGTGCCCATGATATGCATCAGCCAGTTGAAGGACGGGAACAAAAAGCCCAGTCCGCTCACCGCCGCCAGTACGAAACAGAAGGCGGTGATCCAGTGGTTGATGCGTTCCGGCGCCGTATAGCGCACGATGGTGTCACGTCGTTTCATTTGCGCACCTCGTCTTTCTCTTCATGCAGATTGTCTTCTTCCTCATCTGCACGGTTCGGGCCGACACCGACATAGTGGAAGATGCTGGCCGCAAAGGTCGCAGCAAAGCCGACCGCTGCGAGAGGTTTCCAGATGCCTTTCCAGAATTTCACCGTCGCGCTGATTTCCGGGTTTTCCGGCAGACCGTGGTACAGATTCGGTTTGTCGGCATGGTGCAGCACGTACATGACGTGAGTACCGCCGACGCCTGCCGGATCGTACAGACCTGCATTGTCGTAACCACGGGTTTTCAGCTCAGCCACACGTTCGCCTGCCAGCGTTTTCATCGCCTCTTTGGAACCAAAGTGGATAGCGCCAGTCGGGCAAGTCTTCACGCAGGCCGGTTCTTGCCCCACCACCACGCGGTCAACGCACAGCGTACATTTATAAACGCGGTTGTCGTCCGGGTTGAGGCGCGGCACATCGAACGGACAACCGGCGATGCAGTAGCCGCAGCCGATGCACTGCTCAGACTGGAAGTCGACAATGCCGTTGGCATACTGAATAATAGCCCCTTCTGCCGGACATGCCTTCAGGCAGCCCGGATCGGCGCAGTGCATACAGCCATCCTTACGGATAAGCCATTCCAGTTTGTCGTCTTGCTCCACTTCCGAGAAGCGCATCACCGTCCAGGATTTTGCGGTCAGATCAGCCGGGTTGTCGTACACCCCGATGTTGCTGCCCACTTCATCACGGATGTCGTTCCATTCCGAACAGGCCACCTGACAGGCTTTACAGCCAATACAGGTGGTGACGTCGATAAGCTTCGCCACCTCTTGCTGGTGATCCCGCGCCTGTGGCGCGGGAGTGAAACCGTTAGTCGCGGAACGACGAATGATGTCTTGCGATTGATAAGCCATAGGTCGTCTCCGTTACACCTTTTCCACATTCACCAGGAAGGACTTGAACTCCGGCGTCTGCGTGTTCGCATCACCGACGAATGGCGTAAGCGTATTGGCGATAAAGCCTTTTTTCGCCACCCCTTCGTAGCCCCAATGAATAGGAATACCGATGGTATCGATATCCTTGCCGTCTGCTTTCAGCGTGCGAATGCGCTTGGTCACTACCGCCTTGGCTTTGATATAGCCACGGTTGGAGGAGACTTTTACGGTATCGCCATGCGCGATGCCGAGCTTGTTCGCCAGCTTCTCGCCGATCTCCACAAACTGTTCCGGCTGCGCGATAGCGTTAAGCAGCGCGTGTTTGGTCCAGTAGTGGAAGTGCTCGGTCAGACGGTAAGTTGTTCCGACGTAAGGGAACTTATCGGCTTTACCCAACGCCTCTGCGTCGCCTTTAAAGATACGGGCGGCAGGGTTGGAGATAACGTTCGGGTGCAGCGGGTTCGTCCCCAGCGGCGTTTCAAACGGCTCGTAGTGTTCCGGGAACGGCCCTTCCGCCATCTTGTCGAGCGCGAACAGGCGACCCATCCCTTCCGGCTGCATGATGAACGGCCCGACGTTGCTACCCGGCGCAGCGGCGCTGTAGTCCGGGATATCCATCCCGCCCCATTTCGCGCCGTCCCATTTCAGGATTTGGCGCTTCGGATCCCACGGGTTGCCCTGTGGGTCTGCGGAGGCGCGGTTATACAGAATGCGGCGGTTCAGCGGCCATGCCCACGCCCACCCCAGCGTATTGCCGAGGCCTGACGGATCGGAGTTATCGCGGCGCGCCATCTGATTGCCTTCCGGCGTCCAGCTACCGGCGAAAATCCAGCATCCGCTGGAGGTGGTGCCATCGTCACGTAGCTGGGCGAACGAGCTGAGCTGTTGGCCTTTCTTCACGATCACCGCACCCGTTGCCGGGTCGATAAGATCGGCCAGCGCTTTACCGTTACTTTCCATCGCCACTTCTTCCGAAGACGGTTCATGCGGCGTGGAGTAGTTCCAGGTCATATTCAGCACCTGTTCCGGGTTCGCGCCGCCTTGCTCGGCGTACATCTTACGCAGGCGTAAGAAGATACCGGCCAGGATCTCGCCGTCGGTTACGGCGTCGCCGGGGGCGTCCGCGCCTTTCCAGTGCCATTGCAGCCAGCGGCCGGAGTTGACGATAGAGCCGTTCTCTTCGGCGAAGCAGGTTGACGGCAGACGGAACACTTCGGTCTGGATTTTCGACGGATCAACATCGTTCGACTCACCGTGGTTTTGCCAGAAGGTGGACGTTTCGGTGTTGAGCGGGTCGATAGTCACCAGGAACTTCAGTTTAGAGAGTGACGCAACCACTTTGTTTTTGTTCGGGAATGAGGCGACCGGGTTAAAGCCCTGGCAGAGATAGCCATTGACCTTGCCTTCGTTCATCATCTCGAAGTATTGCAGGACGTCGTATCCTTTGTCCCACTTCGGCAGCCAGTCGAAGCCCCAGTCGTTTTCCTTCGTTGCGTTATCGCCAAAGAAGGCTTTCATCATAGAAACGAAGAATTTCGGGTAGTTGCTCCAGTAGTTGACCTGACCTTCCAGCAGCGGTTTTGGCGTGTTGGCGGCAAGGTAGGTTTGCAGGTCGGTCTGTTTTTCGCTGGGCAGCGTCATGTAACCCGTCAGGCTTTGCGACAGCAACCCTAAGTCAGTCAGCCCCTGAATGTTGGAGTGACCGCGCAGCGCGTTGACGCCGCCGCCAGCCATCCCCATGTTGCCGAGCAACAGTTGGATCATCGCCATCGTGCGGATGTTTTGCGCGCCGATGGAGTGCTGCGTCCAGCCGAGGGCATACAGGAACGACGCGGTTTTATCTTTGACGCTGGTTTCCGCAATGTATTCGCATACTTTCAGGAAATCGGCTTTCGGCGTGCCGCAGATATTTTCCACTACATCCGGCGTATAGCGGGAAACGTGCTGCTTGAGCAGGTTCCACACGCAGCGAGGATGTTGCAGCATGGTATCGCGTTTAGCGAAGCCATTTTCATCCAGTTCGTAGGCCCAACTGGTTTTGTCGTACTTGCGTTTATCCGCGTCATAGCCCGTAAACAGGCCATCTTCGAAGCCAAAATCTTCACGCACGATCAGGCTGGCGTTGGTATAGGCTTCGGTGTATTCGCGGTTGTATTTTTCGTTGTTCAGCAGGTACAGCAGTACGCCTGACAGGAAGGCAATGTCAGTACCGGAACGGATAGGGGCATAGAAATCGGCCACCGACGCCGTACGCGTGAAGCGAGGATCAATCACAATCAGCTTCGCGCCGTTGTGAATTTTAGCTTCCATCGCCCAACGGAACCCTACCGGGTGGGCTTCAGCGGCGTTACCGCCCATCACCACGATGAGGTTGGCGTTCTTCATGTCGACCCAGTGGTTGGTCATCGCACCGCGACCAAATGTTGGAGCAAGACTTGCTACCGTTGGTCCGTGTCAGACACGCGCCTGGTTGTCGACCGCGAGCATACCGAGCGCGCGGGAGAATTTTTGCGTTAAATAGCCGGTTTCGTTACTGGATGCGGAAGCGCACAGCATCCCGGTGGAGAGCCAGCGGTTAACGGTCACGCCTTCGGCGTTCTGCGCAACGTAGTTGGCGTCGCGGTCTTCTTTCATCAGTTTAGCGATGCGGTCGAATGCCTCATCCCAACTGATTTGCTGCCATTTATCTGAACCTGGCGCGCGGTATTCCGGGTATTTCAGGCGGCTTTCGGAGTGAATGAAGTCCACCAGACCGGCCCCTTTCGGGCAAAGCGCGCCACGGCTGACCGGATGATCCGGATCGCCCTCGATGTGGAAGATAGATGCTTTGGCGTTTTTTGCACCGTCGCCGAGGCTGTACATTAACAGCCCGCAACCAACGGAACAGTAAGTGCAGGTGTTACGGGTTTCGCGGGTGCGCAGCAATTTATATTGCCGTGTTTCCGCTAGCGCTACGCTGGGTGCGAAACCCAGTGCCGCCGCCGTGGTGCCTGCCATACCGCCAGCGCAGATCTTAAAGAACTGCCTTCTGCTGACCTGCATGGTTTGCTCCTTGTTTCGACATTGCTATGTAGTTTTACTTTGCGGATCACAATGAAACCGGCCGCAAAGGGAAGAATTTGCGCATTCCCTCAGTTCCGGGAGGGATATAACTCAGGATACCATAATGTTGGTAGGTGTGTTCTGTTGCGGTTAAATAAAAGTGAATGAGTTTTCATGATGGCAACATGAAAATGTGATGCTTATCACATTGATGCATAATAACTGACGAGCTTTGCAACCGAAAAAGCAGGAACTAATACTTTGGAGTTAATAAATTTCGCTGCGTAATCATCACTATGTTAAATAATTGTGTTGTTGTTCGAAATAGAGATGAGGTATCAGCATTCTTTATCGGTAGTTCTGGATAGATCGGCTTTTCTGGCGGTAGATAATATTTATTATTTATACAATAACGGGATTTAATCTTTTATATGAATCTTTATATATGTTTGGTGAATGTATATAAGGATTTCCTTTGAGGATTTTCCTGGAATAAATTCTTAAAAATAATCTTTCGATTGTATGGTTTTTTGACAAATGATAAATTTCGCCAACCAATATTGTATGTTGGTGTCATGTCAATTTTTTGAAATATGCAGAGGTCATCATTATATAAAGTGGCTTCTTTTATAAGGAAATAAAAATGAATGTTTTTTTTAAAAAAAGCCTGATGGTGTCTGTGCTGGCGCTGACGGCTTCTTCCGTTATGGCGGCACCGAGCGTTGATATTAAAGTATCAGGGAAAATTGTTCCTGCTTCCTGTATTCCGTCATTCCCAAGCGGCGGCGGTATCGCTGATTTTGGCACCATCAAAGTGGCGTCATTAAATTCAACTGCGCCAACCGCGCTGCCTGACATTAAAACCGTACCAGTCGCCATTACCTGTGAAGAAGATACGCGTGTCGGCGTTTCTTTTACTGATATGCATAGCGCTTCTGCACCGACCACCGGTTATGCCATTAATTTCGCATCGACTGATTTCATTTCTTCTGCTAATTATCTTTTTGGCCTGGGGCTGTACGGTAGCCAGAAAATTGGGGCATATGCGCTGGGTATTCAGATTGATTCAGGAACGCTGACTAACGGCAATGGCGATAACCTGGTTGCCTATTTCTCAGCAAATGACGGCACTAGCTGGGGAACAAAAGCAGGCAACAGCTATATGCAGATCATAAATAATAACAGCGAGGTTTACAGCTTTGGTAAAAGCTCGGCTGATGCGCCAGAACCGCAAACAAAAGTCAACTTTAACGTCGGTGTGTCCGCGATTATCAACCCGACAGACGATCTGCAAATTACCGATGAAGCGACGCTTGACGGCTTAACCACCGTAGAGCTGGTATACCTGTAATTACACTGCACGTATCGTAGATGCTCCCCATATTACTATGGGGAGCAGTTATGAATATTAATGGACTAATATTATGCTTTCCTTCAAGAAAACATTAATCTGCGCCTGTTTATTGGCGTCATTTAACTGTCTGGCTGCCGGGATGGTGCCCGACACGTCGCTGCTGCTGATTAATGAAGAAGAGCAAGGCGGCAGTATGGATGTTAAAAACACCGATGCTGATGCCCAGCTCTTGTATACCAAAATCGTCAATCTTCCAGACGATCCGCAGCCTGGCCTGATTGTCACGCAACCCGTTACGCGTGTTGATGCCGGTAAAACGCAACGTGTGCGATTCGTTCTTAAAAATAGCGCGGAGCCGTTAAAAGTTGAGCATTTGAAGCGCGTTATTTTTACGACTATCCCGCAACGGGATAAAAACAAAGTTAAAGTGGTCTTTAGCCAAAACCTTCCCGTCATTATTCATCCTTCGGGTTTAGACGTGAATATGGAGCCGTGGAAAGATCTCCAGTGGCATATGCGCGGCGGAAAACTCAGCGTGGAAAATAAAACGCCTTATGTTATCCGTCTGGAGCAGAAAGTAAAATTATTGCCATCAGGCGCGCACGCTGATTTACCAAAGGCTTATATTCTGCCGGGTGAAACAATAAGTGCCCATGCCTCGACCACATTATCCGCACTGGATAAAAATATCGAAATGTATCCTGCTACGCGCTATGGCTATAAGGCGAAGAGTTTTGTCGCAGAAATAAAATAATTAATCTCAGTTTATTGTAAAACACATGGAGTGGTTATGATTCGCGGTTCCGCTAAAAAAGGAATTATTGTGTTTTGTCTGACGGCAATCGCTTTCAGTATACGGGCGGAAATAATGCCGACCTCTACTGGAACGATGGAGTTGGCGAGAGCAGTATTTGATACTGATGCATTAGAATCTAATGGTCTCGATCCTGTGATTGCTGATTATTATTCCTTAGCGTCCCGGTTCACTCCTGGTGTCCATAATGTGACCGTTATTATTAATGGCAAGAAACACAGTGTCATGTCGGTTAAGTTTAATGAGGAAGGGCAGCCCTGTATTGATAAAGCATTTCTGGAAAACGCAGGACTCATCACGAAAATAAAAAGAGAAACCTGCCCGCTGATCCATCAATACTGGTCTACGGCAACCGTTAGCGCTACGCCTGAAACAGAAGAAATGTCGCTGGTTGTTCCGCAGGAAGCGATTGATCCAGATAATAACCGACAGGTCGCGGACGTTCGCGGTGGTCATGCCGCAATGCTGAATTACTCCATGTTTGGCACGCATTATAAATATGACGGCGATAATTCAGACCGCTTTCAGTCAACGTTTGAACTTGGTTTTAATGCGGGTGACTGGATTGTGCGCAGCACGCAATTCGTCAGCGACGGCAGCGACCAGGAATTAGAAACCGACTCGTATTATACCTACGCGCAACGCACTTTCGCCGACTATGGCGTGATGGTGCAGGGCGGGCAAATCAACGTTGCCAACAGCCGCTTTAGTATTCCATCGGTCTACGGTGTGCAAGCCATGCCGGATAATACCCTGCTGCCGAACGAGGGGAGCGGCGTCGAGGTGACGGGGATCGCCAGATATTCTCAGGCGCGCGTGGATATTCGCCAGGGTGGGCAGATCATCTATTCAACGCTTGTTCCCGCTGGCCCCTTTACCTTAACTGATGTACCCATTGCTAACCTCAACACCGACCTGAATGTCACGGTGACGGAGACCGATGGAAGCGAAAGCCATTTTACCGTATCGGCGAGCACGTTTCGTAGCAACCATGTCGGCAGGGCGCCGGGCTTTTCTCTGGCCGTGGGGCGTGCGGAAGATATGGACACGAATTTTGAGCAGCCCTGGATTGTGTCGGCGTCTGATGGCTGGTCAGTGAATAATCGTATGAATCTCATGGCCGGAATGGTGATGGCAGATAACCACTATTATGGTTTCTCTGCCAATGTGGATACCGTTCCCGTACAGAATTTATATGCCTCGCTCGGGTTTCTTGGGTCGATCGATAACCGTAGCCAGACTGATGGGCACAAAACCACGCTGGATCTTGGGTATTCCTTGCCCTGGGGGATGGGGATTTCGCTGGGCGGCAGCTACGGCACGGCGGACTATCGCGAAATGCAGGAACTGTATAGCGACGACGATGATTACTCCCCAACGAAATACGATACGAACGTCGCGGTCAGTTGGTCGGATACGCTTCTGGGGCGTTTTTCGCTCGGCTACTACCGTAATGAGGCCTGGGACAGCGACTATAATAGCCGCCGCATTATCTCTTCCTGGTCGCAAACCTATAAATATTTCAGCGTCAGCGTGAACTGGGAATCGGATATCAGTCGTGGGGATGAGAGCGATCGCGATATGTTCTACGTGAACGTTTCTGTTCCGTTAGGCCGTACCGGTGTTTCAACGAACTCGTGGTATCGCGAGAGTGAAGGAAGAAGCTCTTATGGCACGCGGTCGATGGGGTCGCTGAATGACGACAACCAATACACGGTCGGCGTGTCTCGCGATCAGGACGAAAGTGTTACCGACTGGGATAGCTCGCTCAACAGCAATCTTCACTATACCACGCTGTCCGTGGCGGCTGGCGGCGATAACGACAGCAATACGAACTACTCTGCCGCATTGAGTGGCGGCATTGTGGCGCATGACGATGGCGTGACCTTCTCACCGTATCCGGTGGCGGACACGTATGCCATTACCCAACTGGACAAGCCTGTTGCCGGTATCGAAATCGTGACGTCGCGCGGGCCCGTCTGGACCGATAAATGGGGTCAGGCCGTTGTCCCGTCATTGACGCCGTTCCATGAAAGTACGCTGGAACTTAATACCCAAAGTCTTCCGGGCAATCTTGACGTCAATAATGGCCGGACGGCGATTAAAGCATCGCACGGGGCGGTCGCGAAATGGCAATTCACCACGCTGAGTCAGCGGCGCGTGCTGCTCTCTGTCATGCGTGCAGACGGTACTCCGTTGCCGAAAGGCGTCTCCATTGTCAACGACGCCGGGGAATACATCACTTCCGCGCCAGAGGACGGTTTGATCTTCCTGAATGATATCTCAGCAAGCCATCAGCTGTATGCGAAGGTGGACGGTGCAAACTGAACTACACCCTGCCGGAAGCCGATCCGCAGAAATTCTACGAGGAGATAAAAGGGAAATGTCTCTAATGAAACAGGGAGCTGGCTCCATGAAACACCTTAGCGTTTTTATGCCTGTATTACTGGCGGGTTTCTTGTGTGGGAATGTGCCATCCGCACTGGCGGAAGAAGGCGACTGTCAGATTTTATCTTCGACAAAACAGGTCGACTATGGGCGGTTCCGCAGGGAGGATATGAGGGAGGGGAGCACCGAATACGCCGGGAATATGTATCACGGTTATGCCTCCGTCACCCGGGAGTTACAGGTCTCCGTCATCTGTACTGATGAACATAAAATTCGGCTCTTTGTGGATGGCCCCGCCCGGCAGGGGCAGGCCTGGCGGTTTTCTGACAACGGCGCGATGTCGATTAAAATGAAAAATGCCAGAGTCGATAACGCTCCCGTTCAGTTGGCTTCGGTTCCCCGGGGCGCGGCGCAGGTATCGGGTGGCGCTGCGGAAATGACGCTGTTGCCGGATATGTCCGCTGCTGCGGTAAACGGCCAGGAAGTGGCAGGAAAACAGTGGGTTGCAACACTGATGATCACCACTTATCTTGCCGATAAAGCTTTCCAGACCAGCAATACGCAGGATCTGGAAGAAACCTACACCGTGTCGTTTGACGCTCTCGCGGCTAACTAGCGTTCTCATCCTGCCGACCGGGGCGGTTTTGCCCCGGTTTTGACCTCACAAAAATAATGGAGGACAATAACCGCAGTTAAATGCGCAAAGGCGCTCTCATCCTGCCTGAACGCAATCTCTCTTATCGTGAGTCCATACCAGGAAGCTGCTTTGTCTGACCATCAAAATTTATCCCCGGAGGGCGCTGTTTCTCATGCCGTCTGGACGCGCGGGTGCCTGACGCAATCAAAACCGGATATGCTGGCGACGGAAGTTCCTGTCGCGCTGGTCTATAACGGCATTTCCCATGTGGTGATGATGACCACGCCGAAAGATCTGGAACAATTCGCGATCGGTTTTTCACTGTCGGAAGGCATTATTGAATGTCCGCAGGATATTTATGGCATGGACGTCGTTCCTTCCTGCAACGGCCTTGAAGTGCAGATTGAGCTTTCCAGCCGCCGCTTTATGGGGCTGAAAGAACGTCGTCGCGCCCTGGCCGGGCGTACCGGCTGCGGCGTTTGCGGCGTGGAGCAACTGAATGACATCGGCAAACCCATTACGCCGCTCCCGTTTACCCAAACCTTTGACCTGGCGAATCTTGATCGCGCGTTGAAGCATCTGTCTGATTTTCAACCGGTCGGTCAGCTTACCGGCTGTACTCACGCGGCGGCGTGGGCGATGCCGTCCGGTGAATTAGCGGGCGGGCATGAAGATGTCGGTCGCCATGTCGCGCTGGATAAACTGCTGGGGCGCCGGGCGACGGAAGGCGAAATCTGGCAGCAGGGCGCGGTGCTGGTCTCCAGTCGCGCCAGCTATGAAATGGTGCAGAAATCGGCGATGTGCGGCGTTGAAATCCTGTTTGCCGTCTCCGCTGCCACCACGTTAGCGGTTGACGTGGCTGAGCGCTGTAACCTGACGCTGGTGGGCTTTTGCAAGCCGGGCAAGGCGACAATTTATACGCATCCACGGCGTTTGATGACAGGTTGAGTTTTATTCAGTAAATTTGAAAAAGAATAGCAAATCCTTCCGCTTTTAGTTGTTCGAATACCGGCCTATTATTTATCACATCAAGGCACGGTGCCTTATTAAAACAACTAAGTTAAAGGGTTTATATCATGAAAAGCATCAAAACTTTTGTCGCAGTTATCGCTCTCGCTACTTCTTTCGGTTCTTTCGCCGCTCAGTCTGTTACCGCGACGGGCTCTACTCTGGAAAGCGCAGAAGCAAAAATCGCCGCTCAGGCTCAGCAGGCTGGCGCCAGTGATTACAAAATCACTTCCGCATACTCCGGTAACCGCGTGCATATGACCGCTGAACTGCTGAAATAAGTGATTCAAAACTGTCGAAAGAGCGCCTTCAGGGCGCTTTTTTCGTTTCTGCGTTTACTGTTTTACTATTCCGATAAATGCCTCATATTTAGTGCATACCCGCCAGCCTTAGCAGCGCTGTCACCACCGCCGCAGCGATAATCACCACAATCAGCGGCATTTTGCGCCACGCCAGGAAAACAGCGAACGCGACGCCCAGTACCCGCGCCATTCCGGCAAAATGTTCGCCTTCATAAAACGTGGTTGCCAGCGCCACTGAAAACAGCAATACCGTTGCCGCATCCGACAATAGCGCCTGAGAACGTTCGGAGAGCGCCAGCCGGTTGCCGAGCTTTGCTCCGCCAAGACGCATCAGATAGGTGCCTGCCGATAACACAGCAATACCGACGATAAACAGCGTCATGTTGCCCATTATTTTTTCCTCGTCAGTAAGCCAAGCAGAGAGAGCAGTACCGGCAACCCGACCGGTGCGAAGGGGGCAGCGGCAAGCGACAGCCCGGCGCCGCTACAGGCGCGGATCAGCGTGGTGCGATTCCTGAACGCCGGGATCACTAACGCCAATAAAATGGCGGGAAATACCGCATCCAGACCGATGGTTTCCGGTGCCGGGAGCAGTTTGCCGACCATCGCGCCAAGCAGTGCGCCCAGCGGCCAAAAAATTGCGACGCCCGCGCCGCACAGCCAGTAGGCGGCTTTGCGCTGTTGCCGTGTTTTTTGCGACAGACCAAAGACGACGCTTTCATCATTCATGATATGGCAGCCCAGAAAGCTGGCGGCGCGGGTGCCTACCAGTTCACGTACCGTTACGCCGAATGGAATATGGCGGGCATTCACCAGCAAACCGGCAGCGGCGGCGGCCAGTGGGTTCCCGCCGCTGGCGACAATGCCGATAAACATAAATTCGGACGCCCCCGCCAGGACAAAAATGGAGAGTACAAACGGCACCCAAATCGGGAAGCCGTAGGCCATCGCCAGCGATCCGTAGGACATCCCGACGACGCCAACGGCCAGACACACTAAAAATATCGCTTTTATCGTGTCTCCGCTGAGACATGAGAGGTGATGTTTCATACTATTTTAGCCATATCGAACGAATTTCCATTATAATGAACGCAATAGAATTGATTTACAAGTCGAACGATTCGTTCGATATAAAGAACGTGGAGTCGTGAATGACACAGCCCATTAGCGTGATCGCGAAAAGCCTGGTGCGCGAACGTCAGCGTACCGGCCTGTCGCTGGCGGAAATCGCCCGGCGTGCGGGGATTGCGAAATCTACCCTGTCGCAACTGGAAGCGGGCAATGGAAATCCTAGCCTGGAAACGCTCTGGGCGCTTTGCGTGGCCCTGGATATTCCCTTTGCACGTCTGCTGGAGCCGCAGGCGCAAAAAACGCAGGTGATTCGTCGCGGAGAAGGGACAAAAGTGGTGGCGGAACAGGCCCACTATCAGGCTATTTTACTGGCTGCCTGTCCGCCAGGGGCGCGGCGCGATATCTACCTGCTGCTGACGCAGCCGGGGGCGGATCGTATTTCACATCCACATCCGCCGGGATCGGTGGAGCATATTATTGTGACGCAGGGGAAAGCGCTTGTCGGGCTGACAGAGGCGCCGGAAGAGTTAGGCGAGGGCGATTATATTTGTTATCCCGCCGATCAGGAGCACATTTTTAAAGCGCTGGAAGCGGATACGCAGGCGATCCTGGTGGCCGAGCAAAATTAATTCCGCGCGATGAGGTTTATGATGCCGGATGGCGCTGACGCTTATCCGGCCTACAATTTCGTGCCGTTTGCTACCTGTAGGCCGGATAAGACGCGTTAGCGTCGCCATCCGGCGTTGAGTCATCCGGCTTCAGACAGCCTACGCCAGGTAAAACACTTCTTTCAGCTCTGCGCTCACCGGGCTGTTATCCGGGTTGGCAGGCATCACGTCGCGCATATGCTTCCACCAACGCTGGCACACGTCGGTACTGGCGATGGCATTCCAGCGCTCTTCCGATTCAATCTCGACGGTCGCGAACAACAGGTTGCGTTCTTTATCGAGGTAAATCGCATAGTGATGCGCGCCATGCGCTTTCAATACGCTTTCCAGCTCCGGCCAGATGGGATTATGGCGACGCTGATACTCCTCGTGTGCGTCGGCATTCACCTGCATCACAAACGCTTTGCGGATCATAGCGCCTCCAGATACAACTCGCGGACGTCATCGCGGCTGGCGGTGCGTGGATTACACGGCGCACACGGATCTGCCAGCGCTTTATCCAGCCAGCCTTCAATATCGTCTTTCGTGACGCCCAATGTGCTGAAACCTTCAGGAATGCCGACGCGTTTGCTCAATGCGCGGATTGCATTGATCGCTTCCATACTCGCCGCCTCAATGCTCATACCTTGAGTATCGACGCCCATCGCCTGGGCGACGTGGGCAAAACGCGCGACCGCGTTCGGGCGGTTAAAGTTCTCAATGATCGGCAGCAGGATGGCGTTACAGACGCCGTGCGGCAGGTTGTGCGTGGCGCCTGGCTGATGCGCCTGCGCGTGTACCAGACCAAGACCAGCGCTGTTGAACGCCATACCCGCCAGATACTGGCCAAACGCCATCTGCTCACGCGCTTCGAGGTTGTGGCCGTCATCAACCGCTTTCGGCAACCACAGGTTAATCAGCCGAATGGCTTCCAGCGCATTGGCGTCGGTAAGCGGATGCGCGCCAACCGAGACATAGGCCTCAATGGCGTGGGTCAGCGCATCCATGCCGGTGGCGGCAGTGACGGATGGCGGGATGTCCAGCATAACGCTGGCGTCGTCCACCGCGATATCAGGGATGATATTCGGGTCGATGATGACCTCTTTGACCTGGCGCGCGGAGTCGATAATGACGGCATTGCTGGTCATTTCCGCTGCCGTACCGGCGGTGGTATTAATCGCCACCAGCGGAACGCCCGCGTTTTTGACTTTGCCGACGCCTGAATAGGCGGTAGAGGGGCCAGGGTTCGCCGTCAGAATTTTGACCGCTTTGGCGGTATCGATCGGGCTGCCGCCGCCGAAGGCGATGATGTAATCACACTGCGCGTCCTGATATGCCGCATACCCTTTTTGCACCAGTTCTTCAGTGGGGTTCGGGAAAACCTCGTCGAAAAGGTGGTACGACATCTGATGCGCGTCAAGCGCGGCAAACAGGCTGTCCAGCAGGCCCAGTTTTACCAGTTGCCCGTCAGTGACGACCAGCGCTTTACCCCATTGCTTGTTCGCGACGAGGTTAACCATATCGCCGATTGCGCCTGCGCCATGCAGGCTAATTTTGGGAAGTGCCAACATGAAGCTCATGAATATTCTCCTTAAGATTGACGCGTTACCCTATTGCCCGATGACGTTGCGCTTATCGGGCCTACGGCGTAGGCCCGATAAGGCGAAGCCGCCATCCGGCATTGGATTGCGGGAAGAATCAGTACAACGCTAATGCACTGGCAAGCGGAGTCACGCCAAAGCGTTTGCCAAGCGCTACCAGTTCTTCACGCGTGATGGTTTGCTTCATACCGCCCATCGAATAGATTTTGACCAGCACCTCCGCAGACTTCTCGGCGGTATCGATCAGGCCGAATGTTTCATCCAGCGTCGGGCCGCTGCCGAACACGCCGTGGAAGGGCCACAGCACCAGCGAATGCTTCTGCATTTCCTGTGCGGTGGCCTGACCGATCTCATCGGTGCCCGGTACCATCCACGGCAGAATGCCGACGCCGTCCGGGAACACCACCAGGCACTCGGTGCTGCCTTCCCACAGTTTGCGGGTGAAAAGCGGCGTGTTGTTTTCCAGCACGTAGGTCAGCGCGATCAGGTTGGTGGCGTGGCAATGCATAATCACGCGGTCTTTGCCGTCGGTGGCGTTAATGCGCTCGCAGTGGGAGAGGAAGTGAGCCGGCAGCTCGGAGGTTGGAACCGCCTCATGATTCAGCCCCCACAGAATGTGGTAGCCCGCGCCGTCGCTGTCCACTTTCACCACGCCTAAATTCGCTGCCGGATCGAGCTGTACGTTGCGGAAGAATTTGCCGGAGCCGGTGACGATAAACGGCGTGTTCGCCAGCAGCGGCATTGGCTGACTCAGCGCGATATAGCGCGGCTCCTGGTGGAAATCGTCGGTAAACGGCGCGATATCCGCCTCATCCAGACGCAGCGTCAGGTTGCCGCCGTTGCGTTCGTCCCAGCCCTTCAGCCAGGCGTCGGAGGTGGCTTTGATCATTCCCTGGACAAACCAGGAGTGGGTAATGTTCTGCATGTTCGGTGTTCCCATTTATTGCCCGAACGTTATCGGGTCTTACGTAGGCCGGATAAGCGCAGCGCCATCCGGCAATCGTGTTTCATTTATTGCCGGATGGCGACGCGGAACGTCTTATCCGGCCTACAAGTCAGGCGTCGCGGTTAGCTACGTTTGCTCAGAATCTCTTTTTCATAGGCACGGACGCTTTCCAGCCACTGGCTGCCGGCTGGCGTGTCGTGACGCTGGCAATACATTTCCCAGACGGCTTGCCACGGCAGGGATTTCTGCTCTTCCAGCAGCGCCAGGCGGGCGGTGTAATCGCCGCTGGCTTCTAACTGACGCAGTTGCCCGGTTGGTTCCAGCAGCGCGCGCAGCAGCGCTTTTTTCATATTGCGCGTGCCGATAACCCACGCGGCGATACGGTTGATGGAGGCATCGAAGAAATCGAGGCCGATATGCACGCGGTCAAACAGGTTATGACGCACGATTTCGCTGGCAATTGCCTGGGTTTCATCATCCAGCAGCACGACGTGGTCGCTGTCCCAGCGCACCGGGCGGCTGACGTGCAGCAGCAGGCGCGGCACATACAGCATGGCGGCGGAAATCTTGTCGGAAATCACTTCGGTCGGATGGAAGTGGCCCGCGTCGAGGCACAGCGCGGTCTGGCGGCTGGTGGCGTAGCCCATGTAGAACTCGTTGGAGCCGACGGTATAGCTTTCCGCGCCAATACCGAACAGTTTGCTTTCCACGGCGTCGATGTGATGCGCCGGGTTCAGTTTTTCGCTGATCACCTCGTCCAGCGCCTCCAGCAGGCGTTGGCGCGGCGCTAAGCGGTCAACGGTGATGTCTTTCATGCCATCCGGGACCCAGATGTTCATCACCGACGGCGTGCCCAGTTGCTCACCGAAGTACGCAGATACGCGGCGGCTGGCCTTGCAGTGGTCAATCCAGAACTGGCGAATGTTGTCGTCCGCGTGCGCCAGGGTAAAGCCGTCAGCGCTCAGCGGGTGAGAAAAGCAGGAGGGGTTGAAGTCCAGCCCTAACTGGTTCGCTTTTGCCCATTCCACCCAGTTTTTGAAGTGCTCCGGTTTGATCTGGTCGCGGGACACCGGCGTGTCAGACTCCAGATAGATTGCGTGTAAGTTCAGGCGTTTTGGCCCCGGGATCAGGCTTAGCGCCTGTTCCAGGTCGGCGCGCAGCTCGCTGGCGCTGCGCGCTTTACCGGGATAGTTACCGGTGGCCTGAATACCGCCGGTGAGCGATCCTTCCGGGTTTTCGAATCCGGCGACGTCATCGCCCTGCCAGCAGTGCATCGATACCGGCAGACGATCGAGCTGGCGTAACGCCTCCTCGACATCAATACCTACCGCAGCAAAACGTTGTTTTGCCAGTTCCCAGGCTTGTTCAAGTTGAGTGGTCATGCGCAAAGCTCCTTTGTCTGTCGTTTTGATTGAAACTGCGCAACGTGGCGGGCAATTTCACTGTCAGGATTTGGGGTAAAGGTCGTCAGGTCGTAGTTGGTTCTTACCACCTGACGGAAGTCGTCAACGTTGTTCAGTTCGTCCAGCGTCATGAGCTGGATGCCGATATTGCCGAGGGTGGAAGCCTCAATCGGCCCGGCCATCACGCGAATGCCGCAGGCATCAGCGCACAGCTGGTTCAGCAGGGCGTTCTGGCAACCTCCGCCGACGATGTGCAGCTGGCTAAAGGCTTCACCGCGCAGGTTCGCCAGCTCCTGCAACACATCGGCATACAGCAGCGCCAGACTGTCGAAAATGCAGCGTGCCAGTTCGGCGTTACGGGTGGGTTCCGGCTGGCCGGATTCACGGCAGGCCGCCTGGATCTCCGCGCTCATATCGGCGGGGTTGATAAAGCGATCGTCATTCGGGTTTATCAGGAAACGGCAGGCCGGAAGCGACTGGGTCTCGGCGATCAGCGCGGGCAGGTCGGTAATCTGGCGCTCTTTCAGTACGCGCTGAAGCAGCCAAAGCCCCATGATGTTTTTCAGCACCCGGTAGCGGCCTTCTGCGCCGCCTTCATTGGTGATGTTCGCCGCCAGCGCCACGTCATCGGTGTAAGGTGTTCTGCTCTCGAAGCCCATCAACGACCAGGTGCCGGAAGAGAGATAAGCGCTGTTTTTATCGGCCAGCGGAGAGGCGATCACCGCGCTGGCGGTGTCGTGACTGGCGACGGCGACCACCGGAATCTGATTTTTCTGTGGGCAGATCCAGTAGCCGATCACGTTGCCCGGATGGGTAGGTCTGCCAAACCAGGCTTTGTTGGCGCCGGTCCAGTCCAGCAGGGCATCGTCCCAGTCATCGCTGTTGATATTGACGAGCTGCGTGGTGGTGGCGTTGGTGTATTCCCAGTTCATTTCGCCCGTCAGGCGGAAACTGAAATAGTCGGGGATCAGCAGGGCATGCGCCACCTGCGGGATAAGTTCAGGCTGTTGTTCAACCAGCGCGCGGAGCTGATACAGCGTATTGAACGGCAGAAACTGAATGCCGCTGCGGCGATAGATATCATGCTTACCGAGCTGCGCCAGCGCCTGCTGCATCACCCCCGTGGTACGGTTGTCGCGATAAGATACGGGCAGACCGACGCGCTGGCCGTGCTTGTCGAGCAGCACATAGTCCACGCCCCAGGTATCAATGCCGATGCTGTCAATACGGATACCTTCATCGCAGACTTTCTCCAGTCCAAGGCGAATTTCATTTTCCAGGCTGTCGATATCCCAGGCGTCGAACCCGTCTGTTTTTTGCAAACAGTTCGCGAAGCGGTGGATTTCACGCAGCGTCAGGGCGTGTTGTTCACTGTCGTAACGCGCCAGCATTACGCGCCCGCTGGATGCCCCGAGATCGACAGCGACACAATGGCGAAAAGTCATGGTGAAGTCCTTCTGAGTTTCATTGCACTCAGTCTAAGAACCCCCAGGAAGGCGTACCTTCCTGTTACTGACAGGTTAAATTGGCCGCTGGCAAGGAGGCAAAGGTGAACGTGATAGCGTTCACAATTTCCGTTTATCAGCGTGAATTGGCCGGATGTGACGGCGTCCGCATTTCCTGATCTTTCCCGTCCTTTCTTGAAAAAACGACCGGGTTTGCGCGCTTTGGCGTTAAAAATTTAAGGTGAGGGTAGTAACCCTTAATTACTATTTCTGACATGTTTCTCATATCAGGAAGCCATCATGACCGTACTGCATAGCGTGGATTTTTTTCCGTCAGGTAAAGCGCCCGTGGCCATTGAACCCCGGCTTCCTCAGTCCGCTTTTCCTGAACATCATCATGATTTTCACGAGATTGTGATTGTTGAACATGGCACCGGCATTCATGTGTTCAATGGGCAGCCCTACACCATTAGCGGCGGTACGGTCTGCTTTGTTCGCGATCATGACAGACATCTGTATGAACACACCGACAACCTGTGTCTGACGAATGTGCTCTATCGCTCGCCGGACGCGTTTCAGTTTCTGGCAGGGCTGAACCAGCTCTTGCCGCAGGAACAGGATGGGCAGTACCCGTCACACTGGCGCGTGAATCAGAGCGCGTTGCAGCAGGTGCGGCAACTGGTGGCGCAGATGGAAAACGCCGGAGACGAGATGGACACGCCTGCGGTCGCCAACCGTGAAATTCTGTTTATGCAGTTGCTGGTGCTGCTGCGTAAAAGCAGCCTGATGGAAGGGGCAGCCAATAACGATGCGCGGCTGAATCAGTTGCTGGCCTGGCTGGAGGATCATTTTGCTGAAGAGGTGTGCTGGGAGTCGATAGCCGACAAGTTTTCGCTCTCGCTGCGCACGCTGCACCGTCAGCTCAAACAACAGACCGGCCTGACGCCGCAGCGCTATCTTAACCGTCTGCGGCTTATCAAGGCTCGCCATCTGCTGCGTCACAGTGATGAAAGCGTCACAGATATCGCGTATCGCTGCGGTTTTGGCGACAGTAACCATTTTTCGACGCTGTTTCGCCGGGAATTTGACTGGTCGCCCAGGGATATTCGCCAGGGGCGGGACGCATTGCTACAGTAACGCGAAAGCTATCACCGTTTTTTGTCGCCAATTTGCTGATAATCGTCCCCTTCAATGCCGGATGGCGGCTTCACCTTATCCGGCCTACGGCGGCGATCTGTAGGCCAGATAAGCGTAGCGCCATCCGGCAAGCATTCAACGTGAGGTGCTGCGGTGGCAAATCAGTTAGTCCTTCTGAAAAAAGACTTTTTTGCGAATGACGGCCAGGCTGTCGCGGTTGCCGATCGCTATCCGCAAAATGTGTTCGCGGAACATACACACGAGTTTTGTGAACTGGTGTTGGTCTGGCGCGGCAACGGTTTGCATGTGCTCAACGATCGCCCTTACCGCATCACGCGTGGCGATCTGTTTTATATTCGCGCCGAGGACAGACACTCCTACACCTCCGTTAACGATTTGGTTTTGCAGAATATTATTTACTGCCCGGAGCGGTTGACCCTGAATCTTGGCTGGGAAAGCGCCATTCCGGGCTTTAACGGCAGTGAACGGAGCCCGCACTGGCGGCTGGGCAGCGTGGGGATGAATCAGGCGCGGCAGGTTATCAGCCAGCTTGAACATGAGAGCAATCAGGGCGATCCGCTGGCGAATGAGATGGCGGAACTGCTATTTGGTCAGCTGGTGATGACGCTGAAAAGACACCGCTATGCCACCGATGATCTCCCGACCAGAGCGAGCGAAACGTTGCTGGATAAATTGATTACCGCACTGGCCGGCAGCCTGGAGCGCCCCTTTGCGCTGGATGCGTTTTGCGACCAGGAGCAGTGCAGCGAGCGGGTGCTGCGACAGCAGTTTCGCTCACAGACCGGGATGACTATCAACCAGTATCTTCGCCAGATCCGCATCTGCCATGCACAGTATTTGCTTCAGCACAGCCGCCTGATGATCAGTGAGATTTCAATGCAGTGCGGCTTTGAGGACAGTAACTACTTTTCGGTGGTGTTTACGCGGGAAACCGGGATGACGCCCAGCCAGTGGCGTCATCACAGTACGCAAAACGATTAGCTTGCCATTCCCATGCCGACGATGTTGGCGGCGATAATAATGACCACGCAACCCAGACTGAGAACGCTGACAGGACGACGACCCGCGTTTTTCCACTCTTTCAGCACCAGACCCACAATCCCACCGCACAGCACGTAGAAGCTCATGTGCAGCATCCAGCTGATGTAGTCATACTGCGGCGGAATGCGAGCGTGGCCCCAGGCGTAGAAAAAGAACTGCAAATACCACATCAGGCCACCCAGCGCTGACAGCAGGATATTGGTGATGATCATCGATTTTGCCAGCGAGAAGTCGGCTTTTATCGACAAGTTTTTCACTTTTGCCAGACGAACGAAACAGAAACCCAGGTTGATCAGCGCGCCGCCGCCCATGATGACCACGTAGCTTGGCAGAGCGACATACAGCGGATCGACGCCGAGCGCGGCAGCGGCTTCATGCATCGGTTTGGCGGCGTTCATCGCAAAGGACATCCCGGCGGAGAAAATACCGCACATCACCGCCAGCAGCAGACCTTTTTTCAGGTTGAACTCCTCGGCGGTGATCCCCATTTTGCGCTCTTTTAACTGCCCGGCGCGGGTGACGATGCCAACGCCGATCAGCGCCACCAGGACGCCCAGCAGCGTCATTCGTCCGCCTTCGGTATTGATCAGCACATCAAAGTTTCCATTGATGATGGGGGTCATCAGGGTGCCGACGATCAGCGTAATACCAATCGCGATGCCGATCCCCATCGACATGCCGAGATAGCGCATGGTCAGGCCGTAGTTAATATTACCGATGCCCCACATTGCGCCGAACAGAAATACGGGCAACAGGGTGGATAGGTTGAAGGAACTGTAATAGGCCCAGAAATCCGGGAGCAGCAGGGCGCTGATGGTCCAGGGCAGGATAAGCCAGGAGACAATCCCACCGATTGACCACATGGTTTCCCAGGACCATTGTTTAACTTGTTTGAACGGGGCATAAAAACAGGCTGCACTGGCCGCACCTATCAAATGCCAAAAGATACCCATCGTAATCGCGTTACTCATGACTTAATCCTCATCGTTTTTATTGCCGGTGTGACCCTCCCGACCTGATGAGTGTAAAAATTGCGCAGTTGATTAACCTTTTGAGGATTGCCGACATTTCTTCCTTCCTGGCAACCAGCACGTTATACGGGTGATTTGGCTCACATATTCAAGAACATAATGAAAAGTTATATCCTTATTAAAACTACGGCATTGATAAGCATTTTCAATATCATTTAATTAACTATAATGAACCAACTGCTTACGCGGCATTAACACTTCAGCCGCTCGACAATAATGGAGATGATTATGAGTTATACACTGCCATCCCTGCCGTACGCTTATGATGCGCTGGAACCGCACTTCGATAAGCAGACGATGGAAATCCACCATACCAAACACCATCAAACTTATGTCAACAACGCTAACGCGGCGCTGGAAAACCTGCCTGAATTCGCGAACCTGCCGGTTGAAGAACTGATCACCAAACTGGATCAGCTTCCGGCGGACAAAAAAACCGTACTGCGCAACAACGCGGGCGGCCACGCTAACCACAGCCTGTTCTGGAAAGGCCTGAAAAAAGGCACTGCTTTGCAGGGCGACCTGAAAGCGGCTATCGAACGTGATTTCGGTTCCGTTGATAACTTCAAAGCGGAGTTTGAAAAAGCGGCGGCAACGCGTTTCGGTTCCGGTTGGGCCTGGCTGGTGTTGCAGGGCGACAAACTGGCGGTTGTCTCTACCGCTAACCAGGACTCCCCGCTGATGGGCGAGGCCATTTCCGGCGTTTCCGGTTTCCCAATCCTGGGTCTGGACGTATGGGAACACGCTTACTACCTGAAATTCCAGAACCGTCGCCCGGACTACATCAAAGAGTTCTGGAACGTGGTGAACTGGGACGAAGCTGCTGCGCGTTTCGCGGCGAAAAAATAAGTCTTTTTGCCTGATGGCGCTGCGCTTATCAGGCCTACGAAGAGGATTTGTCGATTTGTAGGCCGGATAAGGCGTTAGCCGCCATCCGGCACAGAGTTACAATTTGTAGGCCGGATAAGGCATTAGCCGCCATCCGGCATTGAATTCAGCCCCCGCAGGCATAACCTGCGGGGGCTTTCTTTTAGGCGCTTTTGGGCTTGCCTGGTGTGACTTACGTCAAATTAAAAACATCAATCCATAAAAAATGAAACATAGTTTTGTTATGTGGTTGGGATCACTTTTATTGTTCGAATGAATGTCTATCGTTTCTTCATCAACGCGGGTGTGCCTCAAAGTAAGGCGCATTCGCCCATAAAAATTGCCCGTTTTTATGTCTACAGGTGAAGGAAATGCAGATTAAACGCACGATAGAAAAAGTCCCGGGTGGCATGATGCTCGTTCCGTTGTTCCTCGGCGCGCTATGCCACACCTTCGCGCCCGGCGCAGGGAAATACTTCGGCTCATTCACAAACGGTATGATCACCGGTACGGTGCCGATTCTGGCGGTCTGGTTCTTTTGTATGGGCGCGTCGATCAAACTGAGCGCCACAGGCACCGTGCTGCGTAAATCCGGGACGCTGGTGGTGACCAAAATTGCGGTTGCCTGGGTGGTGGCCGCTATTGCGTCACGCGTTATCCCGGAACATGGGGTGGAAGCGGGCTTCTTCGCCGGGCTGTCGACGCTGGCGCTGGTGGCCTCTATGGACATGACCAACGGCGGGCTGTATGCCTCCATCATGCAGCAGTACGGCACCAAAGAAGAGGCCGGGGCATTTGTCCTGATGTCGCTGGAGTCAGGGCCGCTGATGACGATGGTTATTCTGGGAACCGCCGGGATTGCCTCGTTTGAACCGCATGTATTTGTGGGGGCGGTATTGCCGTTCCTGATTGGTTTCGCGCTGGGGAATCTCGACCCGGAACTGCGGGAATTCTTCAGCAAAGCGGTACAGACGCTGATCCCGTTCTTCGCCTTCGCGCTGGGCAACACCATTGATTTGAGCGTGATTGCACAGACGGGCGTGCTGGGGATTCTACTGGGTGTGGCGGTCATTATTATCACCGGCATCCCGTTAATCATCGCTGACAAGTTTATCGGCGGCGGTGACGGTACGGCAGGTATTGCCGCCTCAAGTTCTGCGGGCGCCGCAGTAGCCACGCCCGTGCTGATCGCAGAGATGGTTCCGGCGTTTAAACCGATGGCGCCCGCCGCGACCTCGCTGGTTGCCACATCGGTTATCGTGACTTCGATTCTGGTGCCGATCATTACCTCAGTCTGGTCGCGGAAGGTGAAGGCCAGAGCGGCGGAAATCGATATTCGCGGTACGGTGAAATAAACCCGTTTTGCCGGATGACGGCTTATGCCTCATCCGGCGCTTCCGGTCAGAATTAACGGCCAAACACCTCATCAATTGTGCGACGCTCGTGCTCGTTCAGTTCTCCTCCCGCATTACGCGACACGCCGGTACAATAGCCGAACTTACGCGATACCACGGTTTTAATCGTGGTTACAAAATCCTCGCCAATCGCGTAAATGGACATAAACGTGCCGATTTTCTCCTGGATATCGCGCAACGTTTGCAAATCACCCTGCTTAAACGCCTCCCGCGCGCTGACAAACAGCTCCGGCATCACGTTGTTTAAGCCGGAAATAATGCCTGCGCCGCCTGCCAGCAGGTTGGGAATGTAATACTCGTCATAGCCGGAGAGCACGGCAAAATCGTCGCGTACCGCGCGGGTGGTCTGAATCATGCTGCGGGTATGGGACTGGCAGTCGACGGTATCTTTAATCCCGGCAAAATTCGGGAATTCGGCGGCAAGGGTCGCCACCAGATCCGGCGTTAAATCGCAGCCGGTGCGTGCCGGGAAATTGTAGGCGAACCATTTGCCGCTCAGGGCGTTGCCAAGCTGGCGGAAGTAGCTCAGAAGCTGCTTCGACGTCTGCCCGTAGTAATACGGTGGCAGAATCATCACCGCATCGTACCCGACGCGGTACGCTTCCTGCGCCATAAGCAAGATGTCGCCGGTGCAGGTGGAGGAGACATTGGCAACCATCTTCAGCGAACTCATCGCGCGGGCCTCGCGGATCAGCATCAGCCGCTCTTCCAGCGTGAAAGACGCAAATTCGCCAATGCTGCCCATCAGCAAAATAACATCGATGTTGGCCTCGGTAAGGCGTTTGAGATGCTGGCTCAGGCCGTTGAGATCGACTTTTCCGTCATTGTCCATCGGCGTAATGGAAGGACACCAGACGCCAGCAAACTGCGATTGTACTGTCACGTTGTTGACTCCTTATTATGAAATGGTGTTTCAAAATCACTTTAATTGATAGCACGTCTGCTGGCGCATCATGTGAACCCGGCTCTCATTTTGAGCGGCTGAGACAAAATAAATATGCTCTAATGAGGATTATTTGTCGGGAGAGGGAAGCTGATGCGATATCCGGTCGAGGTGTTTACGGGCAAAATTCGGGACTATGCGGGAAGTCGTCCCAGCGCCATTGCGAAAATCCAGGTTGATGGCGAGCTGATGCTTAACGATCTGGGCCTTGCCGGTGATGAGCAGGCAGAGACAAAAATTCACGGCGGGCCCGATCGCGCGCTGTGCCATTATCCCCGTGAACACTATCTGCACTGGGCGCGTCAATTCCCGGCGCAGGCGGATCTGTTTGTCGCGCCCGCGTTTGGCGAAAACCTTTCGACCGACGGTCTGACCGAGCAAAATGTTTTTATCGGCGATATTTTTCAGTGGGGAGAGGCGCTGATTCAGGTGACTCAGCCACGTTCGCCGTGCTTTAAGCTCAACTTCCATTTCGGCATTAGCGATATGGCGACGCAAATGCAGAACGCCGGGAAAACCGGCTGGCTGTACAGCGTTATCGCGCCGGGGCAGGTATCGGCGGATGCGCCGTTAATTCTGGCGTCGCGCGTCAGCGATGTGAGCGTACAGGAGGCGATTGCGATAGCCTGGCATATGCCGTTCGACGACGACCAGTATCATCGGTTGCTGTCGGCAGCGGGGTTATCGAAAAGCTGGACCAGAACGATGCAGAAGCGCCGTTTGAGCGGCAAAATTGAAGATCAGTCACGACGTTTACGTGGATGATGTAACGCCCGATGGCGCTGCGCTTATCGGGCCTACAACGTGCGGTTTTTCGTAGGCCGGATAAGGCGTTCACGCCGCCATCCGGCACCACAGCGAGACTTAAGAACGCTTATACAACGGCAGCCAGATCACCAGCCGTAAGCCGCCCAGCGGGCTGTCTTCGGCTTTCACCCAACCGCGATGCTGCTGGATCGCGGTCTCAACGATGGCCAGCCCCAACCCTGTTCCGCCGGACTCCCGATCGCGCGCTTCATCGGTACGATAAAACGGGCGGAAGATCTGTTCGCGGTCTTCAGGGCTAACGCCCGGGCCATCGTCATCAACCGTTATCGTAATGCCGTCTTTATCCACCGCGAAGCCGACTTCAATCTTCGTGTGTGAATAGCGCAGGGCGTTACGGACAATGTTCTCCAGCGCGCTTTCCAGGGTGCTAGGGTTGCCGTATAACGGCCACGGCCCCGGCGGGAAGTTCACCGTTAACGATTTGCCCATCTGCTCGGCTTCGAAGGCGGCGTTATCCAGCACGTCTCCCCACAAATGATTGGCTTTCATCGTTTCGCTGACCAGCGCGTTTTTCTGTTGATTACGCGACATCACCAGCAGGTCGTTGATCATGCTGTCCAGCCGCTGCGCTTCGGTCTCGATGCGCTCCAGCTCTTTACTCTCGCCGCTACGACGACGCAGCAGCGCGGTGCCCAGTTGCAGACGCGTAAGCGGAGTGCGTAGCTCGTGCGAGATATCCGACAGCAGACGCTGCTGCGTGGTCATCATACGTTCCAGCGCAGTCACCATCTGGTTAAAGCTGGCGCCAGCCGCAAGAAATTCCTGCGGGCCTGCTTCCAGTTCTGGATGTTGTCGCAGATTACCCTGAGCCACTTCGTCCGCCGCATTTTTCAACTTACGCGCCGGTTTCGCCAGGCTCCAGGCCAGCCAAAGCAACAGAGGCGAACTGACCAGCATGGTGACGATCAGCAACAAGAGCGGGCGGTCAAACAGCAGATTAATAAAATCGGATTGGGAGCTGCTGGCCGGTCGAATCAGATAAAGCTGGTAGTTATCTTCCCCGTCTCTGACAGAGAACGGGCCTACCATCTCAACGCGGCCATATTTCTTCTTCTGCGGATGATCGGCGTTATCCGCCTGACCAATAAAGTTACGAATGATCTGCATTTCGCTGCGTTCTGCGCCGATCACGCGTCCTTCAGTGGTCACAAGCAATAACCGCTGTCCTGGCGGCGCCCACTTGTCGATCGCACGGAACAGGCGACGCCACCACATTAAATCGTTGGGTGGATCGTTCGCGAGTTCAGCTTCTACATGTTGCTCAATCATCAACCCCTGGCGCTGTTCGCTGTCCAGTAGCTCGGTCATCTGGCGTGAGTCGAGCTTGGGTAACATCAATACCAACATCAGCACCAGCGCCAGCGTCAACCAGAAGATGGCAAAGATGCGCGCGGTTAAACTGCCTATCATGAAGCGGAAACCATCAAATAACCGCGACCACGCAGGGTTTTAAACCACGGGTGCCCGTCTTTACGCTCCGGCAGCTTACGACGCAGGTTGGAGATATGCATGTCGATCGCGCGGTCGAACGGCGTCAGGCGTTTACCCAGCACTTCCTGGCTCAAATGTTCACGCGAAACCACCTGGCCGAGATGCTGCGCCAGCAGATAGAGCAGGGTAAATTCGGTGCCGGTTAACTCCAGGGTTTGACCATCGAAGCTGGCCTCCTGGCGACCCGGATTGAGGCTTAACGCATCCACTTCCAGCGTCGGTGAGCCGTTGTCGTTATTCTGCTGCTGTTCGCTCCAGTGCGAGCGGCGCAGAATCGCACGGATACGCGCGACCAGTTCGCGGTCGTTAAACGGTTTAGGTAAATAATCATCCGCGCCCAGCTCAAGGCCGAGTACGCGATCCAGTTCGCTGCCGCGCGCGGTCAGCATAATGACAGGGGTCTGGTGTGTCTGGCGAAGCGCTTTCAACGTATCAATACCGTTTTTCTTCGGCATCATGACATCGAGCAAAAGTAAATCAATGCTGTCGTCCAGAAGCTCAAGCGCCTGCTCCCCGTCATGGGCAACCAGCACATTGAAGCCTTCCATTTCGAGCAGCTCCTTTAACAGGGAAGTTAGCTCTCGGTCATCATCAACTAACAGGATTTTATTCATTGTTTAAGTACCTCCGAGGCAGAAATTACGTCATCAGGCGTCGCTAATCCATGACTTTACGTTGTTTTACACCCCCTGACGCATGTTTGCAGCCCGAATCGTAAACTGTCTCTCGTTGAATCGCGACAGAAAAGATTTTGGGAGCAAGTGATGCGCAAAGTTACCGCTGCCGTCATGGCCTCAACGCTGGCACTCAGTCCTTTAAGCCACGCTGCTGAAGTCGTTACAGGCGATAACTGGCATCAAGGTGAAGGACTTACGCAGCGCAGTACGCAGAGCCATATGTTTGACGGCATAAGTTTAACCGAACATCAGCGTCAACAGATGCGAGATCTGATGCAGCAGGCAAGACACGAACAGCCCCCTGTTAATGTTAGCGAAATGGAGACAATGCATCGCCTTGTCATCGCAGAAAAATTTGATGAAAACGCTGTGCGCGCTCAGGCAGAAAAAATGGCGCAAGAACAGGTTGCTCGCCAGGTCGAAATGGCCAGGGTTCGCAACCAGATGTATCGCCTGTTAACGCCGGAGCAGCAAGCGGTTTTAAATGAGAAGCATCAACAACGAATGGAGCAACTGCGCGATGTGGCGCAATGGCAAAACGGCTCCTCGTTGAAGTTATTGAGTAGTAGCAACTCACGTTCCCAGTAACAAACCCTGTTTTCCTTGCCATAGACACCATCCCTGTCTTCCCCTCCATGATGGAGGGGTTTTTTTTGTCCAAAATTTGTCATCCGGTTATTGCCTTACTGTTTTACTCCATCCGTTATACTACCGGCATGGAAAGGCAGGAGTGTTTATGAATCAAACCTATGGGCGACTGGTCAGCCGGGCGGCAATTGCCGCGACAGTGATGGCGTCACTGTTACTTTTGATCAAAATTTTTGCGTGGTGGTACACCGGGTCGGTGAGTATTCTGGCTGCGTTGGTTGACTCGCTGGTGGATATTGCCGCGTCGCTGACTAACCTGTTAGTGGTGCGCTATTCGCTGCAACCGGCGGATGATGAACACACCTTTGGACACGGCAAAGCAGAGTCGCTGGCGGCGCTGGCGCAGAGCATGTTTATTTCCGGCTCGGCGCTGTTTCTGTTTTTGACCGGTATTCAGCATCTGATTACCCCTACGCCAATGAACGAACCGGGCGTCGGGATCGTGGTGACGCTTATCGCCCTGGTTTGTACGATCATTCTGGTCACGTTTCAGCGTTGGGTTGTGCGCAAGACGCAAAGTCAGGCTGTACGGGCAGATATGCTTCATTATCAGTCTGATGTTATGATGAACGGAGCGATTCTCGTTGCGCTTGGGCTGGCCTGGTATGGCTGGCATCGCGCGGACGCCTTGTTTGCGTTGGGAATCGGCATCTATATTCTATACAGCGCACTACGTATGGGGTATGAGGCAGTGCAGTCGTTACTGGATCGCGCGCTGCCCGATGAGGAACGTCAGGAAATTATTGATATCGTGACATCGTGGCCTGGCGTCAACGGTGCTCACGATCTTCGCACGCGGCAGTCAGGGCCGACCCGCTTTATTCAGATTCATTTGGAAATGGAAGATAATCTGCCGCTCGTTCAGGCGCATCTGGTGGCTGAACAGGTAGAGCAGGCGATTTTGCGGCGTTTTCCGGGTTCGGATGTCATTATCCACCAGGACCCCTGTTCAGTCGTACCCAGGGAAGGCAAGAGGTTTGAGCTTTCGTAATTCGTTGTAAAAAAGTGAGCAAGGCCAGCATTTTGTGTATAAATTACCGCCGTTTGGCCTGACCTGAATCAATTCAGCAGGAAGCGGTTGTTATACTATCTGCATATTCGTTGGATCGTCCCGATGTGCAGTAACAGTATCGGCTTCCGGCAACAGATTTCATTTTGCATTCCAAAGTTCAGAGGTAGTCATGATTAAGAAAATCGGTGTGTTGACAAGCGGCGGTGATGCGCCTGGCATGAACGCAGCAATCCGTGGTGTTGTACGCGCAGCGTTGACGGAAGGACTGGAAGTAATGGGTATTTATGATGGCTACCTGGGTCTGTATGAAGACCGTATGGTTCAGCTCGACCGTTACAGCGTGTCCGACATGATCAACCGTGGCGGTACTTTCCTCGGCTCCGCGCGCTTCCCGGAATTCCGCGATGAAAATGTTCGCGCAGTGGCTATCGAAAACCTGAAAAAACGTGGCATCGACGCGCTGGTTGTTATCGGCGGTGACGGTTCCTATATGGGTGCAAAACGTCTGACTGAAATGGGCTTCCCGTGCATCGGTCTGCCGGGCACGATCGACAACGACATCAAAGGCACTGACTACACCATCGGTTATTTCACCGCGCTGGGTACGGTAGTGGAAGCGATTGACCGTCTGCGTGACACCTCTTCCTCTCACCAGCGTATCTCCATCGTTGAAGTGATGGGGCGTTACTGCGGCGACCTGACCCTGGCGGCGGCTATCGCTGGGGGCTGTGAGTTTGTTGTGGTGCCGGAAGTGGAATTCAGCCGTGACGATCTGGTTGCGGAAATCAAAGCGGGCATCGCGAAAGGTAAAAAACACGCGATTGTCGCGATCACCGAACATATGTGTGACGTTGATGAACTGGCGCACTACATCGAGAAAGAGACTGGCCGTGAAACGCGTGCGACCGTACTGGGTCACATCCAGCGTGGCGGCTCTCCGGTGCCTTACGACCGTATTCTGGCTTCCCGTATGGGCTCATATGCCATTGAACTGCTGCTGGAAGGTTTTGGCGGACGTTGTGTGGGCATCCAGAACGAACAACTGGTTCACCATGACATCATCGACGCTATCGAAAACATGAAGCGTCCGTTCAAAGGTGACTGGCTGGATTGCGCTAAAAAGCTGTACTGATCGTTGTGTGTATTGTGCCGGGTGGCGACTTCGCCTTACCCGGCCTACAACAGTACGGCCTGTAGGCCGGATAAGGCGCTAGCCAGCATCCGGCAATATCCTTCATTTATTCCCTCAAGTTATAGCCAATCTTTTTTTATTCTTTAATGTTTGGATTCCTTTCTGGCACGCTTTACTCATCACAACACTACATAAGAGAGCTGGGCGATGAATAAATGGGGCGTGGGGTTAACATTATTGCTGGCATCGACCAGCGTTCTGGCGAAGGATATTCAGTTACTTAACGTGTCTTACGATCCAACGCGCGAGCTGTACGATCAGTACAACAAAGCGTTTAGCGCGCACTGGAAACAAGAAACGGGCGACAACGTGGTGATCCGTCAGTCACATGGCGGTTCCGGTAAGCAGGCGACGTCAGTCATTAACGGTATTGAGGCCGATGTGGTGACGCTGGCGCTGGCTTATGACGTTGATGCCATTGCAGAGCGCGGCCGTATCGACAAAAACTGGATCAAACGTCTGCCGGACAACTCCGCGCCGTACACGTCCACCATCGTCTTCCTGGTGCGTAAAGGCAATCCGAAGCAAATCCATGACTGGAACGACCTGGTAAAACCGGGCGTGTCGGTGATTACGCCGAACCCGAAAAGCTCTGGCGGCGCACGCTGGAACTATCTGGCTGCGTGGGGATACGCCCTGCACCACAACAACAACGATCAGGCCAAAGCGCAGGACTTCGTAAAAGCGTTATTTAAGAACGTGGAAGTGCTGGATTCTGGCGCGCGCGGTTCAACCAACACCTTTGTTGAGCGTGGGATTGGCGACGTGCTGATCGCCTGGGAGAACGAAGCGCTGTTGGCGACGAACGAACTGGGCAAAGATAAATTTGAAATCGTGACGCCGAGCGAATCAATTCTTGCAGAACCGACCGTCTCCGTGGTGGATAAAGTCGTGGAGAAAAAAGGGACGCAAGCCGTGGCGGAAGCCTATCTGAAGTATCTCTACTCGCCGGAAGGGCAGGAAATTGCGGCGAAAAACTTCTATCGCCCACGCGACCCTGAAGTGGCGAAGAAATATGAAAATGCATTTCCGAAGCTGAAACTCTTCACCATTGACGAGGAGTTTGGCGGGTGGACGAAAGCGCAGAAAGAGCATTTCTCTAATGGCGGTACGTTCGACCAAATCAGCAAACGCTAATGTAAATTGCTTTTCCAGCCCGGTGGCATCGTGCGACCGGGCTTTTTTATTTGTCATCATTTTGCGTTACTCTTGCACGTCAATAAGAGACAGGGAATGAGTAATGAAAAAAACAGGTTATTTTTTGCTGGCGGTTGTGATTGTTGCCGCCGTCGCGGGCATTGGCTACTGGAAGCTGGCCGCTAATCCGAACGCATTGCGGGATATTGTTCTGCAACAATGCGTACCGAACCAACTGCAACAGCAAAATCCTGCGCCATGCGCTGAAGTGAAACCGGATGCCGGGTATGTCGTGTTTAAAGATCGTAATGGCCCGTTGCAGTATCTGTTGATGCCGACGTACCGCATCAACGGTACGGAAAGCCCGCTGCTGGTGGAGCCCTACACGCCGAACTTCTTCTGGCTAGCCTGGCAGGCGCGCAGCTTTATGAGCCAAAAGTACGGCAAAGATATTCCAGATAGCGCCATTTCGCTGGCGATTAACTCACGCTCCGGGCGGACGCAAAACCACTTTCATATCCACATCTCCTGCCTGCGCCCTGATGTGCGAGCGCAACTGGATGATAATCTGGCGAAAGTGAGTACCCGCTGGCTGCCGCTGCCGGGCGGATTGCGCGGGAATGAATATCTGGCGCGTCGGGTGACGGAAAGCGAGCTGGCGCAACGCAGCCCGTTCATGATGCTGGCGGAAGAGGTGCCGGATGCGCGTGAGCACATGGGCAGCTATGCACTGGCGGTGGTGCGCCAGAGCGACGACTCTTTTGTTTTGCTGGCGACGCAGCGCAACCTGCTGGCGTTTAACCTCGCTTCCGCTGAGGAAATTCAGGATCATCAATGTGAGATTTTGCAGTAACCCCACCTAATCTGGCGTTTACTCCACCTGCCTGTCTCCGTATTCTTGTTGAAAAAAACAACAGGAGACAGGCATGTCGCTCTGGCTTACACACCCTCTGTTCATTCCTTCGCTGGTGGTCGGCGTGACCATTCTGCTCTGGGCAACCTCGCTGTTGCCGGAGTTTATTACTGCGCTGCTGTTCTTTACCGTGGCGATGGTGGCGAAGATCGCGCCGCCGGACGTCATTTTTGGCGGTTTTGCCTCGTCGGCTTTCTGGCTGGTTTTTAGCGGTTTTGTGCTGGGGGTGGCGATTCGCAAAACAGGGCTGGCAGACAGGGCGGCGCGCGCCTTATCCGCCAGACTGACCGACTCATGGCCGCTGATGGTGGCAAGCGTGGTGCTGCTCAGTTATGCGCTGGCGTTTGTGATGCCGTCCAATATGGGGCGTATCGCGCTGCTGATGCCCATTGTCGCGGCGATGGCGAAACGTGCCGGGATTGCCGATGGCACGCGCGCCTGGTACGGACTGGCGCTTGCGGTGGGCTTTGGAACCTTCCAGCTCTCCGCGACCATCCTGCCTGCTAACGTACCTAACCTGGTGATGAGCGGGGCGGCGGAAGGCTCGTATGGCATCCACCTGAACTATCTGCCGTATCTTCTGCTGCATACGCCTGTTCTGGGCTGGTTGAAAGGCGCGCTGTTAATCGTCCTGATTTGTTGGCTGTTTCCCGGTAAACCGCATGCGCCTCGCGACCTGACGCCGCCTGCGCCGATGAGCCGTGCGGAGAAACGGCTGGCGTGGATGCTGGCGGTGGTGCTGGCGATGTGGGTCAGCGAAAGCTGGCACGGTATTGGCCCGGCGTGGACCGGGCTGGCGGCGGCGGTGATCACACTGTTGCCGCGCGTGGGGTTTATCAACGGGGAAGAGTTTTCCAGCGGCGTGAATATCCGCACCTGTATTTATGTGGCAGGCATTCTGGGGCTGGCGATCACCGTGACGCAAACCGGCATTGGCAATGCGGTGGGCGAGGCGCTGCTGCATGTCATGCCGCTGGACCCGGAAAAGCCCTTCACCAGTTTCCTGGCGCTGACCGGCATTACCACCGCGCTGAATTTTATTATGACGGCGAACGGCGTTCCGGCGCTGTATACCACGCTGGCGCAGAGTTTTTCCGACGCAACCGGTTTTCCGCTGCTGTCGGTGATTATGATTCAGGTATTGGGGTACTCCACGCCGCTGTTGCCCTATCAGGCGTCGCCGATTGTGGTGGCGATGGCATTAGGGAAAGTCCCGGCAAAACCAGGCATGACGCTGTGTCTGGCACTGGCGCTGGCAACGTATCTGGTGCTGTTGCCGCTGGATTACGTGTGGTTTAGTTTACTGGGGCGTTTGTAAAAAAAGCCCGGTGGCGTTAACGCTTACCGGGCCTGTGATTTTGTGTGGCGGGTAAGCGCAAGCGCCACCCGCCACAACAGCATTAAGCTTGTTTAGCCGCTTCCGCTGCTTTAACGATCACCGCGAACGCGTCAGCTTTCAGGGAAGCACCGCCAACCAGCGCGCCGTCGATGTCCGGCTGAGCGAACAGTTCTGCCGCGTTAGCTGCGTTTACGGAACCGCCGTACTGGATGATCACTTGCTCAGCGATTTTCGCGTCAGCTTTGGCGATGTGGTCACGGATGAATTTGTGAACAGCCTGCGCCTGCGCCGGAGTGGCGGATTTGCCAGTACCGATCGCCCATACAGGTTCGTAAGCGATAACCACGCCTTCAAACGCCGCAGCGCCCTGAGTTTTCAGTACCGCGTCGATCTGACGAGCACAGACTTCTTCGGTTTTGCCAGCTTCGTTTTCTGCTTCGGTTTCACCGATGCACAGAACCGGAGTCAGACCCTGCTCTTTCAGCACGGCGAATTTCTTCGCGATCAGCTCGTCAGACTCTTTGTGGTAAGTACGACGCTCAGAGTGGCCGATGATGATGTACTGCGCGCCGATATCCTTCAGCATTTCAGCAGAAGTTTCACCGGTGAATGCGCCAGACAGGTTCAGGTCAACGTTCTGCGCGCCCAGAATGATGTGGCTACCGGCAGCGGCGTGTTTCGCCATGTCGATATACATTTCCGGCGGTGCAATCGCAACTGCACAGCCAGCAACGCCAGCCAGTTCTTTACGCAGGTTAGCCACCAGCTCGTTTACCATGTGGCGGCTGCCGTTCAGTTTCCAGTTACCCATCACTAAAGGATGTCGCATTTCATTTCTCCACGCTTTGTCAGCGAATTAAGGAAGATGGCCGCCCTTCAGGGACGGCATGGTCTGTGAAACAGTATAGAGATCCCTCCCTCGAAAGGCTTTGCTTTTTGTCACTTAATTCAGCCCTTCCAGATTCTCCGATAGCGCTAGCTTAATCGGTTCAACAGCGAAGGTCAGCCCTTTTTCCCCGTTGTCTGCGACAACATAGCGAATCGCGCCTTCCGTTTCGGCGTAGTAGTGCTTATTCTTGCCCGCTGTGAGTAATTTTTGCAGTTTTTGCTGGCTTTGCTCTTTTGTCAGAAGCGGGGCGACGGTGCGGATCACCGCCGCCATGTATTCCTGCGCTTTGGCTTTGGCGGCTTTTTGCTCGGGCCCCTGAATGGGAAGCCAGGTAATCTGCATACTTTTGATTTTTAACGTACCGCGCTCCAGCGCCGTTGAGGCGTACAGATTTTCATTGATCTTGCTGGCGGCGCGGGTCAGGTTCGCCCTGTCGCGGCTGCTGTCGATAGCACGAAATTCGTTCAGTGGAAGCTGGGGATTTTGCTGATTAAAGTTTTCGCGAAACTGGCTGATGGAGAGATCAAACGTCGGCGCGCCAGCCAGCAGGTAGGGCGCGGTCGTCGCAGACGGCGATGCCTCCGCCAGCACCGTTGTGCTCGCAGTTATGGCGGAAAACAATAATAAAAACAGTGTACACCCTGGCTTCATCAATCTTACCTTTCGTTAGGACTGCTCACGATTAAAACGATAACTGTCGGGCTTGTCAAAAGGGTAAACTGACAGCGAAGGCAATAATAAAGGAACTTACATGACCATACAGCAGTGGTTATTCTCATTTAAAGGGCGTATTGGACGCCGTGATTTCTGGATCTGGCTCGGTCTCTGGTTTGTCGGCATGCTGGTGCTGTTTTCGCTGGCGAGCAAGAATTTACTCGATATCCAGACGGCGGCATTTTGTCTGGTGTGTCTGCTCTGGCCCACGGCGGCGGTCACGGTTAAGCGTCTGCATGACCGGGGGCGCTCCGGCCTGTGGGCGTTATTGATGATTCTGGCGTGGATGCTGCTGGCCGGAAATTGGGTGATGTTGCCGGGAATGTGGCAGTGGGTCGTGGGGCGCTTTGTCCCGACGCTCATTCTGGTCATGATGTTTATCGATCTGGGGGCGTTTGTCGGCACTCAGGGCGAGAATAAGTTCGGCAAAGAAACGCAGGATGTGAAGTTTAAAGCAGAGCCTCAGGCAGGCGATAAACCGTAGGCCGGATAAGGCATTTATGCCGCTATCCGGCAGAGCGCCCGGTGGCGCTGGCGCTTACCGGGCCTGCGACCGTGCTTACCAGTAGTGCTCAGCGGTCATGTGCCCAGGACGACGACGCAGGTGTTTGGTCATGTGCCGGGTCTCCTTCAGCAGCTGTTGCGTATCACGCACCATCTGCGGATTTCCGCACAGCATCACATGGCTGGTCTCGGTGTCCATCGGTAAACCGACCGCCGCTTCCAGCGCGCCGCTTTCAATCAGTGCGGGGACGCGCCCGGTAAGCGAGCCTGCGATGGTTTCCCGACTGACGACAGTTTGAATGCGCAGCTTGCCTTCGTAGCGCTTTTGCAATTCCAGCATTAACGGCAGGTAACTTAAATCAGCGGCGTAACGCGCGGCATGCACCAGTACCAGGTTGTTAAAGCGCTCCAGGTCTTTACCGAGTTGCAGAATCGACAAATAAGGGCCAATGGCCGTTCCGGTCGCCAGCATCCACAGGGTGTCGCAGTCAGGCACTTCATCCAGAACAAAGAACCCCGCCGCTTCACTCACCACCTGTACTTCATCGCCAGGTTTAAGCGCCGCCAGACGTGGGCTGAGTTTGCCTTCGGGAACCGTCACCAGGTAAAACTCTAAATCGGGATTATCGGGCGCATTCACATAGGAATAGGCGCGTTGTACGCGTTCGCCATCGATCTCCAGTCCGAGTTTGGTAAACTGGCCTGCGGTGAAGGGATGAACGGGGGCGTGAACGGTCAGACTAAACAGGGCGTCGGTCCAGTACTGTACCTTCGTGACTTTTCCTGTTACCCAATCTGCCATGATCTTCTCCTGTCTGCTGCAATACCCTTATCTTCGTTCGTTGAACGAAAGATTTCCAGCCCCGAAGGGCCGGAAGGCTCAATCGAACAAATCAGTTACAGGATATGCGCCTGCACATCCGGGTCTTTGCGATCCAGATAGTGGATGGACTGAATACGGCGGATAGTGCGCGATTTGCCGCGAATCAGCAGCGTTTCGGTGGTAGCGATATTGCCTTTGCGGCTAATCCCCTCCAGCAGATCGCCTTTGGTGATCCCGGTGGCGGAGAAGATGACGTTATCGCTGCGCGCCATTTCGTCCAGACGCAGCGCTTTACCGGCGTCAATGCCCATAGCTTTACAGCGTGCCAGCTCCTGCTCGCCAATGCGGCGGTTCTCTTCGCTGTCGCCTTTGACGTCGTGACGCGCCAGCAGACGGCCCTGCATGTCGCCATCCAGCGCACGAATCACCGCTGCGGAGACAACGCCTTCCGGCGCGCCGCCAATGCCGTACAGCACGTCCACTTCACTGTCCGGCATACAGGTCAGAATAGAGGCCGCCACGTCGCCATCAGGAATGGCGAATACGCGCACGCCAAGCTGCTGCATCTCTGCAATCACCGCGTCATGACGCGGTTTGGCCAGAATCGTAACCGTCAGTTCGCTGAGCGGTTTGCTGAGGGCGGCTGCGATGTTGCGCAGGTTGTCCGCCAGCGGCAGATTCAGGTCGATAGATCCTTTAGCGCCCGGCCCGACGATCAGTTTTTCCATGTACATATCCGGCGCGTTGAGGAAACAGCCTTTATCGCCGACCGCCAGAACCGCCAGCGCGTTCGCCTGGCCCATCGCCGTCATACGGGTGCCTTCGATAGGGTCGACGGCGATATCTACCGCATCGCCACGGCCGGTGCCGACTTTCTCACCGATAAACAGCATGGGCGCTTCATCAATCTCGCCTTCGCCGATGACAATGGTGCCGTCAATATTGACCTGGTTGAGCATAATACGCATGGCGTTTACCGCCGCGCCGTCAGCGGTATTTTTGTCGCCGCGTCCCAGCCATTTATAGCCAGCCAGCGCCGCCGCTTCCGTTACGCGGGAAAATTCGATGGCAAGTTCTCGTCTCATAGCAAACTCGTAGCAGAAAGGAATGGCGCGAAGTGTAGCACAGGGGAGGGGGCAATCTGAAGGAAGTGTTCACATATTGTAAACAGTAAAATACCATGTTATGGTGTTCACATAATGTAAACGGATGGAACGAACGCAAGATGCACGTCATTTCAAAAGAACCTTTTGAGGAAGCGGCAAAGCGATATCCCAACGATTCGTTAGCCATACGGTCGCTGTACCGCTTAATGCGTGAAACGGACTTCTCTTCTCCGACTGAGATGAGAACTCTGATACCGAGCCTGGACAATTTTAAGTACCGGAACAAATGGTGGGTTCTGGATGTGGGAGGCAACAACTTGAGGGTTATCGCCTACATCAATTTTGTGAATAAACGCTTCTATGTGAAGCACATCAGCACCCACGCTGAATATGACAAGTTGACCCGCTATTACAGGGAGAACAAATAATGAATACCGACACTGCAAAAGCCATTGAAGCAACCAAACAACTCGTCGCCGCTGTTCCTTTCCTGGGAGGCAGCTCTTCAGAGAGCGATTACCGTGAAGCGCTGTCTCTGGTGGATTATCTGATCGAGAACGACGATGAGAACCCGCTCATTGACTTCCTGGCGAGCAAAATTGCCGACTATGAGGATAACAGCGACCGTTTCGCTGAGTTCAATAAAGGTATCGCTGAAATGCCGGTTGGCGTGGCGCTGCTACGTACTCTGATTGACCAGTACAAGCTGTCCTACTCAGACCTGAAAGAGGAGATCGGTTCAAAGTCGCTGGTGAGTCAGATCTTATCTGGTCAGCGCTCTCTGACTATCGCTCACATTAAGGCACTCTCTACTCGCTTCGGTGTGAAGCCAGAGTGGTTTCTTTAAACCATGTCTTACATTCGAGTAATACCGCTCTTTTGGAGTGGTATTACTCTATGGTAATCAAATTATAATAAGTACCTGTAGGCCGGATAAGCGAAGCCGCCATCCGGCAGATCAGTATTACTCTTCGTGGTCTTCCCACGCCAGGGCGCGTTTGACCGCTTTTTTCCAGCCGCTGTAACGGAAGTTACGCTCGGTGGTTTCGATGCCTGGACGGAATTCACGCTCGATGACCGCTTTTTCCTGCAACTCATCCAGGTTCTGCCAGTAACCCACCGCCAGACCTGCCAGATACGCCGCACCCAGCGCCGTCACTTCGCGCACTTCCGGGCGCTCAACGCGCGTACCAAGAATGTCTGACTGGAACTGCATCAGGAAGTTGTTGGCAACCGCGCCGCCGTCAACGCGCAGGGCGTGCAGGCGAATACCGGAGTCCGCCTGCATCGCTTCCAGCACGTCGCGCGTCTGGTAAGCGATCGATTCCAGCGTTGCACGGATGATGTGGTTGGAGTTTACGCCACGGGTCAGACCGAAGATGGCGCCGCGCGCATACGGGTCCCAGTACGGCGCGCCCAGACCGGTAAAGGCCGGTACAACGTATACGCCGTTGGTGTCTTTCACTTTGGTGGCGAAATATTCAGAGTCGAATGCGTCGCTGATGAGTTTCATCTCATCACGCAGCCACTGAATGGATGCGCCAGCCATAAACACCGCCCCTTCCAGCGCATAGTTCACTTCGCCGGTCGGGCCACAGGCGATGGTGGTCAAAAGTCCGTTTTCGGACTTAACCGCTTTCTCGCCGGTGTTCATCAGCATAAAGCAGCCGGTGCCGTAAGTGTTTTTCGCCATCCCCTCTTTGACGCACAGCTGGCCGAACAGCGCCGCCTGCTGGTCACCGGCGATCCCGGCGATTGGAATACGCGTGCCGCCTTTACCCCCGATGTTCGTCTGGCCGTACACTTCTGAAGAACGACGCACTTCCGGCAGCATAGCGCGCGGGATATCCAGCGCATCCAGCATTTTGTCATCCCAGTCCAGGGTATGGATGTTGAACAGCATGGTACGTGAAGCGTTGGTGTAATCCGTGACGTGTACGCGTCCCTGCGTCATTTTCCAGATAAGCCAGGTATCCACCGTACCGAACAGCAGTTCACCGCGACGTGCGCGCTCACGGGAGCCTTCTACGTGATCGAGAATCCACTTCACTTTGGTGCCGGAGAAGTACGGGTCAATCACCAGACCGGTGTTGTTGCGGATGTAATCTTCCATGCCGTCACGCTTCAGGCGTTCGCAGATTTCGGCGGTACGGCGGCACTGCCAGACAATTGCGTTATAAATCGGTTTGCCGGTTTCACGTTCCCAGACGATGGTGGTTTCACGCTGGTTAGTAATACCGATTGCTGCGATCTGATCGGAACTGATGTCTGCTTTCGCCAGCACTTCAACCAGCGTTGAGCTTTGGGTGGCCCAGATTTCCATTGGGTCGTGTTCTACCCAGCCTGCTTTCGGGTAGATTTGCTCAAATTCACGTTGCGACACGCTAACGATATTCGCATCGTGATCCATCACGACGGCGCGGGAGCTGGTGGTGCCCTGGTCGAGCGCAACGATATATTTTTTCTCAGTCATAATTTTTTTGTCCCGTAGTCACATTACAGCGAAGCTTTTTGTTGTGCGGTAGTGGTGGTGTCCTTCTCTTCAACCACGCAAGTATCACACGGCAAATGGCGGCCAATCAGTTTACGATAGGCGAATGCGCCCAGAATGGCGCCCGCAATCGGGCCGAACATCGGTACCAGGAAGTAAGGAATATCCTTACCGCCAGTCAAGGCAACGTTCCCCCAGCCAGCGAGCCAGGCGAACAGTTTCGGGCCGAAGTCACGCGCCGGGTTCATCGCAAACCCGGTCAGCGGCCCCATAGAGGCGCCAATTACTGCGATCAGTAAACCAATGAGCAGAGGAGCCAGTGGGCCGCGCGGCACGCCGTTACCATCATCGGTCAGCGCCAGAATAAGCCCCATCAGAATAGCGGTAATTACCATCTCAACCGCGAAGGCTTGCACAAAATTGATATGTGGATTTGGATATGTTGAGAAAGTGCCAGCCAGATCAACACTTTCGATACTGCCACGGACGATGTGGTGCGTTTGTTCAAAATCAGCGAAAAGATTGTAGTAAAGCCCGTAAACTAATGCCGCTGCGCAAAACGCGCCGGCAACTTGAGAAATGATAAAAGGAACAACTTTGCGTTTGTCGAAACAGGCAAACAGCCACAGTGCGATTGTTACGGCTGGATTTAAATGTGCGCCGGAGACACCTGCTGTCAGGTAGATAGCCATCGCCACCCCCAGACCCCAGATGATACTGATTTCCCACTGACCGAAAGTAGCACCTGCTACTTTAAGAGCAGCGACACAACCCACACCGAAGAAAATCAACAACCCAGTACCGAGAAATTCAGCAATGCACTGGCCTTTTAAGGTTGATGTTTGACTCATAATCGGATCCTGAAGAGAGTTTAATGTTTATTGTTTGCGAAGAGGTCACTGACGCCTTCGATGCCTGTAGGCATACTGTTAATTTATCGTTAACGAGCAAAAACGAGAAATATCGAAATCAAAATGTGTGTACTGCGTCAATAAAATGAGCGTTATCGCGCCATGAAGCGCGTTTTACGACAAACCAGGAGTGTGAGCTGAATCATTTCATTAACCAATATGTTAACACTTTAGAGTTATGTGAGTTATGTCACCAGGACAAGGATGAAAAGTGTTGCAAACCGCAATCTACGCGGTATGTCGCTGGACAGGGATGGCGCGGCTTCATACAATCGGCACTATATATTGTGCGCGTTTACGTGAAGCGTCGCCTTGCAATTCAGGAGAGGTATGGCCATGTCATTAGAAGTGTTTGAGAAACTGGAAGCAAAAGTACAGCAGGCGATTGATACCATTACGCTTTTGCAGATGGAAATCGAAGAGCTGAAAGAAAAGAACAACAGCCTGGCGCAGGATGTACAGTCTGCTCAGCATCAGCGTGAAGAGCTGGAGCGTGAGAACAACCATCTGAAAGAACAGCAGAGCGGGTGGCAGGATCGTTTGCAGGCGCTGCTGGGTCGTATGGAAGAAGTCTGAGCCGTAGCGGTGTTGGCTGCGCTCAGCGTTGTAGGCCGGATAAGGCGTAAGCCGCCATCCGGCACTGCAATATCGCCTGATGGCGCTACGCTTATCAGGCCTACAGTCGGCATCGTTTATGAGCGGCAACGCAATAAAAAAGGCACCTTACGGTGCCTTTTTTGATCACTCGATATCAAGTGGGTCTTCGGAGAGGATTATCCCTGTATTGTCGGCGTAGAGATGATCGCCGGAGAAGAAGGTCACGCCGCCAAAATTGACGCGGACGTCGCTTTCCCCGATTCCTTCACCTGCGGCGCCTACCGGAATCGCGGCAAGCGCCTGGATGCCGATATCCAGCTCTTCCAGGTCGTCTACCTGACGCACCGCGCCGTAGATGACCAGCCCTTCCCATTCATTTTGCGTAGCCAGACGCGCCAGTTCGGCGTCGACCAGCGCGCGACGGACAGAACCACCGCCATCGACCAGCAGAATGCGACCACGGCCATTCTGTTCGAGCAGATCGTAGAGCAACCCGTTGTCCTCGAAACATTTTACCGTGATGATTTGTCCGCCAAACGACGACCGTCCTCCAAAGTTAGAGAACAGTGGTTCCACGACGTTGACATCTTCCTGGTAGATGTCACAAAGCTCGGAAGTATCGTATTTCATAGGCTTAACGTTCAGTTGCTGCGAGAATTTTTAGTATATCGCGCTATGCGTACTGTTTGCAAAATCATCAATTGTTCATTGATATTTGTCAGTTAAACCGCCCACTGGCTTAAGAAAATCCCGACGAAAAACAGCAGGTTAGTCAACAGCGCGGCTTTAACGGTACGTTCCAGCATCGGGCGCATCGCAGCGGGTTCCATTTCGCGCATCACATAACGCGCCTGTTTAATCAGTAACGGTGCGGCCAGGATGAACAGCCATCCCCACAGGCTTTGCAGCGAAATCAGGTTAAACAGCGCCAGGCAGACCAGTGAACCCATCAACAGGCAGGCGTGATAACGACGTGCGTTAACCGCGCCTAAACGTACCACCAGCGTGTTTTTACCGTTTTCTTTATCGCTGTTGATATCGCGCAGATTGTTGATGTTGAGCACGGCGGTCGCCAGCAGTCCGCAGGCGGTAGCAGGTAAGATAAGCGCAGGAATGAGCGTATGCGCCTGTAGATACCAGCTGCCCATTACGCTGAGCCAGCCAAAGAACACCAGCACGGAAATGTCGCCCAGACCAATATAGCCGTAAGGACGGTTCCCGACGGTGTAGGTAATCGCGGCGATAATCGACAGGCCGCCCAGCACCAGGAATCCGACAAAATCCGTCAGCGTATGACATGCGACAGCCACCAGCGCCAGACCGGAGAGGCAAATCAGCGCCACGGTAATGATCAGCGCCCGCTTCATCTCCTGCCGGGTGATCACCCCTTTTTGCATCCCGCGCAGCGGCCCGATGCGGTCAGGCTTATCACTGCCTTTGACGGCGTCGCCATAATCGTTGGCAAGGTTCGATAAGATTTGCAGCAGCCCGGCGGTGATCAACGCCAGCAGCGCAACCAGGGGATCGAAGTACCCTTGCCACCATGCCAGCGCTGTACCGACGATGATTGCCGCAAACGCGAGCGGCAGCGTTTTCGGTCGTAAACTTTCCAGCCAGGCCTGGGAGCGGCTAATTTGTTGTTGTTCAGTCATATTTAGCGCCAATAAAAATGGGGCTTTTCAGCCCCATCAACAGTGATGAAAATGCATTGAACGCGATTATAGGATAAAACGACTCAGATCTTCATCTGCGACCAGCGCATCCAGATGTTTGCTCACATATTCCGCATCAATTGTTATGCTCTGACCATTCAGATCGCTGGCGTCATAGGAGATATCTTCCATCAGACGTTCCAGAACGGTATGCAGACGACGCGCACCGATGTTTTCGGTGGTTTCGTTTACCTGCCATGCCGCTTCGGCAATGCGTTTGATGCCGGACTCGGTAAACTCGATGTCCACGCCTTCGGTCGCCATCAGCGCTTTGTACTGAACGGTAACGGACGCGTTCGGCTCGGTGAGAATGCGTTCGAAATCTTCCGTCGTCAGCGCTTTCAGCTCAACGCGAATCGGCAGACGCCCCTGCAACTCGGGGATCAGATCAGACGGTTTCGCCACCTGGAACGCGCCGGAGGCGATAAACAGGATGTGGTCGGTTTTCACCATACCGTGCTTGGTAGAGACGGTGCAGCCTTCTACCAGCGGCAGCAGGTCGCGCTGTACGCCTTCGCGGGAAACGTCCGGGCCAGAGGATTCGCCGCGTTTACAGATTTTGTCGATTTCGTCGATAAACACGATCCCGTGCTGTTCAACGGCGTCGATGGCTTCCTGTTTCAGCTCTTCCGGGTTCACCAGTTTGGCCGCTTCTTCTTCAATCAGCAGCTTCATCGCGTCTTTGATTTTCAGCTTACGCGGTTTTTGTTTCTGGCCGCCCAGGTTCTGGAACATGGACTGCAACTGGCTGGTCATCTCTTCCATTCCCGGAGGCGCCATAATTTCAACGCCCATCGGTGCGGCTGCGAGATTGATCTCAATTTCTTTATCGTCGAGCTGGCCTTCACGCAGTTTTTTGCGGAATGCCTGGCGCGCGGCGGACGGCTCTTGCTGTTGCTCAGCCTGACCCCAGTTATTTTTCGCCGGAGGGATCAGCGCGTCGAGAATACGCTCTTCCGCCATTTCTTCTGCGCGGTAGCGGTTTTTCTCAATAGACTGAACGCGCACCATTTTGATCGCGGAGTCGGTCAGGTCGCGGATAATGGAATCCACTTCTTTACCCACATAACCGACTTCGGTGAATTTTGTCGCTTCAACTTTGATGAACGGCGCGTTGGCCAGTTTTGCCAGGCGACGCGCGATTTCGGTTTTACCTACGCCGGTCGGGCCGATCATCAGAATATTTTTTGGCGTCACTTCATGGCGCAGCTCTTCGTTGAGCTGCATGCGGCGCCAGCGGTTACGCAGTGCAATCGCCACGGAACGCTTGGCGTTGTCCTGGCCAATGATGTGCTTGTTCAGTTCGCTGACGATTTCGCGTGGGGTCATTTCAGACATGGGAGATCCTTACGCTTTAGACGGTAATTCTTCAATGGTGTGGAAGTGGTTGGTGTAAATGCAGATATCGCCTGCAATATCCAACGCCTTTTCAGCAATTTCGCGGGCGCCCAGTTCGGTATTTTCTAACAGTGCGCGTGCCGCAGCCTGGGCGTAGGGACCACCGGAGCCGATAGCAATCAGATCATTTTCCGGCTGTATGACATCGCCATTACCCGTGATGATCAGTGAAGCGGTTTCATCTGCGACGGCCAGCAGCGCTTCGAGCTTGCGTAGCATACGGTCAGTACGCCAGTCTTTCGCCAGTTCAACGGCGGCTTTGACCAGGTGGCCCTGATGCATTTCCAGTTTACGCTCAAACAGTTCGAACAGCGTGAATGCGTCTGCCGTTCCCCCTGCAAAGCCCGCAATGACTTTATCGTTGTACAGACGGCGAACTTTCTTCACGTTGCCTTTCATTACGGTATTGCCCAGTGTGGCCTGACCATCACCGGCGATTACCACATGGCCGTTACGGCGTACGCTTACTATTGTTGTCACGAGCAGACCCCTTGGTTACAAATGCAGAATACAGGCCCCGCACGCGGTACGGGGCATAATGCAAATATAAATGGGGGGGATTTTGGGGGTTTCAACCCCCGGAGGCGAGTCGAATGCAGTTTGTGTGACCCGCCATCTTCAGGCGGTTAAGGGTGCTGTCTGCATTCTCTTTGCCTTTGACTGGACCGATGACCACACGATTCCACCCGTTGTTGGTGGTGATTTTGGAGTCAAAGCCTTCAAAAGCCAACTGGGCGCGCACGGTTTCCGCTTGCTCGGCGCCTTTGAAGGAGCCGCATTGCACCATCCAGCGACGTTCATCTTTCTTCTCTGCCGTCTGTTTTGGCGCTTCAGGTTCACGCGCGATCGGCGCGGCCTGCTGCGTTTTAGGCTGAGAAGTCGTGGTGTGCGCAGGCGTCTGCAACAGGTCCTGATAAGGCTGCTGGGATGTCGTCTGCTTCGGCTGCTGCGTCTGGCGTGGCTGCTGTGCAGGTGCAGTCTGCGCCGTACGCGGTTGCTGCTGTGGCTGTTGGTACGGTTGCTCCGTCACGCGTGGCTGCGTACGCGGCTGTTGAACCGGCTGGGTGTTAGCCCACTGCTGCTGTTGTACCTGCTGCTGTGCCTGACGCTGGCGCTGCAATGTCTGCTGACGCTGTTCAGGCGTCTGTTCGTTCCACGGCACTTCGTTAAGCTGGGTCGGCTGCTGGCGCATATCCGCCTGCATTTGCGCCAGTAGCTGACGCTGCTCGCTGGTGAGCTGCTCCGGGTTCATCACTTCGCCGCCCGCAGAAGGCTCGGTTGGCGCACGCACGCCCGGCTGGCGGCTTTCCAGCTCTTTAATGTAGCGCCAGCGCTCTTCCGGCTTCGGCGGCAGCCCGTTGCCGGTCACTTTCTGGCTTTGCAGCGTTTCGGACTCTTCTTTTTTGTGATGAGTAATGAAGTACAGACCCCCGATAAAGGCCACAAGGACAGCCGCCGCAATAGCGACCATTGCGGGTGAAACCGCAGGCGTGTTGCGTTGCTTTTTCCGTGAGGTGCTCTTTTTGCGCCGCGAAGGTGCCGGTTGACCGCGACGTACATAATCTCGTTGTGCCACTATCGTTTCGCTGTATTTATTCGTTCGTCAGCCCGCCATGTTACTTAAGCGGCGGGCTTTTGACCAGATAGGTGAGTCTTAAAGGTTTAAGTTAAGGCTCGCGTCGAACCACGAATAATTAACTCGCAGTCCAGCAAGCGCGAGCCGCTGCTGACATTTTGCCCCTGTAACTGGTCGAGCAAGAGCAGCATTGCTTCGCGCCCGATATCGAAGCGCGGCTGTGAAACCGTCGTCAGAGGCGGGTCGCAAAATTCCGCCAGCGCAATGTTATCAAAGCCAATGATGGACAGATCGTCAGGGACTTTCAGACCATGACGCTTGGCCCAGGAGAGCGCGCCGAGCGCCATAACGTCGCTGTGACAGAACACGGCGGTCGGAGGCTGCGGAAGCGCAAGTAGCTGTTGCAGCGCGTGGCCGCCCGCCTCGTAGGTGAAATCGCCCCGGGCGATATAATGCGGGTCGACGGTAATGCCGCAGCGACGCAGCGCCTGCACATAGCCTTGCAGACGGTAGTGGCACAGCGGCATCTCCTCCGGCCCGGCAATGCATCCGATACGCTGGTGCCCCTGTTCATGCAGATAATTCACGGCGTTAAAGGCCGCAGTCAGGTTATCAATATGAACGGTAGGCAGCTCCAGCTCCGGCGCGAATTCGTTGGCCATCACCATCGGCGGCAGATTCCGTTGCTCTTCAATGCTGGCGTCGAACGGCAGGCGTGAACCGAGCAATAACATGCCATCAATTTGTTTGGTGATGATCAAATTGATAAAGGTCTTTTCTTGCTGATTCTGGTGCGCGCAGTCACCAATCAACACCAGATATCCGTGGCTTGCGGCGGTAACCTCAATGCCCCGGATGATTTCACTGAAAAAGGGATCACAAATATCCGGGACGATCACCAGGATGGTGCGTGATTCATTCCGTTTGCTATTTCGCCCCATTGATTGCGGTAAATATCCCACCTCCATCGCCGCCTGTTCAACCCGGTTACGGGTCGACTGGGAGACTTTATCCGGGTTCATTAACGCACGGGACACGGTTGCTGTTGAGACTTTCGCCTTCATAGCAACATCTTTCATTGTAGCGGCAGCAACCTGTTTCTTCGGTTTCACACTCTCTCCTCGCCTGGGAAATCAGGCGCAGAACTATCCTTGTTTAACTCACATCGAAAACATTTTTATCAGATAGTTAATGGAAGCGGTTACAGAATTTTCATAAAAAGTGTGATGGATATTTAATTTTACGATCCGCCTCGCATCGTGACCCGTTATCCCTCAATGGGATCGACATCCAGCACCCATTTAACCTTGCGGGAATCGGGTAGCGTATTGATGAGCGCCAGCGTGCCGCTGACGATGTGTTGCAGACGAATTCGCGACGGATGCTGCAACAAAATTTGCCAACGGTAGCGGCCGCCGCGTTTTGGCGCGAGCGCAGGCACCGGGCCTAATACCCAGAGCTTGTCATCCGCAAGCGGGCTGGCCTGAATCAGATTACGCAACTGTTGCAGGAACACCGGCGCCTGCTGGTTGTTATGATCTTCCGCCCGCACAATCACATGGCTGGTCCACGGCGGAAGTTGCAGCGTTTGCCGCTCGGCCAGCGCCTGTTCAGCAAAAGCGTCATAGCCTTTGTGCAGCAAGGTTTGCAGCAAAGGGTGCTCTGGATGGTGGGTCTGCAATACCACCTCGCCCTGTTTTCCGGCGCGTCCGGCGCGGCCGGAAACCTGAGTGTAAAGCTGGGCAAAACGTTCCGCCGAACGGAAATCCGCCGAGAACAGCGCGCCGTCAACGTCCAGCAACGCCACCAGGGTGACGTCCGGGAAGTGGTGCCCTTTCGCCAGCATTTGCGTGCCGATCAAAATGCGCGCGCCGCCGCGATGGACTTCCGCCAGATGCTGCTCCAGCGCGCCTTTACGGCTGGTGGTGTCGCGGTCGATGCGCGAGACCGGCACGCCGGGAAAGAAGGGCGCCAACGCCTGCTCAAGCTGTTCTGTCCCTAACCCAACCGGCACCATATGCGTGGAGCCGCAGGAAGGGCACTGACGCGGTATCGGGCGCTGGCTGTCGCAATGGTGACAGCGCAGGTGGTGTTGCGCCTGGTGCAACGTGTAATAGTGATCGCAGCGCGGACATTCGGCAATCCAGCCGCAGTCGTGGCATAACAGCGCAGGAGCAAATCCCCGGCGGTTAAGGAAGAGAATGACCTGGTTATCTGCCTGCAGGTGCTGATGCATACGGGCGATAAGCGCGGGAGCCAGCCCGGCCTGGATCTTCTGGCCTTTTAAATCCAGCACATGCTGGAGGGCAGGGCGTGCGTTGCCTGCCCGGCGCGTCAGGCGCAGCATGCGGTACTTTTTTTGTCGCACGTTGCATAACGTCTCCAGCGCCGGTGTTGCCGAGCCGAGAATAATCGGGATTTGTTCGCTGTGAGCGCGGTATACCGCCAGGTCGCGGGCGTGGTAACGCCAGCCTTCCTGCTGCTTATAGGAGCTGTCATGCTCTTCGTCGATCACAATGACGCCGAGGTTTTTAAACGGCGTAAACAACGATGAGCGAGTGCCGATGACAATCGCCGCCTCGCCGTTTTTGGCTTTCAGCCAGGCTGAGAGACGTTCGCTGTCATTTAACCCGGAGTGCAGAACTTCGACGGGGGCGTTGAAGCGCTCGCGAAAGCGGGCGATGGTTTGCGGCGTCAGGCCAATTTCCGGCACCATCACCAGCGCCTGTTTGCCCTGAGCGAGGACGTTTTCCAGTACGCTGAGATAGACCTCTGTTTTACCGGAACCCGTAACGCCCGCCAGCAGCCAGGCAGAAAAGCTGTCCGACGCGCTGTGGATGGCGCCAACGGCGGTGGCCTGTTCGGTATTGAGACGCAGCCGATCGCCACAAACGGCGTAATGGGTGCGCCAGTCGCTAAAGCCGGGCGTTTCGCTCGCCAGCTCGCACAGTCCTTTTTTACGTAGCGCCTGGAGCGCCGCGTCATTAAATTCAAGATCCGCCACCTGGTCGCGCCAGATCTTCCCCTGCCGCAGCGCGGCCAGCGCCTGTTGCTGTTTAGGCGAACGCTTCAGGCTATTGAGATCGATAGCGTGGCCGTCTTCGGTGGCGAACCAGTACCACATCGGCGCGTTGCTGGCGGGTTTCCCCTGGCGCAGCAAAATCGGCAGAGCGTGAAACAGAACGTCACCCATTGGATGGTGGTAGTAATCCGCCGCCCAAAGCAGCAAACGCCAGACGGAGGGCGAAAAGACCGGCTCGCTGTCCAGTACCTCAACGACCGCTTTCAGTTCGTTAAGCGGCAGTTCGCTTTGTTCGCTGACCGACACCACAATCCCGACGCGTTCCTGCTGTTTGCCAAACGGCACGCGCACCCGACACCCGGCTTTGACGGTCATGCCTTCTGGCAAGAGATAGTCAAAGGTGCGGGGTAGCGGAACGGGCAAGGCAACGTGCGCGACGGGCATGTAATCATCCTGGCTGACTTGAATTCTGGCGGGTTAGTATACACATTGTGATGAGGGAGCGCGGATCAGTTTGCATACGCTGGTCAAATTCTGTATGATTCGCCGCCTTTGATACACATTTGTATCATCGACCTATATTATCAACATCGCGTGGTGTCTGGCGTTAGGGCTGGAAGAGCGACGCGGCCTTAAACCGAGGTTTCCCCATGAAAAAAGATATTCACCCGAAATACGAAGAAATTACTGCAAACTGCTCTTGCGGTAATGTCATCAAAATCCGCTCTACTGCAGGTCACGACCTGAACCTGGACGTGTGCGGTAAATGCCACCCGTTCTACACTGGCAAACAGCGTGATGTTGCTACCGGTGGCCGTGTTGACCGCTTCAACAAGCGTTTCAGCATCCCGGGCAGCAAATAACTTATTGCTGTCAAAGAAAAAAGCGCCGAAAGGCGCTTTTTTTGTCTTTGCCTGATGGCGTTGACGCTTATCAGTACCTGCGGTACTGAATCCTTCCGCTGCTATCCGGCAAAAAAATCAATACTCCCACGTATCCGGGTCGATCCCCAGTTCACGCATGATGATTTTGGCCTCTTCCGGTATTTCATCACTGCGCTCTTTACGCAAGTCTTCATCGTTCGGCAATGGTTGCCCGGTAAAGGCATGCAGAAACGCTTCACACAGCAGTTCGCTGTTGGTGGCGTGACGCAGGTTGTTCACCTGACGACGCGTGCGTTCATCGGTGAGGATTTTTAACACCTTCAGAGGAATGGAAACCGTAATCTTTTTGACTTGCTCACTCTTCTTACCGTGCTCAGCGTATGGGCTGATATATTCGCCGCTCCATTCAGCCATGAGATACCTTTAATCTTCTCGTCATTAGTTAAGGGCCAGAATCGTCGTGCCTGGCCGTAATCCCGCATAGTTTACCGTACAGGCGATATCGTGACACGGGTTAAGCGTTTGTAGATGTGCGCTAATGCATATAATTTTAACGGCTATTTCCAGTTTGCTCAATCTATACGCAAAGAAGTTTAGATGTCCAGATGTATTGACGTCTATTGTAACAATGTTTACTCTGGTGCCTGACTTTTCACCGATTCAGCCCAGGAACTTCTCAACATGACGCGTAAACAGGCCACCATCGCAGTGCGTAGCGGGTTAAATGACGACGAGCAGTACGGTTGCGTTGTCCCGCCGATTCACCTTTCCAGCACCTATAACTTCACCGGTTTTAATGAACCTCGCGCCCATGACTATTCGCGACGTGGAAATCCGACGCGTGATGTGGTTCAGCGCGCGCTGGCGGAGCTGGAGGGCGGTACGGGCGCGGTGCTGACCAATACCGGGATGTCGGCCATTCTGCTGGTGACGACCGTGTTCCTGAAGCCGGGCGATCTGCTGGTGGCGCCGCACGACTGCTACGGCGGCAGCTATCGCCTGTTTGACAGCCTGGCGAAGCGGGGCTGTTATCGCGTGCTGTTTGTCGATCAAGGCGATGAGCAGGCGCTGAAAGCGGCGCTGGCGGAAAAACCGAAGCTGGTGCTGGTGGAAAGCCCCAGTAATCCGTTGTTACGCGTGGTGGATATTGCGAAAATCTGCCAGCTGTCGCGAGAAGCGGGCGCGGTGAGCGTTGTGGACAACACGTTTTTAAGCCCTGCGCTGCAAAATCCGCTGGCGTTGGGCGCCGATCTGGTGTTGCATTCATGCACGAAATATTTAAACGGCCATTCGGATGTGGTGGCTGGCGTGGTGATTGCGAAAGATCCAGAGATTGTCACCGAACTGGCATGGTGGGCCAATAATATTGGCGTCACCGGCGGCGCGTTTGATAGCTATCTGCTGCTACGTGGGCTGCGTACTCTGGTGCCGCGAATGGACGTGGCTCAGCGCAATGCCCAGGCCATTGTGGACTATCTGCAAACCCAGCCGCTGGTGAAAAAACTGTATCATCCGTCGCTGCCGGATAATCAAGGGCACGAGATTGCCGCGCGCCAGCAAAAAGGCTTTGGCGCAATGTTGAGTTTTGAACTGGATGGCGATGAGCAGACGCTGCGTCGTTTCCTGGGCGGGCTGTCGTTGTTTACGCTGGCGGAATCCTTAGGGGGTGTTGAAAGCCTGATCTCCCACGCCGCAACGATGACACATGCAGGCATGGCGCCAGAAGCGCGTGCTGCCGCCGGAATTTCAGAGACGCTGCTGCGTATCTCCACCGGTATTGAAGATGGCGAAGATTTAATTGCCGACCTGGAAAATGGCTTCCGGGCTGCAAACAAGGGGTAAACATGAGTGTGATTGCGCAGGCAGGGGCGAAGGGTCGTCAACTGCATAAATTTGGTGGCAGTAGTCTGGCAGACGTGAAATGTTATCTGCGTGTCGCAGGCATTATGGCGGAGTACTCGCAGCCTGACGATATGATGGTTGTTTCCGCCGCCGGTAGTACCACCAACCAGTTGATTAGCTGGCTGAAGTTAAGCCAGACCGACCGCCTCTCCGCGCATCAGGTGCAACAGACGTTACGCCGCTATCAGAGCGATCTGATCAGCGGGCTGCTTCCCGCCGACGTTGCGGATGGTCTGATCTGCGCTTTCATTAGCGATCTGGAGCGTCTTGCCGCGCTGCTCGACAGCGGCGTGACCGATGCCGTTTATGCCGAAGTCGTCGGGCACGGCGAGATCTGGTCTGCGCGTCTGATGTCCGCAGTGCTGAATGAGCAAGGACTGGCGTCGGCATGGCTGGACGCGCGTGAGTTTTTACGCGCTGAACGCGCCGCGCAGCCGCAGGTAGATGAAGGTCTCTCTTACCCGTTACTGCAACAGTTGCTGGTGCAGCATCCGGGCAAGCGTCTGGTCGTTACCGGTTTTATCAGTCGCAGCAATGCGGGCGAGACGGTGCTGCTGGGCCGTAACGGTTCTGACTATTCCGCCACGCAAATTGGCGCGCTGGCGGGGGTTTCCCGTGTCACCATCTGGAGCGATGTGGCCGGGGTTTACAGCGCCGACCCGCGTAAAGTGAAAGATGCCTGTCTGCTGCCGCTGCTGCGTCTGGATGAAGCCAGCGAGCTGGCGCGTCTGGCCGCGCCGGTTCTGCACGCCCGTACCCTACAGCCGGTTTCCGGCAGCGATATCGATTTGCAGTTGCGCTGTAGCTACACGCCGGATCAGGGGTCCACGCGCATTGAACGCGTGCTGGCGTCCGGCACCGGGGCGCGTATCGTCACCAGCCATGATGACGTCTGCCTGATTGAATTTCAGGTGCCCGCCAGCCAGGACTTTAAACTGGCCTGGAGAGACGTCGACCAGATTCTGAAACGGGCGCAGGTGCGTCCGCTGGCGGTTGGCGTGCATAACGATCGCCATCTGCTGCAATTCTGCTACACCTCTGAAGTCGCTGATAGCGCATTAAAAATTCTTGATGAAGCGGGCCTGCCGGGCGAATTGCGCCTGCGTCAGGGGCTGGCGCTGGTCGCGATGGTTGGCGCTGGCGTCACCCGTAACCCGCTGCACTGCCACCGCTTCTGGCAACAGCTGAAAGGCCAGCCGGTTGAATTTACCTGGCAGTCGGAAGAGGGGATCAGCCTGGTGGCCGTACTGCGCACCGGCCCGACTGAAAGCCTGATTCAGGGGCTGCACCAGTCTATTTTTCGCGCGGAAAAACGCATCGGCCTGGTGCTGTTCGGCAAAGGCAACATCGGTTCCCGCTGGCTGGAACTGTTTGCCCGCGAGCAGAGCACGCTCTCCGCGCGTACCGGGTTTGAATTTGTCCTGGCGGGCGTGGTGGATAGCCGTCGCAGCCTGCTGAACTACGAAGGGCTGGATGCCAGCCGTGCGCTGGCGTTCTTCAACGACGAAGCGATTGAGCAGGATGAAGAGTCGCTGTTCCTGTGGATGCGCGCTCACCCGTATGACGATCTGGTGGTGCTGGATGTCACCGCCAGCGAGCAACTGGCCGATCAGTATCTTGATTTCGCCAGCCACGGCTTCCACGTCATCAGCGCCAATAAACTGGCGGGGGCGAGCACCAGCGATAAATATCGCCAGATCCACGACGCGTTCGAAAAAACCGGGCGTCACTGGTTGTATAACGCGACCGTTGGCGCGGGCCTGCCGATCAACTATACGGTGCGCGATCTGATTGACAGTGGCGATGCCATTCTGTCGATCAGCGGGATCTTCTCCGGCACGCTGTCGTGGCTGTTCCTGCAATTTGACGGTTCCATACCGTTTACCGATCTGGTGGATCAGGCCTGGCAGCAGGGGCTGACCGAGCCGGACCCGCGCGTTGACCTTTCTGGTAAAGATGTGATGCGCAAGCTGGTGATTCTGGCGCGTGAAGCGGGTTACGACATCGAGCCGGACCAGGTGCGCGTTGAATCGCTGGTGCCCGCACACTGCGAAGAGGGATCTGTCGATCACTTCTTTGAAAATGGCGATGAGCTGAATGAGCAGATGGTACAGCGTCTGGAAGCCGCTCGTGAAATGGGGCTGGTGCTGCGCTACGTGGCGCGTTTCGACGCCAACGGTAAAGCGCGCGTTGGCGTTGAAGCGGTGCGCCCGGAACATCCGCTGGCGGCGCTGCTGCCGTGCGATAACGTCTTTGCCATCGAAAGCCGCTGGTATCGCGACAATCCGCTGGTGATCCGTGGGCCGGGGGCCGGTCGTGACGTCACCGCCGGGGCGATTCAGTCGGATATCAACCGCCTGGCGCAGCTGCTGTAGTATTTGTTGCCGGATGGCGCTGCGCTTATCTGGTCTACGGAATATGTAGGCCGGATAAGGCAACGCCGCCACCCGGCGATTCACCGAGTCGCAAACACCTCTTTTGCGGCGAACAGACCGTTCAGCGCAGCCGGAAAACCGGCATAAACCGCCATCTGCATTATCACTTCGATAATTTCCTCCTGCGTTAACCCCACATGTCGCGCGGCGGCAATATGTACCTTCAACTGCGGCGTGGCGTTGCCCAGCGCGGTTAACGCGGCGACGGTTGCGATTTCCCGACTGCGTAAATCCAGCCCTGGCCGGGAATAGATATCGCCAAACGGAAATTCGATCAGATAGCGGGCAAAATCTGGCGCAATGTCTTGCAAACTTTCGATCACCGCATCGCCACCCTTGCCATCCACCTGTTGCAGCATTTTTTGACCGGTAATAAAGCGTTCTGAATGCATAGTGTATTCCTCGTTTGTCTGGAGTCTGTGGCGTGAGGATAGGGGGCGCGGAATGATTTGGATAATACCGTTTCCGTGATACCTTTTCGGTATGACAACATCCCCTTTGCACTCTCTGGATATCCGCCTGCTACGCTACTTTGCCGTGGTGGCGGAAGAGAACAATATGAGCCGCGCGGCACAGCGACTGTTTATGTCGCAACCGCCGCTGAGCCGCCATATTCGCCAGCTTGAAGAACGCCTGGGGGTGACGCTTTTTGTCCGTCATACTCGTGGACTCACGCTGACGGATGAGGGTCTGCGCGCGCTGGAAATCGTCCGCCCGCTGCTGGCGCAGCAGGACAAAACGTATGCTGCGCTGAATCAACTGGCGCAAACCGGCGCGCAATCGCTGCGTTTAGGGCTGAGCACCGCGTTTGAGCAGGGGATTTTTGCCCCCCTGGAGGCGCAACTGAATACGCGTGTGGAGAGGCTGCATATTGTGCGTCATGGTTCGCCTGAACTGGTACGCCAGGCGCGTCGGGGGAAACTGGATGCGGCGCTGGTGGCGCTGCCGCTTGAGGCCACAGGGTTAACCGTCACGCCGCTCGACTGGCAAGAACCGTTGATTGCCGCATTACCCTCCGTCTGGCCGGAAGCGAGCCTGACGTCGCTCTCCTTAGCTGCGCTTAACCACCGCCCGCTGTTCTGGTTCAAACGGGAACGTAATCCGGCCTTTTTTGACTACACCCGGCACATTTTCCGTCGCGCTGGTTACGCCCCCTCCTGCCTTGAAGAACCGCTGGAACATGATGTGCTGCTCGCGCGAATCGCCCACGGTGATGGCCTGAGTTTGCTCCCGGGCTCGTTTGCCGCTATTCAGCGCCAGGGCGTGATATTCCGCGCACTTAGCGACACTGAATTACGTATTCGTGCCGGGCTGGTGATGCTGCCTGAGAACGCTGTACGGTTGCGGTGGTTAAATACGCTTGTGATGCAATCCTTCATTATTTCGGACTGATTTGAATTTTTTTCACGTTGTCTGAGTATTCCTCACCTTTAACAGTGATTTTTCTGTTGACGGCATCCCACTTTTCGGTCATTTTTACATCCAGACGTCTAAACGGATAGATGTTCACAACACAACATATAATGACATGCGATTGATGAGGTAAGGTATGAGCTTTTTTCACGCCAACCAGCGGGAAGCCCTGAATCAGAGCCTGGCGGAAGTTCAGGGTCAGATTAATGTTTCGTTCGAGTTTTTCCCGCCGCGCACCAGTGAAATGGAGCAAACCCTGTGGAACTCTATCGATCGACTGAGCAGCCTGAAACCGAAGTTTGTCTCCGTAACCTACGGCGCCAACTCCGGTGAGCGCGACCGCACGCACAGCATCATCAAAGGCATTAAAGAGCGTACGGGCCTGGAAGCCGCGCCGCACCTGACCTGCATCGACGCCACCCGCGATGAACTGCGTACCATTGCCCAGGATTACTGGAATAACGGTATCCGTCATATTGTTGCCCTGCGCGGCGACCTGCCGCCGGGGAGCGGCAAGCCGGATATGTATGCCGCTGACCTGGTCAGCTTACTGAAAGAGGTTGCCGATTTTGATATCTCCGTCGCCGCTTACCCGGAAGTCCACCCGGAAGCGAAAAGCGCGCAGGCGGATCTGCTCAACCTGAAACGCAAAGTCGATGCTGGCGCTAACCGCGCAATTACCCAGTTTTTCTTCGATGTGGAAAGCTACCTGCGTTTTCGCGATCGCTGCGTCTCTGCGGGTATTGATGTCGAAATTATTCCGGGAATTCTGCCGGTCTCCAACTTTAAGCAGGCGAAGAAATTCGCTGATATGACTAACGTGCGCATTCCGGCGTGGATGTCACAGATGTTTGACGGCCTGGATGACGATGCGGAAACCCGCAAGCTGGTCGGGGCGAATATCGCGATGGACATGGTGAAGATCCTGAGCCGTGAAGGCGTGAAAGATTTCCACTTCTACACCCTGAACCGCGCTGAAATGAGTTACGCCATTTGCCACACGTTGGGTGTGCGGCCCGGCCTGTAACATGATTAGCCCTCTTCGGAGGGCTTTTTTATGCACATTTTGATCTGACGCCTGATACATAAATTTAAAAGATATTAGCTATCGAATCTGTGGGTTATTTCAACTATATCTTATCGTTGGTGATGTATATCGTAACGATAACACTGTAGAGGGAGCATATAGATGAGCATGTCTGACGATACCCATAATTCATTGTCTACCGGGAAGTGCCCTTTCCATCAGGGCAGCCACGACCGTAGCGCGGGTGCTGGCACCAGCAGCCACGACTGGTGGCCTAACCAACTCCGTGTAGATCTTTTGAATCAGCACTCCAACCGTTCGAACCCGCTGGGTGAGGACTTCGACTACCGCAAAGAATTTAGCAAACTCGACTATTCCGCCCTGAAAGGGGATCTTAAAGCTCTCCTGTCCGATTCTCAGCCGTGGTGGCCTGCGGACTGGGGCAGCTATGCCGGTCTGTTTATTCGTATGGCATGGCATGGCGCGGGCACTTATCGTTCCGTCGACGGGCGCGGCGGCGCCGGACGCGGGCAGCAGCGTTTTGCACCGCTGAACTCCTGGCCGGACAACGTCAGCCTGGATAAGGCGCGTCGTCTGCTGTGGCCTATCAAGCAGAAATATGGCCAGAAAATCTCTTGGGCCGACCTGTTTATTCTGGCGGGTAACGTGGCGCTGGAGAACTCCGGTTTCCGTACGTTCGGTTTTGGCGCCGGGCGTGAAGATGTGTGGGAACCGGATCTTGATGTGAACTGGGGGGATGAGAAAGCCTGGCTGACGCACCGTCATCCCGAAGCGCTGGCGAAAGCGCCGTTAGGCGCCACCGAAATGGGGCTTATCTACGTTAACCCGGAAGGGCCGGATCACAGTGGTGAACCGCTTTCCGCCGCTGCGGCTATCCGCGCGACGTTCGGCAATATGGGCATGAACGACGAAGAAACCGTGGCGCTGATTGGCGGCGGTCACACGCTGGGTAAAACCCACGGTGCGGCGGCGGCGTCCCATGTTGGCGTTGATCCAGAAGCCGCGCCGATTGAATTGCAGGGGCTGGGCTGGAGCAGTGACTACGGCAGCGGCGCAGGCGGCGATGCGATTACCTCGGGTCTGGAAGTGGTCTGGTCGCAGACGCCGACCCAGTGGAGTAATTACTTCTTCGAAAACCTGTTCAAATACGAGTGGGTGCAGACGCGCAGCCCGGCGGGCGCGATCCAGTTCGAAGCGGTTGATGCGCCAGAAATCATTCCCGATCCGTTCGATCCGTCGAAGAAACGTAAACCTACCATGCTGGTGACTGACCTGACGCTGCGTTTCGATCCAGAATTCGAGAAAATTTCCCGTCGTTTCCTCAACGATCCGCAGGCGTTTAACGAAGCATTCGCCCGCGCATGGTTCAAACTGACGCACAGGGATATGGGGCCAAAAGCGCGCTATATCGGACCGGAAGTACCGAAAGAAGATCTGATTTGGCAGGACCCGCTGCCGCAGCCGGTATTTAATCCGAGCCAGGAAGACATCGTCAACCTGAAGGCCGCGATTGCCGCGTCCGGGCTTTCCGTCAGCGAACTGGTGTCGGTTGCATGGGCATCTGCGTCAACCTTCCGTGGCGGCGATAAACGTGGCGGCGCTAACGGCGCTCGCCTGGCTTTAGCACCGCAGCGAGACTGGGATGTGAACGCCGCTGCGGCGCGCGTTCTGCCGGTTCTGGAAGAGATTCAGAAATCGTCCGGGAAGGCGTCTCTGGCCGATATCATCGTCCTTGCGGGCGTTGTCGGTGTGGAGCAGGCAGCAAGTGCGGCGGGCGTCAGCATCAGCGTGCCGTTCGCGCCGGGCCGTGTGGATGCTCGTCAGGATCAGACGGATATCGAGATGTTTGAGCTTCTCGAACCGATCGCAGACGGCTTCCGTAACTATCGCGCACGGCTTGATGTGTCGACCACCGAGTCACTGCTGATTGATAAAGCGCAGCAGCTGACGCTGACCGCGCCGGAGATGACGGCGCTGGTGGGTGGGATGCGCGTTCTGGGCGCTAACTTTGATGGCAGCCAGAATGGCGTGTTTACCGACCGCCCGGGCGTACTCAGCAATGATTTCTTTGTGAATCTGCTGGATATGCGTAACGAGTGGAAAGCGGCGGACGAATCGAAAGAGCTGTTCGAAGGCCGCGATCGCCTGAGCGGTGAGGTGAAATTCACGGCTACCCGCGCAGACCTGGTATTCGGTTCTAACTCGGTACTGCGTGCCCTGGCGGAAGTTTACGCCAGCAGCGATGCGCGTGAGAAATTCGTGAAGGATTTCGTCGCGGCATGGGTGAAAGTGATGAACCTGGATCGTTTCGATCTGCTGTAAGCCATCTCAGTAAAATGTGTAGGCCGGATGAGCGTCAGCGCCATCCGGCAAATAAAAAAAGCCCGCACGATCTGCGGGCTTTTTGTCTCTCCTGACCGTTATTCCCACTCTTGCAGGAAACGCTGACCGTACTGGTCGGCAACCAGCAGGGCGGCGTAAACCTGATCCGGCGTGGCGCCGCCAGGCATGTTGTGAATGGTTTCGCCTTCCGCGCAGGAGGCTTCCGCCACCGTGCGCATCTTCGCCGGAATATCCTGCTTAATATCCAGTTGCGCCAGCGTGATCGGCAGGCCAACGGAATGGCACAACGCCGCAGCGGTTTCGATCTCTTCAACCGGCGCGTTTTCCAGTACCAGTTGCGTCAGCGTGCCGAACGCCACTTTCTCACCGTGATAGTAGTGATGCGCGTCTGGAATCGCCGTCAGGCCGTTATGTATGGCATGCGCCGCCGCCAGACCGCCGCTTTCAAAACCGACGCCGCTCAGGTAAGTGTTGGCTTCAATCACGCGTTCCAGCGCCGGCGTGACGACATGCTGCTCAGCCGCCAGCATGGCCTTCTCACCCTCTTCGATCAGCGTGTTATAGCACAACTCCGCCAGCGCGAGCGCCGCCTGTGTACACTTGCCGCCCGCCATCGTGGTCGCGCCGCTGCGTGAACAGGCGCGCGCTTCAAACCAGGTCGCCAGCGCATCGCCGATACCGGCAGCCAGCAGACGTGCGGGCGCGCCCGCGACAATTTTGGTATCAACAATCACCATATTCGGGTTACGCGGCAGCATCAGATAGCGTTCAAACTCGCCTGCATCGGTGTAGATCACGGAAAGCGCGCTACAGGGGGCATCGGTAGAGGCGATGGTCGGCGCGATAGCGACCGGGACATCCATAAAGTGGGCCAGCGCTTTCGCGGTATCCAGCGTTTTGCCGCCGCCGATGCCGAGAACGGCGCCGCACTGCGCTTTATCTGCGACGATACGCAGACGATCGATTTCATTTTGCGAACATTCGCCGCCAAATGGCGCGATTTCCAGAGCCAGTCCGGCATCCTGGAAACTTTTCTCCAGCGCGGACTGGGCAAAATTTAAGACAAACTTGTCTCCGACCACCAGCCAGCGTTCGGCCAGGGGTTTGAGATATTCTCCAAGACGTGTGATGACATCTGCACCCTGGATGTATTTACCAGGAGATTGAATAATGTGGTCCATACTTTATTTCCCTCACAGGTTGATGTGGCCAAATGCGTTATTCCAGTCTTGCTCAAACTTCCCTATAGCTGACTCTATCGCAGGGGTATTGAGCATTTGTTGAGCTACATCTAAAGGAAGGGTGATTGCTTCGCATCCTGCGAGTAAGCAATCCAGCGCCTGACGCGGCGTTTTAAAGCTGGCGGCCAGTACCATGCTGCCCGGCGCATGCATCTCCAGTAAGGTTTGCAGTTCCTGCACCATACGGATGCCGTCGCCGCCCTGGGCATCAACCCGATTGACATACGGGGCGACGTATTTTGCGCCTGCCAGCGCCGCCAGCAAGCCCTGCGTTGCGCTGTAGACAGCCGTTCCCAGCGTCGTAATACCTTCTTTTTTGAGCTGTTTGATCGCCGCCAGACCTTCGGCAGTGACCGGAATCTTCACCACAATACCGGGAATGGCATTGCTCAGGCGTTTGGCTTCTTCCACCATTCCTTGCGCATCGCGGCTCATCGTCTGGGCAAATAGCGTTCCCTCTTCGCCGATGGCTTTTTGCAGGCGAGGCAGTACATCCCAGATGGATTCTTTACTCGCCGCCACAATGCTTGGGTTGGTGGTGACGCCAGCAACAGGGAAGATGCGCGCCAGACGTTCGACTTCCGCGACGTTCGCGGTATCCAGATAGAGTTCCATTTTGCTCCCTCTTAGAGTTCAAGTTCATGTTGCAACAGGCTGGCAATTGCCTCGGCAGATGCGGCGTTGACCAGCGCGTTGCGGAATTCTTCGTGCATAATGCGGCGGGCCAGGCGTGAGAAAATGCGCATATGCTGGTCGCCTGCGGCGTGTTTGTTGAGTGTCAGCATGATGATGAACTGCGCATCGTCATCGCCCCAGCGTACCGGCGCTTTCAGACGCGCCACGCTGATGGTGGACTGCTCAATGTGTTCAGATTTGCTGTGCGGAATGGCGAAGCTAAACCCTAACCCGGTGGAGAACACGGCTTCACGCGCCCACAGGTCGGCCTCCAGCTTGCGCGGGTAGCGACAGCGGCTTGCCAGCAGCAGGTTGTCGGTCATCCCCTTGATCACCTCTTCTTTGCTGCGCCAGTCGCTATCAAGCGTGATGCACTGGGCGGTGACCAGCGGCGCGTCCTGCTGGGCCATGCGGAATTGCGCCAGCAGATGCTCCACTTCCAGCGAGGTGCGACAGGCCATCGCCTGATTCAGCAACTGGCGACAGGCACGACTGTCGAGCTGCGCCATCCGCGCTTTAGCGGCAGGAATTGACGGCGCGCTCATGCTGATCTCGTCCAGCCCCAGTCCGACCAGCAGCGGCAACACTGACCCTTTCGCGCCGAGTTCACCGCACAGGCCAATCCATTTCCCCTGACGATGTACCGCCTGTACGGCGAAATCCAGCGCGCGCAGGAAGGCCGGATTCAGGCTGTTGTAGTGACGGGTGACTTTGGCGTTGTCGCGATCGACCGCCAGCAGATATTGCGTCAGGTCATTGCTGCCAATACTGAAGAAATCAATTTCTTCACAGCACTGGTCGATGATGAACATCACCGATGGCACTTCCAGCATGATGCCGAGGGGGATCTTCTCATCAAACGGGACGTGCTCGTTGCGTAACTGCTGTTTAGCCTCCGCCAGCTTCTCTTTGACCCACAGGATCTCTTCCATTGAGGAGATCATCGGGATCATGATTTTCAGGCTGCCGTGTGCGGAAGCGCGGAGGATCGATCGCAACTGCGTGGTAAACAGCGTGGCGTACTCTTCATATATACGTACGGCGCGATAGCCGAGGAACGGGTTGGCTTCCGCAGGAATGTTCAGATAATCAACGGGCTTGTCACCGCCGATATCCATCGTGCGCACAATAATGCTACGGCCCTGTGCGGACTCCAGCGCCTGGCAAAAAATGTTGTACAGCTCGTTCTCGCAAGGTGCACTGGTTCTGTCCATATACAGCATTTCTGTACGGAACAGACCAACCGCTTCCGCGCCGTTGCCGAATGCCGCTTGCGCTTCGACGGAGTGCGCAATGTTGGCGGCCACTTCCATACGGATACCGTCGGCAGTGCGCGCTTGTTGGGTCAGCCAGATACGCTGCTGCTCGCGTAAAGCGTCCTGCACGCGGGCTTCCTGTTGGTAGTAACGGGTGACGGGTTCATCTGGCGCAACGACAATCGCACCGGCGTTGCCGTCGATATAGACCGTCTGGTGCAGCCACGGCGTTAGCGCCTCAATATCCACGCCAACCAGCGTGGGAATGTTGAATGAGCGGGCAAGAATAACCGTGTGCGAAGTCGTACCGCCGCTTTTTAACAACAAGCCTTTGAGAAACGTTTTGTCCAGTTCGAGGAACTGGCTTGGGGTGAGTTCATCGGCCATACAGACGGTGGGTTGGGTCAGTTTGCCTGGCGCCGGGAAGCGTTGTTCGCCATAAATTTGTTGCAGGAGCTGGAAGCAGACGTCGCGTACGTCCAGCGCGCGTTCCTGTAAATAGCGGCTGCTGGAACGGGCAAACTCATCACAAAAGTGTCCGGCGCTTTCGACTATCGCCTGCGCACAGCTTAAACCGCGCGCAACGCCTGCCAGCAAATGTTGGCGCAGGGAGGTGTCGCCAGCCAGCGAACGGTGGGCTTCCAGAATAGCGCTGGTGGCGCCGTCGCTGTCGAGCTGGCGGAACGCAATATTCTTTATCAGCAGCGTTAAGCCGTTATCCAGCGCAGATTGCTCGGTCTCTATATCACTGGCAGCAGGGAGTTCGCCGAGCGTATTGAGATCCAGCGAGGAGAGCTGCGTCAGAACGCCGCCTGCGCTGCCGGTGCAGACGGCGCGGGCGCGAAAAAACAGCGGGTTCAGGTTTGTCAGCGATGCCGGAAGCGGCTCCAGCTCACTGTTTTTGATCTCCGCCAGAGGCGCATCGCAAAGGGGGAATTCATCGCGCAGCCATTGGCTCAGGCGCTGGTGGGCATCCTGTTCGTCCGTACCTGAAATTAATAACTGACAGGCGTCGCCTGCCAGCGTGTCGGTGCCAATCAGCGCCAGCGCGCTTTTGGCGTTGCCTTTACGGTCGGTGCGCAGGTTATGCCACTCAATGTGTGAGGTAAAGGTATTGCACAGCGTCTCAACGTGGCTTGCCGGGCGGGCGTGTACGCCATTGGGCAGCTCACAGGTAAATTCCACAATCAGGGCCATTGCCTTTCTCCCATAACGATTTTCTGGCTACAGGATAAAAGGGCGTTGCCGCATAGTGCCATGTGACAAAACTGCCAAACGCTGGACAAATGTAACATACACGTCAAATTGCGAGACACTTCACAAGTCGGAGTGCGGCATCTTATTTCTGAGGTTTGATAAGTTATGAGGCGGATCGCATTTTTGTACTGATATTACAAAAATCCAGTAAATGGCCTTTTTATCCACTGTCTGCGCCGCGTTGGATTGCCTATTGTTTGCCACAACAACGTTATGGATAGGGGCCTGAAGTGGCCCGGGAGCGACTTATGAAAGAGTTGGTGCAGATCCTGAAAAACACCCGTCAACATCTGATGACCGGTGTTTCGCATATGATCCCCTTCGTCGTAGCGGGTGGGATCTTGCTGGCGGTTTCCGTCATGCTGTATGGCAAAGGCGCTGTTCCCGATGCCGCGACCGATCCTAATCTCAAGAAGCTTTTTGATATTGGCGTCGCAGGGCTGACGCTGATGGTGCCTTTTCTCGCCGCCTATATCGGTTACTCCATTGCTGAACGTTCCGCGCTGGCGCCTTGCGCGATCGGCGCCTGGGTGGGCAACAGCTTTGGCGCCGGGTTCTTTGGCGCGCTCATTGCCGGGATTATCGGCGGTATCGTCGTGCATTATCTGAAGAAAATCCCGGTGCATAAGGTATTGCGCTCGGTGATGCCTATCTTCGTTATCCCTATCGTCGGCACCTTCATTACCGCAGGCATCATGATGTGGGGGCTGGGCGAACCGGTTGGCGCGTTAACCACCAGCCTGACCCAATGGCTGCAAGGAATGCAGCAGGGCAGCATCGTGCTGCTGGCGGTCATCATGGGGTTGATGCTGGCCTTCGATATGGGCGGCCCGATTAACAAAGTGGCCTACGCCTTCATGCTGATTTGCGTGGCGCAGGGCGTATACAGCGTGGTGGCGATTGCTGCGGTGGGTATCTGCGTTCCGCCGCTGGGTCTGGGCCTGGCAACGCTGGTTGGTCGTAAAAACTTCTCTTCTGAAGAACGTGAAGCCGGTAAAGCCGCGTTGGTAATGGGCTGCGTTGGGGTCACGGAAGGCGCGATTCCCTTCGCCGCCGCCGATCCGCTGCGCGTGATCCCATCCATTATGGTTGGCTCTGCCTGTGGTGCAGTAACGGCTGCGCTGTTTGGCGCGCAGTGTTATGCCGGCTGGGGTGGGCTGATTGTTCTGCCGGTTGTGGAAGGCAAGCTGGGTTATATCGCGGCAGTCGCTGTCGGGGCGGTAGTGACGGCAATCTGCGTTAACGTGCTGAAAAGTCTGGCGCGTAAGAAAGTGTCTCAGGTTGATGAGAAAGAAGACGACCTGGATTTAGAGTTTGAGATGAATTAAGTGAGGAATGAGCCATGACGAAGATTATCGCAGTAACAGCATGTCCTTCTGGTGTCGCACACACCTATATGGCGGCCGAAGCGCTGGAAAGCGCGGCCAAAGCGAAAGGCTGGGAAGTCAAAGTCGAGACCCAGGGCTCGATTGGTCTGGAAAACGAACTGACTGCGGCGGATGTGGCGGATGCGGATATGGTGATTCTGACCAAAGATATCGGCATCAAGTTTGAGGAACGCTTTGCGGGTAAAACCATTGTCCGCGTCAACATCAGCGATGCGGTAAAACGCGCCGATGCCATTATGAACAAAATTGACGCGCATCTTTCGCAAATTGCTTAACGTTAGAATGCCCGATGGCGCAAGCTTATCGGGCCTACGATGTTAATCCCCGTAGGCCGGATAAGGCGCTCACGCCGCCATCCGGCAACAAGCTTGCCTACAGGAGTTCCTCATGACGAATCGTACCCAGCGCCTTAAAGCCGCACTTTTCCAGAATAACCGTGAAATTTCGCTTGAGCGCGCGCAGCTGTATACCGCCAGCTATCAGCAGACAGAGGGAGAGCCGGTCATATTGCGTCGCGCTAAAGCGACGGCGTATATCCTTGAGCATGTTGAAATTTCGATTCGTGATGAGGAGTTGATTGCCGGGAACCGTACGGTGAAACCGCGGGCGGGGATTATGTCGCCGGAAATGGATCCGTACTGGTTACTTAACGAGTTAGATCAGTTCCCGACGCGTCCACAGGACCGTTTTGACATCAGCGAGGACGATAAGCGCCTCTACCGCGAGGTGCTGTTCCCGTACTGGGAAAAACGGTCGATGAAGGATTTCATCAACGGCCAGATGACCGATGACGTGAAAGCCGCCGTCAGCACGCAGATTTTTAGCGTTAACCAGACGGATAAAGGGCAGGGGCACATTATTATTGATTACCCGCGGCTGTTGAATCACGGTCTGGGTGAACTGGTGGCGCAAGTGCGGCAACACTGCCAGCAGCAGCCGGACAATCACTTTTACCAGGCGGCGTTGCTGCTGCTGGAGGCTTCGCAAGGCCACATTCTGCGTTACGCGACGCTGGCGGAGAAAATGGCGGAAAGTTGCCTGGATGCGCGTCGGCGTCAGGAGTTGCTCACCATTGCCGCGAACTCCCGACATAACATGCAGCACAAGCCGCAAACCTTCTGGCAGGCGTGCCAGCTGTTCTGGTACATGAACATCATTCTGCAATATGAGTCTAACGCCAGCTCGCTCTCGCTGGGGCGTTTTGACCAGTATATGCTGCCGTTTTATCAGGCATCGCTGAGCCAGGGCGAAGACCCGGCATTTTTAAAAGAACTCCTCGAATCGCTGTGGGTAAAATGTAACGACATCGTGCTGTTACGTTCGACCAGCAGCGCACGCTATTTCGCCGGATTCCCGACCGGTTACACCGCATTGCTTGGGGGATTGACGGAGAACGGACGCAGTGCGGTGAACGTGCTCTCTTTTCTCTGTCTTGACGCGTACCAGAATGTGCAGTTGCCGCAGCCGAACCTTGGCGTGCGTACCAATGCGCTGATTGACACGCCCTTCCTGATGAAAACGGCGGAGACGATTCGCCTCGGCACCGGTATTCCGCAGATCTTTAATGATGAAGTGGTTGTGCCCGCGTTCCTGAACCGGGGTGTTTCGCTGGAGGACGCCCGTGATTACGCGGTAGTGGGGTGTGTGGAGCTGTCGATTCCGGGCAGAACCTACGGCCTGCATGACATCGCCATGTTCAACCTGCTGAAAGTGATGGAAATCAGCCTGTATGAGAATGAAGGAAACCGCACGCTGACGTACGAAGATCTGTTGGCGCATATTCGCGCCAAAATCAGCCATTACATTACGCTGATGGTGGAAGGCAGTAATATTTGCGATATCGGCCACCGTGACTGGGCGCCGGTACCGCTGCTTTCCTCGTTTATCAGCGACTGCCTGGATAAAGGCCGTGATATTACCGATGGCGGCGCGCGTTATAACTTCTCTGGCGTACAGGGGATTGGCATTGCTAATCTGAGCGACTCCCTGCACGCGTTAAAAGGGCTGGTATTTGATCAGCAACGTTTACGTTTCGATGAACTGCTGGCGGTGTTAAAGGCGAACTTTGCGACGCCGGAAGGTGAGAGAATTCGTGCCCGGCTGATTAACCGCTTCGAGAAATACGGTAATGATATTGATGATGTGGATAACATCAGCGCTGAACTGCTGCGCCATTACTGTAAAGAGGTGGAGAAATACCAGAACCCGCGCGGTGGGCAATTTACACCGGGTTCATACACCGTCTCCGCGCATGTGCCGCTGGGTTCGGTGGTGGGGGCGACGCCGGATGGCCGTTTTTCCGGGGAACAGCTGGCAGACGGCGGGTTGTCGCCAATGCTCGGCCAGGATATGCAGGGGCCGACGGCGCTGCTGAAATCAGTAAGTAAACTGGATAACACGCTGCTTTCTAACGGTACGCTGCTCAACGTGAAGTTTACGCCCGCGACGCTGGAAGGTGAGGCCGGCTTGCGCAAACTGGCGGATTTTCTGCGCGCCTTTACCCAGCTTAAGCTACAGCATATTCAGTTTAACGTGTTGAATGCGGATACGTTGCGTGAAGCGCAATTGCGCCCGCAGGATTTCGCCGGGCTGGTGGTGCGCGTGGCGGGTTACAGTGCCTTCTTTGTCGAGCTGTCGAAGGAGATCCAGGATGACATCATTCGCCGCACCGCGCATCAGCTGTAAGAATCTGGAAACGAGCGCTGATGATGTCGCACGTATTTTCAACATTCAGCGTTATTCGTTGAATGACGGGCAGGGAATCCGTACGGTGGTCTTTTTTAAAGGCTGCCCGCATACCTGTCCGTGGTGCGCCAATCCAGAATCTATTTCTCCACGCATCGAAACGGTGCGGCGGGAGAGTAAATGTCTGCACTGCTCGCCCTGCTTGCGTGATGCGGATGAGTGTCCTTCCGGGGCGTTTGAACGTATCGGGCGCGATATTACGCTGGATGAACTGGAACGCGAGGTGATGAAAGACGAACTCTTTTTTCGCACCTCCGGCGGCGGCGTCACGCTTTCTGGCGGTGAAGTATTAATGCAGGCGGCGTTTGCCACGCGGTTTTTGCAACGTCTGCGACGTTTCGGCATTTCCTGCGCGATTGAAACCGCAGGCGACGCGCCTGCCAGTCGGTTGCTACCGCTGGCTAAAGCGTGTGATGAAGTGCTGTTTGATTTAAAGATTATGGAGCCGCGCCAGGCGCATGAGGTGGTCAAAATGAATTTACCACGCGTGCTGGATAACCTGCGTTTACTGGTAAACGAGGGGATTACGGTCATCCCCCGTTTGCCGTTGATTCCGGGCTACACGCTCAACGTTGAGAATATGCAGCGAGCGTTGGCGGTGTTGCTATCGTCAGGGATTAATCAGGTGCACCTGCTACCGTTTCATCAGTATGGTGAAGCGAAATACCGTCTGCTTGGGCAGCCGTGGGCAATGAAAGATGTGCCTGTACCCTCGCCGCAAGAGGTGGCGGAAATGCAGGCGTTGGCAGAGCGAGCCGGGTTTCTGGTTACTGTGGGAGGTTAATATGACAGTCTCAACTGTACGTTATCTGGTTGCCGTTACCGCCTGCGTCAGCGGCGTGGCGCATACCTATATGGCCGCCGAACGCCTGGAGAAGCTCTGCCAGCAGGAAAAATGGAACATTAAAATTGAAACCCAGGGGGCGCTGGGCACGGAAAATCGCTTAACGGAGGAGGATATCAACCGGGCGGATGTTGTGTTGCTGATTACGGATATTGAACTGGCGGGCGCGGAGCGTTTTATTCAGAGTCGGTATGTTCAGTCAGGAATTAACGCCTTTCTTCGCGAACCTCAGCGGGTGATGAGCGCCGTGCGTAAACTGCTCACCGCGCCGCAGCATACGCATCTTATTCTGGAGTAGCCTTCTTTTCCGTCAACTGGCTGTGGTACTGCCGACGATATTCTGACGGAGAACGCTCCGTATTTTTACGAAACAGGCGGCAGAAATAGTTGCTGTCGACAAATCCACAGGTGTGAGCCACTTCTTTGACTTTCAGATCGTAACCCTTCAGCAGCGTTTTCGCGTGTTCCAGCCGTGTGTGATTCAGATATTCGTTAAAGCCGATAGCGCCTGTTTTTTGAAACAGATGAGAAAGGTAGTTTGGCGAAATATAAAACGCCTGCGCCACCGATTCGCGGGTGAGCGGGGAAGCGTAACGCTCATCGATATAGTTGCGAATCGCTTCAAAAAGCGCCTGACTCCGTGACGCCGTCTGGATTTGGCTGCCCAGCAGATCGCGGCAGTGGCTCAACAGGCTGGCGACAATTAATCGGGCCGTCTGCTGTTCCTGCGGCTGCATCTGCATTTCATTGAGCGTTTGCAGCAGGAAGGAGCCAATACGTGGGCCTCGACGTGCGACATGCTGCTTCGCAAGATTCTGATATTGTTTGCCGTCCCAGTGAACAACGCTGAAACCTAATTGCTGCTTGCCAAACAGGATGCTGAGCGTGGTGACGGGCGTTTGCCACTGCGGGAAGTTCCAGCTGCCTGCCGGAACATACAGAACGTCGCCAGCGATGAGCGTCACGGGCGCGGCCGGGATGCCTGTATCGGTGAACTCCCCCTCCAGCACCATCTCCAGGCGTGGAAAATCAACCTGATACGCCAGTTCGGGCGCCGTACCGCTGGTATTGGCGAAAAAAACCTGCCGTAGCGCCATAGGGCCGTTAATCAGACGGGAGAGAAGGTGGCTGACGTCATGGTACATGTTGATCCCTTGCAGAGCGCAGACAGAGGAAACAGTAACGTTGAACGTAAACCGCCTCAAGCGATAATTGCCGGATGGCGGTACACGGGTTATGCATTTTGTAGGCCGGATAAGCGTCAGCGCCATCCGGCGATGCCGTTACTGATTCCCTACATGATCCCCGTAAGGCAGGGTATCGTAATCAATCAACGCGTTTTTCTTATACGGGTTGCCAATCCAGCGCGTGATCGCTTTGAACTGCGGGCTGGTGATGGAGCGCGTCGGGTCGAACCCGTCGTAGGTCAGCCCCGCTAAGTCGGACCAGGTATGGATAAGTTCAGAGCTGCTGTACTTGCGGTCAACATATGCCGAGAGATCGCGCGGGTGTGCGGCCTGCCACTTTTCTGACGTCCATAACAGGAACGGCACCGTATACATATGACGCGTAGGGTTGTCTTCGTTACGTCCCTGCGTTTTGTGCGGCGGCGTGTCATACACTTCTTCACCGTGATCGGAGAAGTAGAGCAGAAAACCGTTCGGGTCAGTCGTTTTATAGTCCTGAATCAGGCTGGCGACGACATGGTCGTTATACAGATTCGCGTTATCGTAATCGTTATAAATATCCTGTTCGTCTTCGCCCACGCCCGCAGGGATATGATCGGTTTGACCGTCAAATTTTCCCTGATTCTCTGGGTAGCGGAATTTGTATTTGATATGTGTTCCCAGCAGGTGAACGATAATAAATTTCTTCGGTGCCGGGTCGGCCATTACGTCTTTAAAGGGCGCCAGAACGTTGGTGTCATATTCCCGCGCGCTTTGAGTACGCTGCTGATTCATATAAAACTGCTTGTCGGTCTGTTTCGAGAATACGGTCAGCATCGTATTACGCGCGGTCATCGTCTGCTGATTGGTGATCCAGAACGTCTTATAACCTGCCTGTTTCATCATGTTCATCAGCGACGGTTTCGTTAGATACAGATCCGGGTTCTTTTCATTGGCGAAGGTCAGCGCCTGTTGCAGAATTTCAATCGTATATGGCCGGGAGGTGACGACGTTATTGAATACGGTCAGACCCGGATCGCTTTTATGCAACGCGTCCAGCTCTGGCGTGGTTTCTCGCGGATAACCGTACAGACTCATGCGACCACGCTGGGTTGACTCGCCGATAACCAGCACTAACGTACGCGGCGCATCACCGGAGTTATCTTTAAAATTCGTTAACGGAGGCAGCGCGTTGTTCTCGTTAAGCAGACTATTCAGCGACGTGAGTTGCTGATTATATTGATAATAGCCATTGATAAACTGCCACGGCGCAGCGGGTTCCATACGCGAGGCGAGGCCGCCTAATGTCTGCTCAAACGGCTTATGTTTGATAAACGTCCCGACGGCGATCGGATGCAGAATAAGGCCGTATAACAATGCAAAGGAGACTAACCAGCGCCACGGCGCGGGAATATATATTGGCTTTAAACGCGTCCACAGCAGGATTGCCACGGCGGTATAGGCCAGGGCGATAAGGATAATCTTCAGACTGAAATACTGGCTCAAGTACTCGCTGGCTTCGTTCGCGTTTGTTTCAAACATGACATACAGAACGCTTTGCGAGAATTCCTGCCCGTAAATGACATAATAACTGAGCGCCGCCAGCGAAGAGGCCCAGAGTACAACGCCAATAACGGCGGCAATCGCGCGGGTATGACGGGGAAATAAAAATACCGGGATCAGCCAGAGCGAACTGAAAAGCAGTGAGTCACGCAGCCCGTTGGTGCCGCTATAGCCGCTGATGCAAATAACGGCCTGAAGTAATGTAGAGAAGAACCAAAAATAGAGTAGCGCCCAGCCAAGGGCTTTCCAGCTAAACGAAGGTTTAGCAGATGTGTGTGTGAAGAACATATATGAAGCCTGTTTTTATTCGAGTCGCCAACGTAGCGACAAATCATTAAGAGAACCTTAAGTATGGCGATGCCAGTGACCTATTCTTGTTGATGGCGTATTCAGCAGAGTGAACAAAACGCAGGCAGGAATATATTGAAAAACAGGCGATTATTACAGAAATATTTCAAAGCCCTCTCGCCCGGGCGGGCGAGAGGGGATATGACGATGCGTGTGGGTTAGCCGGTATTACGCATCCCCGCAGCCACGCCCGCAATCGTGACCATCAGCGCCTGCTCGACGCGCGGGTCTGGATCTTTACCTTGCTCTTCTGCAAGACGGGAACGGTGTAAAAGCTCCGCCTGCAATACGTTCAGCGGGTCGGTATACACATTCCTTAACTGGATAGACTCGGCAATCCACGGCAGGTCGGCCATCAGATGGGAATCGTTGGCAATCGCCAGCACCACTTTGATGTCCTCTGCCAGCAGGTTGCGTAACTCTTCACCCAGTGGCCACAGCGCTTTTTTGACCAGGCGTTGATCGTAGTATTCCGCCAGCCACAGGTCGGCTTTAGAGAACACCATCTCCAGCATGCCGAGGCGCGTGGAGAAGAACGGCCAGTCGCGGCACATGGCCTCCAGTTCGCTTTGCTTGCCATCTTCAACGACTTTTTGCAGCGCGGTGCCCGCACCCAGCCAGGCCGGGAGCATCAGGCGGTTTTGCGTCCAGGCGAAGATCCAGGGAATGGCGCGCAGGGATTCAACCCCGCCTGTCGGGCGACGTTTTGCCGGGCGCGAACCGAGCGGCAGCTTGCCCAGTTCCTGTTCTGGCGTTGCGGAACGGAAGTACGGGACGAAGTCTTTATTCTCGCGGACATAGCCGCGATACAGGTCGCAGGAGATCACGGACAGCTCGTCCATGATATGACGCCACGAATTTTTCGGCTCCGGCGGCGGCAGCAGGTTGGCTTCCAGAATCGCGCCGGTGTACAGGGACAGGCTGCTGATGGTGACTTCAGGCAGGCCGTACTTAAAGCGGATCATCTCACCCTGTTCGGTCACGCGCAGGCCGCCTTTCAGGCTGCCCGGCGGTTGGGAAAGCAGCGCGGCATGAGCAGGCGCGCCGCCACGGCCAATGGAACCGCCGCGACCGTGGAACAGCGTCAGCTCAATTCCGGCTTTTTCACAGGTTTTGATCAGCGCGTCCTGAGCCTGATACTGCGCCCAGGAGGCGGCCATTACGCCTGCGTCTTTCGCCGAGTCAGAGTAGCCAATCATGACCATCTGTTTGCCCTGAATAAAGCCGCGATACCAGTCGATATTCAGCAACTGAGTCATTACCGCGTCGGCGTTGTTCAGGTCGTCCAGCGTTTCGAACAGCGGCGCAACCGGCATGGCAAAGCTAATCCCGGCTTCTTTCAACAACAGATGCACGGCCAGCACGTCGGACGGCGTTTTCGCCATAGAGATAACGTAAGCGGCGATGGAACCCAGCGGCGCTTCGGCAATCACTTGACAGGTCTCAAGCACTTCGCGGGTGTCGTCGCTCGGTTCCCACTGACGAGGCAGCAGCGGACGCTTGGAGTTGAGTTCGCGGATCAGGAAAGCCTGTTTATCGGCTTCGGACCAGCTTTCATAATCGCCGATGCCCAGATAACGCGTCAGCTCGCCCAGCGCTTCGGTATGGCGGGTGCTCTCCTGGCGAATATCAATGCGCACCAGCGGCACGCCAAAGCATTTCACCCGGCGCAGGGTATCAAGCAGTTCGCCATTGGCGATGATGCCCATGCCGCACGCTTGCAGAGACTGATAACAGGCGTACAGCGGCTCCCACAACTGCTCGTTTTGCGTCAGCAGGCCAGCGGGTTTCGGCAGTTTCTCGCCTTTCAGACGCGCTTCCAGCCAGGCTTGCGTTGCCATCAGGCGGGAACGCAGGCTTTTCATCAGGTAGCGGTAAGGTTCTGATGCGCCTTCTTCGCCGACCAGCGCCAGCAGTTCCGGCGTGGCGTCGACCATCGACAGCTCAGAAATCAGAACCTGAATATCTTTCAGGAACAGATCGGTGGCTTTCCAGCGGCTCAACAGGAGAACGTGGCGGGTGACATCAGCCGTTACGTTCGGGTTGCCGTCACGGTCGCCGCCCATCCAGGAGGTGAAACGCACCGGAACAAAATCCACCGGCAGTTTGTAGCCCAGATGCTCTTCCAGTTGTTCATTCAACTCACGTAGATAATTTGGCACCCCTTCCCACAGGCTGTTTTCAACCACCGCAAAGCCCCATTTGGCTTCGTCGACCGGACTTGGGCGGTTTTTACGGATTTCATCCGTATGCCAGGACTGGGCGATCAGCTGGCGCAGACGGCGCATGAGCTGATTACGTTCGTAATCCGCGATCTCTTTGTTATCGAGCTGCTTCAGACAGGCGTTGACTTCGCCCATTTTGTGAATCAGCGTGCGGCGAGTGATCTCGGTAGGGTGTGCGGTCAGTACCAGTTCCAGAGATAACGACTCCACCGCGTTTTTGATGGTGGCTTCGTCGAGATTGGGTTGATCTTTCAGTTTACGCAGGGTGCGGGCAATCACTTCCGGGTTGCTGGCAGCTTCGCCCTGCGGCGAAATGCTGTGGTACTGCTCGGCGGTATTGGCCAGGTTCAGGAACTGACTAAACGCGCGGGCAACAGGCAGCAGCTCGTCGTTGGACAGATTCTGTAGCGTGGTGAGCAACTCCTGGCGATTCGCTTCATTGCCAGCGCGAGATGATTTAGACAGCTTACGGATTGTTTCTACGCGATCAAGAATGTTCTCTCCCAGCGCATCCTTGATGGTTTCTCCCAGCACTTTGCCGAGCATACTGACATTACTACGCAACGCGGAATATTGTTCGTTCATATGATCCCAGACACCCCATCTGTTTTGAATATGTCCTGTATCTTTCGCGTCACAGCGGCGTTGGCTGCAACGTGAAATCTTTCGGACTTTAATTTTTTACATCACTTCTTATCTTTATAAAGCCACGTAAAACACCTGACGTCAATTGCTGCGAAATCGGTTCAGCAAACGAATAAATGACGGGAATTTACGTAATTTAATTCACATCGAATCAAATAAGCGTTGCTTATGGAAATGTTAATAAATCACCTCGCTTACCACTAAAGGGGTAGCGAGGTGATAAGCAGTTAATGCCAGCAGAAATGATGGACAACCTGCGTAATCAGCTCGCGGGTTGGCTTGATAAAACGCGTTTCCAGATATTCATCCGGCTGGTGCGCCTGATTAATCGAACCCGGGCCAAGCACCAGCGTCGGGCACAAGGTCTGGATAAACGGCGCTTCGGTGCAGTAGTTCACCACTTCGGTTTGCGCGCCCAGCAGTTTCTCGACCACTTCCACCAGTTGATGGTCAGGCGGACATTCGTAGCCGGGAATCGGCGGATGCAGTTCGGACACCGTCAGACGGCCCGGCCAGCGTTCGCTCACGGGCGCCAGCGCATCGTTGAGCAATCCGTTGAGATCGTTCAGCGTCATGCCCGGCAGCGGGCGAATATCCATATGCAACTCGCAACAGGCGCAGATACGGTTCGCGGCGTCGCCACCGTGAATGTGGCCCAGGTTTAATGTCGGATAAGGAACGGTAAACGCCGCGTAGTGATAACGTTCTTTCAGGTCATCGCGCAGCTGCATGATGCGGCCAATGGCGTCGTGCATCAGCTCAATGGCGTTAACCCCGCGCGCCGGATCGCTGGAGTGGCCCGATTGCCCCAGAATGCGGATGGCGTTTGAAATGTGGCCTTTGTGCGCGCGCACCGGTTGCAGGGACGTTGGTTCACCGATGATCGCGCAGTCCGGGCGCAGGGCGGTGGTTTCAGCAAAATAGCGCGCGCCCGCCATGCTGGTCTCTTCATCGGCGGTAGCCAGAATATACAGCGGTTTTTTCAGCGTCGTCACATCCACGTCACGCAGGGCATCGAGGATAAAAGCAAAGAAGCCTTTCATGTCCGCCGTACCCAGCCCGTAGAGCTTGTTATCGTGCTCGGTCAGCGTGAACGGATCGCGCGTCCAGCGTCCGTCGTCAAAGGGTACGGTATCGGTATGGCCCGCCAGCAACAAACCGCCAGCACCCTGTCCGGTGCTTGCCAGCATATTGAATTTATTGCGCGTACCGGGGACTGCCTGAACCTCAACCTTGAAGCCCAGATCTTTAAACCAGTCTGCCAGCAGAGTGATTAAAGACGCATTACTTTGATCGAGCGCTTCTTCGGTAGCGCTAATCGACGGTGTGGCAATCAGAGCGCGGTAAATCTCGATAAATGGCGGTAAAGTGTTTTTCATTGTTGACACACCTCGGGTCATGATAGTATCAATATTCATGCATTATTTGTGAATAAAAATACATTAACGTTGAGCGTAAGAAAACCCACCAACTGTAAGGTGAAGTTGTTACGGCTTAACCAGGCAACCAGACATAAGAAGGTGAACAGCCCCGATGTTGAATACGCTGATTGTGGGTGCCAGCGGTTACGCTGGCGCAGAGCTTGTGACCTATGTAAATCGTCATCCTGATATGACCATAACCGCTTTAACCGTCTCAGCGCAAAGCAATGATGCAGGAAAGCTAATCTCTGATTTACATCCGCAGTTAAAAGGCATTGTCGATCTGCCATTGCAGCCAATGTCTGATATTAGCGAGTTCAGCGGCGGGGTGGATGTGGTGTTTCTCGCCACCGCGCATGAAGTGAGCCATGACCTGGCCCCGCAGTTCCTGAATGCGGGCTGCGTTGTGTTTGATCTCTCCGGTGCGTTCCGGGTTAATGATAGCGCCTTCTACGAAAAATATTATGGCTTTACCCATCAGCACCCTGAGCTGCTGGAACAGGCGGTGTATGGCCTGGCGGAGTGGAGCGCGGACAAGCTAAAAGAAGCGAATCTGATTGCGGTGCCGGGATGCTATCCGACGGCGGCGCAATTGTCGTTAAAACCGCTGATTGACGCAGGCCTGCTGGATCTCAACCAGTGGCCGGTCATTAACGCAACCAGCGGCGTGAGCGGCGCCGGGCGTAAGGCGGCGCTTTCGAACAGTTTCTGTGAAGTCAGCCTGCAACCGTATGGCGTCTTTACCCATCGTCATCAGCCGGAAATCGCCACCCATCTGGGGGCAGAGGTTATTTTCACGCCGCATCTGGGGAACTTCCCGCGCGGAATTCTGGAAACGATCACCTGCCGCCTGAAAGCTGGCGTTACCCATACTCAGGTGGCGCAAGCGTTGCAGCAGGCGTATGGCGACAAGCCGCTGGTGCGGCTATATGACAAGGGCGTTCCGGCGCTGAAGAATGTGGTCGGGCTGCCGTTCTGCGATATTGGTTTTGCCGTTCAGGGCGAGCACCTGATCGTGGTGGCGACCGAAGATAACCTGTTGAAAGGCGCAGCGGCGCAGGCAGTGCAGTGCGCAAATATCCGTTTCGGCTTTGCTGAAACGCAGTCTCTTATTTAAGGGTGCAATGATGAATCCATTAATTATCAAGCTGGGCGGCGTATTACTGGATAGCGAAGAGGCGCTGGAGCGTCTGTTTACTGCGCTGGTCAATTACCGCGAGTCGCATCAGCGTCCGCTGATTATCGTGCACGGCGGCGGCTGCGTTGTGGATGAGCTGATGAAACAGTTAAATTTGCCGGTGAAAAAGAAAAATGGCCTGCGCGTGACGCCCGCCGATCAGATCGACATCATCACCGGCGCGCTGGCGGGAACCGCCAATAAAACCTTGCTGGCGTGGGCGAAAAAACACCATATCGCGTCCGTTGGCCTGTATCTCGGCGACGGCGATAGCGTAAAAGTGACTCAACTCGATGAAGAGCTGGGCCACGTTGGACTGGCGCAGCCGGGTTCGCCTAAGCTGATTAACACGCTGCTGGAAGGCGGCTTCTTGCCGGTGGTCAGTTCCATTGGCGTGACCGAAGAAGGGCAACTGATGAACGTCAATGCCGATCAGGCGGCGACGGCGCTGGCGGCAACGCTGGGGGCGGATCTGATCCTGCTTTCTGATGTAAGCGGTATTCTGGATGGCAAAGGTCAGCGCATTGCCGAGATGACGGCGGCCAAAGCGGAACAGCTGATCGATCAAGGTATCATTACCGACGGCATGATTGTGAAGGTGAACGCGGCGCTGGACGCCGCCCGCACGCTGGGGCGCCCGGTGGATATCGCCTCCTGGCGTCATGCCGAGCAGCTTCCGGCGTTGTTTAACGGTACGCCGATCGGTACGCGTATTCTGGCTTAAACTATTTTGTGCCCGATGGCGGCCACGCCTTATCGGGCCTGGGTGAACCGAACCTGTAGGCCGGATAAGCTAAGCGCCATCCGGCATTGAAATTCAAGATATTAAGGAAGCATGTTATGGCACTTTGGGGTGGGCGTTTTACACAGGCAGCGGATCAACGGTTCAAACAGTTTAATGACTCATTGCGCTTTGATTACCGCCTGGCCGAGCAGGATATCGTCGGCTCTGTGGCCTGGTCCAAAGCTCTGGTCACGGTTGGGGTGTTGACTGCGGATGAGCAACTGCAACTGGAAGAGGCGCTGAGCGCGCTGCTGGAAGAGGTTCGGGTGAATCCGCAGCAGATTCTGGAAAGCGACGCGGAAGATATTCACAGCTGGGTGGAAGGCAAACTGATCGATAAAGTCGGCCAGTTGGGGAAAAAGCTGCACACCGGGCGCAGTCGTAACGATCAGGTTGCGACCGACCTGAAGCTATGGTGCAAAGATACGGTCACCGAGCTGCTGTCTGCTAACCGTCAGTTACAAAGCGCGCTGGTAGAGACGGCGCAGAATAATCAGGATGCCGTCATGCCGGGGTACACCCATCTGCAACGCGCGCAGCCGGTGACGTTTGCCCACTGGTGCCTGGCGTATGTGGAAATGCTGGCGCGTGATGAGAGCCGCTTGCAGGATGCGCTCAAGCGTCTGGACGTCAGCCCGTTAGGCTGCGGCGCGCTGGCGGGTACGGCGTATGAAATCGACCGTGAACAGCTGGCAGGCTGGCTGGGCTTTGCCTCGGCGACGCGTAACAGTCTGGACAGCGTGTCCGATCGCGACCATGTGCTGGAACTGCTGTCCGACGCGTCTATCGGCATGGTTCACCTGTCGCGCTTTGCGGAAGATCTGATTTTCTTTAATACCGGTGAAGCGGGCTTTGTGGAACTCTCCGATCGCGTGACGTCGGGTTCATCGCTGATGCCGCAGAAGAAAAACCCGGATGCGCTGGAACTGATCCGTGGCAAGTGCGGCCGTGTGCAGGGGGCGTTAACGGCGATGATGATGACGCTGAAAGGCCTGCCGCTGGCGTACAACAAAGACATGCAGGAAGACAAAGAAGGGCTGTTTGATGCGCTCGACACCTGGCTGGACTGCCTGCACATGGCGGCGCTGGTGCTGGACGGCATTCAGGTAAAACGTCCGCGCTGCCAGGAAGCGGCGCAGCAGGGCTATGCGAATGCGACTGAGCTGGCGGATTATCTGGTTGCCAAAGGCGTGCCGTTCCGTGAAGCGCACCATATTGTGGGCGAAACGGTGGTGGAAGCGATTCGACAGGGAAAACCGCTGGAAGATCTGTCACTGGCTGACCTGCAAAAATTTAGCGCTGTGATTGGCGATGATGTGTATCCGATTCTGTCGCTGCAATCATGCCTGGATAAACGTGCGGCGAAAGGCGGTGTTTCACCGCAGCAGGTTGCGCAGGCGATCGACTACGCGAAGGCGCGTCTGGCGTAACTGGCGTTGTGCCGGATGGCGGCTGCCGCCTTATCCGGCCTACAAAAAATTGTGAACCGTCGCCATCCGGCAACAGTCATCAGAGCCTGGCATCACGTCGGGCTTATTTTATTTATGCAAAAAAAAGCGGACCATAGGGTCCGCAAAAGTTCACGTTGGCTTTAGTTATTTCGAGTTGAGAAAAACTCTTTGAACGGGCGGTGACTTCAAGGGTTAAAGAGGTACCGCTCCGTTTCTGTGATGTATTATTAGACAGAAAGCTTGATAGGGATAATCGTTCGTTGCTATGCTACCTATCGCCATGAACTATCGTGGCGACGGAGGATGAATAATGAATATTCGTGATCTTGAATACCTGGTGGCATTAGCCGAACACCGCCATTTCCGGCGTGCGGCGGACTCCTGTCACGTCAGCCAGCCGACGCTCAGTGGGCAAATCCGTAAGCTGGAAGATGAACTGGGCGTAATGCTGCTGGAGCGTACGAGTCGTAAAGTTCTGTTCACCCAGGCAGGTTTACTGCTGGTGGATCAGGCGCGCACCGTGCTGCGTGAGGTCAAAGTGCTCAAGGAGATGGCAAGCCAGCAAGGTGAGACGATGTCTGGCCCATTGCATATCGGCCTGATCCCAACGGTTGGCCCTTATCTGCTGCCGCATATTATTCCGATGCTGCATCAGACCTTCCCGAAGCTGGAAATGTATCTGCATGAAGCGCAGACGCACCAGCTGCTGGCGCAACTGGACAGCGGCAAGCTTGACTGCGTGATCCTGGCGCTGGTGAAAGAGAGCGAGGCGTTTATCGAAGTGCCGCTGTTTGATGAACCCATGATGCTGGCGATCTATGAGGATCACCCGTGGGCGAATCGCGATCGTGTGCCGATGTCCGATCTGGCGGGTGAAAAACTGCTGATGCTGGAAGACGGGCACTGCCTGCGCGATCAGGCGATGGGCTTCTGCTTTGAGGCGGGCGCGGATGAAGACACCCATTTCCGGGCGACCAGTCTGGAAACGCTGCGCAACATGGTTGCGGCGGGGAGCGGTATTACCTTACTGCCTGCGCTGGCGGTTCCGCAGGAGCGTAAGCGTGATGGCGTAGTCTACCTGCCGTGCATTAAGCCGGAGCCTAAGCGTACGGTTGGGTTGGTTTATCGTCCGGGATCGCCGCTGCGCAGTCGCTATGAGCAACTGGCGGAGGCCATCCGTGCGGAGATGGATGGCCATTTCGACAAAGCGTTAAAACAGGCGGTTTAAGCCGTTTAGCGCCGCTACCCGATAGGCTTCCGCCATTGTCGGGTAGTTAAAGGTGGTGTTAACGAAGTACTCAATGGTGTTACCGCCGCCTTTCTGTTCCATAATCGCCTGGCCGATGTGAATAATTTCGGCCGCGCGTTCGCCAAAGCAGTGAATCCCCAGAATCTCTTTTGTTTCCCGATGGAACAGGATCTTCAGCGTTCCCACGTTCATCCCGACGATTTGCGCGCGCGCCAGGTGCTTAAACTGCGCACGTCCGACTTCGTAAGGCACTTTCATCGCCGTCAATTGCTGCTCGGTTTTGCCGACAGAGCTGATTTCCGGGATGGTGTAAATCCCGGTAGGGATATCTTCAATAAGATGGGCGGTCGCTTCGCCTTTCACCAGCGCCTGCGCGGCAATTCGACCCTGGTCGTAAGCGGCGGAAGCCAGACTCGGATAGCCAATCACATCGCCCACCGCGTAAATGTGCGGCAGCGCGGTCTGGTACATGCTGTTGACTTTGAGTTGCCCACGGCTGTCGGTTTCCAGACCGATATTTCCCAGCGCCAGTGAATCGGTGTTACCAGTGCGTCCGTTGGCGTACAGCAGACAGTCGGCCTTCAGCTTTTTACCGGATTTCAGGTGCATAATGACGCCGTCGTCGCAGCCTTCAATCTTCTCGTACTCTTCGTTATGGCGAATAACCACGCCGCTGTTCCAGAAGTGGTAAGAGAGAGAGTCGGACATCTCCTGATCAAGAAACGCCAGCAGACGGTCGCGGGTGTTAATCAAATCAACTTTGACGTCCATTCCCCGGAAGATTGACGCATATTCGCAGCCGATCACCCCGGCGCCATAGATGATGACGTGACGAGGTTCGTGATGCAGGCTAAGGATTGAGTCGCTGTCGTAAATACGTGGATGCGCGAAATCAACGTCGGCCGGGTGATAAGGACGCGACCCGCAGGCAATCACGAATTTCTCCGCCGTCAGGGTTTCGACCGTGCCGTCGTGGCACTCCAGCGCGAGGGTGTTTTCGTCAACAAAATGCGCATTACCCTGCAATATTTCACAGTGGTTGCGCTCATAAAAGCCCTGCCGCATGCGCGTTTGTTGATTAATGACGTTATCGGCATGGTTGAGAATATCGGCAAAGGAAGAACGAAGTAGTCGGGAGTGGTCGCTGTAGAGGGGGTTCTGGTTGAATTCGATGATACGGCTGACGGCATGGCGGAGCGCTTTCGACGGGATGGTGCCCCAGTGGGTACAACCGCCACCAACGTTGTGATAACGCTCAATAACGGCGACGCGCGCTCCTTGCTTAACCAGACCCATTGCAGCGCCTTCGCCGCCGGGGCCTGAACCTATGACGATTGCATCATAATCCCAGGAATGTGGCATGGTATTACTCACCTGTTTTTATACATAAAATAAACACGATGATAACATTCGCGCGCCTTTAACCCAATTATCGTTGTGCTTTTTTGTGGGGCTGGAGCACAAACAGCCTGTAAACAATCATTCACAAAGCTGAACAAACAGATTAAGTTTGTTCTCTGGTATAGTGCCAGATAAGGCATATGGAAGGATTCAGACATCGTGATGGGCGTTAGAGCGCAACAAAAAGAAAAAACCCGGCGTTCGCTGGTAGAAGCCGCATTCAGTCAACTGAGCGCCGAACGGAGTTTCGCCAGTCTCAGTTTACGCGAAGTAGCGCGTGAAGCGGGCATTGCGCCAACCTCATTTTATCGCCATTTCCGCGATGTGGATGAGCTTGGCCTGACGATGGTGGATGAGAGCGGTTTAATGCTGCGCCAGCTGATGCGCCAGGCGCGTCAGCGTATTGCCAAAGGCGGCAGTGTGATCCGTACCTCGGTCTCCACATTTATGGAGTTCATCGGCAACAATCCTAACGCCTTCCGTTTATTATTGCGTGAACGTTCCGGCACCTCGGCCGCGTTTCGCGCCGCAGTCGCGCGTGAGATTCAGCATTTCATCGCGGAACTTGCGGACTATCTGGAACTCGAAAACCATATGCCGCGCGCGTTCACTGAAGCGCAAGCCGAAGCGATGGTGACGATTGTGTTTAGTGCAGGTGCCGAGGCGCTGGATGTTGGTGCGGAACAACGCCGACAGCTGGAAGAGCGGCTGGTACTGCAACTGCGCATGATTGCGAAAGGGGCATATTACTGGTACCGCCGTGAACAAGAGAAGATGGCACATCACTCCGAGTAACGTGAAGGACGAGCAATGAAACAGTCAGGTCAAGATAAAGGTACGCTGTTGCTGGCGCTGGTCGCTGGCTTATCGATCAATGGCACATTCGCGGCGCTGTTTAGCTCCATCGTGCCGTTTTCTGTATTCCCGATTATCGCGCTGGTGCTGGCGGTTTATTGCCTGCATCAACGTTATCAAAACCGCACCATGCCTGTCGGCTTGCCGGGGCTGGCTGCCGCCTGTTTTATCCTCGGCGTGCTGTTGTACAGCACCGTGGTACGTGCGGAATACCCGGATATCGGTTCTAACTTCTTCCCGGCGGTGCTGTCGGTGATTCTGGTATTCTGGATTGGCTTTAAGATGCGTAACCGCAAGCAGGAAGTCGCGGAATAATGCCGGATGGCGGCGTAACCGCCTTATCCGGCCTACGATGATTTGTAGGCCCGGTAAGCGCAGCGCCACCGGGCATATCGCCGGATGGCGGCGTAACCGCCTTATCTGGCCTACGATGATTTGTAGGCCCGGTAAGCGCAGCGCCACCGGGCATATCGCCGGATGGCGGCGTAACCGCCTTATCTGGCCTACGATGATTTGTAGGCCCGGTAAGCGCAGCGCCACCGGGCATATCGCCGGATGGCGGCGTAACCACTTTATCCGGCCTACGTTTTACCTGGCAGTGAGTAACACGCCGCATTCCATATGGTGCGTATACGGGAACTGATCGAACAGAGCCAGACGTGACACATTGTGCGTCTGGCTTAATGTTTCCAGGTTCTTACACAGCGTCTCCGGGTTGCAGGAAATGTACAAAATACGCGGATACGCCTGCACCATTTTCTCGGTTTCACTGTCCAGCCCGCTACGCGGCGGATCGACAAAAATCGTTTCACACTGATAGCTCTTCAGGTCGATACCCTGCAAACGGTTAAACTCACGTACTCCGTTCATCGCCTGCGTAAACTCTTCGGCGGCCATACGGATGATCTGCACGTTATCAATATGGTTAGCGGCAATGTTGTACTGCGCTGCGGCGACTGACGGTTTGGCGATTTCCGTTGCCAGCACCCGGTCGAAGTTACGCGCCAGAGCCAATGAGAAGTTGCCGTTGCCACAGTACAGTTCAAGCAGGTCGCCTTTCGACGCTTTGGTTGCATCCAGCGCCCACTCCAGCATCTGAATATTCATTGCGGCATTGGGCTGCGTGAAGCTGTTCTCCACCTGACGGTAGATCATCTCTTTTCCCGCCACGGGCAGACGTTCGTCAATGTAATCCTGATCCAGCTCGATTTTGGTTTTGGTCGCCCGGCCAATCAGATGCACATTCAGGTTCTGCGCTCGCAGCGCATCCCGCAGCGTTTCCGCTTCCTGGCGCCACTCATCATCCAGCTTTTTATGGTACAGCAGAGAAACCACCGCCTGATTGCTCATCGTGGTGAGGTAATCAATCTGGAACAGCTTATGGCGCAGGACGCGATTATGGCGCACGCCTTCAATCATCGCCGTCATCAGCTGGTTAATCAGCTCGCTGGCCGCCGGGAAGCTGTCGACGCGGATACGGCTTTTTGTCTGCTGCTCAAAAATGATGTGATACAGGTCGTCGCCGTCATGCCACAGGCGAAATTCGGCGCGCATCCGATAATGGCTGGCTGGCGAGCGAAACACTTCCGGGACCAGGTCAGAAAACGGCGCCATCATACTCTGCAAGCGCACCACTTTTTCGGCTAGCTGCGCGTCATACTGTTCTGTCGGAAGGTGTTCGGGGGTCATGATGCATCCTGAAAAATAAAAGTACGCGGGGATTGTAGGGATTGCTCATCAGATGTCCAGTCATTGATGATTTCCGATATTGTGATATGCGGTCTGGACGTAGATTGTTACAGAATGTAGCATCCGTGAGCCGGTCCTGTGAGTTAATAGGGAATCCAGTGCGAATCTGGAGCTGACGCGCAGCGGTAAGGAAAGGTGAGATGAGAGCATAAGCAGACACTGCCACCCGGCGGGAAGTCATCGTCTCTTGTATCCTGAGGATAACTTTCCAAGCCCGAAGACCTGCCGGCTAACGTCGCATCTGGTGTTCATCATCGCGTACTATCGATGAAGCCTGCGGCATCCTTCTTATATTGTGGATGCTTTACAATGATTAAAAAATCTTCGCTGCTGACGGCGCTCTCCGTCACGGCATTTTCTGGCTGGGCGCAGGATACTAACCCAGACACCCTGATCGTCACCGCAAATCGTTTTCAACAACCGGTTAATACCGTACTGGCGCCTGCTGATGTCGTGACGCGTGAGGATATCGACCGCTGGCAAGCGAAGAATTTGAATGATGTGATGCGCCGCCTGCCAGGCGTTGATATCAATCAAAACGGCGGCATGGGGCAGTCTTCTTCTTTATTTATTCGTGGTACGGAAGCCAAACAGGTATTGGTTCTGGTCGATGGTGTTCCCATGACCCGCCCCGGCATTACGAATAACCCCGATCTGAATCAGATTCCAATATCGCTGGTGCAACGCGTGGAATACATTCGTGGACCACGCTCGGCGATTTATGGTTCCGGCGCAATGGGTGGGGTCATTAACGTTATTACGCACTCCGATCAAGAACAGTCAAAAATTACCGCGGGCGTTGGTTCAAAAGGTTATCAGCAATATGACGGTACGTTGCGCCATCGCTTTGGCGACACTGTCGCCACGGTAGCGGGTTCTTATGAGGGCAATAAAGGCTTTAACGTACAGCCCGGCTCAACCTGGGATCACGATCGCGACCGCGATGGTTTTCGCAGCAAGGCATTCTGGGGCAGCCTCGAACATAAATTTAATGATAATTTCGATGGTTTTTTCCGTGGTCACAGTTATACCAACAACTCTGATTACGATCTGGGAAGCCCGCCGTCTATTCCGGCCTACAGTGCTGATGAATCGCAACTCTACAATCAGAGCTGGGACGCAGGTCTGAAATTCAACTCCGGGATTTACTCTTCACAACTTCTCGCCAGCTACCAGAAGGTGAAGGACTATAACTACAGCAGTATTTATGGTCGCTATCATGACGGTACGACGCTCGATCGCATGACCCAGCGTAACCTGCAATGGGGTAATAACCTTATCGTGGGGCACGGTTCCGTTAGCGCTGGCGTAGACTGGCAGCAGCAGCGTTTGACCTCATCCGATACCGTGATGTCGGACACATATAAACGCGATAACACCGGTTTATACCTGACCGGTCAGCAACAATTCGGTGATGTAACGCTGGAGGCTTCAGGGCGTGAAGATCATGATGAACAGTTTGGCTGGCATGGCACCTGGCAGACGACGGCTGGATGGGAGTTTATCGACAACTATCGAGTAACTATCGGCTATGGTACCGGGTTCCTGTCTCCATCTCTGGGGCAGCAGTTTGGTTCTACCCGTTTTGGCATCAACGCGAATCCTAACCTGAAACCGGAAGAGTCTAAACAGTGGGAGGCCGGGCTGGAAGGGCTCACTGGTCCGCTGGACTGGCGCCTGTCTGCCTACCATTACAAGATTACTAACCTGATCACCTACTACTTTGATCCAAACACCTACCAGGGTGAGTATGACAATATTGATGCGGCAACCATTAAAGGCGTGGAATGGACGGGCAGCTTTGATACCGGCATCTTTAGCCATCGTGTCACGTTGCAATATGTCGATCCGCGTAATGACGACAACGGTGAAGTGTTAGCCCGACGCTCGAAGCGCCAGGCGAAGTATCAACTGGACTGGACGATGTTTAACGTCGATATGGATGTATCGTGGCAGTATTACGGCAAGCGCTACGATAACAACACCTCCCAGTACAATAACACCCAGCAAATCTTGCCGAGCTATAGCACTGTTGATGTTTCTGCATCGTATCCGATCACCGATCGCCTGACAGTTCGTGGTAAAATCGCCAACCTGTTCGATAAAGATTACGAGACAGCTTATGGCTACCAAACTGCAGGACGAGAGTACTACTTGTCTGGCAGCTACACCTTCTGATCCACGTCCCACCGTGCTGGTGTTTGATTCCGGCGTTGGTGGGTTGTCGGTCTACGATGAGATTCGGCATCTCCTGCCGAATCTCCACTATATATATGCTTTCGATAACGTCGCGTTTCCTTACGGGGAAAAGAGCGAAGCGTTTATTGTCGAGCGCGTCGTCGAGATCGTTACCGCAGTGCAGCAGCGTTATCCTCTCTCACTTGCGGTAATCGCCTGTAATACGGCCAGTACGGTTTCTCTTCCTGCATTGCGTGAAAAATTCGCGTTCCCGGTTGTGGGCGTCGTTCCTGCGATTAAACCCGCTGCGAGGCTGACCGCCAACGGCATCGTCGGGTTGCTGGCAACGCGTGGCACGGTAAAACGCCCTTATACCCATGAGTTGATAGCGCGATTCGCGAATGAATGTCAGATAGCGATGTTGGGATCGGCAGAACTGGTGGAACTGGCGGAAGCCAAACTGCACGGTGAACCCGTATCGCTGGAAGAACTACGCCGTATCCTGAGACCCTGGCTGCGGATGCCGGAACCGCCCGACACGGTTGTTCTGGGATGTACCCATTTCCCTCTATTACAGGAAGAACTGTTGCAGGTCCTTCCTGAAGGGACAAGGCTGGTGGATTCCGGGGCGGCGATTGCGCGTCGCACGGCCTGGTTGTTAGAGCATGAAGCGCCGGATGCCAAATCAGCGGAGGCTAATATTGCTTTCTGCATGGCAATGACGCCAGAGACCGAGCAATTAATACCCGTTTTACAGCGTTACGGTTTCGAAACGCTCGAAAAACTGGCGGTTTGAGGTGGTTTTGCTTAAAAAGAAAGCAGTCGGAAAATAATTTTGAATTTCCCCTTGTCAGGCCGGAATAACTCCCTATAATGCGCCTCCACTGACACGGAACAACGGCACACAGGCCGCCGGGTCAGCGGGGTTCAGCGATGAACGCCGGCAGAGAAAAGCAAAAATAAATGCTTGACTCTCAAGCGGGAAAGCGTATTATGCACACCCCGCGCCGCTGAGAAAAAGCGAAGCGGCACTGCTCTTTAACAATTTATCAGACAATCTGTGTGGGCACTCAAAGTGACATGGATTCTTGACGTCGCAAGACGAAAAATGAATACCAAGTCTCTGAGTGAACACGTAATTCATTACGAAGTTTAATTCACGAGCATCAAACTTAAATTGAAGAGTTTGATCATGGCTCAGATTGAACGCTGGCGGCAGGCCTAACACATGCAAGTCGAACGGTAACAGGAAGCAGCTTGCTGCTTCGCTGACGAGTGGCGGACGGGTGAGTAATGTCTGGGAAACTGCCTGATGGAGGGGGATAACTACTGGAAACGGTAGCTAATACCGCATAACGTCGCAAGACCAAAGAGGGGGACCTTCGGGCCTCTTGCCATCAGATGTGCCCAGATGGGATTAGCTTGTTGGTGGGGTAACGGCTCACCAAGGCGACGATCCCTAGCTGGTCTGAGAGGATGACCAGCCACACTGGAACTGAGACACGGTCCAGACTCCTACGGGAGGCAGCAGTGGGGAATATTGCACAATGGGCGCAAGCCTGATGCAGCCATGCCGCGTGTATGAAGAAGGCCTTCGGGTTGTAAAGTACTTTCAGCGGGGAGGAAGGTGTTGTGGTTAATAACCGCAGCAATTGACGTTACCCGCAGAAGAAGCACCGGCTAACTCCGTGCCAGCAGCCGCGGTAATACGGAGGGTGCAAGCGTTAATCGGAATTACTGGGCGTAAAGCGCACGCAGGCGGTCTGTTAAGTCAGATGTGAAATCCCCGGGCTCAACCTGGGAACTGCATCTGATACTGGCAGGCTTGAGTCTCGTAGAGGGGGGTAGAATTCCAGGTGTAGCGGTGAAATGCGTAGAGATCTGGAGGAATACCGGTGGCGAAGGCGGCCCCCTGGACGAAGACTGACGCTCAGGTGCGAAAGCGTGGGGAGCAAACAGGATTAGATACCCTGGTAGTCCACGCCGTAAACGATGTCGACTTGGAGGTTGTGCCCTTGAGGCGTGGCTTCCGGAGCTAACGCGTTAAGTCGACCGCCTGGGGAGTACGGCCGCAAGGTTAAAACTCAAATGAATTGACGGGGGCCCGCACAAGCGGTGGAGCATGTGGTTTAATTCGATGCAACGCGAAGAACCTTACCTGGTCTTGACATCCACGGAAGTTTTCAGAGATGAGAATGTGCCTTCGGGAACCGTGAGACAGGTGCTGCATGGCTGTCGTCAGCTCGTGTTGTGAAATGTTGGGTTAAGTCCCGCAACGAGCGCAACCCTTATCCTTTGTTGCCAGCGGTTAGGCCGGGAACTCAAAGGAGACTGCCAGTGATAAACTGGAGGAAGGTGGGGATGACGTCAAGTCATCATGGCCCTTACGACCAGGGCTACACACGTGCTACAATGGCATATACAAAGAGAAGCGACCTCGCGAGAGCAAGCGGACCTCATAAAGTATGTCGTAGTCCGGATTGGAGTCTGCAACTCGACTCCATGAAGTCGGAATCGCTAGTAATCGTGGATCAGAATGCCACGGTGAATACGTTCCCGGGCCTTGTACACACCGCCCGTCACACCATGGGAGTGGGTTGCAAAAGAAGTAGGTAGCTTAACCTTCGGGAGGGCGCTTACCACTTTGTGATTCATGACTGGGGTGAAGTCGTAACAAGGTAACCGTAGGGGAACCTGCGGTTGGATCACCTCCTTACCTTAAAGAACCTGCCTTTGCAGTGCTCACACAGATTGTCTGATGAAAAACGAGCAGTAAAAACCTCTACAGGCTTGTAGCTCAGGTGGTTAGAGCGCACCCCTGATAAGGGTGAGGTCGGTGGTTCAAGTCCACTCAGGCCTACCAGATTTTCCCTGAATACTGCGTTGTGAAATGACTCACATACTTTAAGTATGCTTCGTCATTCCACGCCTTGTCTCAGGAAAAATCATCGGTAAGAGGTTCTGACTGTACTGTATGGGGCTATAGCTCAGCTGGGAGAGCGCCTGCTTTGCACGCAGGAGGTCTGCGGTTCGATCCCGCATAGCTCCACCATATTTTACTGCTCATATAAGAAAACTTCAGAGTGTACCTGAAAAGGTTCACTGCGAAGTTTTGCTCTTTAAAAATCTGGATCAAGCTGAAAATTGAAACGACACACGTAAAGTGTGTATGAGTCTCTCAAATTTTCGCAACGCGAAATGTTTCACGAAACATCTTCGGGTTGTGAGGTTAAGCGACCAAGCGTACACGGTGGATGCCCTGGCAGTCAGAGGCGATGAAGGACGTGCTAATCTGCGAAAAGCGCCGGCGAGGTGATATGAACCCTTGACCCGGCGATGTCCGAATGGGGAAACCCAGTGTGACTCGTCACACTATCGTTAGCTGAATACATAGGCTAACGAGGCGAACCGGGGGAACTGAAACATCTAAGTACCCCGAGGAAAAGAAATCAACCGAGATTCCCCCAGTAGCGGCGAGCGAACGGGGAGGAGCCCAGAGCCTGAATCAGCTTGTGTGTTAGTGGAAGCGTCTGGAAAGTCGCACGGTACAGGGTGAAAGTCCCGTACACGAAAACGCACAGGCTGTGAGCTCGATGAGTAGGGCGGGACACGTGGTATCCTGTCTGAATATGGGGGGACCATCCTCCAAGGCTAAATACTCCTGACTGACCGATAGTGAACCAGTACCGTGAGGGAAAGGCGAAAAGAACCCCGGCGAGGGGAGTGAAAAAGAACCTGAAACCGTGTACGTACAAGCAGTGGGAGCCTCTTTTATGGGGTGACTGCGTACCTTTTGTATAATGGGTCAGCGACTTATATTCTGTAGCAAGGTTAACCGTATAGGGGAGCCGAAGGGAAACCGAGTCTTAACTGGGCGTTAAGTTGCAGGGTATAGACCCGAAACCCGGTGATCTAGCCATGGGCAGGTTGAAGGTTGGGTAACACTAACTGGAGGACCGAACCGACTAATGTTGAAAAATTAGCGGATGACCTGTGGCTGGGGGTGAAAGGCCAATCAAACCGGGAGATAGCTGGTTCTCCCCGAAAGCTATTTAGGTAGCGCCTCGTGAATTCATCTCCGGGGGTAGAGCACTGTTTCGGCTAGGGGGCCATCCCGGCTTACCAACCCGATGCAAACTGCGAATACCGGAGAATGTTATCACGGGAGACACACGGCGGGTGCTAACGTCCGTCGTGAAGAGGGAAACAACCCAGACCGCCAGCTAAGGTCCCAAAGTCATGGTTAAGTGGGAAACGATGTGGGAAGGCCCAGACAGCCAGGATGTTGGCTTAGAAGCAGCCATCATTTAAAGAAAGCGTAATAGCTCACTGGTCGAGTCGGCCTGCGCGGAAGATGTAACGGGGCTAAACCATGCACCGAAGCTGCGGCAGCGACACTATGTGTTGTTGGGTAGGGGAGCGTTCTGTAAGCCGTTGAAGGTGTGCTGTGAGGCATGCTGGAGGTATCAGAAGTGCGAATGCTGACATAAGTAACGATAAAGCGGGTGAAAAGCCCGCTCGCCGGAAGACCAAGGGTTCCTGTCCAACGTTAATCGGGGCAGGGTGAGTCGACCCCTAAGGCGAGGCCGAAAGGCGTAGTCGATGGGAAACAGGTTAATATTCCTGTACTTGGTGTTACTGCGAAGGGGGGACGGAGAAGGCTATGTCGGCCGGGCGACGGTTGTCCCGGTTTAAGCGTGTAGGTGTGTGCTCCAGGCAAATCCGGTGCACTTTAACACTGAGGCGTGATGACGAGGCACTACGGTGCTGAAGTGACAAATGCCCTGCTTCCAGGAAAAGCCTCTAAGCATCAGGTAACACGAAATCGTACCCCAAACCGACACAGGTGGTCAGGTAGAGAATACCAAGGCGCTTGAGAGAACTCGGGTGAAGGAACTAGGCAAAATGGTGCCGTAACTTCGGGAGAAGGCACGCTGATATGTAGGTGAAGTGGTTTACCCATGGAGCTGAAATCAGTCGAAGATACCAGCTGGCTGCAACTGTTTATTAAAAACACAGCACTGTGCAAACACGAAAGTGGACGTATACGGTGTGACGCCTGCCCGGTGCCGGAAGGTTAATTGATGGGGTTATCCTCGCGGAGAAGCTCTTGATCGAAGCCCCGGTAAACGGCGGCCGTAACTATAACGGTCCTAAGGTAGCGAAATTCCTTGTCGGGTAAGTTCCGACCTGCACGAATGGCGTAATGATGGCCAGGCTGTCTCCACCCGAGACTCAGTGAAATTGAACTCGCTGTGAAGATGCAGTGTACCCGCGGCAAGACGGAAAGACCCCGTGAACCTTTACTATAGCTTGACACTGAACACTGGTCCTTGATGTGTAGGATAGGTGGGAGGCTTTGAAGTGTGGACGCCAGTCTGCATGGAGCCGCCCTTGAAATACCACCCTTTAATGGCTGGTGTTCTAACGTGGGCCCGTAATCCGGGTTGCGGACAGTGTCTGGTGGGTAGTTTGACTGGGGCGGTCTCCTCCTAAAGAGTAACGGAGGAGCACGAAGGTCAGCTAATCCTGGTCGGACATCAGGAGGTTAGTGCAATGGCATAAGCTGGCTTGACTGCGAGCGTGACGGCGCGAGCAGGTGCGAAAGCAGGTCATAGTGATCCGGTGGTTCTGAATGGAAGGGCCATCGCTCAACGGATAAAAGGTACTCCGGGGATAACAGGCTGATACCGCCCAAGAGTTCATATCGACGGCGGTGTTTGGCACCTCGATGTCGGCTCATCACATCCTGGGGCTGAAGTAGGTCCCAAGGGTATGGCTGTTCGCCATTTAAAGTGGTACGCGAGCTGGGTTTAGAACGTCGTGAGACAGTTCGGTCCCTATCTGCCGTGGGCGCTGGAGAACTGAGGGGGGCTGCTCCTAGTACGAGAGGACCGGAGTGGACGCACCACTGGTGTTCGGGTTGTCATGCCAATGGCACTGCCCGGTAGCTAAATGCGGAAGAGATAAGTGCTGAAAGCATCTAAGCACGAAACTTGCCCCGAGATGAGTTCTCCCTGACTCCTTGAGAGTCCTGAAGGAACGTTGAAGACGACGACGTTGATAGGCCGGGTGTGTAAGCGCAGCGATGCGTTGAGCTAACCGGTACTAATGAACCGTGAGGCTTAACCTTACAACGCCGAAGATGTTTTGGCGATTTGAGAGACGATTTTCAGCTTTGATTACAGATTTTGCGAAAACGAAAGATTTTACGCTGAGCCAAGGCGGCAAGCGAAGGAAAGGAAGGAGCATACACAGGTATGTGACTGAGTTTACGAGCGCAGCCAACGCAGTATCAGGGTAAAAGATTCGTTTTAAGGGCACAAAGAATTTGCCTGGCGGCCGTAGCGCGGTGGTCCCACCTGACCCCATGCCGAACTCAGAAGTGAAACGCCGTAGCGCCGATGGTAGTGTGGGGTCTCCCCATGCGAGAGTAGGGAACTGCCAGGCATTAATTAAAGTGAAGAGGCCATCCTGAGGGATGGCCTTTTTGCGTTCATGCGTCCGGGTCAGCCGGATGTCGGCTGCGCCTTATCCCACCTACATAACCACAAGCCATACTGTTACATATGCGGTAAACTAGACGCGATTTTGCATCAGGAAAGCGTCTATGAATCACTCCCTCAAACCCTGGAATACCTTCGGTATCGATCAACGCGCTAACGAGATTGTCTGTGCCGAAAATGAACAACAACTATTGGATGCCTGGCAATCGGCTAAAGCATCAAATCATCCGGTACTGATACTGGGCGAAGGGAGTAACGTTCTGTTTCTTGATACCTTTCATGGAACGGTGATTATCAACCGTATCAAAGGTATTGAGGTGACAGAGCAACCCGAGGCATGGCACTTGCACGTAGGGGCGGGGGAAAACTGGCATAACCTGGTACGATACACACTCCAGCAAGGTATGCCGGGGCTGGAAAATCTGGCGCTTATTCCGGGGTGCGTCGGTTCTTCTCCTATCCAGAACATTGGCGCCTATGGTGTAGAACTACAGCGGGTCTGTGACTATGTGGATTGTGTCGAGCTGGCAACCGGAAAGTCTCTACGGGTGAGTGCCACAGAGTGCCGCTTTGGTTATCGTGATAGTATCTTCAAGCATGAATATCAGGATCGTTACGCCATTGTGGCTGTCGGCCTGCGTTTACCAAAACAGTGGCAGCCCGTACTGACTTATGGCGACTTGGTTCGCCTTGAACCTGAAACGGTCACGCCGCAGCAGGTGTTTGATGCCGTATGCCATATGCGCACCACGAAACTGCCCGATCCAAAAGTAAATGGTAATGCAGGTAGCTTCTTTAAAAATCCTGTTGTTACAGCAGAGATTGCGCACACATTACTGGCGCAATTTCCCGGTGCGCCACATTACCCGCAGGCCGATGGTTCAGTGAAGCTGGCTGCCGGTTGGTTGATCGATCAGTGCCAGCTAAAAGGCGTCAGTATTGGGGGCGCTGCGGTACATCGTCAGCAGGCTCTGGTGCTGATTAACGTACATAATGCGACAAGCGAGGATGTGGTGAAACTCGCGCATCATGTGCGTCAGAACGTGGGTGAGAAATTTAATGTCTGGCTGGAACCGGAAGTTCGGTTTATCGGGCAGACCGGTGAAGTGAATGCTGTGGAGATCATTGCATGAAGGATAATACCGTTCCCCTGACGCTGATCTCTTTGCTGGCCGATGGTGAGTTTCATTCGGGTGAACAGCTGGGTGAAACGCTGGGAATGAGCCGCGCAGCCATCAACAAGCATGTCCAGACGTTGCGTGACTGGGGTGTTGATGTGTTTACCGTTCCTGGCAAAGGATATAGCCTGCCAGAACCTATCCAATTATTAGATGCTTCTGTCATCCATGCACAACTGGACAGCGGGAATGTCACGGTACTTCCGGTTATCGATTCGACGAACCAGTATCTGCTGGATCGTATCGGCCAGTTGACGTCGGGTGATGCCTGTGTAGCGGAATACCAGCAGGCTGGGCGTGGTCGTCGTGGGCGGAAATGGTTCTCTCCATTTGGTGCGAACCTGTATCTTTCTATGTACTGGCGTCTGGAGCAGGGGCCGGCAGCCGCGATCGGGCTGAGTCTGGTGATCGGCATTGTGATGGCTGAGGTTCTGCGCGATCTGGGTGCAGAGAAGGTTCGGGTTAAGTGGCCTAATGATCTCTATTTACTCGATCGCAAGCTGGCAGGCATTCTGGTTGAGCTTACGGGTAAAACGGGCGACGCTGCGCAAATCGTTATTGGCGCAGGCATCAATATGGCCATGCGCCGTGTGGAAGAAGGTGTTGTGAATCAGGGATGGATCAATCTCCAGGAAGCGGGCATTACGCTTGATCGCAACATGCTGGCGGCGACGTTAATCAAAGAGTTGCGTGCGGCGCTGGAACTCTTTGAGCAGGAAGGTCTGGCACCTTACCTGTCTCGCTGGGAAAAACTGGATAATTTTATTAACCGACCGGTTAAACTGATTATTGGTGATAAAGAAATATTTGGTATTTCCCGTGGGATAGATGCGCAAGGCGCGTTGTTGCTTGAACAGGATGGCGTAATTAAGCCGTGGATGGGCGGAGAAATATCTTTACGCAGCGCAGAATAATAAAAAGGGAGCTAAGGCTCCCTTTTTACATTATTTTCTCAACCTGACTTGTTCGACCGCATGATTGGCGCTTTTGGTCATAATCAGACTGGCCCGCTCACGAGTGGGTAAAATATTTTGCTTTAAGTTCAACCAGTTGATTTCTTTCCATAATGATGCGGCGGTATTGATCGCTTCATCTTTCGATAATTTTGCGTAATTATGGAAATAAGAATCTGGGTCGGTGAACGCCCCCTCACGGAATTTCAGGAAGCGGTTGATGTACCACGTCTGGAGTAAATCTTCAGGCGCATCAACATAAATAGAAAAATCAACGAAGTCAGAAACAAATACATGATGTGGATCGTGAGGATAATCCATTCCACTCTGTAGTACATTTAAGCCTTCAAGAATTAATATATCGGGCTGCGCGACGGTTTTATCTCCGTCTGGAATCACATCATAAATCAGGTGTGAATAGACTGGCGCGGTAACATTTGGCACCCCTGATTTGAGATCGGAAACGAACTTCACCAGACGGTGCATATCGTAAGACTCAGGAAAGCCTTTCTTCTTCATCAGCCCGCGATCTTTCAGCACCTGGTTAGGGTGTAGAAAACCGTCAGTGGTGATCAATTCGACGCGACGATGTTCCGGCCAGCGGCTCAGCAGCGCTTGCAGTACGCGCGCGGTGGTGCTTTTGCCCACGGCAACGCTACCGGCGATGCTGATGATATAAGGAATACGCTGGCCGTTAGTGCCTAAAAATTGCTCCAGAACAGCCTGACGGCGCAGGTTTGAACTGATATAGAAATTTAGCAAACGCGACAGGGGCAAATAAATCTCGGCAACTTCTTCCAGTGATAAATCTTCATTAATGCCTTTGAGTCGTGCGATTTCGCCCTCGGTCAGGGTCATCGGCACGGAATCACGAAGCGCAGCCCACTGGTTGCGATCAAATTGTAGGTAAGGCGTCATTAACGTTTGCTCTTTACTCATAAGCATGTTTCTGGCTGTCATTGCTACATCAGGTCAGCGATAAAAAAGCGAATCATCCCCGGCATGCAATGGCACGACACATTTCAGTTAATTTGGACAATGGGCAGGAGGGTAACACCAGATGGGAGGGAATAATAAGAAAAAATCTCTCCTGATAAGTTATCCCTGAAACGCAATGTGACGGATATACCATATGTAAAAGAAGAATTTTTCTCTTTTTCAAACACAGATATGATGATGCTCTCCGTTAAGCCGTTAGCATCCTGGTGTCGAAAAATCGCACTGACCTGACTAAAAATAGGCCATTTAGCGGTCTTGTCGTGCAAAATGTGAGCGATAGAACATTTTATGCAATTTTTTAGTTGCATGAGGTCGCAGGTCTCCATAGAATGCGCGCTACTTGATGCCGACTTAGCTCAGTAGGTAGAGCAACTGACTTGTAATCAGTAGGTCACCAGTTCGATTCCGGTAGTCGGCACCATCAAGTCCGGTGGGGTTCCCGAGCGGCCAAAGGGAGCAGACTGTAAATCTGCCGTCACAGACTTCGAAGGTTCGAATCCTTCCCCCACCACCACTTTCTGGCAGCGTGTTTGCTGTCTGAACTGGTTGAAAAAATTAACCGGTTCGAATAAGAAAAGAGACATGTCTCTTTTTTTGTTACAGAAAGAACTGGGTAGCCGAGTTCCAGGATGCGGGCATCGTATAATGGCTATTACCTCAGCCTTCCAAGCTGATGATGCGGGTTCGATTCCCGCTGCCCGCTCCAGACGTGCTGATATGGCTCAGTTGGTAGAGCGCACCCTTGGTAAGGGTGAGGTCCCCAGTTCGACTCTGGGTATCAGCACCACTTCACTTCTCCTTCCCGTTTCTCTCTGTATAAACTTAAATATTCAACAATTCAGGCATATCGCCTGGTTGATGTGGTGATATCACCGATTTATCCGTGTCTTAGAGGGACAATCGATGTCTAAAGAAAAGTTTGAACGTACAAAACCGCACGTCAACGTCGGTACTATCGGCCACGTTGACCATGGTAAAACAACGCTGACCGCTGCAATCACTACCGTACTGGCTAAAACCTACGGCGGTGCTGCTCGCGCATTCGACCAGATCGATAACGCGCCGGAAGAAAAAGCTCGTGGTATCACCATCAACACTTCTCACGTTGAATACGACACCCCGACTCGCCACTACGCGCACGTAGACTGCCCGGGCCACGCCGACTATGTTAAAAACATGATCACCGGTGCTGCGCAGATGGACGGCGCGATCCTGGTTGTTGCTGCGACTGACGGCCCGATGCCGCAGACCCGTGAGCACATCCTGCTGGGTCGTCAGGTAGGCGTTCCGTACATCATCGTGTTCCTGAACAAATGCGACATGGTTGATGACGAAGAGCTGCTGGAACTGGTTGAGATGGAAGTGCGTGAACTGCTGTCTCAGTACGATTTCCCGGGCGACGACACGCCGATCGTTCGTGGTTCTGCTCTGAAAGCGCTGGAAGGCGACGCTGAGTGGGAAGCGAAAATCATCGAACTGGCTGGCTACCTGGATTCTTACATCCCGGAACCAGAGCGTGCGATTGACAAGCCGTTCCTGCTGCCGATCGAAGACGTATTCTCCATCTCCGGTCGTGGTACCGTTGTTACCGGTCGTGTAGAGCGCGGTATCATCAAAGTGGGCGAAGAAGTTGAAATCGTTGGTATCAAAGAGACTGCGAAGTCTACCTGTACTGGCGTTGAAATGTTCCGCAAACTGCTGGACGAAGGCCGTGCTGGTGAGAACGTAGGTGTTCTGCTGCGTGGTATCAAACGTGAAGAAATCGAACGTGGTCAGGTACTGGCTAAGCCGGGCACCATCAAGCCGCACACCAAGTTCGAATCTGAAGTGTACATTCTGTCCAAAGATGAAGGCGGCCGTCATACTCCGTTCTTCAAAGGCTACCGTCCGCAGTTCTACTTCCGTACAACTGACGTGACTGGCACCATCGAACTGCCGGAAGGCGTAGAGATGGTAATGCCGGGCGACAACATCAAAATGGTTGTTACCCTGATCCACCCGATCGCGATGGACGACGGTCTGCGTTTCGCAATCCGTGAAGGCGGCCGTACTGTTGGCGCAGGCGTGGTTGCTAAAGTTCTCGGCTAATCGCTGATAACATTTGACGCAATGCGCAATAAAAGGGCATCATTTGATGCCCTTTTTGCACGCTTTCACATCAGAACCTGGCTCATCAGTGATTTTTTTTGTCATAATCATTGCTGAGACAGGCTCTGCTGAGGGCGTTTAGTCCGAAACGCAACACAGAGCATTTCGGTTTGGATTGCCTCGCATACGCGGGGTGAAAATGTTTGTAGAATACTTCTGACAGGTTGGTTTATGAGTGCGAATACCGAAGCTCAAGGAAGCGGGCGCGGCCTGGAAGCGATGAAGTGGGTCGTTGTTGTCGCATTGCTGCTTGTGGCTATTGTGGGCAACTACCTCTATCGCGACATGATGCTGCCGCTGCGTGCGCTGGCCGTAGTAATTCTGATTGCTGCAGCGGGTGGTGTCGCGCTGTTGACGACAAAAGGTAAAGCAACCGTTGCTTTTGCCCGTGAAGCGCGTACCGAAGTCCGTAAGGTCATTTGGCCGACTCGCCAGGAAACATTGCACACCACGCTGATTGTGGCTGCGGTTACCGCAGTAATGTCACTGATCCTGTGGGGACTGGATGGTATTCTGGTTCGCCTGGTATCCTTTATCACTGGCCTGAGGTTCTGAGATGTCTGAAGCTCCTAAAAAGCGCTGGTACGTCGTTCAGGCGTTTTCCGGTTTTGAAGGCCGCGTAGCAACATCGCTGCGTGAGCATATCAAATTACACAATATGGAAGAGTTGTTTGGTGAAGTCATGGTGCCGACCGAAGAAGTGGTCGAAATCCGTGGTGGCCAGCGTCGCAAAAGCGAGCGCAAATTCTTCCCGGGCTACGTCCTGGTTCAGATGGTGATGAACGACGCAAGCTGGCACCTGGTGCGCAGTGTTCCGCGTGTGATGGGCTTCATCGGCGGTACGTCTGACCGTCCGGCGCCAATCAGCGACAAAGAAGTTGATGCGATCATGAACCGCCTGCAACAGGTCGGTGATAAACCGCGTCCGAAAACGCTGTTTGAACCGGGTGAAATGGTTCGTGTTAACGACGGTCCGTTTGCTGACTTTAACGGCGTTGTTGAAGAAGTGGACTACGAGAAGTCCCGCCTGAAGGTGTCTGTTTCTATCTTTGGTCGTGCGACCCCGGTAGAACTGGACTTTGCCCAGGTTGAGAAAGCCTAAGCAGCGATCAAAAAAGCGGCGATTTAATCGTTGCACAAGGCGCGAGATTGGAATACAATTTCGCGCCTTTTGTTTTTATGGGCCTGGCCCGTAAAACGATTTTTTTATATCACGGGGAGCCTGTTTTCAGGCGTTATACCCAAACGAGGAAATTGCAATGGCTAAGAAAGTACAAGCCTACGTCAAGCTGCAAGTTGCAGCTGGTATGGCTAACCCGAGTCCGCCAGTAGGTCCGGCTCTGGGTCAGCAGGGCGTAAACATCATGGAATTCTGCAAAGCGTTCAACGCAAAAACTGATTCCATCGAAAAAGGTCTGCCGATTCCGGTTGTTATCACCGTTTACGCTGACCGTTCTTTCACCTTCATTACCAAAACGCCTCCGGCAGCAGTTCTGCTGAAGAAAGCGGCTGGTATTAAGTCTGGTTCCGGCAAGCCGAACAAAGACAAAGTAGGTAAAATTTCCCGCGCTCAGCTGCAGGAAATCGCGCAGACCAAAGCTGCCGACATGACTGGTGCCGACATTGAAGCGATGACTCGCTCCATCGAAGGTACTGCACGTTCCATGGGCCTGGTAGTGGAGGACTAAGAAATGGCTAAACTGACCAAGCGCATGCGTGTGATCCGTGAGAAAGTTGATGCGACCAAACAGTACGACATCAACGAAGCTATCTCTCTGCTGAAAGAACTGGCCACTGCTAAGTTCGTAGAAAGCGTAGACGTTGCCGTTAACCTCGGCATCGACGCGCGTAAATCTGACCAGAACGTACGTGGCGCAACTGTACTGCCGCACGGTACTGGCCGTTCCGTTCGCGTAGCCGTATTTACCCAGGGTGCAAACGCTGAAGCTGCTAAAGCTGCTGGCGCTGAACTGGTAGGTATGGAAGATCTGGCTGAACAGATCAAGAAAGGCGAAATGAACTTTGACGTTGTTATTGCTTCCCCGGATGCAATGCGCGTTGTTGGCCAGCTGGGCCAGGTTCTGGGTCCGCGTGGCCTGATGCCGAACCCGAAAGTGGGTACTGTAACGCCTAACGTTGCTGAAGCGGTTAAGAACGCTAAAGCTGGTCAGGTTCGTTACCGTAACGACAAAAACGGCATCATCCACACCACCATCGGTAAAGTGGATTTTGACGCTGACAAACTGAAAGAAAACCTGGAAGCTCTGCTGGTTGCGCTGAAAAAAGCAAAACCGACTCAGGCGAAAGGCGTGTACATCAAGAAAGTTAGCATCTCCACCACCATGGGTGCTGGCGTTGCCGTTGATCAGTCCGGTCTGACTGCGACTGTGGCGAACTAATATTCGCCTTTACGTGGGCGGTGATTTTGTCTACAATCTTACCCCCACGTTTCTGTTGAAATAAACAGAACTCTATGCGAGTCATTTGAATTGTAGCAGCTAACGCGGCTACGGTTCAAAGGGCGAAGTCATAGACAAGATTTGTTCGTTGGAGCCTGGCCTATCCAGGCCTCCGTCGAAGACCGCAGGTGTTTCGTAAGAAACTTAATGCCCTGCGTAGACGGTGACAGAACGCTAAGATTATTTTTTATACTCTGGCTTGTTTCTGCTCACCGTATTAAGACGCTCTTCTCGTTGAGGAGAGTGAAGTGAGTTCCAGAGCATGAGCTCTGGCAAACATCCAGGAGCAAAGCTAATGGCTTTAAATCTTCAAGACAAACAAGCGATTGTTGCTGAAGTCAGCGAAGTAGCCAAAGGCGCGCTGTCTGCAGTAGTTGCGGATTCCCGTGGCGTAACTGTAGATAAAATGACTGAACTGCGTAAAGCAGGTCGTGAAGCTGGCGTTTACATGCGTGTTGTTCGTAACACCCTGCTGCGCCGCGTCGTTGAAGGTACTCCGTTCGAGTGCCTGAAAGACACGTTTGTTGGTCCGACCCTGATTGCATACTCTATGGAACACCCGGGCGCTGCTGCTCGTCTGTTCAAAGAGTTCGCGAAAGCGAATGCAAAATTTGAGGTCAAAGCCGCTGCCTTTGAAGGTGAGCTGATCCCGGCGTCTCAGATCGACCGCCTGGCAACTCTGCCGACCTACGAAGAAGCAATTGCACGCCTGATGGCAACCATGAAAGAAGCTTCGGCTGGCAAACTGGTTCGTACTCTGGCTGCTGTACGCGATGCGAAAGAAGCTGCTTAATCGCAGTTATCTTTGTAACGCATCCGCTTACGTATAAACTTATTCTGATATTCAGGAACAATTTAAATGTCTATCACTAAAGATCAAATCATTGAAGCAGTATCCGCTATGTCCGTAATGGACGTTGTAGAACTGATCTCTGCAATGGAAGAAAAATTCGGTGTTTCCGCTGCTGCTGCTGTAGCTGTAGCTGCTGGCCCGGTTGAAGCTGCTGAAGAAAAAACTGAATTCGACGTAATTCTGAAAGCTGCTGGCGCTAACAAAGTTGCTGTTATCAAAGCAGTACGTGGCGCAACTGGCCTGGGTCTGAAAGAAGCTAAAGACCTGGTAGAATCTGCTCCGGCCGCTCTGAAAGAAGGCGTGAGCAAAGATGACGCTGAAGCTCTGAAAAAATCTCTGGAAGAAGCTGGCGCTGAAGTTGAAGTTAAATAAGCCAACCCTTCCGGTTGCAGCCTAAGAAATTAGGCTGATGGCTGGTGACTTTTTAGTCACCAGCCTTTTTGCGCTGTAAGGCGCCAGTAGCGTTTCACACTGTTTGACTACTGGTTGTCCTGACAATGCTTGTTTCTATCGACGACTTAATATACTGCGACAGAACGCCCGTTCTGTGTAAATCGCAATGAAATGGTTTAAGCGTGATAGCAACAGGCATTGCGGAAAGTATTCCATTTTCCGGTCAACAAAATAGTGTTGCACAAACTGTCCCTCCGCAGGACAGATGGGTCGACTTGTCAGCGAGCTGAGGAACCCTATGGTTTACTCCTATACCGAGAAAAAACGTATTCGTAAGGATTTTGGTAAACGTCCACAAGTTCTGGATGTACCTTATCTCCTTTCTATCCAGCTTGACTCGTTTCAGAAGTTTATCGAGCAAGATCCTGAAGGGCAGTACGGTCTGGAAGCTGCATTCCGTTCCGTGTTCCCGATTCAGAGCTACAGCGGTAATTCCGAGCTGCAATACGTCAGCTACCGCCTTGGCGAACCGGTGTTTGACGTTCAGGAATGTCAGATCCGTGGCGTGACCTATTCCGCACCGCTGCGCGTAAAACTGCGTCTGGTGATCTACGAGCGCGAAGCGCCGGAAGGCACCGTAAAAGACATTAAAGAACAAGAAGTCTACATGGGCGAAATTCCGCTCATGACCGACAACGGTACTTTCGTTATCAACGGTACTGAGCGTGTTATCGTTTCCCAGCTGCATCGTAGCCCGGGTGTCTTCTTCGACAGCGATAAAGGTAAAACTCACTCTTCCGGTAAAGTATTGTATAACGCACGCATCATTCCTTACCGTGGTTCATGGCTGGACTTCGAGTTCGATCCGAAAGACAACCTGTTTGTCCGTATCGACCGTCGTCGTAAACTGCCTGCGACTATCATTCTGCGTGCACTGCAATACACCACTGAGCAGATCCTGGACCTGTTCTTTGAGAAAGTGATCTTCGAGATCCGCGACAACAAGTTGCAGATGGAACTGGTGCCGGAACGCCTGCGTGGTGAAACCGCCTCCTTTGACATCGAAGCCAACGGCAAAGTGTACGTCGAAAAAGGTCGTCGCATTACTGCGCGCCACATTCGCCAGCTGGAAAAAGACGATATCAAACATATCGAAGTTCCGGTTGAGTACATCGCGGGTAAAGTGGCGTCTAAAGACTACGTTGACGAATCAACTGGCGAGCTGATCTGCGCAGCGAACATGGAGCTGAGCCTGGATCTGCTGGCGAAGCTGAGCCAGTCTGGCCACAAGCGTATCGAAACGCTGTTCACCAACGATCTGGATCACGGCCCGTACATTTCTGAAACGGTACGTATCGACCCGACTAACGATCGTCTGAGCGCGCTGGTAGAAATCTACCGCATGATGCGCCCGGGTGAGCCGCCGACTCGTGAAGCGGCTGAAAGCCTGTTTGAGAACCTGTTCTTCTCCGAAGACCGCTATGACCTGTCTGCGGTTGGTCGTATGAAGTTCAACCGTTCTCTGCTGCGCGACGAAATTGAAGGTTCCGGTATCCTGAGCAAAGACGACATCATTGACGTGATGAAGAAGCTCATTGATATCCGTAACGGTAAAGGCGAAGTCGATGATATCGACCACCTCGGCAACCGTCGTATCCGTTCCGTAGGCGAAATGGCGGAAAACCAATTCCGCGTTGGCCTGGTGCGTGTTGAGCGTGCGGTGAAAGAGCGTCTGTCTCTGGGCGATCTGGATACCCTGATGCCTCAGGACATGATCAACGCCAAACCGATTTCCGCGGCAGTGAAAGAGTTCTTCGGCTCCAGCCAGCTGTCTCAGTTTATGGACCAGAACAACCCGCTGTCTGAGATTACGCACAAACGTCGTATCTCCGCACTCGGCCCAGGCGGTCTGACCCGTGAACGCGCAGGCTTCGAAGTTCGAGACGTACACCCGACCCACTACGGTCGCGTATGTCCTATCGAAACGCCTGAAGGTCCGAACATCGGTCTGATCAACTCCCTGTCCGTGTATGCACAGACTAACGAATACGGTTTCCTTGAGACTCCGTATCGTAAAGTCACCGACGGCGTGGTGACTGACGAAATTCATTACCTGTCTGCTATCGAAGAAGGTAACTACGTTATCGCTCAGGCGAACTCCAACCTGGATGACGAAGGCCACTTTGTAGAAGATCTGGTTACCTGCCGTAGCAAAGGCGAATCCAGCTTGTTCAGCCGCGACCAGGTTGACTACATGGACGTTTCCACCCAGCAGGTGGTTTCCGTCGGTGCGTCCCTGATCCCGTTCCTGGAACACGATGACGCCAACCGTGCATTGATGGGTGCGAACATGCAACGTCAGGCGGTTCCGACTCTGCGCGCTGATAAGCCGCTGGTTGGTACCGGTATGGAACGTGCTGTTGCCGTTGACTCCGGTGTAACTGCGGTTGCTAAACGTGGCGGTACTGTTCAGTACGTGGATGCGTCCCGTATCGTTATCAAAGTTAACGAAGACGAGATGTACCCGGGCGAAGCAGGCATCGACATCTACAACCTGACCAAATACACCCGCTCTAACCAGAACACCTGTATCAACCAGATGCCGTGTGTTTCTCTGGGTGAGCCGGTTGAGCGCGGCGACGTGCTGGCTGACGGTCCGTCCACCGACCTCGGTGAACTGGCGCTGGGTCAGAACATGCGCGTAGCGTTCATGCCGTGGAACGGCTACAACTTCGAAGACTCCATCCTCGTTTCCGAGCGTGTTGTCCAGGAAGACCGTTTCACCACCATCCACATTCAGGAACTGGCCTGTGTGTCCCGTGACACCAAGCTGGGGCCGGAAGAGATTACCGCTGATATCCCGAACGTGGGTGAAGCTGCGCTCTCTAAACTGGATGAATCCGGTATCGTTTACATCGGTGCGGAAGTGACCGGCGGCGACATTCTGGTTGGTAAGGTAACGCCGAAAGGTGAAACCCAGCTGACGCCAGAAGAGAAACTGCTGCGTGCGATCTTCGGTGAGAAAGCGTCTGACGTTAAAGACTCTTCTCTGCGCGTACCAAACGGTGTTTCCGGTACGGTTATCGACGTTCAGGTCTTTACTCGCGATGGCGTAGAAAAAGACAAACGTGCGCTGGAAATCGAAGAGATGCAGCTGAAGCAGGCGAAGAAAGACCTGTCTGAAGAATTGCAGATCCTCGAAGCTGGCCTGTTTAGCCGTATCCACGCTGTGCTGGTTTCCGGTGGCGTTGAAGCTGAGAAGCTCGACAAACTGCCGCGCGATCGCTGGCTGGAACTGGGCCTGACCGACGAAGAGAAACAAAATCAGCTGGAGCAACTGGCTGAGCAGTACGACGAACTGAAACACGAGTTCGAGAAAAAACTCGAAGCGAAACGCCGCAAAATCACTCAGGGCGACGATCTGGCACCGGGCGTGCTGAAGATTGTTAAGGTATATCTGGCGGTTAAACGCCGTATCCAGCCTGGTGACAAGATGGCAGGTCGTCACGGTAACAAGGGTGTAATTTCTAAGATCAACCCGATCGAAGATATGCCTTACGATGAAAACGGCACGCCGGTAGACATCGTACTGAACCCGCTGGGCGTACCGTCTCGTATGAACATCGGTCAGATTCTGGAAACCCACCTGGGTATGGCTGCGAAAGGTATCGGCGATAAGATCAACGCCATGCTGAAACAGCAGCAGGAAGTCGCGAAACTGCGCGAATTCATCCAGCGTGCGTACGATCTGGGCGCTGATGTTCGTCAGAAAGTTGACCTGAATACCTTCAGCGATGAAGAAGTTCTGCGTCTGGCTGAAAACCTGCGCAAAGGTATGCCGATCGCAACGCCGGTGTTCGACGGTGCGAAAGAAGCGGAAATTAAAGAGCTGCTGAAACTGGGTGACCTGCCGACTTCCGGTCAGATCACGCTGTTTGACGGCCGTACCGGTGAACAGTTCGAGCGTTCGGTAACCGTAGGTTACATGTACATGCTGAAACTGAACCACCTGGTCGACGACAAAATGCACGCTCGTTCCACCGGTTCCTACAGCCTGGTTACTCAGCAGCCGCTGGGTGGTAAGGCGCAGTTCGGTGGTCAGCGCTTCGGGGAGATGGAAGTGTGGGCGCTGGAAGCATACGGCGCAGCATACACCTTGCAGGAAATGCTCACCGTTAAGTCTGATGACGTGAATGGCCGTACTAAGATGTATAAGAACATCGTGGACGGCAACCATCAGATGGAACCGGGCATGCCGGAATCCTTCAACGTATTGTTGAAAGAGATTCGTTCGCTGGGTATCAACATCGAACTGGAAGACGAGTAATTCTCGCTCAAACAGGTCACTGCTGCCGGGGTAATACCCGGCAGCGGAATGTGCTAACTCCGACGGGAGCAAATCCGTGAAAGACTTATTAAAGTTTCTGAAAGCGCAAACTAAAACCGAAGAGTTTGATGCGATCAAAATTGCTCTGGCTTCGCCAGACATGATCCGTTCATGGTCTTTCGGTGAAGTTAAAAAGCCGGAAACCATCAACTACCGTACGTTCAAGCCTGAGCGTGACGGCCTTTTCTGCGCCCGTATCTTCGGGCCAGTAAAAGATTACGAGTGCCTGTGCGGTAAGTACAAGCGCCTGAAACACCGTGGTGTGATCTGTGAGAAGTGCGGCGTTGAAGTGACCCAAACTAAAGTACGCCGTGAGCGTATGGGCCACATCGAGCTGGCGTCCCCGACTGCTCACATCTGGTTCCTGAAATCTCTGCCGTCTCGTATCGGCCTGCTGCTCGATATGCCGCTGCGCGATATCGAACGCGTGCTGTACTTCGAATCCTATGTGGTTATCGAAGGCGGTATGACTAACCTGGAACGCCAGCAGATCCTGACTGAAGAACAGTATCTGGACGCGCTGGAAGAGTTCGGTGACGAATTCGACGCGAAGATGGGTGCGGAAGCTATTCAGGCCCTGCTGAAGAGCATGGATCTGGAGCAAGAGTGTGAAACTCTGCGCGAAGAGCTGAACGAAACCAACTCCGAAACCAAGCGTAAAAAGCTGACCAAGCGTATCAAACTGCTGGAAGCGTTCGTTCAGTCTGGTAACAAACCAGAGTGGATGATCCTGACCGTTCTGCCGGTTCTGCCGCCAGATCTGCGTCCGCTGGTTCCGCTGGATGGTGGTCGTTTCGCAACGTCGGATCTGAACGATCTGTATCGTCGCGTGATCAACCGTAACAACCGTCTGAAACGTCTGCTGGATCTGGCTGCGCCGGACATCATCGTACGTAACGAAAAACGTATGTTGCAGGAAGCGGTTGACGCCCTGCTGGATAACGGTCGTCGCGGTCGTGCGATCACCGGTTCTAACAAACGTCCTCTGAAATCTTTGGCCGACATGATCAAAGGTAAACAGGGTCGTTTCCGTCAGAACCTGCTCGGTAAGCGTGTTGACTACTCCGGTCGTTCTGTCATTACCGTAGGTCCATACCTGCGTCTGCATCAGTGCGGTCTGCCGAAGAAAATGGCGCTGGAGCTGTTCAAACCGTTCATCTACGGCAAGCTGGAACTGCGTGGCCTCGCCACCACCATCAAAGCCGCGAAGAAAATGGTTGAGCGTGAAGAAGCTGTCGTTTGGGATATCCTGGACGAAGTTATCCGCGAACACCCGGTACTGCTGAACCGTGCGCCAACACTGCACCGTTTGGGTATCCAGGCATTTGAACCGGTACTGATCGAAGGTAAAGCTATCCAGCTGCACCCGCTGGTTTGTGCGGCATATAACGCCGACTTCGATGGTGACCAGATGGCTGTTCACGTACCGCTGACGCTGGAAGCCCAGCTGGAAGCGCGTGCGCTGATGATGTCTACCAACAACATCCTGTCCCCGGCGAACGGCGAACCTATCATCGTTCCGTCTCAGGACGTTGTATTGGGTCTGTACTACATGACCCGTGACTGTGTTAACGCCAAAGGCGAAGGCATGGTGCTGACTGGCCCGAAAGAAGCTGAGCGTATTTATCGCGCTGGCCTGGCCTCTCTGCATGCGCGCGTTAAAGTGCGTATCACCGAATACGAAAAAGATGCTAATGGCGAATTCGTAGCGAAAACCAGCCTGAAAGACACGACCATCGGCCGTGCCATTCTGTGGATGATCGTACCGAAAGGTCTGCCTTTCTCCATCGTCAACCAGGCGCTGGGTAAGAAAGCCATCTCTAAAATGCTGAACACCTGCTACCGTATTCTGGGCCTGAAACCGACCGTTATTTTTGCGGACCAGACGATGTACACCGGCTTTGCTTATGCAGCGCGTTCAGGTGCATCCGTTGGTATCGACGATATGGTTATCCCGGAGAAGAAACACGAGATCATCTCCGAAGCGGAAGCCGAAGTTGCTGAGATCCAGGAACAGTTCCAGTCTGGTCTGGTAACAGCGGGCGAACGCTATAACAAAGTTATCGATATCTGGGCTGCGGCGAACGATCGTGTATCCAAGGCGATGATGGACAACCTACAGACCGAAACCGTGATTAACCGTGACGGTCAGGAAGAGCAGCAGGTTTCCTTCAACAGCATCTACATGATGGCCGACTCCGGTGCGCGTGGTTCTGCGGCACAGATTCGTCAGCTTGCTGGTATGCGTGGTCTGATGGCGAAGCCGGATGGCTCCATCATCGAAACGCCAATCACCGCAAACTTCCGTGAAGGTCTGAACGTACTCCAGTACTTCATCTCCACTCACGGTGCGCGTAAAGGTCTGGCGGATACCGCACTGAAAACAGCGAACTCCGGTTACCTGACTCGTCGTCTGGTTGACGTTGCGCAGGATCTGGTGGTAACTGAAGACGACTGCGGCACTCACGAAGGTATCCTGATGACTCCGGTTATCGAGGGTGGCGACGTTAAAGAGCCGCTGCGCGATCGCGTACTGGGTCGTGTGACTGCTGAAGACGTACTGAAGCCGGGCACCGCAGATATTCTGGTTCCGCGCAACACGCTGCTGCACGAACAGTGGTGTGACCTGCTGGAAGAGAACTCTGTTGACGCCGTTAAAGTGCGTTCCGTTGTATCCTGTGACACCGACTTTGGTGTATGTGCGCACTGCTACGGTCGTGACCTGGCGCGTGGCCACATCATCAACAAAGGTGAAGCTATCGGCGTTATCGCGGCACAGTCCATCGGTGAGCCGGGTACACAGCTGACGATGCGTACGTTCCACATCGGTGGTGCGGCATCTCGTGCGGCTGCTGAATCCAGCATCCAGGTGAAAAACAAAGGTAGCATCCGTCTGAGCAATGCGAAGTCGGTTGTGAACTCCAGCGGTAAACTGGTTATCACCTCCCGTAACACCGAGCTGAAACTGATCGACGAATTCGGTCGTACCAAAGAGAGCTATAAAGTGCCTTACGGTTCTGTTATGGCGAAAGGTGATGGCGAGCAGGTTGCCGGCGGCGAAACCGTTGCAAACTGGGACCCGCACACCATGCCGGTTATCACCGAAGTAAGTGGTTTCGTCCGCTTCACTGACATGATCGACGGCCAGACCATTACTCGTCAGACTGACGAGCTGACCGGTCTGTCTTCTCTGGTGGTTCTGGATTCCGCTGAGCGTACTACGGGTGGTAAAGACCTGCGTCCGGCGCTGAAAATCGTTGATGCTCAGGGTAACGACGTTCTGATCCCTGGCACCGATATGCCTGCGCAGTACTTCCTGCCGGGTAAAGCGATTGTTCAACTGGAAGATGGCGTACAGATCAGCTCTGGTGACACTCTGGCGCGTGTTCCGCAGGAATCCGGCGGTACCAAGGATATTACCGGTGGTCTGCCGCGCGTTGCTGACCTGTTCGAAGCGCGTCGTCCGAAAGAGCCGGCAATCCTGGCTGAAATCAGCGGCATCATTTCCTTCGGTAAAGAAACCAAAGGTAAACGTCGTCTGGTTATCACCCCGGTAGACGGTAGCGAGCCGTACGAAGAGATGATTCCGAAATGGCGTCAGCTCAACGTGTTCGAAGGTGAACGTGTAGAACGTGGTGACGTGGTTTCCGATGGCCCGGAAGCGCCGCACGACATTCTGCGTCTGCGTGGTGTTCATGCTGTTACTCGTTACATCGTTAACGAAGTACAGGACGTATACCGTTTGCAGGGCGTTAAGATTAACGATAAACACATCGAAGTTATCGTTCGTCAGATGCTGCGTAAAGCCACCATCGAAAACGCAGGTAGCTCCGACTTCCTGGAAGGCGAGCAGGTTGAATACTCCCGCGTCAAGATCGCTAACCGCGACCTGGAAGCGAACGGCAAAGTGGGTGCAACGTTCTCCCGCGATCTGCTGGGTATCACCAAAGCGTCTCTGGCAACCGAGTCCTTCATCTCTGCGGCATCGTTCCAGGAGACCACGCGTGTCCTGACCGAAGCAGCCGTTGCGGGTAAACGCGACGAACTGCGTGGCCTGAAAGAGAACGTTATCGTGGGTCGTCTGATCCCGGCAGGTACCGGTTATGCGTACCACCAGGATCGTATGCGCCGCCGTGCTGCGGGTGAACTCCCGGCTGCACCGCAGGTGACTGCTGAAGATGCGTCTGCCAGCCTGGCAGAACTGCTGAACGCAGGCCTGGGCGGTTCTGATAACGATTAATCGTTGCTGACCATAATAAAAAACCCGCTTCGGCGGGTTTTTTTATGCCTGATGGCGCTTTGCTTATCAGGCCTACGGACACGGGGTGGATTTGTAGGCCGCCTGATGGCGCTTTGCTTATCAGGCCTACGGATACGGGGTGAACTTGTAGGCCGGATAAGGCGTAGCCGCCATCCGGCAACGGGTCTTAATTCACCAGCGGCAACCGACGATAAAGCTCAATCATATCCCCCGCCAAATCCTGAATAACCATCGCGTTCATCAGATGATCCTGGGAATGAACGGTGATCAGATTAACAGGCAGTTTTCCGGTTCCTTCATCAATCCCAATCAGCTTTGTCTGGATGCCGTGTGCCAGTTTGACAAACTCGCGCGACTCTTCCATCGCTTTCTCGGCGCCAGCAAAATCGCCTTTTCGCGCCAGTTGCAGTGCGGTCAGTGCCGAACTACGGGCTGCGCCTGCGTTGACCAGCAGCTCCATGATGATCGTCTCTAACTCTTCCATGCTATTACTCCATGAGCTTGAGGGCTTTTTCCAGCACGGCATCGCCTTTCATCATGCCGTAATCCATCATGTCGATAACCGCGACCTTTTTACCTAAGGGGTCGGCAAGCGCCTGCAATTTCGCCTGTTCATACTTGACCTGAGGGCCAAGCAAAACAATATCCGCAGTGGCGATGTTTTCTTTAAATTCAGCCACCGGAACAGCTTTGATACTGACTTCAACCCCTTTCTTCTGAGCGGCGTCTTTCATCCGTTGCACCAGCATGCTGGTGGACATCCCGGCGGCACAGCATAAAACGATATTCTTCATAATCGGCTCTCACGGTTCCCTTGGTTCTTCATCTTTAGCCTGTGGCCGGGGGGAGAACAACCGTCTTAAAGTGAATGTGTGTAAAGCATCACACAAAAACTGAAACCGGTTGCAGTAATCCGATGGGGTCTGCAAAGACCGTCTGACCAGATGTGAAGGCAGGGCGAAATGAGGAAGGAATTTTTCGCCCTGGTCAGCGTCCGCTGCCGACCACGACAACATAAAAAAACGGGAGCCTGACGACAATCTCCCGTTTTTTGTATTACGCACTGGCGCGCAAAAAAATTACGCCGTGTCACGTTCGTGCATTATGTTTGCGAAGCTCGCCCCAGATAACTATCCCAGTCTTTCCAGACGGGCTGTAACCCCTGTGCGGTCAGTGCATTAGCAACGGCTTCCGGTCGGCGATCGTCATGAGGAGAAAACTGCTCCAGCTCGGGATGATTATCGGCATAGCCGCCTGGCTGCGTTTTTGAAAATGCGCTGACGTTATTAATCGCCAAAGGAATAACGTGATCGCGAAACCACGGCGATTCGCGCGTTGAGAGCGACAGCTCAATCTCCGGCGCCAGCAGACGAAATGCGCAAATGGTTTGCACCAACTGGCGCTCATCCATGATGGAGGCGGGTTCGACGCCGCCAGTACACGGGCGCAGGCGAGGGAAGGAGATAGAGTAGCGGCTCTGCCAGTAATGCTTCTGCATCCAGAGCAGATGCTCGGCTACCATGTAGCAGTCCACACGCCAGCTATCAGACAGCCCAATCAACGCGCCGAGACCAATTTTGTCGATACCTGCCCGACCCAGCCTGTCCGGGGTTTCCAGCCGCCAGAAGAAATCCTGCTTTTTCCCTTTCAGATGGTGTTGTGCGTAAATCGCCTCATGGTAGGTCTCCTGGTAGACCATCACGCCGTCAAGCCCCAGCGTTTTTAACTCGCTATACTCTTCTTCCGCCAGCGGCTGCACTTCCATCTGGAGTGAAGAAAACTGGCGGCGGATAGCGGGCAAATGACGACGAAAATAGTCCATGCCGACTTTGGCCTGGTGCTCGCCAGTGACCAGCAGGAGATGCTCAAAACCCAGCTCGCGAATCGCCTCGCATTCACGGCCTATTTCTGTTTCATCCAGCGTCTTGCGCTTAATGCGGTTACTCATTGAAAAGCCGCAGTAAGTGCAGTCGTTGGCGCACAGATTGGAGAGATACAGCGGCACATAAAAGCTGACGGTATTGCCAAAGCGCTGACGGGTAAGGCGCTGCGCACGTTGGGCCAACGGCTCCAGATAGTCGCTGGCGGCGGGTGAAAGCAGCGCCATCATGTCGTCGCGACTAAGTTGCGTGGCGTTAAGCGCCCGTTCCACATCGGCGGCGGTTTTGCTGTTGATGCGCAGGCGAATATCGTCCCAGTCCAGCTGTTGCCAGCGGTCGGTGAACGTTTTCATGCCGAAGCCTCCAGAAATCCGGTGAGCGGGCTGGTGGCCTGAGCGTAGCTGCTGCGCGTTCCGGGTACGGCCCGACGCGCCATAACTCCGGCTTCAACCGCCAGGCGAAAAGCCTGCGCCATCATCACCGGATCATCCGCTACCGCAATCGCCGTATTCACCAGTACCGCGTCAGCGCCCATTTCCAGCGCCTGTGTGGCGTGGCTGGGAACGCCGATACCGGCATCGACCACCACCGGAACGGTGGCCTGTTGGATGATGATCTCCAGCATCGCGCGCGTCTCCAGCCCCTGATTTGAACCAATGGGCGCACCGAGCGGCATGACGGCGGCGCAGCCAACCTCCTCAAGACGTTTGCACAACACCGGGTCGGCGCCGCAGTAGGGCAGCACGACGAACCCCTGTTTTACCAGCGCTTCTGCGGCTTTCAGCGTTTCGACAGGGTCCGGCAGCAGCCAGCGCGCGTCGGGGTGAATCTCCAGTTTCAGCCAGTGTGTGCCCAAGGCTTCCCGCGCCAGTTGCGCGGCGAAGATGGCTTCTTCCGCTGTTTTCGCACCGGAGGTATTGGGAAGCAGCGTTACCCCGGCATCAATAAGCGGCGCCAGAATCGCGTCATTGTGCTGGCGTAAATCCACGCGTTTCATCGCCAGCGTGACCAACTGGCTGCCGGAAGCGCGAATCGCCTCGACCATCAGCTGTGAAGAGGCAAATTTCCCCGTGCCGGTGAACAGATGTGAATCAAACGTTTTATCTGCAATACGTAACATATCAACCCCCTGCAATAACCTGAAAAAGCAGGATCTGGTCGCCTTCCTGCACGATTTGCTGTTCCCACTGTTCACGCGGCAGGATCTGTTGATTCAGCGCCAGCGCCGCCCCTGGTTTCAGTTGATTAAGCTGAGTGAGCAGATCGATAACGGACAGGCCGTCAGCGCACTGCATAGGTTCATCATTGAACTGAATCTGCATGACGCCCTCCGCATACCGGGCAACCGCTGGCGCGATGCAATGCCAGACTGCGCCACTGGCTGGTTTTGGCATCGAATAACCGCAACTCGCCGCCGGGGATGTCCATCCCGCTCAGTAACTTGATGGCTTCCAGCGCCTGCAATGTTCCCATCACGCCGACAACGGGGCCGACGATCCCTGCCGTGCGGCAGTTGCGTTCCGGTTCTTCATCATCCGGCCACAGGCAGCGGTAGCAGCCCTGTTCCCAGGGCGGCGTCAGTACCATCAACTGGCCGCCAAAGCCGACGGCGCTGGCGGTAATGAGAGGAGTATCCAGCGCGACGCAGGCGGCGTTGATCTCCTGACGGGTCGCCATGTTGTCGGTACAATCGAGCACCACATCGGCGCGCTCAACCGCATGGCGGAGCGCATCGCCAGTGAGGCGCTGCTGTAACGCCAGCAGTTCAATATCCGGGTTCAGCCGAGCCAGCCGCTGCTTTGTCACCTGTGATTTAGGGCGGGCAATATCATCTGTGGTGAACAGGATTTGCCGTTGCAGATTGCTCAGATGCACTTCGTCATCGTCGGCTAAAACCAGCGTACCGATGCCAGCGCCCGCCAGATAGAGCGCCGCAGGGGAACCCAAACCGCCCAGACCGACAATCAGAACCCGGCTGGCGAGCAATTTTTGCTGCCCTTCAATGGCGATATCGCCGAGCAAAATTTGTCGGCTGTAGCGCATAAAGTCACGATCATTCATCGCCAGCCCCCGCGATTGCCAGTAACTGCGCCGTTGCTTCGCGCCAGTCTTCCGCCCGGGTAATGGCGCTGACGACGGCAATACTGCCCACGCCAGTTTTCAGCACCGGCGAGGCGCGTTCGAGGCTGATCCCGCCGATGGCAACGGTGGGGTAATCGCCAAGACGTTCAATATGGCGCGCCAGCTGCTCCAGTCCTTGCGGCGCGGACGGCATCTGTTTGGTTTGCGTCGGGAATACGTGGCCGAGTGCGATATAAGACGGTCTGGCCGCCAGCGCTATGTCGATTTCCATGTCATCGTGGGTGGAAACGCCTAAGCGCAGCCCGGCAGCCTGAATCGCCTTCAGGTCGGTGGTTTCCAGATCTTCCTGACCGAGATGCACCCCGTAAGCGTTGTGTTTGATCGCCAGTCGCCAGTAGTCATTGATGAACAGGCGGGCATTGTAGCGGCGACCCAGCGCGATAGCGGCTGATACGTCGTCCTCCACCTCTTCGTCGCGCTTGTCTTTGATACGTAGCTGGAGGGTGCGGACTCCCGCTTCCAGCAAGCGTTCGATCCATTGCACGCTATCAACGACCGGATAAAGCCCCAGGCGGAAAGGCACCGCCGGGAAATCGGGCTGATACATTATGCTTCCTCCTTCCTGAGATAGATTTCACCGCCTTTGGCGCGGAAGTTTTCTGACATATCCGCCATTCCTACCTCGATGGTCTGCGCCGCCGCGTAGTCGCGGACTTCCTGGCTGATCTTCATTGAACAGAATTTGGGGCCGCACATGGAGCAGAAGTGCGCCACTTTACCGGACTCCTGCGGCAGGGTTTCGTCGTGGTAGGCGCGGGCAGTGAACGGGTCAAGCGCCAGGTTAAACTGGTCTTCCCAGCGGAACTCAAAGCGGGCTTTCGACATGGCGTTATCGCGGATTTGCGCGCCAGGATGGCCTTTTGCCAGGTCGGCGGCATGCGCCGCGATTTTGTAGGTGATCAGCCCCTGTTTCACATCCTCTTTGTTCGGCAGGCCGAGGTGCTCTTTTGGCGTTACGTAGCAGAGCATGGCGCAGCCAAACCAGCCAATCATTGCCGCGCCAATGCCGGAGGTGAAGTGGTCGTAGCCCGGCGCAATATCGGTGGTCAGTGGCCCTAAGGTGTAGAACGGCGCTTCGTGGCAGTGTTCCAGCTCTTCGGTCATGTTACGGCGGATCATCTGCATCGGTACGTGGCCAGGGCCTTCAATCATCACCTGCACGTCGTACTCCCAGGCAATTTTGGTCAGCTCGCCCAGCGTGTGCAGCTCGGCAAACTGCGCTTCGTCGTTCGCATCCTGAATTGATCCCGGACGCAGGCCGTCGCCCAGCGACAGCGAGACATCGTAAGCGGCGCAGATTTCGCAGATTTCGCGGAAGTGCTCGTAGAGGAAGTTTTCTTGATGGTGAGAGAGGCACCATTTCGCCATGATCGAACCGCCGCGCGAGACGATACCGGTCAGACGTTTTGCGGTCATTGGCACATAGCGCAGCAGTACGCCCGCGTGGATGGTGAAGTAATCGACGCCCTGTTCCGCCTGCTCCAGCAGCGTGTCGCGGAAGGCTTCCCAGGTGAGATCTTCGGCGATCCCGTTTACTTTCTCCAGCGCCTGATAGATCGGCACGGTGCCGATCGGTACCGGGCTGTTACGCAGGATCCACTCGCGAGTTTCGTGAATATAGCGACCGGTTGAGAGGTCCATCACCGTATCTGCGCCCCAGCGCGTCGACCACACCAGTTTTTCCACCTCTTCTTCAATAGAGGAAGTGACCGCTGAGTTGCCGATATTGGCGTTGACCTTCACCAGGAAGTTGCGTCCGATGATCATCGGTTCGGATTCCGGGTGGTTGATGTTGGCCGGGATAATCGCGCGACCGGCGGCCACTTCGTCACGAACAAATTCCGGTGTGATGTTTTCCGGCAGGCGCGCGCCAAACCCAACGCCCGGATGCTGCTGGCGTAACACATCGCCGCGAATGCGCTCACGCCCCATGTTTTCACGAATAGCGATGAACTCCATTTCCGGGGTTACAATCCCCTGACGCGCATAATGCAGTTGCGTTACGCATTTGCCCGCTTTGGCGCGCTTCGGCGTGAGCAGCCCCGTAAAACGCAGCTCGTCCAGTCCATCATCTGCCAGACGTTCTTTGGTGTACGCCGAGCTACGGTCGGTCAATTCTTCGCTGTCTGCACGAGCCTCAATCCAGGGCTGACGCAGTTTTGCCAGCCCCTGCTGAACGTTAATGGCGACATCAGGATCGCCATAGGGGCCAGAGGTGTCATAGACCGGGATGGCTTCGTTCTCTTCGTATTGCGGATTATCTTTGCCGCCGCCGATGAGCGTGGGGCTTAGCTGGATTTCACGCATCGGAATTCGGATGTCCGGTTGTGAGCCGGTAATATAAATACGTTTTGAGTTCGGAAAGGCGGTGCCTTCCAGGGTGTCGATAAAGTGTTGGGCCTGGGCGCGTTGTTCGCGGCGAGTCAATTTTGTTGCAGACATAGCTCATTCCAAAAAGTGAAGGACGTGGCTTGTCAGACGACGGATGGAGTAATGGATGCGCGTTGCCCGTACAGGTTGACGCATAAAGCAGTTTACTCTTGTTCCCTTCGCAGGTATTAGCCTGATCAGGTTCCGCGGATCCCGAATTAACGGTCTCAGCCTGTGTTTTCACACACGGCACTCCGACAAGATGTAACCCCGGCGACGGGGCAATGGATGTAAATTACTCGTTACTGATTCATAACTCAAGCAGGCCGTGCAATTCCGCTTTCATCCTGGGCATTAAGCGTTAGATTATTGTCGAAGGCCAGCAGGATGAGTTTATCTTCCAGCGTAAACCGCGCTTCCAGCGCTTCGCCGATGTCGGAGAGCACTTGCTGAAATTCCGCATAATTATCGTGATCGATCGCGTTCTCCAGGCTGGAGTCGTAATATTCCATGATCTGTTGAGTATTGGCTTCCAGCAATGAATGGAGGCGCGTTGCGGTCGAACGCGGGTTTCCCTCTTCCATTTCTCGGATAATGTGTTCATAAATACTGAAGTGTCCGGCGGAAAGGTAGTCGACCAGGCCCTGACAAAAATCATCCAGCGCTTTTTCATTCAGCCGCATGTACGATTCTTTGCCAGGCTTAATGCCAACCAGATTGTAGTAAGCCACGAGCAGGTGCTTACGTACATGTAGCCAGCGATCAACCAGTTTATTACTTCCTTCGACGTGTTCCGTCAGGCTTTCCAGCTGGTTTAGCATGATTGACTCCGCAAGTTTAGATTTAAAACTGCTCACCTGAAAAATGTAAATATAATGTTAACAACATGCCAGTGAAGCAAAGGTAGTGCAAGAGCTATGGATCGTATTATTGAAAAATTAGATCACGGTTGGTGGATCGTCAGTCACGAGCAAAAATTATGGTTGCCTCGTGGAGAATTGCCATATGGCGAAGCGACAAATTTCGATCTTGTGGGGCAGCGCGCACTCCTGATTGGCGAGTGGGAAGGAGAGCCTGTCTGGCTGGTGTTACAGCATCGTCGGCATGATATGGGGTCGGTACGGCAGGTCATCGATCAGGACGTTGGCCTGTTTCAACTGGCGGGGCGGGGCGTGCAGCTGGCGGAATTTTATCGCTCGCACAAATTCTGCGGTTACTGCGGCCACCCCATGTACCCGAGCAAGACCGAATGGGCGATGCTGTGCAGCCACTGCCGCGAGCGTTACTATCCGCAGATTGCTCCCTGCATTATTGTCGCCATCCGGCGTGCCGATTCCATTTTACTGGCCCAGCATACGCGCCATCGTAACGGTGTTCATACGGTGCTGGCCGGGTTTGTGGAAGTGGGGGAGACCTTAGAGCAGGCGGTTGCGCGCGAAGTGATGGAAGAGAGCGGCATCAAAGTGAAAAATCTGCGTTACGTGACCTCACAGCCCTGGCCGTTCCCGCAATCGCTGATGACGGCGTTTATGGCGGAGTATGACAGCGGCGAGATTGTCATCGACCCGAAAGAGCTGCTGGAGGCGGGCTGGTATCGCTATGACGATCTTCCGTTATTGCCGCCGCCGGGCACGGTGGCGCGTCGTTTGATCGAAGATACTGTGGCAATGTGTCGGGCTGAGTATGAGTGATGGTACACTGGCACCCTGACGCAATGAAGGAACTGCAAAATGACCGAACTGAAGAACGATCGTTATCTGCGTGCGCTGCTGCGCCAGCCCGTTGATGTTACCCCGGTATGGATGATGCGCCAGGCAGGCCGCTATCTGCCGGAGTACAAAGCCACCCGCGCACAAGCAGGCGATTTTATGTCGCTGTGCAAAAATGCTGAGCTGGCGTGCGAAGTCACGCTACAACCGCTGCGGCGCTACCCGCTTGATGCGGCGATCCTCTTCTCGGACATTCTGACCATCCCGGATGCGATGGGGCTGGGACTCTATTTTGAGGCCGGGGAAGGCCCGCGCTTTACTTCGCCAGTCGCCTGTAAAGCGGATGTCGATAAGCTACCGATTCCTGACCCGGAAGACGAACTGGGCTACGTGATGAACGCGGTGCGTACGATTCGCCGCGAGTTGAAAGGTGACGTTCCGCTGATCGGTTTTTCCGGCAGCCCGTGGACGCTGGCGACTTACATGGTGGAAGGTGGCAGCAGCAAAGCCTTTACCGTCATCAAAAAAATGATGTATGCCGATCCGCAGGCGCTGCATGCGCTGCTCGATAAGCTGGCGAAAAGCGTCACTCTGTATCTCAACGCGCAGATTAAAGCGGGCGCGCAGTCGGTCATGATTTTCGACACCTGGGGCGGCGTGCTGACGGGGCGCGATTACCAGCAGTTCTCGCTGTATTACATGCATAAAATCGTTGATGGTTTACTACGGGAAAACGACGGTCGCCGTGTACCGGTCACGTTATTCACTAAAGGTGGCGGCCAGTGGCTGGAGGCGATGGCGGAAACCGGGTGTGATGCGTTAGGTCTCGACTGGACAACCGATATTGCCGACGCGCGCCGTCGCGTGGGCCATAAAGTGGCGCTACAGGGCAATATGGACCCGTCCATGCTCTATGCGCCACCGGCGCGCATTGAAGAGGAAGTGGCGACGATTCTCGCCGGATTCGGCCAGGGTGAAGGCCACGTCTTTAATCTTGGACACGGCATCCACCAGGATGTGCCGCCGGAGCACGCGGGCGCATTTGTTGATGCGGTACACCGCTTGTCTGAACAGTACCACCGCTAAGGAGTCATTATGGATCTCGCGTCGCTACGCGCTCAACAAATTGAACTCGCCTCGTCGGTGATCCGCGAGGATCGCCTTGATAACGATCCGCCGGATCTGATCGCCGGGGCGGATGTTGGGTTCGAGCAGGGCGGGGAAGTGACGCGAGCGGCGATGGTGCTGTTGACGTATCCAGCGCTTGAGCTGGTGGAATACAAAGTGGCGCGTATCGCCACTACCATGCCGTATATCCCCGGCTTCCTCTCCTTTCGCGAGTATCCTGCGCTGTTGGCGGCGTGGGAACAGCTGTCACAAAAACCGGATTTAGTCTTTGTCGATGGGCACGGTATTTCCCACCCGCGTCGTCTGGGGGTGGCAAGCCACTTTGGATTGATGATGGATGTACCCACCATCGGCGTAGCGAAAAAACGGCTGTGCGGCAAGTTTGAGCCGCTTTCCGCCGAACCTGGCGCGCTGGCCCCGCTGATGGACAAAGGCGAGCAGTTAGCCTGGGTCTGGCGCAGCAAAGCGCGCTGTAACCCGCTGTTTATCGCGACCGGACATCGCGTGAGTACCGACAGCGCGTTGGCGTGGGTGCAGCGCTGTATGCAAGGCTACCGTCTGCCGGAACCGACGCGCTGGGCGGATGCGGTGGCATCAGAGCGTCCGGCGTTTGTGCGCTGGCAAGCAAATCACCGCTGATTCAGGTACACTGCGGCTCATTTCTGATTTCGAGAATTCAACATGTTACAAAACCCGATTCATCTGCGTCTGGAACGCCTGGAAAGCTGGCAGCACGTCACCTTTATGGCTTGTTTGTGCGAGCGTATGTATCCGAACTATGCCATGTTCTGTCAGCAGACGGGTTTTGGCGATGGGCAGGTGTACCGCCGAATCCTGGATCTCATCTGGGAAACGCTGACGGTGAAAGATGCGAAGGTCAATTTTGACAGCCAGCTGGAAAAGTTTGAGGAAGCGATTCCGGCTGCTGACGATTTTGACCTGTACGGCGTTTACCCGGCGATTGATGCCTGCGTTGCATTAAGCGAGTTAATGCATTCTCGTCTTAGTGGCGAAACGCTGGAACATGCCATTGAGGTCAGTAAGACATCCATTACCACGGTTGCGATGCTGGAAATGACTCAGGCTGGTCGAGAAATGACCGATGAAGAGCTCAAAGAAAACCCGGCTGTTGAACAGGAATGGGACATTCAGTGGGAAATATTCCGACTTTTGGCCGACTGCGAAGAACGCGATATTGAGCTGATAAAAGGGCTTCGGGCAGACCTGCGCGAGGCCGGTGAGAGCAATATCGGTATAAATTTTGAGCAATGACACCAGAAAACGTGATTTAACGCCTGATTTGTCGTGCCTAGAGGCTTCCCTTCCGCCCCCCGTCTGGTCTACATTTGGGGGGCGAAAAAAAGTGGCTATCGGTGCGTGTATGCAGGAGAGTGCTTTTCTGGCATTTCCGTCGCACTCGATGCTTAGCAAGCGATAAACACATTGTAAGGATAACTTATGAACAAGACTCAACTGATTGATGTAATTGCAGACAAAGCAGAACTGTCCAAAACCCAGGCTAAAGCTGCTCTGGAATCCACTCTGGCTGCTATTACTGAGTCTCTGAAAGAAGGCGATGCTGTACAACTGGTTGGTTTCGGTACCTTCAAAGTGAACCACCGCGCTGAGCGTACTGGCCGCAACCCGCAGACCGGTAAAGAAATCAAAATCGCTGCAGCGAATGTACCGGCGTTTGTTTCTGGTAAAGCACTGAAAGACGCAGTTAAGTAATTCGCGTGGCAGTGAACAGTTTTAATGAAGGGGCGCTCTCGCCCCTTTTGTCTGTCTGGCGTCGTATGCTGACGTTGGCAGGCGCGCTGTTGCTGTCCGCTTGTAGCCATAACACGACGCTTCCACCGTTTACGGCCAGCGGTTATGTTGACGACCAGGGTGCGGTACGCATCTGGCGTAAAGATTCCAGCGATGGCGTCCATCTGCTCTCGGTCTTTAGCCCGTGGCGTAACGGCAGCACCACAACCAGCGAATACCGCTGGCAGGGCGACATGCTCTCCCTGATTGAACTCAATATTTACAGCAAACCTTCTGAACATATTCGCGCACGCTTCGACGATCATGGCGAGCTCAGTTTTATGCAGCATGAAGTCGACGGGCAGAAGCAGCAGCTTTCCAGCGACCAGATCGCCTTATACCGCTATCGCGCCAATCAGATCCGCCAGACCAGTGACGCATTGCGTCAGGGGCGCGTCGTACTGCGTCAGGGACGCTGGCATGCAGACCGTACGGTAACTACCTGCGAAGGCGAAACGTTGAAACCAGACCTGGATGCGTGGGCTATCAGCCACATAGAGCGACGTCAGCAGCGTTCATCAATAGAGGTGAGTGTGGCATGGCTGGAGGCGCCTGATGGCTCTCAACTGCTGCTGGTGGCCAATGAAGACTTCTGCCACTGGCAACCTATAGAGAAGACGTTCTGATGATTGCCGGATGGCGGCTTGCGTCTTATCCGGCCTACAGTTGCTCTCCATAGGCCGGATAAGAGGTGTCAGCGTTAGTTTTGCTCGCGTTCGATCGCGCGCCAGCCGATATCTTTGCGGCTAAAGCAGTTATCCCAGCGGATATCTGCCATCAGCGCGTAGGCACGCTGCTGTGCTTCGGCAACGGTATGGCCTAGCGCAGTGGCGCACAGTACGCGACCGCCGCTTGTTACGACCCGGTCATCTTCCGCCAGTTTGGTGCCGGCATGGAATACCTTACCGTCCGCCACCTCTTCCAGCGGCAGACCGTGGATCACATCGCCTGTGCGGTAGTCGCCCGGATAACCGCCAGCCGCCATCACCACGCCGAGCGATGCGCGCTCATCCCATTCAGACGTTTTCTCGTCCAGCTTACCGTCGCAGGCAGCCAGACAAAGTTCAACCAGATCGGATTTCATACGCAGCATGATTGGCTGGGTTTCCGGGTCGCCAAAGCGGCAGTTGAATTCGATAACTTTCGGGTTGCCCTGTTTATCGATCATCAGCCCAGCGTACAGGAAGCCGGTATAAGTATTGCCTTCCGCCGCCATGCCTTTTACGGTTGGCCAAATGATGCGCTCCATCGTGCGCTGATGAACCTCGTCGGTCACCACCGGTGCCGGGGAGTAAGCGCCCATACCGCCGGTATTCAACCCGGTATCGCCATCGCCGACGCGTTTGTGATCCTGGCTGGTGGCCATTGGCAGCACATGTTCGCCATCGACCATCACGATGAAGCTCGCTTCTTCACCGTCGAGGAACTCTTCGATCACGATACGGTGTCCCGCGTCGCCAAACGCGTTACCCGCCAGCATGTCATGAACTGCGGCTTCGGCCTCGATCAGCGTCATCGCCACAATCACGCCTTTCCCGGCAGCCAATCCGTCGGCTTTAATGACGATCGGCGCGCCTTTCTCACGCAGGTAAGCCAGCGCGGGTTCGATCTCCGTGAAGTTCTGGTACTCCGCCGTCGGAATCTGGTGACGGGCGAGGAAATCCTTGGTGAAGGCTTTGGAGCCTTCCAGCTGTGCGGCGCCTTCGGTTGGGCCAAAGATTTTCAGGCCAGCGGCGCGGAAAGTATCCACCACGCCTTTCACCAGCGGCGCTTCCGGGCCGACGATGGTCAGATCGATCTTCTCGTTCTGGGCAAAGCTCAGCAGTGCCGGAATATCCGTGACGCCAATAGCGACGTTTTGCAGCGCTGGTTCCAGCGCTGTTCCGGCGTTACCTGGCGCGACATACACGGTTTCAACCTGCGGTGATTGTGCCGCTTTCCACGCCAGGGCGTGTTCGCGCCCGCCGTTGCCGATTACTAATACTTTCATTGTCTGCTCCGTGAATTAATGGCGGAAGTGACGCATGTCGGTGAAGATCATCGCAATGCCGTGTTCATCAGCGGCGGCAATGACTTCATCATCACGGATGGAGCCACCGGGCTGGATCACGCAGCTCACGCCAACGGCAGCCGCAGCATCAATACCGTCGCGGAACGGGAAGAACGCGTCAGAGGCCATTGCGGAACCTTTTACTTCCAGTCCTTCATCGCCCGCTTTAATACCGGCGATCTTCGCGGAATAAACGCGGCTCATCTGGCCCGCGCCAATACCGATAGTCATATTCTCTTTCGCGTACACAATCGCGTTGGATTTCACAAACTTCGCTACTTTCCAGCAGAACAGCGCGTCACGCAGCTCTTGTTCGGTCGGCTGACGTTTGGACACTACGCGCAGTTCGCCTTCGGTCACCATACCCAGGTCACGATCCTGAACCAGCAGGCCGCCGTTAACGCGTTTGAAGTCCAGGCCCGGGACGCGCTCGGCCCACTGACCACAGGTCAGGACGCGCACGTTCTGTTTGGCGGCGGTAATCTTCAGGGCGTCTTCAGATGCGGAAGGCGCAATGATCACTTCGACAAACTGACGGGAGATGATGGCCTGTGCCGTTTCGGCATCCAGTTCGCGGTTAAACGCGATGATGCCGCCGAATGCGGAGGTCGGGTCAGTCTTGTATGCGCGATCGTAGGCGTCGAGAATAGAAGTGCTTACCGCCACACCGCACGGGTTAGCGTGCTTCACGATGACGCAGGCGGGCTCGCTGAACTCTTTCACACACTCCAGCGCCGCGTCGGTATCGGCGATGTTGTTGTAGGAGAGCGCTTTGCCCTGTACCTGCTGCGCGGTCGCAACAGATGCTTCTTGCACATTCTCTTCTATATAGAAGGCCGCCTGCTGGTGGCTGTTTTCGCCGTAGCGCATATCCTGCTTCTTAATGAAGTTCAGATTCAGGGTACGCGGGAAGCGGCCAGCAGCCTCTTTGCTTTCACCGTGATATGCCGGAACCATGCTGCCGAAGTAGTTGGCAATCATGCTGTCGTAGGCAGCGGTGTGTTCGAAGGCTTTAATGGCGAGATCGAAGCGGGTATCAAGGGTCAGTGAACCGTCGTTGCTATCCATCTCTTTAATAATGGCGTCGTAGTCGCTGCTCTTTACAACGATAGCGACATCTTTATGGTTCTTGGCAGCGGAGCGCACCATGGTCGGGCCGCCGATATCAATGTTCTCTACGGCATCTTCCAGCGAGCAACCTTCACGAGCGACAGTCTGGGCGAACGGGTACAGGTTAACAACAACCATATCGATTGGCGCGATACCGTGTTGTTCCATAATTCCGTCATCCTGACCACGGCGACCGAGAATACCGCCGTGTACTTTCGGATGCAGGGTCTTCACGCGTCCATCCATCATTTCCGGGAAACCGGTGTAATCGGAAACTTCGGTCACCGGCAGACCTTTATCTGCTAACAGACGGGCAGTGCCCCCTGTAGACAGCAGCTCCACACCGCGTGCGGAAAGTGCCTGGGCGAATTCGACGATACCGGCCTTGTCAGAAACACTGAGCAGAGCGCGGCGGACTGGACGACGTTGTTGCATGGTAAATCCCCTGGATTTGACTATTACAGAGAGCGTTAGCTGAATTTTTCGTGAAAAACTCAGCTAACGCCCCTTACGGGGCATCCTTGTTTTGCGGTGGCATTGTAACGAAAACGTTTGCGCAACGCTCGCGAATTTTTCTTTTTCCATTCGATACCCTTTTATTCCTGTATTGAGCGCGTCTTTATTAAGGAGAGATTCAGGAAATGATCGCCAGGATTGTGGATAACTCTGTGTGTAAAAGGGTATAAGGCGGGGTTTTGCTGGGGAATGCAGCAGTCAGTCATTTTTCTGTCATTTTTCTATTGCGGCCTGCGGAGAACTCCCTATAATGCGCCTCCATCGACACGGCGGATGTGAATCACTTCACACAAACAGCCGGTTGATTAAAGAGAAAAATCCTGAAATTCAGGGTTGACTCTGAAAGAGGAAAGCGTAATATACGCCACCTCGCGACAGAGCGCTAAAGCGCGTCGCAACTGCTCTTTAACAATTTATCAGACAATCTGTGTGGGCACTCAAAGTGACATGGATTCTTAATGTCTTCGGACAATAAATGAATACCAAGTCTCTGAGTGAACACGTAATTCATTACGAAGTTTAATTCACGAGCATCAAACTTAAATTGAAGAGTTTGATCATGGCTCAGATTGAACGCTGGCGGCAGGCCTAACACATGCAAGTCGAACGGTAACAGGAAGCAGCTTGCTGCTTTGCTGACGAGTGGCGGACGGGTGAGTAATGTCTGGGAAACTGCCTGATGGAGGGGGATAACTACTGGAAACGGTAGCTAATACCGCATAACGTCGCAAGACCAAAGAGGGGGACCTTCGGGCCTCTTGCCATCAGATGTGCCCAGATGGGATTAGCTAGTTGGTGGGGTAACGGCTCACCAAGGCGACGATCCCTAGCTGGTCTGAGAGGATGACCAGCCACACTGGAACTGAGACACGGTCCAGACTCCTACGGGAGGCAGCAGTGGGGAATATTGCACAATGGGCGCAAGCCTGATGCAGCCATGCCGCGTGTATGAAGAAGGCCTTCGGGTTGTAAAGTACTTTCAGCGGGGAGGAAGGTGTTGTGGTTAATAACCGCAGCAATTGACGTTACCCGCAGAAGAAGCACCGGCTAACTCCGTGCCAGCAGCCGCGGTAATACGGAGGGTGCAAGCGTTAATCGGAATTACTGGGCGTAAAGCGCACGCAGGCGGTCTGTTAAGTCAGATGTGAAATCCCCGGGCTCAACCTGGGAACTGCATCTGATACTGGCAGGCTTGAGTCTCGTAGAGGGGGGTAGAATTCCAGGTGTAGCGGTGAAATGCGTAGAGATCTGGAGGAATACCGGTGGCGAAGGCGGCCCCCTGGACGAAGACTGACGCTCAGGTGCGAAAGCGTGGGGAGCAAACAGGATTAGATACCCTGGTAGTCCACGCCGTAAACGATGTCGACTTGGAGGTTGTGCCCTTGAGGCGTGGCTTCCGGAGCTAACGCGTTAAGTCGACCGCCTGGGGAGTACGGCCGCAAGGTTAAAACTCAAATGAATTGACGGGGGCCCGCACAAGCGGTGGAGCATGTGGTTTAATTCGATGCAACGCGAAGAACCTTACCTGGTCTTGACATCCACGGAAGTTTTCAGAGATGAGAATGTGCCTTCGGGAGCCGTGAGACAGGTGCTGCATGGCTGTCGTCAGCTCGTGTTGTGAAATGTTGGGTTAAGTCCCGCAACGAGCGCAACCCTTATCCTTTGTTGCCAGCGGTTAGGCCGGGAACTCAAAGGAGACTGCCAGTGATAAACTGGAGGAAGGTGGGGATGACGTCAAGTCATCATGGCCCTTACGACCAGGGCTACACACGTGCTACAATGGCATATACAAAGAGAAGCGACCTCGCGAGAGCAAGCGGACCTCATAAAGTATGTCGTAGTCCGGATTGGAGTCTGCAACTCGACTCCATGAAGTCGGAATCGCTAGTAATCGTGGATCAGAATGCCACGGTGAATACGTTCCCGGGCCTTGTACACACCGCCCGTCACACCATGGGAGTGGGTTGCAAAAGAAGTAGGTAGCTTAACCTTCGGGAGGGCGCTTACCACTTTGTGATTCATGACTGGGGTGAAGTCGTAACAAGGTAACCGTAGGGGAACCTGCGGTTGGATCACCTCCTTACCTGAAAGAACCTGCCTTTGCAGTGCCCACACAGATTGTCTGATGAAAAGAAAGAAGCAAGGCGTCTTGCGATTGAGACTTCAGTGTCCCCTTCGTCTAGAGGCCCAGGACACCGCCCTTTCACGGCGGTAACAGGGGTTCGAATCCCCTAGGGGACGCCACTTGCTGGTTCGTGAGTGAAAGTCACCTGCCTTAATATCTCAAAACTCATCTTCGGGTGACGTTTGAGATATTTGCTCTTTAAAAATCTGGATCAAGCTGAAAATTGAAACGACACACGTAAAGTGTGTATGAGTCTCTCAAATTTTCGCAACACGAAGTGTTTCACGAAACATCTTCGGGTTGTGAGGTTAAGCGACCAAGCGTACACGGTGGATGCCCTGGCAGTCAGAGGCGATGAAGGACGTGCTAATCTGCGAAAAGCGCCGGCGAGGTGATATGAACCCTTGACCCGGCGATGTCCGAATGGGGAAACCCAGTGTGATTCGTCACACTATCGTTAGCTGAATACATAGGCTAACGAGGCGAACCGGGGGAACTGAAACATCTAAGTACCCCGAGGAAAAGAAATCAACCGAGATTCCCCCAGTAGCGGCGAGCGAACGGGGAGGAGCCCAGAGCCTGAATCAGCTTGTGTGTTAGTGGAAGCGTCTGGAAAGTCGCACGGTACAGGGTGAAAGTCCCGTACACGAAAACGCACAGGCTGTGAGCTCGATGAGTAGGGCGGGACACGTGGTATCCTGTCTGAATATGGGGGGACCATCCTCCAAGGCTAAATACTCCTGACTGACCGATAGTGAACCAGTACCGTGAGGGAAAGGCGAAAAGAACCCCGGCGAGGGGAGTGAAAAAGAACCTGAAACCGTGTACGTACAAGCAGTGGGAGCCTCTTTATGGGGTGACTGCGTACCTTTTGTATAATGGGTCAGCGACTTATATTCTGTAGCAAGGTTAACCGAATAGGGGAGCCGAAGGGAAACCGAGTCTTAACTGGGCGTTAAGTTGCAGGGTATAGACCCGAAACCCGGTGATCTAGCCATGGGCAGGTTGAAGGTTGGGTAACACTAACTGGAGGACCGAACCGACTAATGTTGAAAAATTAGCGGATGACCTGTGGCTGGGGGTGAAAGGCCAATCAAACCGGGAGATAGCTGGTTCTCCCCGAAAGCTATTTAGGTAGCGCCTCGTGAACTCATCTCCGGGGGTAGAGCACTGTTTCGGCTAGGGGGCCATCCCGGCTTACCAACCCGATGCAAACTGCGAATACCGGAGAATGTTATCACGGGAGACACACGGCGGGTGCTAACGTCCGTCGTGAAGAGGGAAACAACCCAGACCGCCAGCTAAGGTCCCAAAGTCATGGTTAAGTGGGAAACGATGTGGGAAGGCCCAGACAGCCAGGATGTTGGCTTAGAAGCAGCCATCATTTAAAGAAAGCGTAATAGCTCACTGGTCGAGTCGGCCTGCGCGGAAGATGTAACGGGGCTAAACCATGCACCGAAGCTGCGGCAGCGACACTATGTGTTGTTGGGTAGGGGAGCGTTCTGTAAGCCGTTGAAGGTGTGCTGTGAGGCATGCTGGAGGTATCAGAAGTGCGAATGCTGACATAAGTAACGATAAAGCGGGTGAAAAGCCCGCTCGCCGGAAGACCAAGGGTTCCTGTCCAACGTTAATCGGGGCAGGGTGAGTCGACCCCTAAGGCGAGGCCGAAAGGCGTAGTCGATGGGAAACAGGTTAATATTCCTGTACTTGGTGTTACTGCGAAGGGGGGACGGAGAAGGCTATGTCGGCCGGGCGACGGTTGTCCCGGTTTAAGCGTGTAGGTGTGTGCTCCAGGCAAATCCGGTGCACTTTAACACTGAGGCGTGATGACGAGGCACTACGGTGCTGAAGTGACAAATGCCCTGCTTCCAGGAAAAGCCTCTAAGCATCAGGTAACACGAAATCGTACCCCAAACCGACACAGGTGGTCAGGTAGAGAATACCAAGGCGCTTGAGAGAACTCGGGTGAAGGAACTAGGCAAAATGGTGCCGTAACTTCGGGAGAAGGCACGCTGATATGTAGGTGAAGTGGTTTACCCATGGAGCTGAAATCAGTCGAAGATACCAGCTGGCTGCAACTGTTTATTAAAAACACAGCACTGTGCAAACACGAAAGTGGACGTATACGGTGTGACGCCTGCCCGGTGCCGGAAGGTTAATTGATGGGGTTATCCTCGCGGAGAAGCTCTTGATCGAAGCCCCGGTAAACGGCGGCCGTAACTATAACGGTCCTAAGGTAGCGAAATTCCTTGTCGGGTAAGTTCCGACCTGCACGAATGGCGTAATGATGGCCAGGCTGTCTCCACCCGAGACTCAGTGAAATTGAACTCGCTGTGAAGATGCAGTGTACCCGCGGCAAGACGGAAAGACCCCGTGAACCTTTACTATAGCTTGACACTGAACACTGGTCCTTGATGTGTAGGATAGGTGGGAGGCTTTGAAGTGTGGACGCCAGTCTGCATGGAGCCGCCCTTGAAATACCACCCTTTAATGGCTGGTGTTCTAACGTGGGCCCGTAATCCGGGTTGCGGACAGTGTCTGGTGGGTAGTTTGACTGGGGCGGTCTCCTCCTAAAGAGTAACGGAGGAGCACGAAGGTCAGCTAATCCTGGTCGGACATCAGGAGGTTAGTGCAATGGCATAAGCTGGCTTGACTGCGAGCGTGACGGCGCGAGCAGGTGCGAAAGCAGGTCATAGTGATCCGGTGGTTCTGAATGGAAGGGCCATCGCTCAACGGATAAAAGGTACTCCGGGGATAACAGGCTGATACCGCCCAAGAGTTCATATCGACGGCGGTGTTTGGCACCTCGATGTCGGCTCATCACATCCTGGGGCTGAAGTAGGTCCCAAGGGTATGGCTGTTCGCCATTTAAAGTGGTACGCGAGCTGGGTTTAGAACGTCGTGAGACAGTTCGGTCCCTATCTGCCGTGGGCGCTGGAGAACTGAGGGGGGCTGCTCCTAGTACGAGAGGACCGGAGTGGACGCATCACTGGTGTTCGGGTTGTCATGCCAATGGCACTGCCCGGTAGCTAAATGCGGAAGAGATAAGTGCTGAAAGCATCTAAGCACGAAACTTGCCCCGAGATGAGTTCTCCCTGACTCCTTGAGAGTCCTGAAGGAACGTTGAAGACGACGACGTTGATAGGCCGGGTGTGTAAGCGCAGCGATGCGTTGAGCTAACCGGTACTAATGAACCGTGAGGCTTAACCTTACAACGCCGAAGATGTTTTGGCGATTTGAGAGACGATTTTCAGCCTGATACAGATTAGTGTTTAATGCGAGAGGCATTAGACGAACAGAATTTGCCTGGCGGCCGTAGCGCGGTGGTCCCACCTGACCCCATGCCGAACTCAGAAGTGAAACGCCGTAGCGCCGATGGTAGTGTGGGGTCTCCCCATGCGAGAGTAGGGAACTGCCAGGCATCAAATTAAGCAGTAAGCTGATGTGAAATCAGTGGATGTAGAAAAATTCGGTGGAGCGGTAGTTCAGTTGGTTAGAATACCTGCCTGTCACGCAGGGGGTCGCGGGTTCGAGTCCCGTCCGTTCCGCCACTTATTAAGAGCCCTGAGCTAACGCTCAGGGCTTTTTTCTTGCCTGCTGTTCCATTATTGCTTATTTCGCAAAAATCCTCTGCGTTCTACGATCTTTTTCCGCATAAAAACAACCGCGATAATCCTCCTCAGTTAACGACACAACAATTAATGAGGAATTCAATGACAATCCCTGCATTTGGTTTAGGTACTTTTCGCCTGAAAGACGATGTTGTTATCGCATCGGTCAAAACAGCGCTGGAACTGGGCTATCGTGCAATTGATACTGCACAAATCTATGATAATGAAGCGGCTGTTGGTCAGGCGATTGCCGAAAGTGGCATCCCGCGCGGCGAGCTGTACATCACCACCAAGATCTGGACTGAAAATCTCAGCAAAGAGAAGCTGATCCTGAGTCTGAAAGAAAGTCTGGAAAAACTGCGCACTGATTATGTGGATCTGGCATTGATCCACTGGCCGTCACCAAACGATGCGGTATCTGTCGAAGAGTTCATGCAGGCGCTGCTGGAAGCAAAAGAGCAGGGACTGACGCGCGAAATCGGTATTTCTAACTTTACTATCCCGTTGATGGAAAAAGCCATTGCCGCTGTCGGCGCAGAAAACATTGCGACTAACCAGATTGAACTGTCTCCGTATCTGCAAAACCGCAAGGTCGTGGATTGGGCAAAACAGCATGGAATTCACATCACCTCTTACATGACGTTGGCTTATGGTAAGGCACTGAAAGATGAAGTGATTGCCCGTATTGCCGCTAAGCACAATGCGACTTCGGCGCAGGTGATCCTTGCATGGGCAATGGGAGAAGGCTACTCCGTAATTCCTTCTTCCACTAAACGTGAAAACCTGGCAAGCAACCTGCTGGCGCTCGATCTGCATCTGGATGCCGAAGATAAAAAGGCGATTGCCGCACTGGACTGCAACGATCGCCTTGTCAGCCCGGAAGGTCTGGCGCCAGAGTGGGACTGATCGGCTAACATTCTCTCTGTATCCTTAACCCTCTTTTACAGCTCCTTCGGGGGCTGTTTTTACATGATCGCTGAGAAAATCGATAAATGCCCGAATGCGGGTACTGACCGCACGATCGCTGTAATAAACGGCACTGAAAGGCATCTCTACCGGTAGGCGCTTATCGGCCATCAGCTCCACAAGCTCTCCCCGCGCGATTTCTTTATCAATCATATAGTCAGACAGGCAGGCGATCCCGTTACCACTCAGACAAAGCTGCTTGAGCGTCTCACCGCTATTTGACGACAGACCGCTGCTGATTTCATGGAGTTGTCCGTCGCTGCATGCTACAGGCCATGTATTGAGCGAAGCCGGTTCAGTGAATCCGAGACATAGATGCTGTTTTAACTCTTCAATGGTTTCGGGTTTGCCAAAGCGGGCAATATAATCCGGCGACGCGATAATCTTTCGATAACTGGTAAAGAGCGGGCGGGCGCGCAGGCTTGAATCGGTCAGCGTCCCGGCACGTATGGCGACATCGACCTTTCGTTCAATCAGATTGATGAATGTTTCTGAGGAAACCAGTGATAGCGTCATTTCTGGATAACGCTCGCGAAAAGGCTTAACCAGCGGCATCAGAAAGTGCAGTATCACCGGCGTGGCGGCGTCGATACGCAACAGACCGCGTGGAGTGCTTCGCGTTTCCATCACCTCCGTTTCAGCGGCGGCCATGTCTTGTAGTATTGACTGCACGCGACGAAAATAACGTTCGCCTTCTTCCGTCAGACTCAACTGGCGTGTTGTGCGATTAAGCAGACTCACGCCCAGTTTCATTTCCAGCTTTTTGACCGCCCGGCTGACCGCAGAATTCGCCTGTCCAAGTTGCTCCGCAGCGCGGCTAAAGCTACCGCTTTCGACTACGGCAACAAATATCACGAGTTCTTCTGAAGTGGCTTTCATTTTTGCACCTGAAGCAAAATTACATTGATATTTTGGCTATTTTTTCATTAAAACATCCTGGGCTGTTGGTTTCAATCTGCGCGTGAGGTGTGGTGGCCGGAGCGCCTGTTCTGACGGCGTTAACCTGTGATCGGTTGGATAGGCCAGTTCGCGCTGTTCCTGGTTAAATTTACGGAGGTAAGCGCTTGCTTACAAAACAATATGTAACTGCTCGTTGAAAGTGTGAGCTAAAATCCCTATAACAGAATAACCAGTCCGTGCCCGGGCTGGTTGACGTTACAGAGGTTTTAAAGTCAAACGTGCGAAAAAATACTTATGCCATGCGCTATATTGCCGGACAACCCGCCGAGCGGATTTTACCGCCTGGGTCGTTTGCGAGTATTGGCCAGGCATTACCCGCCGGAGTGCCGTTAAGCAGTGAAGACCGCATTCGGATTCTGGTGTGGAATATCTTTAAACAGCAGCGGGCCGAATGGTTATCGGTGCTGAAAAACTTTGGCAAAGATGCGCACCTGGTTTTATTACAGGAAGCGCAAACCACGCCCGAATTGGTGCAGTTTGCGACCGCTAACTATCTTGCAGCCGATCAGGTTCCCGCTTTTGTGTTACCTCAGCATCCTTCGGGTGTTATGACGCTTTCTGCTGCTCATCCCGTCTACTGCTGCCCGCTGCGCGAACGTGAGCCCATCTTACGTCTGGCGAAGTCAGCGCTGGTGACCGTTTATCCTTTGCCTGATACGCGATTGTTGATGGTGGTAAACATTCACGCCGTTAACTTCAGTCTTGGGGTGGATGTGTATAGTAAGCAGTTACTTCCTATTGGCGATCAAATTGCGCATCACAGCGGCCCGGTGATTATGGCCGGTGATTTTAATGCCTGGAGCCGACCACGAATGAACGCGTTGTATCGCTTTGCGCGCGAGATGTCCCTGCGCCAGGTGCGTTTTACTGACGATCAGCGCCGACGGGCGTTTGGCCGTCCTCTTGATTTTGTGTTTTATCGAGGTTTGAACGTTAGCGAGGCTTCCGTACTGGTCACGCGCGCCTCCGATCATAACCCGCTACTCGTTGAATTCAGTCCCGGCAAACCTGAACAATAAGGTGTGTCAGGTCTGCCGTGGGGCAGGCCTGAAGTGGTGCTGCCCTTTATTTTGCAAACAACCAAAGGACAACACGATGACAACACACTCCCACCATGACAACGTCGAAAAGCAGTTTGGCTCTCAGGCAAATGCCTATTTAACCAGTACCGTTCATGCTTCTGGTCGTGACTTACAGCGACTGGCGGAACGGCTGTCCTCTTTTCCACATGCCAGCGTACTGGATATGGGATGTGGCGCCGGGCACGCCAGTTTTATTGCTGCGCAGAACGTAAAGCAGGTGGTGGCTTACGATTTGTCTTCGCAGATGCTTGAGGTCGTCGTACAGGCGGCGAAAGAGAAAGGTTTAGAAAATATCGCGACCCGACAGGGGTATGCTGAAAATCTGCCGTTTGAGGATCACGCCTTTGATGTTGTGATTAGCCGCTATTCTGCACATCACTGGCATGATGTTGGGCTGGCACTGCGTGAAGTCAACCGGGTTCTGAAAGCGGGTGGCGTGTTGATTATGATGGATGTGATGTCGCCTGGGCATCCGGTGCGCGATATCTGGTTACAGGCTGTAGAAGCGTTACGCGACACTTCTCATGTACGTAACTACTCCAGCGGTGAGTGGCTGTCTCTGGTTAATGATGCGAATATGATTGTCGATACGTTGTTAACGGACCGCTTACCGCTGGAGTTCAGTTCATGGGTAGCGAGAATGCGTACGCCTGCGGCGCTGGTTGAGGCTATTCGTTTGTATCAGGAGAGCGCATCCGCGGAGGTAAAAGCGTATTTCGCTTTGCAGGAGGACGGTTCGTTTACCAGCGATACGATTATGGTTGAGGCGCATAAAGCGGCATAAATAAAAAAGGCACTGGGGGGAAACCAGTGCCTTTTCTGAGTCATGCTATCAGGAGTCAGGTGTGCTGCTGTTCTTCACAAACAACGTTAGCTGATCGCCTGGTTGCAGATTTGCTGTATCGCTGTTCCAGCGCATCACATCTTTGATGTTCACCCCGTGACGTTTGGCGATGCTTGAAAGCGAATCACCTTTCCGCACACGATAGGTAATGCTATCGCTGTTGTTGGCCAGACGCTGTGCGCTACTGCCTGCGCCAATCGTCAGACTTTGGCCCACTTTCAGGTTAGATCCGCGCAGGCTATTCCACTGCTGCAAATCTTTCGTGCTCACGCCAAGGCGTGCCGCGATGCCGGAAAGCGTATCGCCAGAGCGAACTTTGTAGCTACGGCTGTTCAGCGGCATATTGTCTGCGACCAGCGTAGACTGTACGGCAGCAATTTCGCCTGAAGCCAGAGACTCACGCAGTTGTTCTGCATGCTTCTTTGGCACCATCACGTACTGTGGGCCGCTAACGCCTAGCGTAGAGCCTTTCACGCCAGCATTAAACGCCTTCAGCTTGGTGACGGACATGCCCGCCATATCTGCAACCTGTGCCATCTCAACCGGGCTGCTCAAACGAACGCGCGCCAGCGCACGACTTTCGTCTGTGGTTGGCAGACGCACGCCATAGCGTTTGCTGTTTTTGAGAATATCACTCAATGCCAGCATTTTTGGCACGTACAGCTTCGTTTCCTGAGGTAACGAAAGCGACCAGAAGTCGGTGGCTTTGCCACGCGCCTTATTCGCTTTGATTGCCTTCATCACGCGACCTTCGCCGCTATTATAAGCTGCAACGGTCAACAGCCAGTCGCCATCAAACATCTTATTCAGACGCTGCATCATATCTAACGCGGCCGTTGTGGAAGCCACAACGTCACGACGCGCATCATAATTGCGGGTCTGTTTCAAACCATAATTGCGCCCTGTGCTCGGAATGATCTGCCAGATGCCTGCGGCATTGGCGCCAGACGTTGCGTGTGGGTCAAAAGCGCTCTCCACTATGGGTAGTAGTACCAGTTCCATCGGCATGTTACGTTTCTTAACCTGCCCGGCTATCCAGTACATATACGGCTCTGCCCGTAAAGTTACATCGTGGAGATAGCTCTTATTGCGTAAATACTTCTGTTTCTGTTCGCGTATCCGGTTGTTCTCCGGAATTCCCATCTTTAGCTCGTCGCCAATGAAAGCCCACAAGTCTTGATCTGGCGCGAGAGACGTCCCATCGTCCATCCATCGTGCCTGACTCGTAAACTTTCCTGCTTCCCCTTGACCAGCTGCAGAAAGGCTCTGTGCGTGCTGTTGGACGTTGCCAGTGTTCTGAGACGACTGGCACCCCACAAGCAGGACAGAGGCGAGTAATATCGCTTTTGCCTTCATGTGTGTGTCAATAGTTGCTTAAAAGACGACCGATCATAACGGCGAAGTTCGCCAATGACAAGTAGGAATTGTCAGAAGCTGTCTTTCTTTGACCTTAACCAGGCAAAACGCTCTTCAGGTTGTTGCAACTTTGTTTCTTTGTTTATTTCATTAATTAAATCAGGATCTTCCGTTCTCAAAAAAATATTATTTTTCCGCTCATTTTTCAGAATTACGGGGAGTGTAATTTGGTTTTTTGCGCGTAACTCATTAACTTTACGATAATATTCATTTATGAACGAATCGTGCGGTAGGATGCTCAATGCAAACTTCATGTTTGCTAAAGTATACTCATGTGCGCAACAAATCAGTGTATCGTCAGGAAGGGCGCTGATTTTTTTAAGTGATTGATACATCTGTGATGCTGTACCTTCAAACAGGCGTCCACAACCTCCAGAGAAAAGGGTGTCGCCGCAGAAAAGGTAAGGATGGCTAAAGTAACAGATATGTCCTAAAGTGTGACCTGGTGTGGCAAATATACTAAATTCATGCCCTAAAACGAGGGCGCTATCGCCATCTTTGACTACGCGCGTGGTTCCCTTATCTTGTGTTTCTGCCGGTCCGTAAACCACTACGTGCGGAAAATGTTGAAGAAGTTCTTTCACGCCGCCAACATGGTCGTGGTGATGGTGAGTGAGGAAAATCGCTTCCGGCTGCCAGTTCTTCTCTTTGATGGCATTTAGCACGGGAGCCGCTTCGCCAGGATCAACGATCAGGCAACGTCCTTCATTATTACTCAGAACCCAGATGTAATTGTCCTGAAATGCGGGAATACTGTTAAGATTCATAAATTACCTCTTAGTGCGTAGCGGAAGGTTGTGATGAAACCGGCAAGGATCCCTCAAACAGTCATAGCTCCCCATCGCTGGGGCGATTTGCCCTGGGGTGAATACTATCGTGAGGCGCTGGAGCATCAGCTTAACCCGTGGTTCGCCAAAATGTATGGTTTTCATTTGCTTAAAATTGGTAATTTAAGCGCAGAAATCAACTCTGAAGCGTGCGCCGTTTCTCATCAAGTCAATATTTCCCTGCAAGGCGCGCCCGTCCAGGTTCAGGCCGATCCCTTACATCTTCCCTTTGCCGATAAGTCTGTTGATGTTTGTCTGTTGGCGCATACGCTACCGTGGTGCGTCGACCCACATCGGTTACTGCGTGAAGCCGACCGGGTGTTAATTGATGATGGCTGGCTGGTTTTGAGTGGTTTTAACCCGATTAGCCTGATGGGCCTGCGTAAGCTGGTGCCCGTCTTGCGTAAATCTTCACCTTATAACAGCCGGATGTTTACGCTGATGCGCCAACTGGACTGGCTCTCATTATTGAATTTTGAAGTGCTGCACTACAGCCGTTTTCATGTTTTACCCTGGTCAAAGCAAGGTGGAAAGCTGCTGAGCACGCATATTCCGGCGTTGGGCTGCCTGCAACTGATTGTGGCGCGTAAGCGAACCATTCCGCTTACGCTTAACCCGATGAAACAAAATAAAAGCAAAGCGCGGATTCGCCAGGCCGTGGGCGCGACCCGGCAATACCGTAAGCCAGACGCTTAAGCCTCTGCCTGATAGCCAACGTCTTCCTGCGTAGGATTCATCGCTGCCGCACGCGCCAGCTCATCGCAACGTTCGTTTTCAGGATGGCCGGCATGGCCTTTTACCCATTCCCATTTGATTTGATGTTGGCCCAGCGCGGCATCAAGGCGCTTCCAGAGATCGACATTCTTTACCGGCTTTTTCTCTGCTGTTTTCCAGCCGCGCTTTTTCCAGTTGTGGATCCATTGCGTAATTCCCTGGCGGACATACTGGCTGTCCGTGCTTAATGTGACTTCACAATGTTCTTTTAACGCTTCCAGCGCGACGATGGCCGCCATAAGCTCCATGCGATTGTTAGTTGTGAGGCTATATCCTTCACTAAAGGTTTTTTCATGGCCGCGATAGCGTAAAATAGCGCCATAACCACCTGGACCTGGATTTCCCAGGCAAGAGCCATCGGTGAAAATTTCTACCTGTTTAAGCATCTCTGGTAGACTTCCTGTAATTGAAATCGATCGTAAAACGACAAGTCTGACATAAATGACCGCTATGAGCACTGCAATTACACGACAGATCGTCCTCGATACCGAAACCACCGGTATGAACCAGATTGGCGCCCACTACGAAGGCCATAAGATCATTGAGATCGGTGCCGTCGAGGTCGTGAACCGCCGCCTTACCGGCAATAACTTCCACGTCTATCTAAAACCGGACCGACTGGTGGACCCGGAAGCGTTCGGCGTACACGGTATTGCAGATGAATTTCTGCTTGATAAACCCGTTTTTGCCGATGTGGTTGACGACTTCCTGGAGTATATCCGTGGCGCGGAACTGGTGATCCATAACGCATCGTTTGATATCGGCTTTATGGATTATGAGTTCGCCAAGCTCAGTCGTGGTATTCCGAAAACAAGCGAGTTCTGCAAAATCACCGATAGCCTGGCGCTGGCGAGGAGGATGTTCCCCGGCAAGCGTAACAGCCTTGATGCGCTTTGTTCACGCTATGAGATAGATAACAGCAAACGTACGCTGCACGGCGCATTGCTTGATGCCCAGATTCTGGCCGATGTCTATCTGGCGATGACCGGCGGGCAAACGTCGATGGCCTTCTCAATGGAAGGGGAAACGCAGCAACAGCAGGGTGAAGCGACAATCCAGCGTATTGTCCGCCAGGCCAGCAAGTTACGCGTTGTTTTAGCGACTGATGAAGAGCTGATGGCGCATGAGTCGCGTCTCGACCTGGTGCAGAAGAAAGGCGGAAGTTGCCTCTGGCGAGCGTAATTCGGGGTTTTACGACGTAAAAATAGCCGTCCGGGTGATTTTTACAGCAAACGATTCAAAACGTGAGAAAAACCGTTGACGAGGTGCGAGGCAATCCGTAATATGCGCTTCGTTCCCAAGAGGAACACAACGCGGAGCGGTAGTTCAGTTGGTTAGAATACCTGCCTGTCACGCAGGGGGTCGCGGGTTCGAGTCCCGTCCGTTCCGCCACTATTCAGAAAGCCTGAATCAGAAATGATTCAGGCTTTCGTCGTTTTAGCCTTCAACAAAAATTATCCTTCTCTGTAGAAATGCCAGAATCGTTGCAGAGAAGGATGAACAATCATCAGCGTAACGTGAACGGGTCGGCGTCCTGCCATGCCGGAAATTTCTCGCGGTATTCCCGTAACGCCGTGAGTGACAGATCTGCATCAATACGTGTCGCCTGATGTGGCTCGGCGGTGGCGATAATCTCTCCTTGCGGGTTAATCACCCGGCTGTCCCCACGGTAATGGTGCCCGTTGCCGTCAGTGCCAACACGGTTGCAGCCTGCTACATAGGCCTGGTTTTCAATCGCGCGTGCGGTGAGCAGCGCCTGCCAGTGTAGCGAACGTGGAGCAGGCCAGTTCGCTACATACAGCGCCAGGTCATAATCATTAAGATTGCGGGACCATACCGGAAAACGCAGGTCATAACACACTAACGGCAGAATACGCCAGCCGCGCCATTCAACGACAACACGTTTATCGCCCGCCTGGTAATGATGATGTTCATCCGCCATGCGGAACAGATGGCGTTTATCATAGCAATGAACGTTGCCGTCAGGTTCAACCAGTAAAAAGCGGTTTACCGGGCCACGTTCGGTTTGCAACGCAGCGCTGCCCGCAATCAGGGCATCAGTCTGTTGTGCTTTGGCCAGCATCCAGTCGATCGCATCTTCTTGCGGGAGTGACTGAAGTGCGGCTTCCATCGCAAAACCGGTGGTAAACATTTCAGGTAAAACAATGACGTCACGTCCGGTGATGGTTTCCAGCAGTCTGTCAAAATGACGTAAATTGGCCGGACCGTCCATCCAGACCAGCGGTTGTTGCAACAGAGTAATTTTCAAACCAGGCACGATCGGGGCTCCTCGTTGAACAGCATTTTTACACTGTAGCATGAGCATCAACGAAAATGTGGCAATAAAAAGCCCCGCAGAAGCGGGGCTTTCAGGGGAGGTGAGGATTAAGCGGCTTCTACTTTACGCACTTGCTTCTCTAGCAACTTTACCGGCTGAGTCGCCAGCGCGTCGGCATCAAAATCATCAACGTTAATGCTGCGCAGACGGCTTTCTTCCGCTTTCACCAGAATGGCGGCTTCATCGTTATCAATCAGCCCTTTTGCCAGCGCGTTATGCGCCAGTTCATCCAGACGGGTAAACGGCAGATTTTTACCCAGCTCTTTGCAGATCCGCTGGTGGATAGGATCTGCCGCTATTACGTCCAGCAGCGCTTCTTCCAGCAAGCCGACCGGGTTATGCTCGCTCGGCGTCAGGTATTGACCGCGACCGATACGTGAACGGGTTGCGCTCGGTACTTGTAGAATCTGCGCGACCTTATGATCCAGCTTGTCGGAAGGGGCAAGGTAGTGACGACCGGTTGGGAAGATCACCACGTTCAGCAGACCCGCAACAAAACGGTTCGGGAAGTTTTGCAGCAGTTCATCCATCGCTTGCTCCGCCTGATACAACGCATCCTGTACGCCCCAGTGCACCAGCGGCAGATCGGCTTCGTTACGGCCTTCATCGTCATAGCGTTTCAGCACGGCGGAGGCCAGATACAGCTGGCTTAAAATATCGCCCAGGCGTGCGGAGATACGTTCACGACGTTTCAGGCTACCGCCCAACACCGCCATTGAGACATCAGACAGCAGGGCCAGGTTGGCGCTCAGTCGGTTAAGGTGCTGGTAATAACGTTTCGTTGCGTCGCTGGTCGGGGTGTAGCTGGTCAGGCCGCGGGTCAGACCGAGCCAGAAGCTGCGTACTTTGTTGCTACCGACATGGCCGATATGTTTAAACAGCAGATTGTCGAACGCATTCACATCGTTGCTTTGCGCGGCGGCCATTTCTTCCAGAACATACGGATGACAGCGAATCGCCCCCTGACCGAAGATCATCATGCTGCGGGTCAGGATATTCGCACCTTCAACGGTGATGGCGATAGGCGCCCCCTGGTAAGAACGCGCCAGGAAGTTGCTTTCGCCGAGCATAATGCCTTTACCACCGGTAATGTCCATTGCGTCGATGATGGACTGCTGGCCGCGATGGGTACAGTGGTACTTGACGATAGCTGACAGCACCGCCGGTTTTTCACCCAGCATAATGCCGTAGGTAATCAGCGACGCTGCGGCGTCCATTACGTAGGCGTTACCGGCAATGCGCGCCAGCGCCTCTTCAATACCTTCCATCTTGCCGATAGAGATTTTGAACTGGCGACGAATATGGGCATATGCCCCGGTTGCCAGCGCGACGGATTTAACCCCGCCGGTCGAGTTGGATGGCAGCGTGATACCACGGCCTACCGACAGGCATTCCACCAGCATACGCCAGCCCTGTCCTGCCATCTTCGGCCCGCCAATGATGTAGTCGATCGGCACAAAGATATCTTTGCCGTGCGTAGGCCCGTTCTGGAATGGTACGTTCAGCGGAAAGTGACGGCGACCAATTTCGACGCCAGGCGTTGAGGTCGGGATCAGCGCACAGGTGATACCCAATTCTTCTTCACCACCCAGCAGTTTTTCCGGGTCAGAGAGTTTAAAGGCCAGGCCCAGCACGGTCGCGATAGGGGCCAGCGTAATGTAACGTTTGTTCCAGGTCAGGCGCATACCCAGTACCTGCTGGCCCTGCCATTCGCCCATGCAGACGACGCCGGTATCAGGAATTGCGCCCGCATCGGAGCCCGCTTCCGGGCTGGTCAGCGCGAAGCAAGGGATCTCCTGACCACGCGCCAGACGCGGCAGGTAATGGTTTTTCTGCTCTTCAGTACCGTAGTGTTGCAGCAGTTCGCCTGGGCCTAATGAGTTAGGCACGCCCACGGTAATCGCCAGAATCCCGGAAACGCCAGAGAGTTTTTGCAGCACGCGAGACTGCGCATACGCCGAAAACTCCAGGCCGCCATACTCTTTCTTGATGATCATCGCGAAGAAGCGATGCTCTTTCAGGTAGTCCCACAACTCCGGCGGCAGATCGGCTAATTCGTGCGTGATCTGGAAATCATTCGCCATACGGCAGGCTTCTTCTACCGGGCCATCCAGGAACGCCTGTTCTTCAGCAGTCAGATGCGGTTGCGGATAGTTGTGCAATTTTTTCCAGTCAGGTTTGCCCTGGAAGAGATCGCCTTCCCACCATGTTGTACCGGCATCAATGGCCTCTTTCTCCGTGCGCGACATCGGCGGCATCACTTTACGGAAGCTACGAAACGCTGGTGCAGAGATCATCGACTTACGCATCGGCGTAACGTTAAACGGTACGAGGATAATGGCCAGAGGAACCAGCACCCAGATAGACCACAGGCCAGCAACGCCCAGCGCGGCTGTCCATGCGAGTAAAATCAGGCTGCTGAGGAATAAGCTCACGCGGTGATAAAACAGCGCGCCGAGCAGAACAACCGTTGCGAGAATACTCAAAATCATCATAACGAAAAGCTCCCTTGCTTGTAGGAGGTCTGACCACTTGTGATGATATGGTTGTAGTGGATGTCATTTCTTTTAGCAATGTGTTTACAAAATAATTACAACGAAGCTCACATTGTTGCCGTTTTCACCGGCACAAAAAATCAAAAGCCAGCGGCATTCCTGTGGCTTGTGCTTCTCGCTTTCTGCGCTATCCGGTACACTGCATCTGTCAATTACATTCATGCTGAAGGATATCCTCATGTACCAGGATCTTATTCGTAACGAACTGAACGAAGCGGCGGAAACGCTGGCCAATTTTTTAAAAGATGAAGCCAATATTCACGCTATTCAGCGCGCGGCGGTCCTGCTGGCAGACAGTTTTAAAGCGGGTGGCAAGGTACTTTCCTGCGGTAACGGCGGCTCTCATTGCGACGCGATGCATTTTGCCGAAGAGCTGACCGGTCGCTACCGCGAAAACCGTCCAGGCTACCCGGCGATCGCTATTTCTGACGTCAGCCATATCTCCTGTGTCAGTAATGATTTTGGTTACGACTATGTTTTCTCCCGCTACGTTGAAGCGGTTGGCCGTGAAGGGGATGTGCTGTTAGGGATCTCAACTTCGGGCAACTCTGGTAACGTGATTAAAGCGATTGCCGCAGCACGCGAGAAGGGAATGAAAGTCATCACCCTGACCGGGAAAGACGGCGGTAAAATGGCAGGGACGGCGGATATTGAAATTCGCGTGCCGCATTTCGGTTATGCTGATCGTATTCAGGAAATCCATATCAAAGTGATTCATATCCTGATCCAATTGATCGAAAAAGAGATGGTTAAGTAAGCGGATAATTCTTTACTGTGTTTTTGCCGGATGACGACGTTAAAGCGTCTTATCCGGCCTACATTTGATTTGTCCAGGCCTGATAAGCGCAGCGCCATCAGGCGGTTCAGCGTTTTAAGGTAGGTGATGTATGTGCGAACTGCTCGGGATGAGCGCCAATGTGCCAACCGATATTTGCTTTAGTTTCACCGGGCTGGTTCAGCGTGGTGGAGGAACCGGGCCGCACAAAGACGGCTGGGGCATTACGTTTTATGAAGGTAAAGGGTGTCGCACGTTTAAAGATCCGCAACCCAGTTTTAATTCGCCCATCGCCAGACTGGTGCAAGACTATCCCATCAAATCCTGTTCCGTCGTTGCCCATATTCGCCAGGCGAATCGTGGGGAAGTGGCGCTGGAAAATACGCATCCGTTTACCCGTGAGCTTTGGGGGCGTAACTGGACGTATGCGCATAACGGGCAGCTCAACGGCTACAAATCGCTTGAAACCGGTAATTTTCGCCCGGTTGGTGAGACGGACAGCGAAAAAGCGTTCTGCTGGCTGCTGCATAAGCTGACGCAGCGTTATCCGCGCACGCCGGGCAATATGATGGCGGTATTTAAATATATTGCGACGCTGGCAGAAGAACTCCGTAAGAAAGGCGTCTTCAACATGCTGCTGTCAGACGGGCGCTATGTCATGGCCTATTGCTCGACCAATTTATTCTGGATCACCCGCCGCGCGCCGTTTGGCGTTGCCACGCTGTTGGACCAGGATGTGGAAATCGACTTCAGTTCACAAACCACACCGAATGATGTGGTTACCGTGATTGCAACGCAGCCGCTGACGGGAAATGAAACCTGGCAAAAGATTATGCCAGGCGAATGGCGATTATTTTGTCTCGGGGAGCGTATAGTTTGACGCCAGCTGTGGCTGAACCACTTCATGGCTCAACGGTTTGCTGACCACGTAACGGCCATCAACAACGGAAACTGTTGGTGGCTTACGGGTTTGCTCAAAGTAGTCGTAGCCCGGTTTTAGCTGCGTCCAGAAATCTTTGTAATACGAATACTTATGGCGCTGCATATTTGCATCGGTCATGCGGAAGGGATAGATGCTCACCTGTACGCTGGATTGCCCGAATACCAGGGCGCCGGTTACAAACTGGAAAATCTCATCAATGCCGCTGTCGGTCATGGCATAGCAACCGACGGAAACGCAGGCGCCGTGGATCATCAGATACTTACCTTCATAACCGTGTGCGCGGTCATAGGCGTTCGGAAAACCGATATTAATGGCCTTATAGAAACGGCTATCCGGTTTGAGCTGATTACGCTGGACGCTGTAAAAACCTTCCGGGCTTTTAAAGTCACCCTGGCGCTGTTTGGGGCCTAATCCACCGGAATAGTTGCAAATTTTGTAGCTGTCGAGCAATTGATATTGCTCACCCATCTTGACGTACAGATCGAGCGTACGCTCTTCTTTAAAGATCTGAATATAGACAGGCGACCCCATCAACTGCTGCTTATATTCTTTGCTGACTGGCGTGGTTGGGCTGCTACTGCTTAGCAAACCGGCAAATGAGACGCACGGGATCAGAAGCATCGCAAGAAAAAATGCGATTTTACGCATACTGCTTATTCCTTGATAAAACGGTTACACACGCCAGAACGGCAAACAGAGTCCCCAAATCAGACTAATCCGTATTTGGTGCGCTCACATTATCACCACGGCAGTTTTTCGCAAGCCCCAGGCGATGCGTTTACAATTTAGTTTCTCTTTATACTGAAATTTAGCCGTCAAGGCAGTCAGAACCCGGCGCATTCTGCCGCGGCTTAATTTCCACTCGCTTCTCACAATACAAAATATACTGTATACTTAAACAGTATTGCAGAGGTGAGCCATGCGCAAAATCATACATGTTGATATGGACTGTTTTTACGCGGCGGTTGAAATGCGCGATAACCCGGCCCTGCGTGATATTCCCATTGCTATCGGCGGCAGCCGCGAGCGCAGGGGCGTTATCAGTACGGCAAATTATCCCGCCCGCAAATTTGGCGTGCGCAGCGCGATGCCGACCGGTATGGCGCTTAAGCTTTGCCCGCACCTCACGCTATTGCCGGGGCGGTTTGAGGCGTATAAAGAAGCGTCGCAGCATATCCGTGAAATCTTCTCTCGTTATACCTCGCGTATAGAGCCGCTTTCGCTGGATGAAGCCTATCTGGACGTCACCGACAGCACTTATTGCCACGGCTCCGCCACGCTTATCGCTCAGGAAATCCGTCAGACGATTTTTAACGAACTCCAGCTCACCGCATCAGCAGGTATTGCTCCGGTTAAGTTTCTGGCAAAAATTGCTTCTGATCTTAATAAACCGAATGGGCAATATGTGATTACCCCCGCCGATGTTCCTGAGTTTCTCAAAACCTTACCGCTGGGGAAAATTCCGGGAGTGGGTAAAGTGTCTGCGGCCAGGCTGGAAACGATGGGGCTGCGTACCTGTGAAGACGTGCAAAAGTACGATCTGGCGATGTTACTCAAGCGCTTTGGTAAGTTTGGCCGCGTGTTATGGGAGCGTAGCCAGGGGATTGATGAGCGGGATGTGAACAATGAAAGACTGCGTAAATCGATAGGCGTTGAACGTACGCTGGCGGAGGATATTCACGAATGGGCGGAATGCGAGGCGATCATTGAGCGGTTATATCCAGAGCTGGAAAGGCGGCTGGCAAAAGTGAAGCCTGACCTGCTCATTGCCCGTCAGGGGGTTAAATTAAAATTTAACGATTTCCAACTGACCACTCAGGAGCACGTCTGGCCGCGTTTAAGCAAGGACGATTTAATCACGACGGCGCGTAAAACCTGGAATGAGCGGCGGGGAGGGCGGGGCGTGCGGCTGGTAGGGTTACACGTTACACTACTTGACCCGCAACTGGAAAGACAGCTTCTGCTGGGGCTGTGACTTTGATGTATTGCCGGATGGCGGAGTAAATGCCTTATCCGGCCTACAAATCAGCGTGTAGGCCGGGTTAGTTGTAGGCCGGATAAGCGCAGCGCCATCCGGCATTTAGCGCAGAATTTTACTTCGCCGGAATAGACTTCAGCAGTTCAGTCAGAAGCCGCCAGTAGTGACCGACGCTTTCGATATGAACCTGCTCATCTGGAGAGTGTGGGCCGGTAATGGTTGGCCCGATAGAGACCATGTCCATATCCGGGTACGGTTTTTTGAACAGACCGCATTCCAGACCCGCGTGAATAATCTGGATGTTCGGCGTCTTATTGAACAGACGCTGGTAAGTTTCACGCACCAGGTGCATTACCGGCGAGTTCGCATCTGGCTGCCAGCCCGGATAGCCGCCTTTTGCTTCGGTTTTCGCGCCAGCCAGTTTACCCAGCGAATCCAGCATGCTCACCACGTAGTCTTTACCGCTGTCGATCAGCGAGCGGATCAGGCAGTGGATTTCCACGTTGTTGTCGGTCATGGTCACAACGCCCACGTTCAGGGACGTCTCAACCACGCCTTTCGCTACGTCGGAATTGCGAATCACGCCGTTTGGCGTGGCGTTCAGCAGACGGATAAAGCCGTCGCGGGACGGGGCAGTCAGCGCCGCTTTGTCGTTAGCGGCAGCTTCCAGCAGAACCACCAGATTCTTCTCTTTCTCTGCCAGCTCGTTTTTCAGGATCTCCTGATAAGCGTTCACCCGCGTTTTCAGCGCATCGACGTTATCTGCCGCTACGGCAACGGTGGCGAAGGCTTCACGCGGGATAGCGTTACGCAGCGTACCGCCGTTGAAATCAACCAGACGCAGACCCAGTTCTTCAGCATGATCCGCCAGGAAGCGCACCAGCAGCTTGTTGGCATTGCCGAGACCGACGTGGATTTCGCCGCCGGAGTGGCCGCCTTTCAGGCCTTTCAGCGTCAGTTTAAAACTCTGGAAGTCCGCCGGAATGGCTTCACGGGACAGCGGCAGGTTAGAGGTAAAATCGATACCGCCTGCACAGCCCATGTAGATCTCACCTTCTTCTTCGGAGTCGGTATTGATCAGAATATCGGCCTGTAGCCAGCCAGACTGAAGGCCGAATGCGCCGTCCATACCGGCTTCTTCCGTCATGGTCAGCAGCACTTCCAGCGGGCCGTGCGCGACGTTGTCGTCAGCCAGAACGGCCAGCGCGGAAGCCATACCAATGCCGTTATCCGCGCCCAGCGTGGTGCCGCGGGCTTTTACCCACTCGCCGTCAATATAAGGCTGGATCGGATCTTTGGTGAAGTCGTGTACGGTGTCGTTGTTTTTCTGCGGAACCATATCCAGGTGCGCCTGCAAAACCACTGGCTTGCGGTTTTCCATACCTGCGGTGGCAGGTTTACGAATCAGGATATTACCGACCCGATCGCGCTCAGCGTGGAAACCTTTCTCTTTGGCCCAGCCCATAATGTGTTCAGCGAGCTGCTCTTCATGGTAGGACGGATGAGGAATAGAACAGATTTTTGCAAAAATATCCCACAGCGGTTGTGGAGATAATTGAGACAGTTCAGACACGATAAGTCTCCTTGACGATGTCCTGCAAAACTTTCTTGCAGGCCACAGGGTTAGCAGATTGATTGTCACCACAAGTCGGGCTTGCGAGATGCGATTGAGAATACCACTTTCCTGGTCTTCGGGTAGTATAAAGCACGTAAAAAGAGGGCTGGATTCCGCGAAACACTGGTTTTTAGCGCGTCAGGTCTCTATAATCTCGCGCAACCTGGTTCACCCTCAATTTTTAAGCCGTAGATAAACAGGCTGGGACACTTCACATGAGCGAAAAATACGTCGTCACCTGGGACATGTTGCAGATTCACGCACGCAAACTGGCAAGCCGCCTGATGCCTTCTGAACAATGGAAAGGCATTATTGCCGTCAGCCGTGGTGGTCTGGTACCGGGCGCATTGCTGGCGCGTGAGTTGGGTATTCGCCATGTCGATACCGTTTGCATCTCCAGCTACGACCACGACAACCAGCGCGAACTGAAAGTGCTGAAACGTGCGGAAGGCGATGGTGAAGGTTTCATCGTGATCGACGATCTGGTCGATACCGGCGGTACTGCTGTTGCTATCCGCGAAATGTACCCTAAAGCTCATTTCGTCACTATCTTCGCTAAACCGGCTGGCCGCCCGCTGGTGGATGATTATGTGATTGATATCCCGCAGGACACCTGGATTGAGCAGCCGTGGGATATGGGCGTGGTATTCGTCCCGCCAATCTCTGGTCGCTAATCACTGAAATTTTCAACGCCTGGCAATGCCGGGCGTTGTTTTTTTTAGCCGCACACACGTTACAATAGGCCTCAGTAAGTACCCTTGGAGGCTGCACGAATGTCACAGGCTAACCTCAGCGAAACCCTGTTTAAACCCCGCTTCAAACATCCTGAAACGTCGACGCTTGTCCGGCGCTTCAATCACGGAACGCAGCCGTCCGTGCAGTCCACTCTGGATGGTAAAAACGTGCCGCACTGGTATCGCATGATCAACCGTCTGATGTGGATCTGGCGCGGTATCGATCCGCGAGAAATCCTTGATGTGCAGGCGCGTATCGTAATGAGCGAAGCCGAGCGAACCGACAAAGAGCTGTATGACACGGTGATTGGCTACCGTGGCGGTAACTGGATCTTTGAATGGTCGAAACAGGCGATGGAATGGCAGCAGAAAGCCTGCCAGGAAACAGACCCACAGCGCAGCGGGCGTCATTGGCTGCACGCTTCCTCGCTCTACAACATTGCGGCTTACCCGCATCTTAAAGGGGATGAGCTGGCGGAGCAGGCGCAGGCGCTGGCGAACCGCGCGTATGAAGAGGCCGCGCAACGCTTGCCGGGCTCGCTGCGTGAAATGGCGTTTTCGATCCCCGGCGGCGCGCCTGTCACTGCGTTTTTGCATATGCCGAAAGGGGATGGCCCGTTCCCGACCGTACTGATGTGCGGCGGCCTGGACTCCATGCAAACGGACTATTACACCCTGTTCGAACGTTACTTCGCGCCGCGCGGTATGGCGATGCTGACGCTGGATATGCCGTCGGTTGGATTCTCGTCAAAATGGAAGCTCACCCAGGACTCCAGTCTGCTGCATCAGCATGTGTTGAAAGCGCTGCCTGGGGTGCCGTGGGTTGATCATACCCGGGTGGTGGCGTTTGGTTTTCGTTTTGGCGCTAACGTTGCGGTACGTCTGGCCTACCTGGAAGCGCCGCGACTGAAAGCGGTAGCCTGTCTGGGGCCGGTGGTCCATGCGTTGTTAAGCGATTCACAACGTCAGGGGACGGTGCCGGAAATGTATCTTGACGTGCTGGCAAGCCGTCTGGGGATGCATGATGCGTCAGATGAAGCGCTGCGCGTTGAGCTAAATCGTTATTCACTGAAGGTGCAGGGGTTGCTCGGCAGACGCTGCCCAACGCCGATGTTATCTGGCTTCTGGAAAAACGATCCGTTTAGCCCGGAAGAGGAGTCCCGGCTCATCACCTCGTCATCTTCCGACGGTAAGCTGATGGAGATTCCATTTAATCCGGTGTATCGCAATTTTGACACTGCGCTGAAAGAAATTACTGGTTGGATCAATCACAGATTGTGTTAATGGATTGCTAAATTTTATTGTTTTGGTAAAACAGTTGCTTCACCAAAGGAGATCGCAATGACGTTACCGAGTGGACACCCGAAAAGTAGATTGATCAAGAAATTCACTGCGCTTGGCCCGTATATACGCGAAGGGCAGTGCGAAGATAATCGTTTTTTTTTCGATTGCCTGGCTGTTTGCGTCAACGTGAAGCCAGCGCCTGAGAAACGTGAATTCTGGGGCTGGTGGATGGAACTGGAAGCGCAGGAAAAACGCTTTACCTACAGCTACCAGTTTGGCCTGTTTGACAAAGAAGGTAACTGGACCGCCGTGCCGATTAAAGAGACCGAAGTGATTGAACGCCTGGAGTACACCCTGCGCGAGTTTCATGAAAAATTGCGTGCACTGCTGACTTCGCTGAATCTGGCGCTGGAACCCGCCGATAACTTCAAAGAACCGGTGAAGTTAACGGCGTAACATAGAATAATGCCGGATGACGCTACGCTTATCCGGCCTGCAACAGTGCAAAAGAGTAGGCCGGATAAGACGCCTGAGCGTCGTCATCCGGCAAATTAAGACAATCAGAACTGGTACGTCATACCAATCGCGACGATATCATCGCTGCTTACGCCCAGCTTGTTATCATCGTCAATCTGGTTGATTTTATAATCAACGAACGCGGACATATTTTTATTGAAATAATATGTTGCGCCCACATCGATATATTTCACGATATCTTCATCACCGATACCTTCAATATCTTTGCCTTTAGACTGAACATAGCCCAGGGAAGGACGCAGACCGAAATCAAACTGATACTGGGCAACCGCTTCGAAGTTTTGCGCTTTATTGGCGAAACCACCGGAAATAGGCGCCATGTTGCGGGTTTCAGAATAGATAGTCGCCAGGTAAATGTTATTGGCGTCATATTTCAGACCCGTCGCCCAACCTTCCGCGTTTTTACCTTGTCCGCGAGATTGCAGGTTCTGCTCATTGGTGCGGTCTGAATTGGCGTATGCGCCGATGATGGCGAAGTCGCTGCCGCCGAAGTCATAGCTCAGAGATGTGCCGAAACCGTCGCCATTCTGCTTTTTGACGTCGCGGTTTTCGTTTTTACCCTGATATTGCAGGGTTAAGTTCAGACCATCGATAACGCCGAAGAAATCGGTGTTACGGTAAGTTGCCAGGCCACTGGCACGTTTGGTCATAAAGTTGTCGGTCTGTGCAAGGCCGTCGCCACCGAATTCAGGGAACATATCCGTCCACGCGGCAACGTCGTACAGGGCGCCCAGGTTACGACCATAATCTAACGAACCGAAATCGTTCAGCTTCAGACCCGCAAAAGCCAGACGGGTTTTCTGACCGCCTTCGCTTTCTGTTTTGTTACCGGCGAACTCAGCTTCCCAGCGACCGTAACCGGTCAGCTGATCGTTAATCTGCGTTTCGCCTTTAAAGCCAAAGCGGATATAAGTCTGGTCGCCATCTTTGCTGTCATCATCACTGATGTAGTGCATCGCTTTTACTTTGCCATACACGTCCAGTTTATTACTGTTTTTGTTATACACTTCTGCTGCCTGCACGGATGCCGATGCAACAATACCCATCACCACTAATGCCAGAGTGCTCTTTTTCATTTTCATTCCTGATTTAAAATTACGCGCTAATATTCGCTGGGAGTGATCCCCGTGAAAAACAGGATGGTTTTTAACGCTCTGCAATGAAGGTTTTATGACAAATTAAGAATATTTTTAAAAAAGGATGATTTATTATTGCGGTAATAAAATTGTCAGAAACTGCCGCTACGCTTGCTGATCCTGCGCAACAAAATTTCATGCTTTGTGCTCTGGTTGTTGGCAACCGGGGCCAGTCCTGCTAAAACGTTCGTTTGATATCATTTTCCCCTATTTTGAATGGCAGAGAATCATGAGTGACAGCCAGACGCTGGTGGTAAAACTCGGCACCAGTGTGCTAACGGGCGGATCGCGCCGCCTGAACCGTGCCCATATCGTAGAACTTGTTCGTCAATGCGCGCAGCTACATGCCGCAGGCCATCGTATTGTGATCGTCACGTCGGGTGCTATCGCCGCCGGGCGTGAGCATCTTGGCTACCCGGAACTCCCGGCGACCATAGCGTCTAAACAACTGTTGGCGGCGGTGGGGCAGAGTCGTCTGATTCAGCTTTGGGAACAGCTATTCTCTATCTACGGTATTCACATCGGGCAGATGCTGCTGACGCGTGCGGATATGGAAGACAGAGAGCGCTTCCTGAACGCGCGTGACACCCTGCGTGCGCTGCTGGACAACAATATTGTCCCTGTCATCAATGAAAACGATGCCGTGGCGACCGCTGAAATAAAAGTGGGCGATAACGACAATCTTTCCGCGCTGGCTGCCATTCTGGCGGGCGCCGACAAATTGTTGTTACTGACCGATCAGCAAGGGTTGTTTACCGCCGATCCGCGAACCAACCCGCAGGCTGAACTGATTAAAGACGTGTACGGCATTGATGATGCGTTGCGTGCGATTGCGGGCGACAGCGTCTCTGGCCTGGGAACCGGGGGAATGGGCACCAAATTGCAGGCTGCCGACGTTGCCTGTCGTGCCGGAATCGACACCATCATCGCGGCGGGCAGCAAGCCGGGCGTGATTGGCGATGTTATGGCAGGCATTTCTGCGGGAACCCGTTTCCATGCGCAAGCCTCCCCGCTGGAAAACCGCAAACGCTGGATCTTTGGCGCGCCGCCTGCCGGTGAAATCACGGTGGATGAAGGGGCGACATCTGCGATTCTGGAACGCGGTAGCTCATTATTGCCAAAAGGCATTAAAAGCGTGACAGGTAACTTCTCGCGTGGTGAAGTGATCCGCATCCGTAACCAGGAAGGGCGCGATATCGCCCACGGCGTCACCCGTTATAACAGCGACGCGCTGCGCCGTATTGCTGGTCACCACTCTCAGCAGATTGACGCGATTCTTGGCTATGAATATGGCCCGGTCGCTGTCCATCGCGATGACATGATTACCCGTTAAGGAGCCGACGTATGCTGGAACAAATGGGCATTGCTGCCAAAGCGGCGTCCTACAAACTGGCGCTACTCTCCAGTCGCGAGAAGAATCGCGTACTGGAAAAAATAGCGGACGAACTGGAAGCGCAAACTGAAAGCATCCTGAGCGCTAATGCTCAGGACGTTGCCGAGGCGCGCGAAAACGGCCTCAGCGAAGCGATGCTGGATCGTCTGGCATTGACGCCGGCGCGCCTGAAAGCGATTGCCGATGACGTCCGTCAGGTGTGTAACCTGGCCGACCCGGTCGGACAGGTGATTGATGGCGGTCTGCTGGACAGCGGGCTGCGTCTGGAACGTCGTCGTGTTCCGTTGGGCGTCATTGGCGTGATTTACGAAGCGCGTCCCAATGTGACCGTTGACGTCGCCTCGTTATGCCTGAAAACCGGCAACGCGGCGATTCTGCGCGGCGGTAAAGAGACGTATCGCACCAATGCGGCAACGGTTGCGGTGATTCAGCAAGCGCTGGAAGCCTGCGGCTTACCTGCTGGCGCAGTCCAGGCGATCGACAGCCCGGATCGCGCGCTGGTCAATGAAATGCTGCGTATGGATAAATACATCGACATGCTGATCCCTCGTGGCGGCGCGGGCCTGCACAAGCTGTGCCGTGAGCAGTCGACGATCCCGGTGATCACCGGCGGGATTGGCGTATGTCATATCTTTGTTGACGACAGCGCGGAGATCGAACCGGCGCTGAAGATCATCGTCAATGCGAAAACCCAGCGTCCGAGTACCTGCAACACGGTGGAAACGCTGCTGGTGCATCAGGATATCGCTGCGCGTTTTCTGCCTGCGCTGAGCAAGCAAATGGCGGAAAGCGGCGTCACGCTGCATGCTGACGATGCGGCGCTGGCCCAACTGAAATCAGGCCCGGCGAACGTGGTGGCGGTGAAAGCTGAAGAGTATGACGACGAGTTCCTGTCGTTGGATCTGAACGTGAAAATCGTGGCCGGCCTGGATGACGCTATCGCGCATATTCGTGAACACGGTACTCAACATTCCGATGCGATCCTGACGCGTACTCTGCGCAACGCCGATCGTTTTGTGAATGAAGTAGATTCGTCCGCCGTTTACGTCAATGCTTCAACCCGATTTACCGATGGCGGACAATTTGGCCTTGGCGCGGAAGTGGCTGTCAGCACGCAAAAATTACACGCACGCGGCCCAATGGGGCTGGAAGCGCTGACCACCTACAAGTGGATCGGCATCGGTGACGATACCATTCGTGCGTAATTAAAACCGGAGTGATGCAAAATCAGCCACTTGATTCACAAGGCTATTGACGCATCACCCGGTTAGTTTTAACCTTCTACCCCGTGATTCACACTCGTGGTCATGTCCTTTCAGGGCCGATATAGCTCAGTTGGTAGAGCAGCGCATTCGTAATGCGAAGGTCGTAGGTTCGACTCCTATTATCGGCACCATTTCAAACTCTTCTCAAGTCTACCGAAATCAACTCAAAGCCCGTATACTGCGCCTTCTGGCCCGTATCTTATCGCCTGTTATCAACTGGACTCAACCGGAATCAAGTTACAGTTGGGGGCATAAGTGGGGGTATTCTGTGCTCGGTCCAGGGAGATGCCCCCAATGAAGCTAAAATGCCCGACAGGTTGATGCCGCTAAACCCAGAGAGAAAGCCTGCAAGCTGGCAGATGGTGCTGGTTTGTATCTTGAAGTCGTTCCCTCTGGTTCTCGATACTGGCGGATGAAATATCGCTTCAATGGAAAAGAGAAGCGTATGGCTTTTGGTGTCTATCCGGCAGTCTCCCTTGCACAAGCTAGGGCACTACGTGATGAAGCCAAGAAAAAGCTGGCCGAAGGTATCGATCCATCATTTGCTAAGAAAGAAGAAAAGCTGGTTCGCGATGTGCAGCTCAACAACACGTTTCAGGCCGTGGCGCGACAGAGAAGGCAAAGAAGGTTCGCCAGCGTTGTAGTGAAGTCTTTCGCTACGCTATCGTTTAAACTTATAGTTCCGAAGGAACGATACCGCATCTGTGTGAACACGTTCACATACGTTATCTTCCTCATCACGCCATCGCTGTACTATATTGATATCAAGCTCAATACCTATATTTCTGTCGGCCGGTAATTTATTGCGCATGACAGCCCCACCACCTGGATGGGTTTCAATATAAGTATGGTGCTGCGGCATAATATTAATGAGCCGCTGAAAGCACTTGCTTTTTCCGCCTGGATATTTCATTACTCAATCATCGCCATAAATGATGATATAAAGTTATTGTCCCGTTCATTATATCTCTCATCATGTAGTTAAATTCATGACATTTACTCTGTCAGGTGTTGACATTGCACATGATGGGGTCCGTTTGGAAAAAGGAAAATATCTCAAGCTAAGACTTTTTTGTACTACCCGGTGTCAACTGTGCGTAATGACCGATGCCCAAATATTTGCAGCCTTTTACCGTCATTACTTTCAGTTTTTTGGGTTGTCTCTACGGAGGTGTTTGCACTCGATGTCACTGCGTATCATCGCGTTCAGTTTCATATGTCTGAAGAGGAAGCTGTAAAGTCGCTGAAGCAGATTACTCCGCCTGCAGGTTAATCAGCGTATATACCGGGTGGTCAGAATTAGCAAATGTAAGCGCGAGGAAGATCTGACCATTTTGTTGCATAAGATGGTGAGAGCATTTCACTATTCATTTGCCATTCCGGCGCTATCCCTCCGAGGTTGTAACTCGTCAAACAGGTTAAGCTGAGAAACGCCAGAAGGGGTAAAGTCATTCAGCATCACACCTGCCTTCGCGTAACAATGGCCCTCAAGAAAGATACGATCCAGAGCCTTTACAGCGGCGGTGATGATGTCACATGTATCGTGGGTGGGAAGACGCAACTTTTCGCTGGCCACGTTGCTGTAGTAAGTCTCTTTGACTGCAAATAGTGACGTTTTTTGACGTGCCGGCAATATTGTCGTTCTCCTCGCAGCTTAGCGGTCTTTCCGGGGATCTCTAACCCATGTATTTCCCAGTATCCTGGCTTGTGCTTAAATAGCTAAATCGGTTTAACGTTATTTAGCTATGAGGATTACATGGAAAAGATCTGGGTGCTTGGCGACGCGGTTGTGGATCTTCTGCCGGATGGTAAGGGCAGATTACTGCAATGCCCCGGGGGCGCACCGGCCAATGTCGCGGTTGGCATTGCCCGCCTCGGCGGCAAAAGCGCGTTTATCGGCAGAGTCGGTGATGACCCATTCGGCAGGTTTATGCAAAAGATGCTTGCGGACGAACAGGTCGACGTTCAGTGGATGCGGCGCGACCCGCAGCATCGCACATCAACGGTGGTGGTTGATCTGGACGAACAGGGTGAACGCTCGTTTACGTTTATGGTACGCCCGAGCGCCGATCTGTTCCTGACATCTGATGATCTCCCGCCATTTCAGGTTGGGGAGTGGCTGCATGTCTGTTCGATTGCCCTGAGCGCAGAACCCTCTCGTTCCGCTACACTTCAGGCAATGGAAACCATCAGAAAGACCGGTGGTTTTGTCAGCTTCGACCCCAACATCCGCCACGATCTCTGGCGTCATGATGCCGAGTTGCGCCAGTGCCTTGCGCAGGCATTGACCAAAGCCGATGTGGTGAAACTTTCCGTGGAAGAGTTGAGCTATTTAACGGGGGAGCATCAGGTACAGGACGGTCTGACGGCGTTAATGCAAAGCTGTCCTGCCAGTCTGGTGCTGGTAACTCGGGGTAAAGAGGGGGTGATTACCTGGCATGAGGGCACGATGACCCACTATCCCGCGACGTCAGTGGAATGCGTTGACACCACCGGCGCAGGGGATGCCTTCGTGGCGGGACTTCTCTACGGACTGGCGTCAGCAGGCTCTGCCATTCCCCATCATCTCCCCCCGATAATCGGACTCGCACAACGCTGCGGCGCACTCGCCACAACGGCCAAAGGGGCAATGACTGCACTGCCGTATCTCCACGAACTGTAATATCCCTCCGCAGGCTGCCTATCGGTGGCCTGAATTGTTGCCCTGATCACAATTGTTAAACCGGTTTAGCAAAAAGCATTGCCGATTCAGAATCCATCAGTTTAGTATCACTTGCCTAAACCGGTTTAGCTGATTAGCAATATTCAATAACTTCTTTCAGGATGCGACAAAATGTATAAAAAACGCAGAATTGCCGTGATGATAGGCATGCTGATCGGCAGTACCTCTGTTCTTGCCCAGACGGATATGACGAGTATCGAATCACGCCTTGCGGCGCTGGAGCAGCGTCTTCAGGAAGCAGAAACCCGCGCACAGGTGGCTGAGAAACGTGCCACAGCAGCAGAACAAAAAACGCAGCAGTTGGTTGCCGCCCAGCAACAGGCGCAAACCATCACCCGGGAGGTGGCGCAGCGGACTACCGCGCTGGAAAAGAAAGCCGATCAGAGTAGTGGATTTGAGTTTCACGGCTATGCTCGTTCCGGCCTGCTGATGAACGACGCAGCCTCGAGCAGCAAAAGTGGCCCGTACCTGACGCCAGCCGGGGAAACAGGCGGGGCGATTGGGCGTCTGGGGAATGAAGCAGATACCTACGTCGAGCTAAACGTGGAACACAAGCAGACCCTGGACAACGGCGCAATCACGCGCTTTAAGGCCATGCTGGCCGACGGGCAGAAAACCTATAACGACTGGTCAGCGGACAGCAGTGATCTCAATATTCGCCAGGCCTTTGCTGAACTGGGCAATTTGCCTGATTTTACTGGCGCGCTGAAAGGCAGTACCTTCTGGGCGGGAAAACGTTTTGACCGCGATAACTTTGACATTCACTGGCTGGATTCTGACGTGGTGTTCCTGGCCGGTACGGGCGGCGGTGTGTATGACGTGAAGTGGGACGACACGCTGCACAGTAACTTCTCTGTCTATGGGCGCAATTTTGGCAGCGAGGAGGAGATCGACAACAACGTTCAGAACTACATCCTCAGCATGAACCACTTTGCCGGACCGTTCCAGCTGATGGTGAGTGGTCTGCGGGCTAAAGACAACGATGACCGTAAAGACAGCAACGGTGACCTGATTAAAACTGATGCGGCGAATAACGGTGTTCACGCTATGGCTGGCCTGCACAACAAGAGTTTCTACGGCCTGCGGGAGGGATCTGCCAAAACGGCGCTGCTGTATGGCCACGGCCTGGGTGCGGAAGTAAAAAGTATTGGTTCCGATGGCGCACTGCTGTCTGAAGCTGATACCTGGCGCTTTGCCAGTTATGGTGTCACGCCTCTGGGCGGCGGCTGGCATATTGCACCTGCAGTCCTGGCGCAGAGCAGTAAAGACCGTTACGTCAAAGGCGACAGCTATGAATGGGTCACGCTCAACACTCGTCTGATTAAAGAGGTCACGCAGAATTTCGCCCTGGCGTTCGAAGGTAGCTATCAGTACATGGATTTGAATCCTGAAGGCTACAAAGACCGTAATGCGGTCAACGGGAGTTTCTACAAGCTGACTTTCGCCCCGACATTAAAAGCAGGCAAGATCGGCGATTTCTTCAGCCGTCCGGAGCTGCGTCTGTTCGCCACCTGGATGGACTGGAGCAGTAAACTGGATAACTACGCCAGCGATGACGCCTTTGGCAGCAGCGGCTTCAATGCTGGCGGGGAATGGAACTTTGGGGTTCAGATGGAAACCTGGTTCTAAGCCTTCACGCTCCTGCGTGGCGGGAGCGTTTTAAACACCATAAAAATGAAGTCAGGCAGAGGTATATATGGATTTTGATAATATCGCCCGCGAACTCATCCCGCTGCTCGGAGGCAAAGAGAACATCGCAAGCGCCGCTCACTGCGCAACGCGTCTGCGTCTGGTTCTGATTGACGACGCGCTTTCCGATCAGCAGGCCATTGGCAAGGTCGAAGGGGTGAAAGGCTGTTTTCGTAACTCCGGGCAGATGCAGGTGATTTTTGGTACCGGTGTGGTTAACAAGGTCTACGCCGCGTTTATTCAGGCTGCGGGGATTAGCGAATCCAGCAAGTCCGAAGCTGCAGATATCGCCGCACGTAAGCTGAACCCGTTCCAGCGTATTGCTCGTCTGCTGTCTAACATCTTCGTGCCAATCATTCCTGCCATTGTGGCGTCCGGTTTGCTGATGGGCCTGCTTGGGATGGTAAAAACCTACGGCTGGGTGAATGCGGATAACGCGCTTTACATCATGCTGGATATGTGCAGCTCGGCGGCGTTTATTATTCTGCCGATCCTGATTGGCTTTACCGCAGCCCGGGAATTTGGCGGTAACCCGTATCTGGGGGCGACGCTGGGTGGCATTCTGACGCACCCGGCGCTGACCAACGCCTGGGGCGTGGCGTCCGGCTTCCACACCATGAACTTTTTCGGTTTTGAAATCGCCATGATTGGCTATCAGGGAACCGTGTTCCCGGTACTGCTGGCGGTGTGGTTTATGAGCATAGTGGAGAAACAGCTGCGCCGGGCGATCCCGGATGCGTTAGATCTGATCCTGACCCCGTTCCTGACTGTTATTATCTCCGGCTTTATTGCGCTGTTGATCATTGGCCCTGCGGGCCGCGCGCTGGGAGACGGTATCTCCTTCATCCTGAGTACCCTGATTGCTCATGCAGGCTGGCTGGCCGGGCTGTTGTTTGGTGGTCTGTATTCGGTAATTGTTATTACCGGTATTCACCACAGCTTCCACGCCATCGAGGCCGGACTGCTGGGGAATCCGTCGATAGGCGTTAACTTCCTGCTGCCAATCTGGGCGATGGCGAATGTGGCGCAAGGCGGGGCGTGTCTGGCGGTGTGGTTCAAAACCAACGATGCCAAAATCAAAGCCATTACATTACCGTCGGCGTTCTCTGCGATGCTGGGCATCACCGAAGCGGCGATTTTTGGTATCAACCTGCGCTTCGTGAAGCCGTTTATCGCGGCGCTGATCGGTGGCGCGGCGGGCGGTGCTTGGGTGGTGTCGGTGCATGTCTACATGACCGCCGTGGGACTGACTGCTATTCCGGGCATGGCAATAGTACAGGCCAGCTCGCTGCTTAACTATATTATCGGCATGGTGATTGCTTTCGGTGTGGCGTTCACCGTCTCCCTGCTGCTGAAATATAAGACGGACTCTGAATAATGACTTTAGCTTCCCGCTGGCCTGCCGTGTTGCAGGCAGTAATGCAAGGCCAGCCGTGTGCACTGGCGGACAGCCATTATCCGCAGTGGCATCCCGCGCCGGTAACGGGGCTGATGAACGATCCGAACGGGTTTATCTGGTTTGCCGGGCGCTACCACCTGTTTTATCAATGGAACCCACTGGGCTGCGATCATCGCTATAAGTGCTGGGGACACTGGAGCTCCGTGGATCTGGTGCACTGGCAGCACGAGTCAATTGCCCTGATGCCCGACGAAGAGTATGACCGTAACGGCTGTTACTCCGGCAGCGCCGTGGATAACAACGGCGTGCTGACCCTGTGCTACACCGGTAACGTCAAGTTTGACGACGGCGGTCGCATCGCCTGGCAGTGTCTGGCGGTGCAAAATGATGATGGCAGTTTTACCAAGCAGGGGCCAGTGTTGCCCCTGCCGGAAGGGTACACCGGGCATGTACGGGACCCGAAGGTGTGGTGCCATGATGGGCAGTGGTACATGGTGCTCGGTGCGCAGGATCTGCAAAAGCAGGGCAAAGTGCTGCTGTTCACATCCGATGATTTACACCACTGGCAGCCCTGCGGTGAGATTGCTGGACAGGGCGTGAACGGTCTTACGGACTCCGGGTATATGTGGGAGTGTCCGGATCTGTTTGCGCTTGATGAAACACATGTGTTGATCTGCTGCCCGCAGGGGCTGGCGCGCGAACCGCATCGCTATCTCAATACCTATCCGTCAGTCTGGATGAGCGGGGCATTTGATTATGAAACGGCTTCGTTTGCCCACGGCGAGCTGCATGAGCTTGACGCCGGTTTTGAGTTTTATGCGCCACAAACCACGGTGGCGGAAGACGGAAGACGCATCCTGATCGGCTGGATGGGCGTGCCGGACGGTGAAGAGATGCTTCAGCCCACATGTGCGTACGGCTGGATCCACCAGATGACCTGCCCGCGGGAATTGAAGTATCGCGACGGCAGGCTCTGGCAAACGCCTGCCAGAGAACTTGAACAGCTTCGCGAAGCCGAACACCAGTGGCAGGGCCGCGCCAGCGATGCGCCAGAACTGGAGGCGACGCGTCTTGAGTTTGAACTGAGCACTTCGTACGTGAATGCCGATTTTGCCGGCGCGTTGCGTCTCACGGTCGATGACTACGGTGTGCGTCTGGAACGCGCCAGTCTGAAAAACGGTGAAATGTTGACCCGCTACTGGCAGGGCGACGTCAGCCATTTACGCGTTCTGTGCGACAGCTCCAGTATTGAAATTTTCATCAACCATGGCGAAGGGGTGATGAGCAGCCGCTATTTTCCTGACCATCCGGCCCGGGTACGCTTCGAAGGTGCGTCCGACATCACATTACGCTACTGGTCGCTGCGCCGCTGCATGATAGAATAGGAGTTTTGGCAGCCGGATCTAAGTCGTTGTGAGAAAAACAAAACGCGTCACAATAAAAGACATCGCGGAACTGGCGGGGGTCTCAAAAGCCACTGCCAGCCTGGTACTGAACGGACGCAGCAAAGAGCTACGGGTGGCGGAAGAAACACGGGATCGTGTACTGGCTATTGCAAAAGAGCATCACTACCAGCCCAGCATTCACGCCCGCTCGCTGCGTGATAACCGCAGCCACACCATTGGTCTGGTGGTTCCGGAAATCACCAACTACGGTTTTGCCGTCTTTTCTCACGAACTGGAAACCCTGTGCCGGGAGGCGGGCGTTCAGTTGCTGATTTCCTGTAGCGATGAAAACCCAGGCCAGGAGACCGTAGTGGTCAATAACATGGTGGCGCGCCAGGTGGACGGGTTGATTGTCGCCTCCAGTATGTTGAATGATGCGGATTACCAGAAACTGAGCGAGCAGATGCCCGTGGTTCTATTTGATCGCCACATGAACGACAGCTCTCTGCCGCTGGTCATCACCGATTCGATTACTCCCACGGCTGAACTGGTGGCGGATATCGCCCGCCAGCATCCTGACGAGTTCTACTTCCTCGGCGGTCAGCCGCGGCTTTCCCCGACGCGTGACCGTCTGGAGGGGTTTAAGCAGGGGTTACGTGAAGCCAACGTTGAACTGCGCCCGGAGTGGATCATCCACGGCAACTATCACCCTGGTTCCGGTTATGAGATGTTCGCTGAACTTTGCGCCCGACTGGGACGTCCACCTAAGGCGCTGTTCACCGCCGCCTGCGGGCTGCTGGAAGGGGTGCTGCGCTATATGGGCCAGCACAATCTGCTGCAAAGTAACATGCGGCTGGCCAGCTTTGACGATCACTATTTGTATGACTCACTCACTATTCCTGTCGATACCATCCGCCAGGATAATCATCAGCTGGCATGGCACTGCTTTGATCTTATTGGCAAATTGATTGAAGGGGAAAACCCGGAACCTCTCCAGCGTAAGCTGAAAGCAACACTGCAACGGCGATATAAAACAGAAAAACAGACGCAATAGTCTGTCCTGACACGTTAATAAAAAGAATCGGAGAACCACTGGCTAACGGTATTTTTTCAGACACGAAACTCAAATTTTAAACTCTTCGGGATAACGCTTACCGTCCATGGGCACCTCTTTTTAAGCCATCTTAAACGACTCTGAGGTGTCTGTTAAACCCGTGGCGATTCAGGATTCAAGCCATTCGGCACCTATATTGATAAGAAGTCTGCGTATCCGTGGCGATTCATATTGGTAAAACGGATAAAGTTAACTGTGCCCCCAGTTGAGTCCAGCATTCAGTCATGTTTTCATCGGATCAATACCAATTATTTTACTTGAATTTAATGGGGTTTTAGAGTGAATGCCAAAGAAGTATCGGTGAACCTACCAACATTATAAGATTTTTTTCGCCATTAGGGCTGTGGGTTAAAAGCCTTACCACCCGGCAGGAAGGCGGTAAGGTCAGGAAAAAAGTGGCATAAAAGATGAGAACAAATACCTGAAAGGAGGGGGATGAAACTCTCTGTCAAAGTGCCTTAAAGGACGTAACGAACGCCGAACACAAATTCATTGTTGACCAGGCGTCCACGCATATTTTCATCCTGTAGAGCACGGGCGTTTACAAAGGTGTTACGGCCGCTTTCGATATTGCCCATATCGACATAACGATAAGTGGCGTACAGGGTCAAATCGTTAATAACTTCATAAGAAGCACCCGCACCAACGGAGTACGTAAAGTTGGTTTGCGTGTTGCCGGCGAACTCGCGGGTGTCATTACCCTGCCAGCCACCTACTTTCACTTTCGCTACACCGGCGCCAGCCGTTGCGTACAGGGCGAATTTATCGGGAAACTTAAACTGCGACTTGAACAGCGAGACCGTGACAAGGTTGGCCGCATGGCACACCGGATTAACGGCGGTGCACGGATGATGAATTATACGCCGCTGAAAGAGACCTGTGAGGCGCTTGAAGTTGCCTGCAATAACGAGCAGGACTGGGAAACGATTGAACAGTTGGTCAAATGTGTGCTGGAAGATATGGTGCGCTTTAATAAGTGGCTGGCAGAAAAATCTTAACCCCCTCCGGGCATTCATGAACTGTTTGAAAGAGGACGATAAACAGCAGCTGTCTGGCTGACGCCTTCTGCGCCAGCATGCGGTTCTGCCGCTCAGGGATATATTACCTACTGCGGTTTATAGCCCGTATCTTATTAACAGAGTCATTTAGCCGAAAGTTCTCTTCGGATGATTTCTGCGCCTGCGCTTAGGGCATCGAGCTTACCTTTGGCTACCTGACGAGATAAGGGAGCCATACCACAGTTGGTAGAAGGATAGAGCTTGTCGGCATCGACAAACTGAAGCGCTTTGCGTAACGTACTGGCGACTTCCTCTGGTGTCTCAATGGTGTTGGTTGCCACGTCAATGGCCCCTACCATGACTTTTTTACCGCGAATCAGTTCAAGCAGATCCATTGGAACATGCGAGTTATGACATTCCAGTGAGATGATATCGATATTAGACGTTTGCAGTTTGGGGAAAGCTTCTTCATATTGTCTCCACTCTGACCCCAGCGTCTTTTTCCAGTCGGTATTGGCCTTGATGCCATATCCATAGCAGATATGCACAGCGGTTTCGCATTTTAGCCCTTCAATGGCTTTTTCTAACGCGGCGATCCCCCAGTCATTCACTTCATCAAAAAACACATTAAATGCGGGCTCATCAAACTGGATAATATCGACGCCGGCAGCTTCTAACTCTCTGGCTTCCTGATTGAGAATTTTTGCAAATTCCCAGGCCAGCTTTTCGCGGCTTTTATAGTGGGCATCGTAGAGCGTATCGATCATCGTCATAGGCCCTGGCAGCGCCCATTTAATCGGCTGACGAGTGAGCTGGCGTAAATACTTTGCATCTTCAACAAAAACGGGTTTTTGACGCGCTACCGCATCAACAACGGTCGGTACGCTCGCATCATAGCGATTACGAATTTTAACAATCTGACGTTTCTCAAAATCAACGCCGCTGAGGTGTTCAATAAACGTGGTGACAAAGTGTTGGCGCGTTTGCTCGCCATCACTAACAATATCAATACCTGCCCGTAGTTGATCATCCAGGGACAAACGTAGCGCATCTTGTTTTCCCTCGATTAATTCCTCATTTTGCAATTTCCAGGGCGACCAAAGCGTCTCAGGTTGAGCAAGCCAGGAAGGTTTAGGTAAACTGCCAGCCGTTGAAGTGGGTAGTAATATTTTCATAATTGATGACCTTTTATTTTCGGTTAATCAAAGAGCGTAGTGAGCAGACCATTTTTCAAGAATATCTTTGTATGGTTTGATGAAATGCTCTTCTGTAAACTTTCCCTGCTCAATAGCCAGCTGGCTGCGTTCTTCCCGATCATAAACAATTTTTGTTAATGAATGATCCTGGTGGTTCAGATTTGGTTGATAGCATTGACCTGCTGCGGCGTTGGCATTGTAAATTTCAGGTCGGTAAATCTTCTGGAACGTCTCCATCGTACTGATGGTGCTGATAAGCTCAAGATTCGTGTAATCACTAAGTAAATCACCAGAAAAATAAAAGGCTAAAGGTGCAACGCTATTTTGGGGCATAAAATAGCGAACCTGCAAATCCATTTTTTTGAAGTATTTCTCAGTTAACGAAGCGCCACCTGGCTGGTATTCGATACCCAATACAGGATGCTGATTTCCAGTCCGATGATAGATATCGTTACTTGACACGCTGAGACATATCACAGGTGGTTTTTTGAAATGCTCTTTGTATTCATTTGAGTTTATAAAATGTTTAAATATGTTCCCATGCAAATCACCAAAATTATCTGGAATGCTAAACTCAGGTTTGTTTTTGTTATGCTCTGGCAGTAATACGCTAAAATCATAATCTCGCACGTAAGAGGAAAAATTATTCCCGACAATACCTTCAAAACGTTCGTTGTTCTTTTTGTCAATAATATTGGTTTTTAATATTTCAATAGCGGGGAATGTATCGCTGCTGCTATCAACGTTAATATTCATCGCAACAGAAATGATATCAAGTTCCACAGAATAACGAGCGCTTTTGGGGTTATCCCAATACGCCAGTGTATTGAAGCGATTGTCAATCATCACTAACGTGTTGCGTAAGTTTTCCTGGCGGTTCTTTCCTCTGGCCAGATTCGCAAAGTTGGTAGTAATACGCGTATTTTCAGAAGGGTTATAATGCTCATCGAAGCGACTGCTTTTGATCGTAAATGTAAAATCGTTATTCATCGTGATCCTGCATCCTAAGTCATGATATGAAAACTGAATTAATTTATTGATTTTACAGAGTTACCTGACTTTATTATTTAGCAGTCTTCATGTTATCAATAAGTGAGTAAGGTCTCTTTTATGCCAGAGTCACTGGATGAGTGAAAGAGACTTAATTTCATTACAACATGAGTCATATTCATGGTCTGCTGTACGGTCAAATCCGGTCATGCTTGTAATCGATTAAGTTGAATAGTGATTCTTCTGACTGACCGGTTCACCAGGCTCTGTTATTCAAGCGCAGCCGGCAGGAGGCTGTGCAGCAGAACATTAGCGCCTTTTTCTGCCCATTCCGGCTGAATGTTTTCTGCCTCGTTATGGCTGATGCCTTTTTCGCAGGGGATAAAAATCATGCTGGCGGGCGCGATTTTGCTGATATAACAGGTATCGTGACCGGCGCCGGACACCATCCGTTTGCTGCTGTATCCCAGTGCCTGGGCCGCGTTTGCGCTGCGCTGTAGGCAGGTCTCGTCAAATGCGATGGGGGCGTAATCGAAGATACGTTCCACGTCGAGCTGAATGCCGCGCTGATTCAGATCGGCGGTTGCCTTGCGAAACGCCGTTTCCATTGCCTGGAGGGCGGCAGTTTGTGGATGACGAAACTCCACGCTGCAATGTACTTCCCCTGGCACTACGTTACGCGATCCCGGTGAAATCTGCGCCATGCCGATTGTCGCTCTGCCGTCAGGTTCGTGCTGATTGCCAATGTCTTCCACCGCCAGCGCCAGACGGGCGAAGGCGGTCAACGCATCGCGGCGGCTGGCCATTGGCGTGGTGCCGGCATGGGCGGCAAATCCGCGGATTACAACGTTGAACCAGCGCTGGCCCATAGCGGCATGCACCAGGCCGATATCAATACCTTCCTCTTCGAGAATCGGGCCTTGCTCGATATGTAGCTCGTAACAGGTGTAGACAGGGAAGGCGACGGTGGGCTGGTCGCCACGGTAACCGATGGCCTCAAGCGCTTCGCCGACGCTGATGCCATCCTGATCTTCACGCGCCCACGCGTATTGTTGTGTGAACTGCCCGCTCCAGACGCCGGAGGCCAGCATTGCTGGCGCGAAGCGCGCGCCTTCTTCATTGGTCCAGTTGACCAGTACAATATCGCGTTCGGTCTCTATGTTCTGATCGTTTAAAGTACGCAGCACTTCCAGCCCGGCCAGCACGCCGTAAATTCCATCATATCGCCCACCCAGCGGCTGAGAATCAACGTGTGAACCGGTCATCACCGGCGCAAGCTGTGGTTTTTTACCGGCGCGGCGAATAAACATGTTGCCCATGCTATCGATTTCGCAGCGAAATCCGGCTTCCTGCGCCCAGTCGCGCAGTAAATCACGGGCGAGGCGATCCTCATTGCTTAATGCCAGTCGGGTGACGCCACCGGCTGGCGTGCCGCCGATTTGTGCCATTATCTCAAGCGTCGACCATAAACGCTCTGCATTCACGCGGATCATACGTCTTCCTTTTTGGTGCGATAGCGAAAGTCACAGCATGCGCCACCCTGCATGATGGTGGTCGTACGGGTCAGCTCCACGTCGGGCGCGTAGCCGACGATAAATTTCTCATCGCGGGCGCAGGAGAGCAGATGGCCAATCTCACCGAGGCCCATCTCGTGGTACATCTCGGCATAACGGCAGCGGGTGACGTTATAGTTGTACTGCTTGTCGTCGGCGTCGATCACTTTGACATCCAGCGCGTTATCCTTCTCCCACAGGTATTGCAGGGCGATAAAACTCTTCACGTCTGTGCCATTCGGCTCCTTGCGCGCAAATTCTTTACCGGCATCGATCGCCGCCTGCTCAATGGCTTCGCCAATGACCGCCTGGGCGCGGGCTTTCCCTATCTCGCGCACCAGGATTTCATAGATTGGTTTAATAATCTCTGCTTCTATTTTGCGGCGGGCGAGAATGCCCAGCTCATTATTATCACTCATCACATTGCCTCACTGCGTTACTTCGTTTTGGTGCCGCCCAGTACCGTTTGCGGCTGCCATTTACCATCCACGACTTTGTAGACGGTGAAAGACGGCGATTTCAGGTTGCCTTCATTATCAAAAGCGATCTGCCCGGTAACGCCGGAATAGCTTATTGCGCGCAGAACCGGCAGATACTCAGCCGGATCGACAGAGTCGGCTTTTTCCATCGCAGCAACCAGAACGCGGGTGGCGTCATAGGCGAATGGGGCGTGGAGTTCAATATGGGTGTGGTAGCGAGACTGATACTCTTGCTCGAACGCCTTACCGCCCGGCATCTGCTCAACCGGCAGGCCCGGCTCCAGCGCCACGACGCCTTCGCCTTCTTTCTGGGCCAGTTGCAGGAAGGTCTGGCTGACGAAGCCGCCTGCGCCCATCAGCGTGGCGTTCATACCCAGCTGTTTGATACGACGCGCCAGCGGCGCGGCCTGGCTATCCACGCCGCCGAAGAAAATCAGGTCAGCATTTTTGCTACGAATGGCGGTCAGCACGGCGCTGAAATCCACGGTTTTGTCGTCAACGTACTGACGGTCAACAATCTTCACGCCCTGCGCTTCAAGTGATTTTATAAACTCGTCAGCCAGCCCCTGACCGAATGCGGTACGGTCGTCGATCACGGCAATACGTTTTGCCTTCAGGGTATTCACCGCGTACTGACCGGCAAACTGGCCGCCGTCGTCGTCATGCCCCATCACACGGAAGCTGGTATCAAAGCCTTGTCTGGTATAGGCATGGCCGGTGGCAACAGGCGCGACCTGGGCGATACCCGCATCGTGATAAACGCGTGCTGCCGGAATACTGGTGCCGGTATTCCAGTGGCCGACCACGCCCGCCACGCCGCTATCGACCAGACGCTGCGCCACAGCCACGGCAGTGCGCGGGTCGGACTGATCGTCTTCAGATTGCAGCCTGAAGGTCACCGCTTTACCACCGATGGTCGGGTGCTGCTTGTTGATATCGTCAATCGCCAGTTGGGCGCCGTTCTCCAGATCTTTACCAATACGGGCAGACGGGCCGGTAAGCGGGCCTGCAAGACCGATGGCCACGGTTTCGCTTTTAGCTGACCATGCACCTGTAGAGGCAAAACTACTGAGCAGAATAGCGGCGCTGAGCGCACTGATTTTTACTGTTTTCATTGTTTTTCCCTGCTGTTGGTGAGTGTGTTAAACAGGCATTTCGCCCAAATAAATCTGTGCAATTTGATCGTCATTAAGCATCGCTTTCGACTCGCCGTGATGCACAATGCTGCCGCTGTCCATCACCCAGGCGCTGTCGGTTACTTCCAGCGCCAGTCGGGCGTTTTGTTCAATGAGCAGCAGGGCGACGCCGCGTGCGCGCAGCCCGGCGATCACGGTAAAAATGTTTTCCACCATCCTGGGGGCTAACCCCATAGACGGCTCGTCGAGGATCAGCAAACGCGGGCGGCTCAGCAGGGCGCGGTTGAGCGCCAACAGCTGCTGTTCGCCGCCAGAGAGCAGTCCTGCAAGCTGGTGCTGGCGTTCGCCAAGACGCGGGAAACGCTCAAAAATCTCTGCCATTTCGCGCTTAACGCTGGTGGCGTCACGCCTTAACCATGCCCCCATCTGCAAATTTTCAAGCACCGTCATGCGGGCAAAGATGCCGCGACCTTCCGGCACCATCACCAGCCCGTTGCGCAGCAGCGTCTCCGGTTTCTGTTTGCGTACGGCTTTGCCATTGAACTCAATGTTGCCGTTAAAACTTTCCAGCCCGGTGATGGCGCGTACGGTGGAACTTTTACCCGCGCCGTTGGCGCCAATCAGCGTGGCTTGTTCACCCTCATGCAGGGTAAAGGAGATATCGCGAACGGCCTGAATACCGCCGTAATGCACATCCAGGCGTTCCACCTTCAGTAACTCAGACATGCTTATTGCCTCCAAGCCAGGCTGCGATAACTGCCGGGTCGCGACGCACGCTATCCGGCGTGCCGCAGGCCAGCGTTTTGCCGTAATCGAGCACCGTCAGGCGGTCGCAGATGTTCATCACTAGCTTGACGTCGTGCTCGATCATCAGCAGGGTTTTGCCATCTTCACGAATACGGATTAACAGCTCGCCAAGCGCGACCTTCTCGGCGGCGTTCATCCCCGCAGCAGGTTCGTCAAGCGCCAGAAGCAGCGGATCTGTAGCCAGCGCGCGGGCGATCTCAAGACGACGCTGGTGGCCATAGGCCAGATCGCAGGCGCGGTAATGGGCAAACTTTGCAATGCCGGTGTACTCCAGCCAGCGCCAGGCCTGTTCGCGGGTTTGCGCTTCTTCCTCACGGGCGCGTTTATGGCGGCTCAGTGCAGCCCATAGCCCATTACGGGTACGAACGTGGCGACCGACCATCACGTTTTCCAGCACCGACATCTCGTTGAACAGACGCACGTTTTGAAAAGTGCGTGCAATCCCGGCGGCGGTGACTTTCTCTATCTGTTTTGGGTAATAGGGTTGGTCTGCAATAAAAAACGCCCCCCTGTCTGCCGGGTAAAGCCCGGTAATCAGGTTAAAACAGGTGGTTTTTCCGGCTCCGTTGGGGCCGATCAGACCGTAGATCTCGCCTTTATTAATGGAAAGCGAAACATCGTCCACGGCGGTCAGGCCGCCAAAGCGTTTGGACATATTGCTCACGGTTAACAGGCTCATGCTTTCACCTCTTTGTGGCGAACCGGCCAGATACCGGATGGGCGAACCAGCATCACCAGCACCAGTGCAAGGCCGTAGAAGAGCTGACGCAAAATTTCCGGGTCAATCAGTACCGTGCCGAACAACATCTGTTGAACAGGGGCCGCCTGGCTACGGAGCAGTTCCGGCAGAGCGGTCAGGAGCACCGCACCGAGGATCACGCCGGGGATATGGCCCATACCGCCCAGCACCACCATCGCCAGCACGGCAATGGACTCTTGCAGGGTGAAGGATTCCGGGGAGACAAATCCCTGAAACGCGCCAAACAGTGCGCCAGCGACGCCGCCAAACGAGGCGCCCATAGCAAAAGCCAGCAGCTTATAGTTGCGCACGTTAATGCCCATCGCGCGGGCCACGTCTTCGTCCTCACGAATCGCGTGCCAGGCGCGGCCGATACGTGAGTGTTGCAGGCGCAGGCAGACAAAAATGATCGCCACAATGACCAGCATCAGCAGGTAGTACCACAGCCACAACGCGGGCACTTTAAAGCCGAGCCAGTGATAAACACCGCTGAACTTCAGGCCAAACAGGTTAAGCGTATCCACGCCGGTGATGCCTTTGGCGCCGTTGGTGATATTCACCGGGCGATCGAGGTTGCGCATCAGAATGCGGATAATTTCGCCAAAGCCCAGCGTAACAATAGCCAGATAATCCCCGCGCAGCTTCAGCGTCGGTGCGCCAAGCAAAATGCCGCATACGGCAGCGACCAGTGCCGCAGCCGGAACGATCAGCAGATACGAGGTATGTAGCCCGTCCGGGAACCAGACGGCGAGGATTGGGAACACCTCAGACAGATGGGGAGAGGCCAGCAGAGCGGCCAGATAAGCCCCAACGGCATAAAAGGCAATAAACCCCATATCCAGCAGGCCGGTATAGCCCACGACGATATTGAGCCCCAGCGCCAGCATGATGTAGAGCAGGGCGAAATCGATCACGCGGACCCAGTAGTTACCGCCAAGCTGACTGGCAACGACAGGAGCGATCAGCAATGCGATGCAGAACAAGGTCATGCCTGACCAAAATTTGCGCGTCGTGGCTGGAGCTTGCAGTTGTACGGTTGTCATTGGTTTTCCCTTACGCTCTGTGCGCCACGCGCTCGCCCAGCAAACCTGCCGGACGGAATACCAGCACCAGGATCAACACGATGAAGGCAAACACGTCCTGGTAATTACTGCCAAAGACGCCGTTAGTGAGTTCACCGAGATAGCCCGCACCCAGCGCTTCTATGACGCCCAGTAAAATCCCGCCGATCATCGCACCGCGAATATTGCCAATGCCGCCAAGCACGGCGGCGGTGAACGCTTTAATTCCGGGGAGAAAGCCCATTGAGAAGCTGGCGTTACCGTAGTTGCTCGCCATCATCACGCCGGCCAGCGCCGCAAAAATGCCGCCGATAGCAAACGTCAGGGTGATGATGGCGTTTGGGTTAACGCCCATCAGCGTGGCGACCCGCGGATTCTCTGCCACTGCGCGCATGCCTCGCCCGAGGCGAGTGTATTCAACCAGCAGCCACAGACCGGTCATGACCGCCAGCGCCAGCCCGACGGTGACAATGCCGGTGAGAGTGATAATCGCGGGTGGATGAGTTTCGCCGCCGGAGGTCACGGCGATCGGGGCCATCGACAGGATCTGCGGGAACATCAGCGGGTTGCGGGTCCAGACGATCATCGCCACGGTTTGCAGTAATACGGAAACGCCGATACCGGAGATCAGCGGAGCCAGCCGTGGAGCGTTACGCAGCCTGCGATAGGCGAAACGTTCTACCGCCATTGCCAGCAGGGCGCAGACGGCCATCGCAATGAGCAGCGCTACACCGAGTTGCAGTAACTGCGGCATAGCAGGGAAGGTATGATTCAGGACATTGATGGCGGAGAGCGTAGTAAGCGCGCCAACCATCAGGATATCGCCGTGAGCAAAGTTAATAATACGCAAAATACCATACACCATGGTATAGCCCAGCGCGATCAGCGCGTAGATGCTGCCCAGCATCACACCGTTTATCAGTTGTTGTATGAGTGTGTCCAACGTTTGTACCCGACAAATTGCTCTTTCAGTGGGTACCATCCAATAATTGAATAAAATTGTAAAATACACATATATTATTTCTTATGATAAACAGATATTTTTATATCTTAATGATTAATATGATTATTTTATTAATCACAAAACAAGGTTATAGCCTAAAGAAATCAATATATGAATAAAACAGAACAATTGATGACATTACCCTCCTTTGCGGAGAGTCGCCTTGCCAACGATCCTCCGTTGCGGGCGGTGCGCGCCTTTGAAGCCATTGCCCGGTTAGGAAGCGTGACGCAAGCCGCGAGGGAACTGGCGATTTCGCCATCTGCGGTTAGCCATCAGCTCAAATTGCTTGAGGGATATCTGCAAATCGCGCTCACCGAACGGCATGGGCGACGACTGGCGCTGAGCCAGCAAGGGCGTGAATATTATCGTTCGATCCGTGCGGCGTTTAACGTTTTGCGTCAGGCGACGGAGCATCTGGTGGAGCAGGAGCAGACCCGGCAGGTAACGATTAGCCTGATTCCGCTTTTTGGGATGGGCTGGTTTATTCCTCGCCTGCCGATGTTTATGCGCGCGAATCCGCATACCGAGATTAACGTGGTGTATGCCAATCACCGCAACTATCTGAGTGATGCTTCAGACATGTCGATCCGCTTCGGCAATGGCAACTGGGCGGGATACCAGAGTGAAAAACTGATTTCCGGGCGCATGGTGCCAGTATGCAGCCAGGCGTTTTTGCGACTGCATGGTCATATTGATACCCCGGAGCAACTGATGCAGATGCCGCTGCTGCATGATGAAGAACGAACCACCTGGCATCAATGGTTTATTCAGCAGGGCGTGAAGCGTTCCCCGCCGCGCAGCGGCCCCTTGTTTGAGGACGGTCTGCTGACGCTGGCGGGCGTACAGGCAGGACTGGGATGCGCCCTGATGCGCGAACCCCTCATTATGCCGTACCTGGACAAAGGCGAGCTGGTGAAGATTTTCGATCTGCCAATAGATGACGGGCGCGACTACTATTTGTGCGTCCGCCAGGATAGTGAAATGACGCAGGATGGCAAGCTATTACAGAACTGGTTAAGGCGCGAAGCGGCTACCGTATAACGATGTCACCGCATATGAAGCGAATAAGGGGCGACATAATGAAATGCCGTTTTCAGCGCAGCGTTGCATAGCCTCTGGAGAACGCAATTTCTTCCCGGTCGCAGACGACTTGCCAGGCGTCTGCTGACGGGGTGATAAATCCCCGCAGCCCCAGAGGCCGTAATAGCGTGGCGTCGCGCTCTGTATTCAGCGTCAGCAGCGCCGTTTGCAGCGCCGCAATGGCCTGTGGATTAACAGTATCGCTTGCCACCAGTAAAGGCATCGGCGCGGGAACGCTGCGCGTCAGTATGCGCACATGGCACGTTAGTTCCGGCTCATACCGGCACAGAAGCGACCAGGCATAGCTGTCCAACGGGCCGACATCCGCTTCGCCCGCTGCCAGCGTTTCCACCACGCGTCGCGGGGTGATTAGCGGCCCGACAAGCGTGCGATAGAGCGTCTTTCGCGTCTCGTTAATGTATGCCGACAGATGATAGCGTACCGCGTTATAGCCGGAGTGCGACTCCGGGTTGGTATACGCCAGCCGCCCGCCGAACGTCTCTTCCAGACATCTGGCGGTAGACGATGTCGGCACCATAAATAGGGTGCGGTAGTGCCCTGGAATCCCTTCCCTGGCGGCCTCTTCCGTAACCGGCGCGGCCACCGGGCGTACCGGAAAGCGCCGCTGCGCGAAGGGCCAGCCGCACATGAATACCGCCAGCAGATCGGAACGAGCCCATAGCCCCTCCAGTCTGGCCGGGGCCGGGTAGTCAACAATCTCTGCCGTCAGCCCGGCGCGGCGCACGGCTTCGGGCAGGAGTCTTTTCCACCCCTCCGCCGCTGCCGGAGTTACCGAGTACATTCTTGCGTTAACAATCATCGGTAACGTAGCTCCTGACCAATACCCAGCGCACGCGCTTTCTTCAGCATCGTATGCCCCAGCGCAATATCGCTTAGCGACAGCCCCCGGTGCCAGAAGAGGATGGTTTCATCATCATTTTCACGGCCTGGCTTCGTGCCCGCGACAATGTCACCCAGCTCGGCATGCAGGGTATGCTCACTTAATTTTCCCGCTTCTACGTGGGCTCGCAGTGAACCAAACATGCCGCCTTTGCACTGCCCCCAGTCGTCCACCACCAGCTTGTCCATCATGTCGGTGAGCGACAGCTCCACGGCGCTCATGGTGCCGTAGGGCACAACAAAGGCGCCGGGTTTTATCCATTCTGTTTTTAACAGCGGCGTCGGCGCATTAAGACGCGAGGCTTCGACCACAATATCCGCGCCGCGCACGCAGCTTTCCCAGTCATCGGTAACGATGATTTTTTTGCCGAGATCCTGCTCCAGACGGCGGGCAAATGCGGTACGGCTTTCCGGGCGACGCGAATGAATGCGGATTTCATCAAAATCATAAATGCTGTTGAGCAGACGAACGTTCCACCAGGCGGTTCCCCGCGCGCCGATATGCCCCAGCACTTTACTGTTGCGGCGGGCAAGGTGGCGTGCGCCCAGCGCGGTAAGCGCGCCGGTGCGCATATCGGTGATCGCTGACGCGTCCAGAATGGCGACCGGCATCCCGGTGCGCGGATCGAACAGGTTCAGCAGCGCCATTTCCGAGGGCAGCCCGAGCGTATAGTTATTGACGTAATCGCCGACGATTTTTACCCCGGCGAGTCCCAGCGGTTCGATATAACCGCGCAGCACGTTAAAGTGGCCGTTAAACGCTTTATCGGGAATTAAATGCATGCGCGGTTCAATGACTGTTTTTTTCTCTCCCTGTGCCCGCAGCCCGTCCTCCACCGCCGTGAGGATTTCTGTATCCGTGAGCTTCAGTTGGTCAACGTCGGGGCCGTTTAGCCAGGTTAAATGGATGGGTTGAGTCATAAATTTCTCTCACTGGTAGCATGGTTCGCATCGGGTCGTACGTGGGTGAAAAGCCGCTGGCGAGTTAATACGCCAACGGGCGCGCCGCATTTGGTGACGGTGATGCTGTCGGCGCGCCGGGAAAGCATCAGCGCCAGCGCATCTTTCAGGGTAGCGTTGACGTCAAGCCGTTGTGGGTGGTCAGCGCTCAGAGACGTTTCCATCGCCAGGGCTACCGGGGTAATAGCAAGAAGTTTCAGCGCCGCATCGCTGCCGACAAAAGCCGCGACGAACTCATCCGCCGGGGCCGAGAGCACTTCAGCGGGCGGGGCATACTGGCACAGGCGTCCTTCGCGCATAATGGCGATGCGATCGCCCATTTTGATAGCCTCATCAAGATCGTGAGTGACGATAATCACCGTCTTTTTCACGCGTTGCAGAATCTGCTTAAACTCGGTCTGTAATCGCCCGCGAACCAGCGGATCGATGGCGCCGAACGGTTCATCCATCAGCATGACCGGCGGGTCCGCCGCCAGTGCGCGGGCAACGCCGACCCGTTGCCGCTGACCACCGGAAAGCGCGGCAGGAAATCGGCTGGCGTATTGCCGGGCATCCAGCCCGACCAGTTCCAGTAATGTTTCCACTCGCGCCTGAATACGCGAGGCGCTCCAGCCCAGCAGGCGCGGCACCGTGGCAATGTTGTCCGCGACGGTCATATGCGGGAACAGTCCGACGTTCTGAATAACGTAGCCGATATGCCGACGCAGCATCACCGGATCTTCCGTTGCGACGTCGCGCCCGTTTACCCGGACACGCCCGGAAGTGGGTTGTTCCAGCCGGTTGATTAAGCGCATGGTGGTGGTTTTACCGCAGCCGGAAGGGCCAATCAGGGCCGTGGTGGTTCCCTCTTCAAATGTCATGGAGAGATCGTCAAGCGCTTTACGCGGCGAACCAGGATAAATTTTGCTAATATTTTCCAGTGTAATCATTGTATTAGCCTTTTACGTCGGCTGAGAAAACAGGCGCTCAAGCAGGGCGAAAAGCGCTTCGATAGCCACAGCGAGCAGAATAATCGGCACCGCGCCGACCAGCAGGCGCGACATGTCCATGATGGCAATGCCGGTGGTGACAAAATCCCCCAGACCGCCGCCACCGATAAATGACGCCAGAGCCGCGCCACCGACAACCTGTACGGCGGCGGTACGGCAGCCGGCGAGAATGCCGGGAGCCGCCAGTGGCAGTACGATTTTGCCTGTGACCTGCCAGGGCGTGAGCCCCATGCCGTGCGCCGCTGAGAGCGTATCCGGGTTCACGGACTGAATGCTGGTGCAGGTGTTGAGCAAAATCGGCGGCACGGCCAGCACCACCAGCGCGACGACTGAAGGCAGCAGGCCAATACCGAGAAACGGCATAACCGCCGCAAGGATCGCCAGACTTGGGATCGTCCGCAGCGTGCTGGCGCCGCTGGTGATGATAAAAGCGAGGCGAGGGATGTTCGCGATCAGCACACCCGTCGGGATAGCAATAATCAGGGCGATGCTGAGCGCCAGCCCGCACATCATCAGATGCTGCCACACTGCCTGCCAGAACAGCGGCTGGTTATCCAGCACCCATAGCCATGCCTGGATTATCATTGGTCTCTCCCCTGTAAAACGCGCCGCTGTAGCCGGACAAAAAACAGATCCGCGCCGATCGCCAGCAGCGACGTCAGGCCGCCGCCGATAAATATTTTCTCTGGATAGCGCTGATCCAGCCCGGCGAGAATAATCGCGCCAAGTCCACCGGCGTTGATATATGCCGCGACCGTAGCGATGCCGATAAGCGTGGTGGTGGCAATGCGCAGTCCGGTGATGATGAACGGTAGCGCCAGCGGCAGTTCCACTTCGCGCAGATTGCGCCAGGCGCCATATCCCATTCCGCGCGCCGCTTCGCGGACGTCCAGCGGAATGGCATGAAAACCGGTGGCAATATTGCGGGTCAGGATCATCAGCGCATAGGCTGTCAGCCCGACAATCGCCGGGAGCATTCCGATGCCGAGCCACGGGATGAGCAGTGCGAATAGCGCCAGCCCTGGAATGGAAAAAATCATGCCGGTGACCGCCATCACCAGCGCATACAGTCGCGGGCGGCGGGCGGTGGTAATGCCGAGAAACAGTGAAATAGCGAACGCCATCAGCATTGCGGCGCCGACCAGTACCAGATGCTGCCAGAGCGCCAGCAGAATGTCGTCATAGTGTCGCGTCGCCCAGCGCATCAGGAGGTCTCCAGCAATACGGTCTGGCCTGCAAGCCATTCCGGCTGCATTATCGCGTCGGCCAGAACGGAAATATCGCCAGCGCTGGCGCGATCTTCATCCAGCGGCGCCACCCGAGCGCGAATCTTGTCGTGTAATGCCGTTGCATAGCGTCCTGGCCGTGGCGACGCCTGAAGATCCAGCGCCTGCGCGGCGACCAACAGTTCAATGGCCACCAGATAGTGCAGGCTTTCCAGTAGTCGTGTGGTTTTGGCGACCACCCCCATTGCCTGCGAGGCGTAATCTTCAATCCGATCGGCTACCGGCATCGTCAGCGGGGAGAGCGGCTGGGCATGATGGGCGATATCGCTGACCAGCGCGGAAACCGTCTTTTGCAGCGTGGCGAAGCCTGTCTGCCCGGCGTGGCGGGTGAGAAAACGCGGCAGGCCGCTGGCGGCGGGTGACATCAGTTTCATGATGCGTTCGCCGCTGCATGCGGCATGGCGGGCGAGAGCCAGCCCGAGGCTTTCCAGTGCCAGTGCCAGATGCGTGGCATCAAAATTGGCATTTGCCAGGACCTGTTCAGACTCAGCCAGCAGGCCGGGATTGTCGTCGGCGCTGTTGAGTTCCAGTTCCACCGCCGCGCGGGCATTCAACCAGGCATGGCAAACGCAGGCCAGCACCGGCGCGACGCAGCGGAAGCTGAGCGGGTCCTGCAACGAACGCGCGCTGCCGGGCTGGAGTAGCGGGCTGCCTTCCAGCAGCGCCAGCAGATACGCGGCGGTCTTAGCCTGTTGTGGTGCGGGGCGCATCCGCGCCGCCCAGGGCGTCAGCGGCGAGATATTAGCGCGAAACGCTTCAAACGAGAGCGCGATAGCGCCCGCGTGGGCGTTCATAAGCCGGGCGGCGTCGTGCAGCAGCAGCGCGGCGAGGCCGACGCTGGCGGCGTTAGACGACACCAGCGCCAGCCCGTCTTTTCCACGCAGCGGCGCAGGCGTCAGACCCGTCTGGTTCAGCAGTGCGGAGACTGGCGCCACCGTACCCTGATATTCCGCTTCGCCATCGCCGATGAGCGCGCGTCCGATATGCGCCAGCGGCGCGAGATCCGCTTCGCCAATAGATCCGATAAGCGGAACGCGCGGATGGATGCCTTCGTTGATAAAGGCCAGCAGCGTCTGCGCCACGGGCAGAGAAATACCCGATGCGCCCTGCACGAAACCCGCAAGACGCGCCAGCATGATCGCGCGAACCTGTGCGGGCGTTGCCTGCTGGCCGACGCCGACCGCCCGCGCCAGCGGGATTCGTCGCTGAATCGCCTGTAGCAGATCCTCATCGTGACGGTCATTTTGCGTGTGCAGCAGCGTCGTATCGACATTAGCGCCAAGCCCGGTGGTGACGCCATAGATATGCTTTCCGGCGCTGATGCTGTGCAGCAGAAAATCAAAGGACGCGCTGATGGCCTGCTGCGCCTGCGCCCCCAGCGCGACAGTCTGGCCGCAGTCAGCGACAGCTCGCACGTCATCAAGTGTGAGCGGCGCGTCGCCCAGAAAAAGTGTCGTTGTCACGGTCGTACCCTATTTAATTACGCCTTTTGCGCGCAAAAAGTCTTCCGCCACATCGCGCGGTTCTTCTTTATTCTTTTCCACTTCCGCATTCAGTTTTTGCATCGTGGCGTTATCAAGCAACTGGCTGATGTTATTTAAAATGTCGCGAACCTGGGGATGTGCCTGTAGTGCTGTATCGCGCACGACCGGCGCAACTTCGTAGGGAGGAAAGAGGTGTTTATCGTCTTCCAGTGCGACATACTGGTTTTCCGCGATTTGCCAGTCGGTTGCGAAGCCGTTTGCGACGTCTATTTGCCCGGCAGCAAGGGCGTCGTAGCGCAGGCCGACTTTGGCAAACTGGCGGAAGGCTTTAAATTTAATGCCGTAGGTCTGCTCCAGCCCTTTCAGGCCGTCCTGACGGTCGCCAAACTCCGCACCTGCGCCGATGGTCAGTTCCGGCGCGGCTTTGGCGAGGTCGGAGAGCGTTTTCAGGTGGTATTTCTCTGCGGTTTGTTTGCTCACCAGCAGTGCGTAGCCGTTGTTCACGCGGGCTGGTTGCAGCCAGGTGAGATGATATTGCTGCTGGTAGGCGTCGCTGACCTGCTTAAACACCTGTGCGGCATCGGAGGAGGGCTTTCCTTTGACCACTGCGCTGAGCGCCGTACCTGTATATTCCGGGTACATATCAATTTCGCCTTTCAGCAGCGCGGCGTGGGCGATTAGCGTCCCGCCCAGGTTTGTTTTGCGTTCAACGGAAAGACCGGATTGCTCCAGTGCCTGGGCATAGATTTCCGCCAGAATATATTGTTCGGTAAAGTTTTTGCTGCCCACAACGAAATCCGCTGCCTGCGCCTGCGCTGCGAACAACCCCAGCGCCAGCCAGGAGGCTGCCAGTTTGTTTTTTATGCTCATCCCCGTTTCCCCGCAAAGAAATGCATGAATTTACTTGTATATACAAACCAGCGAAGCTAGCAGCATATTGACGGCGCATGAAATAGGGATTCGTTCTTTCTTATAACGAAACTTTAAATGTTTACTATTTGGCTGACTTCTCCTCGTACCAGCATCGCCAGACAAGTTTCAGACGGGGCTCAGTGCCGTTGAATGGTCTTAACGGCGGAGAGTGCCGGGTGGATACATAAGTAATTTTGGCTGCTCAGTAATCCCATCTTTTTTAATGCCGACCTCTTGTAGTAAGAGACCGTTTTTTCAGAGATGTTTATTGCGCTGTACATTCGTTTCACATTCCCGGCGCGGACTAACTCACTGAGAATAAAAAACTCTTTGTCAGTGATGGTGTTACTTTCCGTATTTTTTCTATTTGAAATAGCTATCAGAATATCGTTTAATTCTGATAATGTTTTGTTTTTATTGAAGTAATATACACCGTACTGGCAAAAGAAATGGCGACGGGAATGCAGGCCTGACGGTGATATGCACAGCGTAACCTTACTAAAGAAAAAGGTTATTAACCTGTCGAGTAAACCCGGTTCTCTGACGGAGAGTAACACAACGGTATCTTTTGATAGCGAAAAAGAGGTGGTTAGCGTGAAACGTTCAAACTCGCCAGCATCGCTTAAAAAAATGCTCTCAACACGCGTACCTGACTCTTTCATCCCTTTCGATATACCCGTCAGATAATAGACGTCATCAGACACTATCACTATTTTCAACTTCATTTGAATCCCTTTTTTATATTTGAAATATGCTGGTTTCCTTAATATTTAAATCGTTATTACGAATGATTCTCGCTCATCAACGGGCCAGAGAAATCCCTGGGCATAATGTACGTCGCTCTCCGAAATAAAGCGGTGCTGGTATTCGTTTTCAACGCCTTCCACCAGAACATGATCCGTCAGATATTCCACCTGTGTTACCAGCGTTGTCATTGCTGAGGTATCCTGTTCAGCGGATATTCTCCAGAGTTCATGTTTATCAATCTTAATCCCATCAAAGCGAAAGGGGAGTTGCGCAATTAACGGAATATGCCTGACATAGAGATCGTCCAGCCAAAGTTGAGTATTAAAAGCGCGCATTAGGGTCAGAATTGCATCAATATGCGGCACAAGTCGCGGAAAATAAGACTCGCTTTGCTGGCAATCAATTTCAATGACCTTTGGGCCGGGTAACATGGCAAGAATCGATCTGAGCCACACCAGATTCATAAGCAATGGAATCGTAATATTAAAAAATAAAATGCCATTGCGATCGTGCTGATTTGCTACTCCCGTGCATATCTGTTCCTGAACAATATGTGACAGGAGTTCTGGCGAAACAGAGCGGAAAAATAGCTCTGGATCTGCCCCTTCCGGCTGGCAGAGCACCTCACCGCCAATCCGTCTACCGGTCTGGACATGAATGATAGGTTCGATACGGCACATGAGTTTCATAATAATGGCATATCCTTTTTAATTATAAACGGTGCATCGGGTTTTTCTGGGATTAATTAAATCGGTCGCGATAAGATATGCTTGCACTTTTTAGTGGATTACTGTTTATCGCTTTCAGCATTTTTATGTGTTCATTTTTAGTGCTTAGATGCAGCTTTTTATTGATCTTTTTGATGTAGTAAAAAAGCGTGTGATAGCGTTTATTTATTATTTTTGCGATGTCATGGGTAGGCGTGCTGTGGGCCAGTTCGGTCAGCACGGTCCATTCAATGTCGTCAAAAGAATCCGGCTGTTCTATTTCAGCCATGAGATCGTTAATGTACTGGCTGTAAAAAGCCTCATCCAGCCAGCAGGCATGAACGGCATGATTAAGCTCGGACATGGGTTCATACTTAGAAACGATATTGATATAATGAAAACTTCGCAAAACCTGAAGCAGGTAACTGTTACGCGTAAAAGTAAACACCGTTAAGCGAATGCCAGGATAGTTTATCTGCATATCATAAATGAAATTAAGCGCCTCCAGCGCACTCTCCTCCAGCGTAAAAACTTCCATGACGACATTATCAATAATATGGTTTTCTATTTTGTATTTTGCTTCTCTGAATGTCGGGCTGGTGTGTAGTACCAAAGGGTTGATCAAGTGTTTGCAAAGAAAATTAATCATATAGTTATCGGTATCAATAATTAACGTTGAATGGAGCGGCTGCGTAACGCTATTTAATGACTTGACAGAGTTTTCTATCATGACTAAATCAAATCTTGCAGTGGAAGGATTACAGGATGAGTCCTCACTGCTGAGATAAAGAAATTGATCGTTCTGTAGTGTACGCATTATATTTTTCGATCCGCATATCGTTTACAATAATGACAAGATGTAAAATTTAACTGTAACTATTTATAAAATAAGAAAATAATAGTGATGCTATTAAAACACACCATGATAAGGCGTTGATATACACTTCATCCTTCAGGCTGCCTCTTTGTTGGCTGCGCTCATTCACCCCGGTCACGTACTACGTGTACGCTCCTGGGGCTCATTCACTTGCCGTCTCGATGCTTCTCAAATGATTTTGTGTATAAATATCTTTCTTTTTTTTGTTGAGGCTTCTGATTATTTCAGTGGATGACTATTCTGTTTCTCGCCTTTTATCATGGGTAAATGATGTTTACTTTCGCCGTGGTTTGTATTCTGCCTTCCGTCGGTTTTGCACCATAGATGTAATAATATGCTCTCAGTGGAATATCAAAATTGCTTCCCCACTGCGCAATCTTATAGAGTTCATACTCGCTGGTAATATTACCTGCGGTAAGCTCTGTCTGGCTGATGGCAATTTTTTTACTGGTATCGGCACGCATAATTCGCACCCCAATATTCCTTGCCGTTCCCTGGGTGTTTTTCAGGGTGTATTTATCCGTATCGACGCTGGCGCTACTGAGATAAAACTGAATGGTGCGTGTGCTCATGCCTTCTAACAGGTCGCTGCATTCGGCATGCAGAGTGAAGTTTTCATAAAACTGCGCTTCCTTTCCTGCGGATATCAGGCTGGTAAGATCGGTTTCCGGTAGCGTGACCGTCGTATCCGGGATGCTACAGGTGCTGACATGAGGACGATAATTGATCGTGATATTCTGGTAGAACAGGCGTTTCTCTTCGTCAGAACCGATAAGGCCTAATATCCATTTAATGAATTCAGCTAAATTAACGCCGGGAAACCAGAAATCGATACCTGAAGCATCAACAACGGATATAGCGTGAGCAAGAGTAATACTGGTTGCGTCCGGGCCAACGTTATAGACATAGGCCGGGTTGGCGCCGCTCGGTACGCTTTTGAGTAACTTAGCCTTATAGGTATAGACCACGTTATTCAGCGAAGTACCGGGAATATGACTTTCTCCAGAGCGACTATAGTCTTTTTTCGTGGGTACAATATTGCCGATGGTGAATTGCAATACATAGTTACCATAATTGATATAGGCCGTGCTGTTGGCCATTTCAGAGATAATGGCAACACGGTTAGCATAACCAATCCATTCGCCGGTACAGCTAAACGTACCGGATGACAGCGACAGGTTCTGCGAACCTGTGGTTTCGCTGCTGAGGGAAAGTGAATCCAGGTTGAGCACCAGATTGCTCTCTTTTTGCGCGTCGGAATCGCTTTTACAGGAGGCCTGTACGCCATAGCTTATCGATCCCAGTAGCCAGGCAAGAATTAACGTTATTGTACGGATAGTGATTTTCATCCTCTGCTCCTGCCATTAGCGGCAAATATTTATCTGACCATCGTGGGTCGGCTGGCTAATAACACAGCTTTGGCGGCCGTCACTGCTGGTTTTGATATGTAAACGTGACGGGAGCTGTTCCGTTTTCAGGTACAACATTCCTCCCTGGGCGACATATCCGACGCTGGCGCCAGCATCGTCAAAAATTTCGGTGCCGAAGGGGAGAGGGCGCCCGTTAACGGCCCGTGCTGGCAACATGAACTGCCGCCGTTGGTCGGTATCGAAGCGCACATAGGTGACGGAACCCGCATAAGGCACCACTTCCTGGATATTGCCTTTCAGCTCAACGCCTTCCTTCATATGGGTGGTATCTAACTGGATTCGGTTTTTACGGTACGGGGACAGGTAAGGAACCAACGCTTTCCCGGCGGTATTCGTGGTGCGTGTGCCGTCGCCGCCCAGCGTGGCCCCTTGAGCGCCTGGCGCGTCGATAATCGCGAAGGTATCGCCCAACTGGCTGGACGTCAGCAGGCCGCCCCGATAAGCCACCAGGCTACCGCTGGCCCCCGCGCCGATCTGACGATAGTCTCCTGACTCGCTATAGCTGCCGTTTAAGGTGGTAAACGCAGTGCGATAGCTCAGGCTGCTGCTGGCCGAGTTATTTCCACCGCGACGGTTGCTGCCGCTGACGCTATAGGTCGCCTGATTAAATTCGCCTGCGGTTCCGCTGATCCCCACGTTCGTGTCGGAATAGCCGTCACGATTAAATGTAACGCTGCTGTTGAGGAAAACGGGCCGTTCAAAGAGACTCAGGGGCACCGAGAATGTGAGGTAATAACGTCGCTCTTCGCGCTGATTATCGTTACGCATGCTGCTGGCTGAGAGGGTATAACTTACGGCGCCAACGTGGTTGGAATACCCCAGTTGATACTCTTTTGTTGTGCCATGACCATTCCAGTAGTCCCGCCAGGTTCCTGATAAGTAAAGGGAACCCAGTTCCTCACCCAGAGACTGGCTCAGGTTGATATTAAAGGTGTTTTTCTGGCGCATATATCTGGCATTAGGGCTGTCAGCGTTCTCTTTTTGCCAGTTATGCAAAGCGATTGCATCATTGAAGCTGTAATAGTTTTTCGTGGAATAGCGATACGCCGCCAGCGCAAAGTTCGTCCCGGTGACATTAAAGAAACGGCTAAAGGCGACTTTGTAACTTTGCCCGCGGACTTTTTTATCTGCCGGAATTTGCGTTTGTGACTGTGTGACGTCAAAAGACAGCGCGCCAAACGGGAGGTTGAGGCCGCTCCCGAGAAGAAACGCGTTATAGTCTTCGCTGTAAATTACCCCGGTATAACCGGTGATCAGGTTATTGATCCCGTATTGATAGCTGCCCTGGGCAAACTGGGGGCGATAGCGGCTTTCTTCCGTGCGCGCTTCCCCCAGCAACAGACCATATTTCCCAATCCCTTCTTGCAGCATGTTTGGCACCGAAGAAAAGGGGACGATGAAACTGCTGGTGCGCCCGTCTGCTTCAATGACTTCGACATTCAGATCGCCGCCTGAGCCGGTAGGAAGGATATCCGCAATTTCAAATGGGCCAGGCGACACGTTTTTCTGATAAATAACCTGCCCGTTCTGACTAATTTTAACCAGCGCGTTAGACTGTGCGACGCCGCGTACAATCGGGGAAAAGCCCTGCTGAGAATCGGGTAACATGCGCATATCCGTGCCCATGCTGACGCCGCGAAAACGCAAAGAGTCAAAAAGATCGTTGCTGGAATAGCTGTCACCCATGCGGATGATCGATTTAAGCGCAGCGATCCCGCGCTCAACGTAGCGTGTATTGTTTGTCCATGATCCTTCCACGCCCTTGCTTTTGTTATAGCTGGAGCTATCGCGAAATTGCCAGCCAAACGCATTCAGCCCGCTGTTTAACTGGAAATAGGCGTTTTCCTGATTGCGTCCTCCGCCTTTGGCTTCGTTGTAGTTATAGTTGGCATTGTATCCCAGCATCAGCGCCGGAATGCCTTCATCCCAAAAGACGGGATCGACATAACCGCGCAGCGTCTGGCGAATATACGCCTAGGGAATGGTCAGACGTAGCGACATATCGGCCGCATTGACTTTCATACTGCCTCCGTGCAGTAACGTATTCACATCCACTCGCTCGCTGGCGCTGTTTGCGGCAGGGACTATTGAGGGAAGAAGCCCAAGCTGGGCAATATTTTCATGCTGGAAAAACGTTCCTTCATCCGTGATATAAACGGGAAGGCGGCCTTTCCACTCCTCGTTAATAAAAACATCAAACGGGTATTCACCAGGAGGAAGCGCAGAGGCACGATAAAAACGCGACATATCGGCATTTTTAGAGTCACCGGCTAAAAAGTCAGTATTGAAAGCCACGGCATACGCCCGACTATAAATAGACATCATCGCCAGTATTGGCAATAAACATGCGTATTGACTCTTTTTACCAGCCATTGCCATCCCCATTCATTTGGACATTATTATATTATTTTGTGGTGAATGAATATTTTTGATATGAACCGTAATCATCAACTAACAGAATATCCAAAGCCTGCCCCGATAAAACCGCCCCTGTCGTGGGTATTGTCAGTGTTGACAATGGCGCAATCATTTTCGGTTCGCCAGTAAGAGATTTACCTCGTGAACTCATTGTGGCAATCGATGCGAAATAAGGAGCCCGGTTTGTGGCGACAAGTTGATTACCCTGCGCGGTAAACGATAAATACTTATGTAAATCGCTGGCCGGAATCGTGAGTTCGGTCGGGCGATAAAATAATTTGATGCGCGACTTAATGGCGATTTGCATCGTGTTTTTGCCATCAAGATTTTCCTGTTTTGGCGGAATATCCAGCACATTCAGGTAATAAACGGACTCCCTGTCCTGAGGCAGCGCGTTGGCTGAGCCGGTATAGCGAATGCGCAGCTGCTGGCCGCTACCGCCTTCAACTTTCACCACTGGCGGCGTCAGCAAAAAGGGAACCTGAGCGGTTTCTGGCGTAGAGTCTGGATTACCTTCGTCTATCCAGGCCTGAATTAACGCCGGACTGTTGCCACGGTTAATCAGCTGAACCGTTGTTTCTTTTTGTTCTTCAGGATAGATAACCCTGGTATTGCTAATAATAACATTCGCCAGACTGCTAAAGCTGAAGGCAATAAGCGTTAGAAAAATGAGAGAACGTTTCATATTAACCTGAAAAAAGAGAGCCTAATCTAATCAATATACCTGGTCGCGTTTATTTTCTCTCTTCCCTCCTGAATTGCAGGTATAAGAATACCTCACCAGAAGGTGAAAATAATTCGCGAATACAATAAGTCAATAATGACGGATCAGGCTCTTTATTTATATGAGTAAATTAACCCGTTGCTTATAAATACGCGACGGTATAAGTCAGCATGGTGTTAACGGCACCGGTATCGGCAGCGTCTGAACCGACTTTATAGTAGTTCGCATACAGATCGACAGTGGCGCTATCACCTTCAACATTCGTATCAAGGTTAGTATGCAGGTTCAGCGGCGTCTGGCTATTGGCCAGCGTGCTGAGTGCGATACCCACGTTTTTCTTCGTGCCGTCGGTTCTCAACTGTGTGTTGTTCAGATACAGACCATCGTTAGAAATACTGTCTGAACTCAGGATCAGATTCAGGGTATTTTTATTTCCCGCGCCATCGTCCTGCCCCAGGGAAGCAGAAGTACAGCCGGTAAATTCCAGAGTAAATTGTTTACGGTTTTTCTGGATCAGACCTGCGGTAGATGCATCGCTAACGGCGATGGGATCTAATGGAATCGTCAGGTCAGCAGAGTTTCCGCCGTTAATTGTACAGGTTGTATCAGTAACCTGGCCGGTAAAGGTGATAGTACCGCCAGAAGCCTCGGTTGCAGCGCTGACATTAAAGGCTGCGAAGGATGACGCGATAACGAAAGAAGAGATAGCGAGCTTTTTCATTGATATTAACTCCAGTATGTTTGCTCCCGTCCTGGGGACGAACATTTCATGTCACAAAACCGTCCTGGTCTTGCTGTCTACATCCGTAAAATCCCTGAAAACGGAAAAATGGAGCCTGCATCATTATTTCCATCAGGTTAGGTGATGATCCTAATTGATGTAACACAATCTTAAAATATCAGTTTAAGAATTTACTTAAATTAAGTGTATAAGTCTGCTGTTTTGGTTTTTTTTCTTGTTTATCAGCATATGGCACTGATCGTGTAACTGAGATGTAACTTTAAATTTTAAAATTCTTATAAAACGAAAGGTAAAATGGAAAAAATCTGATGCTTACATTCAGTAATATTGATTTACACAATCAGGTAACGACAAAAAAAGAGAATATTTTGCTCGCTAATGTTATATTTATAAAGAAAAGTAGTTAAATGTTCTTTATTTGTTTTGTTTTTGTTTCATTGTTCGGGGTGAATTATTTTAATTAATAAGATTTATTAAAATGAAAGTGGGTGAAGAGGATGAGCAAAAGGGATAAAAACGCTCTGGCATGCAATATAAAATGGCGTTTTAATAAAAAGGAGAGCAGAGGGGGATTGCTGCTTATTCTTGCAGGTACGCACTGACGCTAACTAAATAGCGCAATGGCAGGGGAGCAGAGTGTACGGCTTTGCCATATGGGGACTGTTATATACCGCAAACTCCGTATTTTTATAGGCGGGGCTGCGTTCTGTCGTTGCATTCCGGTCTTTATCTGTCCCTTAATTCGCTCCCGATCACCGCAGACTTCCCAGCATTTTATCTTCTTCGGCGCCGCTGATTAACCGGGTTAATTCCTGACAGGCAGCAATACGGCCATTTTCTAATGTGAAACAGGCAAAGACTTCGGTTTGTGCCTGTTCGCCGTTCGTTTTGATGACGGTCACCAGGTGATGGGTCAGAACGTGATTGCCCTGCTGAGCGATGGCCAGAATGTTCACCTTCATGGTACGAGTAACCTGTTTTAGTTTTGCCATGTGCGCGACGAAGTTATCGTAATCAAGGTCGATACCATTTACCGTCTGGCGATAATCGGGCGTGAAAAATAATTCGATAGTGTGTTCATCGTGCCCGGGCCGGGAAATAACGGCATCAAGCGCCTGAGCAATGCGTTGCATCATATTTTCCAATGTTCTCTTCCTCATCGTGATTGCGTACAGGGAAGATTACCCTCAGACTGAAGCGGCAAAGTAACCGTAGTAAGACAATAAATACGCTAAATCGGCCATGATGATAGAAAGCATTCAACCTTTACATCACTCCTCTAAGCATACGACTCAGTGGCACCATCACCCTGGCGGGCAGTTGTACTGGATCACGCGTGGCATGGTGATGGTCGAAACGGAACAAGGGCAGTGGGCGTTGACGCCCGGTTCGGTAGGGTGGCTTCCGCCGTCGTTACCCCATTGTGCGTGGATGCCGGTGAGTGCATATGGCGCCAGTCTGCACTTCAGCGTGGAATATTGCGGGGTCTTTCCCTCCTCACCGTGCGTTCGGGCAGCGTCGCCTTTTTTACTGCTGTTGCTTGAGAAAATTTGTGGGGAGGGAACCATCGGAGAGCCTTCAGAGCGGCTGGCCCACCTGTTGCAGGTTATGGTCGATGAGATTCGCTGTGCTGATGCGCTCTCTTCACAATTGATCCTTCCCGACGACAGAAGGGTCAGACAGATTGCGCAAAAAATACTGGCCGACAGGGCCTGTACGCGGAGTCAGGCAGAGCTGGCGAAACAGGCCGGGCTGAGCGTCAGGACGTTGAGCCGCCTTTTTATACAGCAGACGGGATTAACATTCGGTCAGTGGAAGCAAAAAGCGAAAGTCATTTCGTCGCTGGAATATTTACTGCGCGGAGAGCCTGTCAGCCTTGTCGCGCAATTAGCGGGTTATGAGAATGTGAGTGCATTTATTGCCGTGTTCAGGCGTTTTATGGGAATGACGCCAGGGCAGTTCTATCTGCGTTTCGGTCATGGTACGAATGTGGTTTAAAAAAAGGTCGCATAAATAGAGTTACTTATGCGACAAGGCACACGGAGTCAGACATCCCTGCCTGTATAATAGAATCTTATGATTTGTTCTTCGTTTTCTCCAGAATGACGCCTTCCAGAAAAATAATTCTGTTTTCCAGCAGATTAATATAATCCTTCATCAGGACATTTTCTTGTCGCAACGTTTTAAAGACATTAATTTTTAAGTTAAGGTCGTGGTCTATTTTATTTCTTCCTGTTTTTTTTATGTTTAACAGTTCCCTTTTCATAAATATTCCTTATGCTTATAAGGTTATGCCTTTATTTCTTATTGCCCATATTTATGCTGTGTAATTATATTGTCAAGATTATTATTTTTTCTCATTGGATTTAAGATGCAAGGACAATGTACCGGAGAGAATAAATGAGACTCTGGACTCAGGCGTGTTCTGTTTACATTGATGTATTACGCTTTTATCAGTGTTGACATGTTATCAGTTGGTTGTTCATATAACATATATTTTACAGGAAAAAGTTCATAATTGTGATATGGTCACTTGAACTCTTTTTTATTGGACTGCATGTCTTTCATTTTTTTGCTTATTTAGCACGCTCATACAGATCTTTTCTAAACTTTACCTGATGTGCGCCTGTCTTCTTCTTCCTGAAAAGACGTATAATTGTGAAACACAATTCGTACAAGGATAATAATTATGCCGAAAATCATTCAGTCTTTATTATTATTTATTGCACTAAGTAATATCTCAATGGCATCGACGCAGGAAACGGCGTTTTTGGCTGAACGCGGGCTGGCGGGAAAATCGGTTGAGCAAATGGTGGATGCTATCGATCAAAACCCTCAGGCGCGTCCTTTACCGTATACCGCTTCTGTGACCAGCACGGATCTGAAACTGTCGGCGAATGGCGAAACGTACACCTTTCCGCTGGGTGAGAAATTTTATCTCTCGCTGGCGCCTTATGAATATCAAACCCATCCCTGTTTTAACCACAGTCTTTCAGGTTGCCAGGGAGAAATGCCGGACACCTGGTTTGATGTGAACGTGACAGATCGGAACGGTACGGTGTTGATACATAAGAAAATGAAAAGTTATCAGAATGGCTTTATCGGGTTATGGCTACCGCGTAACACTGAGGGGATGATTGAAATCAGTCATGAGGGGAAAAAAGCGGCTTATTCGTTTAAAACCGCGAATGACAGTCAGACTTGCCTGACCGACCTGCAATTACGCGCTGCCTCGTAAAGGGATAAACAGCCTGAAGAGATGACTGACGATGTGCTGCATTCTTCGCCAGTCTCTATCTTCAGGGCGATTCCCTTGCCGGTGACTCAGCCCCGCATCGGGTGCGAATCACGTATCATGTAATGGTGACTTCTTTTCGGATTTTGTTTTGAAATTCCGTAGACAGCGATTTAAATTGCGCTCGCTTTTCTGTCAGTGTGGTAATGACTTTATTGCTGCTGGTACATCTGCCGTAGATAAAGTCAAAATAGATAGAGCAGTTTGAAACTTTACACAGCGTATTATAATCATCCTGTAGATGCGGAAAGTAAATAGATATTAATGCTTTTATTTTGGAGTAAAGTTTGCTGTCGCCGCTTATTGTCGGTTGTGTTATCGGCGTTTCTGTGGCGCTTTTACTCTTCACTTTTGTAATGAAAAACTCAATGGTGGATATTCGATACGTATGCCATTCGATTTCCATTGCTAACAGCTCCTCATATTTTTGCAGAATTTTATTATTCTGATCCTCTTTCCTTTTGAGTTCCAGCCCATCCATTATTTTTTGTTCTATTTTAGCTTCGGCTTTCAGAATGAGTATCCATCCTCCAGACAGCGCCAGGATGCAGCCAATTATGATTAAGGAGATAATAAATATTATGTCCATACATCAGACTCCTTCATTTGTTATTTTGCTCAAATTGCCTGAGTACCATTGCGACACAATCCGGCCTGTACTTAAATCTTATGTTGTATGATTGCTATAAATTCTGTTGATATTTTAAAAAATAGATGCAGGGTTAGCTGATATGTTTCATTAAGTCAAATCAGATCGCCTTGTCAATGTGTAAATAAAGTATTTGTTTTCTGTTCAAGCGTAAGGTTTTTGATTTTTCTTATTTCTGTTAGACATGAGGCAGAGTATTAGTAATTCTCTTAGGGCGTTAATGGACGAACATACAACAAAAGGAGTTTGTTATGGAGTGGAGCGTCGAAAATAACCTGGTGTGCCCGACAACGGGAACCGCCTTTGCGCTGACTAGCGGAGCGGAAAATCTTAAGTTCATTCTGTGGTATAAGGGCGATTATTTTTTACGCACAGGTTCCGTTATCTCCCCGGAGGATTCAGGCGTCCTGGCGAACGGGAAAAAAAGGAACATCAAAATCCTGCACGTTTTCCCCTACAGCAATGCGTTATGGGCCTCTTTTCATAACCGAATTGATTGCCCGGGAAATGGCGTTGTTACCATCAATCACTGTGCGCGACAGCAGCAGTGCGTATTCACGCTTTGTCCGTATGGCGCGAGGACTGTCACCGGATAAAATAATTTATGGCGTGACTATTCTGGCATCGCAGAACGTCGTCGTTACATGCAAATTGGGTATCCATCCTTTTTATTGCTGTCATTTAAGACGGGCCGGTTTTGTGTCGCCTGAATACAGAGTGCCCTGAGTAGAAAAGAAGCGACCTGATATGTCTTTAAGGTTTATAACAAAATCAGATAAAAGAATCCTTACAGCTTCTGTCTTTCTGTTTTTTCTGGTATTTGCCAGCGTGCTGTGGCTGGAGTTAACGAGCGTACAGCAAAGTAAGCAGGCGCTGCTGCAATCTGAGGTCAAAAGTCTGGCTTTTGTCGTCGATAAAGTATTAGGCGATGCCCGACTGGCGATTGCGCAGGCGCAACCGTTACTGGGTCAGCCCTGTAATACGACACTGGAAAAAAAGCTCAATATTATCCCCACACGCTACCCGCATCTTCAGTCGCTTAACTTTACGCAGGGCAATACGATTTATTGTTCCTCGCTACTCTACAACAAAGGGTACACCCTGAGTCCTGCTCTCTCTTTACAGCAGGGCATAAGGGTTGATCGGGTGATCACCTCTCCGCATGATTTCATCATGATGCTTTATGTTTCTTATCCGGCGGGAAGAATATTTGCGGCTTCTGATGTGCGCATTATTGTTGAGCGCATCAAAAATATGGCGTTCAGCGATCGTATTGTTTTACGCATGAACGATAAAATTTTAACCGCCTCTGGCGTTAAACCCGGGAGTTTGCAGGAGTCGCATTTTTCACACTATATAAAAGCGGAAAGTTATAACAAACTTTATACGATTGCCTGGCGAAAAACCGAACTGGGGGATGCGCTGGTCGTGATCGCCCACTCATGGCGCTATATTGCGATGATTATCGCCAGCGCGCTCGTATCATCCATATTGCTCTGGTTACTGTTATCGCATCGGGCATCATTACCTCATCACCTTGCGGTAGCCATCAGAAGAAATGAAATCCAGCCTTACTACCAGCCTATTGTATGCGCCAAAACAAACCGCGTGATTGGCGCGGAAGTTCTGGCCCGCTGGCAACATTGTGAAGCGGGTTCTGTTTCTCCCGATATCTTTATCCCGGTGGCAGAACGTGCCGGGTTGATTGCCGACCTGACGAAAGGATTACTGGATCTGGTGGTTATCGATATTCAACGCTCGGTCACGGTATTTAAACCGGGTTTTAAATTTAACCTGAACATCAGCCATGCTCATCTGGTGAAGGACTCTTTTTATTCATTCATCGGGACGTATTCAGGTGTGTTTCGCGAACAGAACCTGCAACTTGTTTTTGAAATCACCGAGCGTGGAGAGATCGAAGTGAATGATGATATCTCCAATAAAATTGATTATATGAAGATTCATAATGTCGGGCTGTCGCTGGATGACTTTGGCACGGGGTTTTCTAACCTGTCTTATATCACTGGCCTGCGGCCAGAGAATATTAAAATAGGTCGCATGTTTATTAATCTGATTTCGGAAGGGAAAAATACGCCGCTTGTTGATTGTGTGGTCGAGATGGCACAAAGAATGCGTATTCAAACGACTGCGGAAGGGGTGGAGCATAAGTACCAGGTTGATTATCTTCGATCTAAAAATGTTGATTTCTTTCAGGGCTATTTCTTCTCCCGGCCACTTTCATTCGCGAATTTTATCCGCTTTATCAGAGGTTATCAGGTTGTCACGTAACATACTGATTATAGGAATTATATCCTGAAGGACTCTGCGCGGGGGAGGGGGCGTGATATGAACGATAAGCTATCTCAAGTGCGTGACAGATTACCGCTCATAATAATTATGCTGTATAGCGATGATTCAGACTGGCGTCTCTTTACCTAAATCATACTGAATTAACTGCCATTGCACGGGCGAGCCCTGATAATAAGGCATCATTTCCCCTTTTTTTAGGTTCACTACAGCCGATACCGCGGTGCTGGACAATTGCCAGTAGCCGCTTTGTGGACTGGCCTGCCCGCTGTTACGCGTGATGCCGAGAGGTTTGCGACTGGCATCGTTTTGTGACGAACCTGAGGAGAGTGTCGAAAGCATGTAATTACTACTGTCTATCTTCATAACCTAACAATCCATGAGGAACACATATTGTTATCAAGCGACATTTACCGGCAACAACTTAAATCAGGGAGGTGATTATTCATAATGTGAATAAAATCTTGTGACTTATTGCAAATAAAACATAATTTAGCCAAAATAAGCCCCTGTATTGGTTAAAGATTATTCATATGATTGGTCGCCTGATTAACTGTCTGATACTCCTTGTGTCATTCTCCGCTGCCAGCGCTTATGCGGTTAACTGTCAGCGTGCTTCTATGCCTTTAGAAAACACCATTTGTAACAACGACAATCTTCATTGGCTGGACAGCACAATGACGGTTATCTATCACACGATGTTGGTTAGAAACCCTTCTCAACAGGTTCACAAGAAGTACCAGGAATGGGAAAAGTCGCTACAGGCGTGTACCTCCGACAGCTGCATTGAGCGTGCCTACTATCAGGGCATCAGTTCTATTTCAGACGTTGCCCCGGATTTTGACTGGGAAGGGCTGTGGTGGAACACCAGTGTGTCCAATTTAAGTGGCGGAATGATCCAGTTCAGCCGAAGCGCGGAATGGTCAGTCACGACGGATATTCGCGTCTGGTCGGGATTAAATAAAGATGAGTTTACGGCTGAAGCCCGAAAACTGTACGGCATGGCGCTGGTCGAACGTATTGCTGATACCAGTAATTGCAAACTGCTGTTTATCCCCCGTAAAAGCGGCGCGCTTCAGGTCTACAGCAACGCGGACTGGGGATGCCGGATTTCGATGCCGACGGGGGCATTTATTGATGGGCGTTATCTGCGCTCGGATCACGATCCTCGCCCGAAGGCGACGCTGTACTCGCTGGGAATTTTCTCCGACCCCAAAATGGATGAGCGCTTCCGCGCGCTGGTGGGGGATGATTACCAGAAGTTTGTGGATACCGCCAACGTTTACATTTATCAGGATGATATAGATAACATCGGCGCAACGGTCGTCTCTATGTGGGTGCGTGGCGCGGCGAACAACCATACGGCCATTATTATGTACACGCAAAGCAATATCTGGGCGGCGAGGGTAGAACGCGACAGCGCCGGAAAAATGCAGTTGTACTACTTCAGCACCAGAGGTAACGATATCAAGAAAATGCCGCGTACGCTCGCTGGCTGGAAACTGCGTTACCTGGATCAATAAAACCTGTCGTTATGGGAAAGGAGATCGTCATCGCGATCTCCTTTGTCGATCTCCTGCCGGTTATGCCAGCGTCCCTACGACGTTCAGATCCGCATCATCCGGCACTTCATTATAAGAAAGAATATGCAGCCCGCTGGCGAACAGTCGGCCATAGCGGGAGATCACCGGACGTAGCTGCGGCGTTACCAGCAGCAGCGGCGGCAGCCCTTTCGCCTTCATCTGCTCGTAAATCATCGGCATTGTCGTTTGCAACTGGGTCAGAATGTTCGGATCGACAGGGAAGCTATCCAGCGCCACTTTTCCGGCCTGCTGCGCCTGGTTGAGCGCGCCCAGCAGCATATTCTCCAGTTGGCTGTCGATGGTGTAGGCCGCGAGTTGTTGACGATCGCCGTTAATGGTGTGAACGATGGCGCGGCGCAGAGCATAGCGCACGTCGGAGGTCAGCAGCACGGGATCTTTCGTCACGGTGACGCTTTCCAGCAATGTGGACGCGATGGTGACGATATCCTTCAGTGAAATCTGCTCCAGCAATAACTGGCGATAAATGCGCAGCAGCAGACTGTAGTTAAACGCGGCATTTAAATCCTCCGCCAGCTTTGGCGCCTGGAGCGCCAGGCGCGCATGCAGGTGGGTAATATCGTCATAGTTAAACAGATCTGGCAGATGCTCGCGGGCGACCTTGTTGACGTGCGTCGCCACCACGCTCGCGCAGTCAACCACCTGATAACCAAGATTCAGCGCTTTCGCCTTTTGTTCCGGGTCGATCCAGACAATCGCCATGCCGTAAGCGGGGTCGGTATCCAGTATGCCGTTGATCTCCCCGTACAATTCAGTGCCGGGAATCGCCATCAGTTTTTCAGCCTGGACTTCGCCGAGTGCGGTACGAATGCCGTTGATATGAATCGCGTATTGCGCCGGTTTCAGGCGGAAGTTTTCCCGGATGCGGATCTCCGGCAGCAGTACGCCGCAGTGCTCGGAAATGACCTGGCGAACGCCGCGTATACGTTGTGACAACGGACTGCCCTTCGACTCATCCACCAGCGTGACCAGTTTATAGCCGAGATTCAGGCCAATGGGCTCCACCAATGGAATGCTTTCCCAGGAAACGCCTGGCGTCGCATCCGGCGCGATGGCTTCGGTGATGGCCTCCATATCCGTCTCTTCCTGGGCGGGCTGCACCGCTTTGCTCTGCCGCCAGGCGGCAAACAGCAGCAGGGCGGTGAAGCTCAGGAAGGCAATGTGCGGCATTCCCGGCACAATCGCGAGAATAAACATCACGAAAGCGGCGGTATAGAGCACCTTCGGGCGAGAGAGAAGCTGGATTTTAATCTCATCGCTGACGTCATTGCCTTCGCTGACGCGGGTCACGATAATCGCTGCGGCAGTCGCCAGCAGCAGCGACGGGATCTGGGCGACCAGACCGTCACCAATGGTCAGCAGTACGTACTGGCGGAACGCGTGGCTGGCATCGAGATCGTATTTAAAAATACCGATACAGATACCGCCGATCACGTTGATGATCAGCACCATGATCCCGGCGATGGCGTCACCGCGAACAAACTTCGACGCGCCGTCCATCGCACCGTAGAAGTCTGCTTCTTTCGATACTTCCTGTCGGCGGTTTCGGGCCTGCTGCTGGTTAATCAGACCCGCGTTCAGATCGGCGTCGATAGCCATCTGTTTGCCCGGCAACGCATCCAGGGTAAAGCGCGCGGAAACCTCGGAAATACGTTCCGCCCCTTTGGTGACTACCACGAAGTTGATGATCATCAGGATGATAAACACCACGAAACCGACGACGAAATCGCCGCCGATGACCACCTGACCAAAGGCTTCAATGACCTTACCCGCCGCGCCTTCGCCTTCATGACCGTGCAGCAACACCACGCGGGTAGAGGCGACGTTCAGCGTCAGACGCATTAACGTCGTGATCAGCAACAGCGTCGGGAAAATCGCAAAGTCCAGCGGACGCTGCATATTCACCGATACCAGCAGCACGATGACCGCCAGGACGATATTAAAGGTAAACAGAATATCCAGCATCAGCGGCGACAACGGCAGAATAACCATTGCCAGCACGCAGAGAAGCAGAATAGGCACGCCGACTTGCCCCTGACGGAGCACGCTCAGCGCGTTGCGCAATTTACTGTTCGCCATTGGCTTTCAGTACCTCTTGAGGAATGTTGATTTGCCTGTTCAGGCGGGGCTTTTGTTCCACGTTGCCTTCGCGCCAGGATTTTAATTGCATGACGTAGGTCAGTACGTGGGCAATAGCGCGGAAAAGCTGCGTGGGAATCTGTTGGTTAACGCGGGTGGTGTAATAAACTGCCCGCGCCAGCGGCGGAAATTCCACCACCTCGATATTGTGATTAGCGCCCACTTCACGGATCCAGAGCGCAACATCGTCGATTCCTTTAGCAACGATGTAAGGGGCTTCGGCACGCTGTGGATCATATTTCAGCGCAACGGCGTAATGCGTCGGGTTGGTGATGATAACGTCTGCCGTTGGTACGGTTCGTGCGATTTGCCCCATCGCCATCTGACGCTGAAGCTGGCGGATGCGTCCTTTAATCTGTGGATTACCGTCATTGTTTTTATACTCTTCTTTCACTTCCTGTTTGGTCATGCGCATTTTTTTGGTGAACATGAACTTACTGAGCGGTACATCCAGCAGGGCGAAAATGACGATAACGGCGATGAAGTAGCTGAAGACGTGACGAAAAATGGCAAACCCTTGTCCGATCGCCTGACGAAGATAAAGCTGTTGCAGGTGCAGCAGAGCGTGCATGGAGTCATGCACCATCATGTACAACACGGTAAGAATAATGCCGCACTTGAGCAGCATCTTGCCGACTTCCGTGTAGTGGCTGGCGGAAAACATCCGCTTGATGCCGCTAATGGGGCTGAGCTTTTTAAAATCCGGCTTCAGTTTTGTGGGGGTAAAAATCCAGCCGCCAGGCACCAGGCTTGCCACTATGCAGCACAGCGGAATCGGAATCAGCGTTGCGATAAAGCGCAGTACAACCCAGACGTTCAGCAGCATAAACTGATTCAGCGCCGTGGGATCGTCGAGCCTGCCCGCCATTTCACCGACAGCGGCAAACGATTCACGGATTAACTGCTGGTAATAGGGCAGAAATGCGGCAAGGGTGAAAAACGACGCCAGCAGTCCCGCCGCCATCGTCAGATCTTTTGAGCGCGGGAGGTCGCCTTTTTCACGCGCTTTGCGCAGTTTTCCGGGGGTGGGTTTTTCGCTTTTGTCGCCGCTGGAGGACATTACGACACCCTTATGGCGTCGAGCTTCGCCAGTATTTCATTGGTGAGATTGAGATAGTGATCAGGAATGTTGGTCACCATCATCGAGATACAGAGCAACCCAAACAGCATACTGATCGGAAAACCCAGCGAGAAAAGGTTCAGCGTTGGTGAAACGCGGTTTAGCAGGCCAAATCCGCCCTGCACAATCAGCATGACGAACGTCGTCGGCAGCGCGATAAGCGTCGCAGATGCCATAATCCAGCCCAGTCCCTGAACAATCAGCGTCAGCGTTGGCTGGTTAATCGCCTGACCAATAGGCCAGTAGCTAAAGCCTTTGAACAGAATCGTGACCAGCAGCAGGTGCCCATCCATGATGAAAAAGAGCAGTGCGCAGAAAACATAAATGATCTGCGAAATCACCGTAGTGGAGCTGCCGTTGACCGGGTCGTTCATCATCGCCATCCCCAGCCCCATGTTCATCGACAGAATATGCCCGGCGGTTTGCAGCGTGACAAAGACGAGCTGGAGCGCCATGCCGAACAGGAATCCCCACAGGAGCTGCTCGCCGATCAGCAAGACGGTGCGCATCGAAAGCAGTTCGCTGAGCACAACATTATTGGGCAGCATAGGGGTGATAATGATCGACAGCGCCAGCGCTGCGGCAATCTTAATGCGACGGGAAAAAGCCCGGTTGTCCAGCACGGGCGCGAACTGCAAAAACGCCAGGATGCGGAAAAAGGGCAGCACCAGAGCCATCAGCGGCGTGAACAGCGCCTGTATATCGATTCCCATCGCCGCTTAACCGACCAGCGCCGCCGCCTGGTGAAAGATCTGGATCGTAAAATCCACCAGTTGCGTCAGCATCCACTTACCGGCGAAGATCAGCACGCCCAGGGTGACGACCAGTCGCGGCAGAAAGCTCAGCGTCTGTTCGTTAATTTGCGTGGTGGCCTGAAAAATACTGACGCACAGCCCGACAATCAGGCTGGGAATAATGGCGACGGCGGAAATCAGCAGCACCAGATGGATGCCGGTCGCCATGATGTCGCCTGCCGTGTCCATGTTCATCATCGCTAAAGACCCTGAACGCTGGAGGCCAGCGTACCGACGATCAATGTCCAGCCATCGCACAGGACGAACAGCATCAGCTTAAAGGGCAGCGAGACAATCAGCGGCGAGAGCATCATCATCCCCATCGCCATCAGGATACTGGCGACAATCAGGTCGATCACCAGGAAGGGGATATAGATCATAAAGCCGATCTGGAAGGCGGTTTTCAGTTCGCTCAGCAGATAGGCCGGAGTCACGATCGTGAGATCCTGCTCGCGCGCATCGCCCTCGATCCCGGCGATGCTCATCATTTGCGCCATCGCTTTATTGTTCGTCTGGGCCAGCATGTAGTTCTTCAGCGGCACTTCCGCCTTCGCCAGCGCCTGTTTCAGCGTGATTTCATCTTTTTGAAAAGGGTCAATGGCGTCAGTATAAATCGTGGTCCAGACCGGGCGCATCACCAGCAATGTCAGCGCCAGCGCAATCCCGGTAAGAATTTTATTGGGTGGACTTTGTTGCAGCCCGAGCGCCTGGCGCAGAATCGCCAGAACGATAATGAAGCGGGTGAAACAGGTCATCATCAGCACCATGATCGGCAATAAGCCGAGCAGGGTCATCAGGATCAGGATCTCAATTTTAACGTTGTAATCCTGACCTGCGCCGTTGGCGGCGGTGCTAAAGAGGGTAATGTCGCCATTTGCAGCCAGTGCCGGTTGTGCGACAAGAAAACCCAGGAGCAGCAGAGCGATGCCGCTTCTGTTAAACAAGCGGTTCATCGCGTGAGCTCACCGAGTTCTTTGGCGTTGAATTCAATGATTCGCAGGCCGTATTTATCGTTGAGCACCACCACTTCTGCTTTACCAAACAGAATGCCGTTCACTTTAATGTCCAGCGGCTCGCCCGCCATCTTGTCCAGTTCGACCACCGAATCGCTGTTGACTGACATTAATTCAGCAAGCGAGATATTTACGGAAGCGACTTCCAGCGTCAGCGTCACGGGAATGCGGCTAAACAGCGCCATTTTACGGATATCCGTCATCGCGGTGTTGCGCGTTTCAGGCTGCAAATCCAGGCGGATATTCCCTTCGACGGTGTCTTCCTGCGTCATATCGCTAAGGTTCAGGTCATCCAGGTCAAGAGACTGGCTTAGCTCGTGTTGCAAATCACTCATATTGCTTCTCGGTTGTCTTATCATAGATATCGCACAAAAACAGCTTGCTACGATCTTCAACGATAGCAGCCTCAAAAATCTGTTCTTTGCCGATAAATACCGGTAAAGGTTCGTTAATGGCGATGGGGATGATATCCCCGGGTTTAATATCGGAAATCTGGGCGACGGTCAGGTTCAGGCTGGCCAGACGCCCGCTCAGTTTTAACGGCAGACTGTCGAACAACCGTTCTATCTGCGCAGGGTTCAGCGGCACGCTTTTCACGGCGCGGCTATCGGCCGCATCTGGCGAACGGAGTATCGCCAGCATCTGATCAACATGGTGGTGATCGAGCAGAATGGTAAAAGAGCCGTGATCGTACCCTTCGAGGGTAAAGGTAATGCACCAGGACCAGTGGCTAATGACCGTTGAATAATCGACCTTAATATCGAGATTTTCGCCAAAGGTTTCTTTGCAAATCACCAGTTGCGTGAGTTCCTGACCCAGTTTACTTCTCAGGCGCTCTTCTGTTTTTGTCACACGCAACGATTCATCTGGTGCAACATGGCTGCTGTCTTTACTTAAACCGTAATAATCATGAAGGATGTTCAGCAATAAGATGCGATCAATAACAAAGGCGACATTTCCGTAAGGCGTCGAAAAAACCTGCGCATTCTTATATTGCTGGTCGATTGCGAAGGTCATCGACTTCAACGCGGCATTAACACGGAGTTTCTTCAGAAAATAAATGCTCAGGCGTGCATCAAGTATGTCAAAACTGTCATTCATCAACTTGGGTAACTTGTGCCACGGCCGACCGAGTTTACTGGTGTCGAGCTTTACCAGAGAAGGTAAATCCTTTCTCTGATGAATTCTGACTCGCTGTGATGCAGGGTTCATGATTATTCCGGGTTACCAAAAGTTTAGATGAAAAATAACGCCACTTTTTGGTTGTTGTGTAGCGTGAACCGTAAAATTTCCTGGAGGTATTTGAGTTTTAAAAATTATGTGTCGCTCTTGAGCAACACAGAAGAAACGTCGCTGTCGAAAACTCTCACACATTACGTCAGGATGTAGATTAGACAATCTTAACCCTGCTATTGCAAGCATCAAGGGGTTATTAATCCATTATTTCTCTAGGGATTTTCTCATTAATAACTTTTTTAATTTATTGATTTTTATAGATTAATATTTTAATACCCATTAAAAACAAGACAATTCCTATTCGCTACGTATACTGCCTTTACTTTATGAAAGTTGCCTGATTCATGAGTTAAAAAAACTGTTTATTTTTATTAACATCTTATAAAAACCCATTAACAAACTGGGTTTGTGATGTTTTTAAAAGATGCTTTGAATAATGGCTGAACAGCATATTTCTTATTTTGTTTTTTCTGTTGGTACACCTAAATGAGTATTATCATTGAATGCGAAGATCGTAATAGAAATGGCTTTATCGCCGTTTCTCCTGCCAGCGTTAGCGTAATGTCGTTAGCGCGTCGCGTTGCTAAGTATAATGTATCAGTACTGATTACGGGCGAAACGGGAACAGGGAAAGAGTGTATCGCCAAATACATTCACGAGAATGCCTGCGGCAGTGACGCCCCGTATGTCGGCGTTAACTGTGCAGCTATTCCAGAGAGTATGCTGGAAGCCATTTTATTTGGTTACGAGAAAGGCGCGTTTACCGGCGCTGTTGCGAGTGTCGCCGGTAAATTTGAGCAGGCTAATGGCGGCACACTGCTGCTTGATGAGATTGGCGATATGCCGTTGGCGTTGCAGGCAAAATTACTGCGCGTATTGCAAGAGCAGGAAGTTGAACGTCTGGGAAGCCATAAGCGTATTCCGTTGGATATTCGCCTGATCGCTTCTACAAATAAAGATTTGCAGCAGGAAATTGCCGAAGGCCGTTTCCGCCAGGATCTTTTCTACCGTATTTCCGTCGTGCCTATTCATATTACGCCGCTGCGTGAACGCAGGCAGGACATCCTGCCGTTGGCCCAGCGTTTTATCACTAAATACCGCGCTTTTCATAAAGGCGATCTGCGTCTGAGCGATGAGGCGCGTACCGTCCTGCTCAGATACGACTGGCCGGGTAATGTCCGTGAACTGGAGAATGTGATTCAGCGCGGCATGATTTTGTGCAACGGCGAAGAGATTCACGCCGCCGACTTTGGCCTGGCCGTTCGCGTTTCCCAGCCTGAAGCGGCGGTTATCGAAATGATGCCTGCCTATCGCGAGCAGGAGACGGGCAACCCGTCGATCCGCGATGTCAAACTGCACGGACGGCTGGCGGAATACCAGTACATCATCGATCTGCTTAAACGCCATAAAGGCAACAAATCCAAAACCGCAGAGTTTTTAGGCATCACCCCACGCGCTCTACGTTATCGTCTCGCCTCCATGCGCGACGAGGGTATTGATATTGAATGTTATTCCTGAGGCCAGGAAGGATTGATGAATGGATAAGATTACTGCCGCAGGCATTAACACGACACACCAGGCGTTGCTGAACAGAATGCAGCAAACCGCTTCATTAGCGTCAGCCGGTTCGGTTGACGTCTCTTTAACTATCGCTCCCGCCAGCAACGCGTTTGGCGTCAGTGAACCGATTTCCTTTGCGGGCGCGCTGAATAACGCTATCGATAACGTCGATGCGATTCAACACAGCGCAGGCGCAAAGCAAAAAGCGATTGATATGGGGCTGAGCGACGACTTAGCCGGTGCGATGATCGAAAGTCAGAAAGCCAGCGTGGCTTTTTCGGCCATGATGCAGGTGCGTAATAAGCTCACCACGGCACTGGACGAAGTAATGAATATTCCGCTCTAAGGTTTTAACCGTGCTTACTAAGATTAAAAGTCGTCTCCCTTCCGTGTCGGTGCCATCCGGTCTGAATAAGCCCCAGCTCATGGCGATTGTGGGCGGCGTGGTGCTGGCGGCCGCGATTATTCTGTCGCTGTGGAACCGCAATCAGGGTTATGTCGCGCTCTATGGTTCGCAGGAACATCTGCCGGTGTCACAGGTGGTGGACGTTCTGGGGGCAGAAAACATCGCTTACCGCATTAACCCGGACAATGGCCAGATTCTGGTGAGCGAAAGCAAACTGCCGCAGGCGCGAATGGCGCTGGCGGCAAAAGGCATCAGCGCGGCGACGCCCGATGGCTACGAGTTGATGGACAAAGAAGAGATGCTCGGCAGCAGCCAGTTTATTCAGAATGTCCGTTACAAACGTAGCCTGGAAGGGGAACTGGCGAAGAGCATCATGGCGCTGGACCCCGTGGAAAACGCGCGCGTCCATCTTGGGCTTAACGAGTCCAGCTCCTTTGTATTGACCAATAAACCGACCAGCAGCGCATCGGTCATGGTGCAACTGCACTATGGCAGAAAACTGGATGAGCAGCAGGTCGCTTCTGTCATTCAACTGGTGGCCGGAAGCGTACCGGGTATGCAACCTGGCGCGGTGCGGGTGGTCGATCAGAGCGGTAATTTGTTGTCTGACGGCATCGAAGGCCCGGATGGCGGCATGACGAGCAAGCGCATGGGCGATGACGTCATGCAGCGCATTCGCGAGGATACCACGAAAAATATCACCAGCCTGCTGACGTCGTTAGTGGGGCCGGGCAACTTCCGTATCAGCGTCGCGCCGACCGTAGATTTAAGCCGTGTGGAAGAGACTCAGGAACGGCTGGGTAAAGATCCGCGCGTCAGCGATGAACAACTGAGCCAGGAAAACACCACCAATGAAATGGCGTTTGGCATTCCCGGCTCGCTGAGTAACCGTCCGGTCAACCCGACGCCGCAGACTCCCGCCAACCCGGCGGAGGGCAATCCGCCCGCTGAAAACGCTGCAAACGCCGCGAATAACACCGACCCGCGCTCGCTTTCCAGCCGCAGCCAGGAACAGCGTAAGTACGCGTTTGATCGTGATATTCGCCATATCCGCCACCCGGGTTACAAGCTGGAAAAACTGAGTGTCGCGGTGGTGCTGAACCAGGCCGCTCCTGCGCTGGCGAAAATTACGCCGGAACAACTGACGTCGATGACGCGCCTGGTGGAAAGCGCGGCGGGTATCGAAAAAGCGCGCGGCGATGCCTTAACGCTGGATGTTCTGACCTTCACGGCCCCGGCAGACGATGTCATGCCAGACCTGAAATGGTGGCAGGACCCTTCCATGCAGTACTGGGGACAGAATGGCGGAATTGGGCTGCTGGCCTTGCTGACATTGCTGTTTGGCGTTCGCCCGCTGGTACAGCGCTTTGGACGTCGCGACCCGATCACCCTGGATGGCGAGGCGACGAAGAAAGAGCTGGAAGCGCCTGACAATGGGGTGGTGATGAACGATGACGAGTTCGCCAGCCTGTCGAAAGCGGCGTTCAACAATAATGAAGATCTGCTGCCGCCGCAAAGCTCCGGCCTGGAAGCCAAAGTGGAATTCCTCCAGCTGTTGGCCCAGAGCGAAACCGAGCGCGTAGCAGAAGTACTGAAACAATGGATCAACAGCAATGACCGAAGCAACAGTAAGCCGGAATGATAAAAACCACTCAGCCTCAGCCGGGCGCAGCCGTCTGGAGCAGGCGGCGATCCTGCTGATGAGCGTAGGCGAAGAGGCCGCCGCGCAGGTGATGCAGAAGCTGAACCGCGAAGAGGTTATGTTGTTGAGCGAAACGATGGCGCGTCTCCATGATGTGAAGGTGCATCAGGCGCGTCTGGCAATGAACAATTTTTTCTCTGATTACCGCGAACAAAGCGGGATCAACGGCGCCTCACGCACGTATCTGCGCAGCATTCTGGAAAAAGCGTTGGGCGGTGAGATTGCCCGCAGCGTGATCAACGGTATCTACGGCGATGAAATTCGCTACCGTATGGCACGCCTGCAATGGGTCGATATCCCACAGCTGGCGGCATTGATTGAGCAGGAACATCTCCAGCTCCAGGCCGTTTTTCTCGCCTTCCTGCCACCGGATATTGCCGCCAGCGTGTTAAGCGTTCTGCCGCAAGAACGGCAGGATGAAATTATCTATCGCGTCGCGCGTCTGGACGACATCAACCGTGACGTTATCGACGAACTGGACAGACTGATCGATCGCGGCGTCGCAGTGCTTTCCGAGCATGGTTCAAAAGTGATTGGCCTCAAACATGCCGCCAACATCGTTAACCGTATCCCCAGCAATCAGCAACAGCTGCTGGATCAACTGCGCGAGCGCGATGAGAAAGTGGTCGAAGATCTGAAAGACGAGATGTACGAGTTCTACATTCTCAGTCGTCAGACGCCGGTGACGTTGCAGCGTCTGATGGATGAAATCCCGATCGAAGAGTGGGCGGTAGCCCTGAAAGGGACGGAGCCGGTTCTGCGTCAGGCCATCTTTAACGTGATGCCGAAACGCCAGGTCACGCTGCTGCAAAGCACCACGACCCGCCTGGGGCCAGTGCCGATCAGCCGTATAGAGCAGGTGCGCAAAGAGATCATGCAGGTTGTGCGCCAGCTGGCTGAAGAAGGTGAAATTCAGGTGCAACTGTTTGCCGAGCAGACGGTGGAGTAAACCATGTTCAAGAAACGGAGTTTACCGCTGGATGCCCTGACCGCCAGCCGCCAGGCGGTGGTTAAGCCGCGCTTATACCGCTTCCCGCCCCTGCGTAATCGCAGGATGCCTGCCGGTGTTGTCGCTGATGAAGACGCCGCACCGACGCTGGACCCCGCCGACTACCAGTTACAGGTAAAAGAGGGGTTCCAGGAAGGGATGAACCGGGGGTTTGCCCAGGGGATGGAAGAAGGCCGGGAAGAGGGCTACCAGGAAGGCATTCGTCTTGGTTTTGACGAAGGGATGCGCAAAGGGCTGATTGAAGGTAAACAGCAGGCGCGCCAACAGTTCCTGGACGCCGCCGCCCCGTTTGAACGCCTGACCGCAGAGGTGCGGAACTACCTGGATCGTTACGAGCAGCGTCGCCGCGAAGAGTTGCTGCAACTGGTGGAAAAAGTGACCCGCCAGGTGATCCGCTGTGAACTGGCGTTGCACCCGACGCAACTGCTGGCGCTGGTGGAAGAGGCGTTGACCAGCCTGCCGCATCAGCCGGAGCAGGTGCGTGTTCAGCTGAACAGCGAAGAATTTATGCGCATCAGCGAGGCCGAACCGGAGAAAGCGCGTGAGTGGGGACTGGTTGCCGATCCTTCTCTGGAGCCGGGAGAGTGCCGCGTTATCACCGATACCACGGAGATGGATGTGGGCTGTCAGCACCGTCTCGATCAGTGCGTAGATGTACTGAAAAACAGTTTGCTGCCGGAATCGCCGCATGAGCAGCCTTGATTTTGAAGAGGCGCTGCGCTCTATCGAGCAGATCGATCTGGCGCGCGTCGCCGGGCGGTTGGTCAGGGTCAACGGCATTCTGCTGGAGTGCGTCGGTTGTCGTCTGGCGGTAGGGCAGATGTGCCACGTTGAAAGCGTCGATCAGGAGATGATGGATGCGCAGGTGGTTGGCTTTGATCGTGACGTGACCTACCTGATGCCCTTCAAGCATCCCTCTGGCCTGATCGCTGGCGCCCGCGTGTTTCCCGCAGGCAAAACTGAAGGGGTTATGATCGGCGATCAGTGGCTGGGACGCGTGGTAAACGGTCTTGGCGAACCTCTTGATAATAAAGGAAAGCTCGGCGGAGATACGCTGTTAGCACAGCAGCTTCCGCAGGTGCATCCGCTTAAGCGTCAGCCTGTTCATGCGCCGCTGGACGTTGGCGTTCGCGCCATCAACGGCTTGCTGACTATTGGTAAAGGCCAGCGCGTCGGGCTGATGGCGGGCAGCGGCGTCGGTAAAAGCGTTCTGCTCGGCATGATCACGCGTTACACCCGGGCGGAAGTCGTGGTGGTAGGACTGATCGGTGAGCGAGGCCGTGAAGTCAAAGAGTTTATTGAAAATGCTTTGCAGGCTGAAGGGCTGGCGAAGTCGGTGATTGTCGCCGCGCCAGCGGATGAATCGCCGCTGATGCGCATTAAAGCCACCGAGTTATGCCACACCATTGCCAGCTATTACCGCGATAAAGGGAAAGACGTTCTGCTGCTGGTGGATTCCCTCACGCGTTACGCGATGGCGCAGCGCGAAATCGCCCTGTCGCTTGGCGAACCACCTGCGACCAAAGGCTATCCGCCGTCGGCGTTTGGGATGATCCCGCGGCTGGTTGAAAGCGCCGGAAACAGCGAAAGCGAGGGATCGATGACCGCGATCTATACGGTGCTGGCGGAAGGGGACGATCAGCAAGATCCGATTGTGGACTGCGCCCGCGCGGTGCTTGACGGGCATATCGTGCTTTCGCGCCACCTTGCCGAGGCCGGGCATTATCCGGCGATTGATGTCGGCCAGTCTATCAGCCGCTGTATGAGTCAGGTGACGGAGCGTGAGCACCAGCTCGCCGCCCGCACGCTGAAACAGCTGTATGCCGAATACCAAAGTATTAAACCGCTGATCCCGCTGGGGGGATACGTTGCAGGCGCCGATCCGCTGGCAGACAGAGCGGTACGCCTTTCGCCCGCGATCAATCAATTCTTACAACAGGAAGTCCAGGATGCCGCGCTGCTTGAGCCGACAATCAGCGATCTGTGCGCCCTGGCGCAGGCAGGGTAATGCACGATGAGCAAACTGATTTCTACGCTTGAGCAACTTCACCTGCTGCGCACCCGCGCGGTAGAAGACTTAAGCACGAAGCTGGCATCGCAAAACCAGCTGTGCCAACGGTTTGAGAAAAATATCGATACGCTGACGTCACTTGCTGCGGGTCTGGTGTCCCAGAGCGCCAACAGTGCGGCCATGATGATTAACCAGTCGAAATATAAACATAACATTCAACGCATTATCGACTGGCAAAAACAGGAGCAGGCGCTGGCGCACCTGGAAGCGCAAAAAATTCAGGGCAACCTGCTGGCGGAGGCGAAGCGGGAAAAAAGCATTGAGCTGGTTCTCGACGCTAAACGCGCTGACCGGCAGGCTGAAATCAACCGTCGGGAACAGAAAATGACCGATTCGCTCTCTGCCCAGTGCTGGCTGCGTCAACAACGTCTGATTCGTCAACGATAAGCGCTATGAAAAGAAACAAACCGGGTTTCCCGCAAACGTCTTCGCGTTCTCTGATGGGGACGCTGATTCACCGTCAGCAGACGGCGCGCGTTCACAGCACGCCGTTCGTTAGCGTCGTCTGCCCGACGTATAACCGACGCGAGTTCCTGCCGTATCTGCTGTATATCTGGCAGTACCAGGACTATCCGGCCGACAAACGCGAACTGATTATTCTGGATGATTCTCCGGTCAGCAATGCCGATCTGATTGAGATGATGACGGACCCGTCGCAGCCTAACGTGCGTTATGTCCACAGTGAAGCGCGTCTGGTATTGGGGCAAAAACGTAACATGCTCAATGCGATGGCGCAGGGAGAGTACATCCTGTGTTTTGACGATGACGATTATTACCCGCCGGATAAAATTTCCTGGCAGGTGGCGCAGATGCAGGCCAGCAACGCGCTGTTCTCCGGCAGCGATCAGATTTATATCTGGTACAGCCATCTGGACAAAATCTATATCACGCACCCTTTCGGGCCGAGACATGCGCTGAACGGCACTTTTGGGTATCACCGCAATTTGTTGAAAAAAAATCGTTATGACGACGATGCGACAAAAGCGGAAGAGACGGGATTCCTGAAAGGCTTTACCACGCCGGTTCACCAGATAGATCCGAAGCGCGCCATTCTCTGTATTTCGCACAGCAGCAATACCTATGACAAAGATTTCATCATGGGCAGCTCCACGCCGGTGGATCTGACGCTGGAAGACATTGTCGATGACGCGAACTTGCTGGCGCACTACCGTCGACTGAGTCATGCGCCGCTGAATGTTCAGGTGAACTGGCAGGCTTTTGAAAAGGTGGCGGTGCTCTACGACCCGGCAAAAGAGGCGGAGCTGGCCCGTCGCTGCGAGGCTTTACTGGATTTTGGCCTGCGCGGCGAACAGATCTGGCCGGTAGCGAAAAACGCGGAGGCGTCGGCGGAACGGGCGGAACTGGCAACGCACTGCCAGGTGCTTGAGCGGGCGCAGAAAGAAGGCTGGAAAAATGTGCTGCTGCTGGATGCCGACGTGCAGTTCGTCAAAAAAGAGAACGCCGTTAACGACATCAACAAGCTGCTGAATGGCCTGAACCAGCTTAACTGGCAGGTGCTTCTGCTCGGCGGGCGCTATGAAAACTTTACGCTCACCCAGTCATTGAAGGGCGTAGCGCGGATCTATAACGCGGGCTGCGGCTGCGCGTATGCCGTTAACGCAGGTTATTACGATGCCCTGCTGGACGCCTATCGCCAGGCGATGGACTATCCGGCAAGCCTGGATCGCTGCTGGGCGGCATTAATGAATAAGGGGGATTTGTGGCTGGGATTCAGCCCGAGCTTTGCCTTCCTGCAACATCACCCGGACCCTAAAAGTGGCGAAATCATCGATTGTACGCACTGGTTTTTCCGTAAACACCGCTAACCGCAGGCCAGAATACGCCTGGAGAGAGCAAACATGGAACTGATAGAACATTACCAACCTGAATTTGTGTCACGCTTTGATGCGCGAGAAACCCCGTGCCAGTGCCCGGCTTGCCAGCATGCGCAGCAAAACTGGCCGCGTATTAGCGTGAAGCTGAAAAACCAGCAGCGTGAAAGTCTGGATATCACCTGTGAAGCGGCGGCCAGAGAGATGCTGCTTAACCCGGAGGCCTTTATCCTGCACACCTCGCAAGGGGAGGCGCAGGGCGAAGATGAGTTATCCGCCTGGAGCGAAACCCTGAACCAGCAATGTATTAACCTGGCGGTACATCCTGCGCTGTCGCTGGAAGGCAGCCTGTATGCGATCGGCGTTTTGCTGAGTAAGGCGCAGCAGTATCTGGACGGCGGCGAGCACGATCCGGCCCTGCTGTCCTCTATGGGAGAGCAACTGGCAATGCTGGCAGAACAGGGCGTGCTGACACAGCAGTTTGCGCTGTTGCCTCCGATTGCTGAAAACCGCATTGCCGCGCTAAAAGAGATGGGCCGGGTACGCCTGAATCTGAATCTGCCGCTGACTGAAAAAATGAGCGTGGCGCTGAAAATGAGCGAGCTGTCGGTGATGCAGCCAGCGCGGTTGGCGGATCGTCTTCAGCAACTGGAATCGCTCTGGTCAACCATTCCGCTGTTTGATGAACAGCCACACATCCTGCGTAATGCGCTGATTTATCAACTGTATAACGATGTATTCCCCGGCATTCAATGCACCAACTACGGTGAGGCGCTACTGGGGCTGGCCAACCAGTTCTTCCAGATCAAAATGCTGTGCGCAATCCGCTGCGAACAGGGAGCGCTGACGCAGGATGATGTCGTGCTGCTGATTAACGCGCTGAAGGGGTGGCAGCAGCAGAATCCGTTCTCCGCGAATGCGGCGCATACCTCTGACTACAGCCTGCTGTGCGGGTTGTCGCTGTTGTAATAAATCATATGGATACTGTTTATTTACATCTTAATGCTGCAATGGGAGATACCCTGTATCTCCTGGCAGCGTGCAGAGCCATCAAAAATAAAACAGGCGCGAGCATCATTATGTTGAGCCAGCCGCACTTTAGCGCGCTGGCGCGGGCATGCCCGCATATCAGCGAGGTCTGGCCGGTGGACTCTCTTAGTGCGGAGCAGCATCAATGCATTCAGCGGGCGCAGGCGCAAGGGCGACTCTTTGACTTTACGCATTGGGCCCATGCGCTCAGACCGCGACATATGATCGATGCTTTTCTCGCGCAGGCAGGGCTTGAGGCGTCCGCAGCGGATAAACACCTCGATTTGGTCATTCCAGAATCTGCCCACAGTGCCGTTGACGCGTTCTGGCAGCAACATAAATTAGAGAACGCGCCGGTGTTATTAATGCACCCTAATATTGGGCACCCAAACCGGACCTGGCCGCAAAATAACTGGCATGAGCTGGCGCAAATGTGGCTGCAAACGGGGTGGCAAGTTGTGTTCATTGGGAGCAATAACAACTCTGAGGCGGGAAAATCGATGGCGGAAGCGTATCCGGCCGGGGTTATCAATGCCATTGACCGCTTTTCAGCGCTGGAAACGGTTGCGCTTATGCAGCGAGCGAACATGCTGGTTTCCTGTGATTCAGGGCCGGTCATGCTTGCGGCGGCAACAGATATCCCTGTGGTAGCCCTCTATTCAACCGTGGCTGCGGAACACCGGTTGCCGTTTCGTTATGGGGAAGCGGGCTGGCGTTGTATGGGAATTGATCTCGCCTGTAGCCATGGGCCATGTGCGCGTTTGCTGATGAACGATGTCATTTTCACCACCGTGCTTAAACGCCCTTTTGATGTGCCGACGACTCAGGAATTTGCAAACTGGTGCGTTCATAAAACCCCTTTCCGTTGTCTGCGACAATATGAACCGGCGATGCTGTATACCCAAATGGTCAGTTTTGTTTTATCGCTCCAGGAATAACGTTATTTCTTGTCGTGCCGGTTCCTGAAGGAATATCTGGTAAAAGCGATTGGCTATGCGGCATAGCCAATCGTATTGCTAAATAGCGTGGTATGAAGACTAAAAACCTTCGGCTAATATTCTTCTTTTGTTCTTTATCGCCAGTTCAATTCTGCCTGATAGCGCGATGAATTCGCTCTCATCAATAATATTGCTGTCGCGAGCAATTTGGTTAATCAAGGCATGCAGCAACACAAGCCCATTCTCTGTTGGCGTGTCTACATACAGTTCATGAAAAATGGATGCCAGATAGTGAATCATCTTCTGTGCGGAAAATAAAGGCAGCGTTTCGGGCAAATTACGGATTATCGCATCCTGATATAGCATACCCGTATATCGGTTTAAACATTGTACGGTTTGGGGATTGCTGATATTTCCGGCCCGGGGAAGCAGCAGTCGGAAGGTATCAAGGATAGCCAGCGCGCGTTTTGCTTTGCTGCTGGAAGTGGTGATTGAGCCGTTACGAATGGTATGGAAATACAGTCTGTCGGCAAGGCACCTTACTTTTGCGTCGGGCACGCTGAGCAGCAATTCGGTGGTGAAGTATTCATCCTCAAAAAACGGTGTCTTAAACCGCATATGAGCATATGTTTTTCGCCGCCAGGTATATCCCCAGACCACAACGGAGTAACCGTGTCCTGTTCGGGCGCGTTCGGTAATGCAGTGATTAAAGAACGTTTCGGCATGAAATGTTTTATTAATCAGATTACGCGGCCGTTGATAATACCCGGAAACCATATTGTTGCTGATATGGTGCAGGTGAAATTCCAGATGGGTGGAGAAAAACAGGACATCCAGGTGATGCTTTTCCATTTCGCGCACAATGGTTTCGATACCATCCGAAGCGATATGATCGTCAGAGTCCAGGCAATAAATATATTCACCTGATGCGCTTGCTAACGCGGCGTTGCGGGCCTCGGCAAGTCCTCTGTTTTCCTGGTCAACGATACGCATACCCGGCAGACGGCTCTGATAACGCGCCAGAATATCCCGGGAGTTATCTGTCGAACCGTCATTAACCGCGATAATTTCCAGATGCCGCCAGGTCTGCGCAACGAGTGAATCAAGGCAGCGCTCAAGGTATGCGCTGACATTGTAGACCGGCAAAATAATCGATACGACAGGGTGATTCATTGGCTACTCTCCCTGTTGCTATGATTTCAGCTTTTGGATGATTATCTCAATTGCGGATTCAGCAAACGCCGTCCGCGTTTGATCGAATCGAGGCATACCTTTTAAATGGCTATGATTCAGCCTCTCTATTTTCTCAATGCTGAAGTTCCCTGGCAGGGTTTGTAATAACGATAATACGTTGACGGAAACAGGCGACCAGCTCCGATGCTTAAAGGGCGTAAAAGTATGTTTATGATCGTCGTTGAAGGTTGATGGCCAAACGCCTTGCTCGTATAAATCTTCGTCTGGAATGGTTAAAACCAGATGACCGCCGGGTTTTACGACCCTTAACCAATGAGGCAGCGCGACGTAGGGGTCCATAACATGCTCCAGGCAATGCCCTGAATAAACGAAATCAAATTCGTTATCCGGTACTCTGGCTAAATACTGCGCGTCACCTTGTTGAAGATCGAATACGGTTATTGATTGGATTAAAGGAAACAGGCTTTGATACAACGCAATACTGTCATCGCCGCCGCCAATATCCAGACCTTTTCCTGACAGCCAGCGAGTACTGAAACGCGCATCAAGCAATCGCCTGTTAATTGACATACAGGTTGTTCCTGGTATCCCCGTTCGAAATACGGGGGCGGCAGTCCGGTCTCCTGCCAGAATATGGGTGTTAACGCCGAATTCTCGCCAGCTTTTAGGCCAAAGTACAACGTAGCCCTGGTCATCGGGATAATGTTTGATGATATGCGTCCCGCTATAGGCCTCAAGCGCTTCCAGAAACGCGTTCTCAGCGTCTTCTGTGGGAGGAGGGAGCGCTTTGCAGCCGGTGGCCTCATGCATAACGCGAAGATAGATACGGCTATCATCAATAATAATCAGCGCATTATCCGCAAATTCTTTTAGCTGGCGTAACTCATTGAGCAGAGGAAGGCGCGTTTCCTCATTGTATTTATTGCTCTGGTAGTCCTCGAATTTAAAATCCGCGCCGGGGAAGTGTGCATCCAGAAAAACAACGGCGCGCTTGATGAAAAGAGTGCGTTTAATTTCTTCATGGGACAAAAATGTCAGGCTGTCTTCATTGTACAGATGCAGATTGTCTATTTTTGGCGCGGCATCAAATAACGGTTTATAGATTTCACAGGAATAAACTTCTTCAGCACCTGAGCGTAAGGCATATACACTTGATGCACCTTTACCAAAACCTGTTTCAATTACATGAGTAACACGATAGTGACGAATCAGGTGGGGAAGGTTGAAGCGTCGTAATTGCCCCATAATATTGGCCTCGATGAAAATTACGGATAGAACGCAAACGGAACAAAGCTACAAATCAATAAATTACAGCGCATTACCCCTGCTGATACAGCCAGTTTTCGGGTTCGCTGATATTCAACAGATTGGTCAGAATCTCCTGCTGCATATTCATCAGCATGGCGTTGTATTCATTGGTGGCCTGACATTGCGCGACCTGTTGCTGGAGACTTTGCCAGAGAGCGGAAACGGAAGGCTGGTGGGCGGCAGGCAGGCGGGCAATGAGCGTTTGCATGCCCTGCGCGTTGGCGTTAATGCCTAACCGCTCAAGCAGGCGATAACGTTGCTGACTGTGCTGCGACAAGTGCTGGTAGCACGCCATGATTTGCGCGTTCAGCACGTCAAGCTCTGCGGCGCGGCGCGCAATAATGTGGTCGCGCTGCTGTATGAGTAAATCATTCAGGACATGGTAATGCTTACGGTCTTCGGCCATGTCCTGTATCAGTGTTTTAACGCTCTGAGCGGCGTTAGTCATAATTACCTCTGGAAATACTTCTGCATCGCATCCGTCAGCGAATCGAGGTTAACCGCGATTTTACCGCTGCTGATAGCGTCTTTCATTTCAGCTACGCGCGCCATATCCACTTCCGGCAGCGCAGAGAGTTGTGTTTGCGCATCGCCCAGTACCGGATCGATCGCGGCGCTGCGCTCAATTTTCGTGCCTTCCTGAGCGACAGTGCGGGTCTGTTCTGCGGCGCTGCTCTTGTTGATTGCGGTTGCCAGATTGTATTGATTCGCTACTACTTTCATCGCTTCGCCTCTTTTTCATCTTTTCGTTATGGTTGCGGATGAATCCTGCCCTGCGGAAGGAGGGCTTCCGATGCCCTCACCGTTAAAGAGCGGCCTGCTGCCGGTAAAACTTAAACCGCAAATGAATATTTTTAGTTTCCGCTGGCGTAGACCATTTTGACGACGCCAGCGTCCGCGACAATTGCGCTGACCACCCGCTCGCTGCTCTCATTTTTCACCTTAATCATTTCGCCTTTACGTCCCTTTTTCATGGCTTCCCCCATCGTACGGGCCTCTACGCCTCCCTGTTCGGCGATCATCAGAACGCGCTGACCGCGTTCAACCAGCACCGGAGATTCCAGTTGCGTCAGGGTGATCGGCTGTAGTTCACGAATGCGGCGCTTCACGGTCAGCCCAATGGCCTCATCCGGGTCGGTGAGGTAGTTGCCGCGCGTGCTGCTGATGTTGAGCTTTTTGATGGATACGTCGCTGGCGGATAACACCTGGCCGCGCTCCAGTGAATTTTTGGCGATCACCACCGGAAGATAGACATCCGGTTTGACGGTGACGGCGACATCCCAGCCTTGCGGCCCTTCACAGCGCACATCAAAACGCAGGCGGTTGAGATCGATGCGTTCGCCGCCGGGCAGCGACACGGTTAGCGCGTCAGGGCAGGGAGCGTACCGGGAGACGTCGGAAGGGATAAACAGGTTCATCTTCGCCTGGTACTCGGGCCACTTGCGGCGCCCGGCCTCCTGGCGAAGGGCTTGCGCTGCGTGATGTTGAACGGCGGCAGTGACCTGCTTACGCGCGCTCTGCACTTTTTCCGGGGCGGCGAAGGATGGCAGCGCTGTAAAAAGCATCAGCAGGAAGGATAACGTTCCAGGGCGGAAACAACGCTTCACCCGGGAAGAGATAAAACCAATAAAGCCATTAAAAATCATGATGTTAAAACCTTGGCATGAATATTGCTATACAGGGAAGCAGATCATTGCAGGTTTAGCATCACGAGGGTGTGAGTTGTGAGTATTACTTTTGACAAAGCATTGGGCGTTCATCCACAGGCTGTAGCGCTTCGACTTTCCCGAGCAGAGTTGCTGTCAGCCAATCTGGCAAACGTCGATACCCCCAATTTCCAGGCTAAAGATATTGATTTTGCCGCTGAGATGCAACGTTCATCGTGGAGTTTTTCGAATCCGTCAGCGCCGCAAGAGATGTACCGCGTGCCTTATCAGCCCTCTTCCGATGGCAACACCGTTGCGCTGAACGTCGAGCAGGCTGAGTTTGCGAAGAATACCCAGGATTATCAGATGAGCCTGGCATTTTTAAACATGAAATTCACGGGCCTGAAAAAGGCCATTGAAGGTAAGTAATCCTACGCAGGTGATAACGGAATATGGCTTTTACCGATATTTATCGCGTTTCGGGGTCGGCGATGACGGCGCAAACCGTTCGTCTGAATACCATCGCCAGTAACCTCGCTAATGCGGAAACCGCCTCCGCCACCGAAGACGGCGTCTATAAAGCCCGTCGTCCGGTGTTTGCTGCGGTTTATAAGAATGATGAGTTAATGAATAGCAGGGCGTTAACCGGCGCGCGCGTCCAGGTGATGGATGTTGTCGAAACCGGCAATGCCGTACAGCGTTATGAGCCGCATAACCCGATGGCAAATACGGATGGCTATGTCTACTACCCGGATGTCAACGTGGTGGAGGAGATGGCGGACATGATGTCGGCGTCGCGCGGTTTCGAAACTAATGTTGATGTTCTGAACAGTGTTAAAAGCATGCAGCAAAGTCTGCTGAGACTCGGAGAGGTATAAGGATGAATGTAGACGGCACGTCCACCAGAAGCCAGACAGGAACGTCGGATAGCAGCATTGCCAGTAACAACAATAACAGCAGCGCAGCCGGCATGAACACGCTGTTCATGCAGCTTCTGGTCGCGCAGATCCAGAATCAGGACCCGCTGAACCCTACCGATGGCACCGAGTATGTCAGCCAGCTGGCGCAACTGACGCAGGTTCAGTCGATGGAAACCATGTCGCAACTGATGGCGAACAGTTCCGTATTGATGGACAACCTGCAAACGCTCACCACCGGCAACCTGGTCGGGCAGCATGTGATGGTGCAGACCGACGCTATCAACTCTGACGGCGAAACGACGATTAACGGACGTCTGACGCTGGATCACGCTTCCGGTGTGACGACGGTCATCGTCAAAGACGCGGCCGGCACCGAGCACAAAATTGAGCTGGGGAAACAGGACGCCGGGCAGGTGGACTTCACCATTGATCCGCAGGAGCTGGGCCTGAGCGAAGGGAAATACACCCTTAGCGTTGTAACCGATACGGGCGAAGAAGGCATTCCTGTTGAAGTGGGCGGCATCGTCAACAATGTGCGCATCCCGCTTGATGGCAGCGCCATCCAACTGAATATCACCGGAATCGGTGAGATTGCTTACAACAATATTACCCAGTTTGGCAGCGACTCGCAGAAACGTGCGTAAGTCGGGTTAAGCGTTGAGTTAACAGGAATTTATTATGAGTTTTAATATTGCGACCTCTGGTCTGAATGCGATTACCGAGCAGTTGAACGCCATTTCCAACAACATTGCGAACTCCGGCACCGTAGGATTCAAATCCGGCCGTGCGGAATTTTCCTCACTGTATGCGGAAAGCCAGCCGCTGGGCGTAGGGGTTTCTGGTGTGACCCAGAGTATTACCCGAGGCGGAAACATTTCTACCACCGGAAATGCGCTCGATCTGGCGATCAGCGATAGCGGATTTTTCATGGTGCGCGACAGCACGGGGACCACGGCATATACGCGTGCGGGCTACTTCGGTACCGACAGCAGCGGCAACCTGATCAACAACCTGGGGATGTATCTTCAGGGCTACCCGGTTAATGCTAACGGCGAGATAGAAGTGGGGACGATCGGCAATCTGACGATCAGCAGCGGCTCTATTCCGGCGAAGGCGACCGACAGCCTCGACTTCACCGCCAACCTGGACGCGCGCGCTGCCGAGCCGGAGACGGCGCCTTTCAACCCAAAAGACAGCACTTCCTATAACAATACCTACACCACGCAGGTTTTTGATTCCCTGGGACGCGAGCACACGCTGAACCAGTATTTTGTGAAAACCGGCGAGAACACCTGGCAGGTTCACTATTACATGGACGACGTGGAAATCCCGGACAGCAGCCAGGCGATAGAATTTACCGAGCAGGGCGTCCTGAAAAGCCCGGTTGGCCTGACGAACCTGACCACATCGATCTCTGGCGCGGCGGATCTCTCTATCGATCTGAGCTACAACGGCACCAGCCAGTACGGTTCTGACTTCTCCGTCAGCAAAAACAACAGCAGCGGCTACGCGTCTGGCGAACGTACCGGTCAGGCGATTGATGAAGACGGCAGCGTTTACGCGACCTTCTCCAACGGCGAACGGATGTTGCAGGGGCAACTGGTGCTGGCGAACTTTGCGAACCCGAATGGTCTGGCGTCAAAAGACGGCACGACGTGGGTACAAACCGCCAGTTCCGGCGCGCCGCTGACTGGAACGCCGGGCACCGGTTTGCTGGGTTCTGTGAAATCCGGCGCGCTGGAATCCTCAAACGTGGATTTGACCTCTGAGCTGGTTGGTCTGATGACCGCGCAGCGTAATTACCAGGCGAACACGAAGGTTATCAGCACCAACGACAACATGATGAACGCTCTCTTCCAGGCGGTGTAATGGATCGTTTGATTTTTACCGCCATGAGCGGCGCATCGCGCAGTTTGTCGCAGCAGCAGATCCATGCAAACAACCTGGCGAATGTGAATACCCAGGGGTTTCGTAGCGATCTTGATAATGCGATTTCCCAGCAGGTTAACGGCGAGGGATATGCCTCGCGTTATATGGCGCTGCCTACTCAGGGCGGCGTGGATATGACGCCTGGCGCGGTACGTGAAACGGGGCGCAATCTGGATATCGCCATTAAAGGCGATGGGCTGATTGCGCTGGCCAGCGGCAACCGTGAGGTTTACACCCGCAACGGGCAGATCGACGTCAGCCCGGAGGGCGATCTGTCGATCAACGGTCTGCCGGTTGAAGGTGACAACGGCCCGATCGTTTTACCGCCGTTCTCGTCCGTCAGCATCGGTGAGGACGGTGTGATCACTATCGTGCCTGACGACGGCGATATTGCCGCGCCGGTTGATGTTGACCGCATCAAGCTGGTGAACATTCCGGTAAGCGATCTGAGCAAAAATGTGGATGGCTTTCTGGTGAGCAACACGGCGATTAACCCACGCGACGAAGAGGTGATGGTGGCGTCCGGGCATCTGGAAACCGCTAACGTCTCGGCCATTAATGAGATGGTCGCCAGCATCGCGCTGAATCGTCAGTTTGAAGCGCAAATCAAGATGATGAAAGCCGCTGAAGATCTCGCTAATTCAGGCAACCGTCTGATTCGTGGCACCTGATAACAATAAGAAGGAATAAAGATGAATCCCGCTTTATGGATCAGTAAAACCGGCCTGGCGGCGCAGGACGCCAAAATGACCGCGATTTCCAACAACCTGGCGAACGTCAACACCACCGGGTTTAAACGCGATCGCGCGATGTTCGCCGATCTGTTTTATCAGAATCAGCGCACGCCAGGCGGGCAGCTCGATCAGAACAATATCGCGCCGACCGGCATTCAGTACGGCACCGGGGTGAAGATCGTCGGGACGCAGAAAGAGTTTACCGTCGGCAGCATCCAGAACACCGGGCAAACCTTCGACGTGGCGATCACCGGGCAAGGGTTCTTCCAGGTGGAAACTGCGGATGGCGATATCGCGTATACCCGCGCCGGTAATTTCCAGAAAACGCCAGATGGCGTGCTGACGAATGCGCAGGGGCTGCCGCTGGTGCCGCAGATTGAATTGCCGGAGAACGTCAAAGATTTGCAGATTGGTAAAGACGGCACCATTACCGCGACGGTGGCAGGCGAAACCGATCCGGTGGAGCTGGGGCAGTTGACGCTGGTGAACTTCGTCAATCCGGCCGGTCTGGAGGCGATAGGCGGCAACTTATACCGTGAAACGGCGGCCAGCGGCGAAGCGGTTGAAGGCGTACCCGGCGAGGACGCGCTCGGACAACTGGAGCAGGGCTCTCTGGAAGGTTCTAACGTACAGGTCGTTGAAGAGATGGTCGACATGATCACCGTTCAGCGTGCCTACGAAATGAACGCCAAGATGGTCTCTGCCGCCGATGACATGTTGAAGTTTGTCACCCAGTCGATGTAACGACAGGGCTTTAAAGTGAAAGAGAAATGAAAAAGCAGTTAGTTATCAGTCTACTGGCGCTGTTTTTGTCGGGCTGCGAAAGCCCGGCGTTGCTGGTGAAAAAAGACGATGCGGCGTATGCGCCGCCGGAAGATATCGTGGTGCCTGAAACGCAGGTGCGCGGCGGTGGGTTATATAACGGCAACTACAACTGGTCGTTGACCCAGGATCGCCGGGCTTATCGCGTAGGCGACATCCTGACCGTTAAGCTGGATGAGTCTACTCAGGCCAGCAAGCAGGCGCGCACTAACTTTGGTAAGAAAAACGATGTTTCCCTGGGGATACCGGAAGCATTCGGCCATTCAATCGATAAGCTTTCCGGCTCGATTGACGGCAACCGAAACTTTAACGGTAATGCCACCTCGCAGCAGCAAAACAGTCTGCGCGGCGCGATCACCGTTGCGGTTTATAAAGTGTTGCCAAACGGCGTGCTGGCGATTCGCGGGGAGAAATGGCTTACCCTCAACCAGGGGGATGAGTATATGCGGGTGACGGGCCTGGTGCGCGCGGAAGATATCGAACGCGACAACTCCGTCTCTTCACAGCGAATCGCCAATGCCCGTATCTCCTATGCCGGACGCGGCGCGCTCAGCGACGCGAATGCGGCAGGCTGGCTGACCCGCTTCTTCAACCACCCGCTGTTCCCAATTTAATGGAGGCCATGATGCGTAAACTGGCACTCTTTTTCCTGCTGATTTGCAGCATGAACGCGGCGGCGCAGCGTCTTGGCGATGTGGTCGATATTCAGGGCGTGCGCGGCAACCAGCTGGTGGGCTACAGCCTGGTTGTGGGGCTTGACGGTACAGGGGATAAAAACCAGGTCAAATTCACCAGCCAGTCCGTTACCAACATGCTGCGCCAGTTTGGCGTGCAGTTGCCTGCGAAGATTGATCCGAAGGTGAAGAACGTCGCGGCCGTGGCGATTAGCGCCACGCTGCCGCCGGGCTATGCGCGTGGGCAAAGTATTGATGTAACCGTCTCCTCGATTGGCGATGCGAAAAGCCTGCGTGGCGGTACGCTGCTGCTGACTCAACTGCGCGGTGCTGATGGCGAAGTGTATGCGCTGGCACAGGGGAATGTGGTGGTAGGCGGCGTGAAAGCCGAGGGCAACAGCGGCTCCAGCGTGACCATCAACACCGCGACCGTTGGCCGAGTGCCAAACGGCGGCTCGGTGGAGCGCGAAGTGCCGAGCGATTTCCAGCAGGAGCCGGTGGTGATGCTGAACCTGAAACGTCCCAGCTTTAAGACTGCCAACAGCGTCGCAGTCGCGCTGAACAACGCCTTTGGTTCCGGCACGGCGACCGCGCAAAGCGCGACTAACGTGGCGGTACGTGCGCCGATGGGCGCGGGCGATCGGGTGGCCTTTATGTCCTCTCTGGAAGATGTGCAGATTAACGCCGGTAAACAGCCGCCACGCGTGGTGTTCAACGCCCGAACGGGAACGGTGGTCATTGGCGATGGCGTAGTGGTGCGCGCTGCGGCGGTATCACACGGCAACCTGACCGTCACCATCCGCGAATCGTCGAACGTCAGCCAGCCTGGCGCATTCAGCCAGGGAAGAACGGTTGTCACGCCGGAAAGCGACGTCAACGTTAACCGTGGCCGGGGTCAGATGGTGACCATTGCGGCAGGAACCAGCCTGCGCAGCATCGTGAATACCATTAACAGCCTTGGCGCGGCGCCGGACGACACGATGGCTATCTTACAGGCGCTGCATGAAGCCGGCGCGCTGGATGCTGAACTGGTCGTGATTTAAGGAAATACCATGCTGAATGCCATTAACCGACAAACCGCGATTCTGCCCGGCGATCTCTCCGGGCAGGTAAAGCCGCAGAATCTTGAACAGGCCGCCGAACAGTTTGAGGCGCTGATGCTGCGTTCCATGCTGTCGCAAATGCGCAAGGCGTCCGATGTGCTGGGGGAAGACAACCCTTTCAACAGCAAACAGCAGCGGATGATGCGTGATTTTTACGATGACCGACTGGCGTCTGACCTGGCGTCTCAGCGCAGCACCGGGATTACCCAGATGATCATCAACCAGCTTTCGCCGCAGGTGAATACGCCGCTTAAGAAAACGGATGAAATGACCGCTTTAGAAGAGCAACCGAAAGAACTTAAAACGCCTGTGGTTCCGGTAATGCGCGGGCAGGAGTAAGCCATGAGTATGATTAATATTGCCTTCAGCGGTTTGCAGGCAGCCCAGGTGGGCATGAATGTCACCTCGATGAACATCGCTAACCTGCTGACGCCGGGGTACAGCCGCCAGGGCATTATCCAAAGCTCCATCGGCCCAATGGGGGAAGCGGGTTTTACCGCCGGGAACGGGGTACAGGTCGACAGTATTCGCCGCATCTCCAGTCAGTATCTGGTTAATCAGGTGTGGCAGACCAACTCGAAAGCCAGCTATTTCGAAACCGGAAATCAATATATTGGCGCGCTGGAACAGGTGATCGGCACCGACTCTACCAGTCTTGGTAACGGGCTGGATGATTTTGTCAGCGCCCTGAGCGCATTGACCCAGACGCCGGAATCCCCGGCGCTGCGTCAGCAGCTTATTAACCAGGCGGGCGCGCTGGCGACCCGCTTCAATAACGTTAACAACTTCATCTCCAGCCAGAAAGAGTCGATCAACACCCAGCGCAACGCGATGGTTGACCAGATCAACACCCTGAGTACCAGTATTGCGGACTACAACAAAAAAATTACCGACATGGAGTCAACCGGCGGTAACAGCAGCGTACTGCGCGATCAGCGTGATGAACTGGTAAAACAGTTAAGTACGCTGGCGGACGTGAAGGTGACGGACGATGGTTCCAGCGGGTACACCGTCTCAATGGCGAACGGTCAGCCGCTGGTGAGCGGTAAGGTCGCCGGGCAGCTCAGCGCGGGGCAGGACGCCAACGGCAACTCCACGCTGACGCTGAAATTTTCCACCAGCGAGTTCACGCTGAACCCGTCGGCGGGCGGTCAACTTGGCGCGCTGTATGATTATGAAACCGGCACCCTCCAACAGATGAAAGATTCGGTGCAAGGGATGGCGGAATCGGTGGCAAAACTGTTTAACGATCAGCTGGCGAAGGGCTATGACCTGAATGGCAATTCAGGCAAGCCGCTGTTTACTTTCGATCCGAGCAATCCTGCGGGCATGTTGCAGGTGACGGATCTGAAGCCTGAAGAACTGGCGCTGTCCGGCATCCAGGCCGATGACGGCACGGGCGTACCGGGCAACGGTGATAACCTGAAGGCGCTGATCGAACTGAAAAACCAGAAGACGGATATTCCGGGTCTGGGAAATATGAGTCTGAGCGAAGGGGCTGCGGCGATCATTTCCACTATCGGTATTGCCAGTAAGCAGAGCAAAACAGAAATGGAAGCGGCGTCGACGGTGCGCGACCAGGCGCAGAATCAGCGCGATAACCTGAGCGCGGTAAACCAGGATGAAGAGGCGATTAATCTACAGATCTACATGCAGGCTTACCAGTCGAACATGAAGGTGATCTCCACCGGAAATCAGATCTTCAGCGACCTGCTGGGGATGTTTTAAGCGCCATCAGAGAATTTAAATTATGCGTATTAGTAGTCTTTACAACTCAAATGCCATGCTGGCGCAATTAGGCGTTAACGGCACGCGTATCAGTAAGTTGATGGAGCAGATGTCGACGCAAAAGCGCATTAATGTGCCGTCTGACGATCCTGTTTCCGCAAGCCGTCTGGTGCAACTGAACCGTGAGCAGTCTGCGATTAAACAGTATCAGAGCAATATTTCCAGCCTGAGCGGCGCGCTGTCGATTCAGGAGTCGAACATCACCGCGCTCAGTAACCAGATGCTGGCGGTCGGCGATAAGCTGAAGCTGGCGAATAACAGTACGCTCAGCCAGAAAGATATGGCGGGTTACGGCATGGAGCTTTCTTCAATGCTGGATTCGCTGGTCGCCACCCTGAACGCTAAAAATGAAAACGGCAGCTATCTGTTTTCCGGCACGCAGACCGACAGCCAGACGGTAACGTGGGACGAGGCGAAAGGGCAGTATGTGTATGGCGGCAATGACAGCAGCCGCGAAACGATTGTCGCGAACGGCGTCTCTATTACGGAAAACACCCAGGTCGCTCAGGCATTCTCCGGTTCAGGAAACGACCTTGAGATGCTGAATAAATTGAAAGCGCTCAGCGACAAAATGCAGGACCCGAACGCGAATTACGCTGACTATAAAGACGAACTGGAGGAGATGATCGGTGTCGCGCAAAATACCAGCGATAACATCTCCAGCCTCTTCACCGATCTTGGCGGCCGTCAGAACCGCCTGACGTTGCTCAGCGATGCGCACAGCGATGTCAGCCTTGCGAACGATCAGGTTGTACGGGACCTGTCCGAAACGGACTGGGCGACCACCAGTATCAACCTGCAACTGTATACGCAGTCGGTGCAGATCACTAATAAGGCTTACAGTATGGTGAGTCAGCTTAACTTGTTTAGTCTGTTGTAATTGTTATGCAGGTAGGTTTAAAAACAACGTCCCTTACGACTTCCGCGCCCGCAACCGGGCGCGGAAGCATTGATGCGCCGCAAACGGTCGGCCGCGTCAACGCGCCAGAAATCACCGCGACCCGCAATGCGTTCCCCGAATCGGCGCTGTTGTCCCGCCGTCCGATGCGCTACAACGTACAGCTAAATCAACAACTCACGGCAGTGCAGCAGGCTGACAGCTATCTGGCGCAGACGGAAACGCAATTGTTGCAGGTACGTCAGTCGTCGCTTCGCGGCGATGCGACGCAGCCGGCGAATACGCTGCAAAAGCATTTGATGCGTCGGACGCAGCTTTCCGGCGGCACTGTCGATCGCCATCTGACCGCGTCGCTGGAGCAAAAAAGCACGGTTAACTTTACGCTTCCCGGCAGTGAGAGGCTTCTCAGCCAGCCGGGGGGAGAAACGCTGGTATTTTCACTGGGCGGGCGGCAGCGTGAGATGACCGCCATTTCGTTGCCGGAAGAGGCGACGCCGCGTCAGACGTTGACCCAGTTGAATGTGGGGCTGGGCCGTCTGGGGATTCATGCGCGTCAGACGGCAAACGGGCAACTGATGTTCAGCGTGGATGAACGCCGTTGGGAGCGGGTCAGCCAACAGTTCACCGTGCGCGGAGAGGGCAGGCATTTCCCCGCCGATGCGTTTACGTTGCTCACGCCACAGGCGGAAACGGCAAGCAGTGATGAGGTTGTTTCGCTGGCGACGCGTCGGGAAAGGGAAAGCCAGGTAAAGCTGCAAAATACGCTGGAGCACATTACCACCCAGCGCAGCAGGCTTCGTCAACAGCAGGAGCGCGTGGCGTCGCGCATCAATGATATGGCGACGGTATACAGCCCGGCGCAGGCCCGGGAAACCGCGCGCGGCCTGGGGGAAGCGCTGGCGAGCAGCGCCAGCAGCTACAGCACCCTCTCCAGGGCGCTGGGCGCGCAGGCAAACGTCAGGCTGGCGACGGTAAAAAATTTGCTGGGGTGATTATCGTAACCGGAAGCGGGCCTCCGCCTCCGGTTTTGACTTACTGCTGGATGGGGTAGAGAAAAATCGACCCGCTTTGCCCTACTACCAACGGTTGCCCGTTAAATGCCAGCGGCTCCATCCAGAAATTGGTGTTCATCAGCATATCGACCAGGCCATCTATCATCAGCCCCTTGTGCGTGGTGGTGTAGTAGATGGGCGTCAGGTAAAAATAGAGTTTGCCGTTTTTCCCTGACGTCGGCGTAAATTTTTCCTTTAGTACGAAACGATTGTCATCAGGGCTGGTAATGGTCGCCAGAATGGTGCCTTTCGTTGTTTTCATCCGCGAATTATAAATTTCTTTCGTCTGCGACATCAGGTCATAGAAACCAAGCTGGAAAGTCCCTTCCACATCCGTATTGGGTCGCTCTGCGCCGCCTGTGAGGGTGCTGGTGCCGAATGCGATGGCGAGAAGCACGGAAATACTCAACAAAATCACAAGATTAACTTTCTTTGCATGTTGCCATTTCATTCAGTTTTCTCCGGGTTTCACGCATAATCAGGTTGTTCAGCCGTGTCGGATCGATACGCCAGTGATAAATCGTCATCGCTAACTGCTTTTTGTCGCACTGGCTGGTAAGGGCGAACGTGTAGTTCAGCGATGAATTGGTGATGCTAAAGTAGACGCTCATCCTGACTGACTGCATTTTGATCTGCTGATTAATGGTATAAAAAGTGTCTTTCAGCTTGGTGTACAAGTTATTGGCGTCATAAGACGGCTCGCTGCTCGTCCCAATGGAATACAGGTTGATGTTGCTGTAAACGTTAGGCTGTATCTCCTGGGCGACCAGATGCTCATGACCTTTCAGTTTCATGTACCAGCCGGTAAAGAGTATGCTGCCGATCGCCGTCAGCGCGAGCAGTAAAAACACGGTGGTCCAGTGGATGGATTTTTTCACTGGCCTGGTCGTTGCAGGCGGCGTGACGCGGACGATATCGTTCGCTTGTTCCGCGACAGGAAGTGACGTCTCGTCGACAACCTCATATTCCCCGGCTAAATCGGAGGGGGCGTTTTCTTCCAGCGGAAGATGATTTTCTTCGGGATCGCGAACCTCGCTCTCTTCTTTTTCGATAAAGCAGCAATAATCAGGCTCAAGCAAATACCCTTTTTTAGGGATGGTTTTGATGATTTTTTGCTTTTTGCCGTCGTCTTCCAGTGCCGTACGCAGCGCGTGGATGGCATTGGGCAGACTGTTATTACCGATGACGCGGCGTTCCCAGACCAGCGTGGTGAGTTCTTCACGCGTAAAGATCTTTCCCGCATCTTGCATGAGCGTTTCAAGGAGCTTGAGTTGATATTCTCCCAGACGTTTACGTTCCCCTGTTGTTAAATGGAGAATAGATCCCGAGGGGATATCAACCAGCCAGTTATTAACGGAGTAATAGCGTTTATTCATTTATTCATCGATGGATATACCACCCCAGTAAATGCAACGGCTAAATATCGCAAGAAAATATAGCCTGAACACGGATGTTGACTATCTGTTAATTCCATTTGAAATTCTTAATGAATGCCGCTTGCCTGCGGGAGGTGAGGAAACGAAAAGCGCTTTTGCCGATGGCTGAGTTTGTTTTTCAGCCTGAACAGCACTCAGAAACAAGACACCAGCGGCCTGCTGTTGTTCTGATTATCGCGGAATCATCTTTTCCTGGCGCTCTTTTTACGCGATAAAAATGTGATGTGCAACCTCATTTGCAGTGAAAGATTCGCCTTATTATTAATTCCTCTGATTAAAAGTTAATCGAAATAGTTAAAAGATCCTTATGTAAAATCAGGCCCTGCGAATGTGAAAAATTTGTGTTCATCAATCTCCTTTCATGGGGTGTGGGTATATTTTTTGGCAGATTAAAACAATAAACAAGAAAAAATAAAGGAGCGGAGTTAATTTTTTTATCGTTTGTGTCGCCTGATTGCATAATTATGGGGTTGGTTTTATTGCCGGGCTAAAGGTGGTTTATTGAGGATGGTATAATAAGAATAATTAATTGGATATTTTTCGTCTTGAAAAAAGAGGGTGACAAATCTTTAAATAAATTTTCATTAAATGAATTTAATTTTTCGTTGTGGTGGGTCGTTTTTATCAGTCAGCAACGACAAGAACCTGATAAAACAGACAGGTAATCCAAGGAGAAATATATTATGTCGCTTTCGATTTTCACCAGTGCTTCTTCTATGGCATCCACCAATGCCCTGAATAAATCCAACAATCTGCTGTCTACCGCAATGGAGCGTCTGGGCACCGGCAAACGCATCAACTCCGCAGCGGACGATGCGGCCGGCTTGCAGATTGCCACTCGCCTTCAGGGGCAGACCAACGGCATGGCCGTTGCGCAGCGTAACATCTCTGATGCCACCGCACTGCTGCAAACCGCAGAAGGCGCGTTCGACGAAGTGAGCAACATCATGTACCGCATGAAAGATCTCGCCACCCAGGCAGCGAACGACACCAACACCACCAAAGACCGTGATGCCATCAACGCTGAAATGAACGACCTGAATGCCGAACTGAAAAACATCATGGGCAACACGTCTTATGCAGGCGATAAATTATTCGGTACCGGCGGTAAATTTGCCGATTCCCTGAACTTCCAGATTGGTTCTTCCTCTGGAGAAACCATGACCGTGAGCCTGGGTGATGAACTGGGCGGTACAGCGAGTGGCCTGTTTAGCGCTTCTGGTTTCTCGGGTATCGGTGACTGGAACAACACCGCTTCCGGTATCAACATCGGGAGCGCCTCCGACGCTACGGCGATGATGAACTCTCTGGAAACGGCGCTGAATGACGTCGGCGCCGTGCGCTCCAAAATGGGTGCGAGCATTAACCGTCTGGGCCACACCGCGGCCAACCTGGCAAACATGAAAGACAACACCGATCTGGCGCTAAGCAATATTCAGGATGCGGACTTCGCCAGCGAAGCCTCCTCCATGACGCGTAACCAGATGCTGGCGCAGACCAGCATGTCCATGCTGAAACAGTCCAACAGCATGTCCAGCATGGTGATGTCTCTGCTGGGTTAACAGTAAGCCGCCGCTTGCCTGGAAAGGCAGGCGATGTGTTCTTATGACGCTGCATCCTGCACGGGGTGCGGCTTTTTTTGTGTCTGCTGTTGCAGTGCAGCTCCTTTTGCCGTCTTTCTTCGCCATTTTTTTCCCCGGGTTGCCTGAAAAATGGTCATTCGAACGTCGTCGGATTTAATTTTCGAAATGGATGTGTCGTTTTGAATCAGTACAACGAATGAATGACCTGAATGAATAAGGAATATCTATGTCGCTTTCTATTTTCACCAGCGCTTCTTCCATGGCATCCACCAATGCCCTGAATAAATCCAACAATCTGCTGTCCACCGCAATGGAACGTCTGGGTACTGGCAAGCGTATTAACTCCGCAGCGGACGATGCGGCGGGTCTACAGATTGCCACCCGTTTGCAGGGCCAGACCAACGGCATGGCCGTTGCACAGCGCAACATCTCTGATGCCACTGCGCTGCTACAGACCTCCGAAGGTGCGTTCGACGAAGTGAGCAACATCATGTACCGCATGAAAGACCTTGCCACCCAGGCAGCGAACGACACCAACACCACCAAAGACCGCGATGCCATCAACGCCGAGCTGAACGACCTGAACTCTGAGTTGCAGAACATCATGAACAACACCTCCTATGCAGGTGACAAACTGTTCGGCGCTTCCGGTAAGTTTGGCGAAGCGATGAACTTCCAGATTGGCTCTTCCACCGATGAAACCATGCAGGTTGATCTGTCTAAAGAGCTGAAAGGTTCTGGCACCGACTCGCTGATTGATGCCAGCGGCGGTTTTGGCACGATTAGCGATACAAGCAGCAGCTACTACTCGGCCAGCGGCATCAACATTACTGACGCTGCCGGCGCGAAAGATCTGATGAACAACCTGGAAACTACGCTGAATGACGTCGGCGCCGTGCGTTCCAAAATGGGTGCGAGCATTAACCGCCTGGGCCACACCGCGGCTAACCTGGCGAACATGAAAGACAACACCGATCTGGCGCTGAGCAACATTCAGGATGCGGACTTCGCCAGCGAAGCCTCCTCTATGACCCGTAACCAGATGCTGGCGCAAACCAGCATGTCCATGCTGAAACAGTCCAACAGCATGTCCAGCATGGTGATGTCTCTGCTGGGTTAATCCTTCGCGGATATCTGCCCCTAAAACACCGCTGTATGGCGGTGTTTTTGTATCCGGCAATGCGCTTCCTTCTGCCGGAAATTGCGGAAGGGGACATTCCTCCTCTTACGTAACTCATTGATAAATACTTATTAAAAAATTGGCACGATAGTTGCTTTATCTACTGTATGTTGAAAGCGGCGCGCGTGCCCGGAGAAACCCACTATGTCTGATTTTGATCCAACGACACTGGCCACACAGTTGGCAGGCTATGACATTCTTGCGCTGCAAACCTCGCTGAAATCACAGACTTCCACGCTGGAAGCGCAGAAAAAAGCGCTTTCCTCGCTGCGTACCGCCCTGTCGGATTTCCGTTCGGCAATCACCGGGCTGAATTCCTCCAGCACCAGCGTGCTGAAAAATACCGCGACCATGAACCAGGAAGGGATCGCGACCATCACCGCCAGCGCGTCTGCCCGTAAAGGGACATACAGCCTGAACGTCACCCAACTGGCTTCTGCGCAGCAGAAAGGGTTTGACGGGCTTGATGATGAGGCGATTAAAAACGCCAGCGGTACGCTGAAGATCAATCTCAACGGCGAGAGCCTTGAAATTGAGATGGATGATTTAGACAGCCTCGCTGATTTTGCCGACGCCATCAATAATGCGGATTTCCCGAGCGCGTCTGACACCGCGACTTCTGACGACGGTCAGAACGGCGTTACCGCTTCGCTGATGCGTATTGATGGCAAGGTGACGCTGATGATGAGCAGCGATCAGAGCGGCGAGAAATACGATATTCAGCTGGATACCAGCGGCATGACCAACGGTCAGGATATCTTTAATGGCGAGAATGTGATTACCGCCGGTAAAGATGCCAAATTCACCGTTGGCGATTCCAGCACCGTTTACTCCAGCAGCTCCAATACCCTGGATAACCTGGTAGACGGCGTTTCGATCAAACTGACCGGCACCACCGAAGCCAACAAGCCGCTGGTTATTTCAGTCGACACGGATGCCACGGGGACAAAGGAGCAAATCCAGGCCTTTATCGATGCCTATAACACGTTGCAGGACACCATCTCCGGGCTGACGGCGACCGGCAGCAGCTCTGATTCGCGCGGCGCGTTTGCCGGTGATGCCAGTATCTCCTCGTTAACCAACGATCTGAGCAACATACTGCGCGGCACCTTCGGCGATCAAAACATGACGAAGTTCGGCATTACTGCCGACAAAGACGGCAAGCTGTCGATCGACGCCGACACGCTCAATGAGCAACTGAAATCAAATCCGCAATCGGTCGCTGATTTCTTCAACGGGAATAACGGGCTGATTAAAGCGATGGATAAATCGCTGGATAAATACCTGAACACCAGCACCGGTTTATTAAAAGGTCGCCAGGAAACGCTCGACAGACAGCAGCGCGACATCGACACCAAAACCGAAAAAATGAACACGCGTTATGAGTCCTCCTATAACCGCTACCTGAAGCAGTTCACGCAGTTGCAGTCGATCATGACGCAGATGAATAACACCATGAGTATGTTTAGCTAATTCTTAGGGAATTTAACTTTCAATGTACGGTAACGAGCAGGAAGGCTTCGGCCTCTATCACCAATCTGACCTGGCGATTCAGGCCGCAGCAGCGAATCCGCATCAGTTAGTGCTGATGTTGTTCAATGGCCTGATGGACGAACTGGTACGCGCGAAAAGCCATATTGCGGCGCGTCGCTACGAACGTAAGGCGCAAAGCATTAATAAATGCATCGACATCCTGAACGCGCTGACCAGCGCGCTGGATTTTGAAAAAGGCGGCGAGCTGGCATTAAGTCTGGCGAATCTTTATGACTACTGCGTTTACCGCCTCTATGACGCCAGCCACAAGCTGTCTGTCGAAAATATTGAAGAGGTGGAAGTTATCCTCGGCAATATTCAGGACGGCTGGGAAAAAATGGGTCAGGGAACATGAGCTATGCGTTGACGATGCGAACGCTGATGCAGGCGTTACGCCAGGCCGCAGCCGACCATAACTGGTCTGCCGTACGGAATGTTGACCTGAAGATTGCTGAATTGCTTACCGCTGTCCGGGGTAAACCCCTGGACGCGGCAGACAGCAAAGCCCTGGACGAGCTGCGGGAGATTCACCGTCAGGTGCGCGATTACTGTCAGGGGCAGAGCGACATTATCGCGAACAAAATGGCGCTCGCTATGCGCAATCGTGAAGGCGCGACGGCGTATGCCGCGTTTATGGACGCAGAGGATATGGGGTAATGGATATTCTCAATCTTTCTCAAAATGCGGGGCACGCTTCCGGTTTGCCGATGCAGGCGGAGACGATCGCCGGGCAGAGCGGCGCTCAGTCATCTGCCGGGCAGACGCAGCCAGGATTCAACGATGCGTTGATGAATGTTGTCAGCACGCTGATGGGCGGGCAGGGCAAAAATGCCCTGGGGATTACCGTCAGCGCGCAGCCGGTGAGCGTGCAGGACGAGGACGATACGGGCGATCGGCATCAGAAGGATGCCTCTCCGTTGAAAGACGATGCGCAACAGCAGCTGTTGCAGGCGCTGTTGATGACCGGGCAGATGCCGGTTAAACCCGTCAGCTACGCGGGTCGTTCGCAAAACGAGATGAATGCGCTGACGTTGCAGACGCAGCCGTTACTGGCGGGACAGTTGCAGGAGAAGGGGGCGTTATCGCCAACGCTGCGCCCGACGCTGGCGGCAGGGGTTAACGTAACGCCTGCGACCGAGTCGCCGCAGACGCCAACCGCAGGGTTGCAGCACATTACGCCGCAGCTTATGACCGCAGTCGCTGTGGCGACGCCGACAGTGAATGCGCAGCCGGTCTCCGTTGTCTCCACGACGCCAACGGCGGCGGTGACGCCTGATGCAATGTCTGCGCATACCTCGACATTAAAACTTGATACGGAAACCTCCCGCTGGACGCAGCAGTTGCAAAGCGCGTTGGGCGATCGTCTGCAACTTCAGGTGAAGAACCAGATCCAGCACGCCACTATCCGTCTCGATCCGCCTGAAATGGGCAAGATCGACATCTCGTTGCAGCTTGATAACGGGCGCGTACAGGTACAAATCAACGCCAGCCATGCTGAGGTCTATCGTGCGCTTCAGCAAACGAGCAACGATCTGCGCCAGAGCCTGACCGAACAGAACTTTGTTCAGGTAAACGTGCAGGTCTCCTCTCAGTCAGGGCAGCAGCAGGGCAAAGAACAGCAGTTCGCACAACAACACGCCATCATTCAGGCGGGAGATGAGATCGCGGCAGGTCTGCCGGAATCAGAAAGCACCCGCCGCGAAGATGATTCGGTATTACTGACCGTTTAACAAAAAGACATTTATGAACGCAAAAACAATCTCCTTTGGGCTGGCGATCGCTTTGGTTACCGCTTTACTGACGGCATGTTTAACCGTTGCCGGCACCTGGCTACTTCGCGCGGACACGGCATCGGAGAGCAATCCGTTGACGAGCTTATTTAAATCCTCCACGCCGCAACAGGTGGAGTTCGTGGAAATTAAAAACATCCTCATCACCCTGAAAGGGAAAGGTAATGCGGAGCGTTATCTGATGCTGGAACTGAACCTGGCGACCATGAGCGCGGAAAACGCGCGGACGGCGCAAGACATGATCCCTGCGATTCGTGGAGCGACCGTCAATCTGTTTTCCGAAATGGACTATGACGCCGTGCGTGCGCTAAGCGTCAGCAACCTGCACGACAAACTCAAAGCCGCCTATGCCGCCAGATTCGACAGCCTGAAGATGGACGTCCCCTTTGATGACGTCATCATCAGCAAAATGGTCTTCCAGTGATTGATAAGCCGTATTGGACATGATGGATTTTATCGCAAGTGAAACGCTGACGCCTGCGGATGAAGCGCGCTATGTCAGCACGTATCTGCCGCTCGTCAACAAAGTGGTGAAGCAACTCGCTTACCAGACCAGTAGCGTTATTGATCGGGATGATATGGAACAGATCGCGCTAATGGGGTTATTAACCTCGTTGCGCCGTTACGGTCATCCTGATGAGCAGTTTGCCGCTTATGCCATACAACGCGTTCGCGGCGCGGTACTGGATGAGCTGCGGTTGCTTGACTGGCGTCCGCGTCGTTTGCGACAGAAAACGCATAAGCTCAATGATGCGATCCGCGAGATTGCGCGTCAGCTGGGGCGTACGCCCAGCTTTGAGGATATCAGCCACCATCTTTCCATTACGGCTGAAGAGTATCAGGAATATCTCTTACTCGATTGCGCCAAAACGCTGGAGAGTCTCGACGATCTTTTGGGTAATGACGTATATGCGGGGGCGCTGGATAGCCGTCCGCTTGAAGAAGAGATCATCGTCAGCAGAACGTTACGCAACGCGTTGGCGAGTCTTGATGAGCGTGAGCAACTTATTCTCACGCTCTATTACCAGCATGAAATGAGCCTGAAGGAAATTGCGCTGGTCCTCAATTTAACCGAGGCCAGGGTATGTCAGCTCAATAAAATCATTGCGCAAAAAATTCAGTCTTTTTTCCAGAAGTGAAAGGTTTATGCAGAAATTCTTAGGTATTCTTATCATCATGGGGTGTGTTGTCGGCGGCTTTATTTTGTCAGGCGGACACCTCGCCTCATTCTGGCAGCCGGGTGAAATCATCATTATTCTTGGCGCGGGACTGGGGGCGATGGTACTGGCGAACCCCAAAGCGGTGCTGAGCGAAATGTACCGTCAGTTTCGCGGCATTATGCGCAAAAACGAATATACCGATGAGTATCAGCGCCAGCTGCTGATGCTGCTGTATGAACTGCTGGAACTGGTGCAGGACGGCGGCCTGAAGGTGCTGGATGAGCATATCGAAGCACCGGAAAACAGCGCGTTATTCCAGAAATACCCCCTCATGCTGCACGACAAAGCGCTGGTGACGTTCATCTCCGATAACTTCCGCCTGATGGCGATGGGGAAAATCAACGAGCACGAGCTGGAAGGGATTCTCGAACAGGAACTGGTGGCAATGGAAGAGAACCTTCTGCAACCGTCCCGCTCTTTGCAACGTACTGCGGAAGCGATGCCTGGATTCGGCATCTGTGCGGCGGTACTTGGCATCATCATTACCATGCAATCCATTGACGGCTCGATTGCGGTCATCGGCGTGAAGGTTGCGGCCGCTCTGGTGGGAACCTTCCTCGGCGTATTCTTCTGTTACTGCCTGATGGACCCGGTGGCGAACGCCATGGAGCAACGCACCAAAAAGCAAATCTCGGTGCTGGAGTGCGTGCGTACCGTACTGGTGAACCACGTTGCCGGTAAGCCGACGCTGCTGGCGGTCGATGCCGGGCGCAAAATGCTGCCGATGGACACGAAACCGACATTCGCGACGCTGGACGGTTGGGTAAACCAGATGATGGGTGATGCCTGATGCGTAACCGCAGCAAAGAACATACCACGATCATCAAACGCTCCTCGCGTAAAAGCCATGATGAATTTCATGGCGGCGCCTGGAAAGTGGCCTTCGCAGACTTCACGCTGGCAATGATGGCGCTGTTTATGGTGCTGTGGATCATGGGCGCGGTAACGGAAGAAGAACGTAAAGAGATTGTCTCCATGCTTAATGGCGAGTCGGTCTTTGAAGGCAACTCATTAACGCCCATTACGCAAAAAGAGGGGCAGGGCGGGCAGCTTTCGCTGATTGACAGCCGTCATCCGAAAACGCCTAAACCGTCGAAAACGGCAGAGTCGTCAAAACCGTTGACCGATGCGGAGAAGCAGGTTGCTCAGCAGGCGAAACAGACGGAAAGCCTGGACGACGTGAACGCCCGCTCGCGTAATGAGATTGAAGATCTGGCGCGCATTATCATGAAAATCACCTCGACGTACGATGCGCAAGCCAACCTGAAAATGGAAATTGTGCCGCAGGGGCTGCGTATTCTGGTCTCGGACGATCAAAAACGCGAGATGTTCCAGCGCAGTAGCGCAATCCTGACGCCGTTTTTCAAACGCTTACTGACGGAGTTTGCGCCGGAACTGAACAAGATCGACAACAAGATCATCATCACCGGCCATACCGATGCCACGCGTTTTCGCGATCAGGTGCTTTATAACAACTGGAACTTGTCCGGTGAACGCGCCATGCAGGCGCGGGCGGTTCTGACCACCGGGGGGCTGGATCAAAGCAAAATTCTGCAAGTGAGCGGCATGGCGGATCAGATGTTGCTTGACCCGCAACATCCGCTGAGTTCCGCGAACCGCCGCATTGAAATTATGGTGCTGACGCATTCCGCCAGTGATTCTCTGTACCAGTTCTTTGGGCAGCATGGCGAAAAAGTCATTAAACCGCTGACCGATAAACTGACGAAAAACCATTAATCAGATCGTTATTGCTGTGAAACGTTTCATCCGTTCTGTCCGTTTTGTACCTGCCCGGCATGTTCTGTGCCGCCAGGTACCTTTTTTTTCTCTCATCCTGTTATTGCTGATGCCGACGGGCTACAGCATCGCAAAGCCGAAGCCTGTAGAAGCGGGTATGACGCAGCAGGAAAACGCGTTGCAGATGCGGAAAAAAAATCGCGAACGGCTGATGGCGAAAGTGAAAAAACGGACTGCCGTCGTACCGTTAACGCCGGAACAAAAGCAGCGGGAAACGGCGCAAAAACTGGCTGACCGCACTAAAAACCGCGAGATGCTGGCAATGCATGCCCGCTGGCAGCCCGGTAGCCTGGGCGGCTCCGACACGCTGTGGAGTCAGGCACGCAAAGGGAAAGACAAAACGGGGCGCATCAGCCCGAAACTGGCGTCCCGATTACATACCGTCATCAAGCGTCTGGAAGACCAGTTAGGTAAGCCCTATGTCTGGGGCGGTAAAAATCCGCTGGAAGGATTTGATTGCAGTGGCCTGGTTTTCTACGCCTTCAATCATGTGCTGGAGCGCAAGCTACCCCGCACGGCAAACGGCATGTATCAGGACCCCACTCTTAAACATATTCGCGTAGATAAACTCCGTCGCGGCGATCTGGTGTTTTTTAACATTAACCAGCGACCGGGCGCCGACCATGTTGGCGTCTACCTTGGAAACGATGAGTTTATTGAGGCCCCGCGTAGCGGGCTAAATATCCGCATTAGCCAGCTTTCAGATGATTTCTGGCAATCGCATTACCTCGGCGCTCGCCGCATTCTGACGGAAGAGGCGACGCTGTAAAAATGACCCTTAGATTGAGTTAAAACCCATGACCGCAACACGTATGAAATTCGCCATTGATGATGGCTCAACCAATGTGAAAATTAGCTGGATTGAAAACGGTACGCTGAAGACCGTTGTTTCGCCGAACTCCTTCCGTAAGGACTGGAAAAGCGCGGCGCTGCTGCGTGGTCAGTCGGTATACAACTACACCATCGGCACCACGAAATACACCTATGATGCGACCTCGGATAAAGCGCTTTCCACGACGCACATCGAATACCAGTATGACGATTTGAATCTGCTGGCGGTTCATCATGCGCTGCTGCAAACCGGCCTGACGCCGCGTGACGTTGAAGTTATCGTCACACTGCCGATTACGCAATTCTACAAGCCGGAAGATTGCCAGCGTAACGATGAGCGCATCGAAGCGAAACGTCGCAACCTGATGCGTGAGATCTCGCTGAATAAAGGCGAGCTGTTCCGTATCGTTGATGTGCATGTTATGCCGGAGAGCCTGCCTGCGGCGCTGTCGCATCTGCTTAACTCCAACGTGAATGAATTCACCAAGTCGCTGGTCATCGACTGCGGCGGGACAACGCTGGACATGGGGGTGATTGTCGGCGAGTTTGACGATGTTTCCGCAATTTACGGCAACAACGAAATCGGCGTGGCGATGGTGACGGACGCCACGCGTAAATTACTGGCGGCGGCGGACAGCGACTCCAGCTACCTGGTGGCGAACGAGCTGATCAAGCGTCGCAACGATCTGGATTTTGTCAGAAGCGTCATCAACGATGAATCGCGGATTGACGAGATCCTTGAACGGATCGAGATCAAGATTCAGGAGCTTGGCGATCAGGTGGCTTATGAAGCGAAGAAATTCGCTAAGAACCCTAACCGTGTTTATCTGGTCGGCGGCGGCGCGCATCTGATCGAATCCGCTCTGCGCCAGGCCTATTCGACGCTCGGCGATCGCGTGGTGACGCTCGACAACCCGCAAAGCGCGCTCTCTCGCGAGATCTGCCTGTACCATGCTGAGTCAGGCGTTGAGCAGATTGATTCGCCGCAAATGGTTGAGGTAGGCGACGATGAGTAACAGGCAGATCCGCCGTGTTAACCTCTCATTGCATTTGTCGCCAGAGCGATCGCGCGCGGATTTGCGCGCGATGCTGCAACTAAAAAAATGGTATGGCGCAGTGCAGCGGGACGGGAGCGACGTCAATGACGCCAACATGGAGATCCGCCAGTTTCATCGCAATATCTATCTGTCCGGCCTGCAATTGCATCTTCTCAACCCGCAATTGTGCAGCCATGTTGCAGAATCCCTGAGCCGGGAAGGTTTGAGCCTCGAATCCCTTTGCGCGGAATTGCAGGAGAGCAATTTGCTGCCCGTCGCCCTCATGACCGGCGATGGCGATGAAGAAAAAGAGAAAGACTTCAGCGAACAGCAGCTGGCGCAAATGCGTACGCTGATGGCGCAGGCCCTGCAAAAACAGCAGGTCGCCGCAGCGCCATCGGATAACACGCAGCATGAGGAGACGGCAAAACTGCGTGAAGAGGTCGCCCAGCTCAAAGTCTTGCTGGAACAGCAGCATCTGCTGTTGCAACAGTTGCGCGTAACGGGGCGCACGTCAGCGGCGGAACCGGCTAAATCCGTAAATGCTGAAGAAGTCGATCTCAGTACCGTAGACGCGCCGACGCAGAAGATGAGTAAAGTGCGTCAGAAAGGGATCTTTTAGACTTTCGCACAGCGCGTCACCAGTGTTGAAAAGGGAACCCGGCGGTTCCCTTTTTATTTTATGCCGCCGCGCATGGCGTACTACCGGTATACCGGCAGAAGGTTAATGCTGGATAGAATATGGATAAGCGCGTTAGCTGCCCCAAAGCATAAAATCAGGACAATCATCGCGTTGCCTCCCCATACCCGATAGTGCGGGCTGTTAAAGCGTTTGCGCGATGCGCGCGCCAGCAGCGCCGGGACAATCGCCGCCCAGACGGTGGCGGCCAGCCCGGCAAAACCGATGGCGTAGATAAACCCATTTGGCCAGATTAAGCCGCCGGTGATGGGCGGCAGAAACGTGACCAGCGCAGTTTTGAAACGTCCTTTTGGCGAGTCGTCGAACCTGAAGAGATCGGCGAGGTAATCAAATAATCCCAGCGTAACGCCGAGGAACGAACTGGCGACGGCAAAGTTGGAGAAGACGGTCAGCAGCAGATCGAGCGTTGAGCTGTTCAGCAAACCGCTCAGCGTCTGTACCAGCACGTCGATATTGCCGCCTTTTTCGGCGATCTCAATAAACGCCGGACGCGGAATATTCCCCATCGTACCGACCAGCCAGATGATATACAGCACCAGCGCCATCAACGTTCCCAGTAGCAGGCAGCGGCGGATGGTCAACGGATCTTTGCCGTAATATTTCATCAGACTGGGCACGTTGCCATGATAACCAAATGAGGCGAGACAGAACGGCAACGTCATCAGGACGTAGGGCAGGTAGCTGGGGCTGACTTCAGCGGTATTGAGTAAAATCGTCGGCTGGACGTGCCAGAGCAAACCGCCAAACGTCATAAAGAAGGTGAGAATTTTAGCGCCCAGCACAATGGTCGTCATACGGCTCACCGCCCGGGTGCTTAGCCAGACAATAAACGCCACCGCCAGGGCGAATAATAACCCGCCGAGCCTGGCTGGAAAGACGATCCCCATTTGTGCAAAGGTATGGTGAATAACCGAACCGCTGGCGGAAATATAGGCGTAAGTCAGAATATACAGCACGAACGCGACGGTCAGACCGTTAATAATATTCCAGCGATTTCCCAGCAGGTCTTTGGTAATAGTGTCGAAGCTGGCGCCAATATGATAATTCAGGTTTGCTTCCAGGATCATTAACCCGGAATGCAGCATACAAAACCAGGTAAAAATTAATGCCAGCAGTGACCAGAAAAACCAGGCGCCAGACATCACCACCGGGAGAGAAAACATGCCCGCGCCAATAATGGTTCCACCGATAATCATTGCCCCGCCGATCAGCGACGGCGCTTTATTTGCGACCGATAATGTAGCCATAGTGCGTTTTCCTCGCGTGGCTATGCCCGTCATTGTGCAGAGAAAAGGGCGATCCCGCTTTTCTCATGCCTGAATGCGTTGAATATCGTATTAAATAGCGGAATCGCGCTCCCGCAGGGGAGCGCGTATCAGAACGTTATTTCACCGGTTTCAGCCGGGCCACAAAGTGGCGCAGCACCGGCGGTTCATAGGTGAAAGTCAGCCCTTTGATCGATGCGGCGCGGGCTTTTACGGCGATTAACGCATCCGCGATATAGTCCATGTGATCGTTGGTGTAGACCCGACGTGGGATCGTCAGACGCAGTAATTCCATTGGCGACGGTTTTTGTTTGCCAGTGGCCGGATCGCGCCCAAGCAGCAGAGAGCCAATTTCCACGCTGCGAATCCCGGCTTCCAGGTACAGTTCGTTATTCAGCGCATGAGCCGGGAACTGTTCTGCCGGAATGTGCGGCAGCAGCAGCTTCGCATCGACAAATACCGCGTGGCCCCCGGTTGGATACTGGATTGGAATCCCCCCTTCGCGCAGCCGTTCGCCCAGGTATTCCACCTGGTTAATCCGATAGGCGAGGAAATCTTCATTCATCCCTTCTTCGAGGCCGATCGCCAGCGCTTCCATATCGCGCCCCGCCAGCCCGCCGTAAGTGACAAACCCTTCCATCGGCACGCAGCGAATGCGCACGTCGTTGAACAGATCTTCATCATCACGGAAGCAGCACAGCCCGCCGATATTGACCATCGGATCTTTCTTCGCCGACATGGTCAGCATATCCCCATACTGGTACATCTCACGGACGATCTCTTTCACCGTTTTATCCGCGTATCCCTCTTCGCGCTGTTTAATAAACCAGGCGTTTTCGCAGAAGCGGGCGGAGTCGATGACCACCGGAATATTGTGCCGCTTCGCTATTTGATACACCTCGCGCATATTGGCGATGGAAACCGGCTGGCCGCCTGAGCTGTTGCAGGTGACGGTGGTGATAATCGCCGCGACGTTTTCTGCGCCATGTTCCGCGATAGTGGCGTTGAGCAGGTCGATATCAAAGTTGCCTTTCCAGTCGTACCATGAGGTGGTGTCGAACGCTTTTGGCGTCACCACGTTGATGGCTTTCGCGCCGTTTAATTCGACATGGGCGGCGGTCGTATCAAAGTGGAAGTTGGAAATAAAGACCGGTTTTTCAGCGTTGCGGCGGGCAATCAGGCAGGGAAACAGAATTTGCTCGGCGCCGCGTCCCTGGTGCGTTGGGATCGTGAACGGGTAGCCGATCAGCTCTTTTACTTTGTCGCACAGATGGTAATAGTTGCGTGAGCCGGCGTAGGCTTCATCGCCCATCATCAGGCCTGACCATTGACGATCGCTCATTGCGCCAGTGCCGGAGTCGGTCAACAGGTCGATATATACATCATCGCTTCTGAGCAGAAAAGGGTTATATCCCGCTTCTTCAAGCGCTTTAACACGGTCGTCCCAGGTGGTCATACGAATGTTTTCTACCATTTTAATGCGGAACGGCTCAGGAATACGTTTCATATTATTTCTCCAATAGCATGTCGCGCTACGCGAACGTTATTTTTGTGCCTTTAACAGGCGCAAGAAATACCGACCAAACGTAGTGTTCAGTTAATTTTTTATTGATGTTGAACGGCTAAGGAGAATTAACGCGGAAAGTCGTTAGAAATACGCGGATCGAGGTTATACCAGAAGTGCAGACCGCCTGCGGCAATGAGGCGATAAAACGATTTGTGTTTCATTACATCGTCCTCCATGAGTGAAAGGGAATTTAAAAATAGCGGAAGATTAAAATTTATCCGCGATAAAAATCACAAAATGTTAAATCTGATACAGTTCAGTTAAGAAAGTTGATGAGGCGCGCATTTTTGCGTTCATTGGGCGGTGTGAGTTTATTCATCTTAATGTGAGGGAATAGCGGGAATACCCTGCCAGAATTGACAGGGTATTTGGATGAGAAGGATCAGAACTCCATTTTTACCGTGAACTGAACTTCACGCGGGTCGCCAATCTGATTACCCAGATTATTGGTGGCAATGGATGAGGTGTAATACGTTTTATCAAACACGTTTTTCACGTTGAGTTGCAGAGTCACCGGGTATTGCAGTTTCATCTTATAGGCTGCAAAGGCATCGGCCACAAAATAACCAGGCAGATAATAGTCCGCGCCGTTGGTGGCGGAACGACGGCTTACGCCATGTCCGCCGCCGCCAATGGTCAACGTATTGCCCATAAAGGCATTGTGAATGTCATAGGTCAGGAACAATGAGCCGGTATGACGCGGTACGTTAGGCAGCGGTTTCCCTTTGTAATCGGGATCTTCCGTGACTTTTGCTGCGGTATAACCGTAGCTGGCGATGATATTGGTATTGGGCGTCAGCGAGCCTGCGACATCCACTTCCACCCCCTGTGAGCGTACGCGCCCTGCGGTTTTCGCCACGGTTTCGCCATCCACGATTTCGTTGTACAGCACGTTGCGCTTATCAATATTGAACAGGGCGATATTGGCGGTGATGCCGTCAAAGAGATCGAATTTCGCCCCCACTTCATAGGCGGTAGAGGTTTCCGGCGGCAGATCGCCAATGTAGCTGGCAATAGAGTATTGCGGCATAAAGGCGCGCGATACGTTGCCGAACAGCGACACAGAAGGGGTCAGCTTATAGACCATGCCGAATTTCGGCACCCACTGCTGGTCCGTGCTGTCGGTGTTGACGTTGAACGGGCGGCCCTTCCCGGCATATTCGGTGTAGTACTGATAGCGCATCCCGGCGACGGCGATCCACTTATCGGTCAGATACAGCGCATCCTGTACGTAAGCGGAATAGCTCTCCTGCTTAATCGTCTGGTCGCTGTCGGAGGCCGAGACGCTGGTGCATTTGCCGAGCGTACCGTAGACCGGATTGTAAATATTAAAGCCTTTCACGTTCTTACAGCGAATCATATCCGTGCGCAGCAGATCGTAATTCTCATAAGAGACGCCGGTCAGGATCTCGTTATAGAAACCAGCGATATCCACGTTTCCTTGTAAATCGGCGCGGGTCGCGTGCATCCGTTGGGTGGAGCCTTGCGTTGCATCCACGCGGCGGGTCAGGTTCCCGGTAGCGGAATCATAAGCCATCACGCGAGCCTGGTTATCGCTGTATTTATCCTGGCTGAAGCTGTAATCAAATTTCGCCGTCCACGCGCTGTTGAAGCGATATTCGGCATTGAGCTGCGCCAGATCCGATTCGCCATCGGTGATATTGAATTTCTCATCAAAGCGGGTTTTCCGATCCACGTTAACCGGCTGTTTAGTATTGAGATCGAAAATGGTGCCGCGATCGAACGGGGCTTTGTAATTACGGTGCGAATAGAGCACGCTGACTGTTGCGTTGTCGCCAAACCAGGTCAGGGAAGGGGAGATGAAGCTGCTCTGGTTAGTACCATAGTTGCGCCAGTAGTCCTCGTGCTGATACTCACCGATCAGGCGATACGCCAGTTGGGTGCCTTCAATCGGCCCGGTGATGTCAAACTGGCCTGTGCCGCCGCCGAAGCTGGAGGAGGTGGCGGAAATCGAGCCGCCAAATTGCGTTTGCGGACGTTTGGTCACGACGTTAATCAGGCCGCCGGGATCGAGAATACCGTACAGCGTGGAGGCCGGGCCTTTCAGCACTTCCACCCGCGACGTGGCCGCGTTGAAACTGCGCGGCAATACGGTTTTAAGGCCGTTGGTCATCACGGAACCATCACGATTCGCGCCGAAACCACGGCGAACAAACGCATCCTGCGTTCCGCCCAGCGTGTTGGTTTGCACGACGTTGCTGACGTTATACAGCGCTTCATCGAGCGTTGTGGCGTGCTGATCTTCCAGCACTTTGTCGCTGACGGTATTGACCACCTGCGGGATATCCAGCAGCGGCATCGACGTCAGCGTGGCGGTGGACGAACTCAGCGGTTGATAACCTGACGTGACGGTCTGATCGGCAGAAGAGGCGTCAGCGCGTACGGTCATCGTCTCTTCATTTTTGAGCGGCGAGTTTTCTTTTTCCGCCGCCATGACCGCAGGAGCCGTCGTGATACCCAAAAATAGAGCGGAGCACAGCGCTCGCCCTTTCATCCCAGAAAAATAAGGAGTTAACTTAGCCATCTTTTATTTATTCCGCAAAATACCCTGCCAAAAACGGGAGGGTAAACAGGTTTATCCAGTTCATTGCCCGGCTTGCTAGCCATGCGTTTTATCCATCTTTTAACCAACGTAAACGGCGTCAGATGTGTAATTGAGAATCATTCAATCATGAGCGTTTGTAGTAGTAAACGTAAAAATGAAAAAGAAACTACAGCGGGGTTAACGTCATAAAACCGTAGTGTTATTGCGGGAAAATAATTTTTAATTTATTGATATATATTTATTTTTATAAGTTTGTTCGTCTTTTTCTGCGGCGTTTTTGTTGCGTGCGTACGGTGAGGTAACTACAGGGCGTAATTGCTTGACTACTACAGCGCAACCCAGCAAGATCTTAAAGAGAATGAGTTTTATTTTTATTTGAAAGGCTGCGCGCGCTGGCTTTGCCAGGCTGCGACGGCGCAGGAGTGAACATGCCACAGCATGTGGAAAACACCGCCCACAGAACGGGCATTGAGCTGAAACAGCTTTCTGCTGGCTATCGTCACCACGCTATCGTGCATGACGTCTGCCTCACTATCCCGCAAGGTAAAATGACGGTGCTGGCCGGGGCGAACGGCTCAGGCAAATCCACCTTATTAAGTACGATTGCCCGAATGCTGAAGCCGTTGGGCGGCAGCGTGCTGCTTGATGGTAAAGCGATTCATCAACAGCCGACCAAAGCGGTTTCGCGTCAGCTTGGCATCCTGCCGCAATCTCCGCTGGTGCCGGAGGGATTAACGGTTTTTGAACTGGTTTCGCGCGGGCGTTTTCCCTGGCAGAATTTTCTCCAGCAATGGACCGATGATGACGCACAGGCCGTAGAGCAGGCGTTGCAGCTCACCGGAACAACCGACTTCGCCCATTTGCCGGTAGAGAGTCTCTCCGGCGGGCAGCGGCAGCGGTGCTGGATTGCGATGGCGCTGGCGCAGCAAACGCCGTTTATTCTGCTGGATGAGCCTACAACCTTTCTCGATCTGCGTTATCAGGTAGAGATCCTTGAGCTTCTGCACTCCCTGACCCGCCATCATGGTCGTACCGTGGTGGTGGTGTTACATGATCTCAATTTCGCGGTGAATTACGGCGATATGCTGGTCTTTCTCAGACAGGGGCGGCTGGAGGGGATCGTACATGAAGGAGAACACTGTACGCCGGAGCTGATCAAATCGGTGTTTGACGTCGATGTGCAGATGTCGGTGAATCCGTTGACCGGAAAGCCGTTTTTCATGCCGTTTCGTGCCAGGGCAGGAGCGGAAGAATGACGGCTATGGTCATCGCATCAGGCCGCCGTCGTGGTCGATTTCTGCTGGCGCTTCCTGTCTTGCTACTGCTGCTGTTTATGCTGGCGGTGATTCATCTGGGCGTCGGGGCGCGTGCCGTCAGTCCGCAGACCGTCATTCAGGCGTTATTTCACTTCGATGCCAAAAACTTTGATCACCGAATCGTTATCTCTCTGCGTCTGTTGCGTATGGCTGCGGCCATGCTGGTTGGCGCGGCTTTGGGCGTAGCCGGCGTTCTGTTACAGGCATTGATTCGCAACCCGCTGGGCGAACCGCACATTCTGGGGCTGAATGCGGGGGCCGCGTTCTCCGTGGTGCTGTGTACCGCGCTGGGCGTCGCGGGGCTCAGTCAGTCACTGGTTGCGGCAGGGGGCGCAGCGGCACTCTTTTCGCTGGTGATGGCGCTCTCTTCCGCCGGGCGTGGCGGACTGACGCCGCTGAAGGTCACGCTCTGCGGCGTGGCGCTGTCGGCGATGGTGTCGTCGCTCACGGCGGCAATCCTTATTCTGGATGAGCAGACGTTGCTGGCGATGCGCACCTGGCTGGTGGGCGATCTCGCGGGGATGAGTTGGGAAAAAGTACGCCAGGCTCTCCTGCCGTCGCTGGTTGGCGTCGTACTGGCGGTAGCGATAGCGCCGGGGCTGAATATTCTGGCGCTAGGCGACCGGATGGCCTGTGGGTTGGGCGTTAATATTCTGCGCATTCGTCTGATGGCGATGATCGCCATTGCGCTGCTGTGCGGCGCGGCGGTATCCGTTGCCGGGCCGCTGGGTTTTATCGGGCTGTTGGTTCCGGGCGTCATCAGACGCCTGGTGACGGAAGACATTCGCCAGATGCTCCCGCTGGCGGCGCTGCTGGGGGCGGCAGTGCTGCTACTGGCGGATATCGTTGCCCGAACCCTGCTTGCCCCGCAGGAGCTGGCTACAGGAGTGATGACCGCGCTGGTCGGCGCGCCGGTGTTTATTTTCATTGCGTCGAGATTTCTTAAATGAGCGTTATTCTGGCGCGTGCCGGGCTGCGCGCATGGCGGGTGGGGAAATTCTCACGCCTTGTCCGGCTGAAAACGGTGTGGTGTGTGCTGGGGTTTGCCACGCTGGCCGCCGTACTGCTGGTTTCGGGCGTGTTGCAGGGGTCGCTTCCCGTTCCGGCTTCCGCCATCGGGCGTGCGTTGTTCTCTCCGCAGGCGTTAACGGAGCAGCAGCAGTATGTTGTCTGGGATGTCCGTCTTCCGCGTTTGCTGATGGCGCTGCTGTGTGGAGCAATGCTGGGGCTGGCTGGCGCGGCGATGCAGTCGATTACCCGTAACGGCCTGGCTGACCCCGGTCTTATCGGCGTGAAAGAGGGGAGTAGCGTGGTGGTACTGGCGTTAGTGCTGCTCTTCCCGTCGGTCAGCCTGGTCTGGCGACCGCTGGCGGGTATTGCTGGCGGATTACTGGTCGCCGCGCTGGTCATGCTGCTGGCCCGTGATTTCTCCCGCCCGCGATTTGTGCTGATCGGCATTGGCGTCTCATGGTTCTTTGCTGCGGGAATGGGCGTTTTTATGACGACAGCCGATGTCCGCGATGTGCAAACGGCGCTGGTCTGGCTGGCCGGAAGCCTGCACGCCGCCACCTGGCCGTTGCTGTGGGTGGCGCTGGGGTGGGCGTTGCCTGCGGCTGTTCTGCTGTTTGCGACGGCGAGAGCATCGGATGTGGCGCTGCTGGGTAATCACACCGCGACCGGGCTCGGGGTGCGTCTGTCTCATCTGGCGCTGCTGCGTTTTATGGCGCCGGTCTTTCTGACCGCCGCCAGCGTCTCCTGCGTGGGCAGCCTGGGGTTTGTCGGCCTGATGGCGCCGCATATGGCGCGTTTTTGCCTGCGCGGAGGGCAAATGGCGCTGCTGTGGGGCAGTGCGCTCATTGGCGCTCTGCTGGTGCTGCTCACGGATACCATCGGGCGTCTGGCCTTTGCGCCGCTGCAAATACCGGCGGGGATCGTGATTGCGCTGGTCGGCGGCCCTTTCTTTTTACTGTTGCTCTGGCGTCGCCGGGATCGTTTGTAATTTTTAAGAGGGTGTATGCGTTTACTTTTTTCGCTGTTGCTGCTGCTGGGGTGCTCTGTACAGGCAGAGGTTGCCACCCGGCCTTTTACCGACGATCTCGGACGCGTGGTGAACGTGCCGCTGCATCCGCAGCGCATTGTGTCGCTACACGATCTTGATATCACCATTCCGCTGATTGAGCTGGGCGTTCCGCCGGTCGCCAGCCACGGCAGAACGCGTCCTGACGGCAGTCATTTCCTGCGTTCGGGCGCGCTGCTGACCGGCGTCGATTTTGATCATTCGACAATAAAGTTTATTGGTACGGCGGACATTGATATTGAAGCGATTGTCGCCGCGAAACCCGATTTGATCATCACCGAGCCGAGTCGCCATACGCCCATCGAACAACTGGAGAAAATCGCCCCGACGGTGAGCATTGATCATCTCGACGGCGGCGCGCCGGAAATTTACCGCAAGCTCGCGCAGCTTACCGGAACTCAGGCGCGACTGGCTATCCTGGAGCGTCGCTACCGGGAAGAGATTGACCGGTTGAAACACACGGTGGATACCCAACACATTACGGTGTCAGTCATTCAGGCAAACCAGGGAAAAATCAATGCGTTGCACACCTATCATTCGTTAGGACGCGTCCTGCGCGATGCCGGGTTTTCCTTCCCGAAACTGATCGACAGCATTCCGCCTGGAGGGCGGATTGACGTGAGCGCGGAGCGTCTGCCGGAGATGGACGCGGATTTTGTTTTTGCCACCTGGCGCGGTGATACCGGTGGTAAGCCGCAGGATGAAATTGCCGCGATGGATGCTGTGTTGCCGGGCTGGTGCGAGTTTCTTACCGCTTGCCAGCGCGGGCATTACGTTTTGATCTCCCGTGAAGAGGCGATTTCGAACTCCTTTGCATCACTCAGCCTGATGGTTGCACAGGTACAGTCGCATATTGCCGGGCGCCACTTACCGGAGGGGAAATAACCATGCTGACGGCGAAGAAAGTGAAAAATCGTATTGATGTCTACGGCGATCGCTTCCGGGCGCGGGCGCATCTGCTTTCGCCGAGGATGCAGGCGGTGGCGCGTTATATCCATGAGAACCGGGAAGTGGTACTGGAATTTACGGCGATAGAAATTGCGGCCGCCACTCAAACTTCTGACGCGACGGTTGTCCGGGCGATTCAGGCATTGGGGTTTGCCGGGCTGCGCGATTTAAAACAGACCATCGAACACTGGTTTGGCCCGGGTATCACCTCGGAAGAGAAAATGACGACCACGGTGAATACGCTTTCCTGCGATGTAAATTCGAGCATTGATTTTGTTCTGCAAGGGCATCAGCGCACCTGCGACGTGCTGTCTACGCCGCAAAACCGTTACGCGATTGCGCAGGCGGTCGCACTGCTGGTGGAGGCGCGTCAGGTGGGGATATTTGGCATTGGCGCATCCGGGATACTTGCGGACTACACGGCGCGTCTGCTCAGCCGTATTGGCTTGCCGTCGGTGGCGTTTAATCGTACCGGGATTAACCTGGCGGAACAGCTGATTGCGCTACAGCGGGGGGATGTGCTGATTATGATGGCGCAGAAATCGCCGCATCGCGAAGGGTTGACGACCATCCGCGAGGCGAAGCGGTTGGGCGTGCCGGTGATTTTACTGACCAATGCGCTGGAATCACGTTTTAGCAAGGAGGCGGATGTGGTGATCAATGTGCCGCGCGGCGGTGAGAACGGGAAAATGCCGTTGCACGGTACGGTGCTGGTTTGCCTGGAAATGATCGTGTTGTCTGTCGCTTCGACAGCCCCGCAGCGTTCGATTAAGTCCGTTAAGCGCATCAATGAATTGTACCGGGGAATTGGAAAGTCAGGGGCAAAGAAATAAATTTAAATATTCTCTCCATTTGATTTTCAGATTTTTTTCATTAAATCTCCATAATCTCTCCATTATTTTCCTGGCAAATAATGCAGGAAAATAATAAGCAAAAAAATCCTTTTCAATGTGCGCAGGAGACGTATAATTAGCCAAAATGAGAACGATCATTCTCACTTTTGAGGTGACGAGGAGATGCGATGAGCAGCAAGCTGGAAATCCGCCAGAAACAACGACAGGATGAGATCATCAACGCCGCGCGCCAGTGCTTTCGCGCAAGCGGATTTCACGGTGCCAGCATGTCGCAGATCGCCGCTGAAGCCCGTCTCAGCGTGGGGCAAATCTATCGCTACTTCGCCAGTAAAGATGCCATTATCGAAGAGATGATCCGCCGTATTATCGACTATCGCATCACGCAGATAGAAGATAAAACCCAGACGGAGCGTATCCCCGGAATCCTGTCCTGGCGGCAAACGCTGAGCGAGGATGATGATGCGCTGATGCTGGAGATGGCGGCTGAATCGACCCGCAATCCTCATGTTGCCGCGATGCTCGAAGAGGCGGATGCGCGGATGTTCGACAACGCCTGCGCGCACCTGAGAAAAACGTGTCCGCAACTCAGCGAAGCCCGCATCCGTTGCTGTGTTGAAGTGATTGCAACCATGATGGAAGGGGCGGTTTACCGTCGCCTGACGCCGCAAAAAAGTGACCCTGATGCGTTACAGGAGATATATCGGGATATCGTTACCATGCTTGTGAATGGCTGAATAAAGAATTTAATAATCAAAGGGAAATAAATTATTTCCCTTATTGTCGTTGTGAGAAATAGCTCATGACGCGATACCGCTGTACCTGAAATAACGTTCAGTCGCCTGGTGCTACCTTGTTAATTTTAACGGGGCAGGCGTTTCTCACCCTGGAAAAAAGATGAAATACATAACAACATCAATTATCGCGCTATTGTTATTATCCGGCTGTGATAATACGCAAACCGACAATACCGCTTCTCCGTCTCAGGAAGTGGGCGTCGTGACCCTTAAAACAGAACCCGTTTCTGTCGTCAGTGAACTGACCGGACGCACCAGCGCAGCGCTCAGTGCCGAAGTTCGCCCGCAGGTGGGGGGCATTATTCAAAAACGCCTGTTTAATGAGGGCGATATCGTCAAAGCGGGGCAGGCGCTGTATCAGATCGATCCCGCCAGCTATCGCGCCGCATGGAACGAAGCGAATGCCTCGCTCAGACAGGCGCAGGCGCTGGTGAATGCCGACTGCCAGAAGGCGCAACGTTACGCGCGGCTGGTTAACGATGACGGTGTTTCCCGCCAGGATGCCGATGATGCGCAGGCCACCTGTGCTCAGGACAAAGCCAGCGTGGAGGCAAAGAAAGCCGCATTAGAAAGCGCGCGTATCAATCTGGACTGGACCACCATTACCGCCCCGGTTTCCGGGCGCATTGGTATCTCATCCGTCACGCCCGGCGCGCTGGTGACGGCTTCACAGGAGACGGCGCTGGCGACCATTCGTGGGCTCGACACCATGTATGTCGATCTTACCCGCTCCAGCGTGGATTTGCTGCGCCTGCGTAAGCAGTCTCTGGCGACCAACAGCGATACCCTGAACGTGACGCTGACGCTTGAAGATGGCACGACCTATAGCGAAAAAGGAAAGTTAGCGCTGACGGAAGTGGCGGTAGATGAGTCTACAGGCTCAGTCACGCTGCGGGCGATTTTCCCCAACCCTCAACAGCAGCTGTTACCCGGTATGTTCGTTCGCGCCCGCATTGATGAAGGGATCATGAACGATGCGATTCTCGCGCCGCAGCAGGGGATCACGCGCGATGCGAAAGGCAATGCGACAGCGCTGGTGGTCACTAAAGACAATAAAGTGGCGCAGCGTACCCTGGAAACAGGCGATACCTATGGGGATAAATGGCTGGTGCTGGACGGTTTACGTAGCGGCGACCGGTTGATCGTTGAGGGATCAAGTAAGGTCACGCCGGGTCAGCAGGTTAACGCCGTTGATGTACAACTGAACGGAGGCAAAGGCTGATGTTCTCCCGTTTCTTTGTGCGCAGGCCCGTTTTCGCCTGGGTTATCGCCATTCTGATCATGCTGGCCGGTATTCTGGCGATTAAAACGCTGCCGGTTGCGCAGTATCCTGACGTGGCGCCGCCGTCGGTGAAAATCTCGGCGACCTATACCGGCGCTTCCGCCGAAACGCTGGAAAACAGCGTGACTCAGGTGATTGAACAGCAGCTTACCGGGCTGGATAACCTGCTCTATTTTACCTCGACCAGCAGTTCCGATGGTTCGGTCAGTATTGATGTCACCTTTGAACAGGGCACCGACCCTGACACCGCGCAGGTGCAGGTACAGAACAAGGTGCAGCAGGCGGAATCCCGCTTGCCGAGCGAGGTTCAACAATCCGGCGTCACGGTGGTGAAATCGCAAAGTAACTTCCTGCTGATTGCCGCCGTGTATGATAAGTCCGACCGGGCGAGCAGCTCAGATATCGCTGACTGGCTGGTGAGTAACGTACAGGACCCGCTGGCACGCGTGGAAGGGGTCGGGAGCCTACAGGTGTTTGGTGCGGAATACGCCATGCGTATCTGGCTGGACCCGGCGAAACTGGCCTCCTATTCTTTGATGCCGTCGGATGTGCAGAGCGCCATTGAAGCGCAAAACGTCCAGGTTTCCGCCGGGAAAATCGGTGCGTTACCTTCCCCTGACACACAGCAATTGACCGCTACGGTTCGCGCGCAGTCGCGCTTGCAGACGGTAGAACAATTCAAAAAGATCATTATCAAAAGCCAGTCTGACGGGGCCGTGGTACGCATCCAGGATGTGGCGCGCGTGGAGATGGGCAGTGAAGACTACACCGCCATCGCTAAACTCAACGGCCATCCGGCTGCGGGGGTTGCGGTCATGCTTGCGCCGGGGGCGAACGCGCTGGATACCGCCACGCTGGTAAAAGATAAAGTCGCTGAATTTAAACGGGATATGCCGCAGGGCTATGACGTGGCGTATCCGAAAGACAGCACCGAATTTATTAAGATCTCCGTAGAGGATGTGGTTCAGACGCTGTTTGAAGCCATCATTCTGGTGGTCTGCGTGATGTACCTGTTCTTGCAGAATCTTCGCGCCACGCTGATTCCGGCGCTGGCGGTTCCGGTCGTGCTGCTCGGTACTTTTGGCGTGCTGGCGCTGTTTGGCTACTCCATCAATACGCTGACGCTGTTTGCAATGGTGCTGGCGATAGGCCTGCTGGTCGATGACGCCATTGTGGTGGTGGAAAACGTCGAGCGTATTATGCGCGATGAAGGGCTGCCCGCGCGCGAAGCTACCGAAAAATCGATGGGGGAAATCGCTGGCGCGCTGGTGGCTATCGCTCTTGTTTTGTCTGCGGTATTCCTGCCGATGGCGTTCTTTGGCGGCTCTACCGGCGTCATTTATCGCCAGTTCTCTGTGACGATTATCTCGGCAATGCTGCTCTCGGTCGTGGTGGCGTTGACCCTGACCCCAGCCCTGTGCGGTTCGATTCTTAGCCATACCGCGCCGCATAAAAAGGGCTTCTTCGGGATATTCAACCGATTCTATAGCCGAACTGAACAGGGTTATCAGCGCGGCGTCCTGCATGTGCTGCGTCGCAGCGTCAGCGTGATGGGCGTTTATGCGCTGTTATGCGGGGCGATGGCGCTGGCGATGTGGAAGCTACCCGGCAGCTTCTTACCGACCGAAGATCAGGGTGAAATTATGGTGCAGTACACCCTGCCCGCAGGGGCGACGGCGTCGCGAACCGCAGAGGTCAATCGTCAGGTGACAGACTGGTTTCTCAATAAAGAGAAAGCCAATACGGACGTTATTTTTACCGTCGATGGTTTTAGCTTCAGCGGCAGCGGGCAGAATGCCGGGATGGCGTTCGTTTCGCTGAAAAACTGGTCGGAGCGTAAAGGCGAAGAAAATACCGCACAGGCTATTGCGCTGCGTGCCAGTAAAGAACTGGGCGCTATTCGCGATGCGACGCTTTTTGCGATGACGCCGCCGTCGGTTGAGGGGCTGGGGCAAAGCAACGGCTTCTCTTTTGAGCTGATGGCGAATGGGGCGACCGATCGCGATACCCTGTTACAGATGCGTAATCAGCTGATCGCCCAGGCAAACCAGAGCGATATTCTGCACGCCGTGCGCGCAAATGACCTGCCGCAAATGCCGCAGCTTCAGGTGGATATCGACAGCAATAAGGCCGTCTCGCTGGGGCTTGGCTTAAGCGATGTGACCAGCACCTTATCCAGCGCCTGGGGGGGAACCTATGTCAATGACTTTATCGATCGCGGCCGCGTGAAGAAAGTCTACATTCAGGGCGACAGCGAGTTCCGTTCTTCGCCTGCGGACCTGGGCAAATGGTTCGTGCGCGGCAGCGATAACAGCATGACGCCCTTTTCCGCCTTCGCCACCACTCGTTGGGAGTACGGCCCGGAAAGTCTGGTGCGCTACAACGGCTCTGCCGCCTATGAGATTCAGGGAGAAAACGCCAGCGGTTTCAGCTCCGGCGCCGCGATGGACAAAATGGAAGCGCTGGCAAACAGCTTGCCTGCTGGCACCACATGGGCGTGGAGCGGGTTGTCATTGCAGGAAAAGCTGGCCAGCGGTCAGGCTATGAGCTTGTACGCCATCTCTATTCTGGTGGTTTTCCTCTGCCTGGCGGCGCTGTATGAAAGCTGGTCGGTACCGTTTTCGGTGATTCTGGTCATCCCTCTGGGGCTGTTAGGCGCAGCGCTGGCGGCCTGGATGCGTGATTTAAATAATGATGTTTACTTCCAGGTCGCGCTGCTGACCACCATCGGCCTGTCGTCGAAAAACGCCATTCTGATCGTCGAATTTGCCGAAGCTGCGGTTGCGGAAGGTTATTCCCTGAGCCGGGCTGCGCTGCGAGCGGCGCAGACCCGTTTGCGCCCAATCATTATGACCTCTCTGGCCTTTATTGCCGGGGTTACGCCGCTGGCTATCGCCACAGGGGCCGGGGCGAACAGCCGTGTGGCGATCGGGACCGGAATCATCGGTGGGACATTAACCGCCACGCTGTTGGCTATCTTCTTCGTCCCGCTGTTCTTCGTGCTGGTTAAGCATCTGTTTACCCGCAAGTCCCGTCGTCAGGAGTAAGTTATGTTGCGTATTTTTCTCTTTGTTTTCGCTCTCCTGAGCGCAGGGTGTGTGTCGCTTGATCCACACTACAGCACGCCCGATGCGCCGGTTCCGGCAAGTTTACCGGGCGCGCAGGGGCAGGGGAACGCTGTCAGCCGCGACTGGCAGCAGATTGTTAACGACGCGCGGCTGCAACAGGTGGTGAACACCGCCCTTAACAGTAACCGTGATGTACAAAAGGCGATTGCTGATATCGACTCCGCACGGGCGTTGTATGGCGAAGCGCGTGCCTCGTTGTTCCCGACGGTGAATGCTTCACTCAGTTCTACACGTAGCCGTACGCTGGCGAACGGAACCGGAACGAGCGCTGAAGCCGATGGCGCGGTGTCCAGCTTTGAGCTGGATCTGTTTGGCCGCAATCAGAGCCTGTCACGGGCGGCGCGAGAAACCTGGCTTGCCAGCGAATTTACCGCGCAGAACACCCGTTTGACGTTAATTGCCGAGATCAGCACCGCGTGGCTGACCCTGGCGGCAGATAACAGCAATCTGGCGCTGGCCAGGGAGACGATGGCCAGTGCGGAAAACTCGCTGAAAATTGTTCAACGTCAGCAGCAGGTCGGGACAGCCGCCGCAACGGATGTCAGTGAAGCGATGAGCGTTTACCAGCAGGCGCGCGCCAGCGTAGCCAGCTATCAGACTCAGGTGGCGCAGGATATCAACGCCCTGAACCTGCTGGCGGGCACAACGCTGCCGGAAAGCGTGCTGCCCGGTACGCTGGAAAGCCTTGATGCGCAGGTGATTACGCTGGTGCCCGCTGGCGTCTCTTCTTCCGTGCTGTTGCGTCGGCCGGATATTCAGGAAGCGGAACATAACCTGAAAAGCGCCAATGCCGATATTGGCGCGGCGCGAGCGAACTTCTTCCCGACTATCTCCCTGACGGCAAGCGCCGGTGTCGGCAGCGATGCGCTTTCGTCCTTGTTCAGTCATGGCATGAAGGTGTGGTCGTTTGCGCCTTCCATTACGCTGCCGCTGTTTACCGGCGGCAGCAACCTGGCGCAGCTCCGCTATGCCGAAGCGCAAAAACGGGGACTCATTGCTACCTATGAAAAAACGGTGCAAAGCGCGTTCAAAGATGTGGCTGATGCGCTTGCCCGGCGTGCGACGCTGGATGAACAGCTGGATGCCCAGCGCCAGTATGTCGCCGCAGAACAAAAAACGCTGGATGTCGGGATGCGTCGTTATCGCGCCGGGGTCGGGGATTATCTGACCGTACTGACGGCGCAACGCACGCTGTGGTCGGCGCAGCAGACGCTTATCGCCCTGCAACTGACGGACAATGAAAACCGCATAACGCTCTGGCAGTCGCTCGGCGGCGGGGCCCGGTAATCAGAGGGAGGTGTTTTTATGGCGCGCGTGTCGCTTTCGTGGGTGTTGATCCTCGGCTTGTTAACCGGGATCGGGCCGCTGTGTACCGATCTTTATCTGCCCGCTCTGCCGGAGATGTCCGAACAGCTGGCAACGACGACCACCCTGACGCAACTGACGCTGACGTCTTCGCTGATCGGCCTTGGGCTTGGGCAACTGCTGTTTGGCCCGCTCAGCGACCGGATTGGTCGTAAGGTTCCGTTGATCCTGTCGCTGTTGCTGTTTATTGCCTCTTCGGTACTGTGCGCGACAACTCAGGATATTCACTGGCTGATCGTCTGGCGTTTTGTGCAGGGCGCAGCGGGGGCCGGTGGTTCGGTGCTCTCGCGCTCTATTGCGCGGGACAAATATCAGGGCGTGACCCTGACCCAGTTCTTCGCGCTGCTCATGACGGTGAACGGCATCGCCCCGGTGCTTTCTCCGGTTCTGGGCGGCTACATTGCCACCGCGTTTGACTGGCGTATGTTGTTTTGGGTAATGGCGGGGATTGCGACACTGCTTTTGCTCTGCTGCATCCTGTTTATCAGTGAGACGCTGCCGCAGCGAACGCGCGGCGCATCGTTATTTTCGACCGGGCGCAGCGTGGTGAAAAATCGTCTCTTTATGCGCTTTTGCCTGATGCAGGCCTTCATGCTGGCGGGGTTGTTTGCTTATATCGGCTCTTCGTCATTTGTGCTGCAAAGCGAGTATGGCTTAAGCCCGATGCAGTTCAGCCTGCTGTTTGGCCTTAATGGGATCGGGCTGATCGTCGCCTCGCTGATTTTTTCCCGTCTTGCGCGTCGAATCACGGCAATGACGCTGCTGCGCGGCGGCTTGCTGTTGGCCGTCATCTGCGCGTTAACCACCTTGCTCTGCGCCTGGCTACAGCAGCCGGTTCTGGCGCTGGTGGCGCTCTTTTTTACCGTCGCCTTTTGCAGCGGAATTGGCACCGTGGCGGGCGCTGAGGCGATGAGCGTGGTGGAGGTTCAGGAGTCAGGAACCGCCTCCGCGCTGATGGGGATGAGCATGTTTGTTTTCGGTGGCATCGCCGCGCCGTTGTCGGGGCTGGGCGGCGAAACCATGCTGAAAATGAGTCTGGCGGTGGCACTCTGTTATGTGGCCGCTCTGCTACTGGCTAGCGGTGGTTCACGCCTTCGTAAATCAGCCTGAGGGCGAACACGCCGATGATCGCGCCAATCACCCTGCTGGCAATGCGCTGAATCCGCCCGTAAGCGCGGCGTACCGCCGGTAGGGAAAAGGCCTGGCTCAGGAAGATGCGCCAGATGACGGAAGAGAGCACGATGCCGGCCCAGGCCATCAGTCTTGCCCATGTCGGGGTTTCCGCGCTGAGCGTGACCGAGAAAATACTGATGAAAAACAGCACCGTCTGCGGATTTGACAGATCGGTTAATAGTCCCCGGCGGAAGAACACGCTCCAGGGAGCGGAAATGGGCTGTTGCAGAGTCGGCATTTGCGGGGTGGCCTGATGGCGGATGCTGTTCCAGGCAAACCATAACAAATATGCGCCGCCGACGATTTTGATCAGCGAGAAAATTTCTTCGCACTGGGTAATCAGGGTCGCCATGCCAAACAGTCCCAGCCCGGAATAAATCGCATCGCCAAGCGCCACGCCCAGCCCCGTTAATACACCGGCCCGACGCCCGGAGGCGAGGCTGGTTTGTACCACCACAAAGAGGTTTGCGCCGGGGTTAAAGAAGGTTAAGACGAACAGGCTGACGGTCAGGACAACCGCGTGCAGAGGTTCCATAGTGAGATTTCCAGAGCCTGATAGTTAACGCCATACTATTTATAGTAAAAGTGCAGGGGTGAGAGAAAGATCACAAATTATGATACATCCGGCTGACTGGATTTTTCCGCTAATCTCAACTAGTTATTTAATCACTCAGAACAGAGCATCCGTTCCGAGAAGGCGATGATAGCGTAATAACACAACCGGAGCTTTTATATGAAGACAGGATATAAAGTATTGATTGGTGCGTTAGCGTTTGTCGTAACCAACGTCTATGCCGCGGAGCTGTTGACAAAGGTCGAGTTTGAGAAAGTGGAGTCGCAATACACGAAGATAGGCACCATTAATACCAGCAATGAGACGTCAACTATGGAGGCAAAAGAGGATCTGCTTAAAAAGGCCGATGAAAAAGGGGCTGATGTGGTCGTACTGACCTCCGGGCAAACCGATAATAAAATTCATGGTACTGCGGATATCTACAAGAAAAAATAAGCTGTCATTGTGCCGGATGGCGACGTAAACGTCTTATCCGGCCTACGGTTCAGTGCTGCTCGTAGCTCGTAGGCCGGATAAGCGGCAGCGCCATCCGGCAATAAGTTCTCACTCTGCTCGTAGGCCGGATAAGCGTTAGCGCCATCCGGCGATAAACCTTCACTCTTTTAATCGTCGCCAGAATGTCGTCCGGCTAATACCCAGATATCGCGCCGCTGCGGTTTTATCGCCGTTAAACTGCGCCAGAACCTGCTGCGGCGTAAGCGCTGATGGCGCTTCGGGAATCGTCGCCAGCTCGGGTAAAAATTGCTGTAAAAACTGGCTATCCAGACTGGGCTGCGGCTCGACGCTTAAAAAAAGCGCCAGGCGCTCCATCATATTCCGCAGCTCGCGAATATTGCCGGGCCAGGCATAGCGCAGAAGAATGGTCTGGCTTTGCGCCAGCCCCTCGCGCACCGATTCGCCAAACGGCGCGTCTAATGCCGCCAGGGACTGTTTCAAAAATCCCTCCGCCAGCGGCACGATATCTGACGGGCGCTCCCGAAGGGGCGGAAGCGTCAGGCGCAGAATGCTGAGACGATAAAACAGATCGGTGCGAAATTGCCCCTGCTTTATCGCCTGTTCCAGATTGCAGTGCGTGGCGCTGATAACCCGTACATCCACCGGGACAGGCTGATGCCCGCCAACGCGCGTCACCTCTTTCTCTTCCAGTACGCGCAGCAGACGGGTCTGTAAGGGCAGGGGCATTTCCCCGATCTCATCCAGAAACAGCGTCCCGCCGTGGGCGATTTCAAACAGACCGGCGCGTCCGCCGCGTCGGGAACCGGTAAATGCCCCCTCTTCATAACCGAATAACTCTGCTTCAAGCAGCGATTCGGTAATTGCGCCGCAGTTAATGGCCACAAACGGAGGCGTTTTTTTACCGCTGCGCTGGCCCCGACGGGCAAAAAACTCGCGGTGAATCGCCTGCGCCGCCAGCTCTTTACCGGTGCCGGTCTCACCCTGGATCAACACCGCCGCGCTGGAGCGGGCGTACAGCATAATCGTATGGCGAACCTGCTCCATTTGCGCGGAATGGCCGCGCATATCTCCCAGATCGTAGCGGGTGCGCAGCCCGTTGCCGGAGGCATATTGGCCGCCATGTTGCAGCGTCAGCCGGGTCATATCCAGCGCATCGCTAAACGCCTGACGCACGGTGGCCGCAGAATAGATAAAAATGCCGGTCATCCCGGCTTCTTCCGCCAGATCGGTAATTAGCCCTGCGCCGACTACCGCCTCAATGCCGTTGGCTTTCAGTTCATTAATTTGCCCACGGGCATCCTCTTCGGTGATGTAGCTGCGCTGTTCCAGACGCAAATTAAACGTTTTTTGAAAGGCGATCAGCGCGGGGATCGTCTCCTGGTAGGTGATAACGCCAATGGACGAAGTCAGTTTGCCGGCTTTCGCCAGCGCCTGGAGCACGTCGAATCCGCTGGGTTTAATCAGGATCACCGGTATGGAGAGGCGGCTTTTTAAATAAGCGCCGTTGGAACCCGCTGCGATAATGGCGTCACAGCGCTCGGTCGCCAGTTTTTTACGGATATAGTTCACCGCTTTTTCAAACCCAAGCTGGATGGGGGTGATGGTCGCCAGATGGTCGAACTCCAGGCTGATGTCGCGAAACAACTCGAACAGACGCGTTACCGAGACCGTCCAGATCACCGGCTTGTCATGATTATCGCGAGCGGGAAGGTGCGTGTCAGCCATAGCAGTTGATGTTGTATTGAGGGACCGAGATTTTGTTTTAGTCGTGTTTCATAAATGTTGCAATGAAACAGCGCGAACCGTTTCATGAAACGTTAGCTGACACGCTTTTGTCCTGATGAAAGGTATGGTTAAGTTTGTATTTTTTGTTATTTGTTTGAATTATAAGAAAAAACAAAATTCTCTCTTTTTCAGCGACCGCTCTGGCATTCCCTTTGCTTTATGTGAATCAACATTAAATAACAAGTTGATAACAAGAGGACGGGATATGTCTCTACACTCTCCGGGCCAGGCGTTTCGCGCTGCGCTCACCAAAGAAAACCCCTTACAGATCGTCGGCGCCATCAATGCCAATCACGCATTGCTGGCCCAGCGCGCAGGCTATCAGGCGATTTACCTTTCCGGCGGCGGCGTGGCAGCGGGATCGCTGGGTCTGCCGGATCTGGGGATCTCCACGCTGGATGATGTGTTGACCGACATCCGCCGTATTACCGACGTCTGCCCGCTGCCGCTGCTGGTGGATGCCGACATCGGCTTTGGTTCCTCCGCCTTTAACGTGGCGCGCACGGTGAAGTCGATGATCAAAGCCGGCGCCGCTGCGCTGCATATCGAAGATCAGATCGGCGCGAAACGCTGCGGCCATCGCCCGAATAAGGCGATCGTGTCCAAAGAGGAGATGGTGGACAGGATTCGTGCGGCGGTGGATGCGCGTACCGATCCTGACTTCGTGATCATGGCGCGTACCGATGCGTTGGCGGTGGAAGGATTAGAGGCGGCGATCGATCGCGCGCGGGCTTATGTGGAAGCGGGGGCCGACATGCTATTCCCGGAAGCGATTACCGAGCTGTCAATGTATCGCCAGTTCGCCGATGCCGTACCGGTGCCGATCCTGGCGAATATCACGGAGTTTGGCGCGACGCCGCTGTTTACCACCGACGAACTGCGCAGCGCTAACGTGGCGATGGCGCTCTACCCGCTGTCGGCATTTCGCGCCATGAATCGCGCTGCCGAGCGTGTCTACAACGTGCTGCGCCAGGAAGGCACGCAAAAAAACGTTATCGATATTATGCAGACCCGCAACGAGCTGTACGAAAGCATCAATTATTACCAATACGAAGAGAAGCTGGATGCGCTGAACCTGAAGTAGAGCTGTAGGCCGGATAAACGAAGTGCCATCCGGCAATGCCTGATGGCGGCTGCGCCTTATCAGGCCTACGGCTTATCAGGCCTACGGCGACGAAACGTACACCCTCAATACCCTACATATAACAATGACGAGGACAACATGAGCGATACGACGATCCTGCAAAACAACACCCATGTCATTAAGCCCAAGAAATCTGTTGCATTATCGGGCGTTCCGGCCGGAAATACCGCGTTGTGTACCGTGGGAAAAAGCGGCAACGACTTACACTATCGCGGATACGATATTCTCGATCTCGCGGAGCATTGTGAATTTGAAGAAGTCGCGCATCTGTTAATTCACGGCAAATTGCCCAATAGCGATGAACTCCATGCCTATAAAAATAAGCTGAAAGCATTGCGTGGATTACCGGCCAATGTACGCACCGTGCTGGAAGCATTGCCTGCGGCGTCGCACCCGATGGACGTCATGCGCACCGGCGTGTCGGCGCTCGGCTGTACGCTGCCGGAAAAAGAGGGGCATACCGTTTCCGGCGCGCGCGATATCGCCGACAAACTGCTGGCCTCGCTCAGTTCCATCCTGCTCTACTGGTATCACTACAGCCATAACGGCGAACGTATTCAGCCGGAAACTGACGACGACTCCGTCGGTAGCCATTTCCTGCATCTGCTGCACGGCGAGAAGCCGTCGCAAAGCTGGGAAAAGGCGATGCACATCTCGCTGGTGCTGTATGCCGAGCATGAATTCAACGCGTCCACTTTCACCAGCCGGGTGATTGCAGGGACGGGCTCTGATGTCTACTCTGCCATCATCGGCGCGATTGGCGCGCTGCGCGGCCCGAAGCACGGCGGGGCGAATGAGGTATCGCTGGAAATTCAGCAGCGTTACGAAACGCCGGAGGAAGCCGAGGCGGATATCCGTAAACGCATTGAAAATAAAGAGGTGATCATTGGTTTCGGCCATCCGGTCTACACCATTGCCGATCCGCGCCATCAGGTGATCAAACGCGTGGCGAAACAGCTTTCGGAGGCCGGTGGTTCGCTGAAGATGTACAACATCGCCGACCGTCTGGAAAACGTGATGTGGGAATCGAAAAAGATGTTCCCCAACCTCGACTGGTTCTCGGCGGTCTCCTACAACATGATGGGCGTCCCCACCGAAATGTTCACCCCGCTGTTTGTGATCGCCCGCGTCACCGGCTGGGCGGCGCACATCATCGAACAGCGTCAGGACAACAAAATTATCCGACCTTCCGCCAATTATACCGGCCCGGACGATCGCGAATTTATTCCGCTGGATCAGCGCCAATAATTTTATTTCTCTAACGATAAAACGCAGGAAATGTACCCTATGTCCGCACAAATAATGAACATTTGCCCGGAATTTGACCGTGAAATCGTTGATATCGTCGATTACGTCATGAACTACGACATCACCTCTAAAGTGGCCTGGGACACCGCCCACTACTGCTTGCTCGACACGCTGGGCTGCGGTCTGGAAGCGCTGGAATATCCGGCCTGTAAAAAACTGCTGGGGCCGATCGTTCCGGGCACCGTCGTGCCGAACGGCGTACGCGTACCGGGCACCCAGTTTCAGCTCGATCCGGTGCAGGCGGCGTTTAATATCGGCGCGATGATCCGCTGGCTCGACTTCAACGATACCTGGCTGGCGGCAGAGTGGGGCCACCCCTCTGATAACCTCGGCGGGATTCTGGCAACCGCGGACTGGCTGTCGCGTAATGCGGTTGCCGCAGGCAAAGCGCCGCTGACCATGAAGCAGGTGCTGGCCGGGATGATCAAAGCCCATGAGATTCAGGGCTGCATCGCGCTGGAAAATTCCTTCAACCGCGTCGGCCTGGATCACGTACTGCTGGTCAAAGTGGCTTCGACAGCAGTTGTCGCCGAAATGCTGGGGCTGACGCGTGATGAGATCCTCAACGCGGTGTCGCTGGCGTGGGTGGATGGTCAGTCGCTGCGTACCTATCGCCATGCGCCAAACACCGGAACACGTAAGTCCTGGGCGGCGGGCGATGCCACCTCCCGCGCGGTGCGTCTGGCGCTGATGGCAAAAACCGGTGAGATGGGCTATCCGTCGGCGCTGACGGCGAAAACCTGGGGCTTTTATGACGTCTCTTTCAACGGCGAGCCGTTCCGCTTCCAGCGTCCGTATGGTTCTTACGTCATGGAAAACGTGCTGTTCAAAATCTCCTTCCCGGCGGAGTTCCACTCGCAGACGGCGGTTGAAGCCGCCATGACCCTCTTTGAACAGATGCAGGCGGCGGGCAAAACGGCGGCGGATATTGAGAAAGTGACGATTCGCACCCATGAAGCCTGCATTCGCATCATCGACAAAAAAGGGCCGTTGAATAACCCGGCCGACCGCGACCACTGCATTCAGTACATGGTGGCGATCCCGCTACTGTTCGGGCGCTTAACGGCGGCGGATTATGAGGACGGCGTAGCGCAGGACAAACGCATTGACGCCCTGCGCGAGAAGATAACCTGCTTTGAAGACCCGGCGTTTACCGCCGACTACCACGACCCGGAAAAACGCGCCATCGCCAACGCTATCACCCTTGAATTTACCGATGGTTCACAGTTTGCCGAGGTGGTCGTGGAGTACCCGATTGGCCACGCTCGCCGCCGTACCGACGGCATTCCGAAGCTTATCGATAAATTCAAAATCAACCTGGCGCGTCAGTTCCCGACTCGTCAGCAGCAGCGCATTCTGGATGTCTCCCTGGACAGAACTCGCCTGGAGCAGATGCCGGTCAATGAATACCTCGACTTATTTGTCATCTGAGCCAGCAGGCAGTAAGTTCAACAGGAGAGCTTCATGTCTTTTAGCGAGTTTTATCAGCATTCCATTACGCAGCCGGCGTCGTTCTGGGCCGAGCAGGCCCGACGTATCGACTGGCAGCAGCCGTTTACCCAAACGCTGGATTACAGCGATCCGCCGTTTGCCCGCTGGTTTTGCGGCGGAACCACTAATTTGTGCCATAACGCTATCGACCGCTGGCTGGATAAGCAGCCGGATGCGCTGGCGCTGATTGCCGTCTCTTCTGAAACGGAAGAGGAGCGCACGTTTACCTTCAGCCAGTTGTATGACGAAGTGAACGTGGTGGCGTCGATGCTGTTGTCGCTGGGCGTGCAGCGTGGCGACCGGGTGCTGGTTTACATGCCGATGATTGCCGAGGCGCACATTACGCTGCTGGCCTGCGCGCGGATTGGCGCGATTCATTCGGTGGTGTTCGGCGGTTTTGCCTCGCACAGCGTAGCGGCGCGAATCGACGACGCTAAGCCGGTGCTGATTGTCTCGGCAGACGCCGGGGCGCGCGGCGGTAAGACTCTGCCGTATAAAAAGCTGCTGGATGATGCCATCGCGCAGGCGCAGCATCAGCCGCGCCACGTTTTGCTGGTGGATCGCGGGCTGGCGAAAATGGCGCGAGTACCGGCGCGCGATCTCGATTTTGCGTCGCTGCGTCAGCAGCATCTCGGGGCGCGGGTGCCGGTGGCCTGGCTGGAATCCAATGAGATCTCCTGCATTCTCTATACCTCCGGCACGACCGGAAAACCGAAAGGCGTACAGCGCGACGTCGGCGGCTATGCGGTGGCGCTGGCAACCTCGATGGACACTATCTTCGGCGGCAAAGCGGGCGGCGTGTTCTTTTGCGCGTCGGATATCGGTTGGGTTGTGGGGCACTCCTATATTGTCTACGCGCCGTTGCTGGCAGGAATGGCAACCATCGTTTATGAAGGATTGCCGACGTACCCGGACTGCGGCGTCTGGTGGAAGATCGTAGAGAAATACCGCGTCAGCCGGATGTTCTCTGCGCCAACCGCCATCCGCGTGTTGAAAAAGTTCCCGACGGCGCAGATCCGCAATCACGATCTCTCCTCGCTGGAGGTGCTCTATCTGGCTGGTGAGCCGCTGGATGAGCCGACGGCCGCCTGGGTGACGGAGACGCTGGATGTGCCGGTTATCGACAACTACTGGCAGACCGAGTCCGGCTGGCCGATTATGGCGATCGCCCGCGCGCTGGACGACCGGCCTTCACGGCTGGGCAGCCCCGGCGTACCGATGTACGGCTATAACGTGCAGTTGCTCAACGAGGTCACTGGCGAACCTTGCGAGGTGAACGAGAAGGGGATGCTGGTCATTGAGGGGCCGCTGCCGCCTGGCTGCGTTCAGACTATCTGGGGGGACGATGCGCGTTTTGTGAATACCTACTGGTCGCTGTTCTCACGTCAGGTGTACGCCACTTTCGACTGGGGGATTCGCGACGCGGACGGCTATTATTTCATCCTCGGGCGCACCGATGATGTGATCAACGTCGCCGGGCACCGTCTGGGCACGCGCGAGATCGAGGAAAGCATTTCCAGTTACCCGAACGTGGCGGAAGTGGCGGTGGTGGGGGTGAAAGATACGCTGAAGGGACAGGTGGCGGTAGCGTTTGTGATCCCGAAACAGAGCGACACGCTGGAGGACAGGGACGTGGCGCAAACGGAAGAGAAGGCGATTATGTCGCTGGTGGACAGTCAGATCGGTAATTTTGGCCGCCCGGCGCACGTCTGGTTTGTTTCACAGTTGCCGAAAACACGCTCTGGCAAAATGCTGCGTCGTACGATCCAGGCGATTTGCGAAGGCCGCGATCCGGGCGATTTGTCCACGCTTGACGATCCCGCTTCGTTGCAACAAATCCGTCAGGTGATTGAGGAGTAACCGAGGTGCCCGATGGCGTTATCGCTTATCGGGCCAGGAAGAAAATGTATCGCAGGCCGGATACGGTGCTTGCACCGCCATCCGGCAATTTCCCTTTTACCGCCAGCTTATCTGGTAGTGGTAGCGCCCGGCGCTGAGCTGATATTCCGCTGAAACGGAGGGGCTCCAGGAGTCATCGCCGCCTACGCCCATATGGAAACCGTCAATATTGAGCCAGGTGCCCGCTTCCGGCTGGAGCAGATGGCGGTGGCTGGTTTCCATCAGCTGTTTCTGGCCGTAGCGGCTGATGTTGAACTGAAAATCGCCGCGCCACTGATGCGCACCATAGAGCAATTCACGCGTTCCGCAGCGCAGGCCGTTTTCGCTCGGGAAAACATACGGGGTGTACATCTCTTCCAGCGGCAGATCCCAGCGCTCAAAACAGGCGGCAGAGAGACGATCCGGGTAGTTCTCGTGCGGGCCTAACCCCAGCCAGTTGACCCGCTCCGCCACCTGCGCAAGCTGGCAGCTCAGTCCGATGCGCGCCGGATGCGGTGTCCCGCTGGCGACATCAACATCTACCGTTATCTGCATTTCACCGTTGCCGTCGATACGGTAGGTTTTCCGGCTGATGAACAGCGTCTCGCCCTGATACTGCCAGGCGTGGGCGGTGGTAATCAGTACCGCGCTGGCAAGCGTGTCGGCATCGCATTGCAGTAATACCGCTTTAGCCTGGTAATGGCCGGCGGCCTTCCAGCGTTCAACCCAGGCGTTAGGGTCGATACGGGTTGCCTCGCTCACGCCGATGTCGTTGTCCAGCGGCGCGCGGGTGAACTGATCGACAAGCGGAGTCAGCAACTGTGCCTCTTCGCCAATCCAGAACTGCGTTAATACGCCCTGCTGGCGGCTGAACTCCCAGCGTTTCTCGCCTGCGACAATACGGAATGCCGTCCCGCTGCTGGTGAGCTGTGGCGCGTTGCCAGCGTGCTGCGGCCACTGTGTAGCGAGTTTTTCGCCGAGTTTCCACTGTTGCCAGGCGCTGATATGTCCGGCTTGCGACCACGCGGTTGCCTGCGGTTGTTCAACGCGTACCGTCAGCCACAGCTGGCCTGCGGTTTCCGCTTCCGGGAGCGCTGGCAGCGCGATGATCTGGCGTCCCTGCGGCGGGATATCCAGCGTCACAACGCCTGCGGTCAGCGGGTTGCCATCCAGCGCCAGTGACCAGTGGAGCACTTCGTTATCGCTATGGCGGAACAGGTATTCGCTGGTCACTTCAATCTGGCATTCGGCTCCCGGCAGCAGCGCAAACTGGAAAAACTGCTGCGCGTGTTTGGCTTCATACAGTGACGGATGCGGTGTTCGGTCGGCGAACACCAGGCCGTTCATACAGAACTGACGGTCGTTAGGCGCGTCGCCAAAGTCGCCGCCGTAGGCTGACCACGGCCGACCGTCGTCGTCATATTTGATAAGCGACTGATCCACCCAGTCCCAGACAAAACCGCCTTGCAGGCGCGGATACTGGCGAAACGCCTGCCAGTATTTCGCGTAACCGCCGAGGCTGTTGCCCATCGCGTGGGCGTATTCACACAGGATCAGCGGGCGCTGCTCGCCCGGCATCGACAGCCATTTTTTGATCGACCATTTCGGTACGGCGGGGAAGGGCTGATCCTGATCGACGCGGGCGTACATCGGGCAAATGATGTCGGTTGCCGCCGTATTCGCGCCGCCGCCTTCATACTGCACGGGGCGGGAGGGATCTTCCGACTTAATCCAGCGGTACAGCGCGTCGTGGTTGGCGCCGTGCCCGGACTCGTTGCCCAGTGACCAGATAATAATGCTCGGATGGTTGCGGTCGCGCTGTACCATCCGCGTCACGCGCTGGCTCATGGCGGGCAGCCAGACCGGATCGTCGCTCAGGCGATTCATCGGCACCATGCCGTGGGTTTCGATATTGGCCTCATCCACCACGTACAGGCCGTAGCGATCGCACAGGGTGTACCACAGCGGGTGATTCGGATAATGGGAGCAGCGCACGGCGTTAAAATTGTTCTGCTTCATCAGCAGAATGTCTTTAATCATGGTCTCTTTGTCCATCACCTGGCCGTTTTCCGGGTGATGTTCATGGCGGTTGGCGCCGCGGATCAGCAGCGGCTTACCGTTTAACAGCAGCAGACCGTTTTCAATGCTGACCTGACGGAAACCGACGTCGCAGGCTTCGGCTTCAATCAGCGTGCCATCGGCGGCGTGTAGCTGTACAACGGCACGATACAGATGCGGGGTCTCCGCGCTCCACAGCGCCGGGTGTTCGACATTCAGACGAAGGGTTGTGCGATCAGGGTAAGCGCCGCGCTCATCAATGATCTCGCTGCCGAGCGGAGCGGTTTTTTCTCCGACGAATGTTTCGCTATCCCACAGCTGTACCGTCACGCGTAAATCATCGCGTCGTTCCCCCGTTGTTCTGACCTCCGCTTCCAGCACTGCGCGGCTGAAATCATCGTTGAAGCGGGTGTTGATGCGCAGGTCACGGATTTGCGTTGCCGGTTTATGCAGCAGCGAGACGTCGCGAAAGATGCCGCTCATCCGCCACATATCCTGATCTTCCAGATAGCTGCCGTCACTCCAGCGCAGCACCATTACCGCGAGGCGGTTTTCACCCTTAAGCAAAAAATGCGTGAGATCGAATTCAGACGGCAGACGGCTGTCCTGACCGTATCCGACCCAGCGACTGTTGCACCACAAATGGAAGGCGGAGTTCACGCCATCAAAAATGATCCGCGTCTGGCCTGCCTGTAGCCAGTCTGCGTCAATACTGAATGTGAGCGAGTAACATCCGGTTGGGTTATCTGCCGGAACGAACGGCGGGTTAACCGGAATGGGATAGGTGACGTTGGTATAAATGGGGGCGTCGTAACCGTCCATTTGCCAGTTAGACGGCACGCGCACGCTATCCGCCTGTTGCAGATCGCTTGTCCGCCAGCTCTCTGGTACTGCTTCAGGCGCTGAAAACCAGGCAAACGTCCATTCACCGTTCAGGCTGCGCTTTTGTGCGGAGTCACGGTTCACGCGGGCGTCATCGGCATTACGCCAGCTACAAAAAGGAGGGTGCGCCTCCAGGCGATTAAGTTGCGTTACGCCAGGGTTTTCCCAGTCGCGACATTTCAGAACGACGGCGAGTGAATCTGCATTCTGGGGCATAGCGGTATCCTGATTGGGTTTGTTATTCGCTCACAATTTCAGTCAAAATACGAAGAAGGGATTCCTGCTGTAAAGGACAGGAGGTTCAATGAGTGAACTGACTCACACAATTGTTATACGTTCACATTTTCGGCGCTAACAGCGAAACCTGCCGAGCCAGTTGGATCAGGGAGTCGGCCAACGCCTGCGGAGAAGTGGCCTGAGCATTGGGGGGCTGCACGGTTTTACGCTGAACCAATGAAACGGGGAGTTGCTGGTTACCGGTGGCGGGTTCGCCACGGGAGAGTTGCAGCAGTTTGTCGACGCTGGTTGCGCCAAGCAGGGGGAAATTCTGTCTGATGGTGGTCAGCGGTGGGATGTAGCAGGCGCTGTCTTCGGTGTCATCGTAGCCTATCACCGAGATATCCTGCGGGATGCGCAGGCCAAACTCAGCGATCGCCCGCATGGCGCCCAGCGCCATCTGATCGTTAGCCACCAGTATTGCGGTGGGCATCGTTCCGTCATTGAGCATCTGCATGGTTTGCTGGAAACCGGACATCGCGCTCCAGTCGCCTTCCGTTTCTGCCACCGGTCGCAGCTGATAGTGGGTCAGATATTTATGCCAGCCCGCCAGTCTTAGCCGTGCAGAGACGGACGAGCGCGGCCCTGTCAACAGCGCGATGCGCTGGTGCCCGTGTTCTACCAGATGCTCAACGCCCAGACGCGCGCCGTCGTCATGGGAAAAGATAATGCTGTTAACGGGGAACCGATCGGACACGTCGAGAAACAGTACCGGCACGTTGCCGCAGACGGCGGCAACGGCAATGGCATCGTTCTCATCAAGCGGGTAGTTGATGATCAACCCGCTTACCCGCTGCGCCAGCAGGTTATGTACCGCCGCTTTGCAGGCGTCTACTCCGTTGCGCTCTACCATCGCGATCACCACGCTGGCGCCTGACCTGTCGGCGCGGGATTTAATCGCCGCGACAATTTGCGACGGCGCGTGCAGCGCGAGGTTAGCGGTGGCGACGCCGATGAGCGGGGTTTGTTTACCCGCCAGCTGCTGCGCGACGCGATTGGGAATGTAATTCAGCTCCGCCATCGCGGCTTCGACTTTTTCACGGGTTTTGGCGGAAACGTGGCTGGCCTGATTCACCACGCGAGAGACGGTCTGATAAGAGACGCCTGCACGGTCTGCAACATCATAGAGCGTTACCGGTTTCACATTCATCACCCTGAATTTGTTGTTATCTGCGCGTTATGATGCCACACCCTGAAGGTTTTTCGCCATTCTGCCGGTCTGACGTCAGTTTGTCGGCTGATATCGACCCCGGCTCCTGACGTTGTCCTCATTCCGTCGTATGAGTGGGGACGGTATGTTCCCACTTCTGTCTGAGCGCCGGTGCGCCGCCTTGTTGCCAGAGTTGTAAGAGATTCTGGCAGCGGAGGCATTATGAGCTGGCGACCCTTTCTTTATCTCATTGTTACTCCTCACCCGGTGCTGAGCGCCCGGCGCGCGCGTTTGCGGCTGGTACAAGGCTGACGGGTCTTTAATAATTGCGTAGCGCTCCCGATTACCGCCCGGCGCGCTGTGTTATGGTGCTTGTTTCATTGCCGATTTCATAAGCAGAAACAGGAGCCAGACTATGTCGCAACATAATCCGTTGAGCGCCATCCTCGATAAACAGGATTTCCTGTTGCTGGACGGGGCGATGGCGACGGAACTGGAAGCGCGCGGCTGTGATTTAGCCGATAGCCTGTGGTCAGCGAAGGTGCTGGTAGAAAACCCGGCGCTGATCCGCGAAGTCCACCTTGATTACTACCGGGCGGGGGCGCAATGCGCGATTACCGCCAGCTACCAGGCAACGCCCGCAGGACTTGCCGCGCGTGGGTTTGATGAAGCGCAGTCGAAAGCGCTGATCGGCAAGAGCGTGGAACTGGCGCGCAAAGCGCGGGAAGCGTATCTGGCTGAGAACCCGCAGGCGGGCACGCTGCTGGTGGCGGGTTCCGTCGGGCCATATGGCGCGTATCTGGCCGACGGTGCGGAATATCGCGGGGATTACGTATGTACTCCCGAAACGTTCCAGGCTTTTCATCGCCCGCGTGTGGAAGCGCTGCTGGATGCGGGCGTTGACCTTCTGGCCTGCGAAACGCTGCCGAATTTTATTGAGATTAAAGCGCTGGCTGAGTTGTTAACCGAATATCCACGGGCGCGGGCATGGTTCTCGTTTACGCTGCGCGACAGTGAGCATCTGAGCGACGGTACGCCGCTGCGTGACGTGGCGGCGTTCCTCAACGCCTGCCCGCAGGTTGTGGCGACTGGCGTAAACTGTATCGCGCTGGAAAACGTCACCGCCGCATTGCAGCATTTGCACGGGCTGACCGCGCTGCCGCTGGTGGTTTATCCCAATTCGGGCGAGCGGTACGATGCGGTAAGCAAAACCTGGCATCATCACGGCGAAGCGTGCGCCACGCTGGCAGAGTATTTACCGCAGTGGCTGGCGGCGGGTGCGAAGCTGATTGGCGGCTGTTGCCGGACGACGCCGAAGGATATTGCTGAATTGAACGCGCAACGTTGAGTGTGCGCCGGGTGGCGGCTGATCCTTACCCGGCCTACAACGTGCGCGAACCGTAGGCCGGGTAAGCGTAGCGCCACCCGGCATCAATTACACTGCGTCTGCTAAAACAAACATCCCGTACGGGTGGATTTCGAGGTAATAATTTTCCCCCACGTCCGGCTGCAATCGGGTAGCGTTAACCTGCAATAAAATCTCCTGTCCGTGCCACGCCACCGTCACCTCATACTGCGGCCCCATATAGGCGACATGCTGAATCACACAGCGCTGGCTCTCTTCGCCGCGATCGCTCAAGGTAATCGCTTCCGGGCGTACGCCAACGGTGCCGGAACCCTGGGCGGCAAAGTGCGCCGGGCGCGGCAGCCGGTAGCCGTAGATATCCACATACTCCTGACTGAACGTCGCCGGGAACAGGTTGGCATCGCCCATAAAACTCGCCATAAAGCGTGACGCAGGTTGACGGTAGAGATCCTGCGGCGAACCGATCTGCATAATATGCCCCTTGTTCATCACCAGTACGGTATCGGAAACCGCAAAGGCTTCGCTCTGATCGTGGGTGACGTACAGCGAGGTGATATCAAACTGCTTTTGCAGTTCGCGGATCTTGTCGCGCATGCTGCGACGCAAGTTGGCGTCGAGGTTACTTAACGGCTCATCAAACAGCAGCACCTTCGGCTTGAGGATCAGCGCGCGCGCCAGCGCCACGCGCTGCTGCTGACCGCCGGAGATCTGATCAACATAGCGGTCTTCGAATCCTTCCAGATCCACCATCGCCAGCGCCTCTTGCACACGGGCTTTCACTTCGCTGCGCGACACGCCAAGCATCTTCAGACCGTAGCCGACGTTTTCCCCCAGCGACATGTGCGGGAACAGGGCATAAGACTGAAAGACCATACAGATATCACGCTGCTGAATAGAGCGATGGGTGACGTCTTCGCCATCAATGAAAATCTGTCCTTCGCTCGGTTTTTCCAGCCCGGCCACCAGACGCAAAATGGTCGTTTTGCCGCAGCCGGAAGGGCCGAGCAGCGTCACCATTTGCCCCTGCGGGATAGTGAGATTGATATTATCGATAACCGTGTTGCTGCCGAATCGTTTGGTGACGTTGCGCAGTTCAACAAAATTTTTCTGACTCATAGTGCGCTCCATTACGCCTGGTTTTTGGCTTTTGAACGGGAGATACGCGCTTCCCCGATCAGCCAGTCAAAGATGAAAATAATCGCCAGCATCACCACGATCAGAATTGAGCCGTAGGCGATCGCCACGCCGTATTCGCCGTCTTCCACGCGGTTGAGGATGTAGGCCGTCGCCACGCGGGTGTCTGGCGTGACGAGGAATACAATGGCGCTGACGGTGGTAATGGCGCGCACAAAGCTGTAGATCAGCGCTGAGAGGATCGCCGGGCGCAGCAGCGGCAGCAGGATGTGCGTGATGGTGCGCAAGCTCCCGGCGCGCAGGCTGAGCGACGCTTCATCCAGCGATTTATCGATCTGGCCTAATCCGGCGATCCCGGCGCGAATCCCAACCGGCACGTTACGCATCACCATCGAAATAATCACAATCGCCGCCGTTCCGGTGAGGTACACCGGGGCGCTGTTAAAGGCGAGGATGTACGACACGCCCGCCACGGTGCCCGGTACGGCGAAGCACAGCATGGTGGTGAACTCGATAGTCTTTTTGCCTTTGAACTGCTGGCGTACCACAATCCAGGCGATCAGCAGACCGAAGATGGCGGTGATCGGCGCGGCAATTCCGGCGTAGAGCAACGTATCAAGCAGGGAAGGCCACGCGCCGTCGCTCATTCCCTGGCCGAACAGCTTGATAAAGTTCGCCAGCGTCAGGGTGTAATCCACGCCCCAGTTGACGGTGAAGCTACCGTAGAAAATGCTGCCGTAGAGCAGGGCGTTGAAGGCTATCCACACGGCCAGAATGGCGATGACGCTCCACACCAGGGTGACAGGCAGCGGCTGGACGTCGCCACGGTACGATTTCCCGGAGACCGTGACGTAAGAGCGCTTACCGATCCACATATACTGCACACAGAACACCAGCAGCGAGAACAGCAGCAGGAACGCGCCCAGCGTACTGGCGGCCTGATAATCAAGCTGCGAACCGGTGATATAGAAATAGATCTGCGTCGCCAGCACGTCGAAGTTACCGCCGAGCACTAACGGGTTACTGAAGTCGGCCAGCGACTGCACCACCACGATCAGGAAGGCGTTCGCCAGCGCCGGTTTCAGCAGCGGGACAAACACACCGTTAAAGGTCTGCCAGCGGCTGGCGCGCAGGGTATATGACGCTTCTTCCAGCGATGGATGGATAGTTTTGATCGCCCCGTCGAGGATCATAAACGCCATCGGGGTAAAGGCCAGCACCTGCGCCAGCCAGATGCCGGTAAACCCGTACAGCCAGTTGGTGTTGGTCAGCCCGAACCACTCGACCATAAATTCGGTGACGTAGCCGGAGCGTCCCATCATCAGCGTAACGCCTAAACCCACGACGAACGGCGGCGTGACGATTGGCAAAATCGAGAAGATGCGGCCAATAATGGCGCTGCGTTTGGCAATGCGGGTGGTGTAAATCGCCAGCACCAGGCCGAAGAAGGTACAGCCCACGCCCACCGCAATCGACAGGGCGATGGAGTTGAGGATCACCTGGATGATATGCGCCTGCGACAGCACCGTCATAAACGCCAGCGGCGCGAACTCCCCGGCGTCGTTGGTGAACATCGGGATGAAAATCGCGATACTCGGCCAGACGATAAAGATGCCGATCAGCGCCACAATGGCGGTAAGTGAGCCGATCACGAAGCGGTCGCCGCCCAGCCATTCCAGACGGGTCAACGCCAGCGTCATGATCGCGCCCAGCGCGACGAACAGCACGATAGTGGCGTAGCCTAAACCACGGCCTTCAACGGTGGCGCTGATGACGATAAAGGCCATACACAACAGCGCCCAGCCCGCATCAAGGTAATGGCGGCTACGCTGTTCGCGCCTGGCTTCATGGAACGGGCGAATTAGCAGCAGGCTCGGCAGCAGATACCACAGCCAACTGATATTGCGCTGTGACCAGCCGTAGGATTCAAGGATTTCATCGCCCGTGGACTCCAGCAGGCCGTAATCCAGGCTCCAGCTCGGCAGCAGGGCAAACGCCAGCCAGCCCAGCAGAACCCAAAAGAATATCGCATCCCGTTTTTTCACGGGATGGTGTGCAAGTGTGTGTGACATAGCGGTTCCGGTATTGTGGGCCGGGTACGGCGTTACGCCGCCACCCGGCAAATGAACGCAATGTGGGCTTATTTACCCATCTTCACTTCGCTAACCCACTTATTGATAAGCTGCTTACGGACGTCGGTAGAACCGTATTTATCCATGTCGTAATTGATGAGCTTCAGGTCGTCGAGCTTCAGCGAGTTCGGTGACGTTTCTGCTGTGGTGTTGGTCAGGATCTGATAAGACTTGCCTTTCTTCCACGCCAGTTCTTGTGCTTCTTTTGACAGCACCCAGTCCACGAACAGTTTGGCGTTGTCGAGGTTGCGCGCGCCTTTCAGGATGCTGACGCCGCCAATTTCATAGCCGGTGCCTTCGCACGGAGAGATCAGCTCCAGCGGCGCGCCCTGTTCTTTTTCCAGCGAATAGTCGTGCAGGAAGCCGATGCCGATAGCGGTTTCGCCACGGGCGGCGTTACGTGCCGGGGCAATACCGGATTTGGTGTACTGAGACACGTTGGCGTTGAGCTGTTTCAGGTAATCAAAGGCCTGATCTTCTCCCCACAGCTGGGCGAAGGTTGCCAGTGCGGTATACGCGGTGCCTGAACTTTGCGGGTCGGCAATCTGGATCTCGCCTTTGTATTCCGGTTTGGTCAGATCCTTCCAGCATTTTGGCACCGGCAGATTTTTCTCTTTCAGGCGCTGGGTGTTGACGCCAAAACCGAGAATACCGACATACACCGCTGAAGAGAGGTTGCCTTTTACTTTCGCCGGATCGCGGAATTTCTCCATGACCTGCTCAAGATTGGGAGACTTGTAGGGTTGCAGCAGCCCCATTTCACCCGCCTGAGACTGAGGGTCCAGCGTCCCGCCGTACCAGACGTCCGCCTGCGGGTTTTTCTTCTCGGCATCGACTTTCGCCAGCGTACTGCCGGAGCCGTTGCGAATGAACGAGGTTTTGACGTCATATTTGTCGCCAAACGCTTTGGTTTCTGCTTCGCACATTTCATTGGTGGCGCTGCAATAAACCACCAGGCGGCCTTTGGCCTGCGCGGCGCCGGTTAAGGTTGCCAGCGCAATGCCGGATGCAATCAGGGTAGAGGTAAGCGTCAATTTCATTGTTTTATCCTTTGACTGAGCGAGGTGGTGATGCCCGCCATCAGCAGCGGCATCAGCAATAAACCCATAAGTACCGCGGCGACCGAGAGCAGACTGAACATGCCCGACCAGCCGTAGCGTTCAATGACCAGCGACAGAGGCCAGCCCGCCAGCGCTGCCCCCAGATAGGCGAACAGGCCGAGAAACCCGGTGATGGAACCGGCCGCCGCTTTGTGCCCGCACTCGACGGCGGCAAGGCCAATCAACATTTGCGGGCCAAAAACGAAAAAGCCCACCGTAAAGAAACAGACCGCCAGCAGTGCGTAATGGTGTACCGGCGCTAACCACAACGCGGCGACGGACACCATCAGCCCCAGCGTGAACAGCAAAATCATCGGCGCGCGCTGGCCGCTGAACAGCAAATCCGACCCCCAACCGGCGAACAACGCGCCGAGCAGACCGCCAACTTCAAACAGCATCACCGTGGCGTTGGCGCTGAGCAGATTAACGCCGTGGCTTTCCGTGAGCCAGATGTTGCCCCAGTCGTTGAGGGCGATGCGGATCAGATAGACCAGCACATATGAGACGCCCAGCAGCCAGATCATCGGGTTTTTCAGCATCGTGGTGCGCAACATCTGCCACAGTCCCATCGGCGGGCTTTGCTGCTCCTGTCGCAGCTCCAGCGGGTCATGACGCCATGCGCCGACCGTTGGCAATCCCTCTTCCTGCGGCGTGCCTTTCAGCTGTAGCGTGAGCCAGATACCTAATGCCATGCTGATGATCCCCGGCGCCAGCATCGCCGCCTGCCAGCCCCACCAGTGGGCGGCGAAAGCGCTAATCAGCGGGATAATCGCCCCGCCGATGTTGATCGACATATTCCAGCAGCCCCACCAGAAGCCGCGCTCGTTGCGCGAATACCAGTGGGTCAGCAGTCGGGCGCAGGGCGGCCATCCCCAGCCCTGAAAGAAACCGTTCAGCGTCCAGACCGCCAGCAGCAGCGTCAGCGACTCGCCAAAGGCGAACACCACATTCAGCAGGCCGGTGGCGAACAGGCCGACGCCCATAAACCAGCGCTGCCCGTGGCTGTCGTGCCACAGCCCGGCGGTAAACTTCGACAGGCCGTAGGTCAGGTAAAACAGTGAACCCAACAGGCCGATATCGCCTTTATCGAGTCCCAGATCCGTTTGCAGCGCCGGAAGCACGTAATTCACGCTTTTTCGCGTCAGGTAAAACGCGGCATACCCAATGACCATGCACATCAGCAACCGCAGGCGTAGCGCCCGGTATCGTTGGTCTGTTTCGTTTACTGGGCGTGGGTGCATGGCCGTCTCCGTTTGTGCTGACTATAGGAAAGTGAAAACCAAAGGGGATGAGAGAAAGTCCGCAGTGACTAAGACTTTTTCCTGGTCAGGACGTGGTTTGTTGCAAAATTGTGGGCAAGTTAACAATTACCCGCGTGCCGTGCAGCGATTCGAGCGTCAGTTCGCCGCCCAGCGCGCTGACCCGTTCGCGCATCCCCTGAATACCGAATCCCGGCATTTTTTCAGGCTGGATGCCGGTGCCGTTGTCCCGAACTTCCAGATGGAGGGTCTGTTTCTGCTGGCTTAACAGAATCGTGACCTCGCTGGCTTCGGCATGTTTACAGACGTTGTTCAGCAGTTCCTGCAACAGGCGGTAGAGAGTAAACCTGACGGTTTCATTTTCCGGGGTAAGCGTAAGGCGATACTCAAACTGGCAGCGAATCCCACGTTCGGGGAACGCGAATTCGTTGACCAGATGATGCAGCGCCTCTTTAAACGACAGCTCATCCAGCGCGGGGGGACGTAGCTGGCGTAACAACTGGCGGGTAGAGTGGTGAATACGGCGAGCGAGATCGTTTATCTGGCTGGCGGCGGCCTGCGTCTGCGCCGGATCGCGCGCGCGTTTCACGAGCTGTGACTGGATCTGAATGGCGGTGATGTTCTGCCCGATCTCGTCGTGCAGCTCGCGCGCCAGGTTTTTGCGCGTATCCTCTTCGGTATGGATCAGCTTTTCGGTCAGCGCCCGGCGCGCCGCCAGCTCCGCCTCCAGACGCTGGCGATAGTGGTGCAGGTTTTGCGCCAGATGCTGCTGGCGGCTGATGGCGATCCCAAGACCTATACCGAGTAGCGCCTGGGTGGCGAGGAAAATCTCCAGTTCGACCAGGTTGTTAAACCCGACGCCGACCTGGCGGGCGATGGTGATCATCATGCTGCCCAGCAGGCCGGAGAGCACGCCGCCCTGCCAGCCAAACTTCCACGCCATCACCACGTTAGGCAGGAACACCACGATCAGCAGCAGGCGTTCAATTTCCGGCGACAGCACCATTTGCGTGCCGATGCCGATAATAAAGAACAGGCTGCACCAGATGATCAGCGAGGTGCGCAGCGGCGGGTTGTTGGTATCCAGCCCCAACAGATGATAACGGTGCTGCTGGCGTAAAAATTCAAATACCAGATAAACAAAGGGGGTGAGCAGCACGCCGCCGGTAAACGACGCCAGGCCAGTCAGCATCGCCGGGCTTTTTATAAAGGGCGACAGCAGGGCGGTATTCAGCAGCGAGGCCAGCGTGACGGCGGCCAGCAGCAGCGTGAGACGCTGCCAGTACAGGGGAAAACGGTGCCAGAATTTTTGTCCGATGCTGGCCGGGATCAGGCAGATCAGCGGCGCCGCCAGCAGGACGTAGCCGCTGAGCAATTGCTCGCTATGGAGCCATAACGGCATCAGCACCGGCGGCAGTATCAGCGCGGGCCAGTAACGGCGGGAGAGTAAAATCAACAGCGCAAGATAAACGCCGTGCGGCAAGAAGAGCGCCGCCTGTTGGCCATTATGGGTCAGGTAAAAGCCCAGCGTCCATAGCATCAGCCAACCTGTTCCCCAGGCCAGCAGGATAAACAGTGAGATCACCCAGTAACGCACGCCGCGAGACATCAGTGCCCCGTCAGCAGCTGGTGGTCGAGGGCGAAATGCACCAGATCGATGGTACTGTGGCACTGCAATTTACCCAGTACGTTAGCACGGTGGACGTGAACGGTTTTATGGCTGAGGTCGAGCTTAAATGCGATCTCTTTGACGCTGTCGCCTTTGACCAGTAAATCAAAAACTTCTCGCTCACGGGGGGTTAACACCTCCAGAACCTGCGCCGGCTGTTCACCGCCGCGCAGCGCCCGCAACGCATCGGCGCACAGATAGTGGCCGCCCATACCAACGGAGCGCACCGCCTGAACCAGCTCTTCCGGCCCGCAGCGTTTGGTCAGATAGCCGCTGGCGCCTGCATCCAGCGCGCTTTGCACAAACGCTGGCGTGTCGTAAATGCTGAGGACGATGGCGCGAAACGTGGGTTTTTGCGCGCGTAGCCGCTTTAACAGACTCAGCCCGTTTTCGTCCGGCATCGCGATATCCAGCACCGCGACGTTAACGTCATCGCGCAATAATGCGGGCCAGGCTTCCGCCGCGCTGCTGTACTGGCCTGCTACGTCCAGATCGTCTTCAAGACTTAATAATTGCGCAAAGCCGGAACGCACCACCACATGGTCATCAACCAGCACCACACGAATCATATGCTTACTCTCTTGCCGAATAATGCCTCTATGATGCCTGCCCCCGCTGCGCTGGCAATCATCCGGGTGTGGTTATGGAATGAATGTAACAAAATCGCAATAATTTGCAGGGGGTTGTTGTCGTGGTAGGCCTGATAAGCGTAGTGCCATCAGGCATGGATTGCCGGATGGCGGCGCAAGCGCCTGATCCAGCCTACAACTCAATGCTAAATACATTTCCACACTAACCATTCCCGTTTTTTTTCTAAAAACGCTTTGCTATTAGCAAGAATTTTTAATTCCTTTATCAAACACGGCCGCAACGAAATACTGCCCCCATAACAAGACAGGGGAGCAGACAATAATGGGTATTTCATCGCGTAACACACTTCTCGCCGCACTGGCGTTTATTGCATTCCAGGCGCAGGCGGTTAACGTCACCGTCGCGTATCAGACATCCGCCGAACCGGCGAAAGTAGCGCAGGCGGATAACACCTTCGCCAAAGAGAGCGGGGCGACCGTTGACTGGCGTAAATTCGACAGCGGCGCGAGCATCGTGCGCGCGCTGGCTTCCGGTGATGTACAGATCGGCAACCTTGGTTCCAGCCCACTGGCGGTCGCCGCCAGCCAACAGGTGCCGATTGAGGTTTTCCTGCTGGCGTCAAAACTGGGGGAATCCGAAGCGCTGGTGGTGAAGAAAACGATCGCTAAGCCGGAGGATCTCATCGGCAAACGCATTGCGGTGCCGTTTATCTCCACCACCCATTACAGCCTGCTGGCGGCGCTGAAACACTGGGGCATTAAGCCCGGGCAGGTCGAAATCATCAATCTGCAACCACCGGCGATCATTGCCGCCTGGCAGCGTGGCGATATTGACGGCGCTTACGTCTGGGCACCCGCCGTTAACGCGCTGGAAAAAGACGGGAACGTGCTGACAGACTCAGGGAAAGTCGGCGAATGGGGCTCGCCGACGCTGGATGTGTGGGTAGTACGTAAAGACTTCGCGGAAAAACATCCAGAGGTAGTCAAAGCATTCGCGAAAAGCGCCATCGACGCGCAGCAACCCTATATCGCCAATCCTGAGGCGTGGCTTCAGCAGCCGGATAACATCAGCAAACTGTCGCGCTTAAGCGGCGTGCCGGAAACGGACGTGCCGGGGCTGGTGAAAGGCAATACCTACCTGACGGCGCAACAGCAGGCCGTTGAGCTGAACGGGCCGGTCAATAAAGCGATTATCGACACCGCGCAGTTCCTGAAAGAGCAGGGCAAAGTGCCCGCCGTCGCGACGGATTACAGCCAGTACGTCACCGATCGCTTTGTGCAATAAGGAGGCGCGGATGCTGCAAGTTTCCCATCTCTTTGCCGATTACGCCGGTAAACCGGCGCTGGAAGATATCAATCTGACGCTCGACAGCGGTGAGCTGTTAGTGGTGCTGGGCCCGTCAGGGTGTGGGAAAACCACGTTGCTGAATCTGATCGCCGGTTTTCTGCCTTATCAGCACGGCACGATCCAACTGGCGGGCAAACGGGTCGATGGGCCGGGTGCGGAGCGCGGCGTCGTCTTTCAGAACGAAGGGCTGCTGCCCTGGCGCAACGTGCAGGATAACGTCGGACTTGGCCTGCAACTGGCGGGAGCGGACAAAACCCGGCGTCAGCACGTTGCGCAGCAGATGCTGAAAAAAGTCGGGCTGGAAGGGGCGGGAAAACGCTTTATCTGGCAGCTTTCCGGCGGGCAGCGCCAGCGTGTCGGCATCGCCCGCGCGCTGGCGGCCAATCCTCAACTCCTGCTGTTGGATGAGCCTTTCGGCGCGCTGGACGCTTTCACCCGTGAGCAGATGCAAACGCTGTTGCTGAAACTCTGGCATGAGACCGGCAAGCAGGTATTGCTCATTACGCATGATATTGAAGAGGCTGTGTTTATGGCGACGGAGCTGGTGCTGCTTTCTCCTGGCCCCGGTCGCGTGCAGGAACGGCTGTCGCTTGATTTCGCCCGCCGCTTTGTGGGGGGCGAATCCTGCCGCAGCATTAAATCCGATCCGCAGTTTATCGAGACGCGGGAGTATGTGTTAAGCCGCGTCTTTGAACAACGGGAGGCCTTCTCATGAGCGTGGTCATCAACGATAAGCTGCGTCAACGCGGGTTGAAATGGCGCTGGCCGTTCTCTCGTCGCATTACCCTGAGTATCAGCACATTAGCGGTGATTCTGGCCGTGTGGTGGAGCGTAGCGGCGTTGCAGTTAATCAGCCCGCTGTTTCTGCCGCCGCCGGGGCAGGTGCTGCAAAAACTGATCGCCATCGCCGGGCCGCAAGGGTTTATGGACGCCACGCTGTGGCAGCATCTGGCGGCGAGCCTGACGCGCATTCTGCTGGCGCTGCTGGCCGCCGTGATTATCGGCATTCCGGTGGGCATTGCGATGGGGCTAAGCCCAACGATACGCGGCATTCTCGATCCGATCATTGAACTCTACCGACCTGTTCCGCCGCTTGCGTATTTACCGCTGATGGTGATCTGGTTCGGGATTGGCGAGACCTCCAAGATCCTGCTGATCTATCTGGCGATTTTCGCCCCGGTCGCCATGTCGGCGCTGGCGGGCGTCAAAAGCGCGCAGCAGGTTCGCATTCGTGCGGCGCAGTCGTTAGGCGCCGGACGAGTACAGGTATTGTGGTTTGTGATTCTGCCCGGCGCGCTGCCGGAGATCCTCACCGGATTACGCATTGGCCTGGGCGTGGGCTGGTCAACGCTGGTGGCGGCTGAGCTGATTGCCGCCACCCGGGGTTTAGGGTTTATGGTGCAGTCCGCCGGGGAATTTCTGGCAACCGACGTGGTGCTGGCGGGGATCGCGGTGATTGCGGTGATCGCGTTTATTTTAGAACTGGGTCTGCGTGCGCTTCAGCGCCGCCTGACGCCCTGGCATGGAGAAGTACAATGAGTGAACGTCTGAGCATTACCCCGCTGGGGCCGTATATTGGCGCGCTGGTTTCCGGCGCGGATCTGACCCGCCCGCTGAGCGATAATCAATTCGAACAGCTGTATCACGCGGTGCTGCGCCACCAGGTGGTTTTTCTGCGTGAACAAGCCATTACGCCGCAGCAACAGCGCGCGCTGGCACAGCGTTTTGGCGATCTGCATATTCATCCGGTCTATCCCCACGCCGAAGGCGTCGAAGAGATTATTGTGCTGGATACCCATAACGATAACCCGCCGGATAATGATAACTGGCACACCGATGTGACCTTTATTGAGACGCCGCCAGCAGGGGCGATTCTGGCGGCAAAGGAACTGCCCTCTAGCGGCGGGGATACGCTATGGGCCAGCGGTATTGCCGCATATGACGCGCTTTCCGAACCGTTTCGCCAGTTGCTGAGCGGTTTGCGGGCGGAGCATGATTTCCGTAAATCGTTCCCGGAATACAAATACCGCAAAACTGACGAGGAGCATCAGCGCTGGCTTGAGGCGGTAGCAAAACATCCACCTTTGCTGCATCCGGTGGTGCGTACCCATCCGGTGAGCGGCAAACTGGCGCTGTTTGTGAATGAAGGCTTTACCACACGGATTGTCGATGTGACGGAGAAAGAGAGTGAGGCGCTGCTTGGATTCTTGTTTGCGCACATCACAAAACCGGAGTTTCAGGTGCGCTGGCGCTGGCAGCCTGATGACGTAGCCATCTGGGATAACCGCGTCACCCAGCATTATGCCAACGCTGATTACCTGCCGCAGCGGCGCATTATGCACCGGGCGACGATTCTGGGAGATAAGCCGTTTTATCGCGCACCGTAATAGATAATTACACTATTCGGTTAGGGAATGGTTAGGGAAATGCAGGCCTGATAAGCGCAGCGCCATCAGGCACGATGTGGCACCGCGCCGGATGGCGGCGTAAACGCCTTATTCTGCCTGGAAACCCAAATGCGCGCCAATATAGCGCTGATACCTGTTTGCCTTCAGATAGGTTAAATCGACCAGCACCAGACCATCCACGCAGTTGCTGAATGCCGGATCGTTACCGAAATCAATAAACTGCACGCCGCCGGGGTCGCAAAGTTCGGAGTACTGTTTGTAGAGCGGGGGAATACCGCAGCCCAGATTGCCGAGCAACGATTTCAGCCGCGTCAGATCGTCGTTGTAGCTTTTGCCTTCAAACTGCGCCAGTACGTCCGGCAATGACGCGGGGTAGGGCTGGCGTGATATCGCCAGCGGGTGCGTCGGCGGGAACCACAGGCGATAAAAGGCCACCAGTAAATCCCGCGCATCCGCAGGCAGACCGCCGGAAATAGACACCGGGCCGAACAGGTATCGGTATTGCGGATAGCGCGCCAGATAAGCGCCAATGCCAGACCAGAGATAGTCCAGCCCGCGACGTCCCCAGTAACGCGGCTGGATAAAACTGCGACCCAGCTCAATGCCGTGCTGCATCACTTGCGCCATCTGCTCGTCGTAATGGAACAAACTGTAGCTGTAAAGCCCTTCTATGCCGCGTTTTTCCTGCTGCTGCGCGCAGGGAATGAACCGATAGGCGCCAACAATTTCCAGATCGTCTTCGTCCCATAAAATCAGGTGCAGATAGTCGTCATCATAGCGGTCGGTGTCCCGACGCTTTCCGCTGCCTTCGCCAACCGCGCGAAAGGCGATTTCACGCAGCCGCCCCAGTTCCCGCAGGATGGGGACATCCTCTTTGCCGTTGCGCTGCCAGAGGTAAATGTGCTTCCCGTCGGCGGTGTGCCCAAGGCATTCCGCCTGGGCGAGATCGCGTTTGAGGTGCGCTCTGTCTTCTGCGCGGGCTATCGTACTTTCGGTGGTGAATAACCCAGGGCGTCCTTTACCTAATGCCGCGACGTGCTGACGGCATTTTTCGGCCTGCTCGCGGACGTTGGTTTTCGTGGCGGACCACTGTGTCCAGGCGATTTGTTGGCCGATGCGGAGCGGCAGGCTGCTGCGACGCCGACGAAACATCTGCTGCATCAGGAGTAGCAATGCGAAGGTGGGGGACACCAGGCTGCTGGCGTAAAACAGCGAGCTGTTACGCGCGTTGATATGTACGGGAAGCAACGGCGTGCGGTATTTCTCCGCCACCCGGATAAACCCGGAATGCCATCGGCCTTCCCTGATTCCCTGCGTTGTGAAGCGCGCCACTTCGCCCGCCGGAAAGAAAATTAACGCTCCGCCAGCCTGTAAATGCGCATCTATCTGTTGTAGCGATGATTTTGGCGTGCGCCCGCCGATGTTGTCCACGGGAATGAAAAGTGAACTGAGCGGTTGCAGATGCGAGAGCAGGCGGTTGGTCACTACTTTCACGTCACGGCGCACACGCGAGATGGCATACAGCAGAGCCAGCCCATCAAGCGTGCCTGTCGGGTGGTTGGCAATGATGACCAGCGGGCCATGTGCGGGGATGTTTTCGAGGTCGTGTGCGGGGATATCGCAGCGTATTTCAAGGTGTTCGAGAACCTGTTCCACCATGTCCACCCCTTTCAGATGGGGATGGCGGGATGCAAATTGCTGAAATTCTTCTTCATACAGCAACCGCCTGAGCAGATTTTTTTGCCAGGGTGTCGGCCTCGCCTGAGGCCACAGGTCGTCGAGTACGTTATCGAGACTAAACATAGCGGCTCCTCCTCCCGTCCTGTGCTGACAGTAGAAGGTACAAATGTCGTTTGTATGACGATGAGGTGACGTTTTGTGACAGTGCCAGATGGCGGCACCCGGCCTACAGATGTCAATCCCGTAGGCCGGATAAGCGCAGTACCAGCAGGCACTGCATCTCAGAAAGGATTAACGCAGGATTTTTTTCTCCGCCAGATCCAGCGCGAAGTAGCTGAAGATCAGATCCGCGCCCGCGCGTTTGATCGAGCCTAAGCTTTCCAGCACCACTTTCTCTTCGTCGATCGCGCCCGCCATCGCGGCGAATTTGATCATGGCGTATTCGCCGCTGACCTGATACGCGCCGAGCGGTAATTCGGTACGATCGCGGATATCACGCAGAATATCCAGATAAGCGCCAGCGGGTTTCACCATCAGGCAGTCCGCGCCCTGCGCTTCGTCGAGCAACGACTCGCGAATCGCTTCACGGCGGTTCATCGGATTCATTTGATAGGTCTTACGATCGCCTTTCAGTGCCGTACCGGCCGCTTCACGGAACGGGCCGTAGAAAGAGGAGGCGAACTTGGTGGAGTAGGACATGATGGCCGTATCCGTAAAACCGGCGGCATCCAGCGCCTGGCGAATCGCCTGCACCTGACCGTCCATCGCGGCGGAAGGGGCAATAAAATCAGCGCCCGCAGCGGCGGCGACCACCGCTTGTTTACCGAGGTTCGCCAGGGTTGCATCGTTGTCGACGCCGTGTTCGCACAGCACGCCGCAGTGACCGTGGGAGGTGTACTCACAGAAACAGGTGTCAGACATCACGATCATTTCTGGCACGGTTTGCTTGCAGATGCGTGACATGCGCGCCACCAGGCCGTCTTCTTTCCAGGCATCGCTGCCGGTGTCGTCGGTATGGTGGGAAATGCCGAAGGTCATCACTGACCGAATGCCGGCGTTGGCGATGCGTTCAATCTCGCGCGCCAGGTGTTTTTCAGGAATGCGCATGACGCCAGGCATGGCGTCGATCGCTTTGTAGTCGTCGAGTTCTTCTTCAACAAAAATCGGCAACACCAGGTCGTTTAAACTGAGTGTTGTCTCTTCAAACATGGCGCGCAGCGCAGCGGATTTGCGCAGGCGACGGGGGCGTTGGATTAGGTCTGTCATGGTATGCCTGATGTTTGTGGAATCGAAACGTCGAGTATACCTGAACCTGCCGCGAGGTGTTTTACGAAAGTTGTCCTTATGTGAAGTATTGCGGGTTGCTGTTAATGAAGCGATTAAATATTCGCAATTAGTATTTCTATGAATAAGATTATTTTTGTTAGTGATACATTTATTTCTGGTTTTAATTTTATTAAATGTTGTTTTAAGCTCTTCTGTTCTTTATTTATTGGTGATTTCTTTATTTCTTCATCATATATCATTCAGTTAAATAAGTAACTTCTATTTTCCTTTCTAATTTATTGAAAAGTGGCGATTTAAAAAATATCTGTGATTTTGCTGGTGATTTTTTAATTGTCCGCTTTCGGACATTAAACAAAGAATAATTGAACCTTTCAATGCTGACGCCGCATAATCGACCTGCGAAACATAAAATGTTTTCTATGCATTGATAATTGATGGATCAACTATATTACGTCCCTGAGGAGGGATGACAAATGCACTCCTGGAAAAAGAAACTTGTAGTCTCACAATTAGCACTGGCCTGCACTCTGGCAATCACCTCTCAGGCAAATGCTTCTACGGATATTTCTGGAACCACCTACACAACATTCAACCACTATAACGACGCAACCTACGCTGATGGTGTTTATTATGATGGTTACGTAGGCTGGAACAACTACGCGACCGATAGCGTTTATAACGGTGATATTTATCCGGTTATCAACAACGCTACCGTTAACGGCGTAATCTCAACCTACTATCTGGATGATGGTCTTTCTACCAACACCAACAGTAATAGTCTGACAATCAAAAACAGCACCATTCACGGGATGATCACCTCTGAGTGCATGACCACCGATTGCGTGGGTCGCGATGCGACCGGTTATGTTTATGACCGTCTGGCGCTGACTGTTGATAACTCAACCATCGATGATAACTACGAGCATTATACCTATAATGGCACGTACACTGATGGTACGGCGGATACGCATGTTGTTGACGTTTACAACCTGGGTACTGCGATTACGCTGGATCAGGAAGTTGACCTGGTCATCAAAAATAATTCCCACGTTGCGGGTATTACGCTGACTCAGGGTTATGAGTGGGAAGACATTGACGATAATACCGTTAGCACCGGCGTCAACAGCGCTGAAGTGTTCAACAACACCGTCACGGTGACTGACTCTACGGTGACCTCTGGCTCATGGTCAGATGAAGGGACTTCCGGTTGGTTCGGTAACACCAACAACGCGAGCGATTACAGCGATTCTTATACTGCTGATGACGTGGCGATTGCGGCGATTGCGCATCCGAATGCGGATAACGCAATGCAGACCACTGTTAACCTCAGCAATTCTACCCTGATGGGCGACGTTGTTTTCTCCAGCAACTTTGACGAAAACTTCTTCCCGAACGGGGCGGATACTTATCGCGATACGGACGCTGACCTGGACACCAACGGCTGGGATGGCACTGACCGTATGGATGTTACGCTGAACAACGGTAGCAAGTGGGTTGGCGCGGCAATGTCCGTACATCAGGTTGATTCTGATGGTGACGGCGTGTACGACAGCTTTGCTGCGGGCACCGATGCCACTGCGACGCTGATCGACATTGCGGCTAACAGCCTGTGGCCTTCCTCTACTTACGGCATTGACAATAATGACACCGCGTATGGCGAAGATGGTCATGTTGTTGGTAACGAAGTCTATCAAAGCGGCCTGTTCAATGTGACGCTGAACGGTGGTTCACAGTGGGATACCACGAAAACCTCGCTGATTGATACGCTGAGCATCAACAGCGGTTCCGTCGTGAATGTGGCAGACTCTGATCTGGTTTCTGACAGCATCTCCCTGACCGGCGGCGCGGCCCTGAATATCAATGAAGATGGTCATGTTGCAACTGATGAACTGACAATCAACAACAGTACCGTCACGATTGCTGATGATGTGTCTGCTGGCTGGGGCGTGTACGATGCCGCACTGTATGCAAACACCATCAACGTCACCAACAACGGCGTTCTGGATGTGGGCAACAGCACCGCGTATGCGCTGCAAGCTGATACCCTGAATCTGACCAGCTACACCGATGCTAACGGTAACGTGAATGCCGGTGTCTTCAACGTTCACAGCAACAGCTTTGTGCTGGATGCCGATCTGACTAACGATCGTACTAACGACATCACTAAGTCTAACTACGGCTACGGTGTGATCGCGATGAACTCTGATGGCCACCTGACCATCAACGGTAATGGCGATGCCTGGACTGGCGATCAATCTGAAGTCGATAACGCGGGTGATAACGTTGCTGCGGCAACCGGTAACTACAAAGTGCGTATCGATAACGCGACCGGTGAAGGTTCTGTCGCTGATTACAAAGGCAAAGAGCTGATCTACGTTAACGACAAGAACAGCAAAGCCACCTTCTCCGCAGCGAACAAAGCTGACCTGGGGGCATACACCTATCAGGCTCAGCAGGAAGGCAACACTGTTGTTATGCAACAGATGGAACTGACCGACTACGCGAACATGGCGCTGAGCATCCCGTCTGCAAACACCAATATCTGGAACCTGGAACAAGACACCGTTGGTACTCGTCTGACCAACTCTCGTCATGGTCTGGCTGATAACGGCGGCGCATGGGTGAGCTACTTTGGCGGCAGCTTTGATGGCGACAACGGCACCATTAACTACGATCAGGATGTGAACGGCATCATGGTCGGTGTTGATACCAAAATTGACGGTAACAACGCTAAATGGATTGTCGGTGCGGCGGCTGGCTTTGCGAAAGGTGACATGAGCGACCGTACCGGTCAGGTGGATCAGGACAGCCAGTCTGCCTATATCTACTCTTCCGCTCGCTTTGCCAACAATGTCTTTGTTGATGGTAGCCTGAGCTATTCTCACTTCAACAACGATCTGTCTGCCAACATGAGCAACGGCCAGTACGTTGATGGCAACACCTCTGCGGATGCGTGGGGCTTTGGTCTGAAACTGGGTTATGACTGGAAACTGGGCGACGCTGGCTATGTCACGCCGTACGGTAGCGTATCCGGCCTGTTCCAGTCCGGCGACGATTATCAGCTCAGCAACGACATGAAAGTTGACGGTCAGTCTTATGACAGCATGCGTTATGAACTGGGTGTTGATGCAGGTTATACCTTCACCTACAGCGAAGATCAGGCGCTGACGCCTTACTTCAAGCTGGCCTATGTTTATGACGACGCGAATAACGACGCCGACGTAAATGGCGATTCCATCGATAACGGCGTAGAAGGTTCTGCGGTACGTGTTGGTCTGGGCACTCAGTTCAGCTTCACCAAAAACTTCAGCGCTTATACCGATGCCAACTACCTCGGTGGTGGTGATGTCGATCAAGACTGGTCCGCGAATGTGGGCGTTAAATATACCTGGTAATTGTTTTTCATGATGAAAACGCAGGTGATTTAATCAAAGGAAATGCCCGTCATGGATATGGCGGGCATTAATGCAAGGATGCGCATATGCTGTCTCTGAATAAACCACTTCAGGAATTTAGTAAGCTCGATAAGTGCCTGTCTAAATACGGCACGTACTTTGAATACGCCGATGAAAAGCAGGTTGTCTATTCGAATGATGCCAATCAAGGCGATACGTTTGTCATTTTAGACGGTCTCATCTCTTTGCGCAGAGGGGAGAACGTGCTTATGGGGATAACGCAGGCTCCCTTTATTATGGGGATTGCTGATGGCGTGATGAAAAATGATATCGAATATAAATTAGTCACGGAAAGTCGTGGTACCGGTTATTTTCTTCCTTCTTCCCACGCGATAAAAATCCTTGAGCAACACCAGTTATGGCGTGAAGCCTTTTGCTGGCTGGCATGGGAAAACAGAACTCTGGAACTGCGCGATCTGCAATTAATTGGCAATAACTCGTATGATCAAATTCGGGCGACGTTGATCGCGATGGTTGACTGGGATGAAGGCCTGCGAGCGCGTATTGGCGTGATGAACTACATTCATCAGAGAACGCGAATTTCCCGTTCCGTAGTGGCTGAAGTGCTCGCCGCGTTACGCAAAGGGAACTACATCGAAATGAAAAAAGGCAAACTGGTCAATATCAACCATTTGCCTTCAGAGTATTGATCAGGACGCAGGCACGATCAGCGGTTTATTTCCGCTCAATTCTGTTACCAGGTCGTTGATGCCATCGCTCATATTAGTAAATCGCGTAAGCGGTGAGCGAGTGACGACCACAAAAGCGCCAACGTTGTGTTGCGGAATCATCGCCATATAGGTGATGAAACCACCGCCGCCGCCGGTTTTTTGAATAATCCCCGGGCGTCCGTTTTTAGGCGCCATATAGACCCAGCCTAAGCCCAGCGCATCGGCTTTGCCCGGCACGTCCATACCTGTCACCCGTGTGAGCTGAGTTCGCTGATAAATCAGCGTCTGCATACGATCGGCCTGATTACTGCGATGATAAAAGTCGGATGAGAGATATTGCTGCATCCAGCGCATCATATCTCCCGGCGTGGAATAGACGCCGCCGCTGCCAATTGCTGCCAGCGTGTTGTTACAGGGACTGGCCCCTTTCTCCGCCACCATCAGGCGCTTGCACTGATCGGGGGAGGGGGTAAAGGTTGTGTCTTTCATCCCCAATGGGCGCGTAATCTGTTCTTCAAATAACTGCGTGTAGGGTTTGCCGGATGCGGTTGCCAGCGCGTCAGCCAACAGGTCAAACGCAAGGTTGGAATAAGACGCCTGCGAGCCAGGAGCCGCTTTTAGCGTTGCGGTAGAGAGGTAGCTCCAGCGCTGTTCGCGGGTTGGCCAGACAAATACCGGGCGATGCGGCGCGCCGCCGGGTTGCTCACGCGGCAGGGCGCTGGTATGGGTCGCCAGATTCACCAGGGTGATAGGCGTTCCGTTGTAGGTCGGTACGCGCGCCCCAGGCGGGGCATACTTGCTCAGCGGGTCGTGTAATTTCACCGTCCCCTGATCGAGCAGTTTGACCAGCATCTCGCTGGTCATGAGTTTCGTGATAGACGCAATGCGAATAACGGAGTCCAGTTGAGGATGTATGTTATTGCCGGGGCGAGTCTCCCCGAAACTGCGGAACACGCGTTGATTACCATCAATCACCACCAGCGCCATTCCCGTCGCGCCGCTGCCGTAAAAGATATGGTTGGCATAACGATCAACGATATCGGAAGCGAAAACCGGATCGGTGATTGGCTGTGCCGCCTGGACAGATGTCAATGACGCCGCGCACAGCACGGCAGAAAAAAGCAGACTACGTTTCAACGGTTGTGTCCATCAGTTAAATGAAAAAACTATGCGTATTTATACTACCTGGCGGCGCGTTGCAAAGCGCTAAAAAGACAATAATAGTGTGAAAAACGTAACGACGAGTAAACAGGGCATTTTTTCCCAATCGCGAATGTCCGCTTTTGTGATCCCGCGCTTGTGGTAACCTTGGTCGGTTTTTGGGTTTCGCCTTCCTGTTGTCGTTGAAGGGGAGCCGAAACTCGCTGAAACAATTCTGAAAAAATGATGTGCGAACTAAGCTGGCGAATACGGGTCACAATGCTCGGTTTCCGTCGCGGTTTTGTTGGGTCAGGCCCGTCTTGTCGCGCTCAGCGCTGCGGCAAAAGCACAGCAGTCGTCATAACGATAAGAAGTTAGCAGGAGAGCATCATGTTTAAGTCTTTTTTCCCAAAGCCGGGGCCGTTTTTTATCTCGGCGTTTTTTTGGGCGCTTATCGCCGTCATTTTCTGGCAAGCGGGCGGAGGCGCCTGGGTTGCGCATCTTACTGGCGCTTCCGGTGATGTTCCCATCAGTGCCGCACGCTTCTGGTCGCTGGACTACCTGATTTTCTACGCGTATTACGTCCTTTGCGTCGGATTGTTTGCGATGTTCTGGTTTATTTATAGCCCGCATCGCTGGCAATACTGGTCGATTCTGGGCACCTCGTTGATCATCTTTGTGACCTGGTTTTTGGTGGAGGTAGGCGTGGCGGTCAACGCCTGGTACGCGCCGTTTTACGACCTGATCCAGACGGCGCTGAGCTCGCCGCATAAGGTCACTATCGAACAGTTTTACCGTGAAGTCGGCGTGTTCCTCGGAATAGCGCTGATTGCCGTAGTGATTGGCGTGATGAATAATTTCTTCGTCAGCCATTATGTGTTTCGCTGGCGTACCGCGATGAACGAGCACTACATGGCGCACTGGCAGCATTTGCGCCATATTGAAGGCGCCGCGCAGCGTGTGCAGGAAGATACGATGCGTTTTGCCTCTACGCTGGAGAATATGGGCGTAAGCTTTATCAATGCCATCATGACGTTGATCGCCTTTTTACCCGTACTGGTTACGCTGTCTGCGCACGTACCGGATCTGCCGATCGTCGGGCATATTCCTTATGGGCTGGTTATCGCGGCTATCATCTGGTCGCTGATGGGAACAGGATTGCTGGCCGTGGTGGGGATCAAACTGCCGGGGCTGGAGTTTAAAAACCAGCGGGTTGAGGCCGCTTACCGTAAAGAGCTGGTCTATGGTGAAGACGACGCCAGCCGCGCTACGCCGCCCACCGTGCGTGAGTTGTTCAGCGCGGTGCGCCAGAACTATTTCCGCCTCTACTTCCACTATATGTACTTCAACATTGCGCGCATTCTCTATCTACAGGTGGATAACGTTTTCGGTCTGTTCCTGCTGTTTCCGTCGATTGTTGCCGGTACGATTACGCTGGGCCTGATGACGCAGATTACCAACGTGTTTGGTCAGGTGCGCGGTTCCTTCCAGTATCTGATTAACTCCTGGACCACGCTGGTGGAACTGATGTCCATCTATAAACGTCTGCGCAGCTTTGAGCGCGAACTGGATGGGCAGGATATCCAGGAAGTGACGAATACATTTAGCTAACAAACAAAAGGAAACGTTATGTCGGCGGCGTCCCGTCTTTACCCTTTATCATTCCTGGCTGCGTTGGTGCTGGCAGGGTGTAGTAGCCAGCCTTCGCAACCGCTGAAAAAAGGGGAAAAACCTGTCGATGTGGCAAGCGTGGTGCGCCAGAAAATGCCCGCCAGCGTAAAAGACAGGGACGCGTGGGCGCAGGACATTGCAAAGACCTTCGAAAGCCAGGGGCTGGCGCCAACGGTTGAGAATGTCTGCTCGGTGCTGGCGGTGGCGCAGCAGGAGTCTAACTATCAGGCGGACCCGGTGGTGCCGGGGTTGAGCAAAATCGCCTGGCAGGAGATCGACAGGCGTGCTGAGCGGATGCATATCCCTGTTTTTCTGGTGCATACCGCGCTGAAAATTAACTCCCCGAACGGAAAAAGCTACAGCGAACGTCTGGACGCGGTGAAAACGGAAAAACAGCTCAGCGCGATTTTTGATGATTTTATTAATATGGTGCCGATGGGGCAGACGCTGTTCGGTTCGCTTAATCCGGTGCATACCGGCGGGCCGATGCAGGTTAGCATCGCCTTTGCCGAACAGCACACAAAAGGTTATCCGTGGACCATGAACGGGACGGTTCGCCAGGAGGTCTTTAGCCGCCGTGGCGGACTGTGGTTTGGAACCTGGCATCTGTTGAACTATCCGGCGAATTACAGCGCGCCTGTATTCCGTTTTGCTGATTTTAATGCCGGTTGGTACGCCAGTCGTAATGCGGCATTTCAGAATGCGGTCAGTAAAGCCAGCGGCGTTAAGCTGGCGCTGGACGGCGACTTGATTCGTTATGACAGCAAAGAGGCCGGGAAAACGGAACAGGCAATCCGTAAGCTGGCGGGCAAACTGGACATGAGCGACAGCGCGATTCGACGTCAACTGGAAAAGGGAGACAGCCTCGCTTTTGAGGAGACGGCGTTGTACGAGAAAGTGTATAAGCTGGCGGAAGCCAAAACCGGTAAGGCATTACCGCGCGAGATGTTGCCAGGTATTCAGCTGGAAAGTCCGAAGATCACCCGTAATCTCACTACCGCGTGGTTTGCTAAACGTGTGGACGAGCGTCGGGCGCGTTGTATGAATTTGTAGGCCGGATAAACCTGGCGTCATCCGGCACAGGGAGGGTTACTGATGACGGTGACGCCAGCGCAAAATTACGGCAATGACGCCAAAAATCAGGCAACCTGTCAGGAAAGGCACCAGTCCGAAAATGGTGCCGACGCCTAATCCAATTTCCACGCGGGGGCGTCCGGTCTCTTGCATCTGCATCAGATGTTCATAAACGCCAGGCGCGTGAACCAGAAGGTTCAGGATCTGCGCCCCTGCCCAAAAGCAAAACAGCACAAACACGGCATAGGCGATATTACCTGGCGTGGAGGAGGTATCTCGATGTTTCCCGCTAAACAGGGATTTTGAGAGGGTAAAGTCAGCCATAAAGACCTCCGGGATAGTCTTCTGCACGAATCTGGCGTCATGCCAGCGGCTTATCGTGAAGTCTGACAGGTCATCGTGTTTGTCAATATCAGAATGATGGTAATTTCACTCAGGGATGACTCCTGGATTGCGGATTTTTTGTTTGATGTCACAATTTTGTTACCTTAATCTAAATTGATTAACATCTGAGAAATTCCGCACAGGCCACAGACGCTCAGGCAGAAATGTGCGAGGATGATTTTTTATTGTTTTAGCGTCGGAGCTGTCATGAACCTGCCTGTAAAAATTCGCCGTGACTGGCACTATTATGCTTTCGCCATTGGGCTGATCTTTATTTTGAATGGCGTGGTGGGGTTGTTGGGCTTTGAAGCAAAAGGATGGCAAACCTACGCGGTAGGCCTGGTGACGTGGGTATTCAGTTTCTGGCTTGCCGGGCTGATTATTCGTCGCCGTGAGGATGATAAAACCGAAGAAGCTTAATGCGGTAGTGTGCCGGATGGCGGCATCGGCCTACGGGCGCAAAACGTCGTAGGCCTGATAAGCCAAAGCGCCATCAGGCGATCAACACCAGATGGCGCATCGTCATCATAACATGCTGGTTTTCAGGGCGTTATCCGCCGCATGACGTTCCAGCGCCAGTTCAATTAGACGGGTAATCAAATCGGTATACCCTAAGCCACTTGCCTGCCAGAGTTTCGGGTACATGCTGATGTTGGTGAATCCCGGCAGCGTATTGATCTCGTTAATCACCACCTCGTTTTCCGCTGTTAAGAAGACGTCCACGCGCGCCATTCCCGCGCAACCTAACGTCTGGTACGCCTGAATGGCGATCTGGCGGATCTTGTCGTTCACCTCTTGCGGGATTTGGGCGGGAACCACGACCTGCGCCCCGTTGCCGTCGATATATTTGGTGTCGTAAGCGTAAAAATCGCTGTTCAGGACGATCTCGCCGCAGGTGCTGGCCTGCGGGTGATCGTTGCCCAGCACGGCGCACTCGATCTCACGGCCTTTGATCCCTTGCTCAACAACCACTTTGTGATCGAATTCGAACGCCAGCGCAACGGCCTGTTCATATTGCGCTTCGCTGGTGACTTTGCTGACGCCCACAGAGGAGCCCTGATTTGCGGGTTTCACAAACAGCGGCAGACCCAGACGGGACGCCACTTCCGCAAAACGGATCGCATCGCGATTCGCGCGAGTCAGCGTAATAAACGGCGCGATGTTCAGCCCGGCATCGCGCAGCAGACGTTTGGTGACGTCTTTATCCATACAGGCGGCGGAACCCAGCACATCGGAGCCGACAAACGGTAAATTCGCTACGCGCAGCATCCCTTGCAGCGACCCGTCTTCCCCCAGCGTGCCGTGTACGATCGGGAAAATGACGTCCACCGTCGGCAATGGCTGGCCGTTCTGTGCGTCAATTAACTGGTGTTCGTGTTTGCCCGGAACCTGCGCCAGGCTGGTAGAAGAGGGGCGCAGCGCAATGTGCGCGGGGTCGTTTGCATTCAGCAGATAGTTTTCGGCATCGCTGACATGCCATTGCCCTTGTTTATCAATGCCTAACAGCACAACGTCAAAGCGGGCTTTGTCGATGGCATCGACAATATTTTTTGCCGATTGCAAAGACACTTCATGTTCCGCTGATTTACCACCAAATACGATACCTACCCGCAATTTTGCCATCTTAAAAACCCATTCCATCGAACGCAAAGCGTATACATTACCACGACAAAACGTCGGATTCGCGGGCTTCTGCCATAATGTTTAAGGGAATCAGAGAGGAGGGGGCGTGAAAGGTAAGGGGTGGCTTGCGATTGTGCTGCTGGGGGCCGTGGGGGTGGTGGGTTACCGCTCTCTTCCGTCGCATTACAATCCTTTTGTTCCCCTGCAACTGTCCGATCCTCCGGGCTGGCTCACCAAATTCAAACTACAGCGTCTGACGCCGCAACAGTGCCAGGGATTACTTGAGCAGGCCAATCGCCAGGGAATGATCTCGTCGCAACCCGTTGCCGACAGCGCGGGCGAATGTCCGCTGTCAGACGTGGTACGGGTCAGGCATTTTGGCTCCGTGGCGTTGAGCAGCAGTTTCCTGGCCTCTTGCCCGCTGGCGCTGAGTTCTGCGCTGTTTGTGGCGCGCCAGGCGAAACCGCTAACCCAGTCGTTTATGGGCAGTCAACTGACCCGTATTGAGCACCTTGGCAGCTATGCCTGTCGCAATATCTATCACCGGGCGGATGCGCGTCGCAGTGAACATGCCAGCGCGCAGGCGTGGGATATCAGCGGTTTTCAACTGGCGGACGGTCGAAAAGTTACGGTTCTGCGGGGATGGAAGGATGAGAAAACCGCCCCCTGGCTGCGCGCGATGCTTAACGCCAGTTGCACTTATTATGGCAATGGACTGGGGCCGGAGTACAACGCCGCGCACGCCAACCATTTCCATCTCGGTATGCGCGGATACGGGCTTTGTCGTTGAAGCATAAATCCCTGTTCTGAGCGGGTATATAATGTGACATGTTTCACAAATCTGATGAACGGGGAGATAAAATAGCAAAATAGAGGTTACCGCATCTCTGGAACCGCTTCTGCTGGCGCAACTTGCTAAGCTGGTGAGCGTTTTCAGCTATTTATCGTTATGAGCACTTATGGAATCCTGGAAGGTTAATCTTATCTCCGTCTGGTTCGGCTGCTTTTTTACCGGGCTGGCGATCAGTCAGATCCTGCCATTTTTACCGCTGTATATCTCGCAAATGGGCGTCACTTCGCATGAAGCGCTCTCCATGTGGTCTGGCTTAACCTTCAGTATTACCTTTCTCATCTCCGCGATTGTTTCGCCCATGTGGGGCAGTCTGGCTGACCGTAAAGGCCGCAAACTGATGCTACTGCGCGCATCGCTCGGCATGGCGATCGCGATTTTACTTCAGGCGTTTGCGACCAATGTCTGGCAACTGTTTCTTTTGCGCGGCGTCATGGGGCTCACCTCCGGGTACATTCCTAACGCGATGGCGCTGGTGGCTTCGCAGGTGCCGAGAGAGCGTAGCGGTTGGGCGCTCAGCACGCTTTCCACCGCCCAGATCAGCGGGGTGATCGGCGGGCCGTTAATGGGCGGAGTTATTGCCGATCATATCGGGCTGCGGGCGGTCTTTTTTATTACCGCCACGCTGTTGATGGTGAGCTTTCTGGTAACGCTGTTTTTAATTAAAGAGGGCGTTCGTCCGACTCTCAAAAAGAGTGAACGACTGAGCGGCAAAGCGGTTTTTGCCTCATTGCCCTATCCGGGTCTGGTGATTAGCCTGTTTTTCACGACGATGGTGATACAGCTCTGTAACGGTTCGATCAGCCCCATCCTGGCGCTGTTTATCAAATCCATGCTGCCGGACAGCACGAACATTGCCTTTTTGAGCGGGTTAATTGCGTCGGTGCCTGGCGTTTCAGCGCTCATTTCCGCCCCCCGCCTTGGCAAACTTGGCGACAGGATCGGGACGGAAAGGATTTTGATGGCGACGCTGGTCTGTGCCGTGGTGCTGTTTTTCGCCATGTCGTGGGTGACGACGCCGTTCCAGTTGGGGGTTCTGCGTTTTCTGTTAGGTTTTGCCGATGGCGCGATGCTGCCTGCCGTACAGACCTTATTGGTGAAGTATTCCAGCGATCGAATAACCGGCCGTATCTTTGGTTATAACCAGTCGTTTATGTATCTCGGAAATGTGGCCGGGCCGTTGATGGGGGCGTCCGTATCGGCGATGGCGGGCTTTCGCTGGGTATTTGTCGCGACGGCGCTCATTGTGCTGGTGAATATCTGGCAACTGGCGATTGCGTTGCGCCGCCGTCACGCTGCCTGAGATCCGCTGTTAATCGTGATCATGTGCAGAAAGCATTCTGTACATGATCCTTTCTTTGCTGCCAAATCCAATGTAGATCACAAATTGACCATTAGTTGTGTAAGAGAACTTCTTTTTTCTACTGTTACGCGTATACAGTTACGCGTAACAGCTATCGAAAAAGAGGTTTTTGATGAAAAGTATTTTTAGTCTTGCAGGTAAACGCGCATTGATTACGGGGTCAGCGCAGGGAATCGGTAATTTGCTGGCAAGGGGACTGGCAGAGCATGGCGCCAGCCTGGTGATTAACGACATTACGCAGCAGCGGGCGGAACAGGCCGCGAGCACACTGACGGCTCTGGGTTATGACGCCGTGGGTTATGGGTTTGATGTCACTCACGCGGCGGAGGTGGAAAAAGCGATTGCGCATATTGAGCAGGAAATTGGGGCGATTGATATTCTCATCAATAATGCCGGTATCCAGCGTCGTTACCCCCTGACGGAATTTCCTGAAGCAGAGTGGGATCGCGTTATTGATGTCAATCAGAAATCCGTCTTCCTTGTTTCTCAACAGGTGGCCAAATATATGATGGCGCGCCGGGAAGGGAAGATTATTAATATTTGTTCCATGCAGAGTGAATTAGGCCGGAAAACAATTACACCCTACGCTGCTTCAAAAGGCGCGGTGAAAATGTTGACGCGAGGAATGTGCGTGGAACTGGCGGAATATAATATTCAGGTTAACGGTATTGCGCCGGGCTATTTTGCCACAGAGATGACGGAAGCGCTGGTGAACGACGACGCCTTTTCCGCCTGGCTGTACCAACGTACGCCCGCCGCGCGTTGGGGAAAGCCGGAGGAGTTGATTGGCGCGGCGGTTTATCTTGCGGCCCCGGCCTCGAATTTTGTTAACGGTCATATTCTCTTCGTCGACGGCGGAATGTTAGCTGCGGTATAGACTCATTATCAAAAGGAACGTGTATGAACGCTCTTGCTAAATTACCAGCCCGGCGCTGGTGGTATTTAATGCCGATTATTTTTATTACTTACAGCTTAGCGTATCTCGATCGCGCCAATTATGGTTTTGCCGCTGCGGCAGGTATTGAAACCGATCTGGGTATTACGAAAGGAACCGCATCCTTAATTGGCGCGCTTTTTTTCCTCGGGTATTTCTTCTTTCAGGTGCCGGGAGCTTTGTACGCCGTTAAACGCAGCGTACGGAAAATGATCTTTTTCAGCCTGATTCTGTGGGGAATATGTGCCGCCGCGACGGGGTTTGTCAGTAATATTCCCATGCTGATGGCGATCCGTTTTACTCTTGGCGTGGTTGAGGCGGCGGTGATGCCAGCCATGCTGATTTATATCAGCAACTGGTTTACGAAAACCGAGCGCTCGCGGGCGAATACCTTTTTGATTCTGGGTAATCCGGTCACCGTGTTGTGGATGTCGATTGTCTCCGGTTATCTGATTCAGGCCTGGGGATGGCGCGAGATGTTCATTATTGAGGGCATCCCGGCGGTACTGTGGGCATTTTGTTGGTGGGTGCTGGTTCGTGATAAACCGGCCGATGCCAGCTGGCTGACGGCGGAGGAAAAAGAGACGCTGCAACAGGCGATGGATCGTGAGCAAACCCATATTAAACCGGTACGTAACTACGGGGAAGCCATGCGCTCGCGTAACGTTGTCATGCTGTGCGCGGTACATGCTTTGTGGAGTATCGGCGTGTATGGATTCATGATGTGGATGCCATCCATCCTGAAATCAGCGGCCCAAATGGATATCGTATCCGTCGGCTGGCTGGCCGCCGTGCCTTATCTGGCGGCGATCTGTCTGATGCTTACCGTGTCGTGGTTATCGGATAAGTTTCAAAACCGTAAGCTGTTTATCTGGCCGTTGCTGCTGATTGCCGCCATCGCTTTCTTATGTTCCTGGCTGTTGGGGAGCAACGCTTTCTGGCTCTCTTATGGATTGCTGGTGGTTGCCGCAGCCTGCATGTATGCGCCTTACGGCCCGTTTTTTGCCTTAATTCCTGAACTGTTGCCGCGTAATGTGGCGGGCGTGTCGATGGGCTTAATCAACAGTTTCGGCGCGTTAGGGGCATTCCTCGGCGCATGGCTGGTGGGGTATCTCAATGGCCTGACGGGCGGGCCGGGCGTTTCGTACACCTTTATGGCGATTTCCCTGCTGGCCTCGGTGGTATTGATGTATAACGTGCGCGCTAATCAGGCGCCGTCGTCCACATCCTTACAAACCGGGAAAGCGGTGGGCTAATCCGGTCGGATAAGATGCAGTCCCTCGCTGGCTGTGTTAAGGTTCTCTGCGAATTGATCACGCTGTCTTTCGCAGAGAACTTCATGAAAAACAATCGGATGACCTTGCAGGATATCGCCACGCTGGCTGGGCTAAATAAGATGACGGTAAGCCGTTATCTTCGCGATCCCAATCAGGTCTCGCAGCGTAGCCGCGAGCTGATTTCGAAGATCATGGAGGAGAATAATTATATTCCCAATCGCGCCCCCGAGATTTTGCTTAATGCGCGCAGTAAAACGATCGGGGTGCTGATTCCCTCCTTTCGCAACCAGATTTTTGCCGATGTCCTGGCGGGGATTGAGTCGGTGACTTCCGCTCACCAATACCAGACGCTGATCGCTAACTATGAATATGACCCGGAGCGGGAAGAGCGCGAAGTGCTTAACCTGCTCTCCTACAACATTGATGCGCTGATTCTGACCGGAAAACAACATACTGAACGTATGGTGCAGTATGTGCGCGCCAGCGGTATCCCCGTGGCGGAGTTAATGGATATCACCGAGCATTGTCTGGATATGCAGGTTGGTATTGATAACGAAAAAGCCGCGTGGGATATGACTCAGGCGTTTCTGGAGGCGGGAAAACGCGCTGTGGCGTTTTTCGGCTCAATGGACGACCCGCGTGATGTCAGTCGCTATCGCGGCGTTGAGCGTGCGCTGAACGAACAGGGGTTACAGCCTTACCATGTGGTGCCAAAAGCCATTTCGTCACTGGCCTTAGGTCGTCAGTTGTTTTTGCAGACGATGCGCGACAGACCGGATATTAACGCGATTTTTTGCACCAATGACGACTTAGCCGTTGGCGCGCTGCTGGAGTGTCAGTCGCAGCAGATCCCCGTTCCGCAACAGGTTGCTATTGCCGGATTTCATGGCCTGGAAATCGGCCGCGCACGTTTGCAAAAAATAGCGAGCGTGATTACCCCCCGCTACGATATGGGAAGCGTAGCCGCAGATATGCTGATTAAACGTCTGGGCGGAAAAGAGACGCTGGACAGGGTCAATCTGGGATATCAAATATATTATGGCGATACGCTTTAAGTTAAATTCTGGCGTATTTACCATAACTTTAATTTATGTAATGGCGTGACTATTTATACCCTGATTTTTTACGGTTGAATTATTTTCTCGCGAGAAACGTTTCGCTCCATTTTGTCAGCGCATTATTTACAGAAAGTCTTTCCTTTATCATAAAAATACTACTTTTACCCTCTAGGCAGTCGTGAACCATAATGATAACGTCAGCATTCCTCGGATAAGGAAATACGGTCATGAAAAATCTCATTTCAGAGTTGTTGCTGAGGCTCGCCCAAAAAGAAGAAGAGTCGAAAGAACTGGTTGCTCAGGTAGAAGCGTTAGAGATTATTGTCACGGCGATGCTGCGTAATATGGCGCAAAATGAGCAGCAGAAGCTCATTCATCAGGTTGAGGATGCGCTCGACGGCGTAAAGCCGGATGCCAGCGTTCCAGATTACGATACGGAATTGCTGCGCCAGTATGTAAAAAAGTTACTGAGGCATCCTCGTAGCTGATCGTATTCAGAGTAAACACTGTCATAACCTTGTCACGTCAGTTACCTATAGTCGCTTTGTTTTTATTTTACTGTATTTATACCCGTTGTACTTCAGGTTGCATATGCATTGGCTTTCTGTAACCCGAATTATTTAGGGTAGGCACATGGAGAAAATAAAGTGAAACAAAGCGCTATTGCTATTGCCCTGTTACCTCTGCTGTTTACCCCCATTACGCATGCCAGGACGTCCACGATGACGGTGCTGGATAATCGTGCCGCACAGGGAGATATTACCACGCCGGGCGGGGCGCGCCGATTAGCGGGCGATCAAACGGCGGCGCTGCGAGATTCGCTGAGCGATAAACCGGCCAAAAATATTATCCTGCTGATTGGCGACGGTATGGGTGATTCTGAAATCACTGCGGCGCGAAATTATGCGCAAGGGGCCGGCGGCTTTTTTAAAGGAATTGATGCTTTACCGTTGACCGGGCAATACACCCATTACGCGCTGGATAAAGAAACGGGTAAACCGGATTACGTCACAGACTCCGCCGCGTCGGCAACGGCGTGGTCGACGGGAGTTAAAACCTATAACGGCGCGTTAGGCGTCGATATCCACGAAAAAGATCACACCACGATCCTGGAGATGGCCAAAGCGGCAGGTCTGGCGACGGGCAACGTCTCGACCGCAGAATTACAGGATGCGACACCCGCCGCGTTAGTCTCCCATGTAACCTCACGCAAATGCTACGGCCCCAACCTTACCAGCACTCTTTGCCCGACAAACGCGCTGGAGAAGGGTGGAAAAGGGTCGATCACCGAGCAACTGCTGAATACGCGGGCGGACGTTACGCTTGGTGGCGGCGCGGCCACCTTTGCTGAAATGGCGACAGCAGGCGAATGGCAGGGGAAAACGCTGCGTGAGCAGGCGCTGGCGCGGGGATATCAGCTGGTGAACGATGCCGACTCGCTGAAGGCGGTAACGGCGGCAAATCAGGATAAGCCGCTGCTGGGCTTGTTCTCCGACGGCAACATGCCGGTTCGCTGGGAAGGCCCGAAAGCCTCTTATCACGGCAACCTTGAACAACCTGCGGTGACCTGCAAGGCAAACCCGCAGCGCGATGATACCGTGCCTACGCTGGCGCAAATGACGGACAAAGCGATTGAGCTGTTGAGTAAGAATGAAAAAGGTTTCTTCTTGCAGGTTGAAGGCGCGTCTATCGATAAACAGGATCACGCCGCCAACCCATGCGGGCAGATTGGTGAAACGGTCGATCTGGACGAAGCCGTACAGCGTGCGCTCGCATTCGCTAAAAAAGAGGGCAATACCCTGGTTGTGGTGACTGCCGATCATGCGCATTCCAGCCAGATTATCGCGCCGGAAAGCAAAGCGCCGGGACTGACGCAGGCGTTAAATACCAAAGATGGCGCGGTGATGGTCATCAGCTACGGCAACTCGGAAGAGGAGTCGCAGGAACATACCGGCAGCCAGTTGCGCATTGCCGCATACGGCCCGCATGCGGCGAATGTCGTCGGATTAACGGACCAGACCGATCTGTTCTACACCATGAAAGCGGCGTTGGGACTGAAGTAAACGGACTCCTGACGGCAATACTTTTGCCGTCAGGTGGTATTTTCGTCGTCAGCAGCCAGACTTAGAGTTAGCCTCCTTCGGTTACGGCGCACGTAACCAGAAGGATGACGTGTAGTGTCAACACTCACAGAAGGATGGTGCTATGAAAATAACATTACTGGTTACCCTGCTGTTTGGGCTGGTTTTTTTAACCGCCGTCGGCGCTGCCGAGAAGACATTAACCCCGCAACAACAGCGTATGACGAGCTGCAATCAGCAGGCGACGGCGCAGGCGTTAAAAGGGGATGCGCGTAAGACCTACATGAGCGATTGCCTGAAAAACAGTAAATCCGCCCCTGGTGAGAAAAGCCTGACGCCGCAGCAACAGAGAATGCGTGAGTGCAACCAGCAGGCGACGGACCAGTCGCTGAAAGGCGACGATCGCAGCAAGTTTATGAGTGCCTGTCTGAAAAAATCCGCATAGTGCTAACGGGTGAGCTGAGAAAATCACTCACCCGAAATTTCATACTTCCTTCACAATCCCCCTCTCTATAATTTGGGAAAATTGTTTCAGAATGTTCCCAAAAAATAATGAATGATGAAAACTTTTACAAAAAAGCGGTCGCACAGAGTGAGCCACCTCACTCTCCTCAAAATGACCATCAACGCTCCGGGCTGCGATTCGCCAGGCGGGTGAGACTGCCGCGTGCGGTAGGACTGGGATGGATGTTTCTCCCGATCGCCGCCGTACTGGCTTCACAACCGATTGCGGGAGGATGGTGGTTGTTTCTGGTCGGCTGGTCTTTCGTCTGGCCGCACCTGGCGTGGCAACTGGCGAGTAAAGCCATCGATCCCTTAAGCCGGGAAATATACAACTTAAAGGCGGACGCCATTCTTGCTGGCGTCTGGGTTGGGGTGATGGGCGTCAACGTGCTGCCCTCCACGGCTCTGCTGATGATGATGTGTATGAATTTGATGGGCGCGGGAGGGCTGCGGCTCTTTATTGCCGGTATGGTGTTAATGGTTGTGTCATGTCTGGTGACGTTACAGCTGACCGGAATTACCGTGGCTTTTCGCAGCGCGCCGCTGGAGTGGTGGTTCTCCCTGCCGGTGATTGTGATTTATCCCTTGCTGTTTGCCTGGGTGAGTTACCAGACGGCGACTAAGCTGGCGGAACATAAACGCAGGCTACAGGTGATGAGCATGCGGGATGGCATGACCGGGGTCTATAACCGGCGTCACTGGGAAATATTGTTGCGTAATGAATTTGATAACTGTCGCCGCTACCACCGGGACGCCACGTTGCTCATCATCGATATCGATCACTTTAAGAGCATTAACGATACCTGGGGGCACGATGTCGGAGATGAGGCGATCATTGCCCTGACGCGCCAGTTGCAGATGACGCTGCGCGGCAGCGATGTGATAGGACGTTTTGGCGGCGACGAGTTTGCGGTGATCATGTGCGGTACGCCAGCGGATAACGCGATTGCCGCGATGTCGCGGGTTCATGAGCGATTAAACGCGTTACGCCTGCCGTGCGCGCCACAGGTTATTTTGCGCATCAGCGTGGGCGTTGCGCCATTGACCACGCAAATCGGACACTACCGGGAATGGCTGAAATCGGCGGATATGGCGCTTTATAAAGCAAAGAACGCCGGACGTAACCGTACCGAAGTGGCGGCCTGACGTCCGGCAACTGGCTCAGGACTTACTGAGTTTCTCTGATTTTTCCATACACTTCGCCATCGCTTCGATAATCGACGCCCGGAACCCTCGCTCCTCCAGCACCCGAACGGCTTCAATGGTCGTCCCGCCAGGCGAGCACACCATATCTTTCAGTTCACCCGGATGTTTACCCGTTTCGAGCACCATTTTGGCGGAGCCCATTACGGCCTGCGCGGCGAATTTATAGGCCTGCGCGCGAGGCATTCCGCCCAGCACTGCGGCATCGGCCATCGCCTCAATAAACATGAAGACATAAGCCGGAGCGGAACCGCTGACCCCAACGACGGGGTGGATCATCGACTCGGCAATCACTTCCGCTTCGCCAAAGCAGCGGAAAATGTTCAGCACGTCAGCGGTATCTTCCGGCGTGACCAGCGCATTTGGCGTTATGGAGGTCATGCCCGCGTTGACTAAAGACGGCGTGTTTGGCATCGCGCGAACAATTTTGCGATCGTGCCCCAGCGCGCGCGCCAGCTGATCGAGCGTGACCCCCGCAGCGATAGAGACGACTAATGAGTCCTTGTTCAGGCTGGAGCTGATTTCGCTCAGCACTTTAATCATGATGCCCGGCTTCACGGCGCCGAAAACGATATCCGCAACCTGCGCGACGTCCTGCGCACTCTGCGCCGCATTGATGCCGTACCGATCGTGCAGCGCGGCGACGTTATCCGGGGACGGGGTATAGACCCAGGTTTGCCCGGGGAGAACCTGACCGCTGGCAATCAGGCCGCCCAGAATGGCTTTTCCCATATTACCGCAACCGATAAAACCGATTTTCTTCTCCATTTCGTCACTCCCTATGCGTATTTTTAGTTGGGGTTATTAGCTTAACGTGGATTGAAAGTCTCATGAAGGAGAAACAGCACTTTGACGGAAGACAAAAGCACGAGACAATAGACGATTGCACATGAGCCTGGAGCGGTTATGACAATATGGGTGGATGCGGATGCGTGTCCGAATGTGATTAAAGAGATTCTGTACCGTGCGTCTGAACGTATGCAGATGCCGCTTATTCTGGTGGCAAACCAGAATTTACGCGTACCGCCTTCGCGTTTTATCCGCACACTGCGCGTACCCGCCGGATTTGATGTCGCTGACAACGAGATTGTGCGTCAGTGCGAAGCCGGAGATTTGGTCATTACGGCGGATATCCCGCTGGCCTCTGAAGTGCTGGAAAAAGGGGCGGCGGCGCTGAATCCACGCGGTGAACGCTATACGGAGTCAACGATCCGCGAACGCCTGACAATGCGTGATTTTATGGATACCCTGCGCGCCAGCGGGATTCAGACGGGCGGGCCGGACAGCCTTTCTCCGCGCGATCGCCAGCATTTCGCCGCCGAGCTGGATAAGTGGTGGCTGGAAGTCCAGCGCAGAACGCGCTAAATGTAATGTTATTTTTACACTTTGCTGCTGATGATTTCTTGTTATAGTAAGCGCGTACAATCTTTCACGGTTTTTGTGGAATGATTTATTTACATTTAACGATGTACTAGTTTGGTGGTATGATTATTACTTTGATGACATCAGATCCCGCACCTTTGCGGCTCTCTGGGGAAAGCCCGCTATGACGCAACCTCTCTTTCTTGTTGGCCCTCGCGGCTGTGGTAAAACAACAACCGGTATGGCGCTTGCGCAGGCAGTGGATTTCCAGTTTGTTGATACCGATCGGTGGTTGCAATCGCACGTCCAGATGACGGTTGCGGAAATTGTTGACCGGGAAGGGTGGGACAGCTTTCGCGCCAGAGAAACAGCAGCGCTGAAGGCGGTTACCGCGCCGTCAACGGTGGTTGCGACGGGGGGAGGGATCATCCTCACCGAATACAATCGTCGCTATATGCGCGAAAATGGCATTGTGATTTATTTAAGCGCGCCAGTGTCCACGCTGGTGAACCGGCTGGAGGCCGCGCCAGAAGAGGGACTGCGCCCGACGCTAACCGGCAAGCCCTTAAGTGAAGAGGTGCAGGAAGTGCTCGAACAGCGCGACGCGCTGTATCGTGAAGCCGCGCATTACATCATCGATGCGAGCCATGCCCCTGACCAGGTTGTTTCTGAAATTCTTGCGGCGTTGTCGCAGACGGCGCAACGATTGCAGGGCGGCGTCTATAATTAAAGTTCATCCAGTAAAAAGGAAGAACTATGCCAACAAAACCGCCTTATCCCCGGGAAGCGTATATCGTCACCGTTGAGAAAGGAACGCCAGGTCAGACGGTGACCTGGTACCAGCTTCGCGCCGACTATCCCGAACCCAACGCACTGATCAGCGAGCATCCTTCCGCGCAGGAAGCGATGGATGCCAAAACGCGCTATGAAGATCCCGATAAAAGCTGATAAATCCTGACGTGTGGAACGCCCGGCAAGGCGCCTGAGTCACGTCACAACGTACTTGCATCACACTTTTCACTCATTGCCGCATTCTGCTAAAACTGAAAATTAAACGATAACAATATACTACTGGAGTGATTTGGAATCTTTACACAATGCATTGCCGATCTCCTGCTACGCTTTTCTGCATTTGTAGCGCAGGGCAGGTAAGTGTTCAGGCATTTACCCGGGAATTAACGACGAAGTAAAAAGAAGGTGGAACAGAAAATGAGTGCGTCGTTGGCTATCCTCACGATCGGCGTTGTGCCAATGAGCGAAGTGCTGCCGCTTCTGACGGAGTATATCGATGAGCAACATATTACCCATCATAGTCTGTTGGGTGAGATCAGCCGTGAAGAGGTGTTGGCGGAGTACGCCGTCGAGGCCGGAGACGATCCGCTATTAACGTTGCTCAGTGATAACCAAATCGTCCATGTTTCGCGCCAGAAAGTGGAGCGCGACCTGCAAAGTATTATCGAAGTGCTGGATAACCAGGGCTACGATGTCATTTTATTGATGAATACCGCCGCGATTAACAGTATGACCGCGCGTAACACGATCCTGCTGGAGCCGTTGCGTATTATCCCGCCGTTAGTGGCGTCGATTGTTGATGGCCACCAGGTGGGCGTGATTGTGCCGGTTGAAGAGTTACTGGATGTGCAGGCGAGAAAATGGCAGGTCTTACAACGTCCTCCGGTCTTTTCTTTGGCGAATCCCGTGCAGGGATCGGAACAACAACTGATTGATGCCGGTAAAGATTTGCTGGAACAGGGCGCGGATGTGATCATGCTGGATTCCATTGGATTTAATCAGCGTCATCGTGATTTATTGCAAAGAGCGCTGGATGTTCCGGTCTTGCTCTCTAATGTATTGATTGCACGGCTGGCTTCGGAATTACTCGGTTAATTTTGCGTGACAGGCAGAAGGTCGCGACCCTATATTGGTGCTTAACGTAACCATGAGAAAGGGCCAGTTTATGCTACAAAGTAACGAATACTTTTCCGGCAAAGTGAAATCGATCGGCTTTACCAGCAGCAGTACTGGTCGCGCCAGTGTCGGCGTGATGGCGGAAGGCGAATATGCCTTTAGCACTGCCGCGCCGGAGGAGATGACGGTGGTCAGTGGCGCGTTGAACGTACTGCTTCCGGGGGAAACCGAGTGGAAAGTCTACGCAGCGGGCGAGGTGTTTAACGTCCCTGGCCAAAGTGAGTTCCATTTGCAGGTGGCTGAACCGACGTCCTATCTTTGCCGCTATTTATAATGGCGCTTCCCTCTCCCGGCGGAGAGGGAATATTCACTTAGCGTTGCGCTTCGCCGCCCAGACCTTCAACCAGGCTTTGAATTAACGCCGCCAACTCACCCGTCATCAGAATGAAATCGGCATCAAAACGCTGAGCGTAGTCTTCGCGATCGATATCTTCGTTTTGATCGCGCAGTTCATCGCTGAACTTCAGGCGTTTGATCGAACCGTCATCGCAGATCAAGAACTGAATGCGCTGCTGCCAGTCGAGCGCCAGTTTCGTGACCACTTTACCCGCTTCAATGTGCACGGCGATCTCGTCGCTGACCAGATCCTGTTTCTTCGCGCGGATCACGCCGCCGTCTTCCAGCATTGCTTTCAGCTCTGCTTCGTCCAGCAACTGGAATCCCTGCGCCACCGTACCGGAACGCACCCATTCGGTGAGCGTCAGCTCGATAGGATTTTCCAGCGCCAGCGGAACCACCGGCAGCGAGCCGAGGCTTTTACGCAGCAGCGCCAGCGTATCTTCCGCTTTTTTAGCGCTTGCGCAATCGACCATGATCAGACCATTAACGGTGTCGATCCACATCATTGTCTGACTAAAACGGCTAAAGGCGCGCGGCAGCAGTGAGTGCAGCACTTCATCTTTCAGTGAGTCTTTTTCCGTTTTTTTTAGCTTGCGCCCCTGGTCAGCTTCCAGTTTGGCGATTTTCGCTTCCAGCGCTTGCTTGATCACCGGCGACGGCAGAATCTTCTCTTCTTTGCGCGCGCAGATAATAATTTGGCCATTGGCGGTATGCGTTAACGCATCGCTGTGCGAGCCCATTGGCGGAACCCAGCCCATTTTTGCCATATCCTGGCTGCCGCAAGGGGTAAACGTCATCGAGGCTAGCTGTTTTTCCATCTCCTCGGCGCGCAACGAAATATCGCGGCTAAGACGGTAAACCATTAAATTTTTGAACCACAGCATGATAATTTCCACGGCCTTGTCGTTAAATCCAGCGGGTATAATAACGAATTGTCGGCGGGCTTGCATTGCCAACCAGAACACCCGCCTCTACTCTGTTGATATTCCCTAAAAATGAGGAGCGATGTGTGCGTATAGGTATCGATTTAGGCGGCACGAAAACGGAAGTGATTGCGCTCGGCGATGCGGGGGAACAGCTGTTTCGCCATCGTCTGCCTACGCCGCGGGATGATTATCGACAAACGATAGAGACCATCGCTTCGCTGGTCGGGATGGCGGAAAAGGCGACGGGCCAGACGGGTACGGTAGGGATGGGTATTCCCGGTTCGATCTCGCCCTATACCGGCGTGGTAAAGAACGCCAACTCAACCTGGCTTAACGGTCAGCCGTTCGATAAAGATTTGAGTGCGCGTTTGCAGCGGGAAGTGCGCCTGGCGAACGACGCCAACTGTCTGGCGGTGTCCGAAGCGGTGGATGGCGCGGCGGCCGGAGCGCAGACCGTTTTTGCGGTGATCATCGGCACCGGGTGCGGGGCTGGCGTGGCGCTGAACGGTCGGGCGCATACCGGCGGCAACGGTACGGCAGGCGAGTGGGGACACAATCCCTTGCCGTGGATGGATGAAGATGAACTGCGCTACCGTGAAGAAGTGCCCTGCTACTGTGGCAAACAAGGCTGCATTGAAACCTTTATCTCAGGAACCGGGTTTGCCACGGATTACCATCGTCTGAGTGGTCATCCGCTGAAAGGGAATGACATTATCCGTCTGGTTAACGAGCAGGACGCGCTGGCGGAACGGGCGCTTAGCCGTTATGAACTGCGCCTGGCGAAATCGTTAGCCCATGTGGTCAACATCCTCGACCCGGACGTTATCGTGTTAGGCGGCGGGATGAGCAATGTCGATCGGTTGTACAACACCGTGCCATCGTTGATTAAACCGTTTGTTTTTGGCGGCGAATGCGAAACGCCGGTTCGTAAGGCGTTACATGGCGATTCCAGCGGCGTTCGCGGCGCGGCATGGTTGTGGCCGCAGGAGTAAATCGTTTTTTGCCGGATAAGGCGTAATGCCCGGTGGCGCTACGCTTACCGGGCCTACAAAATGCTCCCTGTAGGCCGGATAAGGCGGTTACGCCGTCATCCGGCATAGTGCCCGGTGGCGCTACGCTTACCGGGCCTACAACGTGCTCCCTGTAGGCCGGACAAGGCGGTGACGCCGCCATCCGGCGTAATGCCCGGTGGCGCTATGCTTACCGGGCCTACAACGTGCTCCCTGTAGGCCGGATAAGGCGTTTACGCCGCCATCCGGCAAAACAACCGTCATTCCACAGCAAACATCTTATCCAGTTTGCTGTAACCCAGCCCGTTGATTTTCTTCACCTTAATTTGCACAGGAATGCGTTCTTTCATCGCTTCCACATGGCTTATTACGCCAATCGTCTTACCGGTGGCATTCAGCGCGTCCAGGGCATCCAGCGCGGTATCCAGCGTCTCGCTGTCCAGCGTGCCGAACCCTTCATCAAGGAACAGGGAGTCGATGCGCGTTTTGTGGCTGACCAGGTCGGACAACGCCAGCGCCAGCGCCAGACTGACCAGGAAACTTTCGCCGCCCGACAGCGTGCGGGTATCGCGAACGGCATCCGCTTGCCAGGTATCGACCACCTCCAGTTCCAGCGCTTCGCTGGCCTTGCGCTGGAGCAGGTAACGACCATGCAGGCGAGTCAGCTGATTGTTCGCCAGCCAGACCAGGTTATCCAGCGTCAGTCCCTGAGCAAATTTGCGGAATTTATCGCCCTCTTTAGAGCCGATTAACGCGTTCAGATAACCCCAGTCCTCCACCTGCTGCGAGGCGTTTTCAATCTCCAGCATCAGAGACTGCTGCTGTTGGCGGTTATTCGCATCCTGTTTGAGCTGCTGGCGGATCTCCCCCTGACGCGTCGTATTGTCCCGCAGTTGTCCGGTTAATTGCGCCACGGCCTGCTGAATGTGTTCAGGTGTGAGCGTGAGATCCAGCCCCTCGGGCGGATGTTGTTGATGTTCTGCCAGCGCCTGGTTCGCCTGAGCGGCTAAGGCCTGCGCCTGCTGTAACTGGTTTTCCAGCGCCTGGCGATGTTGTTCGAGGCGGGCGATGGTCTCATCGTCCAGCAGCGCGGCAAGGAAGGCGGCACGATCGTCAAATACGCTAGCCTTGAGCGCGGCGTCAAAGTGCGCCTGCGCCTGTGCTACCCGCTGCATTTCCTGCGCTTCCTGCTGCTGCAAGGTCTGCCACTGGCTCTGTAGCGAAACGCAATCATCATGTACCTGCCGCCAGTTATCCAGCGCCACGCGCTCGTCGCTCTCCGGGAGAATATCTGTTTCCGGTAGTGTCTCCAGCAGGGGAGTCAACTGCGCGATGCGCGTTTGTAGCTCACCCAGTTCCGTCTGGCGCTGTTGCCATGTTTGCGCGTCATCCGCGCGGGCGTTTAACCACGACGCTTCTTCTCCGTCGGCGGGCAGGGATAACCCGTAGCGGCGCAGTTCAGACAGCAACGTGGTTTGACGCTGGTCGATTTGCTGCTGAAACTGCGTAACCTGCCCGGTATGGGCGGCGATCTGCGCCTGCAACATATGGCGCTGGCTGAGCTGATACAGCTGTTGTTCATAGTCCTGCCGGGCGGTCAGCCACGGTGAAATATCGTCCTGAGGGTGCAGCGTAACGTTCAGCGCGTCACACAGCGTCTGCCATTCTTGAGTGAGCGCTTGCTCCTCTTTTACCAGTGCCTGCACTTCGCTTTCGTCGCGGTGTAGCTGCTGCGTTAATGTTTCCAGTTGCCCGCGTAAGGCGGCGCCTTCTTCAGCCAGCGTCTTGACCTCTTTTTCCAGTGCATCGCGCCGCGCCTGATTCACGCCGGGTTCGAGTGCCTGATAGGATGCAATCGCCGGATGCGAGGTCGAGCCGCAGAGCGGGCATGGCTGACCGGATTGCAGCAGCGCTCGCTGGCTTTCCAGATCTTTGATGCGCGCCTCCTGCTCGCAAATCGTTTTTACATCCATGAACTGCTGATTTTTTTCTTTATATTTCTGCCGCTTACCCTCCAGCGCCGCACTGCGTCGGGCCAACTCCTGCTGACTATTCTGGATCGCGGTTTGCAGTTGTTCCCGTCGTTTTTGCTTAGGCGCTATCTGCCCATGCAGGCTGGCGAGCCGCTGACGCAGCGGCTGCTGCTGCGTATGCTGCGCCAGCGCTGCCGTGGCCTCTTCTGGCGTAAGCGTCAGAGGATTCGGTGGAAGCGCGTCACGCTTGCGGATATCGCTTGCACACTGCTGCTGCCATTTAAGCAACTGCACTTTATCGCTGGACTGTTGAGCAAACAGCGCACGCCAGCCTGCCAGTTCACTGCTCCACAAGCGGAAGCGTTCATGCTCGGTGAGCCACCCGGTCAGCGTCTGCATGGTGGCGCGCAGTTCGGCGGATTGTTGTTGAGCGCTGTGTCGAATGCGGCTGCGCAGGTGTAATACGCTTTGTAAGCGAGCATTCACTTCCTGAATTTGCTGACGTGTGCGCCCGGCGGCAGCGGTTTGTTCCTCAATGCGTTCCCAGTGTGGGCGTAACTGCCGGGCAGGATGCGCCAGGTTCAGCGCGGCCAGCTGCGGCTGCGCGTTTTCCTGTTCTTCCTGGGAGACCCGCAGCGCCTGCTGGCGGCGATTCATTTCAGCCTGCAACTCATTCTGACGGGTCAGCCAGTGCAGATGTTGCTGGTGAAGCTGCTGGCGGGCGAGCAGCTGTTTTTCTTCGTCAGTGAGCGCCTGCAAACTTTCATTGAGGGAATGCTGCTGCTCCGGCGCTAACAGCGAGACGCCGCTGGCCTGCGCCTGAAGCTTTTCCAGGTCGGTGCGGGCGGTCTTGTGCTTTTCAAACACCAGCGCGGAGATCTGCCCGTAGATTTCGGTTCCGGTCAGCTCTTCCAGAAGCTCAGCGCGCTCTTTTGGCTTCGCATTGAGAAACGCAGCGAACTGCCCCTGCGACAGCAGCATGGAGCGGGTAAAGCGTCCGTAATCCAGCCCGGTAAGCGATGCCGTCATCTCCAGCTTATCTTTGACCTTATCGGCGAGGATTTTTCCGTCGGCGCAGCGCGCCAGCTCCACGCGCGGCACTTGCAGGTTTCCGTCCGGCTGATTGCGGGCGCGGTTCTGGCTCCAGAAAGCGCGGTAAGACTCGCCTTTAACCTCGAACTCCACTTCGGCAAGGCATTCGGCCGTATCGCGGGTCATCAGATCGTTTTGCGATTGCGAAACGGTGCTCAGGCGCGGCGTCTCGTGATAGAGCGCAAGACAGATGGCGTCGAGCAGCGTGGTTTTCCCCGCGCCGGTCGGCCCGGTGATGGCAAACAGCCCGTTGCTGGCAAAAGGTTCTGCCGTGAAATCGACTTTCCATTCTCCCTTCAGGGAGTTGAGGTTTTTCAGGCGCAGGCTGAGAATCTTCATGCGTCATGCTCCCCGGACAGCGAATGTAGGGTGGTGGTAAAAAGCTGCGTCAGACGTTCACGCTGGGGTTCATCCAGCTCTTCCAGCGCCAGACGGCGGGTAAAAACGTCTTCCACGCGCAGTTCGCTCAGGGTTTCACGTCGTTCGTTAGCCATAATGCGTTCGCGATTTTCCCGACTGCGGCGCACCAGTAAAACCTCAACGGGCAGCGACTCCGTTAATGCCTGAATTTTGCGCTGCATATCGTGAAGGTATTCGTCAGTGGTGATTTCAATATCCAGCCAGACGGGAGGCTCCTGGTGAGCATCGCGCCATTGCTCAAGTTGTTCGGTGATGGAGGCCAGATCGCCTTTCAGCACCGCTAGCGGTTGAGTGACGGGAACGGTGAGGTTCTCTACTTGATGTAATTTGCCGTTTGCAAAACTGACCAGATGGACGCATTTGCTTTTGCCGCACTCATCAAAACTCAGCGCGATCGGAGAGCCGCAGTAGCGGATGTGTTCCGTGCCGCCAATGATCTGCGCCCGGTGAATGTGTCCCAGCGCGATATAATCGGCAGGAGGGAAGTTTTGCGCCGGGAAGGCGTCCAGCGTGCCAATATAGATGTCACGTACCGCGTCACTTTTACTGGCGCCGACGGTGGTCAGGTGCCCGGTGGCGATAACCGGCAGAGTTTGATCGCCGTCGCCGCGCAGCTTACAGGCTTCCTGATACTGTTGTTGGTAATAATCCGTGATCGCCCCGAGCAGATGCTGCTGTTTTTCATTGCCTGAAAGCCCCGCCTGGCTGGTGATGATGTCGCGCGGGCGTAAAAACGGAATCGGGCAAAGCACGGCGCCCGGCGTGCCGTCGCAACGGTAAAGGTACTGCGGCGCGTGGCCTGCGCTGGCGACCACGGTGGTGTTGAGAAACGCCAGAATATCGCGGGATTCGTTGAGCGTGGCGACGGAGTCATGGTTTCCGGCCAGCACCACCAGATGACAGCCGGTTTGCTGTAAATTGACAACAAACCGGTTATACAACTCGCGGGCATAGCTTGGCGGCGATCCTGTATCAAAAATGTCACCCGCGACAATAATCGCATCCACCTGGTGAGATTGCGCGGTTTCCAGCAGCCAGTCGAGAAACGCCAGGTGCTCGGCGGCGCGGCTTTTGCTGTAGAAGTTTTGTCCCAGATGCCAGTCAGAGGTGTGAAGGATGCGCATAACGGTTCCATGACGAAAAAGCGTGGGCAGGATTATAACCCGTCGGGAACGGTAATATCTTGTTTCGTGACTGTCATAAATCAATAACCTGAGCCGAATGTCGACTATCTTTTTCATAAATCTGTCATAAATCTGACGCATAATGGCGCCGCATTGATGACAACGACTTATTTAAACAGGGCAAATCATGGCGAGACGTATTCTGGTCGTAGAAGATGAAGCTCCAATTCGTGAAATGGTCTGCTTCGTGCTCGAGCAAAATGGCTTTCAGCCAGTAGAAGCCGAAGATTATGACAGTGCTGTGAACCAACTGAATGAACCCTGGCCGGATTTAATCCTCCTTGACTGGATGTTGCCCGGCGGGTCGGGCCTTCAGTTTATTAAACACCTCAAGCGTGAAGCGATGACCCGGGATATCCCTGTGGTTATGCTGACGGCAAGAGGGGAAGAGGAAGACCGCGTGCGCGGGCTGGAAACCGGGGCGGATGACTATGTCACCAAGCCGTTTTCCCCTAAAGAGCTGGTGGCGCGTATCAAAGCTGTGATGCGCCGCATTTCGCCGATGGCGGTAGAAGAGGTGATTGAGATGCAGGGGCTTAGCCTCGATCCAACCTCACATCGCGTGATGACCGGGGAAAATCCGCTCGATATGGGGCCGACCGAATTTAAATTGTTACACTTCTTTATGACGCACCCTGAGCGCGTCTACAGTCGCGAGCAGCTCCTCAACCATGTCTGGGGAACGAATGTGTATGTTGAAGACCGTACGGTCGATGTACATATTCGTCGTTTGCGTAAAGCGCTGGAGCACAGCGGTCACGATCGTATGGTGCAAACGGTACGCGGAACCGGGTATCGCTTTTCGACCCGTTTTTAATACCTTGCCGCCAGACCGGCATCTCGGTGTGGCGGGCGGGTTTACTATTCTGAAGGGAGTGTGACGCGTGCTGGAACGGCTGTCATGGAAAAGGCTGGTGCTGGAGCTGATCCTCTGCTGCATCCCCGCTTTTATCCTCAGTGCTTTTTTTGGTTATCTGCCCTGGTTTTTACTGGCGTCGGTAACGGGATTGCTGATCTGGCATTTCTGGAATTTATTGCGCCTCTCCTGGTGGCTGTGGGTCGATATGAGTATGACGCCGCCGCCGGGACGCGGGAGCTGGGAGCCGCTGCTGTACGGTCTGCACCAGATGCAGTTGCGTAATAAAAAGCGGCGTCGCGAACTGGGAAACCTGATTAAACGCTTTCGCAGCGGGGCGGAATCCCTCCCCGACGCGGTGGTGCTGACAACCGAAGACGGCGGGATTTTCTGGTGTAACGGACTGGCGCAACAGGTGCTTGGGCTGCGCTGGCCGGACGACAACGGGCAAAACATTCTGAACCTGCTGCGCTACCCGGAATTTACGCAGTATCTCAAAACACGCGATTTTATCCGGCCGCTCAATCTGGTGCTCAACACCGGGCGGCATCTGGAGATCCGCGTGATGCCCTATACCGATCAGCAACTGTTGATGGTCGCGCGCGACGTGACGCAGATGCACCAGCTTGAAGGCGCGCGGCGCAATTTCTTCGCGAACGTCAGCCATGAACTACGCACGCCGCTCACCGTCTTGCAGGGCTATCTGGAGATGATGCAGGAGCAGCCTCTGGAAGGCGCGACGCGGGAGAAGGCGCTGCATACGATGCGTGAGCAAACGCACCGGATGGAAGGGCTGGTGAAACAACTGCTGACGCTGTCGAAAATTGAGGCGGCGCCCGCGCTGCTGTTGAACGAAAGGGTGGATGTGCCGATGATGCTGCGCGTTGTCGAGCGTGAGGCGCAGGCGCTCAGCCAGCAGAAACACACCTTTACGTTTGAAGTGGATGCCCGGCTGAGCGTATTGGGTAACGAAGAACAGTTGCGCAGTGCGATTTCGAACCTGGTCTATAACGCGGTGAATCACACGCCTGCGGGAACGCATATTACCGTGCGCTGGCAGCATGTGACCCACGGTGCGGAGTTCAGCGTGGAAGATAACGGGCCGGGGATTGCGCCTGAGCATATTCCGCGTCTGACGGAGCGTTTCTACCGTGTGGACAAAGCGCGGTCGCGGCAAACCGGGGGAAGCGGATTAGGTCTGGCGATTGTGAAACATGCGCTGAATCATCACGAGAGTCGATTGATTATCGACAGTTCGCCGGGTAAAGGGACGCGCTTCAGCTTTGTGCTGCCGGAACGATTAATTGCCAAAAATTGCGCTTAATTGTGGTTCGTAAGGTTAGCTTTCCATAAGCCAGCGGATGCTGGCTTATTTTCTTTGCAGTAAAGAAGACTCTGCTGAATTTTTCAACGTCTGATGCTTTTTTGTTCGCATGATTAGCCATGACTTTTTCTTATGGATAGCGTTTTGTACTGGTTGCTAATTTCATATCGCTATATTCTTCTGGTTTTTGGATCTCACCTTGCTTTAAAACGTTATAAGCGTTTAAATTGCGCTCCAGATGCTGTCATACCGACTGCATTTACGCGGTAAATCGAAAAACTATTCTTCGCCGCGCCAGCCCAGGAGCATATCCCGCTGGAATTGCTTAAAAATGCCGCTGTATCGTCCCGCAGGGAAGGGCAGAAAATTTAACGTTTTCAACACCACATCCACAGGCAGTAAAACTTTATGACCCATCAGTTAAAATCGCGCGATATTATCGCTCTGGGCTTTATGACATTTGCGCTGTTCGTTGGCGCAGGCAATATTATCTTTCCGCCGATGGTCGGTTTGCAGGCAGGCGAACACGTCTGGACTGCGGCGTTCGGCTTTCTGATTACTGCCGTTGGTCTTCCGGTACTTACCGTTGTGGCGCTGGCGAAAGTCGGCGGCGGCGTTGATAGCCTGAGCACCCCGATTGGTAAAGTGGCTGGCGTTCTGTTGGCGACCGTCTGTTATCTGGCGGTGGGGCCGTTATTCGCAACGCCTCGTACGGCGACCGTCTCCTTTGAAGTCGGGATTGCGCCGCTGACCGGCGATTCCGCACTGCCGCTGTTTATCTACAGCCTGGTGTATTTCGCCATTGTGATTCTGGTATCGCTCTATCCGGGCAAACTGCTGGACACGGTGGGTAATTTCCTGGCGCCGCTGAAAATCATCGCGCTGATTATTCTCTCCGTTGCGGCAATCATCTGGCCTGCCGGCCCGATTAGCGACGCGATGGACGCCTACCAGAACGCGGCGTTCTCTAATGGCTTTGTGAATGGCTATCTGACGATGGATACGCTGGGCGCAATGGTGTTTGGTATCGTTATCGTCAATGCGGCGCGCTCGCGCGGCGTTAAAGAAGCGCGTCTGCTGACCCGTTATACCGTCTGGGCGGGCCTGATGGCGGGTGTGGGTTTGACGCTGCTGTATCTTGCGCTGTTCCGTCTGGGATCGGATAGCGCGACGCTGGTCGATCAGTCTGCTAACGGCGCGGCAATTCTGCACGCTTACGTTCAGCATACCTTCGGCGGCGCGGGTAGCCTGCTGCTGGCGGCGCTGATTTTCATCGCCTGTCTGGTGACGGCGGTTGGCCTGACCTGTGCGTGTGCGGAGTTCTTTGCGCAGTACGTCCCACTCTCTTATCGCACACTGGTGTTTATTCTGGGCGGCTTCTCAATGGTGGTATCGAATCTGGGTCTGAGCCATCTGATTCAGATTTCTATTCCGGTGCTGACAGCCATCTATCCGCCGTGTATCGCACTGGTTGTATTAAGCTTTACCCGCTCATGGTGGCATAATTCTTCCCGCGTCATTGCTCCGGCGATGTTTATCAGCCTGGTTTTTGGTATCCTTGACGGGATTAAAGCCTCTGCGATTGGTGACATCTTACCGGCCTGGACCCAGCGTTTACCGCTGGCGGAACAGGGGCTGGCGTGGTTGATGCCAACAGTGGTGATGGTTGTTCTGGCAATTATCTGGGATCGCGCCGCAGGTCGACAAGTGACCTCCAGCGCTCACTAAGATCACTGACAGTATGTTTTAACCACGGGGCTACAGGCCCCGTGGTTTTTTTATTATTTTGATGGGTTCGGAATTGATGGAAAGCAATAACAAGCTAAAGCGTGGGCTGAGCACCCGGCACATTCGCTTTATGGCATTGGGATCGGCAATTGGCACCGGATTATTTTATGGCTCGGCAGACGCCATCAAAATGGCCGGGCCAAGCGTGTTGCTGGCCTACATTATCGGCGGGGTCGCGGCGTACATTATTATGCGCGCGCTGGGCGAAATGTCCGTGCATAACCCCGCCGCCAGCTCGTTCTCGCGCTATGCGCAGGAAAACCTCGGCCCGCTCGCCGGTTACATTACCGGCTGGACTTACTGTTTTGAAATTCTGATTGTCGCCATTGCCGACGTGACCGCCTTCGGTATCTATATGGGAGTCTGGTTCCCTACGGTGCCGCACTGGATCTGGGTGCTGAGCGTGGTGCTGCTTATCTGCGCCATCAACCTGATGAGCGTGAAGGTATTTGGCGAGCTGGAATTCTGGTTCTCGTTCTTTAAAGTCGCCACTATCATCATCATGATTGTCGCCGGCTTCGGCATCATTATCTGGGGGATTGGCAACGGCGGGCAGCCGACCGGGGTTCACAACCTGTGGAGCAACGGCGGGTTCTTCAGCAACGGCTGGCTGGGAATGGTGATGTCGCTGCAAATGGTGATGTTTGCTTACGGCGGGATTGAAATTATCGGCATCACCGCCGGAGAAGCGAAAGACCCGGAAAAATCTATTCCGCGCGCCATCAATTCTGTGCCGATGCGTATTCTGGTGTTCTACGTGGGCACGCTGTTCGTCATCATGTCTATCTACCCGTGGAACCAGGTTGGCACCAACGGCAGCCCGTTCGTCCTGACCTTCCAGCATCTTGGCATTACGTTTGCCGCCAGCATCCTGAACTTTGTGGTGCTGACCGCTTCGCTGTCGGCGATTAACTCCGACGTGTTCGGCGTGGGACGTATGCTGCACGGTATGGCGGAGCAGGGCAGTGCGCCGAAAGTGTTCGCTAAAACGTCGCGTCGCGGTATTCCGTGGGTGACGGTTATGGTGATGACCATTGCGCTGCTGTTCGCGGTTTACCTGAACTACATCATGCCGGAAAACGTCTTCCTGGTGATTGCTTCGCTGGCGACCTTCGCCACGGTATGGGTATGGATTATGATCCTGCTGTCGCAGATTGCGTTCCGCCGCCGTCTGCCGCCGGATGAGGTGAAGGCGCTGAAATTTAAAGTGCCGGGCGGCGTGGCGACAACCGTTACGGGCCTGATCTTCCTGGTCTTTATTATCGCGCTTATCGGCTACCATCCAGATACCCGTATTTCGCTGTACGTCGGTTTCGCCTGGATCGCACTGCTGCTGGTCGGCTGGATGTTTAAACGCCGCCGCGACCGCCAACTGGCTGAAGTGGGGTGATTCCCCGCCGGATGGCGCTAACGCTTATCCGGCCTACAGGCAACCGTAGGCCGGGTCAGGCGAAGTCGCCGCCCGGCAGTATCAAACAATATCCTCCCCCGGACTCCTCCCCCAATAAACATTAAGATGATGAGTTATCCTTGATGTCGCTATGGCAAGGTGGCTTCATTTTCATCAAAGGGGATACGTGATGTTGAACGCCTGGCACCTTCCGGTTGCCCCATTTGTTAAGCAAAACAAAGAACAACTGACCATTACGTTATGGCTGAGCGGGGAAAACCCGCCCCAGCGTGTGACGCTACGCGCTGAGAACGATAATGAAGAAATCTCGCTGGCGATGCATCGGCTGCGCAGTCAACCGCAACCGGGCGTCACGGCGTGGCGGGCGGCGATCGATCTCGCCAGCGGACAGCCGCGCCGTCGCTACAGCTTTAAGCTGCTCTGGCACGATCGCCAGCTGTGGTTCACGCCGCAGGGATTTAGCCGTTTCCCGCCCGCGCGGCTGGAGCAGTTTGCCGTCGATGTGCCGGACAATGGCCCGCAATGGGTCGCCGATCAGATTTTCTATCAAATCTTCCCGGATCGCTTTGCCCGCAGCCAGCCGCGCGAAGCGGAACAGGATAATGTCTATTACCATCATGCCGCCGGTCAGGATATCGTCTTGCATGACTGGGACGATCCGGTGACTGCGCAGGCCGGGGGATCGACGTTCTACGGCGGCGATCTGGACGGGATCAGCGAGAAACTGCCGTACCTGAAAAAACTGGGGGTGACGGCGCTGTACCTGAACCCGGTCTTTAGCGCGCCAAGCGTCCATAAATACGATACGGAAGATTATCGTCACGTTGATCCGCAGTTTGGCGGCGATCGGGCGCTGCTGCGCCTGCGGCAGCATACGCAGCAGCAGGGAATGCGCCTGGTGCTGGACGGCGTCTTTAACCATAGCGGCGACTCGCACGCCTGGTTTGACAGGCACAATCGGGGAAGCGGCGGCGCATGCCACAACCCGGATTCACCCTGGCGTGACTGGTACTCTTTCTCCCCGGAGGGCGTGGCGCTGGACTGGCTGGGGTATCCGAGTCTGCCCAAGCTGGATTTCCAGTCGGAAAGCCTGGTCAATGAAATCTACCGCGGTGAAGACAGCATTGTGCGTCACTGGCTGAAAGCGCCGTGGCATATGGACGGCTGGCGGCTTGATGTGGTGCATATGCTGGGCGAGGCCGGGGGCGCGCGCAATAACCTGCAACACGTTGCCGGCATTACGCAGGCGGCAAAAGAGACGCAGCCTGACGCCTATATCGTTGGCGAGCATTTTGGCGATGCGCGGCAATGGCTCCAGGCGGATGCGGAAGACGCCGCTATGAACTATCGCGGCTTCACTTTCCCGCTGTGGGGATTTCTCGCCAATACCGATATCTCTTACGATCCGCAGCACATTGACGCGCAAACCTGCATCGCCTGGATGGATAACTACCGCGCTGGCCTGTCGCATCAGCAGCAGTTACGGATGTTTAACCAACTGGACAGCCACGATACCGCCCGTTTCAAATCGCTGCTGGGCAAAGACGTGGCGCGTTTGCCGCTGGCGGTTGTCTGGCTGTTTACCTGGCCTGGCGTTCCCTGCATCTATTACGGCGATGAAGTGGGGCTGGATGGCAATAACGATCCGTTCTGTCGTAAGCCGTTCCCGTGGCAGGTTGAAAAACAGGATGCCACGCTGTTGGCGCTGTACCAGCGTCTGGGGAAACTTCGCCAGCGCACGCAGGCGCTACGTCACGGCGGTTGCCAGGTGATTTATGCTGAAGAAGATGTGGTGGTTTTTGTGCGAGTCTATCACCAGCAGCGCGTACTGGTGGCGATCAACCGGGGCGAGGCCTGTGAGGTCGTATTGCCTGCCTCACCGTTGCTTAACGTCAGCGAATGGCGAGGCAAAGAGGGGAAAGGCCAACTGGCTGAGGGCGTTCTCAGCCTGCCCGCCATTTCCGCTACGGTCTGGGTGAATCACTGATAGAGCTGCGCGACTTCCGGGCTGGCGAGCAGGGCTTCTCGCCACCAGCGCTGCGCCAGACCGTCGCTGTGGTTGCGCCATGCCATATAGGCGACATCTTTCTGCCGAAAAGAGATGACGGATTTCTCCACCAGCTCGCCGGTGGCAAGCCACGGTCTGACAATATGGCGGGGGAGGAATCCGCACCCTAAACCGGCGCGCAGCAGCGTCACTTTGCTGTCGAAGTCATCCACGCGAATTTGCGGCTGCTCATCCATTAAATTGGATTGCAAGGGATGGCAGAAGCGGGCGCTGTCGCTGATCACCACCGCCCGGTGCAGACAGAGTTGCTCATTGGTCAGACCGTCCGTGGCGGCGGCCAGCGGGTGCGAAGGCGCGACCACAAATACGTTGTCCAGGGTGCCGAGCATTTTATATGACCAGGCGGCGGAGGTCGGAGGCTCGTTAATTGCGCCGAGAATGATGTCCGCGCCGTTGTGCGTCAGCTCTTCCCACGATCCCGCCAGCGTATGGTGTGTAAAATTGAGGCGCGTTTGCTTATTCAGCGCATAAAACGCATCAATAACGGGCAGCAGCGTCTCGAAAGGGAAGGAATCATCCAGCGCTATCGCCAGCTCTTTTTCCCAGCCAGAGCTTAACTGCACGGCTTGTTTCTCCAGGTCTTTTGCGGCGTTGAGCAGCAGACGCCCTTTTTCCAGCATCATTCGTCCGGTATCGGTAAATTTCGCCCGGTGGCCAGAGCGATCGAGAAGCTCAATATCGAGATCGTTTTCCAGTTTCTGAATCATATAGCTAAGCGCCGCGGGGGTTTTAAACAGCGACCCGGCCGCAGCGGCAAACGAGCCGTGTTTGTCGATAGCATCAAGAATGAGCAGAACGTCCAGATTGATTCGCATGATCTGAAAATATCCTGAAAATGAAATAAGTACGTTGTACAGACTGTCGAAAAACAATGCCAGTGAATAATTTAGACCAAAGCATGGCATTTTTTTGAGGGTGTCTGTTATGCAAAATAAGATGAAATAACCACGTCATTAGCATGGTTCATTTCCTCAATAATGCATTAAAAATGGTCGGCTCTATTCGCCCCGAAGCCGCGTTCTGGTTTACGCCGCGATCCGGCATTTTCACCTTCAGGGATGGCAAAAATGTAATAATCTATGTCATTCTGGTCTGTCCTTGTACAGTGAAGGTGGAAACATGGATGAGCTTTTAATCCTTGGCTGCATTGTTTTATTCTTCGCGCTGGTGGTGGTTCCCATTCTCGCGATTGTCGCGCTCAACCGCAGCGCGTCGGTTCGCTTTGAGCTGGCGGTGTTGCGCCGACGGGTTGAGCAACTTGAACAGCAGCGTGCGGGAGAAGCGCCTGCGGTACAGGTGACGGCGGAACCTTCGCTATCTGCGAAAGAGCGTGTCGCGCCATCGCTGCCTGATGCCATCGAAGCGGCCATACCTGAGCCGGAAAATCCCTGGGCTGCGCAGGAAACCCTCGCAAAACCGCTTCCGGCGCCTGCGAAAACGGCGAAACCTTCCGCGTTCGGCGGCGTTTTCACCTCGCTGGCGCGCTGGTTTATGCAGGGGAATCCGCTGGCGAAGCTGGGCATCCTGCTCCTCTTTTTCGGTTTATCCTTTCTGTTGCGTTATACGGTTGAACACGCGCTGTTTCCGCTTGAACTGCGTCTTGTCACTGCGGCGCTGTGTGCTGTAGTGCTACTCGCGACAGGCTGGCGTTTGCGACACAAACAGCCGGTCTATGCGCTGATCCTGCAAGGCGGCGCGACAGGCGCGCTCTATCTGACCGTCTTTGGCGCATTCCGGCTGTGGCAAATGCTGCCGATGACGCTGGCGTTTGCGCTGCTGGTGCTGATTTGCGCCGCAAGCGTAGGGCTGGCTATTTTGCAAAAAGCGCTTAGCCTGGCGATGCTGGCCAGCCTGGGCGGCTATCTTGCGCCGCTGCTGCTGTCGACGGGCAGCGGGAACTATGTGGCGCTGTTCTCGTTCTATCTCCTGCTGTCGGCAGGCATTCTTGCCATAAGCGTCTGGCAGCACTGGCGTGAGCTTAATCTGCTGGGGTTATTATTCACTTTCGGGGTCGGCGGCCTGTGGGGCGTCAGTGACTACCGGCCTGAATACTGGCTCAACTGCCAGCTTTTCCTGATTGCCAATATCATTATTTTCGGCGTGCTGAGCGTGGCGCTGTCGCTGCGGGCGCAGGAAAAAGGCAAACATATTGTTGATGGCGTGCTGTTGTTTGCGCCGCCGCTGGTTGGGTTTGGCATGCAGTATTCCATTACCCAACATATGGATTATGGTCCGGCGCTCAGTGCGCTGGGCTACGGCGCGTTCTATATGGCGCTGGCGTGGCTGGCGCTGCGCCGCTACCCGTCGATGGGAAGGCCGCTGGTGCTGGCGGCGCTCGCGTTGGGCGGCGCGTTTACCACCCTCGCCATCCCGCTGGCGCTTTCGGCACGCTGGACGGCAATGGCCTGGGCGCTGGAGGGGCTTGGCGTATTGTGGCTGGGTATGCAGCAACAGCAGCGGCGGATGAGCTATAGCGGCACTGCGCTCATGCTACTGGCTGTGGGCAGCGCGCTGTGGGCGCTGGCCGATGACGCCGCGCCGCTGACGGTGATGATGATCTTCGCCGTGCTGAGTTTGTGCTGGCTGGGCGGCGCGTGGCTGTGGCGCAGCGAGAAGAAGGAGGTCGGTTGGGCGCTGCTGGCGGGCGGCATCGCCTTCTGGATCGTCGCGCTGACGGGCGCCTCGCAACTGGCGCTGGCGCGTTATGCTGCCGAATGGTCTGGCGTGCTGGCGCTACTCGCCGCGTCCGCCTGGCTCTGGCGTTATCTGAGCGGGCGGCTCGCCTGGCAGGCGTTAGGTTACAGCCCCTGGCTGCTGTGGCCTGCGATGCTGCTGGCATTACTGTACCAGATTGAAGAACGGCAGATTTTCGCCGCAGGCTGGCAAAATCTGGCGTGGTGCGTGGCGCTGCCTTGTGCGGTGCTCATGCTTTATCGTGATGATGCGCATCTGCCGCCGCGCATCTCCCGGACGCTGCATTTATCCTTGTTCTGGATGGTGCTTTTAGCGCTCGGGATGGAGCTGTTCTGGTTTGTGCAGTCGTTGCCGTGGGGAATGGACGCCTGGCGCAGCGGGTTGATGATGGCGGCGGGCGGAATCGTCATACTGCTGGTACACGCCGCGCTGCGCCGCGATTTGTGGCCGTTCAAATGCTGGCCTGCGTTGTACGGCGCGCTGGCGCTGGCGCCCGTGGCAGCGATCCTGCTGTTGCTTCTGGTGCTGGCGAATTTACAGGATGGCGTGGTTTTCCAACAGCGCTATCTGCCAGTGGTGAACCCGCTTGAGGAGGGAGCCGCTTTCGCCTTGCTGGGATTGTTCCTCCTTACGCGTTTCTCTCGTCGTTTTCTGCCGTCGCCGTTAGCGAAATATCGCGCATGGGCGCCTGTGGTGCTGGCGGCGCTCGCATTCTGGTGGTTGAACGGAGGGCTGATGCGGGCGCTGGCGTGGTATGGCGAGGTGGCGTGGAGCATGGAGACATTGTGGCATTCGCGGTTGATCCAGACCTGTTTCGCCCTGTTCTGGATGCTGACGGCATTAGTTATGATGTTGCTCGCGACCCGTCGCCGTTCGCGGCGGGAATGGTTATGCGGCGCGGTGCTTTTGGGGATCGTCATTGTTAAGCTGATGCTGGTGGATAGCGCGCGCGGCGGCGGGCTGGCGCGCGCCATCGCTTTTATCGGCGTGGCGATCCTGGTACTTATCGTCGGGTATTTCTCACCGTTACCGCCCAAAGCAGGAGAAGAAAAATGAAATGGATGAAAGCGGTAGTCTGGAGCGCGTTGCTGAGTGTGGCGTGGCCGGTGTTCAGCCGTGACGAAGCCCCGGAAACGCCGCAGGATTACGCCACCGGCATGATGCTGGAAGCGACGGGTTCATCGCCGTGGTATCGCGTTTCGCTGCCGCTGGCGCTTTACCAACAAAGCGCCTGGCCGGATTTACGCGATGTGCGGGTTTTTAACCGCCAGGGCGATACGGTGCCCTTTGCGCTGACGGCGCAGAAAACGCCGTCTGTCACGCCAGAGACGGTGGCGCTGCGGCTTTTTCCTCTGGATATGTCGCCAGTATCACCGCGGGAAGGGGAGCGCCGTGGAAGCGAATCCTTTGTCTTGCGTTCAAAGACCGGCGTGGAAATTCATCTGGAAAGCGATGACGTTAACGCGGTTGGGCAGAGCTATTTACTGACTCTGCCGGAAGAGATGACGGCGGCCTTTTCGCTGGCGCAACTGCGCCTGAACTGGAACACGCCTGCGGGCAACTGGCAGGGGAAGGCGTCCGTTTATGCCAGCCGTGATTTACGTTACTGGCAACCCGTGCAAGAAGACGCGCCGCTGATGGATCTGACGCGCGATAACGATCGGCTGAAAATGGACACCATCAGCGCCAGCCTGACGCTCTCTGCGGAAGGCCGTCGCTACCTGCTGGTGATTCTCGATTCGCAAAGTCCGCCGCTGACCTTAAACAGCGTAAGCGCCATTGCGGACAGCGGAGAACCGGCGTCGGAGCGTATTGCGCTGGAGGCCCACGCAAAGAAAGTGTCGGAAACAGAAGCCGTATGGCGCTGGAATCAGCCGCAGCCGCTGACGTCGCTCAGAATTGCGTTGGAAAACGAGGGCGTTTTACCGGTTGAGCTGGCATGGCGCGGCGGGGAAAAAGAGGCGTGGCGTCCACTGACGAAAACGATCCTGTACCGCCTCGACGGGAAGCGTTCGGAGGATATTCTTCTTTCAGGTCAACAGGTTGAAGCTATCCGTATGACCACCATCAACGCCCGATTGCCGGAAACGCTGCCTGCGCTGAGCGGCGCGCGGGACAGTTATCAACTGGTGTTCAATACGCAGGGGAAAGGCCCGTATATGCTGGCCTGGGGAAACCGGGCGGCGGAAAAAGCCGATGTTGAGCTGGATATGCTGATCCCGGCGTCGCTGCGCAAAACGCAGGATGTTAACGACCTGCCCTGGGCGATGACGCAGCAGCGCGTAACGCTGGGCGGTGAGGCGCGGCTGACGGCAACGTCGGCTGCGGAACAGCAAAGCCGCTGGAAAACGTTACTGGTGTGGGGGGCGTTGATTGCAGGCGTCGCGGTACTGTTGGTGATGGCGTGGCGAATCTGGCGCGAGGTGAAAAAGGACGGCGCGGCGTAAACGCTACGTGTTTGCAGGCCCGGTAAACGGCGAGCCACCGGGCACTACGCCGGATGGCGGCGGAACGCCTTATCCGGCCTACAAAAATCCATAGGCCTGATAAGCGCAATAAAAAAGCTCGCCATAGCGAGCTTTTTTCAATTCGAGCCGATTACAGGCTGGCGACGTTTTCAGTCAGGTATTTTGCCACGCCGTCTGGAGAGGCGTTCATCCCTTCTTTGCCTTTTTCCCACTGTGCCGGGCACACTTCGCCGTGCTCTTCGTGGAACTGCAACGCGTCAACCATACGCAGCATTTCGTCGATGTTACGGCCCAGCGGCAGGTCGTTAACCACCTGGTGACGAACCACGCCGTTGGCGTCGATCAGGAAAGAACCGCGCAGGGCAACGCCCGCTTCCGGGTGTTCGATACCGTAGGCTTTCTGGATTTCACGCTTCACGTCAGCAACCATTGCGTATTTCACTGCACCGATGCCGCCTTTATCGACAGGGGTGTTACGCCATGCGTTGTGGACGAATTCAGAGTCAAAAGAAACGCCGACAACTTCTACGCCACGCGCCTGGAACTCTTCATAACGTTTGTCGAAAGCAATCAGTTCAGACGGGCAAACGAAGGTGAAATCCATCGGCCAGAAGAACAGAACGGTTGCTTTGCCGTTGGTGTGCTGTTTGAAGTTGAAGTTTTCAACGATCTCACCGCTACCCAGTACGGCGGCTGCTGTGAAGTCCGGGGCCTGACGAGTAACCAGTACCATATAAATACTCCTGCAAAGTTAAGGGGTTTGGAACGCAACGCGGGCAAGTATAGGGAGGGGAAGAGGGCAACTCAACGCGGTGCTGACAATCAATGAGACAGGTTTCACCTATCAATTTTTTGCCTGATGGCGTTACGCTTATCAGGCAGCTAAAGCGACTTCTGACGCGCCTGCGCCATCATGCGCGGGTAGAAGCGCCAGAAGCGTGCTTCTAACGCATCGTAGTGCGCATCCAGATCGTACCAGGAATCGCGCAGGGCATCGAGGCGTGGGCGGCGATTCGCCATCCCGTTGAGGACATTCTGGATAAAATCCATATCGCGATAACGCTCCAGCCACTTTTCCGACCACAGATAATCGTTCAGATTCACAAAACGCGGCGGCGAGTCGGGCAAAATAGTGCTGACCTGCGCATGGGCGTAGCCCACGAATGCCTGCAACGGGAAATCGGGAGATATTGTCGACCAGTGGCGCGACAGGAAGTGGTCCCACATCACATCCAGAGTGATGGGGGCTACACGACGGGTTTCGCTGCGAAACCATTCCCGCGCTTCACGCACTTCCGGCAGATTATCGGTCATGACGTCAATCCGCCGATGCATATAAATCCCTTCCACCACGTCAGGGGGAAAATTAGCCTCCGGGTTTCCCCGAACAAAATCGGCTAGTAAATTGCCGGAAAGCGAGCTGTCGGCGAGATGCGCTAAGTGCAGGTGTGCAAGAAAATTCATATCCACTTCATCCTTCAAACTGCCTCTTTGTTGGCTGCGAGTTACTCGGCCCATCCCCGGGCCTCACCCCTGCGACTTACTTGAGTAAGCGCCTGGAGACTCATTCAGTTGCCGCCTCGATACATCCTGAATGATTTTGTCTATAGCTTATATCTCTTAACTTGAGGGGTAACGGTTGCAGGGAGCGCGCCCCGGCACTAGACTACCCGCCTCTTATTTTAGTCTGAGTCAGTGTCATGCGCGTTACCGATTTTTCCTTTGAATTACCCGAATCCCTGATTGCCCACTATCCGCAGCCTGAGCGCAGTCGTTGCCGCTTGCTGTCACTGGACGGGCCGACGGGCGCGCTGACGCACGGTACTTTCACCGATCTGCTCGATAAGCTCAACCCTGGCGATCTGCTGGTCTTTAATAATACCCGCGTCATCCCGGCGCGTCTGTTTGGCCGTAAAGCCAGCGGCGGCAAGATTGAAGTGCTGGTTGAGCGGATGCTGGATGACAAACGCATTCTGGCGCATATTCGCGCTTCCAAAGCGCCGAAACCGGGCGCGGAACTGCTGTTGGGCGATGACGAAAGCATTAACGCCACCATGACCGCACGTCATGGCGCGCTGTTTGAAGTTGAGTTCAACGACGCGCGCCCGGTTCTGGAGATCCTCAACGCGATCGGCCATATGCCGCTGCCGCCATACATCGACCGCCCGGATGAAGATGCCGACCGTGAGTTGTATCAGACGGTCTACAGTGAAAAACCGGGGGCCGTTGCCGCGCCAACCGCAGGTTTGCACTTTGACGATCCGCTGCTGGCCGCGCTGCGCGAAAAAGGCATTGAGATGGCGTTTGTGACGCTGCACGTCGGCGCGGGGACGTTCCAGCCGGTGCGTGTGGAGACCATTGAAGATCACATCATGCACTCGGAGTACGCCGAAGTCCCGCAGGAGGTGGTTGATGCGGTGCTGGCGGCAAAAGCGCGGGGCAATCGGATCATCGCGGTAGGCACCACCTCGGTACGCTCGCTGGAGAGTGCGGCGCAGGCGGCGAAAAACGACCTGATCGAACCGTTCTTCGGCGATACGCAAATCTTCATCTACCCAGGTTATCAATACAAAGTGATTGATGCGCTGGTGACCAATTTCCATCTGCCGGAATCGACGCTGATTATGCTGGTGTCCGCTTTTGCGGGTTATCAGCACACGATGAATGCGTACAAGGCTGCGGTAGAACAAAATTATCGCTTTTTTAGCTACGGGGACGCGATGTTTATCACGTACAATCCGCAGGCTTTGAATGAGCGTGTCGGGAAGTAGGTTCGCGGCACAGGTTTAAACGTCAGACTGTTTTTCTGGCGTATGGAGAGAAAATGAAATTCGAACTGGATACTACCGACGGACGCGCTCGCCGTGGCCGCCTGGTGTTTGATCGTGGCGTAGTGGAAACGCCTGCTTTTATGCCTGTCGGTACGTATGGCACCGTTAAAGGCATGACGCCGGAAGAAGTTGAAGCCACCGGCGCACAAATTATTCTCGGCAACACCTTCCACCTGTGGCTGCGCCCGGGTCAGGAAATCATGAAACTGCATGGCGATCTGCATGATTTCATGCAGTGGAAAGGCCCGATCCTGACGGACTCCGGCGGTTTCCAGGTGTTCAGCCTCGGCGATATTCGCAAGATCACCGAGCAGGGCGTGCATTTCCGCAACCCGATCAACGGCGATCCGATTTTCCTCGATCCTGAAAAATCCATGGAGATTCAGTACGATCTCGGTTCCGATATCGTCATGATTTTCGACGAATGTACGCCGTATCCGGCGGACTGGGACTATGCTAAACGCTCTATGGAGATGTCTTTACGCTGGGCGAAGCGCAGCCGCGACCGTTTTGATGGTTTGGGCAACAAAAATGCGCTTTTTGGCATCATTCAGGGCAGCGTTTACGAAGATTTACGCGATATCTCCGTCAAAGGTCTGGTAGAGATTGGCTTTGATGGCTACGCTGTCGGCGGTCTGGCTGTGGGTGAGCCGAAGGAAGACATGCACCGCATTCTGGAGCATGTCTGCCCGCAAATCCCGGCGGACAAACCTCGTTACCTGATGGGCGTCGGCAAACCGGAAGATCTGGTAGAAGGCGTGCGTCGCGGTATCGATATGTTTGACTGCGTTATGCCAACACGCAATGCCCGTAATGGTCACCTGTTCGTGACTGACGGCGTGGTGAAAATTCGTAATGCGAAGCATAAAAGCGACACCAGCCCGCTCGATGCCGAGTGTGATTGCTACACCTGTCGCAATTATTCGCGTGCCTACTTGCATCATCTCGACCGTTGCAACGAAATATTGGGCGCGCGACTCAACACGATTCATAACCTGCGTTACTACCAGCGTTTGATGGCGGGTTTACGCAAGGCTATTGAAGAGGGTAAATTAGAGAGCTTCGTGACCGATTTTTACCAACGTCAGGGTCGACCTGTTCCACCTTTGAACGTTGATTAATTTTAATAATGAGGGAAATTTAATGAGCTTTTTTATTTCTGATGCGGTAGCGGCAACAGGTGCTCCGGCGCAGGGCAGCCCGATGTCTCTGATTTTGATGCTGGTGGTGTTTGGTCTGATTTTCTACTTCATGATCCTGCGTCCACAGCAGAAGCGCACCAAAGAACACAAAAACCTGATGAGCTCCATCGCAAAAGGCGATGAAGTGCTGACTAACGGTGGCCTGGTGGGTCGTGTAACGAAAGTAGCGGAATCCGGCTACATCGTTATCGCGCTGAATGACACCACTGAAGTGGTTATCAAACGTGACTTCGTAGCTGCCGTTCTGCCGAAAGGCACTATGAAGGCGCTGTAATCTATTGTTTTCCCAAAGGGAACTGCCGTGTTAAACCGTTATCCTTTGTGGAAGTACATCATGCTGGTCGTCGTGATTGTCGTCGGCCTGCTTTACGCACTTCCCAACCTGTATGGTGAGGATCCGGCTGTTCAAATCACTGGCGCGCGCGGCGTCGCCGCCAGTGAGCAAACGCTGATCCAGGTCCAGAAAACGTTACAAGAAGAAAAAATTACCGCTAAGTCTGTGGCTCTGGAAGAGGGCGCTATTCTTGCGCGCTTCGACACCACCGACATCCAGCTGCGCGCCCGTGAAGCGCTGGTTGGCGTGCTGGGTGATAAATACGTCGTGGCGCTTAACCTTGCTCCGGCAACGCCTCGTTGGCTGGCGGCCATTAAAGCCGAGCCGATGAAACTTGGCCTTGACCTGCGTGGCGGCGTTCACTTCCTGATGGAAGTGGATATGGACACCGCGTTAGGTAAGCTTCAGGAGCAAAATATCGATAGCCTGCGCAGCGACCTGCGTGAAAAAGGCATTCCTTATACCACTGTTCGCAAAGAAGATAACTACGGTCTGAGCATCACGTTCCGCGATAACAAAGCGCGTGATGAAGCGATCTCTTATCTGAGCGGGCGTCACCGCGATCTGGTGATTACCAGCCAGGGCAATACGGTGCTGCGTGCGGTCATGTCTGATGCGCGTCTGAGCGAAGCGCGTGAATATGCCGTTCAGCAGAACATCAACATTCTGCGTAACCGTGTAAACCAATTGGGCGTGGCTGAGCCGGTTGTCCAGCGTCAGGGTGCGGATCGCATCGTCGTTGAGCTGCCGGGTATTCAGGATACCGCGCGTGCGAAAGAGATTCTGGGCGCTACCGCGACCCTCGAATTCCGTCTGGTAAACACCAATGTTGACCAGTCTGCGGCGGCATCCGGGCGCGTACCGGGTGACTCGGAAGTGAAACAGACGCGCGAAGGCCAGCCGGTTGTGCTGTACAAACGCGTGATCCTGACCGGTGACCATATCACCGACTCCACTTCCAGCCAGGACGAATACAACCAACCGCAGGTTAACATCTCGCTGGATAGCGCAGGTGGCAACATCATGTCTAACTTCACCAAAGACAATATCGGCAAGCCGATGGCGACCTTGTTTGTGGAGTACAAAGACAGCGGTAAGAAAGATGCCAACGGCCGTGCGGTACTGGTGAAGCAGGAAGAGGTGATTAACATCGCCAACATCCAGTCTCGCCTGGGCAACAGCTTCCGTATTACCGGTATCAACAACCCGAACGAAGCCCGCCAGCTCTCTCTGCTGCTGCGCGCCGGTGCGCTGATTGCGCCGATTCAGATTGTTGAAGAACGGACTATCGGCCCGACGCTGGGTATGCAGAACATCAAACAGGGCCTGGAAGCGTGTCTGGCCGGTCTGGTGGTCTCCATCCTGTTCATGATCTTCTTCTACAAGAAGTTCGGTCTGATTGCGACAAGCGCGCTGGTGGCCAACCTGGTATTGATTGTCGGTATCATGTCGCTGCTGCCGGGGGCCACGCTGAGTATGCCGGGGATTGCCGGTATCGTGCTAACCCTTGCGGTGGCGGTCGACGCCAACGTACTGATCAACGAACGTATTAAAGAAGAGTTGAGCAACGGGCGTACGGTTCAGCAGGCGATTGATGAAGGTTATAAAGGCGCGTTCAGTTCCATCTTCGATGCGAACATCACCACGCTGATTAAAGTCATCATCCTGTACGCAGTCGGCACCGGGGCAATTAAAGGGTTCGCGATTACTACCGGTATCGGTGTGGCGACGTCGATGTTTACCGCGATTGTCGGTACGCGTGCCATCGTAAACCTGTTGTATGGCGGCAAACGCATCAACAAGCTGTCAATCTGAGGAGTGCGATGTGGCACAGGAATATACTGTTGAACAATTGAACCACGGCCGTAAAGTCTATGACTTTATGCGCTGGGACTACTGGGCTTTCGGCATCTCTGGCTTCCTGCTGATTGCGGCCATCGTGGTGATGGGCGTGCGCGGTTTTAACTGGGGTCTCGATTTTACCGGTGGTACGGTTATCGAAATCACGCTGGAAAAACCGGCCGAAATGGACGTGATGCGCGATGCGCTGGAAAAAGCGGGCTTTGCTGAGCCGCTGTTGCAGAACTTCGGTAGCAGCCACGACATTATGGTGCGTATGCCGCCGACGGAAGGTGAAGACGGCGGTCAGGTGCTGGGTAGCAAGGTGCTGAGTGTCATTAACGAAGCCACCAGCCAGAACGCCGCCGTGAAGCGTATTGAGTTTGTCGGGCCGAGCGTGGGCGCCGATCTGGCGCAAACCGGTGCGATGGCGCTGATTGTTGCGCTGATCTCTATCCTCATTTATGTCGGTTTCCGCTTTGAGTGGCGACTGGCGGCGGGGGTGGTTATCGCGCTGGCGCACGACGTGATTATCACCTTAGGGATTCTGTCGTTGTTCCATATTGAGATCGACCTGACGATCGTTGCATCGTTGATGTCGGTTATCGGTTACTCGCTGAACGACAGTATCGTGGTATCTGACCGTATTCGTGAAAACTTCCGCAAAATTCGTCGCGGGACGCCTTACGAAATCTTTAACGTGTCGTTGACCCAGACGCTGCACCGTACGTTGATCACCTCCGGGACGACGTTAGTGGTGATTCTGATGCTGTACCTCTTCGGCGGGCCGGTACTGGAAGGCTTCTCTCTGACCATGCTGATCGGTGTTTCTATCGGTACGGCATCGTCGATCTACGTGGCCTCGGCGCTGGCGCTGAAGCTGGGCATGAAGCGCGAGCATATGTTGCAGCAGAAAGTTGAGAAAGAAGGGGCGGATCAGCCGTCTATTCTGCCTTAATCACGCAGTCACGTTATTACTGGAATCCCGGTCGCATGGCCGGGATTTTTTTATCGCTAAAAAAGCCTGTGGTTAAGCGGGCTTCTGCATCCTTCACGGGCAATGGGGTACGCAGAGTGTTAAACTTGCTCATAACCCTACATTCAACGCAGATACAGAGTCACTATGGCGATTATCCCTAAAAACTATACGCGGCTGGAAAACGGCTATCGTGAAAAGGCGCTCAAATTATTTCCGTGGGTATGCGGGCGATGCTCTCGCGAATTTGTTTACTCTAACCTGCGCGAATTAACCGTCCATCATATCGATCACGACCACACCAATAACCCGGAAGACGGCAGTAACTGGGAGTTGCTGTGTCTGTACTGTCACGATCATGAGCATTCGAAATATACCGAAGCCGATCAGTATGGCTCAACCGTTATTGCCGGGGAGGATGCGCAGAAATATGTCGGCGCTGCGATGCATAACCCTTTCGCTAATCTGAAAGCGATGATGGATCAGAAGAAATAAAAAAGCACCGGCGCGTTGCGCGTTCGGTGCTCTTTCTGTGCCCGGCGCTGTGCTGGCCGGGCGGCAAATAAACCGCTTAGAAGTTGTAACCGACAACCAGGTAGCCACCCCAACCGGTAGCTTTAACCGTTTCGGATTGCCATACCGGCTGAGCGCCGTTTTCCCACTGTCCGCCGTTATGGAAGTAACGAGCCACCACAGAGTAGTGCCAGTGATCGTAGTTCAGCGCCAGGATGTGGCTGGATGCGATAGAGTTGCTGGTACGGTACTGAGAGTCGCCCAGATCGGAGCCCCAGTCAAAGTTAGTGAAACCGATGTAGCTCAGGTTGCCGCCCCACAGCTCGGTGAGTGGCACGAAGTATTTCACTTTGAAACGGTAGCCGTCCCACTCGTTTTCGTTATCAGCCAGGTAGTTCTGCCACTGGTACTTCGCATAGACGTTCAGAGACAGGCTCATCGGCAGACCGGTTTCGATGTCAGTACCCAGACCCATGTACCAGGTGCTCTGACGGCCAGACTTGTTACGACCCATGTCATAGATGTAGTTGTTAGCGAAATACCACTCTTTGAACGGGCCAAAGCTCAGGTCGGCTCCGGTCAGTTTGTCGATAGAGAAACGCGGTTCAATTTCCATGAACAGCGGGGAACCGTGGTTCCAGATACCCTTCGCGTTGGTGTTACCGCCGAAGAATACCGGCGCATCCATATAGCCGTAGAAATCGAACCAGTCTTTTTTCGCGAATGCTTCATATTCCAGATAGGTATCGTTACGGAGCTGCGGTCCGAAACGGGTATGGTAGCTGCCTACGACGTTAACGCTCTGGTGCCACCAGTCTGAAAGGTATTGCGGTTTGTCATTTTCTGCTGCGTTAACAGTAAAGGACGATGAGAGCGCCAGCACTGCACCGGCTGCAAGTAATGTTTTTTTCATATTGTATGCCACTGTTTGAAATCCCTTGAAGGGAATGAAAAAGGCGCAATTTGCGTTTCTAAATATTTCGTGTTTCTGCGGAGCCTATTATAGAAATCATTGCTCACAAAAATATGTCTTGTTTCACAGATCTATCATCTACGTAATCGATTGCGTTCACGTTTGCGTACTTTAAGCGCGGCGATTGTACTGACTTTCATGAATGTTGCCAACTTTTAGCAAAAATTGCGGTGATGTCAGGGGAGTAACAAAAAGCCGGGGAGGGATGTTGCGGAACGCACAAAACGCTCCGCCGAAGGTTTATTGATTAACAGGCTGGATATCGTGAACGCGGACAAAACCTAACTGGTCGGGCGTCAATCCGTTTAATTGTAACGGGATGTCCACATCGCTCGGCGCCAGGATGCTGGCCGGGGCGTTAATCAGTTGATTCTGGACATTCACTTCCTGATAGTTATCCGTGGTGCCCTGAATCTGCCCGTATTCGACAGTACCGCTAAACGCCGGTAACGGATCGTTGGATTCTCCCTGAATGCGCAGCGTCACGCGTGTGCCGTCGGCATTGGGTGCGATATTCACCAGGGACATACGCAACGTACCGATCTGACTGTTCAGGCGGGCAGGCGTTTTTGAACCCGGCAGCAGATAGACCCCGCTGGTGGATTTCGCATTCAACATATTTTGCTGAGTAATCTTCACGGTTTCCTGGTTTAACTGCGCCATTTCCGTATTCAGCGTGCTGACGCTTTGGTTCATCTGGCGAACTTCGCTCTGCTGCGCGCAGGCGCTCAGGCTAAAGAGGCTTCCCACCAGGAGAATTCTTAGGTAACGTCTTGTCATGTAGATTATTTCCTTCATGGTCGCGGTACCCTAATGGTAGATCGCAAAGGGGCGTAAGGTATCGATCCTTTGTCTCAAAAGTGCTCCGCCTTTGTTGTCGCGCCAGTTCAGGGTAAAATAGATTTCTGTTAACCACCTGGTCAGGACGCCGTATGCATTGCCCATTCTGTTTCGCCGTAGACACTAAGGTTATTGACTCTCGTCTCGTGGGTGAGGGCTCTTCCGTACGCCGCCGTCGGCAGTGTCTGGTCTGTAATGAACGTTTCACTACCTTTGAAGTGGCAGAGCTTGTTATGCCGCGCGTAGTGAAAAGTAACGATGTGCGTGAACCTTTCAACGAAGAGAAGTTGCGCAGCGGTATGCTAAGAGCGCTGGAAAAACGCCCTGTCAGCTCTGATGACGTCGAAATGGCGTTGAATCACATCAAATCACAGCTGCGAGCCACCGGGGAACGCGAAGTTCCCAGCAAAATGATTGGCAACCTGGTGATGGAGCAACTGAAAAAGCTCGATAAAGTGGCTTACATCCGCTTTGCCTCCGTCTATCGGAGTTTCGAAGACATCAAAGAATTCGGCGAAGAGATTGCTCGCCTACAGGATTAAGCCATGCTGGATGAGTTTTACATGGCGCGTGCGCTGAAGCTGGCGCAGCGCGGGCGTTTCACCACGCACCCGAACCCGAATGTAGGCTGTGTGATCGTCAAAGATGGCGAAATCGTTGGCGAAGGCTACCATCATCGCGCGGGTGAACCGCATGCTGAAGTCCATGCGCTGCGTATGGCGGGAGACAAAGCCAAAGGCGCGACCGCGTATGTCACGCTTGAACCGTGTAGCCATCATGGCCGTACGCCGCCGTGCTGCGATGCGTTGATTGCCGCTGGCGTGGCACGGGTCGTTGCGGCGATGCAGGACCCCAATCCGCAGGTCGCGGGACGTGGGCTGTACCGTTTGCAGCAGGCGGGGATCGACGTCAGCCACGGGCTGATGATGAGCGAAACGGAACAGCTGAACAAAGGTTTCCTCAAGCGGATGCGCACTGGCTTCCCGTATGTGCAGCTCAAGCTCGGCGCATCGCTGGATGGCCGCACGGCGATGGCCAGCGGTGAAAGCCAGTGGATTACCTCCCCGCAGGCGCGGCGCGATGTGCAGCGTTTACGGGCGCAAAGCCATGCGATTCTGACCAGCAGCGCGACGGTGCTGGCCGACGACCCGGCGTTAACGGTTCGCTGGCCTGAACTGGATGCCTCAACCCAGACTCTCTATCCGCAGGAAAACCTGCGTCAGCCGATTCGCATTGTCCTCGACAGCCAAAACCGCGTGACGCCGGAGCACCGTATTGTGCAGCAGCCGGGAGATACCTGGTTTGCCCGTACACAGGACGATTCCCGCATCTGGCCTGAGACGGTTCGCAGCCTGCGGGTGCCGGAGCATAACGGTCATCTGGATCTGGTGGTGCTGATGATGCTGTTGGGTAAACAGCAGATTAACAGCATCTGGGTGGAGGCCGGGCCGGTGCTTGCGGGCGCGCTGTTGCAGGCGGGCGTGGTGGACGAGCTTATCGTCTATGTTGCGCCTAAACTGTTAGGAAGTGATGCGCGAGGATTATGTGTGCTGCCGGGGCTTGAGAAACTGAGCGAGGCACCCCATTTTAAATTCAACGAGATACGCCATGTAGGCCCGGATGTTTGCCTGCATTTGATTCCCGCGTAAAGGCTTCGAAATAGAGAAGCGGCGCGTCGAGTATTATGATAAAATCCGCCCCCCTGCGGGGCCATATCGAACCCGAAGGAAGAATATGAACATTATTGAAGCTAACGTTGCTACCCCGGACGCTCGCGTCGCCATCACCATTGCGCGTTTCAACAATTTTATCAATGACAGCCTGCTAGAAGGCGCGATTGACGCCCTGAAGCGTATTGGTCAGGTAAAAGATGAAAATATTACCGTGGTTTGGGTTCCTGGCGCGTATGAACTGCCGCTGGCGGCTGGCGCATTGGCAAAAACCGGTAAATATGACGCGGTGATTGCGCTGGGTACAGTGATTCGTGGCGGTACCGCGCACTTTGAATATGTGGCTGGCGGTGCAAGCAACGGCCTGGCGCACGTCGCCCAGGACAGCGAAATCCCGGTAGCCTTTGGTGTTCTGACCACTGAAAGTATTGAACAAGCCATTGAACGTGCTGGCACTAAAGCTGGCAACAAAGGTGCGGAAGCCGCACTGACCGCGCTTGAAATGATTAATGTATTGAAAGCCATCAAGGCCTGATTTTTGTAAGGGGAAATCCGTGAAACCTGCTGCTCGTCGCCGCGCTCGTGAGTGTGCCGTTCAGGCGCTCTACTCCTGGCAGTTGTCCCAGAACGACATCGCTGATGTTGAATACCAGTTCCTGGCGGAACAGGACGTAAAAGATGTCGACGTTCTGTATTTCCGTGAACTGCTGTCCGGGGTGGCGACTAACAGCGCGTACCTGGACGGATTGATGAAACCGTACCTATCTCGTCTGCTGGAAGAGCTGGGTCAGGTAGAAAAAGCTGTGCTGCGTATTGCGCTGTTTGAACTGTCTAAACGTAGCGATGTGCCATATAAAGTGGCCATCAACGAAGCGATTGAACTGGCGAAGACCTTCGGTGCCGAAGACAGCCACAAGTTCGTCAACGGCGTACTGGACAAAGCAGCACCTGTGATTCGCCCCAACAAAAAGTAATCTCCAGGTCGGCTGGTGGCGGGATGTATTCCCGCTATCTCCGGCCTTTTCTTTTTTTCTGCTGAGGCATAACGTATGGCATGCGGCGAGTTCTCCCTGATTGCCCGTTATTTTGACCGTGTTAGAAGCTCTCGTCTCGACGTCGAAACCGGTATCGGTGACGATTGCGCTCTCCTGAATATTCCTGAAAAACAGACGCTGGCGATCAGTACCGATACGCTGGTGGCGGGCAACCATTTCCTGACTGATATCGATCCTGCCGATCTGGCCTGGAAAGCGCTGGCGGTTAACTTAAGCGATCTGGCGGCGATGGGGGCCGATCCGGCCTGGCTGACGCTGGCCCTGACTCTGCCGGACGTTGACGAAGCGTGGCTGGAAGCGTTTAGCGACAGCCTGTTTGACCTGCTGAATTACTACGATATGCAGCTGATTGGCGGCGACACCACGCGTGGGCCGCTGTCGATGACGCTGGGTATTCATGGCTATGTGCCCGTGGGACGCGCGCTCAAGCGTTCCGGGGCAAAACCTGGCGACAGGATTTACATCACCGGCACGCCGGGGGACAGCGCCGCTGGGCTGGCGATTTTACAGCATCGCTTACAGGTGGCGGATGCGAAAGACGCAGACTACTTGATTAAGCGGCACCTGCGCCCGACGCCGCGTATTTTGCAGGGGCAAGCTCTGCGCGACCTGGCGAATGCGGCGATCGATCTTTCCGATGGCCTGATTTCTGATTTGCGGCATATCGTTAACGCCAGCGGCTGTGGTGCGCGGGTGGATGTGGATGCGCTGCGGTATTCTGAGGCGGTTACCCGTCATGTTGATCCCGGGCAGGCGCTGCGCTGGGCGCTTTCCGGCGGTGAAGATTATGAATTATGCTTCACTGTACCGGAGTTGAACCGTGGCGCGCTGGATGTGGCGCTGGGGAATCTTGGCGTACCGTTTACCTGCATCGGACAAATGAGTGCGGATGTGGAAGGCATCAGCTTCATGCGTGACGGAAAGCCTGTCACTTTTGACTGGAAAGGATATGACCATTTTGCCACGCCATAAAGATGTTGCCAAAAGTCGGCTGAGCCTGCGTAACCCGTGGCACTTGCTGGCTACCGGGTTTGGCAGCGGCCTCAGCCCGATTATTCCGGGAACAATGGGGTCGTTAGCGGCGATCCCATTCTGGTATCTGATGACATTTCTGCCCTGGCAGCTCTACTCGCTGGTGGTGATGTTGGGGATCTGTATTGGCGTTTATCTTTGCCACCGAACGGCGAAGGATATGGGCGTTCACGATCACGGTAGCATTGTCTGGGATGAGTTTATCGGGATGTGGATCACCCTGATGGCGCTCCCTACGATGGACTGGCAGTGGGTTGCCGCCGGATTTGTGATTTTCCGTATTCTGGATATGTGGAAACCCTGGCCGATTCGCTGGTTCGACCGTAACGTACACGGCGGAATGGGAATAATGGTTGACGATATCGTCGCAGGGGTTATTTCCGCCGGTCTGCTTTATTTCATTGGGCACCATTGGCCCATCGGGTTGTTTTAAACCTGTAGGCCGGATGGCGACATACATGCCTTATCCGGCCTACATGCTCATCGGGCAATATTATTTAAATCCGACCACCGGGTGCTGTTTATATGGCGTTTCCAGCTCGGCAATCTGCTCTGGCTTCAACGTCAAATCCACCGCTCCGAGCAACTCATCCAGCTGTTCTTCCCGCGATGTACCGATAATCGGCGCAGCGATGCCTGGTTTACTCAATAGCCATGCCAGCGCCACCTGCGCACGCGTTGCGCCAAGATCCTCACTGACGCCCGTCAGACGCTCTGCAATCCGTGCGTCATTCTCATCGCTCTCGCTGTACAGCGTCTTGCCGAACTCATCGGATACCGAACGTGCGGTGGTTTCTCCCCACGGGCGCGTCAGTCGTCCTCGTGCCAGCGGGCTCCACGGAATCACCGCGATCCCTTCGTGATAGCACAGCGGCAGCATTTCGCGCTCTTCTTCGCGATAGATGAGATTGTAATGATCCTGCATACTGACAAACTGCGCCCAGCCGTGCTGTTTTTGCAGCGCCAGCGCCTGGGCAAACTGCGCGGCGTGCATGGAGGAGGCGCCGATATAGCGCGCCTTACCGGCCTTCACCACATCATTCAGCGCTTCCAGCGTCTCTTCTATCGGCGTGTTGTAATCCCAGCGGTGAATTTGCAGGATATCCACATAGTCCATACCCAGACGTTTCAGGCTGTCATCAATGGAACGCAGGATTTGCGCGCGGGATAATCCTTCTGGCAGGTCGCCGACGCGATGAAAAACTTTGGTGGCGACCACCACCTCTTCGCGGCGGGCGAAATCACGCAGCGCGCGACCCACAATCTCTTCGCTGCTGCCTGCGGAATAGCTATTGGCGGTATCGAAAAAGTTAATACCGCCTTCAAGCGCGCGCTTAATGATGGGGCGGCTGCTTTCTTCCGGTAGCGTCCAGGCGTGATTGCCGCGATCCGGTTCACCGAACGTCATGCAGCCCAGACAAAGGCGAGAAACCCGTAGATCTGTTTTTCCTAAGGTGTTGTATTGCATTGTTCCGCTCCTGTTATACCCGTTATTGATTAAGCATAGCAGGAGCGAGGAGGGGATTATGCCAGCCAGTCCTTGATTTTGGCCTCAATTCCGGCGGCATCCAGACCGAGTTCCGCGCGAGCCTCGTCCTGTGTACCCTGCGGGATAAAGAAGTCCGGCAGGCCGATATTCAGTACCGGAACGACTTTACGATGCGCCATCAGCACTTCGTTAACGCCGCTGCCCGCGCCGCCCATAATGGCGTTCTCTTCAAGCGTGATCAGCACTTCGTGACGTTCAGCCATCTCCAGAATCAACGTTTCATCCAGCGGCTTCACAAAGCGCATGTCGACTAAGGTCGCGTTCAGGGACTCGGCGACTTTTGCCGCTTCCGGCAGTAGCGTACCGAAGTTCAGAATTGCCAGTTTTTCACCCTGACGTTTGACGAGTCCTTTGCCGATCGGCAGTTTTTCCAGCGGCGTCAGTTCCACGCCAACGGCGTTGCCACGCGGATAACGCACTGCCGTTGGGCCATCGTTATAGTGATAGCCGGTGTACAGCATCTGGCGGCACTCGTTTTCATCGCCCGGCGTCATAATGACCATTTCCGGGATGCAGCGCAGGTAAGAGAGATCGAACGCGCCCTGGTGCGTCTGCCCGTCAGCGCCGACGATACCGGCGCGGTCGATAGCAAACATTACCGGCAGTTTTTGGATCGCGACGTCATGCAGCACCTGATCGTAGGCGCGTTGCAGGAAGGTGGAGTAGATCGCCACGATCGGCTTATAACCACCGATCGCCAGACCGGCGGCAAAGGTCACTGCATGCTGCTCGGCAATCGCCACGTCAAAGTAGCGGTCGGGGAATTTACGTGAAAACTCCACCATGCCGGAACCTTCGCGCATTGCCGGGGTGATCGCCATCAGCTTGCTGTCTTTGGCGGCGGTTTCGCACAGCCAGTCGCCAAAGATCTTTGAATAGCTCGGCAGGCCGCCGCTGCTTTTTGGCAGGCAGCCGCTGGACGGGTCGAATTTTGGCACCGCGTGGAAGGTGATTGGATCTTTTTCCGCCGGTTCATAGCCACGACCTTTTTTGGTCATGATATGCAGGAACTGCGGGCCTTTCAGATCGCGCATGTTCTTCAGCGTGGTAATCAGCCCCAGCACGTCGTGACCATCGACCGGGCCGATATAATTAAAGCCCAGCTCTTCAAACAGCGTGCCTGGCACGACCATGCCTTTGATATGTTCTTCGGTGCGTTTGAGCAGCTCTTTGATTGGCGGCACGCCGGAGAACACTTTCTTCCCGCCTTCACGCAGGGACGAGTAGAGCTTGCCGGAAAGCAGCTGCGCCAGGTGGTTGTTCAGCGCGCCGACGTTTTCCGAGATCGACATTTCGTTGTCGTTGAGAATGACCAGCATGTCCGGCTTGATATCGCCCGCGTGGTTCATCGCTTCGAACGCCATCCCGGCGGTGATCGCCCCGTCGCCAATGACGCAAACGGTGCGACGGTCTTTGCCTTCTTTTTCTGCGGCGACCGCAATGCCAATACCTGCGCTAATGGAGGTAGAGGAGTGGCCGACGCTCAGTACGTCGTATTCGCTTTCACCGCGCCACGGGAAGGGGTGCAAACCGCCTTTCTGACGAATGGTGCCTATTTTATCCCGACGCCCGGTGAGAATTTTGTGCGGATAAGCCTGATGCCCCACGTCCCAGATTAACTGGTCAAACGGGGTGTTATAGACATAGTGCAGCGCCACGGTGAGCTCCACCGTGCCCAGCCCGGAGGCGAAATGTCCGCTGGAACGACTGACGCTGTCGAGTAAATAGCGGCGCAGTTCGTCGCAGAGTTTCGGCAGACTCTCTTTTGGTAGCAGGCGTAACTCCGAAGTGGAGTCGACCAGTGCCAGGGTCGGGTATTTGGCTATATCAAAACTCATCAGAGGCCTATTAAGTAAGACTTGTTGTTTGTTTATTTATCACGCTGGATTATGTAGTCCGCTAGCGCTTCCAGTGCCGAGGTATCGAGTGAGAGGTCTGCCAGCTGCGTTAACGACTGACGGGCGTCTTCGATCAGATCCCGGGCTTTATTCCGGGCTTGCTCAAGGCCCAGAAGTGCAGGGTAGGTACTTTTGCCAAGTTGCTGGTCAGCACCCTGACGTTTACCCAACGTTGCAGTATCGCCCACCACATCCAGAATGTCATCCTGGACCTGGAAGGCAAGGCCGATACTTTCTGCGTACTTATCGAGTATCGGCAAGGCGTTTCGTCCGTTTTCTCCGGCACTTAGCGCGCCAAGACGAACCGCAGCGCGAATCAGCGCGCCCGTTTTATGACGATGGATACGCTCCAGCGCCTCCAGCGGCACCTGTTTCCCTTCGGCAGCAAGATCCAACGCCTGGCCACCGCACATTCCGGCGATGCCGCTGGCGTTCGCCAGTTCAGAAATCATAGCAATGCGGTCGCGGTCGGCCACTTCCGGCATCGGGGCATCACTGATGATAGAAAACGCCAGCGTTTGCAGGGCATCTCCGGCCAGAATGGCATTCGCTTCGCCAAATTTGACGTGGCAGGTCGGCAGACCGCGACGCAGGTCGTCGTCGTCCATCGCGGGTAAATCGTCATGAATCAACGAATAAGCGTGAATGCATTCAACGGCGGCTGCCGGAGCATCCAGCGTGGACAGGCTTACGCCAAACATCCTGCCCGTTGCGTAAACCAGGAACGGGCGCAGACGTTTACCGCCTAATAATGCGCCATACTGCATGGTTTCGACCACGGGAGTGTTCTGAAAGGGCAGTGGTGCGATAAAACGGCTCAGCGCCTGGTTGGCCTGCTCGACGCAGGCCTGTAGCTGCTGCGAAAAATCCATTTACTCATTATCCGGTGTAAAAGGCTCAGGAGATGCATCTTCATTGTCAGACAGCAGAATCTGCACACGCTGCTCGGCCTGTTGCAACTTTGCCTGCCCCTGACGCGCCAGCTGCACGCCACGTTCAAATTCGTTCAGCGCCTCTTCCAGCGGCAGGTCGCCGCTTTCCAGACGGGTAACAATCTGTTCCAGCTCGCTCAGCGCTGTTTCAAAGCTGGCGGGCGCCTCATTTTTCTTCGGCATAATGAATATCTGACTCTCAATATTTTCAGCTCTGATATGGTAACGGACTCAGAGCAATTATCAAATAACGCGCAATGTGCACAGGACGACCATGATGGTGGTATACTTCCGCGCCTGGATGCAGCTCCATGTATGGGCTGCTGTACTCTTTTCTCCACGACAAGCCTTGATGCTTGCTTAAGAACCATTGCCGCCATGAAGTTTATCATTAAATTGTTCCCGGAAATCACTATCAAAAGCCAATCTGTGCGTTTGCGCTTTATAAAAATTCTGACCGGGAACATCCGTAACGTGTTAAAGCACTACGATGAGACCCTCGCCGTTGTTCGCCACTGGGATAACATTGAAGTTCGCGCCAGAGATGAAAATCAACGCCTGGCGATTCGCGACGCGCTGACCCGTATTCCGGGCATCCACCATATTCTCGAAGTCGAAGATGTGCCGTTCACTGATATGCACGATATCTTTGAGAAAGCGCTGGTGCAGTATCGCGATCGGCTTGAGGGCAAAACCTTCTGTGTGCGCGTTAAACGTCGTGGTAAGCATGAGTTTAGCTCCATTGAGGTGGAACGTTACGTCGGCGGCGGTTTAAATCAGCATATTGAATCGGCGCGCGTGAAGCTGACCAACCCGGATGTGACGGTACATCTGGAAGTGGAAGACGATCGTCTGCTGCTGATTAAAGGCCGTTACGAAGGTATCGGCGGTTTCCCGATCGGCACCCAGGAAGATGTCCTGTCGCTGATCTCCGGCGGTTTTGACTCCGGCGTTTCCAGCTATATGCTGATGCGTCGCGGCTGCCGCGTACACTACTGCTTCTTTAACCTCGGCGGCGCGGCGCATGAAATCGGCGTTCGTCAGGTGGCGCATTACCTGTGGAACCGCTTTGGCAGTTCGCATCGCGTGCGTTTTGTCGCCATCAACTTTGAACCGGTGGTCGGCGAGATCCTCGAAAAAGTCGATGACGGTCAGATGGGCGTGGTGCTGAAGCGCATGATGGTGCGCGCGGCGTCGAAAGTGGCGGAGCGCTACGGCGTACAGGCGCTGGTGACGGGTGAAGCGCTGGGGCAGGTTTCCAGCCAGACGCTGACTAACCTGCGTCTTATCGACAACGTTTCCGATACGCTGATCCTGCGCCCGCTGATCTCTTACGACAAAGAGCACATCATCAACCTGGCGCGCCAGATTGGTACGGAAGATTTTGCCCGCACGATGCCGGAATACTGCGGCGTTATCTCGAAAAGCCCGACGGTGAAAGCGATCAAGGCGAAGATTGAAGCGGAAGAAGAGCACTTCGACTTTAGCATTCTCGATAAAGTGGTTGAGGAAGCGAGCAATGTCGATATTCGCGAAATCGCCCAACAGACCGGGCAGGACGTGGTGGAAGTGGAAACCGTCAGCGGCTTTGGCCCGAACGACGTGATTCTGGATATTCGCTCCGTTGATGAGCAGGATGACAAACCGCTGAAAATCGAAGGCGTGGATGTGGTTTCTCTGCCGTTCTACAAGCTGAGCACGAAGTTTGGCGATCTCGACCAGAGCAAAACCTGGCTGCTGTGGTGTGAGCGCGGCGTGATGAGCCGTTTGCAGGCGCTCTATCTGCGTGAGCAGGGCTTCCAGAATGTGAAGGTGTATCGTCCGTAATTGTTAGCACGATTGCAGGCCTGATAAGCATCGCGCTATCAGGCGCAACGTATTGCCGGATGACGGCGTAACCGCCTTATCCGGCCTACGCACCGCCATCCGGCGCTATTCGTAGTAATTATAAATTCCCGCCGCCATCACCAGCTGTGACGCCACTTCATGGGCTTTTTCACGGCCAACCAGCAGATCGATAATTTTCAGTCCGAAGTCAATCGACGTCCCTGGCGCCTGGCTGGTCAGCAGCTTCACGCGCGGGTCCCACACCACACGTTTATCCTGCCACTGTTCGGCGGGAATGTTGTCTTTCAACGCCGGGAAGCCGGTCATGTTGCCGATGGGAAAGATATCGTGCGGAACGAGAACCGTGGCGGCCGCTGCGCAAATCGCGGCGACAATACGCCCGGAACGGTGGAACTGCTTAACGGTTTCGACCAGCAACGGGCTGTCGCGAAAACACTCCGCGCCCTTAATGCCGCCAGGCAATACAATGATGTCGTAATCGCCGTCGGCCACCTCGACCAGCGGCGCATCCGCCAGCAGTTTTACGCCACGCGAACAGACTATGGTGAGATTTCCGTCGCTGGCGACGCTCGCGGTCGTGACCTGAATACCGCCACGAACCAGCAGATCGATAGTGGTGACTGCTTCGGTCTCTTCACTACCAGGGGCGAGGCATACCAGTGCCGATGCGCTCATACTCACTCTCCTTTCGCTTTACCATTTCAAACAGACGGGCATTTTCCGGGACGGCGATGCCATGCGCGCGGGCGCGTTTTAATAAATAACCCGTAATATAGTCGATCTCGGTATGACGCAGGGCACGCATGTCCTGCAACATAGACGAGATATTTTCTGCCGTACTCTCAATCACTTGATCGACATAATAACGTAAATCGTCCGCCGACGTATGGTGTCCTTCGCGCTCGATAACCGCAGCGACCTCCTGGCATATCGCCATTACCGCTTCCGGGTGGTGGCGTAATTCGCCGTTGGGGCAGTCCCATAGCGCGGTAAGGGGATTAATCACACAGTTTACCGCCAGTTTGCGCCACATCTCTGCGCGAATGTTGTTGTGCCAGGCGACGTCAGGCAGCACTCCCTGCAAAATATCGGCCAGATAGCTGTAGTCCCCGTCCTGCTCACGCGCCGGGCCAATATGGGTAGTGCCGTTGGCGACATGAATGATGACATTCCCGTCGCGTCTGGCGGCATGCGTCGTGGTACCCATCAGTAACGGCTGCGGGATGTTTTGCAACTCTTCGATTGTGCCCATCCCGTTGTGAATCAGCAGGATCGGCGTGGTTTCAGGCAGAATGGCGACCAGACCTCTTACGGCATCGTAGACCTGCCAGGCTTTCAGCGTGACCAGCAGCAGATCGCTGTTGGCCAGAAAATCAGGATCGTTCGCCGTCAGGGATTCGTTAAATATTGAACCGTCCGTCTCTATCAGATTCACGCTGCAATAGGGTTGCGGTACGCGCAGCCAACCCTGTACTTCATGTCCATGTTTGCACAGCGCTGTAAGCCAAAGTTGCCCTAAGGCTCCGCATCCCAGTACGGTAATTTTCATTGTTCCTCCTCACCTGCAACAGCGCCAGGTGTTATGGCCTAAGTATAGCGCCATCAGCTAAGCTTCTCGTTATGTCTCGTTACGGGTATTATGCTTCGCATCAAAAACGAAGGGAGAGGAAAAGATGCCATCTTTCGATATTGTCTCTGAAGTCGATCTTCAGGAAGCGCGTAACGCAGTAGATAATGCGACTCGCGAAGTTGAATCACGCTTTGATTTTCGTGGCGTTGAGGCCACGTTTGAATTAAACGACGCGAACAAAACCATCAAAGTACTGAGCGAATCGGATTTCCAGGTGAATCAGCTGCTGGATATTCTGCGCGCGAAGCTGCTCAAGCGCGGCATTGAAGGCAGTTCGCTGGATGTGCCGGAAGCATTTGTCCACAGCGGTAAAACCTGGTTTGTGGAAGCAAAGCTGAAGCAGGGCATTGAAAGCGCGGTTCAGAAGAAGATCGTGAAGCTGATTAAAGACAGCAAGCTGAAAGTGCAGGCGCAAATTCAGGGGGAAGAGATCCGTGTGACCGGAAAATCCCGTGACGATCTGCAATCCGTCATGGCGCTGGTGCGCGGCGGGGATTTGGGACAGCCGTTCCAGTTCAAAAACTTCCGCGATTAAGTTGTGATGCCTGATGGCGCTGCGCTTATCCGGCCTACGGACAATGCGGTCTTGTAGGCCGGATAAGGCGGTAGCCGCCATCCGGCACTTCTCACGCCAGCCTGATCGCCTGCTCAACCTCAAAACGGTTGGTCACTTTGCTGTCGATCTTCACATAGGCGGAATGCTCTTTCTCTGCGATCAGTACCTCACTCACACCTTCAGTCGCCAGCAAACGCTGTTTCAGCGCGTCATCGGCGGCAATCTCCGGCGGAATTTCCACGCGTAAGCTGCTGACATACGGCGGTTCTTTCATCGTACTTGCTACCGCCAGCCAGACGACGGTCAGCAATGCGCCAGCCAGAAATACCGCCTGACCGCCGAACAGACCATTCACCCAGCCGCCCAGCGAGCCGCCAATCGCGACGCCGAGGAACTGGCTGGTGGAGTAAACGCCCATCGCGGTGCCCTTATAACCGGCAGGAGACTCTTTGCTGATCAGCGAGGGGAGGAGGGCTTCCATCAGGTTAAAAGCGAGGAAGAACAGCTGTACCCCGGCAATTAATCCCCAGAAGTGCACGCCTGCGCCCCACAGCACGACTTCGGCAATCAATATCAACGCGACGCACAGCAGAAAGACCCGCTTCATCCGGCGTTTGACTTCGGCGTAGATAATGAACGGGACTACGGAGCCAAATGAGATCAGCATTGTGACCAGATAAATTTTCCAGTGCTCGGCGGCGGGGAAACCGGCAGCGGCAAGCTGGCCGGGGAGGGCGACGAAGGTCGACATCAGCAGAATATGCAGACACATGATGCCGAAGTTAAGCTTCAACAGCTTAGGTTCGGCCAGCACTTTGCTGAAACTGCCTTTCACCATGCCGGATTCACGGTTCAATACGTGGGTTGTGCTGTTGGGGACAACCCAAACGGTCAGGGCGATGCCGAGCGCGGCGAGTGCGGCAATCATCCAGAACAGGGCGTTCAGCCCCAGTTTGTGGGTGACGATCGGCCCAAGCACCATCGCAATGGCGAAGGTAATACCAAAACTGACGCCGATAAACGCCATCGCTTTGGTTCGGTTTTGCTCGCGGGTTAAGTCAGACAGCAGCGCCATGACGGCGGCGGCGATTGCGCCGGAGCCTTGCAGCGCGCGGCCAAGAATAATCCCCCAGATGGAGTCAGACAGCGCGGCGATCACGCTACCCAGCACGAACACGGCCAGACCGCCGATAATCAACGGCTTACGCCCGACACGGTCTGAGAGTAACCCAAAGGGGATCTGGAAAACGGCTTGCGCCAGGCCGTAAATACCGATAGCAATTCCGATCAAGGCTTCGCTGGCGCCCTGAAGCGCCATACCATAGGTGGTCAGAACCGGCAGGACCATAAACATGCCAAGCATGCGCAAAGAAAATACAGTCCCTAAACCCCAGGTGGCGCGCAACTCACCCGGCGTCATTTTGTAATCGTTCATTCCCACCTCTGTATAAAATCCGCGACTAGTGTAAAGCGGTAAACGGGTGGGGTAAATACGTGCTTAATGAACAAATGTTGCGTTTGTGAGGGGGATTTTATCAGGCAATAAAATGCCGGATAAGGCGTAAGCCTCCATCCGGCAGAAGATTTGTTGCGGGGCGGGTGTTACCAGACCGAAGCCAGCAAGCTGTGTGAGTCCGGCACCATAAAGTCGACGGACATCATCACGCTTAACGCAGTGATGGCGATGATGGAAAAGCCGAACAGCTTACGCGCCCAGACTTTGTCATCTTCCACTTTGTAACCGCGCAGGGCCATACCGAGCCACCAGACGCTCACGGCTGCCGCGACCACCAGATATTTATATCCGGCATAGCCGCCCAGGGAGAGCATCAGCGTCGCAACGGCAAAGGCGATGATGTACAGCGTGATATGGTTCTTCGCCACCGAGATGCCTTTCACCACCGGCAGAACCGGAATGTTGGCAGCCTGATAATCCTTGAAGCGGAAAATCGCGATGGCGTAAGAGTGCGGCATCTGCCACAGGCTAAAGATCGCCAGCAGAATCAGCGCGCCGCTGTCGAACTCGCCCGTTACGGCGCAGTAGCCAATCACCGGCGGCGCAGCACCGGAGAGAGAACCAATCAGCGTGCCGTAAACGGAGTGGCGTTTCATGTACAGACTATAAATGCCGACATACACCACGAAGCCCATCACCCCCAGCCAGCAGGCCAGAGGATTCGCGCCAAACCATAGCAGCATAAAGCCAGCAATACCCAGCAAGGTGGCGTACACCAGCGAGACAGCAGGAGAAATCAGGCCTTTGACCAGCACCCGATTCTTGGTCCTTTCCATCTTCCTGTCGATATCCCTGTCGATGTAGTTGTTAAATACACAACCCGACGCCACAACCAGTGACACCCCGACCAGCGTATAGATAAACAGGGGATAGTTGATGCTGCCTTTAGAAGCCAGCAGGAATCCCCCAATCACCGAGATCAGGTTGCCAAAGATGATGCCTGGTTTCGTTACTTGCAGGTATTGCTTAAACATCATAACCGCCGCTCTTAGTGCATCATCATATTGTAGTTCAGGTTCCACATAATCCAGATGGAGCCCACCACCAGAATGGCAATGATCAGCACGGTAAAGACAAAGGCCGTCATGTTCCAGCCTTCGTCAGATTTCGTATTCATGTGCAGGAAGCACACCAGATGCACCAGAATCTGCACCACTGCCATCGCCAGGATAGTCCCCAGAATCACGGCCGGGGAACCTGTACCCGTCATCACCATCCAGAACGGAATGACCGTCAGGATGATCGACAGAATAAAACCTGTCATGTAGGTTTTTACGCTGCCGTGGGACGCGCCGCTGTGATCGGTAGAATGACTCATTACATCGCCCCCATCAGATAAACAACAGTGAACACACAGATCCACACCACATCCAGGAAGTGCCAGAACAGGCTCAGGCACATGATGCGGGTACGGTTAGTGCTGGTCAGGCCGCGACGGGCGATCTGCACCATCAGCACCGCCATCCAGATAAGACCGGAGGTGACGTGCAGACCGTGCGTACCGACCAGCGCGAAGAACGCAGACAGGAAGCCGCTGCGATCCGGGCCCATGCCTTCAACAATCAGGTGATGGAATTCGTAGATTTCCATCCCGATAAATCCGGCACCGAACAAGAAGGTCAACGCCAGCCAGGAGACAACCTGGCTCTTGTTATCCTTGTGCATGGCGATAGCCGCCATGCCGTAGGTGATGGAGCTGAACAACAGCAGGAAAGTTTCAACCAGAACGAACGGCAGTTCAAAAATGTCCTTACCTGTCGGGCCGCCTGCGGTGCCGTTCACCAGAACGGCATAGGTTGCGAACAGAATAGAGAACAGAATGCAGTCGCTCATCAGATAGATCCAAAATCCGAAGATTTTGGTCTGGCCTGCATCGTGGTGCCCGTGTTCGTGCGCGTGGGCAGTCGCGTGCGTTTGCGCTAAAGTATCAGTTGCCATTTTTCAGCCCTGCCTTAGAAATCTCATCGAAATGCTGGTTTTCCAGTTTTTCGACTTCCGGGACTGGTACGTAGTAGTCCACGTCCTCGTCAAAGCTCTTAACAATCCAGCTGATGATCATGCCTGCGAAGCTTGCAATCGCCAGCCACCAGATATGCCAGATCATGGCGAAACCAAAAATAGTGGAGAAGGCGGCGATAACGATGCCCGCACCGCTGTTTTTCGGCATATGAATTTCTTCATAATGCGCAGGCTGTTTGTACGCTTCGCCTTTTTCTTTCATTTCCCAGAAGGCATCACGTTCGTGAACGTGCGGCACAACGGCAAAGTTATAGAACGGAGGCGGAGAAGAGGTTGCCCACTCCAGCGTACGCGCGCCCCACGGGTCGCCGGTCAGGTCGCGGTTCTGCTCGCGGTCGCGAATAGAAACGAAGATCTGAATCAGCTGGCACAGGATGCCCAGTGCAATCAGCGCGGCGCCACAGGCGGCAATCAGCAGCATTGGATGGAACTGCGGGTCAATCTGCTGGCTGAGACGACGGGTCATCCCCATGAAGCCCAGCACGTACAGCGGCATAAACGCCACGAAGAAGCCGATGATCCAGAACCAGAATGCGCGTTTACCCCAGGTCTCGTTCAGCGTGAAGCCGAACGCTTTCGGCCACCAGTAGGTCATACCGGCGAAGCACCCGAAGACCACACCGCCGATGATAACGTTATGGAAGTGCGCAATCAGGAACAGGCTGTTGTGCAGAACGAAGTCCGCGCCCGGAACCGCCAGCAGAACGCCAGTCATACCGCCGACCGAGAAGGTCACGATAAAGCCGATCGTCCACAGCATCGCTGAGTGGAAGACGATACGCCCCTGGTACATGGTGAACAGCCAGTTGAAGATCTTAACCCCGGTCGGGATCGCGATAATCATCGTGGTAATACCGAAGAAGGCGTTTACGTTCGCGCCCGCACCCATGGTGAAGAAGTGGTGCAGCCAAACGATGAACGACAGAACGGTGATACACACGGTCGCCCAAACCAGCGAGGTGTAACCAAACAGGCGTTTACGCGAGAAGGTTGCGGCGATTTCGGAGAACACCCCGAAGACCGGCAGAACCAGGATGTACACTTCCGGGTGGCCCCAGGCCCAAATCAGGTTGATGTACATCATCATGTTGCCGCCCATATCGTTGGTAAAGAAATGGGTGCCCAGATAGCGATCCAGGGTCAGCAGCGCGATGGTGACAGTCAGAATTGGGAAGGAGGCGATAATCAGGATGTTCGCGCACAGCGATGCCCAGGTAAATACCGGCATCTTGAACATGGTCATGCCCGGCGCACGCATCTTCAGAATCGTCACGAAGAAGTTGATACCGGTCAGCGTCGTACCGATACCGGATAGCTGGAGACTCCAGATCCAGTAATCGACCCCGACACTCGGACTGTACTCTATTCCCGAGAGCGGTGGATAAGCCAGCCAGCCGGTCTGTGCGAACTCACCAACGCCCAGAGACAGGTTAACCAGGATAACGCCGACAACGGTGAACCAGAAGCTCAGGTTGTTCAGGAACGGGAACGCAACGTCACGCGCGCCGATCTGCAACGGAACCACCAGGTTCATCAGACCGATAACGAATGGCATTGCCACGAAGAAGATCATGATCACGCCGTGAGCGGTGAAGATCTGATCGTAGTGATGCGGCGGCAGGAAGCCCGCTTCACCCGCAGAAGCCAGCGCCTGCTGGCTACGCATCATGATGGCGTCGGCAAAGCCGCGTATCAACATAACAATTGCGACGATGACATACATGATGCCAAGACGCTTGTGGTCAACCGAAGTAAGCCACTCTTTCCATAGGTAGGTCCACTTACCGAAGTAAGTGATCAAGGCTAAAAGCGCCAGACCCCCGACGATAATGGCAGCGATCGTAACCATGACGATAGGTTCATGGAACGGGACTGCATCCAGTGTCAATTTTCCGAACATCGTTTTCTTCCTCGGCCCCTTAGTGAGCGGATTCCGCGTGGCTCATGTCCATGCCTTCCATGCCTTCATGCGAGCTGTGCTCACCTTCCGGTTGGGTCATGTCCATGCTCTTACCGTGAGCCATAAATTTGTTAATGACGTCTTTAAACAAATCCGGTTTCACGTTGGAGAAATATTCCACCTGGTTGTATTCGCTTGGCGCAGCCACTTTCTCGAACGCAGCCATGTCGCTCATGGTGTTCGGTGACTGTTTAGCTTTAGCAACCCACTGGTCGAATGTGGCGCGGTCCGGCGTGGCGATAGCTTTGAACTTCATACCGGAGAAACCAGGGCCGCTATAGCTTGCGGAAATACCATCATAGGTACCGGCTTCGTTGGCGATCAGATGCAGTCGAGTCTGCATACCGGCCATGGCATAAATCTGGCTACCCAGACGCGGGATAAAGAAGGAGTTCATCACGGAGTTGGAGGTCACTTTGAAATAAACCGGAGTGTTCGCCGGGAAGGCGATTTCATTCACGGTTGCAATGCCCTGTTCCGGGTAGATGAAGAACCATTTCCAGTCCATGGAAACCACTTCGATGGTAATGGGCTTCTCGTCATGCGCCAGCGGCTTGCTTGGCTCAAGAGCGTGAGTGGTTTTCCAGGTAAGTACAGCAAGGAAAATGATGATCAGAATCGGCACCGTCCAGACCACAGCTTCCACTTTATTGGAGTGTGACCAGTTCGGGCTGTACTTCGCATCTTTATTGCTCGCACGGTACTTCCAGGCGAAACCAACAGCCATCAAGATGGCGGGAATCACGACAATCAACATCAGGCCAAAAGCCGTCAGTATCAGTGAACGTTGTTCCAGTCCAATCTGTCCTTTGGGGTCAAGAAGTGCAGAATTACAGCCACTGAGTAATGCAGTGCCTGCAATTAATGACAACCATCCCAAACTTTTATTGTATTTCCTGAGTCTCATTTAACGACCTCAATTCCACGGGACCTGGTGGCGTTTAAAGTGTGTGGGCATTTTACGGGAAGGTTACATTACTGTAAACATGATTGGATCTGTGTTACTGGGTTCTGCCGGGCATGTCACATATGTTGCAGGATATGTCGCGTTGACTTTAAGAACCTGTTGCAACATCACGTTATAACGAAAGAGGGCAGGAAGGCAGGACTTGCAGGGTAATTGGTATAACCAATGTAAAATTAAAACAATTGTTTAACAATTAATTATCAACAAAGAGACAAATGAAAAACAAAAAATAAAACTATATTGGCTGAATCGAGTAAGGAAAATAAAATCTATAAAAGGCGTCAATAATTTCCAGATGCTATTGCGCACAAAACAACAAATATTATTTTTCGCAACTGCTGCTTATTTAGCCGTTATAATTTCGCTCTGTTATTACAACGGCAAATAACGTTGCCCGCTTACACAAGACGTGTTTTGCGTAGCGCCAGATAATCCAGCACCCCGCCGAACAAAATGCCGCATATCGCCACCATGACCCCCGCCTCAAGCAGTTCGGGCAGGAAGGAGAAGCGAGTGTAGTCCACGGCGTTCATCGTCAGCAGCAACAGCCATACCGCTAGCAGGCCGCAACCGATCATTAGCGTCAGCAGCGCCAGACCATACGCCCCGCGAAATTCCGTACGGGGGATGAAGCTTTCGCTTTCCCAACTGTGTTCAAGGGTTTGACGACAAACCAGCAGAAGCAGAAGGCCAGGCACGGCCGCTGCGACGGAGAAGAGATAAAACGTGGGCCAGCCATGCGCTTCGACAAACCATCCGGCAACGGGGCCGACATACACGCGTCCCACCGCAGAGAGCGCGGAGAGCAGGGCAAACTGGGTGGCGGAAAACGATTTGTTGCACAGCGTCATTAACAATGCGACAAAGGCCGCCGTTCCCATCCCGCCGCACAGGTTCTCGAAGAAGACCGCTGCGGCCATGCTGAACATATGTTTGTCCGTCACGGAAAGCAGCCAGTAACCGGCGTTGGAAACGCCTTGCAGAATGCCGAAAATCAGCAGCGCGCGGAAAAGGGAAAGGCGCTGCATCAGGATGCCGCCGTACAGCGCGCCGACAATCGTCGCCAGCAGTCCCAGCGTTTTATTGACCACGCCGACTTCACCGGCATCAAAACCAACGCCGCGAATCAAAAAGGTGGTGGTCAGACTCATGGCGAATGCATCGCCCAGCTTATACAGCACGATTAACAACAAGATCAGCCAGGCGTTGTTGCGGCCAAAAAAGTCGCGCAGCGGAGCGGCGACCGCCTGTTCCAGCGTTTTAGGCACTGGAATGGAATCTTCAGGTTCAGGGGCCAGGAGCGTGGCGATAATACAGGGCACAAGCAGCGCCGCCATCAGCCAGTACATCCCCTGCCAGCCGAGCCAGCGATCCGCCAGCCACAGCGCCAGCCCACCGGAGACCAGCATCCCTAGCCGATAGCCCAGTACGCTAATCGCCGCCCCGGTGCCGCGTTCTTCCGCAGGCAGAACATCCGTTTTCCACGCGTCAAAGACAATGTCCTGAGATGCGGAACAGAAGGCGATGATAACCGCCAGCGCCGCCATCCAGCGTAATTGTGTGCCGGGTTCCAGAAAACCCATCGCCGCAATGGCGAGCAGCAGCAGAATCTGCGTGGTAATCAGCCAGCCGCGACGACGACCTAAAAAAGGCGGCGTGTAACGATCCATGACCGGAGACCAGAGGAATTTAAAGACGTAGGCCTGGCCCACCAGAGAGAAGAAACCAATGGTTTTGAGATCGATATTCTCAACGGTCATCCAGGCCTGTAGCGTGCCGGAGGTGAGCGCGAGGGGTAAACCTGATGCAAACCCCAGAATCAACAGGATAGCTGAACGCGGTTGCTGAAAAATACGTAAATATTGGTTGGGCATGGGCATCTACAGGCCCGACAAGCGCCGGGCCATCTGGACAGAAATTAACGTGCGTTCTGCTTAATGAATTCGTGAATGCTGGTGTCCTGAGACATATCAGCGATGGTGTCGGTCAGGACGCTGTTAACCGCGTTGGCGATATTCTGGTTGGACGCCTGGAATGCGCCTTCAACAGAGTAGCTCGCACGGTAGTTTTTCGTCATCTTGTTGCCGTTTGCCGCCGTCGCGATGATGGCGATATCCGCTTTGGTGGCGATGTTGTAGCGAACGTTACCCTGAGATACATCGGCATACAGCTGATTTACGATGATTTGCAGGTTCACAGCGCCGTTCGGCCCTACCATATAACCGCGTGCGGTCATCTGTTTTTCCAGCACTTCTTGCAGCAGGAAGCGCAGATCGCGGGAGGCGGTCAGAGTAACCAGTTGGTTATTACGCGTAACTTTCGCCAGCGCCTGATCCTGACGCTGGTCGGCGCCGTTGATGCTCACAGTAACGCCCATCAGACTTGGATCTTGTTGCGGCAGTGTGATTTTCGGCGATACGTCAATGGTTGTCGGCGGTGTTGCGCACCCTGCCAGCATAACCAGAGCAATTAATGGAAAGAGGATTTTCTTTAACATGTTCGGGCTCTCAGTGACTCTTAAGCGTGATAGATAAAAATTCCCGCCATCATAACATTGCCAACGGCGAGGGGAAGTGGTCAACGCATGTAAATTCATCGCGTTGTCTGTTTTCTGACCCTCGGTACACCTTACTTCGGGTTTTCGCAACCAAATGAATGGATAAGTCAGTAAACTTCATACGTTTGAATGAAAATATCAGACGAACGCTAAATTTTTGTTGTCATGATGTAATGTAAACGGTAAAAGCGGCTAGTATTTAAAGGGATGGGTGACATCTCAGCGTTGTCGGAGGAGATATTTCATGATGATACGTGAGCAAATAGAAGAAAAATTAAGGGCAGCGTTCGAACCCGTGTTCCTCGAAGTTGTGGATGAAAGCTATCGTCACAATGTTCCGGCAGGCTCTGAGAGCCACTTTAAGGTTGTGCTGGTCAGCGATCGCTTCACTGGCGAACGTTTTCTTAATCGCCACCGGATGATTTACGGTACGTTAACGGCAGAACTCTCCACAACCGTACATGCGCTGGCCCTGCATACCTATACCATTAAGGAGTGGGAAGGATTGCAGGATACGATCTTCGCATCGCCTCCTTGCCGTGGCGCAGGAAGCATCGCGTAGAAAAACGCATTTGCAACTGTTGGCGCTTTTCCAGTATGTTGCTACAGATTATGTGAAAACGGCCTGCGGGCCGTTTTGTTTTGTCTGAATTTTGAGCGAGATGTACAGTATTCAGACCAAAATTAGCCGGGAATTGTGAAAAAAGCCGCAGCAACGCGCGATAACCGTTCTCGACTCATAAAAGTGATGCCGCTATAATGCGGCGTCTTATTTTTCGGAATGTCTTCGGGATGATTCTGACGACAGGGAATGTGATTGATGATGAGAACATCCCGGTTCCGCGAAGCCAACAACCTGTGCTTGCGGAGTAGAGTTGACCGAGCACTGTGATTTTTTGAGGTAACAAGATGCAAGTTTCAGTTGAAACCACTCAAGGCCTTGGCCGCCGTGTAACGATTACTATCGCTGCTGACAGCATCGAGACCGCTGTGAAAAGCGAGCTGGTCAACGTAGCGAAGAAAGTGCGTATTGACGGCTTCCGCAAGGGCAAAGTACCGATGAATGTTGTTGCTCAGCGTTATGGCGCTTCTGTTCGCCAGGACGTTCTGGGTGACCTGATGAGCCGTAACTTCGTTGACGCGATCATCAAAGAAAAAATCAACCCGGCTGGCGCACCGAACTATGTTCCGGGCGAATACAAACTGGGCGAAGACTTCACCTACGCTGTAGAATTTGAAGTCTACCCGGAAGTTGAACTGACCGGTCTGGAATCCATCGAAGTTGAAAAACCGGTTGTTGAAGTGACCGACGCCGATGTTGACGTGATGCTGGACACCCTGCGTAAACAGCAGGCAACCTGGAAAGACAAAGACGGCGCTGCTGATGCAGAAGACCGTGTAACCATCGACTTCACCGGTTCTGTTGACGGTGAAGAGTTCGAAGGCGGCAAAGCGTCTGACTTCGTACTGGCGATGGGCCAGGGTCGTATGATCCCGGGCTTTGAAGACGGTATCAAAGGTCACAAAGCAGGCGAAGAGTTCACTATCGACGTGACCTTCCCGGAAGAATATCACGCTGAAAACCTGAAAGGTAAAGCCGCTAAATTCGCTATCAACCTGAAGAAAGTTGAAGAGCGCGAGCTGCCGGAACTGACCGAAGAATTCATCAAGCGTTTCGGCGTTGAAGATGGTTCTGTTGCTGGTCTGCGTACTGAAGTGCGTAAAAACATGGAACGCGAGCTGAAAGGCGCGGTGCGTAACCGCGTGAAGTCTCAGGCGATTGAAGGCCTGGTGAAAGCGAACGACATCGACGTTCCATCTGCGCTGATCGACAGCGAAGTTGACGTTCTGCGTCGTCAGGCTGCACAGCGTTTCGGCGGCAACGAGAAACAAGCGCTGGAACTGCCGCGTGAACTGTTCGAAGAACAGGCTAAGCGTCGCGTTGTTGTCGGCCTGCTGCTGGGCGAAGTGATTCGCACTCAGGAGCTGAAAGCTGACGAAGAGCGCGTTAAAGGTCTGATCGAAGAGATGGCTTCTGCGTACGAAGATCCGAAAGAAGTTATCGAGTTCTACAGCAAAAACAAAGAGCTGATGGACAACATGCGTAACGTCGCTCTGGAAGAGCAGGCCGTTGAAGCCGTTCTGGCGAAAGCGAAAGTGACTGAAAAAGCCACTTCCTTCAACGAACTGATGAACCAGCAGGCGTAATTCGTCGCTTAATTAGCACGAAATTCGCACAAGAGCCCGTCACCTCCAGGTGGCGGGCTTTTTTTTGTCACGCATTTTGCATGGAAGAGTGCGAAAACAGCGTTTCAGTGTTAGCGTTACAACAAAAGATTGTTATGCTTGAATTATGGCGATGCCGTACCCATAACAGAGGGACTAGCTGATAATCCGTCCATAAGGTTACAATCGGTACAGCAGGTTTTTTCAATTTTTATCCAGGAGACGGAAATGTCATACAGCGGCGAACGAGATAACTTTGCACCCCATATGGCGCTGGTGCCGATGGTCATTGAACAGACCTCACGTGGTGAGCGCTCTTTTGATATCTATTCTCGTCTACTTAAGGAACGTGTCATTTTTCTGACTGGCCAGGTCGAAGACCATATGGCTAACCTGATTGTGGCGCAGATGCTGTTCCTGGAAGCGGAAAACCCGGAAAAAGATATCTACCTGTACATTAACTCCCCAGGCGGGGTTATCACCGCAGGGATGTCTATCTACGACACCATGCAGTTTATTAAGCCGGACGTTAGCACGATTTGTATGGGCCAGGCGGCTTCTATGGGCGCGTTCCTGCTGACTGCTGGCGCAAAAGGCAAACGTTTCTGCCTGCCTAACTCTCGCGTCATGATTCACCAGCCTCTCGGCGGTTATCAGGGCCAGGCGACAGATATTGAAATTCATGCCCGTGAAATCCTGAAGGTGAAAGGGCGCATGAATGAACTTATGGCGCACCATACGGGTCAGTCTCTTGAGCAGATTGAACGTGATACCGAGCGCGACCGCTTCCTCTCCGCGTCTGAAGCGGTGGAGTACGGTCTGGTCGACTCGATTTTGACCCATCGTAATTGATGCCCAGGGCGCAGGTGTGCCGCTATAATACTATCCAGGGGCGGCACAACGCTGACAAGCGACTTGCGCCTGAGAATGGCATTTGCGTCGTCGTGTGCGGCACAAAGAACAAAGAAGAGGTTTTGACTCATGACAGATAAACGCAAAGATGGCTCGGGCAAATTGTTGTACTGCTCTTTTTGCGGCAAAAGCCAGCATGAAGTGCGCAAGCTGATTGCCGGTCCATCCGTGTATATCTGCGACGAATGTGTTGATCTATGTAACGACATTATTCGCGAAGAGATTAAGGAAGTGGCACCGCACCGTGAACGCAGTGCGCTGCCGACGCCACATGAAATTCGCAACCATCTGGACGATTATGTTATCGGCCAGGAGCAGGCGAAAAAAGTGCTGGCGGTCGCGGTATACAACCACTACAAACGTCTGCGCAACGGCGACACCAGCAATGGCGTTGAGTTGGGCAAAAGTAACATTCTGCTGATCGGGCCGACCGGTTCCGGTAAAACGCTGCTGGCCGAAACGCTGGCGCGTCTGCTGGACGTACCGTTCACCATGGCGGATGCCACCACCCTGACCGAAGCCGGTTATGTGGGCGAAGATGTTGAGAACATCATTCAGAAGCTGTTGCAAAAATGCGATTACGATGTGCAGAAAGCGCAGCGCGGTATTGTCTACATCGATGAAATCGACAAGATTTCCCGTAAGTCTGACAACCCGTCCATCACCCGTGACGTTTCCGGTGAAGGCGTACAGCAGGCGCTGTTGAAACTGATCGAAGGGACAGTTGCCGCCGTTCCGCCGCAGGGAGGACGCAAGCATCCGCAGCAGGAGTTCTTGCAGGTTGATACCTCTAAGATCCTGTTTATCTGCGGCGGCGCGTTCGCCGGTCTGGATAAAGTGATTGCTAACCGTGTTGAAACCGGCTCCGGCATTGGTTTTGGCGCAACGGTTAAAGCGAAATCCGACAAGGCCAGCGAAGGCGAACTGCTGGCGCAGGTTGAGCCGGAAGATCTGATCAAATTTGGTCTGATTCCTGAGTTCATTGGTCGTCTGCCGGTTGTGGCGACGCTGAATGAGCTGAGTGAAGAAGCGCTGATCCAGATCCTGAAAGAGCCGAAAAACGCCCTGACCAAACAGTATCAGGCGCTGTTTAACCTGGAAGGCGTCGATCTGGAATTTCGTGACGAAGCGCTGGATGCTATCGCGAAGAAAGCGATGGCGCGTAAAACCGGCGCCCGTGGTCTGCGTTCCATCGTTGAAGCGGCGCTGCTTGATACCATGTACGATCTGCCTTCTATGGAAGACGTCGAAAAAGTGGTTATCGACGAGTCCGTCATCGGCGGCCAGAGCAAGCCGTTGCTGATTTACGGCAAGCCGGAAGCGCAGCAGGCATCTGGTGAATAATTAACCAACTCATACAATCAGTTAACGAAAAAGGGGGATTTTATCCCCCCTTTTATTTTTCCGTAAACATGGCGTTGAATGTGTGGGAAACATCCCCATATACTGACATACATGTTAATGGCTGCGTGAAGCACAGTCGCACAGTCTGATTACCTGGCGGACACTAAACTAAGAGAGAGCTCTATGAATCCTGAGCGTTCTGAACGCATTGAAATCCCCGTATTGCCGTTGCGCGATGTGGTGGTTTATCCGCACATGGTCATACCCTTATTTGTAGGGCGGGAAAAATCTATCCGTTGTCTGGAAGCGGCTATGGACCATGATAAAAAAATCATGCTGGTCGCCCAGAAAGAAGCATCAACGGATGAGCCGGGTGTAAACGATCTTTTCACCGTCGGGACCGTGGCCTCAATTTTGCAAATGCTGAAACTGCCTGACGGTACTGTCAAAGTGCTGGTTGAGGGGTTGCAGCGCGCGCGTATTTCTGCGCTGTCAGATAACGGCGAACACTTTTCCGCTAAGGCGGAATACCTTGAATCGCCAGCGATTGATGAGCGCGAGCAGGAAGTGCTGGTGCGCACTGCCATCAGTCAGTTCGAAGGCTACATCAAGCTGAACAAAAAAATCCCACCGGAAGTGCTGACGTCGCTCAATAGCATTGACGATCCTGCGCGTCTGGCGGACACCATCGCAGCCCATATGCCGCTGAAACTGGCGGATAAGCAGTCCGTGCTGGAGATGTCCGACGTTAACGAACGTCTGGAATATCTGATGGCGATGATGGAATCTGAAATCGATCTGTTGCAGGTTGAGAAGCGTATTCGCAACCGCGTTAAAAAGCAGATGGAGAAATCTCAGCGTGAGTACTATCTGAATGAGCAAATGAAAGCCATTCAGAAAGAACTGGGCGAGATGGACGACGCGCCGGATGAAAACGAAGCGCTGAAGCGTAAAATCGACGCGGCGAAAATGCCGAAAGAGGCAAAAGAGAAAGCGGAAGCAGAATTGCAGAAGCTGAAAATGATGTCTCCGATGTCGGCGGAAGCGACGGTTGTACGCGGCTACATCGACTGGATGGTGCAGGTGCCGTGGAACGCGCGTAGCAAGGTCAAAAAAGACCTGCGTCAGGCGCAGGAAATTCTCGACACAGACCATTACGGTCTGGAGCGTGTGAAAGATCGCATCCTTGAGTATCTCGCGGTACAAAGCCGTGTAAACAAAATCAAAGGGCCGATCCTGTGTCTGGTTGGGCCGCCGGGGGTAGGTAAAACGTCTCTGGGCCAGTCCATCGCCAAAGCGACCGGGCGTAAATATATCCGTATGGCGCTCGGCGGCGTGCGTGATGAAGCAGAAATCCGCGGCCACCGCCGGACATACATCGGCTCTATGCCGGGTAAACTGATCCAGAAAATGGCCAAAGTGGGCGTTAAAAACCCGCTGTTCCTGCTCGATGAGATCGACAAAATGTCTTCCGACATGCGTGGCGATCCGGCCTCTGCGCTGCTTGAGGTGCTGGACCCTGAGCAGAACGTGGCGTTCAGCGATCACTACCTGGAAGTGGATTACGATCTCAGCGACGTGATGTTTGTTGCCACCTCCAACTCCATGAACATTCCGGCGCCGCTGTTGGATCGTATGGAAGTGATTCGTCTGTCCGGTTATACCGAAGACGAGAAGCTGAACATTGCTAAACAGCACCTGCTGCCGAAACAGATCGAGCGTAACGCGCTGAAGAAAGGCGAGCTGACGGTTGAGGATAGCGCCATTATCGGCATTATCCGTTACTACACCCGTGAAGCGGGCGTGCGTAGCCTGGAGCGTGAAATCTCCAAACTGTGCCGCAAAGCCGTGAAACAGCTGCTGCTGGATAAGTCGCTGAAACACATTGTGATCGATGGCGATAACCTGCATGACTACCTCGGCGTACAGCGCTTTGACTATGGCCGCGCGGACAACGAAAACCGTGTGGGTCAGGTAACGGGTCTGGCATGGACGGAAGTGGGCGGCGACCTGCTGACCATCGAAACCGCCTGTGTGCCGGGTAAAGGCAAACTGACTTACACCGGTTCTCTCGGTGAGGTTATGCAGGAATCTATTCAGGCGGCGCTGACCGTGGTGCGTGCGCGTGCGGAAAAACTGGGTATTAATCCAGACTTTTACGAAAAACGTGACATCCACGTTCACGTACCGGAAGGGGCGACGCCGAAAGACGGCCCGAGCGCCGGTATTGCGATGTGTACCGCGCTGGTCTCCTGCCTGACGGGTAATCCTGTTCGCGCTGATGTGGCGATGACCGGGGAAATTACCCTGCGAGGCCAGGTACTGCCTATCGGCGGCCTGAAAGAGAAACTGCTGGCGGCGCACCGTGGTGGGATCAAAACCGTGTTAATTCCGTTTGAGAATAAACGCGATCTGGAAGAGATTCCAGACAACGTTATTGCCGATCTGGACATTCATCCGGTGAAACGCATTGAGGAAGTTCTGACTCTTGCGTTGCAAAATGAGCCGTCCGGCATACAGGTTGTCACCGCAAAATAGTGACCTCGCGCAAATAGCGCTAAGAAAAACAGGGCTGGCAGGGCATTTCGTGCTTGCCAGCCTTTTTTTGTATAGCTAATTTAGATGACGGATCGGGCTTGCCATCATTAACGGGTGTTGTAAGGGCATGGCAGGCCTGATATAACTGCTGCGCGGTCGCACTTTGAAGGATTCCGGTGCGATATAAATTATAAAAGAGGAAGAGAAGAGTGAATAAATCTCAACTGATCGACAAAATTGCTGCAGGGGCTGATATCTCTAAGGCTGCGGCTGGACGTGCGTTAGATGCAATTATTGCTTCTGTCACTGAATCACTGAAAGAAGGTGATGATGTAGCGCTGGTAGGTTTTGGTACTTTTGCTGTTAAAGAGCGTGCTGCCCGTACTGGTCGCAACCCGCAAACAGGTAAAGAGATCACCATCGCCGCCGCTAAAGTGCCGGGTTTCCGTGCAGGTAAAGCGCTGAAAGACGCGGTAAACTAAGAGCTTCTCCCCCTGGGGATGTGACAAAGTACAAGGGCGCATCATCTGATGTGCCTTTTTTATTTGTCCAGTACTACTTTATTTGAGTTTATGCTGGTTGTGGGCTGACAATTACCCCGGTTTCTTGTCACAATACAGCTTTCCGCGCAGCGTTCAGAAAACGCTATGCTGCGTGAAGTATGAATACGCAAAACAGTCACCTACAGCGGAGTGTGGTTACACCATGATGGACAGCTTACGCACGGCTGCTAACAGTCTCGTGCTCAAGATTATTTTCGGTATCATTATCGTGTCGTTCATTTTGACCGGCGTGAGTGGTTACCTGATTGGCGGAAGCAATAACTACGCCGCAAAAGTGAATGACCAGGAAATCAGCCGCTCGCAGTTTGAGAATGCGTTTAACAGCGAACGTAATCGTATGCAGCAGCAGCTGGGCGATCAGTATTCTGAACTGGCGGCGAATGAAGGCTACATGAAAACGCTGCGTCAGCAGGTACTGAATCGTCTTATCGATGAAGCCTTGCTGGATCAATACGCGCATGAGCTTAAACTCAGCATCAGCGACGAACAGGTTAAGCAGGCCATCTTTTCAACGGCGGCTTTCCAGGTTGACGGCAAATTTGATAACAACCGCTACAACGCGATTGTGAATCAGATGGGGATGACAGCCGATCAGTATGCTCAGGCATTGCGTAACCAGCTCACCACCCAACAACTGATTGCTGGCGTTGCCGGTACTGATTTCATGCTGAAAGGTGAAACGGACGAGCTGGCGGCGTTAGTCGCGCAGCAGCGTGTGGTGCGTGAAGCGACGATTGACGTGAACGCACTGGCTGCGAAGCAGCAGGCTACCGATCAGGAAGTGTCCAGCTACTACGAGCAGAACAAGAACCGCTTTATGACCCCGGAGCAGTTCCGCGTGAGCTACATCAAGCTGGATGCGGCTGCCATGCAGGAAACGGTCAACGATGCGGATATCCAGTCTTACTATGACCAGCATCAGGATCAGTTCACCCAGCCGCAGCGTAATCGTTACAGCGTCATTCAGACCAAAACGGAAGATGAAGCGAAAGCGGTGCTGGACGCGCTGAACAAAGGCGGTGATTTTGCCGCGCTGGCGAAAGAGAAATCCGCAGATATTATCTCTGCGCGCAACGGCGGCGATATGGGCTGGCTGGAAGACGCCACCACGCCGGACGAACTGAAAAATGCCGGTCTGAAAGAAAAAGGCCAGCTGTCTGGCGTGATTAAATCTTCTGTTGGCTTCCTGGTCGCGCGTCTGGATGATGTTCAGCCTGCGAAAGTGAAACCGCTGAGCGAAGCGCGTGATGACATTGCCGCGAAAGTGAAGCAGGAAAAAGCGCTGGATGCCTATTACGCGCTGCAACAAAAAGTCAGCGATGCGGCGAGCAACGATACCGAATCTCTGGCGGGCGCTGAACAGGCCGCTGGCGTGAAAGCGGTTGAAACCGGCTGGTTCAGCCATGACAACCTGCCAGAAGAGCTGAATTTTAAACCGGTTGCCGATGCTATCTTCAACGGCGGTCTGGTTGGCGAGAACGGTACGCCGGGCAGCAACTCCGATATCATCACCGTGGATGGCGACCGCGCATTCGTGCTGCGCATCAGCGAGCATAAACCTGAAGCGGTTAAGCCTCTGGCTGACGTGAAAGAGCAGGTGGCTGCGCTCGTTAAGCACAACAAAGCAGAGCAGCAGGCAAAACTGGATGCTGACAAACTGCTGGTTGAGCTGAAAGCGGGTAAAGGCGCAGAAGCGATGAAAGCGGCCGGTCTGAGCTTTGGCGAAGCGAAAACGCTGAGCCGTACCGGGCAGGACCCGGTAAGCCAGGCTGCGTTTGCGCTGGGTCTGCCAGAGAAAGATAAGCCGAGCTATGGCGTCGCTAACGATATGCAGGGCAACGTTGTGCTGCTGGCGCTGGACGACGTGAAAGCGGGCTCTATGCCGGAAGAGCAGAAAAAAGCGATGGTTCAGGGTATTACCCAGAATAACGCGCAGATTACCTTTGAAGCGCTGATGAGTAACCTGCGTAAAGCGGCGAAAATCAAAGTCGGCGATGCGTTGGAACAGCAGTAATCACCGAGACGCTTCGCAAAAAACTGCAAAAAGTTGTAACCCTCAAAGGCCGCCTTCGCGGCCTTTTCCATTTCTGATATTTGCTATTTGTTTGCCTTTCTCCGCCCCGCTATCGTGATGCCACTGTTAACACACAAGGAGAAAACAGTATGAAACATGGAATCAACGCACTGCTGGTCACGATGACTCTGGCCTGCGCAGGCATGACGCACAACGCGCTGGCTGCCGGAACGGTAGAGAAAAATCAGGTGGTACAAACAAAGGCGGATTCGTCTGCGTCCGCGCAGACTAAAGCCTCCGTACCTGCAAAGGCCAGTGATGATGAAGGCGCGAGGGTCAGTATCAACACGGCTTCAGCGGAAGATCTGGCGCGGGTGATGAATGGCGTCGGGCTGAAAAAAGCGCAGGCGATAGTCAACTATCGGGAAGAGTATGGGCCGTTTAAAACGGTGGATGATTTAAAGCAGGTTCCGGGGATGGGGAGTTCGCTGGTGGAACGCAATCTGGCGGTGTTGACGCTGTAATAACTTGCACTGTGGCAAAAGTTTGCCAGGATAATGAGGTCATACCAGTTATGGCCTCTGTTCCTATAACAACAACGTAAGGTTATTGCGCTATGCAAACACAAATCAAAGTCCGTGGTTATCACCTTGATGTTTATCAGCACGTTAATAATGCCCGCTATCTTGAGTTTCTTGAAGAAGCACGCTGGGATGGGCTGGAAAACAGTGACAGCTTTCAATGGATGACGGCCCGCAACATCGCTTTTGTGGTGGTGAATATTAATATTAACTACCGTCGCCCCGCCGTGCTGAGCGATCTGCTGACCGTCACCAGTCAGGTGCAGCAGTTAAACGGGAAGAGCGGCATTTTAAGCCAGGTCATTACGCTTGAGCCGGAAGGGCAGGTTGTGGTGGACGCGCAGATTACTTTTGTCTGTATTGATTTGAAAACGCAGAAAGCATTGCCGCTGGAAGGTGAATTACGCGAGAAACTGGAGCAGATGGTGAAGTAACGGAAAGTTGCCTGATGGCGCTTCGCTTATCAGGCCTGCGGGCGACATTGACCACGGTGAATGTCGCCAGGCCGGATAAGGTGCGTGCACCGCCATCCGGCAAAACGATCACTTTAACCCTGTTTTCTGCTTCATTGCCGCCATCACTGCCGGTTTATCCGCCAGATAATGGTTCAGGCCGTTGGCGCGCAGATTACAGGCGGCGCACTGCCCACAACCGTCACCTTTGATGCCGTTATAACAGGTCAGCGTCTCTTCACGCACCAGATCCAGCTTGCCCCAGTAATCAGCGAGTGCCCAGGTTTCGGCTTTATCAATCCACATCAGCGGGGTTTCAAAGCGAATATCCTTCGCCATACCCAGGGTGACGGCATGATTCAGCGCTTTGACAAACTCATCGCGGCAGTCCGGGTAGCCGGAGAAATCTGTCTCGCAAACGCCGGTGATCACCGCTTCGGCTTTCACCTGATAGGCGTAAATCGCCGCCAGAGTCAGAAACAGAATATTACGCCCAGGGACAAACGTATTCGGAATACCGTCGGCATCCGGTTCATAGTCCGGTACGGGAATGTTATCGCGCGTCAGGCTACTGACCGCCAGTTCGCTCAGCAGCGTTACGTCCAGCACCTTATGCGCACGCGCGCCGAGTTTTAAGGCTAGATCACGTGCAACATCAATCTCAGCGCGATGACGCTGACCATAATCAAAGGTGACGCAGTGCACTTCATCATACTGATGCAGCGCTTGCGCCAGACAGGTTGTGGAGTCCTGGCCTCCACTGAATACAACGACGGCACGTTTCATAACTTATCCTGACAAAAACGAAAAACGCTATGGTAGCGCCTGCGGATGGCCGCGACCAGCTTCTTCACCGCGCGGCGGCGGAAGCCATGCTTTCTCAAACTCAAACCAGCCGCGTGGATTGAGTTGAACGCCATTGACGCCCGGCGGCGCGCTAATACGGTAGTGATAGTTAAAAAGCGGCGTAAGCGTGGCGTCATTCATCAGACTCGTGAATACCTGTTGTAACGCAGTATAGCGGTCGTCTTCACCGGGCTGCGTTTGTAAGGCATCCAGCGTGGCCTGAAGATGGGCGAAAGCAGGGGCATCCAGCACATGCGGCCAGAGTTGATCGCAGCGTAGCCACTGCTCAAGCGTATATTCCGGCGCTTCGCCAATCAGCCTGTCGCCCATCATGAGATCCGCTTTTGCCAGCGAAGGGCAGTTATCCCAGTTTTTCGCGTTGTGGAAAATCAACGTTAATTCACAGCCGAGCGTTGCCAGATATTGCTGGAGTTGCTCCGCCATGGTGTGCAACTCAACGGGAAGGTGGTAAACCAGCGTCAGTTTTTTCGGTAATTCAACGGATTCCAGCCCCTTCCATTTCGGCATTACCCAGCCTGGCAGCAGCGCGTTGCTGGGCGTGATCAGATTTTCATCTACCGGCAGCGTCTGTAATAACGACGTATGATGAATGATGTCTACCAGGCGACGCGCCTGTTGCAGGCTGAGTTTCGAGCCTTTTTTAAGCGTCAGGTAGCAAAATCCCAGGCTAATACCGCTGCTCACCTGGCTAAGTGAGGCCAGCTCCTCAGGGTTGCCGATGGCGATCTGTACCGGATGGCGGCAGCTGGTGCCTAAATCCTGGTCAAAAAGCTGAGGCGTGATCCAGTATTCAATCGCCTTTAGCAGCGGGTGGCAAAGATGATAATTGTCGTGGCTTTCCAGGCGTACCAGCTCCGGCGTAAATAACGTCAGCCGAAAAGGTCCGGTGCCTGACAGCGGCTGATGCGGGTGCGCCAGGTGGCTACAGTAGCTTGCCAGACGGTGCGCCAGCCAGTAATCAGGGCGATGGAGAATGAACGTCAGGCATTGCAGATGGGTGACTTCAATCCGCTTGACGCTGATAAACAATTTATTGAGGGCTGGCAGGTCAAGCAGCATCAGCAGGCGTGCGTGCAGCTGCGCAGTTTCTACCGTATCGCCATTATGCCAGTGCAGGGTAGAGCGAATATAAAAATCCCAGCGCATACCGTCGGCGGAGATATCCCAGTGATGTGCTAAATCCCCGCAGGGGCGCTGGCTGGCGTTGTCAAAGCGGGTGAGGCCGGAGAAAATTTGTCCCGCAAGATGCTGTTCTGCGCGACCGGGCAGAAATCCCGGATGCAACGGGTCCAGCGGACGATAGTAGGGAATACGCAGGGTTGGCGTGTCGTTTTGCCACTGCCCGCCCATAAACGGTTGCAGCATGGTACGCAGTTCGCCTGGCGCCAGCTGTGCCAGCTCCAGCACATTAAGCTGCTGACCTTTTTCCAGCGCTTGTTCCATCATGGTATTGCGCAGTGACTCCGGCGTGACCAGAAATTGCAGTTTACCGCGCTTACCCCGCCCGGATTGCGCCTCCCATGTTAACCAACCGGCTTCCTGCGCCTGGCGTAGTAGCGTACGGATGTGGCGTTCGCTACAAAAACAGCGCTCCGCCAGTTCCCCAACGGTGACCGACTGAGGTTCTCCGGCTGAGGGCTGCCAGAGACGTTGATATTGTTTTAAACGGTTGAGAAGTCGCATTGAAACCCGGAACAATTCATTTTATCTATTCACTATTACTTCCGTATATCTCAGGTGATACTCAATCACAAGTTAATTGCGTCACAGTGTGGAGAAAGAGATGGCTCGTCTGGCTGCATTTGATATGGATGGCACGCTTTTGATGCCAAACCACCATCTGGGTCATGAGACCCTTGCAACGCTGGCGCGCCTGCGTGAACGCGATATCACTTTGACGTTTGCGACCGGTCGGCATGTGCTGGAAATGCGGCATATTCTGGGGGCCATCTCAATGGATGCGTTTTTGATAACCGGCAACGGGACGCGCATTCATTCGCAGGAAGGCGATATGCTGCATCGCCAGGATCTGGACCCCGCCATTGCGGATCGCGTATTGCACCAGGCGTGGGATACCCGGGCCAGTATGCACGTATTCAACGATAACGGCTGGTTTACGGGGAGCGCGATCCCCGCGCTATTACAGGCGCATGTCTACAGCGGGTTCCACTATCAGATCGTGGATGTCAAACGTATCCCGGCCCACCAGGTCACTAAGATCTGTTTCTGTGGCGATCACGACGATCTGATCCGGCTGCGTATTCAACTGAATGAGGCGCTGGGCGAGCGGGCGAATCTCTGCTTTTCCGCTGTGGATTGTCTGGAAGTGCTGCCGCTCGGCTGTAATAAAGGTTCCGCGCTGGCGGTATTAAGCGACCATTTGGGGCTGTCGCTGACGGAATGCATGGCGTTTGGCGATGCGATGAACGATCGCGAAATGCTGGAGAGCGTGGGACGTGGTTTGATTATGGGCAACGCGATGCCGCAACTGATCGCTGAACTGCCTCATCTTTCAGTGATTGGCCATTGTCGTAATCAGGCGGTCTCTCACTTTTTAACGCATTGGCTGGATAATCCGCATCTACCTTATTCCCCCGAATGAGCGATCCTTTCCAGCAAGCCAGGCCCGTAAAGCCTGGCTTTTTTTATGCCGCTTAACGGACGTTCAGCAGTTGGGCAATTTCCGCCTGCCACGGCGCTAAATCGCCAATGTGATCGTTAACCCACTGGGGATTGTAATAGGTGTCGAGATAGCGTTCGCCGCTGTCACACAGCAGCGTGACGAGAGAACCGGTCTCTCCGGCGTCGCGCATTCTGGCTGCGATCTGCAACGTTCCCCACATATTAGTGCCGGTGGAGGCGCCCACTTTACGGCCCAGCTGTGTTTCCAGCCAGTGCGCGGTCGCGACGCTGGCGGCGTCGGGTACGCGCAGCATTTCGTCCACCACATCCGGGATGAAGGAGGGTTCCACGCGCGGGCGGCCAATCCCCTCAATTTTGCTGCCCACCGGGCTGCGCAATGTGGCGTCGCGATCCTGCCAGTAGGGCAGGAAGACCGAGTTTTCCGGGTCAACCACCATCAGGCGCGTGTCATACCCATGACAGCGAATATAGCGGCCAATTGTCGCTGACGTGCCGCCCGTCCCCGCGCTCATCACGATATGCTTCGGCACCGGATTAGGCTCACGCTGCATCTGATGGAAAATACTGTCGGCGATATTATTGTTGCCGCGCCAGTCGGTGGCGCGTTCGGCATAGGTGAACTGATCCATATAGTGACCGTTCAGTTCGTGCGCCAGCTGCTCAGAGGCGGCGTAAATCTCGCAGGCGCTTTCGACAAAGTGGCAGCGACCGCCATAAAACGCAATTTGTTCGATTTTGCGTTTTGCCGTGCAGGAAGGCATTACCGCGATAAACGGCAGGCCGAGCAGTCGGGCGAACCAGGCTTCGGAAACCGCCGTTGAACCGGAGGAGGATTCAATAATGGTCGTGTTTTCTTTAATCCAGCCGTTACACAACCCATACAGGAACAATGAACGCGCCAGACGGTGCTTCAGGCTGCCGGTCGGATGGGTGCTTTCATCCTTCAGGTAGATCTGGATGCCCGGAAACGCTGGTAGCGACAACCGGATCAGATGCGTGTCGGCTGAACGCTGATAGTCAGCGTTAATTTCATTAATGGCGTTTTTAACCCAGGTGCTATTCATCATTAATTTCCATTTGTCATTTTGTGCCCAGATTAGCGAAAAGCACGGAAAAAATTGTTGCCATTTCACCTTTAAAATAGAATGTAGGGAGAAAAATCTTCTCTGTGGGGTGGGTATGTTAGATAAAATTGACCGTAAGCTGCTGCTTTTGTTGCAGCAGGACTGCACCCTCTCTTTGCAGGCGCTGGCCGATGCCGTTAATCTGACCACCACACCCTGCTGGAAACGGCTGAAACGTCTGGAAGACGACGGCATTCTCCTCGGTAAAGTCGCGCTGCTGGACCCGGAGAAATTGGGCCTGGGGTTAACGGCGTTCGTACTGATCAAAACCCAGCATCACAGCAGTGAATGGTACAGCCGCTTCGTGACGGTGGTCACCGAAATGCCGGAAGTGCTGGGGTTCTGGCGTATGGCCGGGGAATACGACTATCTGATGCGGGTTCAGGTAGCAGATATGAAGCGTTATGACGACTTCTACAAACGTCTGGTGAACAGTGTTCCGGGATTGTCAGACGTAACGTCGAGCTTTGCGATGGAACAGATTAAGTACACAACCGCTCTGCCTATTGAATAATTCTCCCGGAAAATATTGCTGGAAATCATGTCAGGATATAACGCGTGCGATTATTTGCTCAATTAAGCTGGTACTTCCGTCGGGAGTGGCGTCGCTATCTCGGCGCCGTGGCCTTGCTTATCATTATCGCTGTCCTTCAGCTGATCCCGCCCAAAGTGGTCGGGATCGTTGTGGATGGCGTCACTGCGCAACATTTCACTACCGGTCAGGTATTGATGTGGGTGGGCACGATGGCCATGATTGCGGTAATCGTCTATTTGTTGCGCTATGTCTGGCGCGTGCTGCTGTTCGGCGCCTCTTATCAACTGGCGGTTGAACTGCGTGAAGATTACTACCGCCAGCTCAGTCGTCAGCATCCTGAATTTTATCTGCGACACCGCACCGGCGACTTAATGGCGCGCGCGACTAACGACGTCGATCGTGTCGTCTTTGCCGCCGGGGAAGGAGTGCTCACGCTGGTGGATTCGCTGGTGATGGGCTGCGCTGTGCTGATCGTGATGTCAACGCAGCTCAGTTGGCAACTGACGCTGTTCGCGCTGCTGCCTATGCCGATTATGGCGCTGATGATCAAGCGCTACGGCGACCGTCTGCATAACCGCTTCAAACTGGCGCAGGCGGCGTTTTCCAGTCTGAACGATCGTACCCAGGAGAGCCTGACCAGCATTCGCATGATCAAAGCTTTTGGCCTTGAAGATCGACAGTCGTCGCTGTTTGCGGCGGACGCGGAAGATACCGGGAAGAAAAATATGCGGGTAGCACGTATCGACGCCCGTTTTGATCCCACGATTTATATTGCCATCGGCATGGCTAATCTGCTTGCCATCGGCGGCGGAAGCTGGATGGTAGTGCACGGTACGCTGACGCTTGGGGAACTGACCAGCTTTATGATGTACCTCGGGCTGATGATCTGGCCTATGTTAGCGCTGGCCTGGATGTTTAACATTGTGGAACGCGGTAGCGCAGCGTACAGCCGTATCCGCGCGATGCTGGCGGAAGCGCCGGTCGTCAACGACGGAACGGAGGCGGTGCCGGAAGGGCGGGGAGCGCTGACGGTCTCCATTCGTGAATTCAGCTACCCGCAAACCGCGCATCCGGCGCTGGAAAATGTGCAATTCCAGCTTGAGCCAGGGCAGATGCTGGGGATCTGCGGGCCGACGGGCGCGGGGAAAAGCACTCTTCTTTCGCTTATTCAGCGCCATTTCGATATTACGCAGGGGGATATCCGTTTTCATGATATTCCGCTGACGCGCTTGCAGCTTGATAGCTGGCGCAGTCGCCTGGCGGTCGTCAGCCAGACGCCGTTCCTGTTCTCCGACACGGTCGGCAATAACATCGCGCTGGGGCGCCCAAACGCGACGCAGGAAGAGATTGAACAGGTGGCGCGGCTGGCCAGCGTGCATGAGGATATTTTGCGTCTGCCTCAAGGATATGACACCGAAGTGGGCGAACGCGGCGTCATGCTATCTGGCGGGCAAAAACAGCGCATTTCTATTGCGCGCGCGTTACTGCTCAATGCGGAAATCCTGATTCTGGATGATGCGCTGTCGGCGGTGGATGGCCGTACCGAACACCAGATTCTGCATAATTTACGCCAGTGGGGAGAGGGGCGCACCGTGATTATTAGCGCGCACCGCTTATCCGCTCTGACGGAAGCCAACGAGATTATCGTGATGCAGCATGGCCATATCGCCCAGCGTGGCGATCACGATGAATTAGTGCTGCAAACGGGCTGGTATCGCGATATGTATCGCTATCAGCAACTGGAGGCGGCGCTGACTGACGCTCCTGAAATCAACGAGGAGACGGCAGATGCGTAGTTTTGGACAGTTATGGCCGACCCTGAAAAGGCTGCTGGCGTATGGTTCGCCGTGGCGTAAACCGCTTGCCATCGCCGTGGTGATGCTGTGGATCGCGGCAGCGGCGGAAGTCAGCGGCCCGTTACTTATCAGCTACTTTATCGACAATATGGTCGCGAAGAGCCACCTGCCTCTGGGCATGGTCGCGGGGCTGGTGGCGGCGTACATTGGCTTACAGTTTCTGGCGGCGGGGCTGCATTATGCGCAGTCGCTGTTGTTTAATCAGGCGGCCGTCGGCGTAGTGCAACAGCTGCGTACCGATGTGATGGATGCCGCTTTGCGCCAGCCACTGAGCGCCTTTGACACGCAGCCGGTGGGGCAACTGATCTCTCGCGTGACCAATGATACGGAAGTCATCCGCGACCTTTACGTTACGGTCGTGGCGACGGTGCTGCGTAGCGCGGCGTTAATTGGCGCGATGCTGGTCGCCATGTTCAGCCTCGACTGGCGGATGGCGCTGGTCGCGATGGCGATTTTCCCGGCGGTGCTGGTGGTGATGGTGATTTACCAGCGCTATAGCACGCCGATTGTGCGCCGCGTGCGGGCATATCTGGCGGACATCAATGATGGCTTCAATGAGGTCATTAACGGCATGAGCGTCATTCAGCAGTTCCGCCAGCAGGCGCGGTTCGGCGAGAGAATGGGGGAGGCCAGCCGCTCGCACTATATGGCGCGGATGCAGACCCTGCGACTGGACGGCTTTTTATTGCGCCCGCTGCTCAGCCTTTTTTCCGCGCTGATCCTCTGCGGATTACTGATGCTGTTTAGCTTTACCTCGCGCGGCACCATTGAAGTCGGGGTGTTGTACGCCTTTATCAGCTATCTGGGGCGTCTGAACGAGCCATTGATTGAACTGACGACCCAACAGTCGATGTTGCAGCAGGCTGCGGTGGCGGGGGAGCGCGTATTCGAACTGATGGACGGCCCACGCCAGGATTATGGTCGGGATGAGCGCCCGTTGCAGTCGGGCAGGATTGACGTTGATGATGTCTCCTTCGCCTACCGTGACGACAATCTGGTGCTGCAAAACATTACGCTCTCCGTTCCGTCGCGCAGCTTTGTGGCGCTGGTCGGGCATACCGGCAGCGGCAAGAGTACCCTCGCCAGCCTGCTGATGGGGTATTACCCGCTTACACAGGGAGACATTCGCCTTGACGACCGTTCGCTGTCAACGTTGAGCCACGGGGTTTTACGTCAGGGAGTCGCGATGGTGCAGCAGGACCCGGTGGTGATGGCGGATACGTTCCTGGCGAACGTTACGCTGGGGCGCGATATTTCGGAGGAACAGGTCTGGCAGGCGCTGGAAACCGTGCAACTGGTGGAGCTGGCGCGTAGTCTGAGCGAGGGTATCCACACCCGGCTGGGCGAGCAGGGCAATAATCTGTCCGTCGGGCAGAAACAGCTGCTGGCGCTGGCGCGGGTGCTGGTTGATACGCCGCAGGTTCTGATTCTGGATGAAGCCACCGCCAGCATTGACTCCGGTACTGAGCAGGCGATTCAGCAAGCGCTGGCGGCAGTGCGTGAACACACCACGCTGGTGGTGATTGCACATCGCCTGTCAACCATTGTTGATGCGGACACCATTCTGGTGCTGCATCGCGGGCAGGCGGTCGAGCGCGGTACGCATCAACAACTGCTCGAAGCGCAAGGGCGTTACTGGCAGATGTACCAACTACAGCTTGCCGGTGAAGAGCTGGCGGCCAGCGCGCGTGAGGAATCGCTCAGCGCCTGATGGTGCTGCGCTTATCAGGCCTACGGACAATGCGCTCTTGTAGGCCGAATAAGGTGCTTACGCCGCCATCCGGCAATCAACAATCTGGTGCAAAAATGTAACGTACCATGCACCGTTATAGTGCGTTTTTTCTTTTCCTTCCCCTGCCGTACCCTACAAGCCTGAATTATCCCGCGTTTTTCATTTCTGGCACACCCCTTGCAATATCCCTGTCGTGAAGCGGCAGACATTATCGAATTCTGACAGGAGGGGATCTATGAAGCTGGTTACCGTGGTAATCAAACCGTTCAAACTGGAAGACGTCCGTGAAGCACTGTCTTCGATTGGTATTCAAGGGCTGACAGTCACCGAAGTGAAAGGCTTCGGGCGTCAGAAAGGCCATGCCGAGCTGTACCGCGGTGCGGAATACAGCGTCAACTTCCTGCCCAAAGTGAAGATTGATGTGGCGATTGCCGACGACCAGCTTGATGAAGTCATTGAGGTCATCAGCAAGGCGGCCTACACCGGAAAAATTGGCGACGGCAAAATTTTTGTCGCTGAGCTGCAACGTGTCATTCGTATTCGTACCGGCGAAGCCGACGAAGCGGCACTGTAACTCCTGGCACACAGTGATAGGGAACGAAAAGATGAAGATAGCAACGATGAAAACTGGCCTTGCTTCACTGGCTTTGCTTCCAGGTCTGGCAATGGCGGCTCCGGCGGTTGTGGATAAAGCCGACAATGCCTTTATGATGATTTGCACCGCGCTGGTGCTGTTCATGACCATTCCGGGCATTGCTCTGTTCTATGGCGGATTGATCCGTGGAAAGAACGTGCTGTCGATGTTGACGCAGGTTGCCGTCACCTTCGCGCTGGTCTGTATTTTGTGGGTTGTTTACGGCTATTCGCTGGCCTTTGGCGAGGGGAACAACTTCTTTGGCGACTTCAACTGGGTGATGCTGAAAAATATTGAGCTCACGGCAGTGATGGGCAGTTTCTACCAGTATATTCACGTTGCTTTCCAGGGCTCTTTCGCCTGCATTACCGTCGGGCTGATCGTAGGGGCGCTGGCTGAACGTATCCGCTTCTCTGCGGTACTGATTTTCGTGGTGGTGTGGCTGACGCTCTCCTATATCCCGATTGCGCATATGGTCTGGGGCGGCGGTTTGCTGGCTTCTCACGGCGCGCTGGATTTTGCGGGCGGTACGGTCGTGCATATCAATGCGGCGATTGCTGGTCTGGTGGGCGCTTATCTGATTGGCAAACGTGTCGGCTTTGGTAAAGAGGCGTTCAAACCCCATAACCTGCCGATGGTTTTCACCGGCACCGCGATCCTCTATATCGGCTGGTTTGGCTTTAACGCCGGGTCGGCGGGCATGGCGAACGAGATTGCTGCACTGGCCTTTGTTAACACCGTGGTGGCAACGGCTGCCGCTATTCTGGGGTGGATTTTCGGCGAGTGGGCGCTGCGCGGTAAACCGTCTCTGCTGGGCGCCTGCTCCGGCGCTATCGCGGGACTGGTCGGCATAACGCCAGCCTGTGGTTACATTGGCGTCGGCGGCGCGTTGATTCTCGGTGTCGTTGCGGGGCTGGCGGGTCTGTGGGGCGTGACGATGCTTAAACGTCTGCTGCGTGTGGACGATCCTTGCGATGTGTTTGGCATCCACGGCGTTTGCGGCATCGTTGGGTGTATCCTGACCGGGATCTTTGCATCCACCACGCTCGGCGGTGTAGGGTTTGCCGAAGGCGTGACGATGGGGCATCAGCTGCTGGTGCAGCTGGAGAGTATCGCTATCACCATCGTCTGGTCTGGCGTAGTGGCGTTTATCGGCTACAAACTGGCGGATATCACCGTTGGGCTGCGCGTACCGGAAGAGCAGGAGCGCGAAGGTCTGGACGTCAACAGCCACGGCGAGAATGCGTATAACGCCTGATCATCAACAGGCCGAATGGCGACGCTTTTGCGTCGCCATTCGGCCATTTTCAATTGCGATTGCGCATCACGCCTTCCTGAACGGTCGACGCGACCATCACGCCATCCCGCGTGTAAAACTCCCCACGAACAAAACCACGGGCGCTGGAAGCCGAGGTGCTCTCTACGCTGTACAGCAACCATTCGTTCATGTTGAAAGGGCGATGGAACCACATTGAATGGTCGATCGTGGCAATTTGCAGACCTTTCTCCAGGAAGCCGATGCCGTAGGGTTGCAGCGCGACGGGCAGGAAATTCAGATCGGAAGCATAACCCAGCAGATACTGATGAATGCGGATATCATCCGGTATCGTACCGTTGGCGCGGATCCAGACCTGACGCGTCGGGTTCGCAACGTGGCCTTTTAACGGGTTGTGGAACTCCACCGGGCGGATCTCCAGCGGGCGGTCGCTGATAAATTTCTCTTTCAGCACGGGCGGCAGCAGATGCGCCAATGAACGGGCGATCTCCGTCTCCGATTGCAGCGTTTCCGGCGCAGGGGCGTCCGGCATGGTTTTCTGATGCTCAAATCCCTCTTCCGGCGCCTGGAAGGAGGCTGTCATATAGAAAATAGGCTTCCCGTTCTGGATGGCGGCGACGCGACGCGCGCTGAAACTGTTGCCGTCGCGCAGAACTTCCACATCGTAAATAATGGGCTTCAGGCTGTCGCCGGGGCGCAGAAAGTAGCTGTGAAAAGAGTGAACCAGACGTTGTTCAGGTACGGTCTCTTTGGCGGCATACAGCGCCTGACCGACCACCTGACCACCAAAAACCTGACGTAATCCTAAGTCTTCACTTTGGCCCCGAAAGAGTCCTTCTTCAATTTTTTCCAGATCTAACAATGACAGCAAATTATTCAGTGCCTGACTCATACGTGCTCTCCAGGTAACAACGGCGCCGAAGCGAGGTAGGCAGAGTATAACGCAATTTTGAAAGTGGTCCGATGGGTGCAATAGTCTGAATTACGGACTAATTCCAGGCAAAAATAAGTGAGATATGCCACACTTAGTCACGTTATGTCTTTGTTAACCACTCTTCCGGCGGGTAAAGCACCTCCCGCTGATGCATTGATGATAAGGAGAATTTAATGAAACTCGTGCACATGGTAAGTGGTTTAGCGGTTGCGGTTGCTCTGGCAGCCTGCGCAGACAGAAGCGCAGATATCCAGACGCCTGCGCCTGACCCAAATACTTCTGGCGTGGCTACACAGTCAACTATTCAGCAACCTAATGTCTCCGGTACCGTCTGGATCCGTCAGAAAGTGGCCCTGCCACCGGATGCCGTACTGACCGTGACGCTGTCTGATGCCTCACTGGCGGATGCGCCGTCGAAAGTGCTGTCGCAGAAAGCGGTGCGCACCGAGGGGAAACAGTCGCCATTTAGCTTTGTACTGCCGTTTAACCCGGCTGACATCCAGCCAAATGCGCGGATTCTGTTGAGCGCCGCCGTGACGATTAATGACAAACTGGTCTTTATCACCGATACCGTACAGCCAGTTATTAATCAGGGCGGCACGAAAGCGGATCTGACGCTGGTGCCGGTTCAGCAAACGGCAGTGCCTGTTCAGGCCAGCGGCGGCGCAGCGACAACCGTACCGTCAACGTCGCCGACGCAGGTGAACCCGTCTTCCGCCGTACCGGCGCCGACACAGTACTAAGCTCTCACAGGACAACCCTCTCCGGCCGGAGAGGGTTAATAAATCCAGCGATATCGTTGCATATCGATTTGCCCACTCCCCGAGACCACCACGCCTTCTGACAGTAACGCCTGACGTTGGCGTTGCAGGTCTGGTCCGGTCAGGGAGATGGCGCCATGACGATTCACGACCCGATGCCAGGGGAGGGTGCTGCCTTCCGGCAATCGTTTTAATACGCCGCCGACCTGACGCGCGGCACGAGGTGAACCGGCGAGGCGGGCGACGTCGCCATAAGTCGTGACAAACCCTTCGGGGATTGAGGCCACGATTTGCCAGACGCGTTGGGGGAAAGTGTCTTGTCTGTCCATCATTCATTCCTGCGATAATCTTTCAGCATAATCGTGAACCGCCGGGGAGTGAAGCCTCATTGCGCAAGAAAACAGCATCCGATGTTGGATGGGTTGCATTTACAGGGGCCAGCAGTGATAATGCGCCTGCGCGTTGGTTAACAACGCTCTCAATGGGGGCTCTGTTGGTTCTCCCGCAACGCTACTCTGTTTACCAGGTCAGGTCCGGAAGGAAGCAGCCAGAGCAGATGACGTGTGTGCCGGGATGTAGCTGGCAGGGCCCCCACCCAATTCTGCCGTCCGGCAACCTCTTCATTTTCCTCCTCTTGTCATATTAACGTCATTATTTTGTCATCAAATGCTGGCAGAGTGTTATCGGGACGTTATTAATCAGTTTGTGCCCTGATATTCACGCGGTGACGATAGCTGTGTCGCACACGACGTGTTTTGCCTGTTTACAAGGACTCTTTACGATGGCTACTGCTGTACTAAATGTCAAAATCGATGAGACGTTAAAAGAGAAGCTTCGCCATTATGCCGAAGCAAATAATGAGAACTTAAGTATCACCACAGAAAAACTGCTGCTGATTGCATTTGAGGCCGCAGAAGAGGCGGGAGTCTCGGCGAGTGATATCGACAGTCAGCATACGGAAGAATCCGTAGATGAGCCGCTTACTCCTAAAGAAATCAAAGCATTACGCAGATTACTCAAGAAGAAAAAATGAAACAACAACTCTCAATCGCCAGTAATTATGGCGAAGCCTGCGAATTACTGCGTTCCGGCTATGTGAAGCATGTTCGTCTTAACTGGAATGTTGGTAGTGATGAATTCTTTCGTATTGCCTCCGACTGGTGCGATGCCGGGGCAAAAATAAAGAAAGACGGCGAGAACTTCATTATTTCCCTGAAAGGTTTCCCCGTCCCACGCCAGCAATAAAACGACGATGACAGGCCATATTAGATAATTTTGCGTATTTTCCCTGCGCTGTTTTGTGAGCGCAGGTTGTCCCATATCGGCTGTAATGTCTGAAAAGCCGATCGCAGAGTTTCATCCGGCAGGGTGAACGGCATACGTAAGAAACGATCAAACGCACCCGCGAGACCAAAACGCGTACCGGTGCCCAGTTGAATCCCTTCGCTTTCGGCGCGCGTTGCAAAGAGCGTGGCCAGCGTGTCGGGTAACTCCACCCAAAAAGAGAGCCCGCCCTGCGGCTGCCTGAAGCGCCATTCAGGAAAATACGCGTGCATCAGTTCACAACACAGGTCGCGTCGTTGGGACAGCAACTGCCGTCTGTCAGGAAGAAAGCTGGCGGCATTATCAAGCAGCCAGCCGGTCGCTAACTGCTCCAGTACCGGCGATCCTAAATCAAACGTATCCCGGGTTTGTACCAGCGCGGCGATTGTCCGTGATGAGGCGCGAACCCACCCCAGACGTAACCCGCCCCAGAAACTTTTTCCTGCCGATCCCAGCATAATAATCGGCGCGTCGGCGTTGTAATGCGCGAGTGGGGGCGGCGGCGGGGCGTCGTACCACAAATTAACCATCGTCTCGTCCACAACCAGCGTGGTATGCGTTCTGGCGGCAATATCCGCGACCGCTTGCCGCGTGGCGGCATCCATACAGCGCCCGGTGGGATTATGGAAATCCGGCATCAGATAAGCCATTCTCGGCGCGGTCTGCGCAATGGTCGCCATCAGACCGGCGGTGTCCCAACCCTGTTCGGGCAATGAGACGCCAACGGGGCGACAGGAGGCTCCCTGAATCGCGGCGATTGCGAGCGGGTAGGTCGGGTGATCCACCACCACGCGATCGCCCGGGCCCGTCAGGAGTCGCAGGAGTAGCGCCAGCCCGCTCACGGCGCCATTGACCACCATGATTTCATCAGGGCGGGTTGGCAAGCCGCGCTCGCAATAGTGCCGGGCGATAGATTCACGTAAAGAGAGCAAGCCTTGCGGCAGATACCCGGAACTCAGCAGATGCTGCGGCATTGCGCAAAGCGCCTGCTGGTAAGCCTGGTGAATTTCAGGGCCTGCGCTGAGCGCGGCGGTAGAGAGATCCAATGCCATATTGGCTCCGCCGCGCGTGGGCACAGGGTGGATGGCATCCGGTAAGATCACCCGCGAGCCGCTACCCTGACGGCTTTCCAGATAGCCTTCTTCCCGAAGTTGCGCCATTGCGCTGGCGACGGTGGTTCGGCTGATCTTCAATACGGCGGCCAGTTCGCGTTCGCCGGGCAGTCGGCTATCGAGCGCCAGTCGGCCATCAAGAATCAGCAGACGCAGGGCCTCCGCCAGCTGACGCCAGACAGGAGTACGTGAGGGGGTCTCCTGCCAGTGCCCAAGCAGGCGCTGAAGAGACTGGCTTCCATAGCGGCGTGATGACATAGCAGTCCACTTTTTTAAAACTGGACATTAATCATAGTGCCAATTGCGGTGAAGATGAAAGGTATCTGAACGGGGAGAATGGAAGAATGCTGCGTCGTCTGATTCAACTGTATACCGGTCTGGCTCTTTATGGCGTATCGACCGCAATGTTTGTGCGTGCGGACTTAGGGGCCGATCCGTGGAACGTTTTCCACCTTGGCGTGGCGAATTTGCTGTCAATGAACATTGGCATGGTGATTATTGCCGTTGGCGTGCTGGTGTTATTACTGTGGATACCGCTGCGTCAACGCCCGGGCCTTGGCACCATCAGCAACGTGATCGTTATTGGGCTGGCGGCGGATGTTGCGCTGGCCGTACTGCCCGCTTTTGAGTCGTTGCTGGTCCGCAGTGTTCTGTTGATCTCCGCTGTAGTGGTCAACGCGCTGGCGACCAGCATGTATATTGGGGCCGGTTTCGGCGCAGGCCCGCGAGATGGCCTGATGACCGGGATTCACGCGCGCACCGGTTGGTCGATACGCGCCATCCGTACGGCGATTGAAGTTTCGGTATTGCTGAGCGGCTGGTTGCTGGGGGGGACGCTGGGCGTCGGTACGGTATTGTATGCGCTGGCTATCGGGCCGCTGATTCAGATCTGCTTGCCGTGGTTTCGCTATCAACCCCGGGCACGCATTCGGGTTCGTCATTCGCCCACAGCAGAGTAACGCGATGGCGACTAGACTTAACAACGACTGACGCGGCCAGAATTGGCTTGCCGCGCAGTACGCTTCGGAGGTTTTTCTCATGAAGTATGTTGATGGTTTTGTGGTTGCCGTACCTGCTGAAAACAAGGAGGCGTATCGGGAAATGGCGGCAAAAGCGGCTCCTCTCTTTAAAGAGTTTGGGGCGTTACGCGTCGTTGAGTGTTGGGCTGATGATGTGCCGGATGGCAAATTGACCGACTTTCGCATGGCGGTGAAAGCGGAAGATCACGAAGAAGTGGTGTTTAGCTGGATTGAATACCCTTCGAAAGAGGTTCGCGACGCGGCGAATCAGAAAATGATGTCAGATCCACGAATGAAAGAGTTTGGCGATGCCATGCCTTTTGATGGCAAGCGCATGATTTACGGCGGATTCTCTCCCATTCTGGATGACTGAAGCGACAGGCTGTGCGGCGTGCCGCCAGCCGTCCCCATTCTAAATCCGTTTCTCCGCCCACAAAATAAATTCTGCGGCGGGCAGCGCTTTGCTGTAAAGCCATCCCTGACCATACTGCACGCCGTGCTGGCGTAACCAGTCCTCCTGATGCGTCGTTTCAATACCTTCCGCCACCATTTTCAGCTTCAGCGTTTTCGCCATTTCAATAATATGCGGCGTCACATTTTTGTAGGCCAGCGCATCAACAAAGGACTTGTCGATTTTCAGAATATCCACGTCCAGATTCTGTAAGTAGCAAAGACTGGAATAGCCGGTGCCAAAGTCATCAAGATAAATCGCGTGACCGACTTTGCGGTATCTGGCAATGACTGGCGCGCTGGTTTTGGGATCGGCAAACTCACGCTCGGTCAGCTCCAGCGCGATTTGCGACGGTGAAATCTGACTCCGGTTAAGCAACTGGCTGAGATGTACCGGAAGTTTCTCTGACGCAAGGGTCGTTGCCTCAATATTGATAGAAATGTGCTGCTCAGGGTGTTGTCGCAGCCATGTTCCCATCTCCTCAAAAACGGTCTCTAAAATCAGGTGGGTGAGCGGTTCGGAAAGCCCCGTTTGTTCTGCGAGGGGAATAAATATTTCTGGTGAAAGGTAGCTGCCGTCGGTTTGCGGCCAGCGAGCCAGCGCTTCCGCGCCTGCTATCTTCCCGCTACTCAGCGAAATAATCGGCTGATAATGCACCTTAATATCACGGTTATGGATGGCGTCCAGCAAACGGTGGCGTGGTGATTGTAAGTGGCGAAGAATGCGCAGAATAAACGCCGCCGCCAGCAGGCTCGCCATCATCCCCAGCGGCAGCCAGGTAAAAGCCTGGCGATACCAGTTCTTTTGTAGCGGCAGCGTAGAGGCCCAGGTCACGATGGCGATGTTCATTTCGGGAGAGCGCTGAATCGTGTAGACACTGTTGCGATCTTCCCGGTATTGACCGGGCGACTGCTGCAATTGTCGAATAATGTCGGGATCGAGCCGATTGCTACTGGCGGCCACGATGTTATTTGCTTCGCCAATAATAGCGGCATCAATATGCCATGAACTAAATGGGATCACATCAATGAAGGAGGCGGGGTCCATCATGACCACATAGTGTCCTTTACCCACAGCGACCATAAAGCGCTTGAGCCCTAAATCATTTTGCGAGGTAAGCCATATGCGGTAGCCGTCCTGGGTGATCTTTTCCGGTTTGGGGAAAACGAAGGGGGCGCTTTTTTGCTCCAGCGATGAGCAAACAGGCATATTTTGGTCGAGGTATAGCACTTCCTGAATGTAGCGCAGACTGTAAGATATTCGGCGCATTGTCAGTAAATGCGCATTACTACAAGGCGTACCGCGAAAGGCGTTTAGCTGGTCTAACGCCAGTTTGCTCTGGGAGGCAACTTTGTCAGCGCGTAAGGCTACGCGTGATGAATAGACGTTAAGTTCCTCAATAAATTTCTTTTCAACCTGGCGATGAGCGAGCCAGAGGCTTAATCCCACAGGGGCAAGGACAGACAGAATGAGCACCCCTGTGACCAGGCTGACCAAATGTCGTGTTGTCACGGTGATATCCTTATTGATGCAGCATATGGCGAGTATATCTGAACGTAAAAAAGCCCTTCGTTTAATCACGTTATTCTAACTGCTTTTGCTCTTTCTGGCTCAATAAGGGCTTGTTTCGACTTAAAACGTACAATGTTGAAGGATAACCACATCATTATGAGGGTTGAAAAGCGGCAATTTGCGGCGTATTTTATTGTTACGTTATAACATAATGTTGAGGCTGTCATGAAACCGAATATCCATCCTGCCTATCGCACCGTGGTGTTCCACGATACCAGTGCGAATGAATACTTTAAGGTGGGGTCAACGATCAAAACCGAACGTGAGATTGAGCTTGAGGGCGTGACCTATCCGTATGTCACCATTGAGGTGTCTTCTAAATCACACCCTTATTACACCGGAAAACAAAAAACCTTTGATAACGAAGGCAGCGCAGCACGTTTCCAGAAACGTTTCGGAAATTTTATTGGCGCTAAGCGAGGATAAGATGCAGGTACTGAATTCATTGCGTAGCGCAAAGCAGCGGCACCCGGACTGCCAGATAGTTAAACGCAAAGGGCGTTTATATGTGATCTGCAAATCCAATCCACGTTTTAAAGCGGTGCAGGGTCGTAAAAAAAGACGTTAATGATTTGCCAACATTGCAGGGACTACAGTGCGTGCCAGGGACGGTACGCACTTTTTACATCTGCAACAGTGAGAAAACTAGTGGCTTGTTTCTGTGCGAGTGAGCGTGAAAACATCGTAGAAAGAGAGTTCGCCTTTACGCGTTATCATCTTCTGTAATTGTGCTTTCTGGTCGCTGCCAACATGCGGTGACTGAAGAATAGCGTGGATCAGCGCAGGGGGAACGAAGCGCGTGTTATACCATTCTCCGTTATAGCAAACCCTGAAATCCAGCACGTCGATATCCTCGTAGCGATAACGCGGGGCGACATCAAAAAAGAAAAAACCATTCAACAGGACGAATAATACGACCAGCAGCCACACTGAATCCACCAGCGTGTCTGATTGCAGCATGACGGCCAGCGTGGCAAACCAGGCGATATACATGCCAATAAACAGCCCCGGATGTTTGCGAATAAAACTAATACTGAAACGCGGTCTGTTGTCGCGTTTCTCGCGAGCATTGAGATCGTCAATCGTTTCCGTCAGCAGGCGCTGTATTTCTGTCATCATTTGCCTTTGTGATTTCTGTAACATTCAGGGAACAGCCCATTTTAGAAGGGCGAACTTCATGAAAAAAGTAACAGATTAACCACAATTTATCATAACAGTTACAATTCGCTTTACAGCGTTTTAATGATTCGCGCGGGATTTCCACCGACCACAACGTTGGCCGGAACGCTTTTGGTCACGACGGCGCCTGATGCGATAACGGCGTTATCGCCAATGGTGACGCCAGGGTTAATCACGGCGCGACCGCCGATCCAGACATTATTCCCGATGGTTACAGGTTTACCCAGTTCCTTACCGCTATTGCGTTCTGTGGCATCCAGCGGGTGCGTCGCCGTATAGATATGCACGCCAGGCGCGAGCATACAATTGTCGCCGATATGAATCGGGCAGACATCCAGCATCACACAGTCGAAGTTAGCGTAAAATGCTTTGCCGAGGTAAATATTGTAACCGTAATCACAGCGGAAGGAGGGCTCAATATACGCACCGTCGCTCTGGCCTAGCAGGTCGCTCAGAATAGCCTGTCGCGCATTCTTCTCGTCCGGTGCGGAGTGGTTGTATCGATGAAGCAACTGGCGCGCCCGCAGGCGGTCGTTGCGCAATGTCTCATCGGCCGGGCAATATAACTCACCGGCAATCATCTTCTGCTTTTCTTCGCTCATTATGCACTCTTCTGTTTGTGGATTAACTGCCGCAGTACAGTAAAGCGCAACGCCTTTTAAGGGAACGTTCCCGTTACCTTGATGTGATCTAAATCACGAGACGTAAAATAGGAATTAACGGTAAATACAGGGAAGCCCTCGGTCAGGCAGAACGAACGTATTCTCCATAGCGTTATGCAAAAATTAGCGAATGAATTTCCACACGGAGGTGGGAATCTTGTCGTAGAGCTTATTCATCGTCAATTCTGCAAGACGGTGATCTGCTGCTGAGTAAAATACAGCCAATTCATTGTCAGACAATTCATATTTATTTTTCTCTATTACACGTTCCAGCGTGTCTATTGTCTGGCAGCGTCGTAAACGCATCAAATAATCTGTTTTCGTTAATGGTTTATCGGACATAAATCTTACCTATGATTGTAATAATTTTTAACATGACAAGCTAACAGGATTCGCCCTGGTGGCATTGACGAAGCAGCGAAACAGGCGGTTTCCTGATTTTCGCCATTTTTGCAGATCCTGCGCATTAATGCCGTAACTGCTGAACAACATAAAGGTGTCATCCAGATATTCATCTATCTGTGCAATCAGCTTATTGTCCTCATTATACTTAATTTTATAATTAAGTGCGAAGGTTGCAATATGCTCTATCAGTTCATTGAGCTGAAGATTGATTGCCGAAGTAGGGTCATTAACCCAACCGTGGTTGCTTTCCTCAAGGTTTGCAAGACAGTCATGATACAGGGTTTCACAGAGAAATTTAAGCTGTGCGATATCATGTCTTTTGGGTGAGTACTCATCCATAACGCATCCCCTTCTTAGTGGCTTGAACTAACCGAACACCTTTCGGGATGGATACAACTAACTGACCTGGAACTTGCGCTCTTCTCCTGATGTTTTAACTATAATCCACTCTAAAAAAGATTTCATCGTCCTATTACGAAAAATTACAATTAGGTAAAAGTATGTTGCCCCAACGCAATTTTACATTTTAACCGTAAAAGACGATGCCTGAAATGAGGCGATCTTTTTATTGTTTTTGCAATCATTGAGTTATCGTCATTTGTGCTAACAACGATTGTTAAGAAGGCTGTTACACTCACGATATACCAGGAATAATCTTAATGATTTCTTAATTAACGGAAAAAATAAGAAATGACCAGACTCTCTAAGAATAGCCTTTAGCACGCTGGGGATTATATGTCTTATTTATTCTACGGTGAATAAACAAACTAACAATAAGCGCTTTTTATGATTTTTATCCAGAAAAAAGGCCGCTTGCGCGGCCTTTTCACAGGAGATGAATCAATGATGCTCTACCGAATGGCTGTGCTCAATGTCTTCGCTCTTGCGGCTAAAGCGGCGGCGTACCACCACAAAGAAGACCGGAACGAAGAAGATAGCCAGAACCGTTGCGGTGACCATCCCGCCCATTACGCCGGTGCCCACAGCGTTCTGCGCGCCGGAACCTGCGCCAGAGCTGATAACCAGCGGCATAACACCGAGGATAAACGCCAGAGACGTCATCAGGATCGGGCGTAAACGCATACGTACCGCTTCCAGCGTTGCTTCTATCAGACCTTTGCCTTCTTTATCCATTAAGTCTTTGGCGAATTCGACGATAAGTATCGCGTTCTTCGCCGACAACCCAATGGTTGTGAGCAGGCCCACCTGGAAGTAAACGTCATTGGTCAGGCCACGGAAGGTTGCCGCCAACAGCGCGCCGATAACCCCGAGCGGCACCACCAGCATAACGGAGAACGGAATAGACCAGCTCTCATACAGCGCCGCCAGACACAGGAAGACCACGATCAGTGAAATGGCGTACAGGGCAGGCGCCTGGTTGCCGGACAGTCGTTCCTGATAAGACATCCCGGTCCAGTCGTAGCCGATGCCGGATGGCAGTTTGCTTGCCAGCTCTTCCATCATCGCCATTGCTTCACCGGTACTCTTACCTGGTGCCGCCTGGCCGAGGATTTCCATTGAAGGTAGACCGTTATAGCGTTCCAGACGCGGTGAACCGTATTCCCAGCGCGAGGAGGAGAAGGCCGAGAATGGCACCATCTGACCATCGCTACCGCGCACATACCAGTTTCCGATATCTTCCGGCAACATACGGTATTTCGCTTCAGACATGACGTAAACTTTCTTCACACGACCACGGTCGATGAAGTCGTTCACATAGCTACCGCCCCATGCTGCGCCCAGCGTCGTGTTAATATCGCTAATGGAAACACCCAGCGCCTGCGCTTTTTCCTGATCGATATCGACCTTGAACTGCGGCGTATCTTCCAGACCGTTCGGACGAACGCCGACCAGCAGATCCGGGTGTTTTGCAACTTCGCCAAACAGCTGGTTACGCGCCTGCGTCAGTTTTTCATGACCGAGGCCGCCCTGGTCAATCAACTGGAAGTCGAAGCCCGTTGCCGTACCCAGTTCGACAATCGCTGGCAGGTTAAAGGCGAACACCATCGCATCTTTAATCTGGGAGAATGCGCCCATCGCGCGACCGGTGATCGCATCGACTTTATTCTCATCCCCCGGACGGTCGGCCCAGTCTTTCAACGAGACGAACGCGATACCGGTGTTCTGACCACGACCAGCAAAACCAAAGCCGTTAACCGCAAAGACGGATTCAACGTTATCTTTCTCTTTGGTGAGATAATAGTCGGTCATCTCATCGAGAACTTTCTGCGTACGCTCCTGGGTTGCGCCCGCTGGCAACTGCGCCATGCTCAGGAAAACCCCCTGGTCCTCGTCCGGCAAGAAGGAGCTTGGCAGACGAACGAACAGGTAAGCCATGCCGACAACGATGATCAGATAGAGCAGCAGATAACGACCGGTGCTGCGCAGGATGTTGCCTACGCTGTCGGTGTAGTGGTGCGTGCTCTTCTCGAACATGTTGTTGAACCAGCCAAAGAAACCTTTGGTTGACCCGTGGCTGCCTTTGGCAACCGGCTTAAGCATGGTGGCGCACAGGGCTGGCGTCAGGATCAATGCCACCAGCACTGACAGCGCCATTGCGGACACAATGGTGATGGAGAACTGACGATAAATAGCCCCTGTAGACCCGCCGAAGAAGGCCATCGGGATAAATACCGCTGACAGCACCATCGCGATACCCACCAGCGCGCCCTGAATCTGGCCCATTGATTTTCGCGTGGCTTCTTTCGGCGGCAATCCTTCTTCGGACATTACACGCTCAACGTTCTCTACCACCACGATGGCGTCATCCACCAACAGGCCGATGGCGAGCACCATCCCGAACATTGTTAGCGTGTTTATCGAGAAACCGAACGCCGAAAGCACGGCGAATGTCCCTAACAGCACCACCGGCACCGCGATTGTCGGAATCAACGTCGCACGGAAGTTTTGCAGGAACAGGTACATGACCAGGAACACGAGGATGATGGCTTCTACCAGCGTTTTCACCACTTCGTGAATGGAGATCGTCACGAACGGGGTGGTGTCATACGGGTAAACAATCTTCATCCCTGACGGGAAGAACGGTTCCATCTTCTTCAGTTCTGCACGGATGGCGTTTGCGGTATCCAGCGCGTTCGCACCGGTCGCCAGCTTGATCCCCAGACCAGACGCAGGCTGTCCGTTGAACTTCGCAATGATGTCGTAGTTCTCACCGCCCAGTTCAATTCTTGCTACATCGCGCAGGCGAACCTGGGAGCCGTCCTGGTTCACTTTCAGCAGAATTTTACCGAACTCTTCCGTAGAGGTCAGACGCGTTTGCGCGATGATGGAGGCGTTCAGTTGCTGGCCTTTCACCGGCGGCGTACCGCCAAGCTGACCGGCCGCAACCTGGGCGTTCTGCGCTTTGATCGCGTTAATCACATCCACTGGCGTGAGCTGGAAGTTGTTCAGCTTCGTTGGGTCCATCCAGATACGCATCGCGTACTGCGAACCAAACAGCTGCACGTCACCCACACCTGACGTACGGCTGATGGCGTCTTTCATGTTCGCCGCAACGTAGTCAGAGATATCCTCCTGTGTCATGGTGCCGTCGGTGTTAATGACGCCCACAACCATCAGGAAGCTGCTGGATGATTTCTCAACGCTCACACCCTGCTGTTGAACCTCCTGAGGAAGCAGCGGCATGGCCAGTTGCAGTTTGTTCTGCACCTGAACCTGCGCGATATCTGCATCCGTACCGGATTCGAAGGTCAGGGTGATCTGCACGGTACCCGTGGAGTCACTGTTTGAGGACATGTACATCAGGTTATCGATACCGTTCATGTTCTGTTCGATAACCTGCGTTACCGTGTCCTGCACGGTTTTCGCATCAGCGCCAGGGTAAGTCGCGGAGATCGTCACTGCGGGCGGCGCAATCGTTGGATATTGCGCTACCGGCAGTTTGAGGATCGCGAGGCCCCCTGCCAACATGATGATAATGGCGATCACCCACGCAAATATAGGGCGATCGATAAAGAAATTAGGCATGTCTTAACGGCTCCTGTTTAAGTTAAGACTTAGACTGTTCAGACGGGTTAGCGCTTGCGGCTTGCTGTTCATTATCCGCGGTGACTTCCTGCGCTTTAACCTGCGCGCCAGGACGCACTTTTTGCAGCCCGGTAACAATCACGCGATCGCCCGATTTGAGTCCATCAGTGACTAACCACTTATCGCCAATCGCCTGGTTTGCGACGATCTGACGGGTTTCCACTTTGTCATCGGCGCCGACAACCAACGCACTGGCATCACCGCGTGGCGTACGGGTAACGCCCTGCTGGGGAACCAGCAATGCATCAGGATTGGTGCCTTCTTCCAGACGTGCGCGAACAAACATACCAGGCAGTAAGGTATGGTCCGGGTTAGGGAAGATTGCGCGTAACGTAATAGAACCGGTGGTTTGGTCGACGGTGACGTCAGAAAACTCAAGCGTACCGGATTGCGGATAGGTAATGCCGTCGCTGGTGACCAGCTCGACTTTCGCTTTGCCGTTCTCTTGCTTCAGTTTGCCGCTCGCCAACTCCTGTTTCAGGCGCAGGAAGTCGTTGCTTGACTGCGTTACATCCACATAGATCGGGTCGAGTTGCTGTACTGTCGCGAGGGCGGTAGCCTGGCCGTTTTGTACCAGCGCGCCTTCCGTTACGGATGATTTACCGATCCGGCCGCTAATCGGGGAGGTCACTTTGGTATACGCCAGATTAATGCGTGCGGTTTCAACGGCCGCTTTTGCCGCCACAACGGATGCATTCGCCTGTTGCGCATCTGCCAGCGCGCTATCGTAGTCTTGTTGGCTGATGTATTTCGTACCCAACAGTTTCTGATAACGTTTAACCGTTAACTGAGCGATATTTGCAGCCGCCTGCGCTTTAGCGAGATCGCCTTTGGCGCTTTCGTAAGCCGCCTGGTAAGTCGCAGGATCAATCTGATAGAGAGACACACCCGCTTCAATGTCGCCGCCTTCCGTAAAGTTACGTTTCAGGATAATTCCGCTTACCTGAGGACGAACTTCCGCAATACGGTATGCATTGGTGCGACCCGGGAGTTCAGTAGTGATCTGTAGAGGTTCAGTTTTGAGCGTCACAACCCCAACTTCTGGCATCTGCTGACCACCTTGTTGGGCCTGTTTGTCGTCACATCCTGTTAGCGCTAAGCTGCCTGAGAGCATCAGAACGACCGCCAGAGGCGTAAACCCTCTGTTTTTGTTCATATGTAAACCTCGAGTGTCCGATTTCAAATTGATCAATGGTCAAAAGTCCACAAACCCATTGCTGCGTTTATATTATCGTCGTGCTATGGTACATACATCCACAAATGTATGTAAATCTAACGCCTGTAAATTCACCGACATATGGCACGAAAAACCAAACAACAAGCACAGGAAACTCGGCAACACATCCTGGATGTAGCTCTGCGTTTGTTCTCGCGACAAGGGGTATCATCCACTTCGCTCGCGGAGATTGCAAAAGCCGCTGGCGTCACACGCGGTGCAATCTATTGGCACTTCAAAAACAAGTCGGATTTATTCAGTGAAATCTGGGAGCTATCAGAATCCAATATTGGTGAGCTTGAGATTGAGTATCAGGCAAAATTCCCCGACGATCCACTATCAGTATTAAGAGAAATTTTAGTCCATCTTCTTGAAGCAACCGTGACGGAAGAGCGCCGACGTTTATTGATGGAAATTATATTCCACAAATGCGAATTCGTGGGTGAAATGGCGGTAGTGCAACAGGCGCAGCGAAGCATCTGCGTGGAAAGCTATGATCGCATTGAACAAACGCTAACACATTGTATTAAAGCAAAAATGCTCCCGGGAAACCTGATGACGCGTCGTGCGGCAATATTAATGCGCGGCTATATTTCCGGCATCATGGAAAACTGGCTTTTTGCGCCGCAATCCTTTGATCTGAAAAAAGAAGCGCGAGATTACGTCGCCATCTTGTTGGAAATGTATCTGCTTTGCCCGACGCTGAGAGCGGCGCCTGCCCTCGAAAGCCCCTGATATCATTCCAGGAATTATCCTGGACATTTTCCGTTCCGCTATTCTGTCCGTCACCGCCGTGATATTCTTGCGGCTTGACTATTTCCGGTCATTCTTCCGGTTCAGAAACCTTCACTCCCATGACTATGTTGCAGCTCTATAAACGTTCATCGCATCTTGTTTTTATCTCAATCATTTTCTTTGTGTTATTGCTGTGCGGTCAGTCGTTGGCGTTTGCCCGTGCGCAAACGAATGGCGATCTGCCGTCGAAAGCAGACGTGCAAAGCCAGCTGGATGCGCTGGGTAAACAGAAAGACCTCTCGGCGCTGGATAAACTGGTCCAGCAGGATCTCATCGATACGCTCGCCACGCTTGATAAAATCGATCGGGTAAAAGAGGAGACCACGCAATTACGCCAGAAAGTCGCGCAGGCGCCGGAAAAAATGCGTCAGGCGACGGACGCGCTGAATGCCCTCAGCGATGTGGATAATGACGACGAAACGCGAAAAACGTTGAGCACGCTTTCGCTGCGCCAGCTGGAACTTCGGGTTGCGCAGGTGCTGGATGATTTGCAGAACTCGCAAAACGATCTGGCGACTTACAATAGTCAGCTGGTTTCGCTCCAGACGCAGCCTGAGCGTGTGCAAAACGCGATGTATACCGCGTCGCAGCAAATGCAGCAAATCCGTAATCGACTGGACGGCACCAGTGTCGGGGATAGCGCATTGCGCCCGAGTCAACAGGCTCTGCTACAGGCGCAACAGGCGTTGCTTAACGCGCAAATCGATCAGCAGCGCAAAAGTCTGGAAGGCAATACGGTTTTGCAGGATACCCTGCAAAAGCAGCGCGATTACGTCACGGCGAACACCAATCGACTGGAACACCAGCTCCAGCTTTTGCAGGAAGCGGTCAACAGCAAACGTCTGACGCTAACCGAGAAGACGGCGCAGGAGGCGATCTCGCCGGATGAAACGGCGCGTATTCAGGCTAACCCTCTTGTGAAGCAGGAGCTGGATGTCAATCATCAACTGAGCCAGCGTTTGATCACGGCAACCGAAAACGGCAACGCGCTCATGCAGCAGAACATCAAAGTCAAAAACTGGCTTGATCGCGCGCTGCAATCAGAGCGCAATATCAAAGAGCAGATTGCGGTGCTGAGAGGCAGTTTGCTGTTGTCGCGTATCTTGTATCAGCAGCAGCAAACGCTGCCGTCGGCAGATGAACTTGTCGATATGACCAACCGGATTGCGGATTTGCGTCTGGAGCAGTTTGAAGTTAACCAGCAGCGTGACGCTTTGTTTCAGAACGATGCCTTTGTGGCCAAACTGGAAGAAGGGCACACTGACGAGGTTAATGACGAAGTGCATGATGCGCTGCTGCAAGTGGTTGATATGCGCAGGGAATTGCTGGATCAGTTGAATAAGCAACTGGGTAATCAGCTGATGATGGCCATTAACCTGCAAATCAATCAACAGCAGCTGATGAGCGTCTCGAAAAACCTTAAAGAGATCCTGACTCAGCAAATCTTTTGGGTTAACAGTAACCGCCCGATGGACTGGGACTGGATTAAAGCCTTCCCGCAAACGCTGAAAGATCAGTTCAGGTCGATGAAAATTACGGTGAACTGGGAAAAGGCCTGGCCTGCGGTATTCATCGCATTCCTCGCGGGGCTGCCTTTGCTGCTGATCGCTGGGGTGATTCGCTGGCGACTGAAATGGCTTAAAGCGTACCAGGAGAAGCTGGCGGCTGCTGTGGGATCATTGCGTAACGACAGCCAGCTCAATACGCCGAAAGCGATTTTCATCGATCTGATTCGCGCCTTGCCGGTTTGTCTGATAATCCTTGCGGTGGGGCTGATCCTCCTCACCATGCAGTTGAATATTAGCGACCTGTTATGGGCGTTCAGTAAAAAGCTGGCGTTGTTCTGGCTGGTATTCGGTCTGTGCTGGAAGGTGCTGGAGAAAGAGGGCGTTGCCATTCGGCACTTCGGCATGCCGGCGAAATTGACCAGCCACTGGCGCCGCCAGATTGTGCGCATCAGTCTGGCGCTACTGCCGCTGCATTTCTGGTCGGTGGTCGCTGAACTTTCTCCGCTGCATCTGATGGACGATGTGCTGGGGCAGGTGGTGATTTTCCTCAACCTTCTGCTTATTACTCTACTGGTGTGGCCAATGTGCCGCGATAGCTGGCGTGATAAGGAGTCGCATGGTTTACGTCTGATCACGATTACCGTGCTCTCCATCATTCCCGTCGCGTTGATGGTGTTGACCGCGACGGGCTATTTCTATACCACGCTACGCCTGTCCGGGCGCTGGATTGAAACCGTCTATCTGGTGATTATCTGGAACCTGCTGTATCAGACCGTGTTACGCGGCCTGAGCGTCGCGGCGCGTCGTATTGCCTGGCGCCGTGCGCTGGCGCGTCGTCAGAATCTGGTGAAAGAGGGGGCAGAAGGCGCGGAGCCGCAGGAAGAACCGACCATTGCGCTGGAACAGGTTAACCAGCAAACGCTGCGCATCACCATGCTGCTGATGATTGCCCTGTTCGGGGTGATGTTCTGGGCGATTTGGTCCGATCTGATCACCGTGTTCAGCTATCTCGACAGCATCACGCTCTGGCACTACAACGGCACGGAAGCGGGCGCCGCGGTGGTTAAAAACGTTACGATGGGCAGCCTGCTGTTTGCCATTATTGTGTCAATGGTGGCCTGGGCGCTGATCCGTAACTTACCTGGCCTGCTGGAAGTTCTGGTACTTTCCAGACTGAAAATGCGCCAGGGGGCTTCGTATGCGATCACCACGATCCTCAACTACATCATCATTGCCGTTGGCGCGATGACGGTATTCGGATCGCTTGGCGTATCGTGGGACAAACTACAGTGGCTGGCGGCGGCGTTATCGGTCGGTCTTGGTTTCGGCTTGCAGGAGATTTTCGGTAACTTCGTCTCTGGCATTATTATCCTGTTTGAACGCCCGGTACGCATTGGCGATACGGTGACTATCGGCACCTTCTCCGGGACGGTCAGCAAGATCCGTATTCGTGCGACCACCATTACCGACTTCGATCGTAAAGAGGTGATCATTCCGAACAAAGCCTTCGTGACCGAGCGATTGATCAACTGGTCGCTGTCCGACACCACCACCCGGCTGGTGATCCGCCTTGGCGTCGCCTATGGCTCGGATCTGGACAAAGTGAAAAAAGTGCTGTTGCAGGCGGCGACGGAGCACCCGAAAGTGATGCGTGAGCCAGAACCTGCGGTGTTCTTTACCACGTTTGGCGCCAGTACGCTCGATCATGAACTGCGTCTGTACGTGCGTGAACTGCGCGATCGCAGCCATACGGTGGATGAGCTGAACCGGACCATCGATCGTTTGTGTCGTGAAAATAACATCGACATCGCTTTTAACCAGCTTGAAGTGCATCTGCGCAATGAGAAAGGTGACGAAGTGACGGAAGTTAAACGCGAAATCAAAGGCGACGATCCGACGCCGTCGGTGGGCTAAGTTCTGTTCAGGGCGGCCAGGCCGCCCTGAGTGTCTCTAATGGGAGAGTGCAGACAGCTCTTCTGGCGAGAGTCCGGTTAGGTGGGTGATCAGATCGGGGGCCAGACCGCTGTCGAGCATTTTGAGAGCGATGCTGCGCGCTTCGGCCTGACGACCTTCTTCTAAGCCCTTTTGCCGTCCTTGCTGCATTCCCTGTTGCATTCCTTTTTGCAGGCCGTCTGCTCTGCCTTTCTCTTCCAGCCATTCGGCAATGCTCATCAGTTGCTCCTTATACTGGGGGGCGCTGCTGGCCAGTTTGCGGATCAACGCGCCGGGGTCCGTGGTATTCCCAACCTGCAACATATAGTGTATCAGCACGCTGATTTGGCTGCGGGTCAGGTGTTCCTGCGTTAATAGCGTGATTAATTGATCCTGTAATTCGGCCAGATCGCGTCGGCGTATATGCTTTTGCAGCAGCTCCAGCATCGCCATCCGCCGATGCCGCATGATCTGATTATCCGGCATTACGGTCAGGTCTACCAGCGCAAATTCATTGCTGTAAAGGCTATTGGCAAGCGTGGGCTCACAAAACATATTCTGCCAGTTCAGGCTGTAGGGCCACGGGCTAATTGACCCGTGGTAGAACAGTAAGGGAACCACTAACGGCAGCGTGTCGTGCCCGGCATCAAGATGCCGCTGCATGGCGGCGATGGCATAACGCATCAGGCGAAACGCCATGAATTTATCGGGTTTGCTTTGATGCTCAATCAGCGCATAAACGTAGCCTGGTCCATGCGTAGTTTGCAGGGAGTAGAGGATGTCTGAATAGCTGGCCCGTAAGTTGTCTTCGACAAAACTTCCTGACTCCAGCGTCAGGGAATCCAGATTGCAGATGCGAAGAAAGGTGTCAGGTAAATGGATCTGTAAAAAACCCCGCGCGATCGCTTTTTGCGTCAGCAGTTGCCGAAATACCGCATCATGCGGCGTGGTTGAAAGTCGTTCCATGAACTGTCCGTCGTCATTGTGTCCCGACGCAGACTCTGACATTGACGGTGAGGACGCACCAGCTCCCTTTTAATCGCTTTGCGAGGCGTCTTCCGCGTTTTTTAGTTTGTTTTCATAATCACGCTTCACAATTTCCAGCGCGCGTAGCACGGTTTGCGCGGGCAGCTGATTCTCTTCAAGCAGGACGATCAGATCGACGGCCAGTTTGACGTCGTCCGGGGCATTCTCAAGCGACATATTTTCTCCAGTGGTTAACGGGTCAGGCGCGCCAGTACGCGCTCTATTTTTTCCAGCGCATGGCGACAGCGCGCCAGACGGCCTTCAAACGCCTCGATTTCCCGGTGCAGCGCCTGCTGCTCGGTGAAGCCGGTGACCTGTGCCAGACGGGCTTTACGCTCCTCGGTCATTTCCAGCAGACGACGCTCAAACTCCTGATGTTTTACGCGTTTACGTTGCCAGCGCGCCAGCCCCGGGGAGGCGCTGTCCCACTCCCTGAGCGACCAGGTCGCGGTTTCCCGTGTTATCGCCTCAATCTGTGAAACCAGGCGTTCCGCCAGCCAGGCAATCTGCGGCAACGTCTGTTGTTCAACCGCATGGCGCAACGCGTCAAGGTTGGTTCCGGCTTCATCCAGATACGCCTTCAATAGCGTGCTGCGGGTGCGAAAAAGATGCCTGTCAAAGCGTGCGCTGAGCGTCGCATGCTGTGCCAGCGGCGCGCTCTGCTGGCGCAGACTGGCGAGCTGGCTTTCCAGCCTGTGTAACAGCATGGCGGTTTTCAATGTAACACTCCGATGAAAATGATAACTGTTATGCTACAGTAGCAGCCTTGTGTGCTACGTACTGTCATTATGAAACGTACTATTTTAATCATCATTGGCTGGCTGGCGGTAGTGTTAGGGACGCTGGGCGTCGTGTTGCCGCTATTGCCTACTACGCCGTTTATTTTACTGGCGGCCTGGTGTTTTGCCCGTTCGTCGCCGCGCTTTCATGACTGGCTGCTTTACCGCTCCTGGTTTGGCGGCTATTTGCGTCACTGGCAAAAGCATCGCGCGATGCCGCCGGGGGCGAAACCACGCGCTATTGCATTGATATTGATTACATTCGGTATCTCGCTTTGGCTGGTGCATATGATGTGGGTACGAATACTGCTGCTGGCGATCCTGGCCTGCCTGTTGATTTTTATGTGGCGGATACCGGTGATTGATGAAAAGCAACAAAAGCACTGAAGCGCAATAATCGCTGTTGCAATTGTCTTACGCAGCCAGTAAATTCGACCGTTTTCGAGCACAGGCGCAGACGGTTAAAGGTTAAACAATCGTTACTTTGACCCCCTTAATTCGCGCCGTGAGTAACACCGTAATAGCAGGCATATATCCATGACCGCGACTGCACAGCAGCTTGAGTTTCTCAAAAATAGCATTAAAAGCATTCACGATTACCCGAAACCGGGCATTCTTTTCCGTGATGTCACCAGCTTGCTGGAAGACCCGAAAGCCTATGCGCTCAGCATTGAATTGCTGGTTGAACGATACAAAAATGCAGGCATCACCAAAGTTGTCGGCACCGAAGCGCGTGGCTTCCTGTTTGGCGCGCCGGTCGCGCTGGGCCTGGGCGTCGGGTTTGTTCCGGTGCGTAAACCGCGCAAATTGCCGCGTGAAACGATCGCTGAAAGCTATGAGCTGGAGTACGGCACCGATCAGCTTGAAATCCACGTTGATGCCATCAAACCGGGCGATAAAGTGCTGGTGGTGGACGATCTCCTGGCGACCGGCGGCACAATCGAAGCGACTGTGAAGCTGATCCGTCGTCTGGGTGGGGAAGTGACCGATGCCGCTTTCATCATCAATCTGTTCGATCTGGGTGGTGAGCAGCGTCTGGCAAAACAGGGGATTACCTGTTATAGCCTGGTTCCCTTCCCGGGGCACTGATTCAGGCTAGCTTATTCGCCACTTTGGTTCCGGCCAGTGCCCGACAAAACGCATTTGCGTTTTGAACGCCGCTTGCGGCGGCTCAAAAGGGTGAGCGTCGCGAATAAAGCCTCACAACCTCGCTGTATTTGCGAGGTTGTGTTAGCATTCCCCCCATGAATCCACCTTCCAGCGTTTCAGAGCCAGCCAATGAGTTATCAGGTCTTAGCCCGAAAATGGCGCCCACAAACCTTTGCTGACGTCGTCGGCCAGGAACATGTGCTGACCGCACTGGCGAACGGCTTGTCGTTAGGGCGTATTCATCACGCATATCTTTTTTCCGGCACCCGTGGCGTCGGTAAAACCTCCATCGCCCGTCTGCTGGCGAAGGGACTGAACTGTGAAACCGGCATCACCGCCACGCCGTGCGGCGTATGTGACAACTGCCGGGAAATCGAGCAGGGGCGTTTTGTCGATCTGATTGAGATCGACGCCGCGTCGCGCACCAAAGTGGAAGATACCCGCGACCTGCTGGACAACGTCCAGTACGCGCCCGCGCGCGGCCGGTTTAAGGTCTATCTGATCGACGAAGTGCATATGCTCTCGCGGCACAGCTTCAACGCGTTGCTTAAAACGCTCGAAGAACCGCCCGCGCACGTTAAGTTTCTGCTGGCGACCACCGATCCGCAGAAGCTGCCGGTGACGATCTTGTCGCGCTGCCTGCAATTCCATCTCAAGGCGCTGGATGTCGAACAAATTCGCCATCAGCTTGAGCATATCCTTAACGAAGAACATATCGCGCATGAGCCGCGCGCGCTGCAACTGCTCTCCCGCGCAGCGGACGGCAGCCTGCGCGATGCGCTCAGCCTGACCGACCAGGCGATCGCCAGCGGTGACGGGCAGGTCTCCACCCTGGCGGTGAGCGCGATGCTCGGCACGCTGGATGATGACCAGGCGCTTTCGCTGGTCGAGGCGGTGGTTGCCGCCAATGGCGAGCGCGTGATGTCGCTGGTGAATGATGCCGCCGCGCGCGGTATTGAGTGGGAAGCGCTGCTGGTCGAAATGCTGGGGCTGTTGCACCGCATTGCGATGGTGCAGCTGTCGCCTGCTGCGCTGGGTAACGATATGGCGGCGATTGAGCAGCGCATGCGTGAACTGGCGCGAACCGTGCCGCCAGCGGACATACAGCTCTATTACCAGACGCTGTTGATTGGCCGCAAAGAATTGCCTTACGCGCCGGACAGACGGATGGGCGTTGAAATGACGCTATTACGCGCGCTGGCATTCCACCCACGTATGCCGCTGCCGGAACCGGAAAGACCGCAGCAATCTTTTGCGCCGGTCGCGCCAACGGCGGTGATGACGCCGACGCAGGTGCCTTCGCAACAATCCGCTCCGGTACGCCAGGAGGTGCCGTTGCCAGATGCCACCAGCCAGGTGCTGGCGGCGCGCAACCAGCTTCAGCGTGCTCAGGGAGCAACCAAAACAAAAAAGAGTGAACCGGCAGCCGCTTCCCGCGCGCGGCCGGTAAATAACGCTGCGCTGGAAAGATTAGCCTCTGTCTCTGAACGCGTTCAGGCGCGTCCGGCGCCGTCTGCGCTGGAACAGACGCCGACGAAGAAAGAAGCCTACCGCTGGAAGGCGACCAATCCGGTGGTGGAAGTAAAAGAGGTTGTGGCCACGCCGAAAGCGCTGAAAAAGGCGCTGGAGCATGAAAAAACACCGGAACTGGCGACCAAACTGGCCGCGGAAGCGACCGAACGCGATCCGTGGGCGGCACAAATTAGCCAGCTCTCCCTGCCGAAGCTGGTGGAACAGGTGGCGTTAAACGCCTGGAAAGAGGAGAACGGCAATACCATTTGCCTGCATCTGCGTTCCACGCAGCGACATCTTAACTCCACTGGCGCGCAGCAAAAGCTGGCAGAAGCATTGAGCGCCCTGACGGGAACGACAGTTGAACTGACCATCGTTGAAGATGATAATCCGGCGGTGCGAACGCCGCTGGAGTGGCGTCAGGCGATTTATGAAGAGAAACTTGCGCAGGCGCGTGAGTCGATTATTGCGGATAACAACATTCAGACGCTGCGTCGATTCTTTGACGCGGATCTGGATGAAGAGAGTATTCGCCCCATTTGATCGTAAGCCCGGCTTGCGATTGTAAACCATCAAGAGAGAGAGCTTATGTTTGGAAAAGGCGGTCTGGGCAACCTGATGAAGCAAGCCCAGCAGATGCAAGAAAAAATGCAGCAGATGCAGGAAGAAATCGCCAAACTGGAAGTCACCGGCGAGTCTGGCGCAGGTCTGGTGAAAGTGACCATTAACGGTGCGCACAACTGCCGTCGCGTGGAAATCGACCCAAGCCTGCTGGAAGACGACAAAGAGATGCTGGAAGATCTGGTCGCTGCGGCGTTCAACGATGCGGCGCGTCGCATTGAAGAGACCCAGAAAGAGAAGATGGCGTCTGTCTCCTCCGGTATGCAACTGCCGCCTGGCTTTAAGATGCCGTTCTGATGCAAACCAGCCCGCTGTTAACTCAGCTTATGGAAGCACTGCGCTGTCTGCCGGGCGTTGGCCCGAAGTCAGCGCAGCGCATGGCGTTTACGCTGCTTCAGCGTGACCGCAGCGGCGGGATGCGTCTGGCGCAAGCGCTCACCCGGGCGATGTCGGAAATCGGCCACTGCGCCGATTGCCGCACCTTCACTGAGCAGGACGTGTGCAATATCTGTTCGAATCCGCGTCGTCAGGAAAACGGTCAAATCTGCGTGGTGGAGAGTCCGGCGGACATCTACGCCATTGAGCAGACCGGGCAATTCTCTGGCCGCTACTTCGTACTGATGGGGCATCTGTCGCCGCTCGACGGCATCGGGCCGGACGATATCGGTCTCGATCGTCTGGAGCAGCGTCTGGCGTCAGAACAGCTCAGCGAAGTGATCCTCGCGACCAACCCGACGGTCGAAGGGGAGGCTACCGCGAACTATATTGCCGAACTTTGTGCGCAATATGGCGTTGAAGCCAGCCGTATCGCCCACGGCGTACCGGTGGGCGGCGAACTGGAAATGGTCGATGGCACCACGCTGTCCCACTCGCTTGCCGGGCGTCATAAGATTCGTTTTTAATCAAACGGGAGAACATTCGCGTTCTCCCGCTTGAAAACTCATTTCCCGTCCCCATTTCTCCCTCAACGCATTTTGACCTTGTAAATGGCATTGTTGAGGTATTTATCCAATGAAAGGACAAGAAACTCGTGGTTTTCAGTCAGAAGTAAAACAGCTTCTGCACCTGATGATCCATTCTCTGTACTCCAATAAAGAAATTTTCCTGCGTGAGCTTATCTCTAACGCCTCAGATGCGGCGGACAAGCTGCGTTTTCGCGCGCTGTCGAACCCGGATCTGTATGAAGGCGACGGCGAGCTGCGCGTGCGTGTCTCCTTTGATAAAGATAAGCGTACGCTGACCATCGCCGATAATGGCGTGGGGATGAACCGTGATGACGTTATCGATCATCTGGGAACCATTGCGAAATCCGGCACTAAATCTTTCCTCGAATCAATGGGTTCCGATCAGGCGAAAGACAGCCAGTTGATCGGCCAGTTCGGGGTCGGCTTCTACTCTGCGTTTATCGTCGCGGATAAAGTGACCGTGCGTACCCGCGCGGCGGGCGATAAGCCGGAAAATGGCGTGTTCTGGGAATCGGCGGGCGAAGGTGAGTACACCGTTGCGGATATCACTAAAGACGATCGCGGTACGGAAATCACCCTGCACCTGCGTGAAGGCGAAGACGAGTTCCTTGATGACTGGCGCGTACGCTCCATCATCAGCAAATATTCCGACCATATCGCATTGCCGGTAGAGATTGAAAAACAGGAAGAAAAAGACGGTGAAACGATCGTCTCCTGGGAGAAAATCAACAAGGCGCAGGCGCTGTGGACGCGTAACAAGTCAGAAATCAAAGACGACGAGTATAACGAGTTCTACAAGCACATTGCTCACGACTTCACCGACCCGCTGACCTGGAGCCACAACCGCGTGGAAGGTAAGCAGGAGTACACCAGCCTGCTGTACATCCCGTCTCAGGCGCCGTGGGATATGTGGAACCGCGATCACAAACATGGGCTGAAACTGTACGTACAGCGCGTCTTTATCATGGACGACGCCGAGCAGTTTATGCCGAACTACCTGCGCTTCGTGCGTGGTCTGATTGATTCCAACGATCTGCCGCTGAACGTTTCCCGCGAAATCCTTCAGGACAGCACCGTTACCCGCAACCTGCGCAGCGCGTTGACCAAACGTGTTCTGCAAATGCTGGAAAAACTGGCGAAAGACGATGCGGAAAAATACCAGACCTTCTGGAAACAGTTTGGTCTGGTGCTGAAAGAAGGCCCGGCGGAAGATCATGCCAACCAGGAAGCCATCGCGAAACTGATGCGCTTTGCCTCAACGCATACAGACTCTTCCGCACAAACCGTCTCTCTGGAAGATTATATCTCCCGCATGAAAGAAGGGCAGGAGAAGATCTACTACATCACGGCAGACAGCTACGCGGCGGCGAAGAGCAGCCCGCACCTGGAGCTGCTGCGTAAGAAAGGCATCGAAGTGCTGCTGCTTTCCGATCGCATTGATGAGTGGATGATGAATTACCTGACCGAGTTCGATGGTAAGGCGTTCCAGTCCGTGTCTAAAGTTGACGAATCGCTGGAAAAACTGGCGGATGAAGTCGATGAAAGCGCAAAAGAAGCGGAAAAAGCGCTGACGCCGTTCGTTGAGCGCGTGAAAACCCTGCTGGGCGATCGTGTGAAAGAGGTGCGTCTGACGCATCGTCTGACCGATACTCCGGCCATTGTCACCACCGACGCTGACGAGATGAGTACCCAGATGGCGAAGCTGTTTGCCGCTGCCGGTCAGGCCGTGCCGGAAGTGAAATACATCTTTGAACTCAACCCGGATCACGTACTGGTGAAACGCACGGCGGATACCCAGGACGAAGCGCAGTTTAACGAATGGGTAGAGCTGCTGTTGGATCAGGCGCTGTTTGCCGAACGCGGTACGCTGGAAGATCCGAACCAGTTTATCCGTCGTATGAACCAGTTGCTGGTGTCTTAATCGGCACCGCGTCATGCCGGATGGCGCTAATGCTTATCCGGCCTACGAGCAGGTTGCTTATGTAGGCCCGATAAGCGCAGCGCCATTGGGCATTTTTTATTTTATCCTCTCTTTTTCTTCATTTTCCCGCCGTTAACCGTTTCAGCGCAGGGCGCCTTCCTTGAGCGAATTGCGTGATGGTGGTATCGTTTAGCGCTTTTTTAAAAAATATCGACAACCTTTAAGGGGATTTTCGTAATGCGTATCATTCTGCTTGGCGCTCCGGGCGCGGGTAAAGGAACTCAGGCTCAGTTCATCATGGAGAAATATGGTATTGTGCAAATCTCCACTGGCGACATGCTGCGTGCCGCCGTGAAATCTGGCTCCGAGCTGGGTAAACAAGCGAAAGACATCATGGACGCCGGCAAGCTGGTGACCGATGAGCTGGTGATTGCGCTGGTAAAAGAGCGTATCGCGCAGGACGATTGCCGCAACGGTTTCCTGCTGGACGGCTTCCCGCGTACAATTCCGCAGGCTGACGCCATGAAAGAAGCGGGCATTGCGGTTGACTATGTTCTCGAATTCGACGTACCGGACGAGCTGATCGTTGACCGCATCGTGGGCCGTCGCGTGCACGCGGCGTCTGGCCGTGTTTATCACATCAAATTCAATCCGCCGAAAGTGGAAGGCAAGGACGATGTGACCGGCGAAGAGCTGACCACCCGTAAAGACGATCAGGAAGAGACCGTTCGTAAGCGTCTGGTGGAATACCATCAGATGACTGCGCCGCTGATTGGTTATTACCAGAAAGAAGCAGAAGCGGGTAACACTAAATACGCGAAAGTGGACGGTACTCAGGCCGTTGCCGATGTGCGTGCTGACCTTGAAAAAATCCTCGGTTAATCCGTAAATTGCCCGATGGCGCTGCGCTTATCGGGCAAATTCTCATCTTACCTCTCACAGCAATTAGTTCTTCTTCCTCGCTTTTCCGCTACAATTATCAACAATTTGAATCAACAAGAGGCGGTAATGCGTCAGACGAAAACCGGTATCCTGCTGGCTAACCTCGGCACTCCCGATGCCCCAACTCCTGAAGCGGTTAAACGCTATCTGAAGCAATTTTTAAGCGATGAGCGCGTGGTGGATACTTCCCGCCTGCTGTGGTGGCCGCTTTTGCGTGGTGTGATTTTGCCGCTGCGCGCGCCGCGTGTCGCAAAACTGTACCAGTCTATCTGGCAGGAAGGCGGATCGCCGTTGCTGGTTTACAGCAGGGAGCAACAGCAGGCGCTGGCAGAGCGTCTCCCGGATACGCCCGTTGCGCTGGGGATGAGCTACGGTTCGCCGTCGCTGGAAAGCGCGGTCGATGAACTGCTGGCGAACCACGTCGATCACATCGTGGTGCTGCCGCTCTACCCGCAATACTCCTGTTCGACGGTGGCGGCCGTCTGGGACGAACTGGCGCGTATTCTGGCGCGTAAACGCAGTATTCCAGGCGTCTCGTTTATTCGTGACTACGCTGATGACAATAGCTATATCACCGCCCTGGCAAATAGCGCCCGTGCCTCGTTTGCCCAACATGGCGAGCCGGACTTGCTGCTGCTCTCGTATCACGGCATCCCGCAGCGTTACGCTGACGAAGGCGACGACTACCCGCAACGCTGTCGCGATACTACCCGTGAACTGGTCTCCGCGCTTGGTCTGGCGCCAGAAAAAGTGATGATGACCTTCCAGTCGCGCTTTGGCCGCGAGCCGTGGCTGACGCCGTATACTGACGAAACGCTGAAAATGCTGGGCGAAAAAGGCATCGGGCATATTCAGGTGATGTGTCCGGGTTTTGCGGCGGATTGTCTGGAAACGCTGGAGGAGATCGCGTTGCAAAACCGGGAAATCTTCCTTGAGGCGGGCGGTAAAAAATACGAATACATTCCGGCGCTCAATGCCGCGCCGGAACACATCGATATGATGCTGAAGCTGACCGCGCCGTACCTCTGAGGCTATTTTAACTGCGCCATAAAGAAACGCGCGCCATCCTGTAGCGCATCGTCAGCGGTTTTCATCATGCGTGAATAGTGCAGGAAGGCGTGCAGCGTGCCGGGGTACATCCGGTACTCACTGGGCTGATTATGCGCCTGGAGCGTCTGGTGCAGCAGACGGCTGTCATCAAGTAACGGATCGAACTCCGCGCCGGCAATAAAGCAGGGCGGCACATTGCGGGTCAGATCGTTATTGAACAGGCAATACCAGGGGGATTCGCGATCCAGCTCGTCACGCAGATAGGCGTTTTCATACCTCTCCAGATCCTGACGGGTTAAGCCGTCCCATTCTCCGCCAAACAAACGGCGGCTGGGCGAATCCTGTAACCCGTAGAGACCATACCACAGCAGCGTGGCGACCACGCTCCCGCATACAATCTGCTTATCGCGCAGCCACAGCGCGCTGGCGAGCGCCAGCATAGCGCCTGCGGAATCCCCGGCAAAACCGATTTGCGCCATGTTCAATGCGTATTCATCGGCGCGTTGATGAAAGAACCGACATGCCGCGACGGTCTCCTCAATCGCCTGTGGGAAACGTGCTTCGGGAGAGAGCGTATAGTCGATGCCGACGACCGTACACCGCGTATAGCTCGCCAGCAGCCGCATAATGCGGTCGTGGGTATCCAGATTACCGAGAATAAATCCGCCGCCGTGCAGATAAAACAGCGTTGCCCTGCTGTTGTGCTGTGGATAATACAGACGCGTGGCGACCTCGCCGTAGGGTGTGGGAACCGCCGCCGCCCGCGTTGCCATCTGCGGCGCTCCGGCGTTCCAGAACTGGCGTTCGCGGGTGTAGTGCTGGCGCTGTGCCGCAATGTCATCCGCAGGCCACGGCGGCAGCTCCGCCTGATGAACGTTGATGACGGCCCTCATCTGCGCAGAAATAAGATCGATAACGGGAATTTTGTTTTCTGGCTTCATAACGCGCTCCTTGTGAAATGCCTCCATTGTAGAAAGCGATCGCCAATAAACTGCGATCTCACCGTCCGATATTGAAACTCCGCGCCTCGTCGCGCGGGCAGGGGGGAATGTGCTACCATGCACCGCTCAGTTATCCACCTGTAAACACAATCATGAAATTTCCCGGTAAACGTAAATCCAAACACTATTTCCCCGTTAATGCCCGTGACCCGCTGTTGCAACAAATTCAGGCTGAAAATGAAACCAGCGCGTCATGGGTGGTTGGTATCGATCAGACGCTGGTGGATATTGAAGCGAAAGTCGATGATGACTTTGTGACACGTTATGGATTGAGCGCCGGGCATTCTCTGGTGATTGAGGATGATGTCGCAGAAGCGTTGTATCAGGAGCTGGTGCGTGAAAACCTGATCACCCACCAGTTTGCTGGTGGCACCATTGGTAACACCATGCACAACTACTCGGTGCTGGCGGACGATCGCTCCGTTCTGCTGGGCGTGATGTGCAGCAACATTGAGATTGGCAGCTACGCCTATCGCTATTTATGTAACACATCGAGCCGTACCGACCTCAACCACCTGCAAGGGGTTGATGGTCCCATTGGCCGCTGCTTTACGCTGATTGGCGAATCCGGCGAGCGTACCTTCGCCATCAGTCCCGGCCACATGAACCAGCTTCGGGCGGAGAGCATCCCGGAATCGGTGATTGCGGGCGCATCTGCGCTGGTGCTGACCTCCTATCTGGTGCGCTGTAAACCGGGCGAGCCGATGCCGGAAGCGACCATGAAAGCCATTGAGTACGCGAAAAAGCATAATGTGCCGGTGGTGCTGACCCTGGGGACGAAGTTTGTTATCGCCGATAATCCGCAGTGGTGGCAGGCGTTCCTCAAAGAGCATGTCTCCATTCTGGCGATGAATGAAGAAGAGGCGGAAGCGTTAACCGGCGAGAACGATCCGCTGCTGGCGTCTGATAAGGCGCTGGACTGGGTGGATCTGGTGCTGTGTACCGCCGGGCCGATTGGGTTGTATATGGCGGGCTTTACCGAAGATGAAGCGAAACGCAAAACCCAGCACCCGCTGCTGCCGGGGGCGATTGCCGAGTTTAATCAGTATGAGTTCAGCCGTGCGATGCGGCATAAAGATTGTCTCCATCCGCTGCGGGTCTACTCGCACATCGCCCCGTACATGGGCGGGCCGGAAAAAATCATGAATACCAATGGCGCGGGAGACGGCGCGCTGGCGGCGCTGTTACATGATATTACCGCCAATAATTATCACCGCACCAATGTGCCTAACTCCAGCAAGCATAAATTCACCTGGCTGACCTATTCGTCTTTGGCGCAGGTGTGTAAGTATGCGAACCGTGTGAGTTATCAGGTATTGAACCAGCATTCCCCGCGGTTGACGCGCGGTCTGCCGGAACGGGAAGACAGCCTCGAAGAGTCTTACTGGGATCGATGAGTTATTGCCCGATGGCGTTGCGCTTATCGGGCCTACAAGAAAATCGTAGGCCGGATAAGGTGATTACACCGCCATCCGGCATCACGCCGTTTAACCCGTTACCACTTCGCCTGCGGGCGGGGTTTCCAGCAGCTCCAGCATGGTGCGGGCAATTTCACGCTCGCCCATCACCACCTGATTCGCTCCGCGCTCGGTGATGTATTCCACCTCATCGTCATAATGCGCGCGCGCGATAATCTCAATGTGCGGGCATTTCTCGCGGGCGGAGGCCACGATTTCACCGGCTTCGTAGCCGTTCGGAATGGTCAGCAGCAGCCAGCGAGCGCAGTCCAGATGCGCCAGGTTCATGATCTCTTCGTTAGCGGCATTCCCCAGTACGGCGCGAATACCGCGCTCACGCAGCTCATCCACGCGGGTACGTGAGGTTTCAATGACCACCAGCGGAATGCCTGCCGCCATCAGTTTTTCGCCCAGCAGACTACCGACGCGGCCAAAACCGACCAGCAGCGCGTGGTTGCATATATCCACCGGAATCTGCTTCTCTTCTTCGATCGCTTCTTCCAGCGTCTGCTCTTCCAGCGTTTCCGTTTTGGCGAGGTATTTCTCTAACAGCGCAAACAGCACCGGGTTGAGCATAATCGACAGAATCGCGCCCGCCAGCACCAGGTTCTGCCCTGCCTGCGGCAGCAGATCCAACGCCATGCCCAGACCTGCCAGAATAAAGGCAAATTCACCAATCTGCGCCAGGCTGGCGGCGATGGTCAGCGCGGTGCGCGGCGAGTGCCCGAACAGGCGAACCAGGAAGAAAGCGGCAACCGATTTACCAAAGATAATAATGGCCAGCGTAGCCAATACCGCCATCGGCTGTTGAATCAGGATTAACGGGTCAAACAGCATCCCGACGGAGACAAAGAACAGGACCGCAAAGGCGTCGCGAAGCGGCAGTGTATCGTGCGCGGCGCGGTGGCTCAATTCTGATTCGTTTAACACCATCCCGGCAAAGAAAGCGCCCAGCGCAAAGGAAACATCGAACAGCTCGACGGCGCCAAAGGCGATGCCCAGCGCCAGCGCCAGTACGGAAAGGGTAAACAGTTCACGGGAGCCGGTGGCGGCGCTGCGTGCCATAATCCACGGCACCAGACGGCGCCCAACCAGCATCATAATGGCGATAAACGCCACCACTTTACCGATGGTGATGCCCATATCAACTGCCAGCGACGCGAAGCCGACATCGCCTTTTTCCAGCATTCCCGCCACAGCGGGCAGAAGAACCAGCGTCAGAACCATCACCAGATCTTCCACAATCAGCCAGCCGATGGCGATTTGCCCGCGCTGACTGTCAATAAGCTGTCTCTCTTCAAGCGCGCGCAGCAGCACCACGGTACTGGCGGTTGAAAGACATAACCCGAAGACGATACCGGTCATGAGCGACCAGCCCAACACCGCTGAAAGCGCCATACCCAGCAACGTCGCCACGGCTATCTGGGCGATCGCGCCGGGAATGGCGATGGCCTTTACCGCCATCAGATCCTTCAATGAAAAGTGCAACCCGACGCCGAACATCAGCAGGATTACGCCAAGCTCCGCCAGTTCAGGCGCAAGTTTGGTATCCGCGACAAAACCCGGAGTAAATGGCCCCGCAAGAACGCCCGCTAACAGATATCCCACCAGAGGAGAAATACGCAGTTTATTGGCAAGCATGCCGAGTATAAAAGCGAGCACGAGGCCGCCAACAATGGTGGTAATAAGCGGGGTGGCGTGATGCATTCCGTCTCCTTTGGTCGTTATGTTGATCCATTTTTGGTCGCCCTGGCGTCATCGCTCGCACAGCCTCACAAACGATGGCGCCAGAGAAACCAAAATTCCAGGTAATAGTTTATGACAATTTCGATGTTTATGTTTATGAATAATTGTTGAAATTTGATGAAAAGTGGAATTTAGAATAAAAAAGGCACGGATTGGAAAACTGGCGGGGTGTCTGTGAGCTAAAGGCTTACGGTGACTGGAAGAGAGTGCGACCAAAGTTTACCTTTGGCCGCAGGAAAATCAGGCTTTATGTCGGTTGTCAGGCAAGAATATGGTCAGTATCCCCAGAAGTGGCAGGAAAGCACATATTTTGTAGACCAAATCAATACTGGTGTGGTCGGCGAGCAGGCCTAATACCGCAGCGCCAAGGCCTCCCATACCGAACGCGAAACCGAAAAAGAGCCCAGAAACCATACCGATACGCCCCGGAAGCAGTTCCTGCGCATACACCAGGATGGCAGAAAAGGCCGATGCGAGGATAAAACCAATTATCACGGTTAAAATCCCCGTCCAGTGCAGGGTTGCATAGGGTAAAACGAGAGTAAACGGCGCTACACCCAGAATTGAGCCCCAAATAACATATTTTCGGCCTATTTTATCACCCAGAGGCCCGCCGATTACCGTTCCAGCCGCAACGGCAAACAGGAAGGCAAACAGATGAAACTGTGCGTTTTGTACCGATAATCCGAATTTTTGCATCAGATAAAAGGTGTAATAGCTGCTGATGCTCGCCATATAGAAGTATTTGGAGAAAATCAGGACTAACAGCACGCTGACGGCAAGTATCACTTTATTGCGCGGCAGCGGATTGACGATGGTCGCCTTCGGTTTTCCTTTACTTATCCGGTGTTGCGCGGCATACCAGCGGCTGATCTGCGCCAGCACAATAATGGCCAGCAACGCGGCCAATACAAACCAGGCCACATTACCTTTGCCATATGGCGCGATGATGACAGCAGCCAGTAGCGGCCCCAGCGAACTGCCGAAGTTGCCGCCAACCTGGAAGATGGATTGCGCCAGCCCGTGGCGCCCGCCGGAGGCCATACGCGCCACGCGGGAAGATTCTGGATGAAATACCGAAGAACCGGTGCCGACCAGCGCCGCCGCCAGCAGCACGGCGCCAAAACTGCCCGCCAGCGCCAGCAGTACCAGACCGCTCAGCGTAAAGCACATCCCAATGGGGAGCGACCACGGCATGGGATATTTATCCGTCCAGTATCCGACGACCGGCTGGAGCAGGGAGGAGGCGAGCTGGAAGGTCAGGGTAATCATCCCTATCTGCATAAAGGTCAGGGAAAACTCTGATTGCAGCAGCGGGTAAATCGCTAAAATTAGCGACTGGATCATATCGTTCAACAAATGAGACAGGCTGATCGCGCCTAAGATGCCAAACGAGGTGCGTGCTTTAGTCGCCGCAGCAGAGGCGCCCGCTAACGGCTGGGTTGGTTCACTCATTGCCATAGAATGTCACTTCTGTTTTGTTTGCGATGTTGGGGATAATCGAATTTGTAATTATTACTCGACTAACATACCTGTGGACGGTGTTTGAAGGAAGTCTCAATTCTGAAAACATTTTCGACTATTATTTCAGATCATTGTAATTTCAGCGGTTGATATTGAGTCAGGGAGAGAAGCATGAAATTTTTGAAACGGGGTGTGGCGCTGGTATTGTTTGCCGCGTTTACGCTGGCAAGCCAGCCTGTTCAGGCTTATGAAAAAGATAAAACCTATAAAATCACCATCCTGCATACTAACGATCACCACGGCCATTTCTGGCGCAGCGAATACGGCGAGTACGGTTTATCGGCGCAAAAAACGCTGGTGGACGGCATTCGCAAAGAGGTTGCGGCTGAAGGCGGCAGCGTGCTGCTGCTTTCCGGTGGTGACATTAACACTGGCGTACCGGAATCCGACTTGCAGGACGCGGAACCTGACTTTCGTGGTATGAACCTGATTGGCTACGATGCGATGGCCGTCGGTAATCATGAGTTTGATAATCCGCTCAGCGTGCTGCGTCAGCAGGAAAAGTGGGCCAAATTCCCCTTCCTCTCCGCCAATATCTACCAAAAGAGTACCGGAGAACGCCTGTTCAAGCCCTGGGCTATTTTTAAACGCCAGGATCTGAAAATCGCCGTCCTCGGATTGACGACGGACGACACGGCGAAGATCGGTAACCCGGAATTCTTCACTGATATCGAGTTCCGTAAACCGGCCGAAGAGGCGAAGGTGGTGATTCAGGAACTGCAAGTGAATGAAAAGCCGGACATCATTATCGCCACTACCCACATGGGGCACTATGACAACGGCGATCACGGTTCGAACGCGCCGGGCGATGTTGAAATGGCGCGTAGTCTACCAAAAGGCTCGCTGGCGATGATTGTGGGTGGTCACTCACAGGACCCGGTGTGCATGGCGTCCGAAAACAAAAAGCAGGTTGATTATGTGCCGGGTACGCCTTGCGCGCCGGATAAGCAGAACGGCATCTGGATTGTGCAGGCGCATGAGTGGGGGAAATACGTTGGCCGCGCGGACTTTGAGTTCCGTAACGGCGAGATGAAAATGGTCAACTATCAGCTCATTCCGGTAAACCTGAAGAAGAAAGTCACCTGGGATAACGGGAAAAGTGAGCGCGTACTTTACACCCCGGAAATTTCAGAAAATCAGCAAATGCTCTCGCTTCTGACGCCATTCCAGAACAAAGGTAAAGCGCAGCTGGACGTGAAGATTGGTAGCGTCAATGGTCGTCTTGAAGGGGATCGCAACAAAGTTCGCTTTGTGCAGACTAATATGGGCCATCTGATTCTGGCCGCGCAAATCGCGCGCACCAGCGCCGATTTCGGCGTGATGAGCGGCGGGGGGATTCGCGACTCGATTGAAGGCGGCAACATTACCTATAAAAGCGTGCTCAAGGTGCAGCCGTTTGGCAACGTAGTGGTCTATGTCGACATGAGCGGTAAAGAGGTAATTGATTACCTGACCGCCGTCGCGCAGATGAAGCCGGATTCCGGGGCGTATCCGCAGTTTGCGAACGTCAGTTTTGTGGCGAAAGACGGCAAACTTCATGACCTGAAAATTAAAGGCGAGCCTGTTGACCCGGCGAAAACCTACCGGATGGCGACGCTGAGCTTCAATGCGACGGGCGGCGACGGGTATCCGCAAATTGATAATAAACCGGGATACGTGAATACCGGGTTTATTGATGCGGAAGTGCTGAAAGAGTACGTGCAGAAGAACTCACCGCTGGATGCCAGCGCGTATGAGCCGAAGGGCGAAGTCAGCTGGCAGTAACAGGGCGTAGTGCCGGTACGGGTCAATGCGGTTTGTAGGCCTGATAAGCGTAGCGCCATCAGGCAATCATTCTAAAATCGCTTAATCCCGGCGAGCGATATCGGCGAATTTCGCATCCAGAATTTTGGCTAAATCGCCCGCCGCCAGCTCGATGTCCAGCCCGCGTTTGCCGCCGGAAACATAAATGGTGGCGAACGTTTGGGCTGGCGCGTCAATCAGCGTCGGCAGCCGTTTTTTCTGCCCCAGCGGGCTGATGCCGCCGACCAGATAACCTGTCGTCCGTTGGGCGACCATCGGATCGGCCATATCGACCTTTTTAGCTCCCAGCGCTTTCGCTACTTTTTTCAGATCCAACTGTCCGGCAACGGGCGTTACCGCGACCGCCAGGTGCTTCATATCGCCGTTTACGGCAACCAGCAGCGTCTTGTAAACCTGATCAGGATTCAGGCCTAATTTGCGCACCACTTCATCGCCAAAATTGGTTTCTGACGGATCGTGATCGTAGGCGTGGATCTGAAAAGTAATGTTGTTTTTTTCGAGTAATTTTACGGCGGGTGTCATAGCAATTATTCCTGGCCCAGACAAAATACCCTTAAAGCATACGCCTGATGGTGGTCTAAAAAATAGTACCATCTTGCGCAATAGTATTGGCAGGATGGTGACTTTGAGCGACAATCGACATAACCAGGGCGCTACGTCCTGGCATAATAATAACGATGAAATTCCTCTTTGACGGGCCAATAGAAATATTGGCCATTTTTTTAACGCATTAGCGCAGGCAAATTGCCTTCCCCGTAAAGATGAAGCGCGCCGACCGCCACGACGTACCGACCCGGCGGCATGGCATGCAGACGCTCCCGCCAGGCGACATTTCGCTGATGCATCAGCACATCATACAGCGACTGACTGAAGGTATTCGGCAACGAAATAGCATTATTCTGCGGGGGCGATTTCAGCCACCAGCTCATCATCTGTTGCAGCAGTCTGGCGTTGGTATGCCAGTGCGTCAGGGTATCATCCAGTAGCGCCAGTCCGTTATCAGGGAGCTGGCACAGCAGATCGATCTGGCTGGAAGCGCCTTCCAGTTCGATGATCGGTTTTTGCGCCTGTTTTGCCGTTTTCAGCAACTGGTAATCAATACCGTATTCCGGTCGCAGCCCCAGTTGTTGCGCCTGAGTCGCCTGCAATATCATGGCGATTTGCCATAACGGCTGGGTCGAAAAGAGAGAAGGGGAAATGCCCAGTTCATGGGTGATTTTATGCAGGCGCTGACGTAACTCGTCGCTAATTCGCTCATCCAGGTCGGCAAAGGCAGGCAGGTCGGTAAAAGGCGAATCGTTGCCTGAAACATCGGCTTCAACAATCAGCGCGTCCGCCTGCCTGAGCTTTTTAAGCAGTTTTGCCGGAAGGGGGCCATATCGCGCGTTCCCATGTGAATACTGCCCACAAGATGAAAACAGCGATCGCCGGGTAACATGATGTCGATGGCAGGCCAGGTATAATGGTTGCCGCGCAGTGCAGCCCATAACGCTTTTACCCGGTATAACAGATCCATACGCCCTCCCTTAGTGGAAAACCATGCTAGCGTGTGGCTCTGGAAGGTGCAATGCGTGAAATGCCGGATGGCGACGCAAAAGCATCTTATCCGGCCTACGATGAGAGTGCTGCGTAGGCCGGATAAGCGTTAGCGCAGGCGCCTTATTCTTTTGGTTTAAAGCGCAACAACCGGTTGGCGTTGCTCACCACGGTAATTGAGGAAAGCGCCATTGCCGCGCCTGCCACAACCGGGTTAAGCAGTGTGCCGGTGAACGGCCACAGAATCCCGGCGGCAACGGGGATGCCGATGCTGTTATAGATAAACGCGCCGAGCAGGTTCTGCTTCATGTTTCGCAGAGTCGCCCGTGAGATGGCCAGCGCGTCAGCTACGCCCATCAGGCTATGGCGCATCAGGGTTATCGCCGCAGTTTCAATCGCCACGTCGCTGCCGCCGCCCATCGCGATGCCGACATCCGCCTGCGCCAGCGCCGGTGCGTCGTTGATGCCATCGCCGACCATTGCGACCTGACGCCCCTGACTTTGCAGACGTTTAATCGCATCGGCTTTACCGTCCGGCAGCACGCCCGCGATCACCTCATCAATCCCGGCTTCTTTGGCAATGGCGTTGGCGGTGGTCGGGTTATCCCCGGTTAACATCACCAGACGATACCCGGCGCGGTGCAGGCGCTGAAGCGCTGCGACGCTGTCGCTGCGCAGCGGATCGCGGATCGCCAGCAGCGCCGCGGCTTTTCCGTCAATCGCCAGCAATACGGGCGTTGCCCCCTGAGAAGCCTGTGCTGAAATTTCAGCGTCCATTGCGGTCGTGACAACCTGTTGTTCATTCAGCAGCGCCTGATTGCCTAACAGCAACGTATGCCCGTCCGCTTCGCCGCTAACGCCTAAGCCACGTAACGTCCGAAAGTTATTCACCTGAGGCAGGGTGGCGTCGGCGGCTTTTTCCAGGATAGCGTGCGCCAGCGGGTGGCTGGAGCCTTGTTCCAGCGCGGCCGCCAGACGTAAGGCGCTCGCCTCATCGGTATCGCCAAATGTCCTGATGGCGACGACCTGCGGTTTACCTTCCGTCAGCGTACCGGTTTTATCAAATATCACGGTGTCCAGCGTGCTGGCGCGTTGCAGCGCGTCGGCATCGCGTACCAGGACGCCAAATTCAGCGGCGCGTCCGACGCCCGAGATAATCGACATCGGTGTCGCCAGACCCAGCGCACACGGACAGGCGATAATCAGGACGGTGGTGGCGATCACCAGCGTGTAAACAATTTGCGGCGCTGGCCCAAAGATATACCAGATACCTGCGCTCACCAGGGCAATCACCACCACGACTGGCACGAACACCGAGGAGATTTTATCGGCAAGCTGGCCGATTTCCGGTTTGCTGCTCTGTGCCTGGCGTACCATGCGAATAATGCGCGACAGAGTGGTATGGCTGCCGACTGCGCTTGCGCGAAACAGCACGCTGCCGTCCTGCACCACGGTTCCGGCGTGAACGCTGTCGCCTTCGCCTTTCTGCTGCGGGATCGGTTCGCCAGTGAGCATCGCTTCATCCAGCCAGGCTTCACCCTGAGTGATTTCACCGTCTACCGGCACACGGTCGCCGGTGGTCAGACGCAGCAACATGCCCGGCTGTACATCCGCCAGAGGTACGCTTTTTTCACCGTCATCAGTGACCACGCGCGCTGTCGGCGGGGTTAAGTCGAGCAATTTTTCCAGCGCCTTAGAAGAGCGCTGACGCGCGCGGGCTTCCAGCATGTGTCCGAGGTTGATCAGACCGATGATCATCGCACTGGCTTCATAATAGAGATGGCGCGCTTCCATCGGGAACCACTGCGGCCACAGGTTGACGCTCATCGAGTAGAGCCAGGCCACCCCGGTGCCGAGCGCCACCAGCGTATCCATCGTGGCGGTGCCGTTCATCAGGCTTTTCCATGCGCTGCGGTAGAAGTGTCCGCCCGCAAAAACCATCACGGCAAGGGTCGCCAGGCCGATTGCCAGCCACAGGCTGCGGTTATCGGCGGTGACCATCATGTTGTCGCCGAGCATCCCCCAGACCATCACCGGCACGCCGACCAGCAGCGCGACAATCGCCTGCCAGCGGAAGCGCTTCATGGTAGCGAGTGCGGTTTCCTGCTGGCGTTCGCGGCGTTTAACGTCATCTTCGATCGCTTCTGCGCCGTAGCCTGCTTTCTCTACCGCCTGCACTAAATCTGCGGCGGACGCGCTGCCCATTACCAGCGCAGTGCGTTCCGCCAGGTTTACCCGTGCCTGTGTGACGCCCGGTACGCTTTGCAATGCGTTTTGCACCCGGGAAACACAGCTGGCGCAGCTCATGCCGCTTAACAGCAGCTGTTGGCTTTCATCATCGGCCGTCACTGCCGGAAGCTCAGGGGGAACCGCTGTCAGTGCTTCCGACGGGATTGATGACTCCGCCAGCGGTTTAGCCTTTGGGTGGCTTAACTCCGCGCCGTAACCGGCTTGTTTAATGGTTTCAATAAGCGCTTCGGCGCTGGCGCTGCCGGTAACGTGCGCTTCGGTTACCGTGACGTCCGCCTGTTCAACGTCAGGACGTTGTTCAAGACTTTCTTTCACGCGTTTGACGCAGTGACCACAGGACAGACCGTCCAGGGTCAGGTCGATAGTTTGAGACATAACACACTCCTTTATGACAGGATTAACTGACTGTGATAAAGGGTAAACCTTCCATCAAGGGGAAGGTCAAGAAGTTTGTTTTATACTCGTGTTTTTCAGTGTTCCAGCGCGATAGCGCAGACGTGTTCGAGCGTAGAAAGGTTGCTGTACAGTTCGGGCAAGGTTATTTTTTTTCTGATCACAACCTTAAGGTTGACCTCTATTTTTCCCTTTTTTACATCGCGGATAGTAATGGTCTCAATAATGCTTTTTTGCTGATTAATACTTTCTACCAGCGTGTGTAGCCCTGATTTTTCGTCAAGAATAATGCGGATTTTTACTTTGCCGGGGAGCTGGTTTTTTGTTTGTAAAAAGATCACAAAATAACTGAGCTTTATAGCCAGCAGAAATAACCCTGTGGCAAGCAGGGCATGAAGATAAAAACCGGCTCCGCTGGTAATTCCTATGCCAGCAGAAGCCCAGACGATAGCTGCGGTTGTTAGCCCGGATATCGCATCATCATGGCGATGGAGGATAACCCCGGCACCGAGAAAACCCACGCCACTGATGATTTGTGCGGCCAGGCGCATAGGATCGCTACGGATATTCATTGAAATCTCAGCGTAATACTCTGCAGATTGAATCGAAACAATGGTCAGGGCACAACTGGCTACTGAAATAATCACACATGTTTTAAACCCGACAGGCTTTCCCTTTGATTCTCTTTCAAGTCCGATGATTCCTCCCAGGAAAAAAGCGACGCAAATTTTGCATAATGTAATTAAAATTGGTTCTCCTTCACCAGAGAGGATGAGTGCTAACGTATTCATTTTTCCTCCAGAAAAACATAACCTTACACACTGCGCGACTACCTTCTTTTTCTGTGCAGCATCGCTATGCGCCGTAGCGATGGATGTAGTGTTCAATCAGCGAAAGAAGTTGATGGTTATCGATAGTCTGTAGAATTTTTATCATCGTGCCTTTGGGCTCGGGTATTCCCACATCCAGGCGTAATGTGTCACGTCCATAACGACAGGTCATACCACGAGTAAGGCCTTCAAGCGAGACGTCCAGAAAGTCTTCTGTCGTTGCGGCGAGCGAGGGATCAAGCAACCAGGCGATCGTCAGAACATCGTGGATCCAGCAGCCAGGCAGATTGCGGGTCTGCATAGAGTAGGTGATCCACGGGCGAATGGTTTTCTCCAGATAGCGACCAAGAACGTTTTCTGCCGCAGCCAGACGATCCAAATCGGTATGAAGCATTTGGGTTTTTGTCGTGACATCCATCGGAACCAATGTGACCGGCGCACCGCTGGTGAGTACGGCATGAGCTGCTTCTGGATCAAGGCCAAAATTAGTGTCTTTCAGGTAGCCAGGAACATTGAATACTCCGCCCATGATCACGATATTCTTCACCGCATGAACGAGCTGCGGATAGAGCTGTAGAGCAATGGCGACGTTGGTGAGTGGGCCTGTTGCAACCAGCGTTATCTCACCGGGGTTGTTGCATATCAGCTCACCTATCGCCTCAGGCGCAAGAGGCTTCGTGGCCTGGTATGCCTGCGGAACGGGGACATCAGCCCAGAGTTGGCGTAAGCCATATTGGTCTACACCATGATCAAGCTTTTCCCGCCAGGGCTGCGGATCTTCTCTGAGCGCGCGTGCGGCGCCACGGTAGACAGAAACGGGTACACCTAATTGTTGAACGAAATCTTTGGCTACTGCATATCCGATTTCTACCGGTGTATTACCAGCCACCGTTGTGATCATCTCCAGAGAGATTTGCGGCGCGGCAATGGCGAGTGCCAGCGCGAGGCCGTCATCGATATTGGCGCCGGGAATGCCATTACCCGGATCGCAGTCGATAATCACGCGCATAGATTTATTTTTATCTGGTTTCAGGTTGTACTTCATGTCCCTGGCAGCCACACGACTCTCCCACTCGTAAAAAAAACTCAAATTCAACGCGGCGAACTTCTCCATCCCAGTTTTTCAACATATCAATTGCCGCACGAGCCATTTTGTCGACAGGCTGTCGGACGGCGGTCAGGGAAGGTACGTTGTAAGCCGATTCTTGTGTTGCGTTAAAGCAGACCAGCGCCACATCCTGTGGAACGCGTAATCCTTGTTCTGCCAGAGCGCGTAAACAGCCAAGCGCCTGCTGTTCGTTGGTTGCGAACAGCGCGCGCGGTGGTTTACCTTGCAACATGCGTTTTGTCGCCTCGTAACCTCCGGCGCGGGTATAGTTAGTCGAAAAGATCCAGGAGGGGTTGATAATTAGCGATGACTCTTCCAGCGCTAGCTGCCATCCCCGGATACGATCCTGGGTGTTCAACATTTCACGCGGACCACAAATAATGCCAATATCGCGGTAACCGTGATCAATCAGATGCTTCGTCACCTGCCAGGCCGCCAGTTGTTCATCTACCTGAATAACACTGACATTCAACCCAGGGTCCACGCGATCCAGCATGACGCAGGGGGTTCCGCTCTCCTGAATCAGCTCAATATAGGGATGCCGGTCAACACTGGTATAGATAAGCCCGTCGACCTGACGGTGTAGCATATTGTTGATCAGTTCACGCTCACGTCCGCTGTTGTCGCCCGCATCGCCCAGCAGGAGCACTTTCCCATCAGAAAATGCTTCACGTTGCAGGGCATGCGCCATTGAGGCGATAAACGGGTTAGAGATGTCTGGCGCAATGAGTCCATAGGTTTGCGTGCTGCCTGAAGCGAGGGCGCGCGCTATACCATTAGGTCGATAACCGGTTTTTTTTATGGCCTGCAATACGCGCTGTCGGGTCGCTTCGGCGACGGGGCGCGGACCGTTATTAATAACGTAACTGACAACAGCGACAGATGTTCCCGCTTCTTTTGCAACATCAGAACGTGTTACGCGTTGTGAATGTGATTGGGTCACAAGGCACCTACCTGATTGAGTTCAGAGTGATCTTTTTTCCTGACAGCATAAGGCGTTATGACCCAAAAATCTTTGGTAAAGAACGCGCAACTCACGTTCTCTGGCCTCAAATTGCATCCTCGGGCAAGTTGAGATCCCGCCCACGAGTCTCTGGCGCGAAGAAAGTCGTCACCAGCCCAATTGCGGCCATCAGGGTGAAATAGACGGCGATAGGCCACCAGTGTCCGTAAAATGAGAGCAGCGCCGAGGCGACAAGTGGCGCCGTACCGCCAGACATAATGGACCCCAGCTCTTTTGCGAAAGCCATTTTAGTATAACGGTTGGTCACACCGAAAAGCTCAACGCCCCATGCAGCCTGAACACCGAAAATGCCCAGTGAAGCGAGCCCCATTCCGGTAATGATCGTCGGGATAACAATCCACGGTTCACGAGAATCCAGCAGCATGAATGCTGGAAATGCGTACAGAATCAGTAGCAGACAGAACCAACGGTAAGTGATACGTCTACCAAATCGGTCAGAAAGCCAACCCGCCAGCGGAATAATGGCAAATCCCAGAATAGAGGCGATAAATACCGCAACAGTGGGGACAGATTTATCAACCATCAGCACTTTGGCAACATAGCCAATGATGAATCCCTGGGCCAGATAGGAGGGGCCATTTTCGCCGATGCGTAATCCGACCATGGTCCAGAATGCTCTGGTGCGTTGCCAGAAGCTACGGGTGTCATACTGTTGCATCTCCTGACCCTGGCGAAGCGCGTTCTCTCGCTCGGCTTGCAGGAGTGCTTTTTGACGCTCAAAGACGGGCGTTTCACGCATATGGCGGCGAATAAACAGTGCGGCGGCGGCGATGAGGAAGCTGCAAAGAAAAGGGATGCGCCATCCCCAGCTTAGCAAGGCGTCTTTATCCATTTGCAGTACGATGAGCCAGACTAAAGAAGCCAGCAATGTTCCGCTATTTGAGCCCAGAGCGATAATCGAGGAGACCAGTCCGCGATGCTTAACTGGGGCATATTCACCGAGCATGACGGTGCCGCCTGAAAGCTCTGCCCCGGCGCCCAGCCCCTGGGAAAATCGTAAGATGACCAGGCATACCGGCGCCCAAACGCCAATCTGGGCGTAGCTGGGAATTAAACCGATCAACATGGTCGACATGCCCATTAACCCGATAGTGATAACCATGACAGTCTTCCGGCCATGACGGTCGCCTATCCAGCCGAACAACAGAGCGCCGATGGGGCGTGCTATAAACCCGACGGAATAGGCGGCGAAGCTGGAAAGTAGCGCCATAACTGGTGTGGCTTCAGGAAAAAAGACGTCGCCAAAGATAATGCCTGCGGCGAGGCCATACAGCGCAAAATCGGCATATTCCATTGTCGTGCCTAACCAGCAGGAAAATGTCGCTCGCCAGAATTCGCGGCGCCCCTCGGGGGTTTCCAGTCGTTCCTGAGCTGCCTGTTGGCCGTCCGTCAGGGGAACAGAGGATGAATGCGTGTTCATAAGAACTCCTTGAAGTTAGCTGTCGACATAAGTCGCAGGTTTATACTCTTCACGTTCTACTCGCGTAGATATTATATTTTTACCGCAGATTAATAAATCTACCCGCGTAGAATGACCAGTTGAAAGAGTCAGAATTGAGAAAGCGATCACTTATAACAGGCAATTGTTACAGAAAATGGAGCATCAGCATTCGATGCTCCGCAAGTTTTACCGATCGAGGACGATCAGCGGTGAGAGATTTGATGGATCGTTTAAAACCGTGATATCCGCGCCGTAAAGCGTTTTCAGCGCCTGTTGTTTCAGCACCTCCTGCGGCCTGCCGTTATCAATAAGGCGGCCATTTGCCATCAGCACCACCCGGTCGGCATAGCGTGCGGCAAGATTGAGATCGTGCAGCACGCAGCAGACGTTGAACTGCCGTTCACGCACCAGTTGGCGCAGCAGACGGAAAAGATGCTGCTGGTGGTGAATATCCAGCGCGGAGGTGGGTTCATCCAGAAACAGCCATTTGGGCGAGGGCTCGGGTTCCCAGAGCTGAACCAGCAGGCGCGCCAGCTGTACCCGCTGCTGTTCGCCGCCCGACAACTGCCGGTAATCACGCGAGGCCAGCTGGCTGCAATCGCACAACGCCATGATGTGCTCGGTTTCATCGCGTGGATTATGCGTCCGATGAGGATGCCTGCCCATGCGAATGACTTCCCGAACGCTGAACGGGAACGCCATGTGGCTGTTCTGGCGCATTACCGCGCGGGTCTTCGCCAGTTCCGTCAGCGGCCATTCGGTCAGCGGCTTGCCCAGAAGCGTACAGCGACCAGAGTCGGGTTTCAGATACCCGGTAAGCTGGCGCAGCAGCGTGGATTTCCCGGCGCCATTCGGCCCTAAAATAGCGACGATTTCACCACCAGGCAGAGTCAGCGAAACATTGTCCGTTAAACGGCGTCCATGAATGCTGTAAACCAGATTTTGGGCATCAATCATACCACCCTCCGGCTGTTCAGAATGAGCCACAGGAACCAGGGGCCGCCAATCAGGCTGGTCAGAAGGCCGACCGGCATCTCCGCAGGCTGTACCAGCGTGCGTGCCAGCGTGTCGGCAACCAGGAGCAAACATGCCCCTGCAAGTGTAGAGCAGGGAATGAGCCAGCGATGGTCTGCGCCGATGATCATGCGAATTAGATGGGGAACCACCAGACCGATAAAGCCAATCACGCCGCTTACCGAAACGGCAGCGCCCACCAGCAGGGAGCTGAGCAACAACAGCTGCTGACGTTTACGCTTTACGTTTACCCCCAAATAGTGCGCCTCTTCATCCCCTAATTGCAGCAGGTTCAGCGTCCCGGAAAGACAGGCGGTGGCGGCGATGGCGGGCAGCGCGAACGAACTGGCCACCAGTAGCGTCGGCCACTGCGCCTGACCGAGGCTGCCCATCATCCATAGCGTCAACTGACGTAATTGCTGTTCGTCGCCAACATAGCTCAGTATGCCGATAGCCGCCCCGCACAGCGCATTAATCGCAATCCCGGCCAGCAGCAGTTGCATCATACCGCCGTGAGCGTGGCGCAGGCTGATCAGAAAAATAACCGCGCAGACCACCACGCTGCCGGCGACGGCAAAGATCATCTGTTCATAGAGCGCCAGAACGACGGGCAACGAAAGAGGGAAAACGATCGCGACGCCGACCATTAACGCAGAGCCGCTGCTGACGCCGAGCAACCCCGGATCGGCCATCGGGTTGCGAAAAAGTCCCTGCATGATCACGCCCGCCGTCGCCAGCGCGCCGCCAACCAGCACGGCCAACAGAACGCGGGGCAAACGGATGTTCAGCCAGATATCCCGGTACTCTTGGTTAAACAGCGAGCTGAAGCTGATGTTCAGCGCCCCCTGGCTGGCGCCGAACAGCACCAGTGCGATCAGCAAGAGTGAAAGCCCCGTCAATACACTGAGGGAAGAGAGTGAATCCTTGAACACTCGAATCTCCATAACGTCATTGCGGCGCGGATGTCCGCGCCGCGAGGGGATCACACCGGCTTTAGTTCAGGCTCAACCAGACTGTAGATCTGATTGTTAAGCGCAGGCGCGCAGGCCAGTTCATGAATATGGGCGGCGACATCCGCACGCATCACAAACCCGTGGCACTCCTGTCCCTGGTAGCGCTGCGCTTTACCTGTCGCATCGCCATTCAGTAAACCGCCTGGCCGCAGGATGGCATAATCCAGTTGACTGGTTTGCAGCCAACTTTCCGCCAGCGTTTTTTCCCGCACGGCCTGGCCGAATGCGGCTTTCGCGCGAGGGGATAAAAATGCCCAACTGTCGCCGCATCCCAGCGACGTCACCAGAATCATGCGTTTGATGCCCACTTTTTCGGCTTCATCAATAACGGTTCTGTGCGCCAGATAATCCTGGTTTCCCCCCATTGATGAAATGACAAGCGCCTCCGGCCCTGCGGCATGGCAGGCGCAGGACACGACGCTTGCGTCGCAGGCATCGCCAATAAATACCTGAACGCCTTTGCTTTGCAAAAGGGCCGCGGTTTCCGGGTGACGAATCACGGCAACGACCGGGCGCTGTTGCGCCAGCGCGAGTTCAAGCGTTCTGGCACCCACGCCTGTACCGCCGGCACCGAAAAGTAACCACGGCGTCATCAGGCGTTTTCCTTCAGAGAGGAGGCCAGGGTGCGGAAGGCGTCAACCTGTTCGCCCAGTAGCTGACGATGCTCGTCGCGACCGAGGAAGACTTTAAACATGGCGCTGCCCGCCTGGTTGAGGAACAGAATAGACGCGGTGTCCATGCCCATAAATTTGCGTTCCACTAAGGCGATGTGCGTGCAGTTTTCCGCTTTGATATGGCCGGTCATGCCTTTTTTACCGCGCAGATTGAAATAACCGTGACGATGGAAGCCGGAGGGCAGTTCACCGGTAAATTCGAGAATGACATCGGCGGTGTGCACCAGGGTTGTGACTTTGCCCCATTCGCTGACGGTGTCCCAGACGGTATCGAATTTATCGCCGCTGACCAGAGTATGAGAGGGCAGGTTTTTGACCACGTCTAAAAGCGTGGTGTTGTACTGTGCGGCGATCGCTTCCAGCGTTCCGTCCGGCTCAGTGCGCAAAAAATCCTGTAAAGAGACATGGCTCATAAGTTACTCCTTTTATGGTTTATCTACCGCGATGCGCGGTGCGTTAAGTTCCTGAATCAGCTCGTCAAGAGACTGCAAAATATTGCTTGCCCAGAAGCGTCCTTCGTTGGTCAGACGCAGGCAGGTTGACGCATCGCGGGTCAGCCCCGCGTTGTGCCATTGGGTCAGTAACGGAATCAGTTGCTCCGCGTGAGGCGTCAGCTCATCAAGCGGTACGCGCGCTGTTTCAATCCCTGCCTGTAACGTATGGCGCCACTGAAAGCCGCGTTCGGCGGTACGCATCATCATCATTAACGGCTTTTTCCCGGCGGCGATAGTTTCATGCCAGGTGGAAAGGTTTCTCTCCACCATCCAGGAGTAGCCGTTGACCGAACCGCCTGCGCCGGAGCCGAAGGCGAGGCAGTCAGCGCCTTGCTTGATCAGCAGGTTGTACAGGTTGCGTTCTCGGGTGGTACGCGCCCAGTGGCTGTTGCTGATGCAGCGCCAGCCCGCGCTATCCATAAAATCGCAGCCCTGAAGGTAGAGGTCGCGACGCGCTGAGGGGGAAGGAACGGTCGTCCGGCCACTTTCAACCGCTTTACCGAGCGGCGTATTGGGAAGCAAATTCAGCGCATACAGATCGATCCCATCCAGCCCGATATCGCGAGCTATCGCCAGATCTTCGCCCCACAGGGCGGCATCCTGACCGGGCAGACCGAACAGCAGATCGCACACCACGGCGGCGCGATCCCGCCGCACCAGGCCGTTCATAAAGGCGATGGCGGTTGGGCCGTCCGAGGTGCGCGCCATTTTCTTGCGGATCTTGCTGTTGAAAGACTGAATACCGATAGAAAACCGATTGGCGCCCGCATCAAGACAGGCATCAACGCGGGCATCATCAAAGTTGAGCACCCGACCTTCGATAGTGATTTCGCAATCCGGCGCCAGCGGCAGTTTTTCACGCAGCGTGGTGATGATCTTGGCCAGATCCCTGGCCGACAGCGCAGACGGCGTTCCACCGCCGAAATACACCGCATGAATGGGCGCTGACTGGTGCAGCGTGCTGTCGGCTTCCATCTCTATTTCACGTAGCAGGGCGTCGGTATAGCGTGCGCAGTGATCCTCTTCAAAGCGGTTCTGATAAAAACCGCAGAAAGTACAGTGGGTTGCGCAAAAAGGGATATGTAAATACACCAGTCTTTTGCGCGGTGGAACGGTCTGACTGATGACGTTCTGCCAGGTTTGCGACAATTGCTCTTTTGCAACAGGAATCGCACCACGCCACGGCATCGTGGCCCGACGATCCTTAAAGGGCTGGTTCCCCTCCAGCGCGAAATGTGGAGTGAGATCCAGCGTGTGTTGAGTATTCATAATTGTAATGCCAAATCCATTTAATGAGGCCAGAGTTGCTGGTGCAGAGTTTCAACGGCGTCGGCGACGCGGGGACCCATCCCCAGAATCAACGCCTGATCAATGGCGACGATCCGCTGATTTTTCCAGGCGGAGGTATGGGTGATACCGGCAATGGCGCGCAGGCGATTGATATCGCCCTCGACCATCTGTGATGTCACAACAATCACCTGCGGGTTTGCCGCAATCAGCGATTCCGCGCTGTAACTTTTATATTGCGCATGCTGGGCGACATTCTGCGCGCCAGCGAGGGTCAGAATCGCGTCAGCGACGCTGCCCTTACCGGCGATCTGCGGGGCGCTGCCCCCCGCAGAAAGAATAAACATCGCCTTAACCGGCGCGCCTTTCGCCTTCACGCTGTCCTGCACACGATCCAGCCGCTGGCGAATGCGGTTAACCAGCGCGTCGCCCTGTTCAGGAACCTGGAGCGTGTTCGCCAGGGCATGAATATTGGCGTACATCTGGTCAACGGTGGCCGGAACGCGCGGCAGGGTGACAACGTTGACTTTTTGGGTGCGCAACTGCTCCAGCACAATATGCGGGCCCGCGTCCTGCCAGGTAATAAAGCTATCCGGGCGCAGCGATAAAATGCCTTCACTGTTCAGTTGCTTCCAGTAGCCAATATGCGGCAGTGCAGCGGTTTCGGGGGGATAAGAGGTGGTTTCATCCACCCCGACAACGCGATCGCCGATGCCCATTGCAAAAATAAGCTCGCTGAGAGAACCGCCCGCCACCACCAGTCGTTCGGCCGCCTGCACGCTGAAGGCGCTAACCAGCGCCAGTAAGCCAATGACAAGTCTCTTCATCGTCAGAAATTCCACGCAAAACCAATCGCCGCGTTAAAGCCCGCCGCTGGAATGGATTCATGAGCGGTCTGGTAACGTTTATCGGTCAGGTTGTTCAGCGCCAGATTGACCTGATACTGATCCTGCGGACCAAACTCAGTATTAAAGGCGAGGTTAAGCGTCGCCCAGCCCGGGTAGCGAATTTCAGTCTCTCCCGTGTTGTCTTTGGCGCTGGATGCCGCACGAATGAAGAGATCGGAAGTGATATTCGCGGCATTGAGCAGCAGCGTGTGTTTCAGACCTGCGCGGCCTGTCAGCATCGGTTCGCCGGTATCCCAGGTTTTCTGCACGTCGCCTTCATACTGACGACGAATCAGGTTGCCGCTCAGATAAGGCGATACGGCCCAGGCGTTGTATTCCGCCGTCAGCTCCATCCCCCAGGTTTTGGCGCGGTCGATGTTGTCGTAGTAGTAGGATGAGGTGCTGCTGCCATTACAAATCGCTTGCCCTGAACAGGCGAGACTGGCGATATAGTCTTTGGCTTCGGAGTAGTAAATCGCCCCGTCAATCAGCCACATATTGCCTTTGTAACGCGCACCCAGTTCATAGTTATTGGAGTGCTCAGCCTTCAGGTCAGGATTGCCATAGGTGATTCTGCCGCCCGCAGACGTTTGCATAAACAACTGAACCAGCGTCGGGAAGACATATCCCTGAGCATAGGCTGCGCGTAGCTCAAGATTATCAAAACCGGAGTAACGCAGGCTGGTTGAGGTGACTAACTCATCGTCATGCGCTGACTTTCCACCGGATGACTGCCAGGTTGTGCCGCTCAGACTGTCGCTACGGTTCAGTTTAGAAGAGAGCCAGTACTGACGTGCGCCGACGGTCCAGGTCCAGTCATCGGCAAAACGCCAGTCGTTTTGCGCAAATATTGAGGCGTTACCTTGTTCAGCCTCAATATGCGACAGGGTATTGGTCTGGATATCGAAGACGCCGGTTGCCGCTGTCTGACGCGTGCTGCTATTGGTGTCCTGCTTCACTTTGTCGTGCTGATACTGCGTCCCGATAACCAGCTCGTTGTTCGCTGGCAGTGAGAAGTTGCTCTGTAACGTCACACCCTGCGTGTACTGTTTATCATTGGTGTTGGTCTGATTGCTGACTGTCAGCGCCTGAATCATCGGGCTTGGGATGACCTGGGTGGTTTTTACCCGATTCTCAAATTTACGCTCAATGGTCTGGCTGTAAGCGTCGAGGTGGATTTTTTTCAGGTAATCGCCATCGGCATCATAGTCATAGAAAACGCCGACCTTTTCGCGTTCCAGTTTCGGAATACGGACGCTGAATTCGTCATACTGGTTATCCGCATCGCTAATCCAGGTTTGGGTGGACGTTTTGTAGCGATCGAGTGATAGTCCAAATTTATGGCGATCGAGATTGTAGCCAAGCCAGACGCCCTGGCTGTTGTTGCGGAAATTGGTGTTGGGCAATCTGCCGTCAGGCGTGTCGCGGTTGCCCTGATCGGAATAACTGCCGTTAATGCGGTAGTCGAAGTTGCCGATGCTGCCCCAGGCGGCGGCCGACTCCTCCCAGCCTGCGGTCGCGGAGTTGTAAACGGCTTTGACGCTTCCGCCAAGCGGCTTATCGCCGCCTTTTTTCGTAATAAAGTTCACCACGCCGCCAATGGCCTGCGAGCCATAGAGCACCGAGTAGGGGCCTTTAACGATTTCAATACGCTCAAGCGACGATTCATCAATGAGCAAGCCGGCGCCGTAGTTTTGCCCGGCGCGCTGATAGCTGACGACCTGGCCGTCAATCAAAATTAATACGCGTGAAGAGGCTTCGCCGCGAATGCGGATCTGTTTGCGTCCCGCCAGAGAGTTATCAGTAACCTCAACGCCGGGGATGTCCTGTAGATCGTCCGCAATCGACACGCTGGTGGAATTCTGTATGGCCTGGCGGTCGATAACCTGAATCGTGGCCGGGCTTTCCCAAAGGCTACTTTCTGAGCGGTTAGCGGTGACGATTAACGTGTCGTCATCCGATACTTTATGATGTTGTGCTGTAGTTGTCGTGGCTGCTGAAACAGCACCTGAAACGCATAATGTCAGGGCCGAAAGAATAAATGGCCGTTGGCTAATCCGTGGCAACATGTGAGAACCTTTATGAGTATGTAAATGATCATCATTATCATTCGCGTTTATATAGAAGATGTATCCACAAGTTCAAGGTTGAAAGGTGTATAATTAATGCACCTTTGATCTGTATCAATATGTTGCAAGCAAGACAGCCATAAGTGTGAGCGAGATCGCACATAACAGTAGGATTGCTAAGGATTTATTGCACAGGCGCCAGGGGCATTCCACCCCGTGATAGCATGGGGGCGATGTGGGTTATAATGAGCTTCGGCATCAACATGCTCTGCGGGGGGAGATGTGAATATTAGCGATGTTGCGAAAAAAACAGGCTTAACCAGCAAGGCTATTCGATTTTATGAAGAGAAAGGGCTGGTGACGCCGCCGCTGCGCAGTGAAAACGGATACCGCACTTACAGCCAGCAGCATTTAAACGAGTTAACGCTGTTGCGTCAGGCGCGTCAGGTCGGTTTTAACCTGGAAGAGTGCGGTGAACTGGTGAATTTGTTTAACGATCCGGGGCGCCATAGCGCAGATGTGAAAAAACGTACGCTGGAAAAGGTCGCTGAGATTGAACGCCACATCAGCGAATTGCAGGCTATGCGCACGCAATTACTGACCCTGGCGGAGTCATGCCCGGGTGATGACAGCGCCGATTGCCCGATCATTGATAATCTTTCCGGCTGCTGTCATCACAAGGGTAAAGCCCGCCGTTGATCACACGGCCCTAATGCGCAACGTTATCCCTTCGATGGCAATCACCTCCACCTGCGTTCCGGCGCTCAGATCCGCGTCGGCGCTGACGGGCCAGGAGCTGTCGCCGACGCGCATGTGGCCGCGTCCGTTGACCAGCGCGGTTTCCAGAATAAAGCGGTGGCCTACCAGCTGTTTCCCGCGTTGATTAAGGTGACTGTCAGCCGGTTTTTGCTCACGCACGCGCCGTGCCAGCCACTTCCACCACAGCCAGGCCGCCAGCAGCGTCAATACGGCGAACATAACGCCTTGCCACTCCCAGCCGAGCGGCACCAGCCAGACCACCAGGCCAGTAATCACGGCGGCGACACCGCTCCACAGCAGGTAGCCGTTCCCTCCCAGCATCTCGGCGGCCAGCAGTAGCCCACCAAGACTCAGCCAGAAAATATGCGGGTGAACCAGAATCATCGCTATCATGATTTGTTCCGTTCGCTGGTGCTGTCCTTGATAAGTTCGGTGATCCCGGCAATGGAGCCCATCAGACTGCTGGCGTCCAGCGGCATCATGACAACCTTACTGTTGCCCGACGAACCAATCTGCTGCAACGCTTCGGTGTATTTCTGCGCCACGAAGTAGTTCACCGCCTGAATATCCCCGGCGGCGATCGCTTCAGAGACCATCTGGGTGGCGCGGGCTTCCGCTTCGGCGGAACGTTCACGCGCTTCAGCCTGTAAGAAGGCAGACTGGCGTTCGCCTTCCGCTTTCAGGATCTGCGACTGTTTTTCACCCTCAGCTTTCAGAATTTCAGCCTGGCGCACCCCTTCCGCTTCCAGAATGTAGGCGCGTTTGGTACGTTCTGCTTTCATCTGGGCGTTCATGGATGAAATCAATTCCGCCGGTGGACGAACATCGCGGATCTCAATACGCGTAACCTTGACGCCCCAGGGATTGGTGGCCTCATCGACAATGTGCAGCAGGCGCGTGTTGATGCTGTCGCGCTGGGAAAGCATTTCATCCAGCTCCATTGACCCCAGTACGGTACGGATGTTGGTCATGGTGAGGTTGATAATGGCCAGCTCAAGATTGCTGACTTCATAGGCCGCGCGCGGAGCGTCGATAACCTGAATAAAGCACACTGCGTCAATGGTGACGTTGGCGTTATCTTTTGAGATAACCTCCTGCGACGGGATATCGAGTACCTGTTCCATCATATTGATCTTGCGACCAATTCTGTCCATAAACGGCACCACCAGGCTCAGGCCTGGTTGCAGGGTTTTGGTGTAACGGCCAAAACGCTCCACGGTCCACTGGTATCCCTGTGGGACAATTTTGACGCCTGCGCCGACTATCACCAACGCCACGAAAATGAGAATAGGGATAAAAATAAGCATTGATAAACCTCCTGTCGTGCTGTCCATGTAAAAAAACGGTCTTTGCGGTCTGTTTAATCAAATTATACCCGATTAATCAAAGTGAGTTCCCCTCTTATAAATTACAGGGATACACTGTTTACTTTAAAGATGTGAAAAATGGATGTGAGATGAAAGAGAGCAGCCCTTTGCTCCAGCTAAGAAAGGTGGGATACCAGGCTGGCGCCACGAAAATTCTCAATAACATCAGTTTCATGCTGAATGCCGGGGAATTTAAACTGATTACCGGCCCATCCGGGTGCGGTAAAAGCACATTGCTAAAGATTGTGGCGTCATTAATCAGCCCGGATACGGGGGATATCCTGTTCGAAGGCGAAGAGATTGCCACGCTTAAGCCCGAAACTTACCGCCAGCAGGTCTCTTATTGTGCCCAGACGCCAGTGCTGTTTGGCGATACGGTGTATGACAACCTGATTTTCCCCTGGCAGATCCGCAACAAAACGCCGGAACCGAAGGCTTTTCTCGCCGATCTGGCGCAGTTTGAGCTACCGGAAACCATTTTACAGAAAAACATTACGGCGCTTTCCGGCGGGGAAAAACAACGTATCTCATTGATCCGTAATTTACAGTTTCTGCCGCAGGTTCTGCTGCTGGATGAGATCACCAGTGCGCTGGATGAGCACAATAAAGAGAATGTGAATGACATTATTCATCGCTATGTTCGCGATAAAAATATTGCCGTGTTGTGGGTAACACACGATAAAGATGAAATTAATCATGCGGATAATGTGATTACGCTTCAGCCTCATGCCGGAGAAATGCAGGAAGCTACCTATGAACGAGCATAATATAACGAATGAGTCGCTGGCGTTATCGATGATGCTGGTGGTTGTGGCTATTCTGATTAGCCACAAAGAGAAACTGGCGCTGGAAAAAGATATTCTCTGGAGCGTTGCCCGTGCGGTAATCCAGCTTGTTATCGTCGGCTATGTTCTGAAATACATTTTTGGCGTCAATCACGTCATCCTGACATTATTGATGGTGCTGTTTATCTGTTTTAACGCGGCGTATAACGCGCAAAAACGCAGTAAATATATTGATAAAGCGTTTACCTCGTCGTTTATTGCGATTACGACCGGAGCGGGGCTGACGCTGGCGGTACTGGTATTGTCAGGATCTATCGAGTTTACGCCGATGCAGGTGATCCCGATTTCCGGCATGATTGCGGGTAACGCGATGGTGGCGGTAGGGCTGTGCTACAACAATCTGGGCCAGCGATTCAGCAGCGAGCAGCAGCAAATTCAGGAGAAGCTCAGTCTGGGCGCAACGCCGAAAACGGCGTCTGCGGGGCTTATTCGCGACAGTATTCGCGCGTCGCTGATCCCGACCATTGATTCGGCAAAAACGGTTGGGCTGGTGAGCTTACCGGGGATGATGTCCGGGTTGATTTTTGCCGGTATCGATCCGGTAAAAGCGATTAAGTATCAGATAATGGTGACTTTTATGCTGCTATCCACAGCAAGCCTGTCGACCATTATCGCCTGCTATTTAACCTACCGGAAATTCTATAATTCGCGCCACCAACTGGTGGTGACGCATTTAAAGAAGATGTGATGCCGGAGGGATCGGTATTTTTAGCGTTTGTAGGCCCGATAAGCGTAGCGCCATCGGGCAAAATGCAGCGGATTAGTACAACAGCGCGTACAGCTGGCGACGGAATTTCGACGCCAGCGCATCGCCGGTGCCTAACGCGGCGAGGATCTCCTGGAACGTTTTCCGCGCCTGACCGTCTGCGGCGGCGAGATCTTTCTTCAAATGGCTGAACAATAACTCCAGCGCCTCTTCGTTACGCCCGACCTGATGCAGTTGCAGCGCCAGTTGCGCCGCCAGCGCCGCATCTTCTGGATTGTCCGCAACCTGCTGTTGCAGTTGCTGGATTTCCGGGGTGTCGGCCGCCTGTTTCAGTAAATCAATCTGCGCGACCAGGCCCTGATAGCGGGTGTCCTGATCCTGTAACGGAATGGTTTTCAGCACGGCTTCGGCGTCTTCCGTACGGTTGAGGGCAATCTGGGTTTCCGCCAGCAGCAGGCCGAGCTCGCTGTTTTGATGAGAGAGCTGCCAGGCGTCTTTCAGCAGCGGCAGCGCTTCAATGTAGTTGCCTTCCTGCATCAGTTGCATCGCCTGCTGCGCTTTCAACTCTTCTTCACGCGGCAGCACTTTGTCGAGCAGCGCGCGAATCGCTTCTTCCGGCTGCGGCCCCTGGAAGCCGTCGACCGGCTGACCGTTCTGGAACAGATACACGGTAGGAATAGCGCGCAAGCCAAACTGGGAGGCGATCATCTGCTCGGCGTCGCAGTCGAGCTTCGCGAGGATAAACTGGCCGTTGTACTGTGCGGCAAGGCTTTCCAGCACCGGCGTCAGTTGCAGACAATGCTGGCTGCGTTCAGACCAAAAATAGAACAGAACCGGGGTGGTCATCGACTGTTCGAGGGTCTGTTGCAGGTTAGATTCGTTAATATTGACAATATTTTGTACGGACATGGAGTCACTCTCTTTATGTCTGGTTCTCTTTTACATGGGGGCTGACGCGCGCGCTTCAACTCAACCCTGCAAAATTTTGTCCATTGCGCGTCCCGGCAGCACGCGCTTCAGCAGCGTGACCGCCCACGTCACCATCGTAACCGGGTAGCGTAATTTCGGTTTGTCGCTCTCAAAAGCATGGCGGACTTTAGCGACAACGGCTTCTGGCCCGAGCGTAAAACGCGCGGCAATCCCCGGATTTTCTACCGGTTTGTCGCTCTGGGTCTGGCTGACGTTATCGGTAAACCGGGTACGAATCGGGCCGGGTTCGATCAGGCTGACCTTAATCCCCGTGTGGCGCAGCTCCATGCGCAGCGCATCAGACCAGGCTTCCAGCGCATATTTGCTGGCGGCATAGGCGCCGCGCCCTGGCGTGGAGATCAGCCCCATCACGGATGAGGTCATCACAATGCGCCCTTCGCCGTACGGCAGCATAGCGGGGAGCAGGCGCATAGTGAGCTGGTGCGCGCCAAAGAAATTGGCGGAAAACTGCTGCTCCATCTGCGTGCGGCTGATAGTGGTAAGCGGGCCATACACGCCGTATCCGGCATTGTTAAAGATCCCATATAAACGATTATCGGTCAGGGCGATCACGTCGTCTGCGGCGCGATCCACGCTTTCCGGCGAGTCGAGGTCGATCAGCACGCCGGTGAATCCCATGCTGTTCATCCGCGTGACGTCATCGGGTTTACGGCAACCTGCCAGAATTTGAAAACCCTGACGTTTCAGTTCAAGAGCGCTTTCCAGACCGATTCCGCTGGAACATCCTGTAATTAAGACCGATTTTTGCATAACTTTACCTGTCAGGATCTCCGTTGATTTACGAGTCGTGGTTAACTAATGGGGTTAGTTGTTGCGCCATCCAGTCGGCAATAAACGGCTGGGCGTCGCGATTAGGATGAATACCGTCGTCCTGCATCCATTGTGGTTTCAGATAAACCTCTTCCATAAAAAAGGGCAGAAGCGGAATATCAAACTCTTTGGCAAGCCGTGGGTAGATGGCGCTAAAGGTTTCATTATAACGGCGACCATAGTTTGCGGGCAGACGAATTTGCATGAGCAACGGCTCGGCGTTTGCGGCCTTCACATCCAGCAGGATTTTACGCAGGGTTTGCTCGGTTTGCTGAGGTTGAAAACCGCGCAGGCCGTCATTGCCGCCAAGCTCGACCAGAACCCAGCGGGGCTGATGCTGCTTCAGCAGCGCAGGCAGACGCGCCAGGCCTTGCTGCGAGGTGTCGCCGCTAATGCTGGCATTGATGACCGGCGTTTTGTCCTGCCATTTGTCGTTAAGCAGCGCAGGCCAGGCCGCGCTGGCGGACATGCGGTATCCGGCGCTCAGGCTGTCACCCAGAATTAATAACGTGTCCGCTGCGGCGGCGCGGAACGTTAACAGGACCAGAAACAGGAAGGGCAAATGCCAGCGGAAAACATTGTTGAAGTTCATCGTCTTAAGAAGTCCGTCGGTCAGGGTGAGCATGAGCTTTCCATCCTTACCGGAGTTGAACTGGTTGTCAAACGCGCCGAGACTATTGCGCTGATCGGCGAGTCAGGATCGGGGAAATCGACGCTGCTGGCGATTCTGGCCGGGCTGGATGATGGCAGCAGCGGCGAGGTGAATCTGGTCGGGCAGTCTCTGCACACGATGGATGAAGAGGCGCGGGCGCAGCTGCGCGCGCAGCATGTCGGCTTTGTTTTCCAGTCTTTTATGTTGATTCCCACGCTGAATGCCCTGGAAAACGTTGAACTGCCCGCCTTGCTGCGGGGAGAGAACAGCGGGAAAAGCCGCGATGGCGCGAAAGCGTTGCTGGAACAGTTAGGTCTGGGAAAACGTCTTGATCATCTTCCGGCTCAGCTTTCCGGCGGCGAGCAGCAGCGTGTGGCGCTGGCGAGAGCGTTCAACGGGCGGCCAGACGTGCTGTTTGCCGATGAACCGACGGGAAACCTTGACCGGCAGACCGGGGATAAAATCGCCGACCTGCTGTTTTCGCTTAATCGCGAACATGGCACCACCCTGATTCTGGTGACGCACGACCCGCAGCTGGCGGCGCGTTGCGACCGACGATTACGCCTGGTGGATGGGCAGTTGCAGGAGGAGGCATGATTGCACGCTGGTTCTGGCGCGAATGGCGCTCACCTTCCTTACTGATTGTCTGGCTGGCGCTGAGTCTGGCGGTGGCCTGCGTGCTGGCGCTGGGCAATATCAGCGACCGCATGGAAAAGGGTTTAAGTCAGCAAAGCCGTGATTTTATGGCCGGAGACCGGGCGCTGCGCAGTTCGCGCGAGGTGCCGCTGGCGTGGATCGATGAGGCGCGCAAACGCGGTCTGAAAGTGGGCGAACAGATGACTTTCGCCACCATGACCTTTGCAGACGATACGCCGCAGCTGGCCAGCGTCAAAGCGGTGGATGACGTTTATCCGATGTACGGTGAGCTGCAAACGAATCCGCCGGGGTTAAAACCGCAGCCGGGTTCCGTGTTGCTGGCGCCAAGACTGATGGCGCTCCTCAACCTGAAAACGGGTGACAGCATCGACGTCGGCGACGCCACGCTGCGTATTGCTGGCGAGGTGGTACAGGAGCCGGACTCCGGGTTTAACCCTTTCCAGATGGCGCCACGCCTGATGATGCACATTGCGGATGTTGAAAAAACGGGCGCAGTACAGCCGGGAAGTCGCGTGACGTGGCGCTATAAGTTTGGCGGTACGCCGCAGCAACTGGACGGCTATGAAAAGTGGCTATTGCCGCAGCTTAAGCCTGAACATCGCTGGTACGGGCTGGAACAAGATGAAGGCGCGCTGGGCAAATCGCTTGAACGCTCGCAGCAGTTCCTGCTGCTGTCGGCGCTGTTAACGTTGCTGTTAGCAGTCGCGGCGGTGGCGGTGGCGATGAGCCACTACTGCCGCAGCCGCTACGATCTGATTGCGATCCTCAAAACGCTGGGGGCGGGCAGGGCGCAACTGCGCAAGCTGATCGTCGGGCAGTGGGGGATGCTGCTGGCTCTTTCCGCCGTGACGGGAGGCGCCATTGGGTTACTGTTCGAGAACGTGCTGATGGTGCTGCTTAAACCGGTGTTACCCGCCGTTCTGCCGCCAGCCAGCCTCTGGCCGTGGCTGTGGGCGCTGGGAACGATGATCATCATTTCTTTGCTGGTTGGACTGCGTCCGTATCGTTTGCTGCTGGCGACGCAGCCGTTGCGTGTGCTGCGGCGTGATGTGGTTGCGCGTGTCTGGCCGCTGAAGGTGTATCTTCCGGTGGTCACGGTTGTTGTCGTCGCGCTGCTCGCGGGGTTGATGGGCGGCAGCATGTTGCTGTGGGCGGTGCTGGCCGGTGCGGTGGTGCTGGCGCTACTTTGCGGTGTGCTGGGCTGGATGCTGTTGAACGTGCTGCGCGGTATGACGTTGACATCGCTGCCTCTGCGCCTGGCCGTAAGCCGACTGCTGCGCCAGCCGTGGTCCACGCTAAGCCAGCTCTCGGCTTTTTCGCTCTCCTTTATGCTGCTGGCGCTTCTGCTGGTGCTGCGCGGCGATCTGCTGGATCGCTGGCAACAACAACTGCCGCCGGAAAGTCCGAACTATTTCCTCATCAATATCGCTTCTGAACAGGTGGTGCCGCTGAAAGCTTTCCTGTCTGAGCATCAGGTGATCCCGGAGGCATTCTTCCCGATCGTGCGGGCGCGACTGACGGAGATTAATGGTCTGCCGACCGAAGGAAATCAGGACGAAGCGCTTAACCGTGAGCTGAATCTGACGTGGCAGGATGCGCGCCCGGATCATAACCCGATTATCGCCGGAAGCTGGCCACCAAAAGCGGGAGAGGTCTCGATAGAGGAAGGGCTGGCGAAGCGGCTGAATATACAACTCGGCGATCGCGTGACCTTTATGGGCGATACCCAGGACTTTAGCGCGACGGTCAGCAGCCTGCGCAAAGTAGACTGGGAAAGTCTGCGGCCTAACTTCTTCTTTATCTTCCCCTCCGGCGCGCTGGACGGGCAGCCGCAGAGCTGGCTTACCAGCTTCCGTTGGGAAAATGGCAACGGTATGCTGACGCAGCTTAATCGCGAGTTCCCGACCATCAGCCTGCTGGATATCGGCGCGATCCTGAAACAGGTCGGTCAGGTGCTGGAGCAGGTCAGCCGGGCGCTGGAGGTGATGGTGGTGCTGGTCACGGCCTGCGGCATGCTGTTGTTACTGGCGCAGGTTCAGGTCGGAATGCGTCAACGTCATCAGGAACTGGTGGTCTGGCGCACCTTAGGCGCGGGTAAAAAACTGCTGCGCACCACGCTCTGGTGTGAATTTGCCATGCTGGGTATGGTCTCCGGGCTGGTGGCGGCGATCGGCGCGGAAACTGCGCTGGCGGTGCTGCAAAGTCAGGTGTTCGATTTTCCGTGGGAACCGGACTGGCGCGTGTGGATTATTTTGCCCGTCTGCGGCGCATTATTACTTTCATTATGCGGCGGATGGCTCGGCGCGCGTCTGTTAAAAGGCAAAGCGTTATTTCGCCAATTTAATAATTAATTTATAGATGTGATGATCACACACCGGTTTTTATACCGGTGTGTAGTTTTAATAATATAATTTATATACGTGATGATTACGCACCGGTGTTTATACTGGTGTGTACTCCCTATGTGGCACGAATTGTTAACCCCTCGATTTTTAGTAGCACAAAACATTAAAAACCCGCCAACACGACAGGATTAATACCAGTTAATATTTAATTGCTAAATAGTTAGCGGGCTATGCCCGTTGTTTTTTACGTTGCCGGTATTTTGCCGGCAGTGCGAATAATGACGGGTAAATCTATCAAGGAAAATATAATGACAATAAAAAAAACAGCGCTGGCGGCATCGATCGGCGCGGCAGTGGCATTAACGTCTTTCGCATCTCAGGCGGAAATCACTGTTCTGAAACAAGATCCACAGGCGGGTAATCCGCTGAGCCGTCTTAACTTCACCGTTGGCGGCAGTATTCGTCCTCAGTTCCAGAATATGGCTGGTGACGACGGTAAAAATGGTTACAAACGTAATGGCTTCGATGGCGGCACCCGTTTCCGTTTCGCGGCTGATTACTATCTGTTTGATGACATTAGCTGGGTCAGCTACTACGAGCTGGGCGTTAACTTCCCGGCGATGTTCAACTGGGATAATCACTACGCAGACGGCGCGAACGACACCACTCGTCGTATGCTGTACACCGGTCTGAAAAGCGATACCTGGGGTACGCTGACTTTCGGTCAACAGAACAGCGTTTATTATGATGTGGTTGGCGTGAAAACCGATATCTGGGACTATGACATGATTGGTCAGGCACCAGGCAACGGTATCAACGGCGACTATGATGGTTCTTACCGTACCCGTAAATCCCTGAAGTATAAGAAAACAGTTGGCGACGTCGATCTCTACGCGTCTTATCTGTTCAGCGATGATTACAACCCGAACAACGGCCTGCGCTACAAGCGTAAAGGCGGCGGTTCTCTGGGTGCGGATTACCACATCACGGACGATCTGACCTGGGGTACGGCGTGGAACTATACGCGTGCGGAAATGCGCCCAGGTAACGGCGGCGACGGTAAAGACTACGATCAAAATATCGTTGGTACTGCGCTTAGCTGGACGCCGGATAACTGGACCTTCGCGCTGGGCGGCGGCTGGTATCAGAACTTCATGACCACCAAACGCGTAGACGCGCATGACTACTTTGCGGGCGACGCATGGGGTATTGAATACTTTGCCGGTTATAAATTCCCGATCAACCAGTATGCGGTGAAATCTATTCAGCCGTACTTTATGGGTGACCGTATTGAATATGTGAACGGCCGTAACTACCAGCGTATTGATAATGGCGTCGGTATTAGCTTCCAGCTGGATTATGGTTTCCGCGTGGATTACGAACACGTATTCACCTCCAGCACCGACGATCTGGGTGATATGAACCTGGTTCGTCTGCGTTACGACTTCTAATCATTGACGCCTGCCAAACCGAATGCCCGATGGCGCTTGCGCTAATCGGGCCTACGAGTGCAGCGCAATAATAGAGCGTCCAGGCCGGATAAGGCATTTATGCCGCTATCCGGCTTTTTCATTTCTGCCCATCCCCTTCCAACGACATACTCTGCAACATCATGAAATAATTTCAAGGACAACAGGTTGTGAACTGTGTCATGTTAACAAATAGCCTTGTATTCAGGCTCAAATGAACAACGTCGCATCGCACGGCGTACTGCACTGCATCACAACATTTAAAAGGGAGAAGTTATGGGACTGCGTCAGAGTTTACGCGTTGCCGCCGGGGCGCTTTTGCTGGCCTGCGGCCTGCAATTTGCTCATGCTAATAGCGATCCACAGACTATTGTATTCGGCGTCGCGCCGGGTCCGTATGGCGATATGGTTAAACAGGCCATCGCGCCAACGCTGAAAGAGAAAGGCTACAAGGTCGTGGTGCGCGAATTTAGCGACTATGTTCAGCCAAACATGGCGTTATCCAACGGCAGCATTGACGCTAACCTGTTCCAGCATACGCTCTATTTTGAAAAATTCACCGCCGATAAAGGGCTGAAACTGACGAAGCTGATCGTCGTGCCGACGGCCGGAATGGGGTTCTATTCCCGTAAAATCAACAGCCTGGACGAGCTGAAGAAAGGGGACATTATTACCCTGTCGAATGACCCGACCAATCTGGCGCGCGGTCTGCGTTTCCTGCAATCAATCGGTCTCATCACCATTAAAGACAATATCGACCCGACGAAAGCCTCCGAGCGTGATATCGCCAGCAACCCGAAAGGGCTGGTGTTTAAACCGCTGGAAGCGGCACAGCTGCCGCGCACGCTGGATGGCGTGACCGGCGCGCTGGTTAACGGTAATTTCGCCGTTGCGGCGGGGCTGGATCTTTCCAGCGCGCTAAAACAAGAGCAACTGGATGAAAACCTGAAAAATATCATTGCCGTACGCAGTGAGGATGCCGACAAGCCGTTCGCGAAAGATATTGTCGATGCGGTGAAATCTCCGGCCTACCGTGCGGTCATTGACGATCCGAAGAATATTTACAGCGCCTTCCAGAAGCCGGAATGGATGACCGCAGACAAATAATCGCTGCGCAAGGGAATTAACGGGGCAGCGGCGACTGCCCTTTTCGCATTTCTGAGGTGAGCATGATTGAGATTGAAAAGGTCTGCGTGGATTTTACGGCAGGCCGTGGCGCATCGACCCGCGCGGTGGATGACGTCAGCCTGCGGATAGCGGCGGGCGAAATTTTTGGCATTGTCGGCACCAGCGGCGCGGGGAAAAGTACGCTGCTGCGTACCCTTAATGCCTTAACGCGCCCGAGTCAGGGAAGCGTGAAAGTGAACGGTGTGGCGATCTCTGCGCTGGAAGGGGCGAATCTACGTAAAGCCCGCCAGCGTATTGGGATGATTTTCCAGCACTTTAATCTGATGCATACCCGCACGGTGGCGCAAAACGTCGCTTTCAGCCTGAAATCCGCCGGATGGGAGCGCAGCAAGATCGCCCCGCGCGTCGCCGAAATTCTGGCGCTGGTCGGGCTGGCGGATAAGGCGAACCGCTTTCCGGTACAGCTTAGCGGCGGTCAAAAGCAGCGAGTGGGGATTGCCCGCGCGATCGCCAATCATCCAGATGTACTGCTCTGCGACGAACCGACTTCCGCGCTGGATCTGGAAACGTCAGCGACCATTCTGGCGCTGCTCAAACAGATTAACGAACAGCTGGGGATCACGATCGTGCTGATCACCCATGAGATGAATGTGATCAAGTCCATCTGCGATCGCGTGGCGGTGATGTCCGGCGGCAAAGTGGTGGAGTCGGGCGACGTGTTTGATGTTTTCGCGCATCCGCAGCACGCCTTCACACAGCAGCTGGTGTCGCACACCCTCAATCTGACGTTACCGGAACGTCTGCGCCAGCATCTGCCCGGTCAGTTACTGAAAATTCTGTTTATCGGTGATTCGGCGGAGCAGCCGGTGTTGTCTGATGTGGCGGTGAAGTTCGGCGTAGCGGTGAACATTCTGCACGGCAAAATTGAATATATCGGCGAACGCGCGCTGGGGATTTTAGTGGTGCAACTGACTGCGCCGCACAACCCGTCAGCGGTGGATGCCGCGGTAGCGCATATTCGGCAACGTACTGCGCAGGTGGAGGTGATTCGTGGATGATTTACTGCCGGATTTAACGCTGGCGTTCAATGAAACCTTTCAAATGCTGAGCATTTCAACGGTGCTGGCGGTTGTCGGCGGGCTGCCGCTCGGCTTCCTTATCTTTGTCACCGACCGGAATCTGTTCTGGCAGAATCGCTTCGTGTATCTGGTGAGTTCGGTTCTGGTGAACATTATCCGCTCGGTGCCGTTCGTGATTTTGCTGGTGCTGCTGTTGCCGCTCACGCAATTTTTGCTCGGCAATACCATCGGGCCGATTGCCGCCTCCGTCCCTCTCTCTGTTGCGGCGATAGCGTTCTATGCGCGTCTGGTTGATAGCGCGCTGCGTGAGGTTGATAAAGGGATTATCGAAGCGGCAGAAGCGTTCGGCGCCAGTCCTATGCGCATTATCTGCACCGTACTGCTGCCAGAGGCCAGCGCCGGTCTGCTACGCGGGCTGACCATCACGCTGGTGAGCCTGATTGGCTATTCCGCGATGGCCGGGATTGTCGGCGGCGGCGGGGTCGGCGACCTGGCGATTCGCTACGGTTATTACCGCTACGAAACCCAGGTGATGATTGTCACCGTGGTCGCGTTGATTATTCTGGTGCAGGTTGTACAGATGCTCGGCGACTGGCTGGCGAAACGCGCCGATAAACGCGACAGACATTAGGGCATAGTATTTGTAGGCCGGATAAGGCGTTAGCCGCCATCCGGCAAATCGCCTGCAATCGCTAGCTTTGAAGCCACTGTGCAACGTCCTGCCATATGCCGCGAAAGACGATTTTCGCGGCTTTCTTTTCCAGTTGATAGCGATACATCGGATCGTAGTATTCGTTGAGGAGCGGCGCCAGCCAGGCCAGATGCCCGTCGGTACTGCCGCTGGCCTGCTGCATGGCCAGCGCAGCGTCTAGTTTTACCGTCAGCTCTTTAAAACGCTGCAAACCAAGGCGGCGCTGAATGGCGGAAAGCCCATGATGCAGATAGTCGCTGTACGCCTGCCAGCCGTCTTCTTCCCCGCAGGCATGGGTGAAGTCGCGATGCATGCGGATAAAATACTCATCGCGCAGCCGCTCCAGACGCAGCTCGAACGGATCGTCCACAACCGCAATGGATGCCTGCGCCATGCGTTCGCGCAGACATTCGGGCAGATGATTTGCGCCAATCATCCGGCCTTCGTCTTCCAGCACCCACATCTGCAACTCCTGACGGGCGTCGGTTTTCAACATCTCCACGGCGAGATGATTTTCAAAACTGGCCTGACTCAGCTGCGGCTTCAGCGTGCGGCCGAATGACGAACCGCGATGATGCGCCAGCCCTTCCAGATCTACGCCGTTCGGCTGCTGTCGAACCAGCTGTGTTTTTCCGCTGCCGGTACAGCCGCCAATTAAGATCATGGGTTTTTGTACCAGCGTGTCGGTGATGTGCATGGCCGCCTGGCGGAGCGCTTTGTAGCCGCCCTGGATCAGCGGATAATCCACGCCGGACTCATGTAGCCATTGTTGTACGATATGCGAACGCTGACCGCCGCGCGCGCAGCAGAGATAACCCCGGGGATGTTGAATACAGGCTTTTCGCCAGGCCTCCAGCCGCCGTTGACGCTCGTCGCCGGCAACGAGTTTATGGCCCAACGCCAGTGCCGCTTCCGGCCCCTGGCGTTTGTAACAGGTGCCGACTGCCGCGCGTTCTTCATCATTCATTAAGGGCAGGTTAATCGCGGTGGGCATGGCGCCCTGCGTAAATTCTATCGGCGCGCGAACGTCGATTAAAGGCGTATCGGCCGCCAGAATGGCGCGATAGTCCGTCCCATCGTTCATTGTGGAATCCTGAAAAAAAACAAACGGCAATGACGGGGATTTTACGCGCTGAAGGAGGAGCCGGAAAAGGATAAGATTCCTTTCCCGGCATTTTATGTATTACTTAAGCTTACTTTGCGCCCAGATGATGCCGCTGGCGTATTCCGGCGGCAGCAAGGGAACTAAGGCTTCCAGCGTTGCGCTTAAGCGATCGGTATCGCTGTCGGTCAGGTTCAGGTGGCCCACTTTACGCCCCTCGCGAACCTCTTTGTCGTACCAGTGCAGATGCACCAGCGGCAGTTTCAGCCAGTCGTAATTCAGAGCGCTGCCAATCAGGTTCACCATCACGGACGGGCTGTCCACGACCGGTGACGGTAACGGCAGACCGGTAATCGCGCGCAGATGCAGCTCAAACTGGCTGATGCTGGCGCCGTTTTGCGTCCAGTGCCCGCTGTTGTGTACCCGCGGCGCCAGTTCGTTGATGAGCAACCCTTCCGGCGTGATAAAACACTCCATCGCCATGACGCCGACATAACCCAGTTCGTGCATGATGGCGGAGAGCATGGCCTCCGCCTGTTCCTGCTGTTTCGCGTTGGCCTGCGGGAACGCTACGCTGGTGCGCAGAATCCCATCCTGGTGCAGGTTGTGCGTCAGCGGGTAGAACACGGTGCTGCCGTCATGGGCGCGTGCGCCGACTAACGACACTTCGCCAGAGAAGTTAATGCCCTGTTCAACAATGCACTCGCCGTAACCGTCGTCCGGGAACTGAGCGGTTTCATCCGCGCGTAAACGCCATTGCCCACGGCCGTCGTAACCGCCGACGCGCCGTTTGACGATAGCCAGTTCGCCCAGACGCGCAAATACGGCGGGCCACTCGTCCCGGCTTGCCAGCAACTGCCAGGGCGCCGTCGCCAGCGAGAGTTTGTCAAAAAGCTGCTTTTGCGTCAGGCGGTCGGCAATAATCGGGAAAACGTCGCGGTTGACGAAAGCCGGGTGGCGCGCCAGTTCGCGGGTCAATGCGGTTTCCGGCCAGCGTTCGATTTCCGCTGTGATCACGCTTTGTTGAACCGGGACGGCGGTAGGTTCCGCGTCCAGCCCGACAGGCCAGACGGTGATGCCCAACGGTTCGCCCGCCTGACGCAGCATCCGTCCTAACTGGCCGTTACCCAGTACGCAGACCTGCTTCATGCCGCACCTCGTGGGTCGGGATTCTCAAGCACCTCATTGGTCTGGGCTTTACGCCAGTCCGCCAGACGTTGGCGCAGGTCTTTATCGTGTGTCGCCAGAATTTGCGCTGCCAGCAGCGCCGCGTTCGCCGCGCCCGCTTTGCCGATCGCCAGCGTGCCGACCGGAATGCCGCGCGGCATCTGGACGATAGAGTAGAGGCTGTCCACGCCGCTCAGCGCAGCGCTTTGCACCGGCACGCCCAGTACCGGCACCAGCGTTTTTGCCGCAATCATTCCCGGCAGATGCGCCGCGCCGCCAGCACCAGCAATAATCACCTGATAACCTTTCTCTTCGGCGCTTTCGGCGAAGCTGAACAGCTTATCGGGGGTGCGGTGTGCGGAAACCACTTCAACGTGGTGTGGAACGTTCAGGATATCGAAGATTTCGGCGGCAAACTGCATGGTAGCCCAGTCGCTTTTGGACCCCATCACGATGGCGACACGCGCCGGATTATTGCGGGAAGACATGCGTCTTAAAACTCCTGTGGTGCACAACTCTCGGCTTTTGAGGGCACAGAGAATAGCACGGAAATACGCCAAGGAAAACGGTTGCGTACCTTATGACGTCGTCAATTCACGGGAGAGGTTAAAACGGGAAATGGAGAAGCTCAACGTCATCCGGCGTGACTTTTACCATCGACCCTTCGCTATGCCAGGCGCCTAAAACAACGCGGAACGCGGGTTTGCCGTTAGCGCTCAGTTCGTGAACGTCCGGGCGATGGGTATGACCATGAATCAGCCATTGCACATGGTGTTTTTCCATTTCGACCACCACGGCCTGTGGATTAACGTCCATGATCTCCAGTGACTTGCTGCTGTTGGCGGCTTTGCTGCCTGCGCGCATTCTGGCGGCAATACGATTGCGGATAAACAGCGGCAGGGCGAGGAACAGCGTCTGTAGCCAGGGTTTGTGAACTTTGGCGCGAAACGCCTGGTAACCGGCATCGTCGGTGCAGAGCGTGTCGCCGTGCATAATCAATACGCGACGACCATAGAGGTCGAGCACCTTTTCCTGCGGCAATAGCGTCATTCCGCTTTCACGGGCAAAGCGTTTGCCGATCAAAAAATCACGGTTGCCGTGAATAAAGAAGCAGGGTACGCCGGAATCTACAACGGCTTTAATGGCTGCGGCCATTTCGCGGTGCAGCGGGTTGGGATCGTCGTCGCCTATCCAGGCTTCGAAAAGGTCGCCAAGAATGTACAGCGCATCGGCCTGGCGCGCGTCACCGGCTAAAAAACGCAGAAAACCGGCGGTGATCGCCGGTTCTTCCGTGCAGAGGTGAAGGTCTGCAATAAACAGTGTCGCCACGATTACTCGCTGACGGTCACGTTTTCGATGATAACGTCTTCTTTCGGCACGTCCTGATGCATACCGCTGCGGCCTGTTGATACGCCTTTGATTTTATCAACCACGTCCATGCCTTCCACGACTTCAGCGAATACGCAGTAGCCCCAGCCCTGCATGCTTTCGCCAGAGAAGTTCAGGAAGTCGTTGTCGGCCACGTTGATGAAGAACTGCGCCGTTGCGGAGTGTGGAGCCTGAGTACGCGCCATTGCCAGCGTGCCACGGGTGTTTTTCAGACCGTTGTTGGCTTCGTTTTTGATCGCTTCTTTGGTCGCTTTCTGCTTCATGCCAGGTTCAAAACCGCCGCCCTGAATCATGAAACCGTTAATAACACGGTGGAAAATGGTGTTGTTGTAAAAACCTTCGCGGCAGTAGTCCAGGAAGTTTTTAACTGTTTCAGGCGCTTTGTCATCAAACGTTTTGATTACGATATCGCCGTGATTAGTGTGGAAAGTAACCATTTTTGCATCCTGTTCCGATATAGTGGTGCTTCGACCCCGGTAAGGGTCACATATAGGGGGGTGTTATAGCATAACCGCACGCTGCGATCACCTCGCAAAGTGTGCTGCTTCGATTACGAATAATATGTATCATACGGATATTATTACCCACACACGTCTATACGGAATCTTCGATGTTAAAAATCTTTAATACACTGACGCGCCAAAAAGAGGAATTCAAACCTATTCATGCCGGGGAAGTCGGCATGTACGTGTGTGGTATTACCGTTTACGACCTCTGTCATATCGGTCACGGGCGTACGTTTGTCGCCTTCGACGTCGTCGCGCGCTATTTGCGTTTCCTCGGTTATACGCTGAAGTACGTGCGTAACATTACCGATATCGACGACAAGATCATTAAACGGGCGAACGAAAACGGTGAAAGCTTTGTCGCGCTGGTCGATCGTATGATTGCGGAGATGCACAAAGATTTCGACGCGCTGAATATTCTGCGCCCGGATCTGGAGCCGCGTGCAACGCACCATATCGCCGAAATTATTGAGATCACCGAACAGCTGATCGCCAAAGGTCACGCTTATGTGGCGGATAATGGCGACGTGATGTTCGACGTGCCGACCGACCCGAACTACGGTCAGCTGTCGCGCCAGGATCTGGAACAGCTACAGGCGGGCGCCCGCGTTGACGTCGTTGACGTAAAACACAACCCGATGGACTTCGTGCTGTGGAAGATGTCCAAAGAGGGCGAACCGAGCTGGCCGTCGCCGTGGGGCGCGGGTCGTCCGGGTTGGCACATTGAATGTTCCGCCATGAACTGCAAACAGCTGGGCAACCATTTTGATATTCATGGCGGCGGTTCCGACTTGATGTTCCCGCACCATGAGAACGAAATCGCCCAGTCTACCTGCGCGCACGACGGTGAGTATGTGAACTACTGGATGCACTCCGGCATGGTGATGGTGGATCGTGAGAAGATGTCGAAATCACTGGGCAACTTCTTTACCGTGCGCGATGTGCTGAAATACTACGACGCGGAAACCGTTCGCTACTTCCTGATGTCCGGCCACTATCGTAGCCAGCTCAACTACAGCGAAGAGAACCTCAAGCAGGCGCGTTCCGCCCTGGAGCGTCTGTACACCGCGCTGCGCGGAACGGACAAAACCGTTGCGCCTGCGGGCGGCGAAGCGTTTGAAGCGCGTTTTGTGGAGGCGATGAACGACGATTTCAACACGCCGGAAGCCTACTCTGTGCTGTTTGATATGGCGCGTGAGGTGAACCGTCTGAAGAGTGAGGATATGGCTGCCGCGAATGCGATGGCGTCACATCTGCGTAAAATTTCCGGCGTACTGGGGCTGCTGGAGCAGGAGCCGGAAGCGTTCCTGCAAAGCGGAGCGCAGGCGGATGACGGCGAATTGGCTGAAATCGAAGCGTTAATTCAACAGCGTCTGGATGCGCGTAAAGCCAAAGACTGGGCGGCGGCGGATGCGGCGCGTGACCGTCTGAATGAGATGGGCATCGTGCTGGAAGATGGTCCGCAAGGGACAACCTGGCGCCGTAAATAACGTCATTGCCGAATGGCGGCTAACGCCTTATCCGGCCTACACTGGCATAACCAGTAGGCCGGATAAGACGCGATAGCGTCGCCATCCGGCACTCTGAATCAGGCGACGACGTTAACGCTTTGCCCTGCGAAGCTGACGGTTTGCCCGACAACAATTTTGCAGCGTTTGCGGGTTTCAACCGCGCCATCAACCTTCACTAAACCTTCTGCAATGGCAATTTTCGCCTGGGCACCGCTTTCGCTCCAGCCTTCCAGTTTGAGCAGGTCGCACAACTCAACGTGCGGGTGCTTGCCTAAAGAGAATGTTGCCATGTTATTTACCTTGTGGATCGTGATATTCAACGCACGCCTGTAGCGTGTTTTCGATAAGTGTTGCGACCGTCATCGGACCGACGCCGCCCGGCACCGGGGTGATATAGGATGCGCGCGCGGCAGCGTCTTCAAAGACCACATCGCCGACCACTTTACCATTTTCCAGTCGGTTGATTCCGACATCAATCACGATGGCGCCTTCTTTAATCCACTCGCCGGGAATAAATCCGGGTTTGCCGACGGCGACAATCAGCAGATCGGCGTGTTCAACATGGCGACGCAGATCTTTGGTGAAGCGGTGAGTCACGGTCGTTGTGCAGCCTGCCAGCAGCAGTTCCATGCTCATCGGGCGACCGACGATATTCGAGGCGCCGATGACGACGGCATTCAGTCCGAAGGTATCGATGTTGTAACGCTCCAGCAGCGTGACGATGCCGCGCGGCGTACAGGGGCGCAGACGCGGCGCGCGCTGGCACAGACGGCCTACGTTATAGGGATGGAAACCATCTACGTCTTTGTCCGGCGCAATGCGTTCCAGCACTTTGACGTTATCGATGCCCGCCGGTAACGGCAACTGCACCAGAATACCGTCGATAGTGTTGTCGGCGTTAAGCGTATCAATCAGCTCCAGCAGTTCTGCTTCGCTGGTGGTTTCGGGCAGGTCATAGGAGCGGGAGACGAATCCCACCTCTTCACAGGCTTTGCGCTTACTCGCCACATAAATCTGCGAAGCCGGGTTGCTGCCTACCAATACAACGGCCAACCCTGGGGCGCGAAGTCCGGCCGCGACACGCGCCTGAACTTTTTGAGCAACCTCAGAGCGCACCTGCTGCGCAATCGTTTTACCGTCAATAATCTTTGCTGCCATCAGAGAGAGGATTCCGTCTGTTACATTAAGTCGAAGGGGATGTGGCTATTTTGTCAGAAGCGGGGCGCGCTGTCAGTTATCGTTTGCGTCTTTACGTGTGATCGGTGCAGTGACCGCTGCGATACGGGCTGCGGCGAGGGGCAAAATCCTGTGGGCAATTAATGAGCAACCTAATCAAAATTAACCTAAAAGAAACAATTCATCACCCTGCTAAAATTAGGGGGAATGCCGCGAAAAACGTGGCGTTAAGTGTGATATTGAACACTTTTATATAAAAAAGGCTTAGACCTGTCCTATATCCCAATAAGAATTTACCTGGGCTAATTAAAGAGATTGAAGGTATTTTTCACTTATTGAAATGTTTAATTTATCCCTGTGACGAATTGTCATATTCGTAAAGATTAATTAGTGAATCTAATGCTCAGGAGAGTTGGGGTAAAAAGGTTAGCTAATTCTCTTTCGATATATATCTTTACAGGATGCAGAGATAATTAGCCTGACATTATTATGTCGATTTTGATTCAAACGGTTCCCGCAGGAAACTGGAGCCGAATGTGCGTAATTCAAGGGAAATCCATGAAACTTAAATTAATGACCTCTTCCGTTATTGCTGGCCTGATGTTTGCTGCTGGTGCGGCTCATGCCGATCCGGTAAGCGTTAGCGGCGGTACGGTTCACTTCGAAGGTGAGCTGGTCAATGCAGCGTGTGCCGTTAGCACGAAATCTGCCGATCAGACCGTGACCCTGGGCCAGTATCGTACCGCCAGCTTTACCGCTGTTGGCGATACCAGCGCACAGATTCCGTTCACCATTGTACTGAATGACTGCGATCCGAGCGTAGCAGCGACCGCTGCCGTTGCGTTCTCTGGTCAGGCTGACGGTACAAACGACAGCCTGCTGGCAGTCGTGTCTGGTGACAATGGCACCACGGCAGGCGGCGTAGGGATCGAAATTCTTGATAACACCTCTTCTCCGCTGAAGCCAGACGGCGCGACCTTCTCTACGGCTCAGGCGCTGGTAGAAGGTAGCAACACGCTGCGTTTCACCGCGCGTTATAAAGCGACTGCTGCGGACACCACGCCGGGTCAGGCTAACGCCGACGCAACCTTCATCATGAAGTACGAATAAACCCACCAGGGATTCAGGGATGTGGCAAGCCTCAATGGATGAGGCGCTATCCGGGGACGATAAGTGATACAGCAGATGATTAGCAAAGGCGTGGCGCTGGTGGGGCTGATTTGCGCGATGCCCGCATTCGCGCATACGGTGATACTGGAGAGCGGTAATCTTCACCTGCGGGGCCAGTTGGTAAACGGCGCCTGCGCGGTGAATTCCGAAAGCCAGGATCTCCGTGTACAGATGGGGCAATACCGCACCAATGTCTTTTCTGGCACCGGGAGTTTCGCCCCGACCAGCATTCCTTTCGCGCTGCGATTAACCGATTGTAGTTCAGAGGTTTATAGCCATGTTGGGATCGCTTTTTCCGGTGTGACTCCCGCAGAAGATCCGCAGGTATTCCTGGCGCGCAGCGACACGGCGGCGACCTCCGGTATTGGTCTGGCATTATTTGATGAAGAACAACGGCAAATCATACCCAATTCCTTGCCGCTTCATTATGCCCCTATTTTAACGCAAGAAATGACATTTCATTTCACGGCTCGCTATCGGGCAATCTCGGAAAATATGACGCCGGGAAGTATTCATTCAGATGTGTGGTTTACGCTGGTTTACCCCTGATTTGTTTTCCGGGCGTTGATAAAACGCAAAAGGTATTTTTTGCCATGCTTAATTATATAAAATCAGGCCTTATTATTTTTATTGCCTTATGGACTTCAATGAGTGCGCAGGCGGCCGGGGGAATTGCATTAGGCGCCACCCGCGTTATTTATCCGGCGGACGCCAAACAGACTTCGCTGGCAATTAGCAACAGCGCATCGAAAGAGCGTTATCTGGTTAATTCATGGATTGAGAACAGCGCCGGCGTCAAAGAAAAATCGTTCGTTGTTACACCGCCGCTGTTTGTCAGCGAACCCAAAAGTGAAAACACGCTGCGTATTATTTATGCCGGACAGCCCCTGCCTGCCGATCGGGAGTCTTTGTTCTGGATGAACGTGAAAGCGATACCGTCGGTGGATAAAAACAGCCTTGAAGGCAAAAACGTCCTGCAACTGGCGATCCTGTCGCGCATTAAGCTGTTTGTTCGCCCTGCCAATCTGCCGCAGGTGCAGGAAGACGCGCCAGGAATGCTGCAATTCTCCCGTTCCGGGAACCACCTGAAAATCACCAATCCGTCTGCTTACTATCTCACGCTGGTCAATCTCAAAGTGGGAAATCAGAAGGTTGATAACGTCATGGTCGCGCCGAAGAACAATACCCAGATTCTGCTTCCGGCAGGCGCGCAGGGAAGTGTGACGTTCCAGACGGTAAATGATTACGGTGCGCTGACACCGGCGAAAACGGTTAGCTTGCGCTGATCGGAATGTGTGAAGCCACACTGAGAAAACGATGAAGAAGATAACGTATCTTCCCGGTTCACTGCCGGGGTATACGCCACATCTGACGGGGGGGGCGTTGTCCATATTGGCGGCGCTCTATCCGGCGATAAGTCATGGCGAAAGTTACTTTAACCCGGCTTTTTTGTCGGCAGATGCTGCGTCCGTGGCAGATTTGTCACGTTTTGAGAAAGGCAATCACCAGCCCCCGGGCATCTATCGGGTGGATATCTGGCGCAACGATGAGTTCGTCGCGACCCAGGATATTCGCTTTGAAACCTCGTCGACGAAAACCGGTGAAAAATCAGGCGGATTAATGCCCTGTTTTGATCTGGCGTGGATCAAAAGGCTGGGGGTAAATACCACCGCCTTTCCTGCGCTTGGGCAAAGCCAGGAGGAGACCTGCATCAATTTGCCAGAGGCGATTCCCGGCGCTGAAATCGCTTTTGATTTTTCCTCAATGCGTTTAAATATCAGTCTTCCGCAGGCGTCAATGCTGAACAGCGCGCGCGGGTATATCCCGCCGGAAGAGTGGGATGAGGGGATTCCCGCCGCGCTTATCAACTACAGTTTTACCGGCAGTCGCGGGACGAACAGCGACAGCTATTTTTTAAGCCTGATGAGCGGCCTGAACTATGGCTCGTGGCGGTTGCGTAACAACGGCGCGTGGAGCTATTCCAAAGGCGACGGATACCACTCGCAAAGCTGGAAAAACATCGGCACCTGGGTACAACGCGCCATTATCCCGTTGAAAAGCGAACTGGTGATGGGGGACAGCAACACCGGCAACGACGTGTTTGACAGCGTGGGCTTTCGCGGGGCGCGACTCTACTCTTCCGACAATATGTACCCTGATAGCCTGCAAGGCTATGCGCCGACCGTGCGTGGGATCGCCCGTACCGCCGCAAAACTGACTATCCGCCAGAACGGCTATGTGATCTATCAGAGCTATGTCTCACCGGGCGCTTTCGCGATCACCGACCTCAACCCAACGTCTTCAAGCGGCGACCTGGACGTGACGGTTGATGAGAAAGACGGCAGTCAGCAGCGCTATACGGTGCCGTACTCCACCGTTCCGCTGTTGCAGCGCGAAGGACGTATGAAGTTCGACCTGGTGGCGGGGGATTTTCGCAGCGGCAATAGCCAGCAATCCTCGCCATTCTTCTTCCAGGGAACGCTGATCGCCGGTCTGCCTGAAGGGTATACCGCTTATGGCGGCACGCAGCTGGCTTCGCGCTACAGCTCGGTGGTGCTGGGGGCCGGACGGAACCTGGGCGACTGGGGCGCGGTTTCGGTAGACGTCACCCACGCCCGCAGCCAACTGGCGGATGACAGCACCCACCAGGGGCAGTCGCTGCGTTTCCTGTACGCCAAGTCGTTGAACAACTACGGCACTAACTTCCAGTTACTGGGCTATCGCTATTCCACGCGCGGATTCTACACGCTTGACGATGTGGCGTACCGCAGTATGGAAGGGTACGAGTATGAATATGACAGCGAAGGTAAGCGTCATAAAGTGCCGGTAGTGCAGAGCTATCACAACCTGAACTACAGCAAAAAAGGCCGATTCCAGGTCAACATTTCACAGAATCTGGGGGATTACGGCTCGCTGTATATCTCCGGCAGTCAGCAAACATACTGGAACACGTCGGATGCCAATACCTGGTATCAACTGGGATATGCCAGCGGCTGGCAAGGGATCAGCTACTCCCTTTCCTGGTCGTGGAATGAATCCGTAGGGATTTCCGGCACCGATCGCATTCTGGCATTCAACATGTCGGTTCCGTTCAGCGTGCTCACCGGGCGACGCTACTCGCGCGACAATGCCCTGGATCGCACCTACGCCACCTTTAACGCGAACCGGAACAGCAATGGACAGAACAGCTGGCAGACCGGCATCGGCGGGACATTGTTAGACGGGCGTAACCTGAGCTACAGCGTGAACCAGGGACACAGCAGCACCAATGGCTACAGCGGCAGCGCCAGCGCGAACTGGCAGGCGGCTTACGGGACGCTCGGCGTGGGGTACAACTACGATCGAGACCAGCATGACTACAACTGGCAGCTGTCTGGCGGCGTGGTCGGTCATGCGGACGGCATCACGCTCAGTCAGCCTTTAGGCGATACCAATGTCCTGATTAAAGCGCCAGGCGCCGAAGGGGTGCATATAGAAAACCAGACCGGGGTGCAAACTGACTGGCGCGGATATGCGGTCATGCCTTATGCCACCGTATATCGCTATAACCGTGTCGCGCTGGATACCAACTCAATGGATAACCACACCGATGTGGAGAATAACGTCAGCAGCGTGGTGCCGACGCAAGGGGCGCTGGTACGCGCTGCCTTTGACACGCGAATCGGCGTGCGCGCAATTGTCACCGCAAAACAGGGCGATCGCCCGGTGCCGTTTGGCTCAATTGTGCGCGAAACCGCCAGCGGCGTCACCAGTATGGCGGGCGATGACGGGCAAATTTATCTGAGCGGACTGCCGCTGAAAGGGGAACTGCTGATTCAGTGGGGAGAGGGAGCGAACGCCCGCTGCGTGGCGCATTATTCCCTGCCTGAAGAGAGCCTGAAGCAGGCGGTGACGCTGCTTAATGCGACCTGTAAACGTCCGTCGTCATGAAAGGTAAGAAAAGATGAAAATGAAATCAGGGTTGTTGCCGGGCGCCATCGCATTATTGCTGGCGAATCCGGCATGGGCGACGATCTGCCATAACTCGAACGGTACGCCGACCGATGTGTTTTACGATCTGTCGAATGTTTTTACCAGCAGCAATAATCAGGTAGGACAGGTGGTGACGCTGCCGGAGAAATCGGGCTGGGTTGGCGTACAGGCGACGTGTCCTGCTGGTACGAATGTGGATTATACCTTTCGAAGCTATGTGACCGAACTTCCCGTGCAAAGTACGGAAGGGGGATTCCAGTATCTCAAGCTCAATGACTACCTGCTGGGGGCGATGAGTATCACCGACAGCGCTGCCGGATTATTTTATCCGCCCCGTAATTATATTCGCATGGGGACGCACCCCAATGTACCGAAACAAAAGCCCTTCGGCGTGATGGACTCTAAGCTGATCTTTAAACTCAAAGTGATACGGCCTTTTATCAACATGGTGCCGATTCCCCGCCAGACCATGTTCTCGGTGTATGTCACCACCAGCACCGGCGATGCCCTGAGCACGCCGGTTTATACCATCAGCTACAGCGGTAAAGTCGAGGTTCCGCAAAGCTGTGAAGTGAATGCCGGGCAGGTTGTGGAATTTGATTTTGGCGATATCGGCGCCGCGCTGTTCAGCAAAGCCGGGGCGGGAAATCGCCCGGAAGGGGTGACGCCGCAGACAAAAACGGTCGCCATAAAATGTACGAACGTCGCGGCGCAGGCCTATTTATCGATGCGTCTGGAGGCGGAGAAAATCTCCGGGCAGGCGATGGTCTCTGATAATCCCGACTTAGGCTTTATCGTTTCCGACAGCGGCGGCGTGCCGCTGACGCCTAACAATCTGGCCAGCAAAATTCCATTCCGTCTGGATGACAGCGCCGCCGCCAGCGTGGGGATACGCGCATGGCCGGTAAGCATCACGGGGAGTAAACCGACGGAAGGGCCTTTTACCGCTCGTGGGTATCTGCGTGTGGATTACGACTAAGGGGAGCGCACAGCCATGAGACTTTTGCTGGCTATTTTTTGCAGCGTGTTGCTAAGCCCGCTTTGCCGGGCTGACACCGCTCTGGGCGAGATTAATATTGAACTGCGCGGTAATGTTGTGGACTTCACCTGCACCGCAGTGACCGGTGACAGTAACAAAACGGTCGAGCTGGGCACCTGGCCCACGAAGCAGTTGAAAACCAGCGGCGATACCACCCAGCCCGTGCCTTTCAGCATCAAACTTGAGGGCTGCCCGCCGGGCGCGGCGTCGATGACCTTTTCAGGAACGCCAGCGGCGGGGACGTCGCTGCTGGCGCTGGATGATGCGGTCATGGCGCAAAAAGTGGCCATTGAGATCCGCGACAGCGATCGCAGCAGATTACCGCTTGAGCAAGCCAGCCAGTCGGTAAGCGTTGATGAAAACGGTAATGCTACGCTGACGTTTTATGCGAATTACATTGCGTTGGCCGATGGCGTTCAGCCAGGAGTCGCAAAGGCGGATGCGACTTTTATGATCAATTACAACTGAAGCCCGATCCCAATAACGTACTCCCGAACGATCTCTCGTCGGGAGTCAGCCACGATCACAGCAAGTCGTGTACCTTCGCGTAATCAATAAGCTCAACAATGGTATGCAGGCCGAGTTTCGAAAAGATGTTCGCTTTATGCGCGCTGATGGTTTTGTTACTCAGCAAGAGCTGCTCTGCGATTTCTTTATTCGATAAACCGTTGGCGAGATAGCGCAGTACCGTAACCTCCCTGTTTGAGAGCGGCATATCATTGTGCTCACCTTTTCGTGAACTGGTATTACTGATAAAATTTAGCGTCTCTGAAGGAAAAAAAGAATATCCTGATAAGATCATTTTCACTGCGTTATAAATATCATTGAGATCCTTTCTTTTACTGACAAATCCGTTTGCGCCTGCCCGGATAGCTCTCCCGGCATAAAAAGATTCAGATTTAGACGACAAGAAAAGAATTTTGGTATTTTCTTGTATTGATTTGATTCGTTTAAGCAGTGTAAATCCATCTGTACCCGGCAGCTCTATATCCAGGATGACCAGATCCACAGGATATGTGCGCAGATAATCTACCGCGGTACGATTGTCATCGGTTTTCAGGACAACCTGGATATTACTATTCTTTTCGAGAAGCACTTCTATCGACATTCTGACAATAGGGTGTTCGTCCATAATGATAACGGATGCAGGTTTCATTGTTGTATGCCTCAGACTGTTTGCGCGTCTTCCGTTTGCGGATAAGCGTCAGACACTATTAATTATCAAATAGCCAGAATATACCTCACGAACCTGGGAAGTGGTGAAGGTAATACCATCCTTGTTAACTGACTATTTTGCGTAAGAGCAATAAGCGTGGGGAATATCCATTTCGCACCAACAAAAAAGAAAATTCTGATTAACTAAGAATAGGGAGGATTATACCTGGTCTATTTTTTCGGAAAAGGCTTACGGTACACAAATCGGTGCTGGCTGTTAGGATGTTCTGCATGTTTTAGACTGTTTAATAGCGTTTGGTTTTATTCTCTATTGAATCAATGTTTCGTGGCTAAAAGTATTTTTTTTAAATATAAAAACAACACAAAAGACCAATTGTTTAGTTTCTGTTATGTGACTTTTGGGCAAATTTTCAACGATGAGGCCGTGAGAGCCCGTCAATTGAAGGATTATAGAGAAAGAGGGATTTTCCTATGATACCAGGAATAGTTGTAAATATTAATTTTATGTAAAAAATTTACATTTAGTCAGGCGTTAAAATAAGTAATTTCTTAAAAAATCTTATAGCTTAAGAGGTTAGCGTGTTAAATTAAGTGAAGAGAAGTGACGCTAAGGCGATGTATCAGATACAGCAAACTGTGTCGATGCGGCAGATCCAACTGAGTAATAAGTTGATTGAGTCGGTAGATCACCCGGTGATAAGGCGTATTGAGTAAAAGCGCGATTTCCTTTAAAGACATACCCTGAGATAACGCGGAAATGATCTTCCAGTCAGTATGGCTAAAGGTGCTATCAGTATTTTGAACGGAGGGGGGAGATAATAAGGCGTTACGTAATGATGAGAGATTCTGGCGACGTTGCAGAATATAAAACTTACCGGCTTTTTGCATAAAACGCGTCAGACTAACATCCTTATCCGGCACCAGTAAGTAAACCTGGATATCGCTTCGCTCTCGGATAAGCAGGCGTAATCGCTCAAGCGTTTCGTAGCAGGAGACCGCCAGTCCAGCCATATCAACAATCAATTGTCTGATGCCCGTCTCTTCCAGCCTGCGTGAGGGTGATTCCAGAGAGCTGAACACCGCCGTGCGTTTTCCAGAAAATAAATAGCGATTCAGTGTATATCCGAGATAGTTATCCGTCGTGATAATAACCTGAGAGATTGTATTGTCCGGTAGGGCATAATTGAGACGTTGGGTCAGATATTCCAGACGATCAAATACCTGTGGTTCAAGGTGATGGTAGTGGTGAGTGCAATCGGTATTTCTTAAACGGCGATGTCTTTCTTTGCGAAGTGCGCTGCGCATCCTTTCCCTTTCCGTTTTTCTACTCTTTGTTTTGCAAAAGCGCGGGCCATAAGTATCCCTGGCCTAATTGGGCGCCAGAATGAAAAGCAATTTCTTTTTGCGCATGATTTTCAATACCTTCAATGAGTATGACATCTGCAATGTTATACCCCATAAAAATCACCTGGCGCAGTTTCTGAGGATGCAGAATTAGATCCCAGAACGCATTTTTATCCAGTTTCAGACCACTAAAACGCCAGCGGGCGGCAGCCACTTCTTTGATCAAATTTTCATCGACATCATCCAGCCAGACGGGAATTCCGATAGACTCAACCTGTTTTATTTTTTCATAGAGTTGGGAACGCTGGCGGCTATTAAGTGAAAAAAGCGTTTCTGGGTCCTGGATTTCAAGGATCAGATTGGATGGGCAGGAGGTTACTCCTGAATTAAAAAAATCCAGGTGTAAAAATACCTTTAGCGGTAAATTAAGAAAATAATGTACGCCTTTGGGATAATGCGTAATAGTGGCGACTTGCTGATAAAAATTCGCCACTATTTTTTCTGACGAGAGGTGGTGAAAAAAATGCTCAGTATTGACATGAAAAGGAACCTGAGTCAGAACTTCATAGCCAAAGGTGCGGGCAGAAGATAAATGGACTATCGGCTCAAGCTTTAAAGGATATTCCCAACAAAAAGGACGTTCCTTTTGAGTGCGCAATGTTGCAGAGTCAAGAATATTTCCCTGTAATACCGGGCGAGTTGCCACAAAAACACTCCTGTAGGCATAAAAAATGCCGCCGAATATTTTCGGTTCCTGACGGTTGTGCAATCAGGAAATATGATAAGTGTCATTGTGGCAGTATGTGAAAAATCGCTGTAGATGACGTTACTTAATCATCTGTGAGATATTTCTCAACATGATGGATGGAAAATTGAGAATATGTCTATTCTTGCAGAAAACCCAGGTTAACTCTGATGTAATTTAAGAACTGCTGTTCATTTTTTACGTGCAGTTTCTTCATGATGCTGCGGCGAATTGATTTGGTTTGTTCTTCGCTCAGCGAAAGAAGTACAGCAATTTCGCTTAACCGGTGCCCGCGGGCGACCATCTTTAAAAACTGGCGTTCCAGAATGGAGAAATGGCGAGTCGTACAGTAATGGCAAACAGAAGGGGGAACGCTGCGGCGAAGTGCCCGTTTACGCAAGATAAGCACCATCTTTTTGGTTATCTCATCAACATCGTCCTCCCGGTAAATATGCGGCAGCATATAGAGACACGGCCTGAACATAAGTTTGTCTTTATCGTATTCATTACAAATAATGACTCTCTGCTGGTGCCGGGTATGTACCGGTATCTGATAACATCCGGCACTAAACCAGTCTTCATCCAGCGATAAAAATGCGATATCCGCTTTGTCTATATCATCAGCAGGTAGAAATTGAATTTTCTGATGCCACTGATGAGTCAGACGAGTCATGATGATTTTAAGACCGTGTTCGAAATGGCTATTTTGTTCTTTTATGGCGACACTCAGCATAAAAAATATCCTGAACAGCTGGGAAGTGGGGAGGAAATAGTAAGTAAACGCATTAATTTTCTAAATACATTTATCCTTAAAATGCCACTTTATGCAGGCCGAGTTCTTACCAGGTGATTTCCTGGATAGTTGCGTAGCGCCAGAAAAAAAGATATTCGTACACTTCCTCAGCAACCAGAACAAAAGCCATTGACTCAGCAGGCGCTCACCGTATAATTCACGCGTTTCATCCGCATGAAGCCATCGCTTCACACAGTGCGCCCTTAGCTCAGTTGGATAGAGCAACGGCCTTCTAAGCCGTGGGTCGCAGGTTCGAATCCTGCAGGGCGCGCCAGTCTTTATTCTCGCCTTTCTGTCAGACTCCATTTCGCTGCGTCGTTATCACTGCATTTCAATCGCCATGTTTCGGCAATGTCAGAATAAAGCGCGTTGCGCGCAGATCGGACGTTACGGACACGGTTCCCTGATGGGCGATGACGATTGATTTCACAATCGCCAGCCCAATTCCGCTGCCTTCGCCCTTACGCTGTCGGGAAGGGTCAACCCGGTAGAAGCGGTCAAACAGGCGCGGTAAATGTTCTGGCGCAATGGGGGCGCCGGGATTTTCAACGGTAATCTGCGCCTGTCTGTCCATTTCTTTGAGCCGCACGGTGACGGCTTCGCCTTTCGGGGTGTAGCGCATGGCGTTAGACAGCAAGTTGCTGAGCGCTCTGCGTAACATGATGGGATCGCCGGATACCCAACACGCGCGTCCTTCAAAATGCAAACGCACTTCGCGTTCTTCCGCCCAGGCTTCAAAAAAGTCGAACACTTTGTGGACTTCATCCGCCAGGTCGAGCGCCTTTTTCTCCGGGATGAGCTGGTTATTGTCGGCCTGAGCCAGAAACAGCATGTCGCTTACCATCTTCGACATACGGCCAAACTCTTCGAGGTTGGAGTAGAGTACGTCTTCCAGCTCTTTTTGGCTGCGGGTCTGGCTTAGCGCAATCTCTGTTTGCGTCACCAGGTTCGTAATCGGGGTGCGAATTTCATGGGCGATATCCGCAGAGAAATTCGACTGGCGGGTAAAAACATCCTCAATGCGTTCAAGCATATGGTTAAACGAGAGCACCAGCCGCTCCAGCTCAATCGGAACGGCCTGCGGGTCAAGACGCACATCGAGGTCTTTCGACGTAATATTTTGAATCCGGCGGCTGACGCTGCGAATCGGTTCATGGCCTTTGTAGACGGCGAACAGCACAATAAAAATGATCATCATGCTAATCAGCGAAGCCGTCATAATCAGCTTATTTTTCAGATCGTTAATATAGTGCAGATGGAAGTCGATCGATAACGCCATATAGAGCGTGTAGGCCGGTTGCCCGTCTGCGAGTTGCCCGACCGGCAGGCGAATCATGCGCCATGCGGAATGAGTACCGTGCCCGTTAGCGTGCCTCTTGCTTTGTAAGTCCGGGCTGGACAACAAAAAGACATCGCCGTTACGTGCGCTGCTATCCGGCGTGGCTTTGGCGATAAACTGGCGAAGATCAGGCGAACCGGGAGAGTGAAAAATCGCCCGCTGGTTGGCATCTTCCAGCGAAATGATGACGTTCGAGTAACCGGCGGCAACGTTTTTTAGGATTTCCAGCCGACGCGCTTCCGGTTCGTCGGGATGTGTGAGGATTCGCTCCAGCGTCGCGCTGATCTCTTTCAGGTCATTGATATCCTGCTCGGCAAAATGCACTTTCACGGAGTGAATCATGATCCAGGCAAACGCGAAAAAAGAGGCAATGGTGGCGAGGCTGATGAAAAATGTCAGGCGCGTCGCCAGCGAGAAAGGGCGCTGAAAGCGTTTAGTCACCATCCGGTACCTCAAGCACATAGCCCACGCCGCGCACGGTCTGGATGAGTTTCGGTTCGAACTCGTTATCGATTTTCGCGCGCAGCCGTTTAACGGCAACGTCAATCGCGTTGGTATCGCTGTCAAAGTTCATATCCCAGACCTGGGAAGCGATCAGCGAGCGGGGCAAGACTTCTCCCTGGTGGCGGACGAAAAACTCCAGTAGCGTAAACTCTTTACTGGTGAGCGTGATGCGCATGCCGTTGCGGGTCACTTTTCTGCTAACCAGATCGAGCGTCAAATCCGCGACCTGAAACTGACTTTCGACCATCACCGCCGCGCCGCGACGCAGCAGCGTTCTGACGCGGGCCAGTAATTCAGCGAAAGCGAACGGTTTAACCAGATAGTCGTCAGCCCCCAGCTCCAGACCTTTTACCCTGTGTTCAATGGTGCCCAGCGCGGTAAGAAGAAGGATTGGCATGCCTTTGTTGGCGGTGCGCAGCATACGGACAATATCCCAGCCATTCACATCCGGCAGCATGATGTCGAGGATCAGCAGATCGTAATCTCCCGTCATCGCCAGGTGATACCCGTTAAGCCCGTTATCCGCCAGGTCCACCACGAAGCCCGCTTCCGTCAGACCTTTGGTCAGGTATTCACCGGTTTTTTTCTCGTCTTCGACTATCAGAATCTTCATCACGTCTTCCTTCACGTAAAGGTTGGGCGGGTTTTCAATTCTAGAGGAGCAGGATCGGATAGCAATCGGTTATTGGGAAAATGACAAAGTTGTCATTTTCCTGTCACGGGCCGAACAGAGTCACTTCGTTAAGGTACAGGGCATAAATTCACATTCACTATATGGTTATCAGTCCCGTTGGGACGAGAAACGCTATGCGCAAATTTAAGCTTCTTACCCTCAGCGTGATGCTTGTTCTTACTGGCTGTTCGCTGGCGCCGGACTATCAGCGGCCCGCGTTGCCGGTGCCGCAACAATTCTCCCTGAGCCAGAATGCGCTGGTTTCTGCGCCTGCGGGGTATCAGGAGACCGGCTGGCGAACCTTTTTTGTTGATGAGCAAGTAAAGTCGCTGATCGGCGAGGCGCTACGCAATAACCGTGACTTGCGCATGGCGACGCTGAAAGTGCAGGAAGCCAGAGCGCAATACCGGGTGACGGATGCCGATCGTTATCCGCAGCTTAATTCCGATGCCAGCGGAAGCTGGGAAGGAAAATTAAAGGGTGACAGCAGCAGTACCCGCGAATATGAAGCCGGGCTGAATCTGAGTTTTGATCTGGACTTTTTTGGCCGGCTGAAAAACATGAGTGAGGCTGACCGACAGAACTATTTTGCCAGCGAAGAAGCGCGCCGGGCAGTGCATATCTTATTAATCTCAAACGTGGCGCAAAGTTATTTTAATCAACGGCTGGCGTACGCGCAGTTGCAAATCGCACAAGAAACGCTGGAAAACTATACACGCTCTTACGCATTTGTAGAAAAGCAGTTGCTGACCGGCAGCACGACCGTTCTGGCGCTGGAACAGGCGCGGGGCGTGATTGAAAGCACCCGCAGCGATATTGCGAAACGACAGGGCGAGCTGGCGCAGGCCAATAATGCGCTGCAATTGCTGTTGGGCACTTATTCTGTGCTGCCGGATGACAGGGCGCGCGATAGCGGAGATATTAAAAACGTGACGCTCCCGCCGTCGCTTTCCTCGCAAATCTTGTTGCAGCGCCCGGATATTATGGAAGCTGAACATACGTTGATGGCGGCGAATGCCAATATTGGCGCGGCGCGCGCGGCCTTTTTTCCCTCCATTACCCTGACCAGCGGGGTGTCCGGCAGCAGCAGCGATCTCTCCCGTTTATTTAATGCCGCGAGCGGGATGTGGAATTTTATCCCGAAAGTGGAACTGCCGATTTTTAACGCCGGACGTAATCAGGCCAACCTCGATCTGGCGGAAATTCGCCAGCAGCAATCGGTTGTGAATTATGAACAGAAGATCCAGACCGCGTTTAAAGAGGTGGCGGATGCGCTGGCTTTGCGCCAAAGCCTGACCGACCAGATAACCGCGCAACAGCGTTATCTGAGCTCGCTGCGTATTACGCTGCAACGCGCCAGAGCGCTCTATCAGCATGGCGCGGTCAGCTATATCGAAGTGCTGGATGCGGAGCGCTCTCTGTTTTCAACCCAGCAAACGTTACTCGATCTGAATTACGCCCGACAGGCTAATGAAATTACGCTGTTCACCGCGCTGGGCGGCGGTTGGGTGGAATAAAAATTTATCGTTATTTTCAGGAGAAAGCATGATGAACAATACAGTAAAAGCGGCGATTTTGGGTCTGTTCTCCGCCGTGGTATTTAACGTTCAGGCGAATGAACACCACCACGGCGAGATGATGAATAACGCATCAGCGGCGCAGCAGGAGCAGGTGATTCATTCAACCGGCGTGGTTAAAGCCATCGACAAAGACACGAAAAAAGTGACTATCGATCATGAACCTATTCCGGCGGTCAACTGGCCTGCGATGACGATGCGCTTTACCCTGACCCCGGAAACCCGTTCCGGTGACATTAAACCCGGCGACAAAGTGGCGTTTACTTTCGTTCAGCAGGGCAATCTCTCTTTATTACGCGATATTCAGGTCAGCCAGTAAAGCGTATTCGCTGTCTCTTTGTTCTTGCCCGGGTTTACAGAAGCGCGGGCATTTCTCCCGCGTAACTGATCCAGAAAATGGATCGAATGGAAGTCACTATGGCGTCTTTAAAAATAAAAACTACCGCGCTTATTCTCGGCAGTATGATCGTCGGAGGGATTATCTCGGTCGGCGTTTACGCTTATTTTTCGTCTGCGCATCAGCCTGTCGATACTGCGCCTGCCTCCGAAAAAGAGGCCCGTAAGGTTCTGTTCTGGTATGACCCCATGTATCCGAATACGCGCTTTGATAAGCCCGGTAAATCGCCGTTTATGGATATGGACCTGGTGGCGAAATACGCTGACGAAGAGTCAGACACGACCTCTGCGCCAGGCGTGCGTATCGATCCGGTACAGACGCAGAATTTAGGGTTAAAGACGGAGGCTGTCCGCCGTGGGCCGCTGCGCTACGCGCAAACTTTTCCGGCTAACGTCAGTTTCAATGAATACCAGTTTGTGATTGTGCAGGCGCGTTCCGCTGGCTTTATCGATAAAGTCTGGCCGCTGACGGTGGGGGATAAAATTAAGAAAGGAACGCCGCTGATCGACCTGACCATTCCTGACTGGGTTGAAGCCCAGAGTGAATATTTACTGCTGCGGGAAACGGGCGGTACGGCAACGCAGGTGGAAGGCATTCTTGAACGACTGCGTCTGGCCGGGATGCCGGAAGAGGATATCCGCCGCTTAGTCTCAACCCGTAAAATTCAGACCCGCTTTACCCTGAAAGCGCCTATTGATGGGGTGATCACCGCGTTCGATCTGCGCGCCGGGATGAATATCGCCAAAGATAACGTGGTGGCGAAAATCCAGGGGATGGACCCGGTGTGGATCAGTGCGGCCGTTCCTGAATCCATCGCATGGCTGATTAAAGATGCCTCGCAGTTCGATATTACCGTGCCCGCGTGGCCGGATAAACGCTTCACCATCAGTAAATGGGCGATTCTGCCAAGCGTGGACGCCACCACCCGTACCCTCCAGTTGCGCTTACAGGTTGATAACCCGGATGAAGCGCTCAAGCCTGGAATGAATGCGTACCTGAAGCTGAAAACGCAAAGCGAACCGATGCTGCTAATCCCGTCTAAGGCATTGATTGATAACGGAACGGAACAGCGGGTGATCGCCGTCGACAACGACGGTCGTTTTGTGCCGAAACAGGTCTCGGTGTTCCATGAGTCACAAGGTGTGACGGCGATTCGCGCCGGGCTTGCCGAAGGTGAAAAAGTGGTCTCCAGCGGACTGTTCCTGATTGACTCCGAAGCCAATATCTCCGGCGCGCTGGATCGTATGCGGGCGCAATCTTCCTCTGCTGCGCCCGATCATGCGGCCCATTCACATTGAGGGAATGACAAATGATTGAATGGATTATCCGCCGCTCCGTAGCGAACCGTTTTCTGGTTGTGATGGGGGCGCTGTTCCTCAGCATCTGGGGAACCTGGACCATCATTAACACGCCGGTTGATGCGCTGCCTGACCTGTCTGACGTGCAGGTAATTGTGAAAACCAGCTATCCGGGACAGGCGCCGCAGATTGTTGAAAATCAGGTGACCTATCCATTGACGACCACCATGCTGTCGGTGCCAGGCGCGAAGACGGTGCGCGGTTTCTCGCAGTTTGGCGATTCTTACGTGTACGTCATTTTTGAAGATGGTACCGATCCCTACTGGGCGCGTTCCCGCGTGCTGGAGTACCTCAATCAGGTGCAGGGGAAACTGCCTGCGGGCGTCAGCGCGGAAATGGGGCCAGACGCCACTGGTGTCGGTTGGATATTTGAATATGCGCTGGTGGATCGCAGCGGTAAACACGATCTGGCGGAACTGCGCTCTTTACAGGACTGGTTTTTAAAGTATGAGCTGAAAACCATTCCGAATGTGGCGGAAGTGGCCTCGGTCGGCGGCGTGGTGAAAGAGTACCAGGTCGTTATCGACCCGATGAAACTCACGCAGTATGGCATTAGCCTTGCGCAGGTGAAGTCGGCTCTGGATATGTCCAACCAGGAGGCGGGGGGCTCCTCCGTCGAACTGTCAGAAGCGGAATACATGGTTCGCGCCAGCGGCTATTTGCAGACCCTCGATGACTTCAACAACATTGTGCTGAAATCCGGTGAGAACGGCGTTCCGGTGTACCTTCGCGATGTCGCCCGCGTACAGATTGGCCCGGAAATGCGCCGGGGCATTGCTGAACTGAACGGCGAAGGCGAAGTAGCGGGCGGGGTGGTGATCCTGCGTTCCGGTAAAAACGCCCGGGACGTTATTTCCGCCGTGAAGACGAAGCTGGAAACGCTGAAAAGCAGCCTGCCGGAAGGCGTTGACGTCGTGACAACCTACGATCGCAGCCAGCTGATTGACCGCGCTATTGATAACCTCAGCTACAAATTGCTCGAAGAGTTTATTGTGGTTGCGCTGGTCTGCGCGCTGTTCCTGTGGCATGTCCGCTCTGCGCTGGTGGCGATCATTTCGTTGCCGCTGGGCCTCTGTATTGCCTTTATCGTGATGCATTTTCAGGGGCTGAACGCCAATATTATGTCGCTCGGCGGGATCGCCATTGCGGTAGGGGCAATGGTGGATGCCGCGATTGTGATGATCGAAAACGCGCATAAGCGGCTGGAGGAGTGGGCGCACCAGCATCCCGGCGACCCGCTGGATAACGAAACGCGCTGGAAGGTTATCACGAACGCCTCGGTGGAAGTGGGCCCGGCGCTGTTTATCAGCCTGCTGATTATTACCCTGTCGTTCATCCCGATTTTTACCCTCGAAGGGCAGGAAGGACGTCTGTTCGGCCCGTTGGCATTCACCAAAACCTATGCGATGGCAGGGGCGGCCTTCCTGGCGATCGTGGTGATCCCGATCCTGATGGGCTACTGGATTCGCGGCAAGATCCCGGCAGAGAGCAGTAATCCGCTTAACCGCTTTTTGATCCGCATTTATCACCCGCTGCTGTTGAAAGTGCTGCACTGGCCGAAGACCACGCTGCTGGTGGCGGTACTTTCGATCCTGACGGTCATCTGGCCGCTTAATAAAGTGGGCGGGGAGTTCTTACCGCAAATTAACGAGGGCGATCTGCTGTATATGCCTTCCACGCTACCGGGGATTTCGGCGGCGCAGGCGGCGGATATGCTGCAAAAAACCGATAAGCTGATCATGACGGTGCCGGAAGTGGCGCGCGTGTTCGGCAAAACCGGCAAGGCGGAAACGGCCACCGACTCTGCGCCGCTGGAGATGGTGGAAACGACGATCCAACTGAAACCGCAGGATCAGTGGCGACCGGGAATGACGATGGACAAAATCATCGAAGAACTGGATAAAACGGTGCGCTTACCGGGGCTGGCGAATCTGTGGGTGCCGCCAATCCGTAACCGAATCGACATGTTGTCTACCGGGATAAAAAGTCCGATTGGTATTAAAGTGTCCGGCACCGTGCTGGCTGATATTGATGCCACGGCGGAGCAGATCGAAGAGGTTGCCAGAACCGTACCGGGCGTTGCGTCGGCGCTGGCGGAACGGCTGGAAGGAGGCCGTTACCTCAATATCGACATTCATCGTGAAAAAGCCGCCCGTTACGGGATGACCGTCGGTGATGTACAACTGTTTATTACTTCCGCAGTCGGTGGGGCGATGGTAAGCGAAACCGTGGAGGGGATTGCGCGTTATCCCATTAACCTGCGCTACCCGCAACGCTATCGCGACAGCCCGGAAACCTTACGTCAACTGCCGATTCTGACGCCAATGCAGCAGCAAATTACCCTGGCGGATGTGGCGGACGTGAAGATCGCGCCAGGACCGTCGATGTTGAAAACCGAAAATGCCCGACCTGCAAGCTGGATCTATATTGATGCGCGCGATCGTGACATGGTGTCGGTAGTTAACGATCTGAAAAAAGCGATCGCGGAAAAGGTGCAGTTGAAACCGGGAACCAGCGTGGCGTTTTCCGGGCAGTTTGAGCTGCTTGAACGCGCCAGCCATAAGCTGAAGCTGATGGTGCCGATGACGCTGATGATTATTTTCGTTCTGCTGTATCTGGCGTTTCGTCGGGTGGGGGAAGCGCTGCTGATCATTACCAGCGTTCCTTTCGCCCTGGTCGGCGGGATCTGGTTCCTGTACTGGATGGGCTTTCATTTGTCCGTTGCCACCGGAACAGGATTCATCGCGCTGGCAGGCGTCGCCGCAGAGTTTGGCGTGGTCATGCTGATGTACTTGCGTCATGCGATTGAAGCGGAGCCGTCTCTGGATAATCCACAAACCTTTACGGCAGAGAAACTTGATGAGGCGCTGTACCACGGTGCGGTTCTCCGCGTGCGGCCAAAGGCCATGACCGTGGCGGTGATTATCGCCGGTCTGTTACCTATTTTATGGGGAACCGGGGCGGGTTCAGAAGTGATGAGCCGTATTGCCGCGCCGATGATTGGCGGTATGATCACCGCGCCGCTGCTGTCGCTATTTATCATTCCGGCGGCGTATAAACTGATGTGGTTGCGCACGCATCAACATAAGCGCTCATAACGTTATACCTGCTGCGCCAGTCGTCCGGCTCGTGGAGTACGCTTCATGGGCCGGATGAGATGCCATAGCGTATTGAACGGTGAATTATGTTTATCTTTTAAAATCAAGTTATTACTGTTGCGTGGTGAATATTTTGTCTTTATCGCCGCAAAGAAAGTAAGCCTTAACAGGTTAATTTATTTTAAGTGTTTCTGCTCAGGTTCATTATTATTTTTTCCCTCCTGACGTTACATTTTTGTTCTCCAGATCTTCTTCAATATTAAAGACGATGCCGCAGTGTAAATTCCACGCATAATGAAAAAATCCGACAGTCTACTCCTTTAGTTTATATTGCAATCCCTCTTTTTTTATTTCAGAATCGCGGCGCGAGCAGCGATGTTATTCCAAATTGTTATAATTTTGAGTTAAATTTGTATTGTGTAGCACATAAGTTACGCTAACTTTAATCATTTATGAATGTTTTTATGTATCAATAAAACGGCAAAAATAGTTAAAAACTTAATTTCTCACGAATTATTTGATCTGGAATCCATTATGGTAATCAAAAGCCAGGGATGGGGGACGATTTTGCGTTTTTCACATAAACGAGAATGAGATGTATCTCGAATAAAAAATAAGGACTTGCTGATGAGTTTTGGATTGATGAAGGATAACAAGTTTGAAATTATCGCTGTTTTCCGTGAAGAGCTACTAAAGAAGACTAAACTAGAGCTTAAATATGCCAACACTAGTGTGGTCACGCAGCTGGAAAAAGTTGATTTTGAACATTTTGTTATCCCTCACCATAAGGATATTGTCACCAAAAAGATCCAAACGTTTATTCTTCACAGTGAAAATGGAATTATAAAATTTAACGCCAGAATTGATCAGGAAATGTCAGACGGCATGGAGAATGCGCTGGCGTATTTCATTCCCGAGATGGTCTTTCTTATACAACGACGCCAGCATCAGCGCTTCTCCTTCCTGAAGGGACACAGTTTCAACTGCTTTGGACGATATAAAAATGGAGAGAATTATTCTTTCAAAATTAAAAATATGTCCAGGGGGGGATGCGCATTAATTGCGCAGGATGCGAATACGCGTTTTCTCTATAAAGATGCCGTCATAAAAGGCGCGTCTCTGGATTTTGAACAATTCGGCTATTTGCAACTCGACTTAAAAGTGGTGGATGTGGTGATGGTCAATGAATTTGATGCAGAGAATCAGCTGTATTCCTGTTATCAGGTCTCCTGTCGTTTTGATTTTAAAAATTCGCGTGAAGAAGCAGAGATCGAAAGAATCATCATTAGTTTTTTAATGGGCAATAAAGTTCGACGGCTATAAAGGGTAAAGGGTGGTCATGATGATGTTGTGAGCTGCCTCCCTGACGCTCCGCCTTACCCGGCGAGGATCTCTTGTTCCGCATGTTTTACCTGAACTTCCAGCGTATCGCGAATTTCCGCTAATGCGCGCTCCTGCTCAGCAAAGTACGCTTCTTTGTCGGTTACGGATGTGGCAAGACGCCAGGCGTTCTCCGTTTCCAGCTCGCTTATCTCTTTGAGCAGGGCGTTAATTTGCGTTCTGAGTTGCTCTATCTTACTGCGCAGATGGGCAAGATTGTTCAGCCTGTCGCTCGCCAGCATCGGCTCCAGACCGCTTTGCAACTGGGTAAGTAGCGAACGGATCGTGGCCAGGTCGGCATTCTGCCTGGCCTGGTTAAGTTGAACCATCATCTGGTGCGCTTTTTCTTTCAGCTCATCGGCGACCACGTCCGGGTGGCAGAGTCGGCTGGCCTGGCGCCACAGGCGTTTAAGCTCATTACGTTCATCAGCAGAGAGGCGCTGATCGCGCGCATAGCGGTGCTGCGCATCCTGATGCTGCTCCTGATATTCCTCATATTCGTGATCGGCCTCTTCACGCGCCTGTCGGGTTGCGCTGTCATCCTGACGCGAGAAATCATTCTCCAGCTCGCGAATTTCCGCCAGCAGGGAGGTGATAAGTTCCGTCTGCTGCTGAATACGCTCTCTGGTTTCCACCGCTTCCCGGGAGGTTGAGCTAAGGCTTACCCAGTGCTGTTTAAGCTTCACTAACTGATCGATAGCCTGAGAAATATACTGCTGGCAGGACTGATAGTCCTTTTCACGTCGTCTGAGTTCGGCCTCTTGCCTACGCTGCGCGCTGGCGGCCAGCTGTTTGCGTAGCTCCAGAATACGGCCCATGAGCGGGCCGAGGCGCAAGTGATACAAATCGTTGAAATCGTCGAGGATCTGGATGCGGGCATTGCGTTTGTCGATCAGCTCGCGTAGCTGCGTTTCGAGCGCCTTCAGTTCCAGCTTGCTGGCGGCGATGCCGGGGTCCTGCCACGTCGAGACGGCGCGCTGGGACTGTAACCAGGCGGCAATTTCACGCATCGCGTCGCCGAAACGTCGCTCCTCGATCGCCAGGGCAATGGTGCCGATGGCCGCATCCAGAGAGGCGTCTTTCAGGTGCGCAAGTTGCTGATGGATGATCTCCTCATCCTCAAGTTCGATGGCGCTTTTGACGATCTCTAACCGTTTAATGATTTTATTCATGACAGCCGATGCCCGACGTGACTCAAAAACGAGTGACAGATAGTAGATCCGACTCACGCGTTTGAAAATATAGAAAAAAAATTAAAACATATTCTGTGGTGTGTGAAGCCTTTTCGTCCAGAACAATTCACGAAAATTATACGACGTGCCCTGGTATGTCCATCTGGCTTGTACTTCAAACCACCGTTTTGAAATTTCGTCTTTCGGGTGAATTATTCTTGCTTCGCTAAAGAGAATAAGTATAGTTCTCATTCTCTTTATTATTTAATGGCCTGGCGGCGAATGCGCTTACGGTTCGTAAGACTTTCCCTCTCTACACGGATGGTTCATCACGTCACTGCCGCGTGCAAAGGACGTTATCAGGCTTTTTTCACATGGTTCACATTACCCAGGTAAGGATTTCCAAAATGAAAAAGACAACATCCGCGTTGGCCCTGCTGATTGCCGTTGCATTAAGTGGTTGTGCGGCCACTTCCGGTTCTTCAACCCCCGTTGCGCCGCAGGCAACGCCGACTGCGCCAGCCGTTGCGACCGATGTTCAGAAACGTGATTTAGCCGATGGACTGTATGAAATGGCGTTAAGCCCGTCAGGCGATGCGCTTTACGTTGCCAGCGCCGAAGGTTTTAAAGATGTGCAGGGCGGGGTGGTCTACAAACTGGATCCGAAGACGCTGAAAACCATTGGCGCCAGCCACACTGACCTGAAAAACTTCGGTATGGCGATTTCGCCGGACGGTAAAACCGTCTATGTCACCAATTCGCTGGATGGCGGCGTGAGCGCGCTGAATACCGCTGACGGCAAAGTGAAAAACCGTGTGCTCTTCCCGGAACGTAACCCGGAAGGATTCCCGTACGGCGCGCGTCAGGTTCTGCTGCATAACGGCCTGCTGTATATCGGCGCCGTTGCCGATCCGGCGGTGATCTGGGTCGTCGATGCCGACACCCTGAAGCTGAAAACCCGCATCAAAAATACCGGTAAATGGATGACCGGTCTGCACTACTCTGACAGCACGCAGCGTATCTATGCCGCGAATGGCGGCGGTGAAATTCTGGTTATCAATCCTCGCACGCAGCGCGTAGAAAAACGCTGGAAACCGCTGGGTGATAAACCGGCGCTGCTGCTGAATATGGCGGAAGATACGCAAACCGGTCGCCTGTTTGTTACCGACAACTCCAAAGCGAAAACCACGCTGGTGCTGGATATCCATACGGGCAAACTTATCAAACAGCTGGATGTGGGTGATTCCTTATCGGTGAAATTCAACCCGAAACGCAATGAGCTTTATATTTCTCAGCGTGAGTCCGGGAAGTTGCTCAGCCTCAACGCGACGGATTACAGCGTGAAGAAATCCTGGGATCTGCCGCCGAATCCAAACAGCCTGCTGCTGTCCGCCGATGGTCAGACGCTGTATGTCACGGTGAAACAGAAATTCAATAAAGATCACTCGACTGATGCGCCAGACAGCGTGGTGCGTATTGATCTGAACAAATAATAAATAGCGTCGCCTCGGGGCGTCAGGCAGGGATGCCTGGCGCATCCCTGAGGATTGTGCCTTGCGGCAACTATAGCGAAATGTTAAAAGGTGCCCCTTCAATAAAAACGATACAGGGGTAGGGCGTGAAAAACGCGTCAACTGCATCTGGCAACAGTTTGCCTGATGCTGCGTCGAACGGAGAGCCGACGCTTCAACGGGGGTTGCAAAACCGCCATATTCAATTGATTGCGCTGGGCGGCGCAATTGGTACAGGTCTGTTTCTGGGGATTGGCCCCGCCATTCAAATGGCTGGCCCGGCGGTTCTGCTGGGTTACGGCGTCGCCGGAATTATCGCTTTCCTCATCATGCGCCAGCTGGGTGAAATGGTGGTTGAAGAACCCGTTTCCGGCTCTTTCGCGCACTTTGCATACAAATACTGGGGCCCCTTCGCCGGTTTTCTTTCCGGCTGGAACTACTGGGTCATGTTCGTACTGGTCGGGATGGCGGAGCTGACTGCCGCCGGTATCTATATGCAATACTGGCTTCCCGATGTTCCAACCTGGATCTGGGCCGCCGCGTTCTTCATTATCATCAACGCCGTTAACCTCGTGAACGTGCGCCTGTACGGTGAAACGGAGTTCTGGTTTGCGCTAATCAAAGTGCTGGCGATTATCGGCATGATCGGCTTTGGCCTGTGGATGCTCTTTTCTGGTAACGGGGGAGAACATGCCAGTATCGAGAACCTCTGGCGCTACAACGGCTTTTTCGCTACCGGCTGGAACGGGCTGATCCTCTCTCTGGCGGTGATCATGTTCTCTTTCGGCGGGCTTGAGCTTATTGGGATCACCGCCGCTGAAGCGCGCGATCCGCATAAAAGCATTCCAAAAGCGGTGAATCAGGTGGTTTACCGTATTCTGCTGTTTTATATCGGTTCGCTGGTGGTGCTGTTAGCGCTTTATCCGTGGGTGGAAGTGCAATCCAACAGCAGCCCGTTCGTGATGATTTTCCATAATCTCGACAGTAACGTGGTGGCTTCTGCGCTGAACTTTGTCATTCTGGTGGCCTCGCTGTCGGTTTATAACAGTGGCGTCTATTCCAACAGCCGTATGCTGTTCGGTCTTTCCGTTCAGGGAAATGCGCCGAAGTTTTTAACCCGCGTCAGTCGCCGTGGCGTACCGGTGAACTCGTTGGTGCTCTCTGGCGCTATCACCTCGTTGGTGGTACTCATCAACTATCTGCTGCCGCAGAAAGCCTTTGGCTTACTGATGGCGCTGGTGGTCGCCACGCTGCTGCTGAACTGGATTATGATCTGCCTGGCGCACCTGCGTTTTCGCGCGGCGATGCGGCGCAAAGGTCGCGATACGCAGTTCAGGGCGTTGCTGTACCCTGCCGGGAACTACCTGTGCATTGCTTTTCTGGCGATGATTCTGGTTCTGATGTGTACCATTGACGATATGCGCCTGTCGGCGATATTGCTGCCGGTATGGATACTGTTCCTGTTCGTTGCCTTTAAATTACTGCGCCGTAAAACCCGTTAATCCTGCTGCCCGGTGGCGTTGCGCTTACCGGGCCTGCACAGCCGCCACCCGCAACATCGCGCGCCGCGCCACGCTTCACCTTTATCGTGACTCTCCTCGCAATTCTTATTTGATCCGCAGGATCTTTGTTTTGTAATCGATTACTTTTCATTTTGAGTTTATTTGTAATCGATTACTTTTTAAAGGTGAGGCAAAAAAATGGTGTCGACAACCGAAAGTAGTGGAAAACAGACCGTACAGTACCGGCTGCTGGTGCCGAGACTGTCGTTAATGATGTTCTTACAGTTCTTCATCTGGGGGAGCTGGTCGGTGACGCTGGGGCTGGTGATGACCCAGTACAACATGTCGCTGCTGATTGGCGATGCGTTTTCCGCCGGGCCGATCGCCTCCATCCTGTCGCCGTTTGTACTGGGGATGCTGGTGGATCGCTTCTTTGCGTCGCAAAAAGTGATGGCGGTGATGCATGTGGCGGGGGCGGCGATTCTGTGGTTTGTACCGCAGGCGCTGGTGGCGCAAAACGGGGCATTGCTCATCGGGCTGCTGTTTGGCTATACGCTGTGCTACATGCCAACGCTGGCGCTGACCAACAACATCGCCTTTCATAGCCTGTCAGATAAAGATAAAACCTTCCCGGTTGTACGCGTGTTCGGCACGATTGGCTGGATTGTGGCCGGTATTTTTATCGGCGTGACGGGGATTTCCGACACCACCGGGATCTTCACGCTTGCCGCGCTCTGCTCTGTGATTCTGGCGCTCTACAGCCTGACGCTGCCGCACACCCCTGCGCCAGCGAAGGGGTTGCCGGTGAAGATACGCGATCTTCTTTGCGCTGATGCGTTTGCATTACTCAAGACCCGCCACTTCTTTGTGTTCTCGCTTTGCGCGACGTTAATCTCCGTGCCGCTGGGGACTTACTACGCCTATACCGCCTCGTTCCTGGCGGATGCTGGCGTGGGCGATGTCAGCACCGCGATGTCATTCGGCCAGATGTCCGAAATCGTCTTTATGCTGGTGATCCCCTTCCTGTTCCGCCGTCTGGGGGTGAAATACATGCTGCTGATCGGGATGTGCGCCTGGTTTGTCCGTTATGCCTTCTTTGCGCTCGGCATCAGCGAAGAGGGGCGCTTCCTGCTCTATCTCGGTATTTTGCTTCATGGCGTGTGTTATGACTTTTTCTTTGTCGTGGGTTTTATCTATACCGACCGCATTGCCGGAGAAAAGGTGAAAGGGCAGGCGCAAAGTATGATCGTCATGTTTACCTATGGCATCGGTATGCTGCTCGGCTCGCAGATCTCCGGCGCGCTGTACAACCGCCTGGTTGCGGGGCAGGCGGTTCCCCAGGCCTGGGTGACGTTCTGGTGGCTCCCGGCAGTGGCCGCTGCGGTGATTGCCGCGATTTTCCTTTTCGCTTTCAAGTATGACGAGAAAGAGCTGGCGTAATTTTCAGGAGGGGTTATGAGAACCATTAAGGGACCGGGTATTTTTCTGGCGCAGTTTATCGGCAGGCAACCCCCGTTTAATACGCTGGAAGGGCTGGCCGGTTGGGCGGCAGGGCTGGGTTATAAGGCCTTGCAGATCCCCTGCAATCATAAAGCGTTGTTTGATGTTGAACAGGCCGCCGTGAGCCAGACCTACTGTGATGATATTCGCGGGATGCTGGCGGATCACGGCCTGGTCATCAGTGAATTATCGACCCATCTTGAAGGTCAACTGATTGCGGTACACCCGGCCTATGATGAGGCGTTTGCCGGTTTTGCGCCGCCGTCGATGCGCGGAAACCCGCAGGCGCGACAGGCATGGGCGACGCAGACGTTGCAACAGGCTGCCGCCGCTTCGCAAAAACTGGGGCTGACCGCACATGCCACCTTCTCCGGTTCGCTCGCCTGGCCCTATTTTTACCCCTGGCCGCCGCATAATCGTCAGCGTTTTGACGAGGCGTTCAGCGAACTGGCGCGCCGCTGGCGACCGATTCTCGACTGCTTTGATGAGCATGGCGTGGACGTGTGTTATGAGATTCACCCCAGCGAAGATTTGCACGATGGCGTTACGTTCGAGCGTTTTTTAGCGCTGGTCGACGATCATCCGCGTTGCCATATTCTGTACGATCCCAGCCACCTGCTGCTGCAACAGATGGATTATCTGGGCTTTGTGGATGTGTACCACTCGCGCATTAAAGCGTTTCATGTGAAAGATGCCGAGTATCGCGCCAGCAGCCGTAGCGGCGTATACGGCGGGTATCAACCCTGGATTGAACGGGCCGGGCGGTTTCGTTCGCCGGGTGACGGACAGGTGGATTTCAAAACGCTGTTCAGCAAGTTCGCCCAATATGATTACCCCGGCTGGGCGGTACTGGAGTGGGAGTGCTGCCTGAAAGAAGCCGCCACCGGCGCGCGTGAGGGCAGTGAATTTATTCGCCGTCATATTATTCCGGTTTCTGAGCATGCGTTTGATGATTTCGCTGCGGGTGATGAGGTACGTAAATGATTCAGGTTGGTATTATCGGAACCGGGTTTATTGGCCCTGCGCATATTGAAGCCTTGCGCCGACCGGGAAACGTATCGGTGGTTGCGCTTTGCGACAGTTCGCTGGAGAAGGCGCAGGAGAAAGCCCGGGCGCTAAACGTTCCGCACGCTTACGGCAGCGTGGAGGCATTACTGGCGCATCCGGGATTGCAGGTGGTACACAACTGCACGCCGAACCATCTTCATGCCGACATCAATCGCCAGGTGTTGCGGGCGGGGTTGTCTGTGTTCTCCGAAAAACCGCTCTGCATGACGCCGGATGAAGCGCGTGAACTGGCCGCGCTGGCGGAGCAGGCGGGGGTGGTGCATGGCGTGAGTTTTGTCTACCGGCAGTTTGCGATGGTGCAGCAGGCCGCCAGCATGGTACGCGCCGGGAGCGTCGGGCGGCAGTTTTCCGTGCAGGGCAGTTATTTGCAGGACTGGATGCTGCTGGAAACCGACTATAACTGGCGCGTAGACCCCGCGCTTGGCGGGAGCTCACGCGCGGTGGCGGATATCGGTTCACACTGGTGCGACACGGTGCAGTTTGTTACCGGAAAGCGGATTGTGGAGGTGATGGCGGATCTTGCCACGGTCTGGCCAACGCGTAAGGCCAGCGTGGAAAGGAACTCGACGTTTACTCAGCCGCTCACGGAGCGCCAGTGGGTAGATAAACCGGTCAGCACGGAAGACAGAGGAGCGGTGCTGGTGCGTTTTGATGACGGCAGCAAAGGCTGTTTCAGCGTTTCACAGGTGAGCGCCGGGCGGAAAAACCAGCTGACATTTGAGATTAACGGCAGTCACTGTTCGCTGGCCTGGGATCAGGAGGTGCCGCAGCAGTTGTGGATCGGCCACCGGCAGCAGGCGAATCAGATCCTGACGGACGATCCCGGATTAATGAACGCGGATGTGGCTGGCAGCGCGCACTTTCCCGGTGGACATATTGAGGGCTGGCCGGATGCCTTTAAAAACATGATGCAGCAGTTTTATCTTGCGGTGCAGGCAGGAAAAATGCCCGCGCCGGAGGTGCGTCGTTTTGCCTCGTTCGCGGACGGTGCTGACGTGATGTATATCATTGACGCCATTGTGAAAAGCCATCAACACCAGCGGTGGGTGAGCGTGATGCGGTAAACCTTCGCCCGGTTCGCCGGAGGGCGATTTTATGGTAGCCTCAACACAAAGCGCAAACCGCAGGATGTGTCGCCGTTATGTCTATTCAAAAAATCGCCCAGCTCGCCGGTGTGTCGGTGGCGACGGTATCACGCGTGCTCAATAACAGTGATACCGTCAAAGCCAAAAACCGCGAGCGCGTGCTGCAAGCCATCAAGGAAAGTAACTATCAGCCCAACCTGCTGGCGCGCCAGCTTCGCACCGCGCGCAGCTCAATGATTCTGGTGATGGTTTCAAATATTGCGAACCCTTTTTGCGCAGAAGTGGTGAAGGGCATTGAAGAAGAGGCGGAGAAAAACGGGTATCGCATTCTGCTGTGTAATTCAGGCTCGGATATGGCGCGTTCAAAATCGGCGCTGAAACTGCTCTCGGGGAAAATTGTCGATGGCATTATCACTATGGACGCGTTTTCAAAATTACCGGAGCTGACCACCATAATCGGCGATGCGCCGTGGGTGCAGTGCGCGGAATACGCCGATAAAGGCGCGGTCTCCTGTGTGGGGATCAATGACGTTGATGCCGCACAGTCGGTCATCTCCCATCTGGTCGAAAAGGGGTATCAGCGGATTGCGCTGATCAACCATGATTTAAGCTATAAATATGCGCGTCTGAGGGAGCGGGGGTATAAGGCGGCGCTTCATGCCTGGTCTCTGGATTATCAGGCGGTAGAGTATGCCAGCGAACTGAGTTCCAGCGCCGGAATGGCGGCGATGGACGTTTTGCTGGCGGCAGAAACGCGCCCGGATGCGGTTTTTGCGGTATCGGATACCCTGGCGGCAGGGGCCATGCGCGCCATTGCCAACGCCGGATTGCGCATCCCGCAGGATATCGCCGTCGTGGGTTTTGACGGTACGGAGCTGGCGGAGATGGTTTCCCCGCAGCTGACCACTATCGAGCAGCCTTCCCGCGATATTGGCCGTAAAGCGGTCGGGCTGCTGCTGAACCGGATTGAACACCCGGATGCGCCAACCGAAAGGGTGATGATGGACTGGCGCTATATTTCCCGCGCCAGTACCTGATATTAGCGCTGAAACGCCCCGGACAGCGCGCGAATATCGTTTCCTGTAGGGGACTGGTGAATCCGTAAGCCAAACTCTTCGACCACGGCAAAAATGTGGTCGAAAATATCGGCCTGAATACTTTCATATTCCAGCCACACCACGGTATTGGTAAACGCGTAAATCTCAATGGGTAAACCCTGATCGTCCGGCGCAAGCTGGCGTACCATCATGGTCATATCTTTGCGGATACGCGGATGGTGGCGTAAATATTCATTCAGGTAGGCGCGGAAAGTGCCAATATTGGTCATCCGACGATGATTGAGTACGGATTCCGGCGCAGTCTGCTGTTGGTTCCATTCCTGGATTTCCTGATGACGGGTGGTTAAATAGGGCTTTAACAAATGCGCTTTATATAAACGCTGCTGCTCATCCTCATCAAGAAAATGAATGCTGGTGGCGTCGATACTGATGCTGCGTTTAATTCGGCGACCGCCAGAGGCGGACATGCCGCTCCAGTTTTTGAAAGAGTCCGAAACCAGGGACCAGGTGGGGATGGTGGTAATGGTATTATCCCAGTTGCGCACTTTCACGGTGGTTAAGCCGATATCGATCACCGCGCCGTCCGCGCCGTATTTCGGCATTTCCAGCCAGTCGCCCAGCTTCAGCATATCGTTCGCTGAAAGCTGTATACCCGCGACCAGACCGAGAATGGGGTCTTTAAACACCAGCATTAAGACGGCGGCCATCGCGCCGAGACCGCTAATGAGAATAGCCGGAGACTGGCCTATCAGCAGGGAGATCATCAGAATACCGATGATAATGGCGCCGATGAGCTTGATGCCCTGGAATATTCCTTTCAGCGGAAGCTGAGACGCCGCCGGGAATTTTTGCGACAGGTTGAGAATAACATCCAGTAACGAAAAGACGGACAACAGGGCATACATCATGATCCACAGTTGTGCGCAGGTGGTTAATATCTCAGCCGCCTCAGTCCCCTTTTGTAGCCAGAGCACAGCCTGAATATTGACGATAATCCCCTGGAGCGTAAACGCCAGGCGGTGAAATAATTTATTCTGGGTAATGATTTGCAGCCACAGGCGTGAACTGGCGCTGGCGCGCTTTTCAAAGGCTCGCAGCACCACCCAATGCAAAATAATATGCACAATGATGGCAGTGAGAAAAATAATGCCAAAAATCATCACCAGCGAAGTGGTGTGATTCATTTCGATCCCGAGTTCTTCTACCTGAGATATTAATTCCTGCATAACGTCTCCTTTATAAACAGCGGTCTATGATGACCGCTGTGCGGATATTATGCAAATTGCACGATGCAGGTTTGTTATTTTGACACCATACAGGGGCGGGTTGCATTGATATTCAATGCGCGGCGAAACCATAATGTCGCCAGAACCAGACTGAGCATCATGGCAGCTTCGACGGCCAGAAAACCGATCACCGACTGCGTATAATCGCCGTGACTATTGTGTTGCAGATGCAAAAATAACGCCCCCAGCACCGCCGGGCCAAGCCCCAATGTGGCTTGCTGCAACGTGCTTAAAATGGCGCTTCCGGCTCCGGCATCCTGCGTGCTGATATCGCGCATGCCGATACGATAAAAGCTGTTCACGATCAGCGCCTGTCCATAACCTATCAGGGCCGTTGCCGGCGCCAGCGCGAAGGTGGATGTTTGCATACCCGAATGCCAGAAGGTCATCATTAACCCGGCTAAGCCGATTATCTGAATCGCCAGACCCATCAACAGAATACGCCCCATGCTGTAGCGCGCAATCAATCGCGGTGCGTAGCAGGCCGAGATGAAATAGGCCGCGCCGAGGGCGATAAAGCTGTTGCCGGATTCCCACGGCGCCATCCCCAGACCCATTTGCAGAGTCAGCGCCATACAGAACATAAAACCTGACCATGCGCTAAAAAACAGCAATGCGATCAGGATGCCGAAACGGATGCTGGTCAGCCGTAACAGGCGCGGCGGCAGAAGCGGGTGCTGGTGGCGCAGCTCCTGCCGGAGCGCATTTTTACGCATCCACCATCCCAGCGGGAGAATGGCAAATAGCGCCGCCTGAGCCTGCCAGGGCCAGCCGGTTTCTGGCCCCAGCGCCATAGGAAAAAGCAGGCAGCAGAGGATGGCGGCCAGACAGACGGTGCCCAACCAGTCGATGTCGGCGCGGGTTTCGCTGGCCGTTTCGGGAACGTGGCGGCGGCTGAATGCCAGTACCAGAAGGCAGACCGGGACATTAATAAAAAATGCGTTGCGCCAGCCAAGCCCGGCGATATCCGCCGAGACCAGCCAGCCGCCGCCCATTTGACCGACGATAAAGGCAATGCCGCCAATACCGCCATATAAACTGATGGCCTTTGCGTGCGCGCTTCCTTTTAGCGTGACGTGAAGCGTGGCGAGAATTTGCGGCACGATCAACGCCGCGCCAGCCCCCTGCAAAATACGGGCGCCCAGCAGCATGTGAATAGAGTTCGCCAGACCGCAGAACAGGGAGGCGACGCCAAAGAATGCGACTCCCCACATAAACAGGCGGCGGCGACCGTAGTTATCGCCGAGCTTGCTCCCCAGCGCCAGACAGACCGCGAACGTTATCCCATAGAGGGCGACAATTAACTCCAGTTGCGTCGTTGTCGCCTGTAAAGAGCGGGTAATGGACTCCAGGGCGACGTTGGTAATCGATGTATCAATAAGCGGCAGCATTTGGCCTGTCAGCAAGAGCGATAGCCCGGTGCGACTGAGTGAAACGGCTGACGTATTCATGGTAACTCCATTGCGTCATTCAACAGATGGACGTAGCATTACTGAAGAATTAAACGGGTACCAGTTCCTGGTTATACTGGTATTGGTACTACCATGCTGGAGGTAATATGACGGTGATGACGCGACGTGAGCCCACGGTGATGCAACCCGCAGACAACCGGAAGCAGCTCGGCGCATTTTTACGCGCCCGGCGGGAAAGCCTCGATCCGCAACGTATGGGGCTGCCGCGCGTCGGTCGGCGGCGAACGCCCGGTCTGCGCCGCGAAGAGGTGGCGATGCTGGCGGAAGTTGGCGTGACCTGGTACACCTGGCTGGAACAGGGGCGGGAGGTGAATCCCTCTGAGTCGGTACTGGTTGGCGTTGCGAATGCGCTGCAATGCAGCCCGCTGGAAACCCGACACCTGTTTGTTCTGGCCGGGCTGACGCCGCCGGAATCGACGCAGATCACCGTGTGCGAAGGGATCAGTGCGGGAACCCGCCGTATGCTTGACAGCCTGATGCCGCAGCCAGCTAGCATTCAGAAACCTAATTTTGATATTGTGGCGTGGAATGAGAGTTTTTGTCGGCTGATGGGCGTGGATTTTGCCACGATCCCGGATGACGATCGCAACTGTATTTACCTCTACCTCACCAACGAAACCTGGCGCAGCCGCATAGAAAACCGCGACGTGCTGCCGACGTTTGTCTCTTATTTCCGTGCGGCAATGGCGGAACACCGTGGCGATCCGAGGTGGGAAAATAAACTGGCGCGCTTTTTCGCCGCATCTTCCGAGTTTGAAGCGTTATGGCATCAGCGTTATGAGGTGCGTGGCGTGGAAAACCAGGTGAAGAATTTTCTCCATCCCCGGTTAGGGCGTTTTAGTTTGCAGCAGATGTACTGGTATTCCGCACCGCGTAACGGCTCCCGGTTGTTGGTGTATTTACCGATGGATGAGGCCGGAGAACAGGCGCTGGCGTGGCTGGATAAGCAGTAAAATGCCCGGTGGCGCTACGCTTACCGGGCCTACAATAACGTATGCTCCGTAGGCCGGATAAGGCGATATGCCCGGTGGCGCTACGCTTACCGAGCCTACAATAACGTGTGCTCCGTAGGCCGGATAAGGCGCAGCCGCCATCCGGCATAATGCCCGGTGGCGCGACGCTTACCGGGCCTACAATAACGTGTGCACCGTAGGCCGGATAAGGCGCAGCCGCCATCCGGCATAACAAGAAATCAGACTTCCGTCAGGGTGGTTTCCTGCGGCAGGCGGGATTTCGGCAGCGTAGCGTTAAAATCTTCTACGCTGTGATGGCCGACAGGCACCACGACCAGGCTGGTATAACCTTTCTCTTTCAGGCCAAATTCAGCGTCAAGAACCGCGGCGTCGAAGCCTTCAATCGGTACGGCGTCCAGACCCATCGCGGCGACGCCCAGCAGGAAGTTGCCAACATTCAGGTATACCTGTTTCGCCATCCACTGATCGTCATCTTTCAGGTCGCGGCGGTGCAGATCCGCGAAAAAGCGACGGCCTTTGTTATTTGCCGCTTTGGCTTCCGGCGTGGCAAAACGGCCATCGGCATCTTCCTGATCGACAACGCGATCCAGCCAGGCGTCGTCCATTGCGGTTTTTGCGCAAAACACGACGACATGGGAAGCATCCAGCATTTTGCGCTCGTTAAACACGAAATTACCGGCGGCGGATTTCGCAACGCGCGCTTTCCCTTCTTCGGTACTGGCGACGATGAAATGCCACGGCTGAGAGTTGGTGCTGGAAGGGCTATATTGCAGCAATGTTTTGAGTTTTTCCGCTTCGTCTGCGGTCAGTTGTTTGCTGGGATCGAACGCCTTAGTGGAGTAGCGTTTTAAGGCGACAGAAACGATATCCATAAATACTCCTGATGTTTTTTAATACCCTGCGGGTGCGTTTTCGTGCCAGCAGGGTACAGGGTTAGCACATAAAAGATAAGAGAGAAAAGTGCGAAAACACTTATCGATATCAACGATAAATCAGGCGGGGCGCAGACGCTTTTGATCTTTTTTAGCCAGACCATCCACCACCAGATTCCAGGAGTCGCCGATCAGGTCGGCAAGCAGCGACGGCGTGATATCGTCTCCTGCGTAAACGGAAATCCAGTGTTTTTTGTTCATGTGGTAACCGGGTTCAATACTGCGGTAAATCTGCTGATTTAACAGGGATTTCTGTGGATCGGACTTCAGGTTCACAAACCGACGGCCGCGTTGTTCAGAAACGATCATGAAT